>NZ_JBBHKB010000001.1:0-1589461 GCF_037482965.1 Pedobacter anseongensis | reverse complement strand
CGAAAGCATCTTAAACTAGTAAATT
Organism: Pedobacter anseongensis; assembly: GCF_037482965.1. Taxonomy (NCBI): domain Bacteria; kingdom Pseudomonadati; phylum Bacteroidota; class Sphingobacteriia; order Sphingobacteriales; family Sphingobacteriaceae; genus Pedobacter; species Pedobacter anseongensis. The sequence continues at coordinate 1,589,436 of NZ_JBBHKB010000001.1, read as the reverse complement.
ACCCTATGCTACTAACCGCTGAGGTTTTCTCAGGTGGCAAAAATTAAACCTTAAACACAACCTCCGTGGCCCCGAACCCAAACTTCTCTTTCTGTGCATCCATAAAGGTTCGCACTTGCGGATGTTTGCTAATCACCTTGTGGATATGGTGCCGTAATGTTCCATTTCCCACCCCGTGGATAAATACAATTTTAGGCAGTTGATGTACAATGGCCGCATCCAGCATTTGCTGAAAATAAGCCAACTGTATGTTTATTATCTCGGATTGACCTAAGAATTGATGGTCATCTCTCAGTTTTTCGATATGTAAATCGATTTCTGTCAAAGGAACAGCTACCTTAATCTGGTCGCTAGAGCCCCTAAACAGGCTCTCCTTTAACTTTTTTGCATCGATGAGGGGTAATGGCTCATCCAATCGAATCAACCAACCAAACTTATTAAGTTCAGGAATTAAGCTTTTCGAAATACTAAAATCTTTTGCTCTAAACTTTCTATTTAGCAGCAAAGGTGCCTTGGGTTTTATATTCGCAACGGTAAAAAACAAAACTTGAAAGTTAAAATCTGGCCAAATTTCTAAATCGGCCAAGTTCTCGCTATATAGTTGTGTCTGTCCTTTCGCCTGTACTACACCACCAAATTCGCCTTTATATTTCCCCTTTAAGTCGGTTTTTAAGCTAACTAACAATTGATAGGAACTTCTATTAATTAAAGTAAAATGCACCACTGAGCTGGCTTTTTGCGCTTCAACCACTGCAATATAAATACCCTCTTCTACAAATTTTTCATCGGCAGGCGCCTGAACATTCGTTAATTCATCGGGCTTTGCCAAATTAGATTGATGTCCATAAACACTTGTTAAATTACTAATGGCTACCGGAATTTCAAATCCATCCGTATCCGTAACCCCTAAGGTTTGAGAATCAATAATTCGTGTTACATAACCTTCCCGCTTCTCGTCTACAAAACGAACAAAATCACCAAGTTTAAATTGCATATACAAAGATACGAAGTTTTTTACCACAGAGGCCACGGAGAATTTCACAGAGAAACCGAGTGATTTTTTACCGCGAAGAGCGCAAAGGCTTTTTATCAACAAAGGCTATACATCTAATCCCGCAACTCACAACCCGCAACCCACAACAGAAATCACCGCACAATCATCATATTCCTCACCTGCTGCAAGTCTCCATTTTGCAATCGTGCATAATACACACCAGGTGGAAAATAACGATTCTCGAAATCAACAGTATAGGCGCCAGCAGGCTTCATTCCATCCTGCAAAGTAGTAATCAACTTGCCCATTGTGTTAAACACCTGAATAAGCACATGACCTCCTGCCGAGGTATATTTAATCGTAGTTCTTGAGGTAAATGGATTTGGATAATTGGTGATTAAATTCTCTCCGCTGGCAAGATTCACAGCGGTTACATCAGTAGATACACAATTTGTTCCAGCTTGTATAATGGGCAGCGATTGGAAGTTTTTGAACATCACATTTTGTAGCACCGTTTTATCTACGCAGAACCATTTTTCCAATAAAGTGGCATATACCGATCTAAAATCGTACTGCATAGGAATATTATCGTTCACCGAAGTGGTGGCACTAATTACAGGATTCGTACCTAAAACACCCCCTTGTATGGCATCACCAAAAACTAAAATCGGAGCTGCAGCACCATGATCGGTTCCTCCACCTGCATTCGATTTAATACGGCGGCCAAATTCAGAGAAAGTCATCCCCACTACACGTTTAGAAACACCTTGCAATTTTAAATCGTCCATAAAGGCTTTGATGGCATCACTTACTTTTAATAGTAAGGTAGCATGCGTTCCGGTATCGGTGGCATTGGTAACTACCTGATTAGCATGCGTATCGAAAGAACCTATATTTACCATATACATTCTTGTTTTTAAACCTCCTCCTATTAATCGTGCTACAATTTTAAGTTGATCTGCCAAGGAATTACCTGTAGGATAAGTGGCTTGTGTTTTAACTTTATTTGCCGCTGCTTTAATCACATTAGCATATTGTTGTGTCTGTTGAGAAACCTGCCGGATATAGGTAAGTTCTTTACCGGCATTGGTATTTGGAGCAGGACTTTGGATGCCGTTTATGAGGTTATAAAAATTAACCGGATCAGAAATTGCCATTCCCATATTAATAGAAGGGCCTTGAAAGGCAGGTGATAAAAACGAGCCAATTTGAATGGCCAAAGGATCGGGCATTACTGAGTTAGGGAATCCAATAGGGAAATTAGGGAATGATTCGCCCAAATATCTACCCGCCCAACCCGTTTCAATTTCTACATTTGCATCTGAAGCTGTTTGCCAAATATCTGTGGCTCTAAAGTGGCTAAAATTAGGCGATGGGTAACCTACAGATTGAATAACTTGAACTTTACCTTCATCGTATAAATTACTTAATCCTGTCATTTTAGGGTGCAAGCCCGTACTAAAATTACCTAGTTTGATAATCTTATTTTGTGGTAAGATAATATTTTGCCTTGCAAGCACTAAGTTATCGTAATACTGTAATGGGATGATCATATTTAATCCATCATTGCCCCCATTTAATTGAATAATAACCAGTACATGATCCGTCTCTTCGGTAGCAGCAGTCATGGCCGATAACAAGCTCGACGCGCCAAATGCTTTTAAAGAAAATCCATTAATTAGTGACGGTAATACAACGCCTGCTGGTAATGTTTTTGTAATGAATTCCCGCCTATTCATGATAGTTGATACTCCTCTAAATTCATGATGTACTTATAAAACTCTTTTAACCTAGTGGATACAATATTTCTCTTCCCAGTATTGGTGGGATCGAGTTTATAATTGGTCCAAGCTTCTGTCCAATAAACATCAGTTATTTGATTGCTTAATAAGATACTTTTTAAGAAAGTTTTAACGGAGGCACTTACATCTATGGTATATAAATGGGCAATTACATCGGCTATGAGCTGGTTGGGGTCTTCAGGCTTACTAAACTTGGCCGTATAGGCTAAAGGATCTATACTAATTTTTTTGCCATTTCGAGTATAACCTGTACTGATAAAGCGGTCGGTAAATGCATTACGTTTAGGAAGGGTATCTGAATTAATCCAAAGTTCATAAAATTGTGGTGCCTGATAATATGCTTCCCATCCTGACACGCTCGGCGGATCGCCAAGATTTTGTAGAGTGGTTTGTGCTTGTGCTCGAATATAATCCCACATGTAATATAAATTCACATAGTCTAACGAATCAGGGAAAACAATTTCAAACTCTCGACAAAGACCAACCATAAATTCGATTGGCGACTTAATACTACACGATCTATTTTGTGGCGCAAAAAAATCTGCACTCGTAAATAGTGCTTTTAAAACTGGTTTAATCTGATAATCGCTTGTTCTAAAAATATCGGCAAGGGGAACAATCACATTTTGCTCCACAGCAGGCGTAATATCATAATACACAAAATACGTATATAAACGGCGGCAGATATACAAGGCGAGTTCAGTATTCGTAAATAACATATCGATCATGTCGTTCACTTCATTAGCACCATCTGCACCTGTTCTGCCTTTAATTAATTTATTGCCATAAAAAGCCGAAAACTGTTTATCGGTAGTATCATGCCTCGACGCCGTAAATATAGACGTGATATTTCTCGAATCCAATTGAAAGCCTGTTAATACTCGCGCTGCTGCTTTTACATCTGCCTCGGTAAACTTAGAATTTGGGCCCTTACCCATGGTGAACAATTCCTGCAGTTCTCTGCCGTAGTTCTCATCTGGAGCAGTTTTGGTATTTACATATCCATTTAGATAGCGCAACATCGCAGGATCAATAGTAACTTGTTTAACCATCTCCTTAAAACTACCAAAAGCAAGGGTTCTGAAAAGGTTATTATGCTTGAAAATATATCTCGCATCGCCAACTACAGTCGTTTCGGTTGAAAAGTGGTTTGCCCAAAACAACACCATTTTCTCTCGTAAAGAAACTTGTTGAGTAAGCATTTGACCCACCCACCACGACTTAAACGATGTTATTCTTCTGCTATTCGCATTCCCATCATATACTGCATTTACCCAAATTGCACCCGACGAAACTGCAGGATCGGTAAAATTGCTATCATTATAATTGTTAATAGGAGGTACGGGCAAAGGCATATCTAGTAAAAGATAATCAACCACCTCAGTTAGGGTTTTGCCTACTAGCGAACTTACATCCGCCCTATTCACGCCAAATAAACTACGTTTAAGCAAATGTGTTAATTCCGTCTTCCCAAAAGTCCCTGTATATGCTTGGAGCGCCATCGGTATTTATTTAACGTAATCTTAAAGATACATCATAATACCGTTAAAACAAAAGCATTTGATTTCTTAAAAATTTAACATTTTATTCAACAAACACATCTTCCATATTTACCACCTTACTAGCGCACTTGCCCAAGTAAATCCAGAGCCAAAAGCAGCTAAACAAACCAGATCACCTTCCTTAATTTTACCTTCTTCCCATGCTTCACATAGTGCTATAGGAACTGAAGCAGCGGTGGTATTGCCGTATTTTTGAATGTTATTGAAAATTTTTTCATCGGGTAATTTTAAGAGTTGCTGTACATACTGACTAATCCGTAAATTTGCTTGATGCGGAATAAGTAAATCTATATCATCTGCCGTTAAATTGTTTGCCGCCAAAGCTTCTTTAATTACTTCTGGAAATTTAACTACAGCCTTTTTAAAAACAGCTGGCCCGTCCATATACGGCAATGCAGCACCACTCTCCATTTGTTCAGGTGTTATAAAAAGTCCACCCAGCTCCTGATCAGGATATCCAGGCTTATCTGGCATCCACCTGTTTGCATGAGAACCTGGGTAAAACATGGCTAAAATTTCGGCCTCAGCCCCATCGCTATGTAAATGCGTGCTTAAAATTCCCTGCCCTTCTCTCTTCGCCGGCTGTAAGACTACTGCTCCAGCACCATCCCCAAAGATCACCGAAACATTTCGACTCCGCGTTTCAAAATCCATCGCAAACGAGTGCTTTTCACTACCCACCACTAATATATTCTTATACATGCCAGTTTTGATGAATTGGTCGGCCACAGAAAGCGCATACAAGAACCCAGAGCATTGATTTCGAACATCAAGCGCCCCTACCTCTTTCATTTTCATTTCACGTTGCAGCAATACTCCACATCCTGGGAAATAATAATCAGGACTTAAGGTGGCGAAAATAATAAAATCAACATCCTTTGCAGTTATCCCCGCTCTTTCAATGGCAATTTTGGCTGCTTCAACCCCCATTGTAGTTGTAGTTTCTTCAAGTCGATCTGCAAAACGACGCTCTTTTATTCCGGTACGTTCTTGAATCCATTCATCGTTGGTTTCCATAAAACGTGATAAATCGTTGTTAGTATATATATTTTTGGGAACATAATAACCAATACCCGCAATTTTTGAGCTGTTCATAACAATTTGATTAGAAAACAAATGTAACTAATTTGGTCTTCCATTCTCGATTCAATTCCGTAATTTTGCACCATGCCGTCAACTGAAACAAAGGAAGAAACATTTACGCTTGAAGAAATTTTAACTTCTTTAAAGACCGTTCATCGATTAATTTTATGGAACGACGATGTGAACACCTTTGAGCACGTAATTTGGTGCATGATGAAATATTTGGACTATACGGAGACGCAGGCTGAAAAAATTGCTTGGGAAGTTCACAATAAAGGCAAATGTGCAGTATTGGAAGGTTCGTTTACAGAGATGGAAGTGTATCGGAAAATATTGCAGCAAGAAGGATTAACAGTTACTGTCGATTAAAATGAAAATCTTTGCTTTAAGCCTTATTTCCTTACTTATAGCAATACATACAGCATTCGCTCAACCCGCAACCATCGATAAATTAAGATCTGATTCTAAGGTGCCAGGCCTTCAATTTGTGTGGATTGATAAAGATAAAACCACAAATTATTCGTTAGGAACAGCATATACCGGTGGTAAACAGGGATTAAATGCAAACACTATATTTCAAGCTGCATCGTTAAGCAAGGTAGTTTTAGCCTATGTATGCTTGCAGTTGGTGGCAGAGAAAAAGATAGCCTTAGACACTCCATTATATTGTTATTTTGATTACCCAAGAATAAAAAACGACCCCAATTCGAAAAAAATAACTGCTCGAATGGTATTAAACCATACTACAGGTTGGCCAAATTGGGCACAAAATCCGATGCAAAAAGGATGGAGCACATCGGCCTTAAAAACGCAATTCGAACCCGGTACAAAATGGAATTATTCTGGCGAAGGGTTTGTCTTTTTACAATTGGTTATTCAAAATATTTTGAAAAAAGATTTTCAGCAAATTGCCAAAGAAAGAGTGTTCACGCCACTTGAAATGAAAAATTCATCCTTTATTTGGGAAGAACGATTTGCAAAAACTGCAACTTTTGGATATAATGGCAAAAACGAAATTACAGAAAGAGGCGAATTTTTCCTGCCCAATGCTGCATTTTCATTATTAACCACAGCAACCGATTATAGTTTATTCTTAAAGGCATTGCTTAAACAACACTTATCAACGATGTTAACCGATGAAGTACCAACCAACACCAAGCAGATATTTTGGGGGCTTGGAATAGGCATTCAAAAAAATGAAATCGGAAAATTTGCATGGCATTGGGGCGATAATGGCGATTACAAAGCGTTTTTCATCATCAACCCAGAAAAAGAACAAATAATGGTTTGCTTTACGAACAGTATTAATGGATTAAAGCTGATGAAGCCATTAGCGAATAGCTATTTCGGAAATGCGAGTTGGTATGATGCTAACGGGCTATAATTTCCTTAAAAGTGCGGCAAACTCCTTTTGCGTTTCCTGTGTTTTATCTTTTGCATACCAACCATGCAATAATTCACCAATTTTAACAGAATCTAACCCTTCTTTTTGCCACGCTGTGCGTAACGATTGCAAAACCGCTGGCCGTGGTCCCCATTTTGGCAATACCACTTCCCCTTCATCATTTAAAACCAACACCACTGGAATAGCTCTACCCCCATTGGTTAAATACTCATCCATAATCGACAGATGTTGATCTCTTAATAGTAAACGTAAGCTAAACTTATCTGGTGCGGCCGAAACCATTTTATCGATAACTGGAACAATCTGCGCCGCATCGCCACACCAGCCTTCACTCATCACCAAAAAACGATAATGCTGCTTTACGTTGTCGATTGCAGTAAGCAGTTCATCGTTTAAAATAGTCGTTTTCTCTACCCTTTTCATCCGCTGCACATTCATTTTGGTATAGTGCAAGAGTTCTTCAGAATGATCTGGACCAGTGGTTTTACCAACGGCTAAAAGGTCATCAACCAACTCCCTGTATTTAGCATAGGTTAATGCTTCGTTATCAAAAATATTACTGTAATTAAACATAAAACGGCTGTAATAAAATAGTTACGGCTCTTTTTTTAAACCCTTAACGCCGACCTTTGTCTTCCTTAAAAACAAATCGAAATCAGATTAAATGAGACCAATTACACACAAAGTTCTATTATTAATATTTACCATTTGTATCGCAACTGTAAAACTTTCGGCACAGAACACTACAGGTGTTGGCAAAATCACTGGAAAAATTGTTGATGCACAAAATAATGAAGGAATTCCTTATGCTTCGGCAATTTTATTAGACAAAAAAACGAAAGCAATTGTAAAAGTTGCAAAGGCCGACGTTGAAGGAACATTTACATTAATTAACCTACCAAAAGGCGTTTTTACGTTTAAAGCAAGCTATGTCGGTTTCCAAACTATGGTTAGGGATTCAGTTTCTATAAGTGATGCCGTTAAGGAAGTTAATTTTGGCAACATAAAAATGAAATTCGCCAAAGGAAATATTTTAAGTGAAGTAGAAATTAAAGCCCCTAAAGCTACCATGCAGATGGGCATTGATAAAAAAATATTCTCAGTCGACCAAAGTTTGGTAAGCGAGGGCGGTTCTGCTTCAGATTTGCTTCAAAATGTGCCGTCGGTACAAACCGATATCGATGGGAATGTAAGTTTACGTGGATCATCGGGGGTAAAAGTTTTAATTGATGGAAAACCATCTTTAATTGCGGGCGGAAATATTGCGCAAATCCTTCAATCTATCCCTGCAAGTTCGATCGAAAGCGTAGAATTGATTACCAACCCATCGGCTAAATACGATGCCGAAGGGCAATCGGGTATCATTAACATTGTACTAAAGAGAAATAAAAAACTTGGTTTTAATGGCTCATTAGCACTAACGGCCGGAAATCGCGACAATTATAACGGAAATACAAGCTTAAGTTTTCAGAATAAAAAAATAAACCTGTATGGCAATTATAGTTATCGGTATGGCAACCGAATTGGAGGTGGATTTAACAACATCGAATACTTAAATCCTTCGCCTACCTCACTGGCCTTTGGCGAACAAAGAAATAACTCTGTTGATTTAAACAAAGGCCATAACCTTAAGGCTGGAATTGATTATTATGTGGCAGAAAAAAGTGTGATCAGTTTTTCAACAGGATTAAATATTGGCACTGGCAACGAAAATGAAATCTTAAATATCAATCAACTTTACGCTGATCGAAATCCATTTTCGTTGAGTAACAGAAATAACAACGAACAGCAAAATAGAAATAGTTACGATTTAGGCTTAGATTTTTCTCAAAAATTTAAAAACCCAAAAGAAGAGCTTACGGCAAATCTAGCGTATGCTGAAGGCACGAATGACAATTATCAGATTTACAATACTACTATTTACAACACACAAGGCAGTACGACCCATAATGTAGACATACAGCGTACCGATCGAGGTAACTTCAATAGAAACTACAATATTCAATTCGATTATACTAGACCGTTGGGCGAATTTGGAAAATTAGAAGGAGGCTATCGAAGCCAAATCAAAATGTCTGAGAGTTCTACTTATGCCGAGCAATTAAGTCCTGTTAATGGCGAATACGACTTTAACTACGCCCTTAGCAACGATTTTAACAATAAAGATCAAGTACACGCCGCCTATATTAACTATCAAAATCAAGTTAAAAAATTTGGCTACCAAGTTGGCTTTAGAATAGAAGATGCTAAACTCGATACACGTATGGGTGCTTATAACATTAATTCGAACATAGCCTACACCCCAGGAAAAGTTGCCTATACACGTATTTATCCAAGTATATTCCTAACACAAAAGATTAGCGACGAGCAACAAGTGCAGTTAAGCTATAGTCGCCGCGTAAATAGACCCCGGGGTTGGGATACCAATCCGTTTTTAGACGTTTCAGACCCCCTAAATTATCGTCGAGGAAATCCAAATCTACAACCCGAAGATGTACATGCCTTTGAGTTAAGCTATAGCCGTTTTTGGAAGAGTTTCTCAGTGGTTTCATCTGCTTACATGCGTCAAACTAACGACGTAATTCAAAGAATTAGAACAGAACCCGATGTGAATGGGATTACCATTGTTACCCCTCAAAACTTAACACGAAACATTTCGAGCGGTTTAGAGTTGATAGGGAAGTTTGACTTGATTAAAAAATGGAATTTTACAGCCAACGTAAATCTTTATCAAAGTAAGATTGTGGGTGTACCAGCATTTGGAATTGTAGAGAATTCGGGCTTTAGTTGGAATGCAAACTTAACCAATAATTTCACGCTACCTTTAGGCATTAGTTTACAGGTTAAGGCGGATTACCGTGCCGCTGAAGTAATGGCACAGGGTAAACGAAACGCTATGTACGGTTTAGATGCGGGCGGCAAGTATGATTTTAAAGATAAAAAATCGAGTTTAAGCTTAAACATTAGAGATGTTTTTGGCACCAGAAAATGGAGCATGACTACACTGGGCCGCACTTCGATTATTGATTTTAGTAGGCAAATGCAAGGCACTATGGCTAATTTAACATACTCGTATCGTTTTGGCAAAACGGCATTCGGATTTAAGAAAACGAAGAAACAAGAGGATCAAAATGGCAGGCCAGATGAAGAATCTTTTTAAATTATTTATTATCTTAGCTGAACTTTGATAAAATATATACGAATTTTTTTAGCCCTTTTTGTTTTAAGTCTAATTACCTTAAATAGTTCTGCTTCGGGCGTTAAGTTCGCCGAAAACGGTGTTATTCGCGGTAAAGTTGTCGAAGAAATTGGAGCACTCCCCATTCCTTTTGCGGGAGTAGCAGTTTACCAATCTACCATTGAACAAGCGCTTTTCACCACTCAAACGGACGAAAACGGATATTTCAAATTTATTAATCTAAAATCTGGAACGTACAAAATTAAGGTAAGTTATGTGGGCTTTACCAATTTTTTTGTAAATGATATCATCATCACGGAAAAAGACTTTGATAAAAATTTAGGCAATCTAAAACTCAGTGCCGAATCGAGCAGCCTAGCCGAAGTAACGATAACTGCCCAAAAACCAGTAGTAGAATTTGGTGCCGATGTAATTACGTATAATGTTGGCTCATCTATTCTAGCCGAAGGAAGTACTGCCACAGATGTATTAAAAAATGTACCTATGGTTCAGGTTGATATTGACGGAAATGCAACCATTGCAGGAAAGAGAAGCACTCGCATCTTCATTAATGGAAAGCCTTCTGAATACATGACATCGAACATATCGGATTTATTGAATGTTTTACCCTCTGATGCTATTGATAAAATAGAGGTAATGACCAACCCACCTTCTAAGTATTCGGGCGATGGCGAAGGAATTCTGAATATTGTGCTTAGAAAAGACTTCAAGGTTGGTTTTAATGGTAATTTGGCGGCTACTGCAGGTTTACAAGGAAATGCCAATGCAAATGCAAATGCATCTTACAAAGGCAAAAATTATACCTTTAGCGGTGGTGCAGCTTATCGAAAAAATATTGGCTTAAGCAATAGTGAGAGTTATCGAACAAATTTATTCCCCGATACTACGTTTTATTATAATCAATTTAACAATAACCGCAATCTAGGCAATGGTGGGAATGTTAGACTGGGTTTTGATTGGGACATCACTCCACAACAGAGTTTACGTCTGTCTACCAATTACAATGTAAGCAGGAATGACAATCGTTCTGGAAATGACTTTTATTATATCAATGAAGAGCTCAAAGAGGTCCGCCTGCGTAATCAACAAAATTTAGGTGATGGAAACAGTAATAACGTAGTTTTTAATGCCGATTATAATTTAAAAATTGATACTAGCGGAGGCACATTAACGATGGGGCTTACGCTTAACACCAACTCGAATAATAGCTATCGAACATTTAGTAGAGCGTATGCTTTCCCAGCTAATTTAAGTCCAACTTTACAACAAAACAGCAACGAGATTGGAAATAATGGCCTCACTTTTAACCTCGACTATGATAAGCCCGTATTTAAAAAACGAGATCGCTTCGAATTTGGAGTAGCCTATAATTACCGTAAAAATGATAACGATTTACTGGTCGAGAATTTTAATTTCCCTGCTCAACAGTACTTAACGGATAAGAAACTAACGAATAAATTCTTTTACAATGAGAATATTCTCGGAGCTTATACCGCTTATAATTATCGGAAAAATGGATGGGGATTAAAAGGGGGATTAAGAGCGGAGTTAACTAACGTTAATTTCGATCTTTCTACCGGAATAGGCTATAATGTGGATCCCTATATCAGTTTATTCCCCAACCTTTCGCTGAGTCGATTTTTTAAAAAACGTTATAATTTCGGTGCAACCTATAGTGTGAGGGTAAATAGACCCAGAGAAAATGCGCTTAATCCTCAAGTAAATAATTCAGACACCTTAAATATTTCTTACGGAAATCCAAATTTAACGCCAGCCTACACGCATCAAATGGATTTTAGTTTCGGTGCATTCGGAAAGAAATGGTCATTTACACCACGAATTTCGTATTCGAGGAGCTCTGGAGTAATTGAACGTTATCGCATCGTGAGCAAAAATGGCGTTTCAGAAAGCACTTTTGAGAATGTGGGTTCAAATTCGTCGTTTTCGCTAATGCTGAATGGAAATTTTAGGCCAACTAACAAAATAACCACCAATGCAAGCTTTAGAATTTACCAATCTACCTATAAATCGTTATTAAATTCCTCTTTAAATAGAGATGGTTTAGGTTTTAGTGCCGTATTTGGGCTTTCGATGCAATTACCTTATAAAACAGCTTTCGAATCGAATGTAAATTATGCAAACAGTCCAAATTCGCAGGGACGAAGCAAAGGTTCAATTAACAGCAGTTTCGCTGCAAGAAAAAATTTCTTTAAAAATAAGGTAACAGCCAGAGTAAGCACAAATGACCCATTTGGGAAAAGAAATTACAGTACAATTAATCAGGGTAACAATTTTATTTCTCAAAGTTATAGTACGAATAACTCTAGTAATGTGATGTTAAGCTTAATCTATCGCTTTTCTAAAATTAAGACAAATAAAGTGGTGGTACCGCCGCCGCCAAAGATGCAATAAGTTTTTTTTCAACGTCTTAGATTCTGTTTATCTTAGTACTGTGCGCCCAGTCTCAATACGCAATACGCAAATCTCACATCTATAAAATTTCCTATATTTACTACATGATTTTTAATCTAAGCAAAACAAATTCTATTGCTAATACGTTTATCGCCGAGCTTAGGGACGAAAGCATCCAGAAAGATTCGATGCGTTTTCGTAAAAACTTAGGTCGCTTAGGTGCATTTTTTGCCTACGAAATAAGTAAAACACTTAGCTATGTTGAAGTAGATACACAAACACCTCTTGGCATAGCAAAAAGTAGTGTTTTAGCTGAACAACCTGTTTTAGCTACAATTTTAAGGGCAGGATTACCCATGCAAGAAGGCTTTTTAAGTGTTTTTGATCGCGCCGATTGTGCATTTATCACGGCCTATCGGAAAACAAAAAAAAGTGGTGATTTTATTATCCAGATGGAGCACATTTCGGCACCAGATTTAGAAGACAAAACGGTTATTTTGGCCGACCCAATGTTGGCTACGGGACTGAGTATGGTGCTTTGTGCCAGAGAATTAATCAATCGTTATAGAATTAAAAAACTACATATTGTTGCTGCTATTGCGAGCAGCGAAGGCGTTAAACACGTTCTTGCAAATCTTCCTAAAGCCGATTTATGGTTAGGGGCAATTGATGAGGAGATGACTAGCAAATCGTACATTGTACCGGGTTTGGGCGATGCTGGCGATTTGGCATTTGGAATTAAAGTTTAGCGCTTACCACAGAGATAAAAATGAGTTTTACACTGAGCACACAGAGTTTGTCGGATAGGCTGCTTCCAAAACATTTCAACTTTAAAACATTGAAACCTTAAAACTTTCCAACCTTGCAACATATAAAACATATTTTCTTCGACCTCGACCATACCATTTGGGATTTTGACCGTAATGCAAAAGAGACGCTTCTAGAATTATATGAAGTACATCAACTAAGAGAATTAGGACTTCAATCTGCCGATGAATTTATCGAAAGATATACCGAAAACAATCATCGATTGTGGGCAAAATACCATTTAGGGGAGATTGACAAGGAAACTTTGCGGGCTGAACGATTTAGAAAAACCTTTTTAGAAATGGGTGTAAAACCCCATTTGGTACCACATCAATTTGAAGAAGATTATGTGAATACGAGTCCAACGAAAACCAATTTATTTGATGGTGCACAGCCCGTTTTAGCTTATTTACAACAAAAATATGCACTTCATATAATTTCGAATGGGTTTAAAGAAACTACGCTAACAAAAATGAGGGTATCAGGGCTGAATCCCTATTTTACGCAGGTGATAATTTCTGAAGATGTGGGCGTTAACAAACCCAATCCAACCATTTTTAAATATGCTTTGGATAAAGCGGGCGCGAAAAAGGAGGAGAGCATTATGATTGGTGATAGTGTGGAGGCCGACATCCGTGGGGCTCAAGATTTTGGGATTCCCGCTATCTTTTTTAATCCTTTAAATATTCCTCAACCTGGGGATGTTAAGTGGCAAATCAATCATTTAAATGAATTATTAGACCATTTTTAAGTATGAGCACAGGAAAAGTACTTCACTCCATCGGCAAAACAGTTGATGCATACGAAAGAATATTGGCATCAGTAGGCGATGATGTATTCACAGCAACACCTTCAAATGGTGGATGGTCTTACAGCGAAGTATATTCGCATATTTTTGATTCAAGCTTGCTTTCTTTGCAGGCCGTTCAAAAGTGCATAGATGGAGGGGGTGCGAATGAAAAGACGACTTTTGGGGCAAAAGCAATCTTATTTTTTGGTATGTTGCCGCCTGGGAAGCGTTATAAAGTACCAAAAAGGTTGGCAGAAAGGGTAAAAAAGATAGATTTTGCAACGGCTGAACAATTTATAGACGACTTCGGCCTTCAACTGGCAAAAATCACTCCTCAATTGGGAAAATCGAATCCATCTATTAAAGTAGCGCATCCTCGTTTGGGATTTCTAAATGCAAGGCAATGGCTGCGATTTATTGAAATTCACCTTAATCACCACTTAAAGCAATTAAAGAGGATAGAGAACAGTTTCGTCTAAGCTTTCTGTTCATCGGATGAGCCGTTATATTTAGCTACATTTTTTTTCCATCTTTGCAACGATGAAGTTCCCCAGCATTAAAGGTTTTGACGAAGAAGCATTTAACAAGTATTTGAAGAATACGGGTTGGTTGATGTTCGGAAAAATGCTAAGCTTACTCGTAAACTTAGCAATCGCAAAATATTTAGGACCTGCTTCATTTGGTGATTTGAGTTTTGCCGTAGCTTTAGTTGCCATAACTGGAGCAATAGGGGCATTAGGTCTCGATACGTTTATTATTCGAGAAATTATTCATGACCCTTTAAAAAAGGATGAAATTCTGGGCACATCGCTATGGCTACGCCTAGGTACAAATACTATACTTATACCAATTACACTCTTGGTATATATAATTAACCATCATTTTTCAGCACAACCGGGAACAAGCCTTACCTTTTTAGTTGCATTACTTGCTTTTACTTCGCTCTTTAAATCGTTTAATGTTATCGACGCTTACTTCCAATCGCAGGTACAATCGAAATATGTAGTTCATGTACAGAATATTTGTTTAATAATATCTGCAGTTATTAAAATAGGGATTCTTTTACTTAAGCTTCCTTTGCTCTACATTGTACTCTCACTTTTCTTCGATGCCTTAATTTTAGCCATTGGATTAATTATCGTTTATCAGCAAAAAGCTGGAAACATGGCTAAATGGACATTTAACAAGAAAAGGGCTGTCTCTCTTTTAAAACAATCTTATCCGCTTATCCTGTCAGCTGTAATGGTATCCATTTATATGAAAATAGATATTGTTATGCTTAAAACTGTTGGTAGCAAAGCTGTTGGAATATATGCTGCAGCCGCAAATATAAGTGAAGCATGGTATTTTATCCCAGTTGCCATTGTAACTTCTGTTTTCCCAGCCCTTATTAACGCCAGAAAGACCGATTTAGAAAGATACTACAAACGTTTAGGAAATTTATATGACTTATTGGTTTACATAAGCTTGCCAGTGGCCATTTTCATTAGCTTTTTTGCTAATGATATTACGCATCTCATATACGCTGATAAATTTAACGGGGCAGGAATTATGCTTTCGATCCACATATGGTCTGGCATATTTGTTTTTTTGGGTAGCGCCAGTTCTCAATATCTTATTGCTGAAGGATATATTAAAATTTCATTCTATAGAACGGCTTTAGGGGCAGTTGTTAATGTGTTACTAAATTTATGGCTAATTCCTGTGTACGCTGGCGTAGGAGCATCAATTGCAACATTAACTGCTTGTTTCGTTTCCGCCTTTCTGATTCTTTTCATCCCCAAAACACGTACACAAGGAATAATGATGTTAAAATCATTATTTTTGGTCTCATTATTTCAAAAACTCGTTAAACGTTGAGCAAACTTAAAGCACTAGCAACCTTAATCGCCAAGCCAAAAAGGCTTTTTTCTCTTTTATCTCATGGCCATAAAGGTTATCTCGACTCCATTGGTTGGTTTAGTGCATTCGATAAACAACAAGCTATAGATGGTAGCGGACAGCCGATCCCTTGGGTAACCTATTCATTTATCGATTTTATAAAGCCACGATTAACAAAGGAATTATCTATTTTCGAATACGGATCGGGAAATTCTACTTTATTTTACGCAAAAAATGTGCGTAGAGTAGTTTCTGTTGAGCATGATGAAGAATGGTATCATAAGATCGTAAAAGAAAAGGCGAGCAATGCAGAAATGATTTTTTGCCGATTAGATATGGCTGGAGATTACGCCAAAAAATCTGCTTCGCTCAATGAAAAATTCGACATTATTATTGTAGACGGTAGAGATCGAGTGAATTGTTGCAAGTATGGAATTGATGGATTAACAGAAAAAGGTGTGATTGTTTTAGACGATTCTGAACGTAAGAACTACGATAAAGCGCGTTTTTTTTTAAAAGAAAAAGGATTTAAGGAGCTTTCTTTCTCCGGCATCTCGCCAGGTTTATTCTATGAAAAAGCAACTTCGGTTTTTTACAAAGCGAATAACTGTTTAGATATATAGTTTCTGATGGCAAAAAATAATACCATGCTAAGCGAGGAAGTAAAAACAGCTTACGACGATTTTTACACCAATAATGATACAGCTTGGCGAATGCTGGGTGCTAAATTTAAAGCGAAGAACATTGTTGAGGTATCCCACACTATTCAGCCTAAAAAAGTACTAGAAGTGGGGGCTGGCGATGGCAGTATCTTACATTACTTTAACGAGTGGAAATTTGGCGAAGAACTTTACGCCCTGGAAATTGCGCAGAGCGGAGTAGATTTAATAAAAAATAGAAATCTTTCGAGACTCAAAGAGGCACAAACTTTTGATGGCTATAAAATCCCCTATCCTGATGATAGTTTTGACCTTATTGTTTTAGCGCATGTGTTAGAACACGTAGAACACGAGCGCATTTTACTCAGAGAATTAAAACGAGTAGCCAAACACATCGTGATCGAAGTACCAAAAGACTACCGCTTTGGAGTGGATAACCGAATGAAGCATTTTCTAGATTATGGCCACATTAACATGTATACACCTACATCTTTACGGTTCCTACTTAAAAGCGAAGGATTAGAAATAATAGCGGATAAGGTTTCGATGACTACTCCAGAGGTGATTTTTTTTAATGAGTTTGTAAACAAAAAATCACCTAAAACGGTTACAAGAAAGTTGAAGATTGAATTAGAATATCTTATTAAGAACAGTTTAGGGCATATTTTAGGTAAAAAGAAACAAGAGCAATTTGCTAATGCTTACACCGTTTTAACAAAGAAATCTGATCAGAATTTACACATATTTTAAATCAGACCTCGCAGGTGCCTGCGAGATGTTCACTAACCAGTATGCAAAATCTAGCCCCGATTGCCCTTTTTGTTTACAACCGTCCGCAGCACACAGAGCGAACGGTTAAATTTCTGCAACAAAATGAATTGGCCCAAGAAAGTAGATTATTTGTTTTTTCTGATGGACCAAAAGTCGCTGCAGACGAAGAAAAGGTACAAGAGGTACGTCGTTTTATCAAGAATATTGATGGATTTAAATCGGTAGAGGTAATTGAACGAAAAGAAAATATGGGCCTCGCCAATTCGGTAATTGAGGGGGTAACGAGGTTAACGGAGGCATACGGACAGATTATTGTTTTTGAAGACGACTTAATTTCTTCTCCTTATACGCTTACTTATTTTAACCAAGCCCTAAATCTCTATCGTACAGAAGAAAAAGTAATGCATATCGGCGCGTATATGTATCCTTTAGTTGCTCAGAATTTGCCTGAAAGTTTTTTTTATCGTGCAGCTACCAGTTGGGGTTGGGCAACATGGGAAAGAGCGTGGAAGCATTTCGAACCTAACATTGATACCTTAATGAAGGCTTTCGACAAGCCAAAAAAAACAGCCTTTTCGATTGAACACACTATGAATTTTTGGCGCCAGATGCGCCAATTTAAAAAAGGAAAAAATAATAGCTGGGCAATACGCTGGTATGCATCCATTTTCCTTCAGGGAGGCTTAACGCTAAATCCTTCTCAATCTCTAGTTAACAATATCGGACATGATGGAACTGGAGTACATTCGGGTATAAACGATATCTATAATGTAATCATCAACCCTAAGCCCATAAAAGAGTTTCCCTCGCTGATACGAGAAGACAAAGATGCATATACTGCCATTAAAACTTTTTTACAAAATAGAAAGGGCAATATGATGACTAGAATTAAACGTTTTGTAAAAGAGAAATTAGCAGTATATTTCTCTAAATAATAGTTAAATTTAGTGGACAAACTAAATCTTTATGAAATTCATTTTTCATTTTCTGCTATACGTAATCGGCATTGGAACCTTTGCCCAATCGCCCCCTAAGCCCTATGGCGCAGTCCCAGAAAAACGGCAATTGGCATGGCATGATATCGAAATGTACGGTTTAGTACACTTTACACCCACCACGTTCGAAAATAAGGAATGGGGGTATGGTGATGCAAATCCACAAATTTTTAATCCGATCAATTTTGACGCAGAACAAATAGTGAAGGCCGCAAAAGCAGGTGGCTTAAAAGGAATTGTATTAGTCGCTAAGCATCACGATGGTTTTGCACTATGGCCTACGAAAACCACCACATATAACATTTCGCAGAGTCCATTTAGACAAGGAAAGGGCGATTTGGTGAAGGAAGTGGAACTTGCTGCACGAAAATACGGACTAAAATTCGGCATTTATTGTTCGCCTTGGGATAGAAATAATCCTAAATATGGAACGGCCGATTATTTAAGCATCTATCAAGCGCAGCTTAAAGAACTATACAGCAATTATGGTGAACTTTTTATGAGCTGGCACGACGGTGCAAATGGTGGTGACGGTTATTATGGCGGAGCAAAAGAAAAGCGATCGATAGATAATACTACCTACTACGATTGGAACAACACATGGCAAATTACCCGTAAAATGCAACCAATGGCCAGTATTTTTAGCGATGTGGGTTTAGATATACGTTGGGTAGGCAATGAAGACGGGCATGCCGCCGATACAAGCTGGGCAACCTTTACGCCAATGCCACCAAAGGGTAAAAACGTTGCCGTTCCTGGTCAATCTAATTATCCCGATAGTCCGAAAGGTATTAAAGATGGCAAATTCTGGATGCCTGCAGAATGCGATGTTCCCTTACGGAGCGGTTGGTTTTTTCATGTGAACGAAAAACCTAAAACGCCTGATCAGCTTTTCGATTTATATTTAAAAAGCGTAGGTCGTGGTGCGGGATTAGACCTCGGCTTAGCACCTAATACAAAAGGGCTGCTAAATGATGATGATGTTGCTTCGTTAAAAACTTTCGGCGATAGGGTAAAGCGTACTTTTGAAACCAACATCGCCGAAAAAGCGATTATTTCCGCAACAAATTGTCGTGGTAAAAATTTTAACCTTAGCTTTTTAATCGATCGAAATAAAAAAACCTATTGGGCAACGTCCGATAAAATTAAGGAAGCAGCAATTACACTTGAATTTAAGGAAGCAGTAAATTTCGACATTGTTAGCTTACAAGAATACATCCCGCTAGGGCAACGTATAAACAGCTACACGATTGAGATCTTTGAGAATAAACAATGGAAAGCCATTGCTGCTGGAGCAAGTATAGGCGCCAAAAGACTTATCAAAATAACTCAGCCTATTAGTACAACTAAATTGAGGATTAAACTTAACGCTCCGGTGTGCATCACGCTTTGTGAGGTTGGGCTTTATAAGAAAGCAGTGTAGAATTGTCAATGGTAGGTACGAAGCAATCTCTTTCCTCATTTCGCTTTAAGATTGCTTCTTTTTTCCTCATCGTAATAACGGGAATTTTAAAATTTCTTTCAAAATAGTTGCATTATTTATTTATTATTCTACATTTGTAGAATCAACTCTAAAAACATAGAATGACACCTCTTTCAAAAACCGAAGAACAATTGATGGAATTAATCTGGAAGAACGAAAAAATCTTTATGAAGGAGATTTTAGAAAGCTATCCTGATCCAAAACCTGCAGCAACAACGATATCTACTTTACTGAAAAGAATGCAGGATAAGAAGTTTGTAGGTTATAAAATATACGGTAACTCGCGCGCCTATTTTCCTTTAGTTAAAAAAGAAGATTATTTTTCTAATCATTTAAACGGGATGATTGAAGCTTATTTCGACAATTCTGCATTGCAATTTGCGTCATTCTTTGCCAAAAACACCAAGTTAACGCAAACCGAATTAGAAGATCTAAAAAAAATTGTAGACGCACAAATTAAAAAAGGAAAATCATAATGATGTATTTGGCCAAATTTATTCTTTGTTCAGGTTTGTTTTTTCTAGCCTATATATTGCTATTCGAGAAGGAACGGATGAATCAGTTTAAAAGATTTTATCTTTTATTTAGTTTAGCCTTATCATTCATTATTCCATTAATTACCTTCCAAAGCAATGCAAAAATAATCCCAATCGAAACTTTTTACAGTTTTAAACCTACTGTAACAGCCCCTGCTCCAAGTTTAAGTATGGCGCTGGCTGCGCAACCTGAAGTGCAACCATCGTCCATTCCTTATTTTTTATTTTGCGCTTACATTGGTATTACAGCTTTACTACTTGTTCGATTTATTAAAAACATGGTTTCTCTAGCCATTAAAATCAAAAACGGCAAAAAGACAACATGGCAAGGTGCAACAGTAATATTGAACACTAAAGAAAGTGCCGCCTATAGCTTTATGAATTACATTTTTGTAAACGAGGCCGACTACGAAAATCAAAACATTCACGAAACCATTTTACAACACGAGTTGGCACATGTAAAGCAAAAACATTCCATTGATGTGATTTTAATCGAACTATTACAAATTTTCTTATGGTTTAATCCACTCCTCTATTTCTATCGCAAAGCGATGCAAATTAACCACGAGTACTTGGCTGATGAAAGTGTAATTCATTATCAAGACCTAAACACCTATCAAATGGTATTGATTAATTATATCTCTATACAAAGTGGATTATCCCTCACTAGCCAATTCAATTATTTAACCATTAAAAAAAGATTAACCATGATGAGCAAAACAAATTCGTTAAGAGTTGCTTTAGGAAAACAACTTTTTCTCTTACCTATTTTAGCACTGGCTCTATTTCTGTTTAGCACAAAAATTGAAGCCCAAGAAACACTAAATAAAGCCTCTATAAAAGATAAATCAGTAGGATTAAATAAGACTGAGCAAAAAGAATACAAGCAATTGGTAGATAAATATTTTGGTCCTCCAGGAAATAAATTTAAGGGACTAACATTAAACAAAGAAGAGTTAGCTCGATTACAATCTCTTTTCATAGCAATGAGCGAAGCTCAAAAAGAAAGTGCTAAAATAAGTTTTATTAAACTGGCCCCCTTACCACGAAAAAGCCCTTCTGAAGGTCAACTTTTCTCTTGGCAATCGAAAAGATTTGGGGTTTGGATTGATGGGAAAAGAATTGAAAACTCGAAATTAAATGATTTTAAGCCATCTGATTTTTCACATTGGAGTGTGGGGTATTTAACAAAGCGTGCCGTTAATTATGGTAAGCTTGACAATGAAATCTACTTAATGACAAATGCTAAATTCGAAAATGACCAAAAAAACCCTAAGACCGCAATGCTAATTAATAATGGCAAAAACACGATAAAATTCAAAAACAGCGTTAGAATGTAGTTAGTCTTTCACCGTTTCTATCCTTAAATCATTCAACTCCCTAGTTAGTTGCCTAATTTCGCGCCGATAGTATTTCGTACTTTCGGCGCATTCTTTATACAAAAGCTCAACCATTCGCGATTCGATTTTCGTCACTTTAGCATGAAATTCTGCTTTGGCCCGTTGTTCTTTTGTTAGTTTTAGTGCAAGCATCTGGTTAACTAAACGTTCGTTCTTTGCCCATAAGTCAATCCCTCTTTCTTGAACAATTTGCAATTTCTTCCCTGTTGCCATATCGCGTGGAAGTGTGTAAATGGTAGCAAAAGTTTTCCAATTATCTTTATACCTTTTCTCTAATGCCACAAATTCTTTTGTTTGAATTCTAGGTGTAAACTGGAGTGCAGTAATCGTAAATACGAGGGCTAAACAACTTGCCAAAGCATATCGCACAACAGGAGATAAATTCCATTTCCACAGGTTCTCATTATATAATAAATAACCAATTACAAAGCCCGAAATTAATCCCCCAACATGAGCTGCGTTGTCTACCCTTTGCTTGAGCGAACCGTTGATAAGCATAATCGCCAACACAGCTACCGTACTAATTAATAAGGCTTTGGTCGCATTTTTTTCAAAGGCTTTACTCAGTAGTAATGCCAAAAATGCCCCAAACAATCCCATAATTGCACCCGATGCACCCGCCATAAATCCACTTTCGTGATAGGCTAAGCTCAACGTTCCACCACAGATTCCACTAATTATGTAAGTGCTTACGTATTTCTTTGTCCCTAACTTATTTTCTAGCATTAAACCGATATACGCTAAGGCATACATGTTAAAAAAAAGGTGAAATATAGAAATATGTACAAACTGGTGCGTAAATAATCGCCAATACTGTTGTTCATTTATCACTAAATCCCTACTATTTGCGCCAACATAATAGCCCGTATTCACGATAAAGTCTCTTAAAGAAATCGAATAGCGTAAAAAAAGAATAATAATTAAACGGGCAAAAAACGTATAAATAAAGAAATAGGCAGTATTTGCTAAAATGAGTATTGGTGTAACCAGATAATTTTTTTGAGGGAGAAACAAGTAAAAAATATTCTTGATCTTATTCTTTGCCGTTAATGGCGCTTTCTCAAAATAATCAGGATCTTGCGTAGCTACAAAATCATGAAACTTACTTAAGCTCTCGTCCCAAGCATCTTTCAAATGAAATTCTACATATTCAAACTCATCGAAAAACTTCTGCAGGTTGAGGGCATTTTTTCCGTAATCGGTAAATAGCATCTGTATGCCTACACATTCGCTTTTAATAATGGCAAAATTATTTTCAATCCTGACCGAAATTTCTTCACTATACGATTGTAGCGAAATGGGGGTATATGCAATAATACCACGCTCAGAAATGTGGCTCAAATTCCAACCCAAATTTTCGACTGCTTGCCGGGCGATAATCAAATACCGATCCATTGGGAAGTCGCCCAAGGGAATATATTTTTCAGTTTTTGGAGAATAGCCCCAGTTTAAACTCATAGGCCTTAAGGTTTCTTCGCTTCTAAGATAATATAGGGCGATAACTGTTTCGATTCAAACGCAAAAACTTTGGTAAATATTTTCCCAGTTAACCACATCGTTTTCTTCAGCAAGCGCACGCCCAAAGATTTTTCTTTTTCATTTTCTAACCAAATGCTGAATTTTCCAAAATAACGGGCTTGCACCACCTCTAACCCTGCCGCTTTACAAATGTTGGCCAGCAATGCTGGATCCATGCTCTTGATATTATGCTTATCATAATTATCCTTATCAAATTTTCGTTGAAACCAGCCATTTACCGCTTTAAAGTTTGGTAAGGTGATAAATAATGTTCCGCCAGGTTTTACAAACGCAATGTGTCGATTAATGATGTCTACAGTATCATTAAAATGTTCAATCAATCCGCATGATAAGACCAAATCGTACTGATTCACCGCTTCAAAGCTAAATAAATCCGTTTCAATAATCTGAATGGCATCATTTGGCAAACCATTCGTTTTAAGCAGCTCTTCTGTTATGGGCCGATGTACAAAATAATCTAAAAGCGTAACGTCTAGCTTTAAATACTTCTTTAAAAACACTGCATAATACCCTGGGAAACCTCCCAATTCTATCGCCGTTTTTACTCCATTTTTATGTACGCTATCTGACAACTGGCGATGAAATAAATAATCTTTAGGTATAACTACCGACAAGTCTGTTTTATTTTCCCAATACTTTACCCAAAAATTTCTGTCGGTTAATAGATTGCTCATTACTTTAAATCTTTTAATATCTCTGCTACGGACTTTTCTAACTGAGGATCTTTGTCGGATAATCGATCTAAAAATGTGTTTTTCACATAAATATCGGGTTTCACCCCTTCTTTTTCTAAGTCTTGCCCATCCATAGTATAACATCCCCATGATGGTAAACGATACGAAGAACCATCAACCAATCCCTTAGCCGAGGTAAAAATAATCCACCGATAGCTTTCCGTGCCGATAATCTTTCCCAATTTTAATTGCTTAAAGCCGGCAGCAGTCATCTCGGCATCGCTTAGCGATTGCTCGTTAATTAAGAGTACAATTGGTTTAACGGCTGGGGCAAAATTACTCTGCGGAGCTAATTTTCCACCTCTATATTTCCACTGTAAATAGGGTCTCTGTGCTAAAAATTTTAATACCGCATCATGAACATTTCCGCCCGTATTATACCGCAAATCTAAGATAATGGCATCTTTATTATTTTCTTGCTCTACCATATCCAAGAAAAACCGTTCCAATTCTCCTCCACTCATATTTTTCATGTAAGAATAGGCAATTCTATTTTTCCCCCATAGTTCTACATTAGCCCTATTTTTTGCAATCCATTCGTCATATAGATTGCCCTTTAACGCTCCTGTGCTTTGGGGGTGTACATTTACAGTTACCTCTTTCCCATTTCGCAGAAAGGTTAGGGCCATTTCCCTATCCAACGAAGGTTTGGTGAAATAGTAATCCCTATCCATAGTAGTCTCAACTTTTACCCCGTTTACGGCTGTTAGCACATCTCCTTTTAAAATTTTATTACCTGTTAAAGCCGCATTACTTTTTTCTGCAATACGTAATACGTTGTAGGGATTTTCATTTTCGAATAAAATCCCGGTTTCGTTAGTGATCGATGTAAAGTTTTTGCGTTCTTCTGCACCTGCACTGTTAAAGCCCATGTGCGATGAATTAAGCTCGCCTAACATATCATTTAGCAGTATTCTTAAATCAGCTCGGCTGTTTAAATACGGCAAGTAAGCTGCGTAGCGTACCTTCATTTTCTCCCAATCTACGCCATGAAATTTTTCATCATAATAATTTTCATCCAAGCCTACCCAGGTTTCGTAAAACATCTGATTAAACTCGGCGTTCAAATTTTTATTAAACTTAAAGCCATGGTCAATTTTATCGAGCTTGTTTGTCTCGAGGTTGTATTTATTAATTACCCCGCCCGTTAAGGTAAAGAATTTTGTGCCCGCCTCAACAATTTCGAAACCTCCTTCTCCTACTTTCTCTGTTTTGTTGGCTTCGAATGGTTCGATCACTGTGCGATACATAGAAGGCTTAGCCCCCTCATGTGTAGACGAATAAAAAATATAGGTTTTCTCACCCTTGGTATAAACATTAGCTAAATTCTGACTGCCAAAAGATGGACTGATTAACTCTATACGGTCTAAAATTTTCTGTGTATTAATGGCAATAAACACTGGCGGTTTTGGTGTAGGTTTAACCTGAGGTTTCTTAGCGGTATCTGCAGATTTCTTATCAATTACAGGAAGAGTGGCAGGTTTATCCTCCTTAAATAACTCATCGAACTTCTCAGAACGAAAAGGAGTGTCGTAATGATTTAACGCCATACGGTAAACATGCGCATTTTGCATTCCCGATGGATAAGATGGGTTGATGCGATCGCTAGTAAAATAAATGTATTTTCCATCAGGCGACCAAATTGGGCTCGTTTCACTTACTCCAGTATTGGTTAAATTTATGGTTTTGTTAGCCTTTATATCGTGCACTAAAATATCTTGTTCAAAGTTTCTGATCGCTGTAAATAGCAAATATTGGTCGTTCGGAGAGAAGCTTGGTGAAGAATTTTGCATGGCCCAAAACTCGTCCTTAACCACCAATTTACTTTCCATTGTTTTTAAATCCAACACTCGAAGTTCATCTCTTCCCGAAAGGTAAACAGCCAATGTTTTAGTTTTATTTAAGCTAACGTCTCGGTTATTGGCCTTATCGTTGGTAAGCTGTTTTGGGGTAGTTTTTCCGTCACCAGTAACGGTATACCAATTTTGATAGCCATTAAACGTTTGGTTAAAAAGAATGGTTTTGTTGTCTGCTAGCCATTTTACTTCCAGGGCACGTTCGCCAGCGTTAGTTACTTTACGGATAAATTTCCCCTCAATATCGCTCACAAAAACCTCACCTCTTGATATGAACACTAATTTTTTGCCGTCAGGCGATGCATCGAAACTAGAAATCGCTGCCTTAACATCATACTCCTGTTCCTTACTTAAAAGGTGATTTCTACTGGTGCCAATATCTACTTTTTGTGTTTTTTTACTTGCCACATCGTAAGTATATAACTGATAGTCCTTTTCAAATACGATCGTACTTCCATCAGCAGCAACAAAAGGGCGCTTAATCGACGTATCGAATCGTGTTAATGCCGTTTTCTTTCCATTCTCAAAAGTGTATAGGTTATACTCTTCATTGCCTTCGTCAGACACAAAATATAGCGTTCCTTTTTGATCTATGGTCGTCCAGAAATCCTTACCTATGAAATCGGTGTACTGTTTATAGGCTTTGGTTTTAGGGTTGTACGATTGAATATCTGGATTATAAGCACCTTTATAATGTTTACGGTTGGCTGCATTCCGACTTTCCCAGGTATCACTAAAAAACAATTCTCCATTTGGGGCCTCAACAATATTATGAGTAGTATTAAAATAATTATCAAATAATCTAACTGCAGTACCACCATTAATGCCCACTTTGTAACTTGACGAAGAATTATAGCGTGAAGAGGTAAAATAGATGGTTTTAGAATCCCAACTCCAATTGTCAACTTCGTCGGTACCATCGTTAAAGGTAAGCTGTTTAATATCCCCACCTGCCATGGCCATAATATATATATCATTATTACCGAACTGGTTCGACGTAAAAGCTAACCATTTGCCATCGGGCGATACTTTTGCATTAATTTCATCGCCAGGCATGGCGGTTAATCGTGAAGCCAATCCCCCTTTCGTTGGGACTTTCCAAATATCTCCATCATAAGTAAACACAATTTGTTGTGCATCAGGAGTGAGCGATGGATAAGCAGCAAAATAGGTAGGCTCTTGTGCATTTACTGTAGCAGACACAAAAAAAGCCCAAGCAAAGAGAGTATAATATAGATTTTTCATTAGAAAATATTTTTAAACGATAATGGAAATACAATCCGACCTTTAAAAATATGTAAAAACTAGATGAATTAAGCAACAGTTTGATACTTTAAAGATTATTTTAATCCTGTTGGGTTTATAATCCTAAACAATTAAATGTATTTTTGATTGCTTTGAAAGTAATACATTTAAATACCTATGATGGAAACGGCGGAGCCGGAAGAGCCTGCTTACGTTTAAGTACAGCTTTGCGTGCCGATGGTGTAGATTCGAGAGTAGCTGTGTATTACAAATTCGGGCATAATCCGAGCATTATAAATTTAAGCGCTGGAATTTTCGCAAAGTTAAAAGCCATAGTTAACATTATGGCCGAACGTTATTTGGCTAAAATTTTTGCAAAAGCGCTAAAAACCCCTTTTTCTTTACAATGGTTTGGTAAATCATTGCAAAACAACAGCCTGCTAAAAGATGCAGATCTCATCCATTTGCACTGGGTAAATCACGGCTTTTTATCGCCTAAATTTTTAGCTGAGCTGGATGAATTGGAGAAGCCAATTATTTGGACTTTTCATGATAGTAATGCATTTACAGGAGGATGTCATGTACGCTATAGCTGCGAGCATTTTCATCAACAATGCGGCAATTGTCCGTTGTTACGTTTTAGTGGGCCAAGTGATATTTCTCATCAAAATTGGAAAAGAAAGCAAAAAGCTTATTCAAAATTGAACTTTCATGTAGTAGCGCCTAGTACGTGGATGGCATCTTCCGTAAAACAGAGCAGTTTATTGGGGGTGAGAAGTGTTAACGTTATTCCGAATACGATAGAAATTGATGTTTTTAAGCCTTATGTGAAAAATGAAGCAAAAAAAATACTGAAAATAGCCCCCAACAAATTTGTGATTATGAGTGGTTTTATGCCCTCGAAAAACGATAAGCATAAAGGAACTGAGTATCTGGTTAACGCTTTAAAAGAGCTTGCCTCACGCTCAGAAATCGATAGTTCCCAAATAGAATTGGTGATTTTTGGCAATAAAGACACTAAAAACCTACCTGATTTTCCATTTAAGACCACCTTTTTAGGTACAATAAATAAAGATGAACATATGGCTAAATGCTATTCGGCAGCAGATGCCTTTATTTTACCTTCATTAGAAGATAATTTGCCCAACACTGTAATGGAAAGTTTAGCCTGTGCTACACCCGTTATTGCATTTAAAACTGGGGGCATTCCCGATATGGTGAAGCACCTCGAAAACGGTTATTTGGCCGATTACAAATCATCAAGTGATCTTGCAGATGGCATAGAATGGTTATATTTACATGAGGATAAAGAATCGCTTCAAAAAGAAGCTAGAAGAACCATTTTATCTCATTTTGCCCCGAAAATAATTGCCGATAAACACATCGAATTGTATCAACGTTTATTAAACGCTCAGCCTAAATAATGATAAATCCTAAACTGAGTGTAATTACAATTGTGTATAACAATGCCACAGCGATTGAGCGAACGATGTTATCAGTTTTAAATCAAACGTATGGCAACATCGAATATATTGTTATCGATGGGGCATCTATAGATGGAACAAAAGAAATCATACAAAAATACGGTGATTGTTTAGCGCAATTTATTTCTGAACCCGATAAAGGCATATATGATGCGATGAATAAAGGATTAGCATTAGCTACGGGAGATTATGTCTTATTTATGAATTCGGGTGATGAGATTTATGCTCCCGAAACCGTTGCCGAAGTTTTTGCATCTGCGCCATCTGGCGATATTTATTATGGCGAAACTGAAATGTTCGATGAAAATTGGAAGAGCTTAGGTCAACGAAGACATCGGGCACCAGAACATTTCGACTGGCATAGCTTTAAATTGGGAATGAATGTTAGTCACCAAGCGATCTATATTAAACGTAGTTTAACTGAACCTTTTAATTTAACCTATAAATACAGTTCAGATATTGATTGGATTATAAAAGCGGCCAAGAAATCATCAAATATTGTTAATACTCATCTTTACGTGGCGAAATACTTAGTAGGTGGCATTTCAAAGAAAAAACATTTAGCAAGTTTAAAAGAACGTTTTAAGATTTTAAGTCATTATTACGGTTTTATCCCAAATGTAATTAACCATCTGTTTATCGCTTTAAATTTGGCGCAATATTTTTTAAGATATCGGAAAACTAATGATTAATTCCTTACAAAACCTGCGAGGTTTCTTTGCATCAAGCTATTAAACCTCGCAGGTTATAGTTAACACATTCTTAAATTAGCTAATTAAATTACTTAGCTTTATTTACCGTTGCAGGTTTAAAAGCAGGATCATTTTTTCTGAACTCAACGAAAACCTTTGATAATTCGGCATCCGTAAGTTTTGTAGTTAATTTAAGCGCTCTTACAAAAGCCTCCACTTCCTCTTTCGACGCTGGACAACCGATTATATTTTTGCCTTTTACCTCCATACCAACACCTTCTGGTCTTAAATGCGAATCGACTAATAGTTTACCGTCCGTATCGAATATAAACCAAACTGGAATGCCAAATCCATCACTATTATATTTTTTAAGCAAATCTAAGGCTCCTGGGGTTTCAAGATTTTCTTTGCCTTTCGATTCCATTACAGTTAATTGTCGCATCACAAAGCTCTTTTCGAAAAGAGGTTGCATTTCTGGCTCATTCATGCTAGCATCCATTTTATGGCACCATCCGCACCATGATGCGCTAAACTTTATAAAAACTTTCTTCTTTTGAGCTTTTGCCAATTTCATGGCTTCCTTTAGTACCGCATCGGCTGATGGAGGGGCGGTTTGAGAAAAAGCAGTACTTACGATTAATAATGCGACAAATAGTAAGAGTAATGATTTAAGTTTCATGGTTTTGAGATTAACTAAAGCTAATTTAAGAAATTACAACGTAAGTTTCATTATTTAATTTAACGTGAATTCGGGATAAGATTTACTCTTTATTTTTAAAAATATTACATTTTCAGTCATCAAGTTAAGATAAAATGATCTCTCGGCTCACCCGCCGAATAAGCTCCTTCTTTTATTCAGTTTTAATTTATGTTTTTAGTGGTCTTCATGCGTTCGCTTCGCTCAAGGTTCTATTCAAGTTGGTGCTGTGCCTAATCCGTACATTCCAAAAAATAAAAGGCCGGCGAAAGGCGAAACGATATTTCTCTTCCCCTCAATTCAACAAGATGGGCAAGTGAAGCCCCTTCAGCCAAACGACTTCATCTTGTGGTAAAGCAAAAATGACCTACTATTCGAACTAAAGATGCGTAGCCTTGATTTTTTTGTTTCTTTTTTTATCAAGAAAAAAAGAAAAGAGCCCCTCGGCAACCAGCCAAAAAAAAACCTGTAAGCTTTTGCTTACAGGTTTAGATATGTTAAAATATCGTAGTATTATGACTGAAACATTTTCCCTTTTACTTTACGTTCTTGTTCAGTTAGGAAAATCTTACGTAAACGCATACTTACCGGTGTTACTTCAATGTACTCATCGGCTTGGATGTATTCCATAGCTTCTTCTAATGAAAACTTAATAGCAGGTGCAATACGCGTATTATCATCTGTTCCTGAAGCCCGCATGTTGGTTAAAGCCTTACCTTTTACAATATTGATTACTAAATCATTATCTCGAATGTGCTCTCCTAAAATCTGGCCTTCATAAATATCCACTCCAGGATCAACGAAGAAACGTCCACGATCTTGTAATTTATCTATTGAATAAGCCGTGGTCATCCCTTTATCCATTGACACCAATACGCCATTTAAACGGCCTGGAATTGTACCCTTCCAAGGCTCATAAGCTTTAAATCGGTGCGCCATAATCGCCTCGCCCGCTGTTGCAGTTAACACGTTATTACGTAAACCGATGATACCACGTGCGGGAATTTCAAATTCTAAATGCTGTAAGTCCCCTTTTGGTTCCATCACCAATAACTCCCCTTTACGCTGCGTTACCAGCTCGATAACTTTACCAGCAACATCACCTGGCACGTCAACAATTAAGGTTTCAATGGGCTCACATTTTTTTCCGTCAATTTCTTTAACGATAACTTGTGGCTGTCCAACTTGAATTTCATACCCTTCGCGACGCATGGTTTCGATTAATACTGATAAATGGAGAATGCCCCGACCATATACTAACCAAGAGTCGGCACCTTCTGTTTCAACAACTTTGAGCGCCAGATTTTTCTCCATCTCTTTCATCAAACGATCCTTTATCCGTTGTGAAGTAACTAATTTACCTTCCTTGCCAAAAAATGGAGAGTTATTAATGGTGAACAACATGTTCATCGTCGGCTCATCAATTTTGATAACCGGTAATTGTTCTGGTGCTTCAAAATCAGCAATCGTATCGCCAATATCGAACCCATCGATACCCACAACAGCACAAATATCTCCTGATTTTACTTCGTTGGTTCTAATTTTACCTAAACCTTCGAAGGTATATAATTCTTTAACTCTAGATTTAACCATTTTACCATCACGTTTAATTAGCGTAACGGGTTGATTTTCTTTAATTGCACCACGGTGCACGCGGCCTACAGCAATACGACCTACAAAAGAGGAGTAATCTAATGAAGTAATCTGCATTTGCAAGGTACCCTCATTAGTGGGTGCAGGCGGAATAGTTGCAACCACAGCATCTAATAACGCAAAAATATCTGTTGTAGGTTTCTGCCAATCTGTACTCATCCATCCTTGTTTAGATGAACCGTAAATTACTGGAAAATCTAATTGATCTTCTGTTGCTTCCAAGTTAAAGAACAACTCAAAAATTTGCTCGTATACCTCTTCTGGTCTGCAGTTTTCTTTGTCAACTTTATTAACTACGACAATTGGTTTTAAGCCCAATGCCAAAGCTTTCTGCGTTACGAAACGCGTTTGAGGCATTGCCCCTTCAAAGGCATCACATAATAACAAAACGCCATCGGCCATTTTCAACACACGCTCTACTTCACCTCCAAAATCAGCGTGACCAGGGGTATCAATGATGTTGATTTTCACATCTTTGTATTGAACCGAAACGTTTTTAGATACAATCGTAATTCCACGCTCACGCTCCAAATCGTTGTTATCCAATATCAAATCTCCTGTTTGTTCGTTATCACGAAAAATCGAACAAGAGTGTAAAATTTTATCAACCAATGTAGTTTTACCGTGGTCAACGTGTGCTATAATAGCTATATTTCTAATCTTTTGCATAAAATGCGCCTGTAATTTGGCGCAAAGATAAGGTTTTTTATTGGATTTTTAAGGGGTTTTTACGCTAAAAATGTGATTGTATTTTTGTTAAATTTTGATTGTCAAGAGATTGAGTACCTTATTTCCCAAACGCCCATTCTAGAAATTTCGGCATCGCTTTCCCCCAAGTAGGCACATCATGCTTGCCGCCAACCATTTCGTAATAAAATATATCATCTGGTCGTTTATATCCCTTTTTTATCAATTCCTTCACCACATCTATGGTATCATCTATCGAATCGATGATAAAATTATGATTCCGATCAGCAAGTTCATCATTCGTACCGGTCATTAACCAAAATTTTAAATCAGGATTGGTTTTCGTTTCGCGAATCATTTCATGCAAAATCCTATCATCGTCGGTGTAGCCAGCTTTTAAATCCTTTTTCCGCCACCAAAACGAACCCGAAAACACACCTATTGCATCAAAATAATTATCGTTGTTCCAAGCAATATCAAAAGCGGTTAATCCCCCTAAAGAAAAACCTGCAAAAGCACGTTTACCGTTAATCGTTAAATCTACTTTGCTTTGTATACAAGGAATTAGTTCCTTAATAATAAAATTGGTATAGGCATGGGCTTTTGCTCCTCTTTTTTTAAAATCGAGCCGATTTGCAACTCCATACTCCATTAACCGGTCTGCCGAAGCGTTAATACCCACAACTATCGTCGGTTCAATCTTCCACTTTTCATACAAATTCGTCAGCATATTCGCCATGTCCATTTGCTCCAAGTCTTGCCCGTCATTTATCAATAACAGATTGATGCGTTCATTGCCCAATAAATTATCAGGACTGAAAATTTCAATATCAACAGTTCGCTTTAAATAACCAGAGGGTATGTGATGGCTCGCTTTAATAACGGTAGGTAATGTTAAGGTAGTATACATATGCTTTCTCACTTATCGACTGCAAAGGTACAAATCTTATAATTATCTCCATAAACTTCCTCAATTCCTTTGTGTTTGGATTAGATTTTTATATCTTAAAGCATCTAAATTTATTACCATGCAAGAAGAACTAAAAGAGTGGTACAGTCATAACTTAAGTACAAATATTAAAACCCTAATTTTTGGGCATAGCGGATACCCTATCTTCCTTTTCCCAACCAGTATGGGCAGCTATTTTGAGAATAAAGATTTTAAATTGATCGATTCTGTTCAAGGCTTCATCGATGCTGGCAAAATTAAAATTTATTGCCCAGATGGGATCGATAAGTTAAGTTGGTACAACAAAGAGATTCATCCTGCCGACAGAGTTAAAAATCATATTTGGTACGATAAATTTTTGCTCGAAGAACTTTTCCCTCTTGCCAAAAATGAAACTTTCCACCATAAAGTGATTACGGCAGGCTGTAGTTTTGGGGGCTATCATGCTGCTAATTTTGCTTTTCGCCATCCATGGGCAGTAAGCCACTTATTTAGCATGAGCGGCGCTTTCGACATTACCAGTCAGCTAAACGGTTTTTACAATGATGATATTTTTTTTAATAACCCAGTCGATTTTCTACCGAACGACATGAATCCAGAACTCTGGAACATGAAAATTGTCTTAGGAACAACAGACCGCGACATGTGCAAACCGGATAACGAAAGATTATCGGGCATTTTACATCAGAAAGGTATTAACCATTGGTTAGATATCAGACCAAATGCTGATCACGATTGGCCAATATGGCGCCAGATGTTTCCGGAATATATAGCGCAACTTTAAAACTGGACCGAAAGTCGGAAGCCTAGCCCGTCCAAAACAACTAATCAAATTCAACAATTAACCGATTAAACAGTATATCAATGAAAAAAATAGGAATTTTATTTGGGCAAGAACGATCTTTTCCACAAGCTTTTGTAGATAGGGTAAATCAAAAGGCAGAGAAAGGCATAACTGCTGAGTTTGTAAAAATTAGTAAAGTTTTTCAGGCTGAAGAACCAGAATATGCCGTTATTATAGACCGCATTTCGCAGGATGTACCCTTCTATCGTGCGTATTTAAAAAATGCCGCAATGGGCGGAACAGCGGTAATCAATAATCCATTTTGGTGGAGTGCTGATGAGAAATTCTTTAACAATGCACTCGCAGAAAACATTGGGGTACCTGTTCCAAAAACTGCCTTAATTCCATCTAGGGAACACCCGAACGACACTTCCGAGCAGTCTTTTAGTAATTTGGCAATGCCGATGGACTGGGATGCCATATTTGAATACACAGGCTTCCCTGCCTATATGAAGCCCTTTGACGGGGGTGGGTGGAAAGAGGTGTATAAACTGCATAACAAAGAAGATTTCTTCGATAAACACAGTCAAACCAAACAAACGGTAATGATGTTGCAGGAAGAAATTATGTTCGAAGAATATTTTAGATGTTATTGCATCGGTGGAAAATATGTTCGCATTATGCAATACGAGCCTCGCAACCCGCATCATTTGCGTTATGTAATTGACGGACCAAAACCAAGCGAAAAACTTTTAAAAACAATAGAAGAGTATACGTTAAGATTGAACAAATATTTGGGATATGATTTTAACACGGTAGAATTTGCGGTACGAAACGGAATACCAATCGCAATCGACTTCTGTAATCCCGCTCCAGACGCTGGCGTAGAAAGTGTTGGCGCCGAAAATTTCGAGTGGGTTGTAGAAACTGCAGCTACCTATGCGATTGAGAAAGCTAAAGCACAAAAGTTCGGACAAGACAATTTAACTTGGGGTGAATACGTAAAAACCGGGGCTGCCGGCACATCTTTAGTCGCCAAACCGAAACCTGTTGCTACAGCAAAAGTTGCCGTAAAAACCAAAGCAACTCCAAAAGCCAAGCCTGCCGCAGCTAAAAAAGCAGCTCCAAAAAAATAACCTGTATTAAAACAATGTACTCAAATGATGAATGAATTTACGCTCGGCATTGAAGAAGAATACATGGTGGTTGATCCAGTAACCAGGGAATTAACCTCACATGATCAAAAAATAGTGGAATCGGCTCAAAAGATTCATAAAGACCAAGTTAAAGCTGAAATGCACCAGGCGGTAGTAGAAGTTGGAACGGGAATTTGCCATAATACCGATCAGGCGAGAAAAGAAATTTCTCAACTTCGTTATACCGTTTCGCAATTAGCGGGAGAGCAAGGTTTACGCATTGGTGCCGCCGGAACCCATCCCTTTTCTCATTGGGAGAAACAGTTAATTACCGAACACCCTCGGTACAGTGAGATTGTAAATGAATTACAGGAGGCTGCGCGTTCGAACTTAATTTTCGGATTGCATGTACATGTTGGTTTTCAATCGCGCGAATTAGCTATCCACATTGCCAATCAAGTGCGCTATTTCTTGCCCCACGTTTTTGCACTTTCTACGAACTCTCCATTTTGGGAAAGCAGAAATACAGGGTATAAATCTTTCCGGACAAAAATTTTCGATAAATTCCCTCGTACCGGAATTCCAGATATTTTTAACAGTATAGAAGATTACGATAATTATGTAAAGCTGCTAATTAAAACCAATTGCATGGATAATGCCAAAAAGATTTGGTGGGATATTCGCGTGCATCCTTTTTTCGATACGGTCGAATTCCGTATTTGTGACTGTCCGATGCTCATCGATGAAACCATGGCTTTTACAGCACTATTTCAAGCTTTGTGTGCTAAATTGTATAAGTTACGTTTACAAAACATGGAATTTATTAGCTATTCAAGGGCACTAATTAACGAAAATAAGTGGCGTGCAGCGCGTTATGGTATAGATGGTAATCTCATCGATTTCGGGAAAGAAATGGAAGTAAACTGCCGAAACCTTATCTTAGAATTGTTAGATTTTGTTGATGATGTTGTTGACGATCTCGGTAGCAGAAACGACATTAACTATGTCCATAAAATCTTGCAAAATGGAACTGGTGCTGATCGGCAACTTGAAGTTTACGATAAAACTGGTAGCTTTGAATCGGTGGTAGACTACATTACTACACAAACGTTAATAGGCGCAGGATAATAAAATGACGGAGAAAAGCAATATCAAGGTAGCTGTAATAGACATGAACAATGGTAATCCTAATCAAGGAATGAGAGGGATACAGGAAGTTTTACAGCAATACCAAGAAAAAAACCAACTTGATTTAACTTACGATATTTTCAACATCAGACAAAAAAATGAAGTGCCCGATTTAAGCTATGATGTTTACATTTCTAGCGGTGGCCCGGGTAGTCCTTTTGATGGAGAACAATCTGAATGGGAATTTAATTTTTTTAACTTATTAGATGATATTGAGCTTTTTAATGCTCATAATGATAGTAAAAAGAATGTTTTTTTAATTTGCCATTCTTTTCAACTCGCTTGTCGTAAATACGGTTTGGGGAAGGTTACCCAACGAAAATCGAATGCATTTGGGATTTTTCCCATCAGTTTAACTGAAAATGGCGAATTGGAAACAAATTTTAAAGGTTTATCCAATCCATTTTACGCTGTCGATAGTAGAGACTGGCAGGTTATAGAGCCTAATCTTGCTGATTTTGAAGCAAAAGGAGCAAAAATTTTGGCAATCGAGAAAGAGCGTCCACATGTTGCCTTGGAACGATGTGTAATGGCGATTCGTTTTTCTGAACAGATTATTGGCACCCAGTTTCATCCAGAGGCCGACCCTATCGGAATGAAAATGTATTTACTTCAAGAGGATAAGAAAGTAGCTATTATTAAAAATCACGGAGAAGATAAATATTTGGATATGTTAAATAGCTTAGACAACCCTGGGCACATTACCTTAACACAAAGCGTGATTTTACCGAATTTTTTAGACGAGGTGGTGGCACATAAGTTAAACGTCGTTCTCTCGAGCTAACCTAAATAAGTTATCATGATCCAAAAATACCGCCAGTCGTTTAACGCCAATTTTACGGAGCAAAAGTATCGTAATTTTGTTAAAACCCTGGAAACTGGTTACCCAGAAATTCCCTTCCGAGTTGCCGAAACACCAATTTTCATTCCAGAAGCACTAAAACACAAATTAATTGCTGCGGGCGAAGAAATCATTGCGCTAATTAAACGAGACGACTTCAAAGAACTTACTCAAAAAGCAATTCCTTTACAATGGAATGTTAAAAATGAAACTGGAAACCCTCATTTTTTAACATTCGACTATGGATTATGTAAAGATGAGTATGGAGAGGTAACCCCAATGCTCATAGAGATGCAAGGCTTCCCTTCGCTTTATGGCTTCCAATCGCATTTAGCCGAAACGTTTAAGGCAGCATATGAATTAGATGAGAACCTAACACCTTATTTCGATGGTTTAACTGAAACATCCTATTTTGATTTACTACGAAAAGTAATTGTTGGAAATCATTCCCCAAATGAGGTTGCCTTAATGGACATCGATGCGCATAATCAGAAAACAGCAATCGATTTCTTTGTAACAGCGAAAAAATTAGGCATTAAAATACTAGGGCTTGAAGAAATTAAGCAAGAGGGAAAACACTTGTTCTATCAAGAAAATGGAGAAAATATCCGCCTTAAGCGCATTTATAACCGTCTCATTTTTGATGAACTCGAAAATGACACAACTATCTTCGAAAAAAGCTTCGATCCCCGCAACGAATTAGATATAGAATGGGTAACGCACCCAAATTGGTTTTACCGCATCAGCAAGTATACTATGCCTTTCTTAAAAAGCAAATTTGTACCCGAAACCAACTTCCTAAATACAATAGAAACTATTCCGGCCGATTTAGAGAACTACGTCTTAAAGCCTTTATTTAGCTTTGCAGGAATGGGCGTAATTATCGATGTTACAGAAGAAGATGTGAAAGCCATTAAAGACCCAGAGAATTGGATCCTACAACGAAAAGTAACTTACGAACCCTTTATAGAGTCTCCAGATGGAGGTGTAAAAGCAGAAATTAGAATGATGTATGTTTGGCCAGAAGGCGAAGAACCACAACTTTGCATCAATTTAGGAAGGCTAAGCAGAGGCAAGATGATTGGCGTACGCTATAATAAAGATTTCGATTGGGTTGGTGGTACGGTTGGTTTAATGGAGAATCTTTTTTTTGACAATCCGCTGAACAGCAATCCCTAAAAAATCGTAATTTTGCCATATGGATATCCAGTTCATTTTAGTGATTATCATTTTTGCTGCTGCATTGTTCTATGTAGGGCGGATGATTTATCGTTCCGTTTCACCAAAAAGTAATGGCTGTGCTTCTGGATGTGGCAAATGTGCCGCTAATTTTGAGAACATCCCATCGCCAAAGCAATAGTTTACATGCTAGAAAATTTCGCTCAATATTTAAGAGATCGATTATCCATTACCGATCAGCAAGCAAGCGAAGCCGTAAGCTGTCTAAAAACGAAAACGATTAAAAAAGGGCAAATCCTTCTTCGTTCTGGCGATTTAAAATCTGAAGCTTACTTCATCAATAGCGGTTTATTACGCTACTTCTCGATTGACGAAAAAGGTAAAGAACACATTATTCAATTTGCTCCTGAAAACTGGATGCTATCTGATCGCGACACTTCAGTTTTTAACGAACCTGCATTTTTTTATATCGATGCTATTGAAGACACTGAAGTAGTTATTGTTAAAAAAGATTTCTTTCCTGCAATCCAAAACATTGTTCCTGAAATTTTGGAACTAAACATTTTAATGCTCCACAATTCGATTCGCTTTATGCAAAAGCGAATTAATATGTTGTTAAGCGCAACTGCGGAAGAAAGATACCTCGATTTTATCAAGCTCTATCCAAACCTTACCCTGCGCGTGCCGCAATGGATGATAGCTTCCTATTTAGGAATCACTCCAGAATCACTAAGTCGCGTACGGAAAGACCTTGCTAAAAAGCATTTTAGGTAGATTAGCTAATTACTTACCATACATCAACGTCTAACAAAACTACTTGCCCTAACTTTGTGTTATCAAATTAAAGAAAACATAAAAAACTAAATTATGGCAACTACAAAATGGGCATTAGACCCAACCCACAGCGAATTACAATTTAAAGTAAAACATTTAATGATCACTACGGTAACGGGTAGTTTAAAATCTTTTTCGGCCGAACTCTCATCTGAAGGCGATGAATTTACTGGAGCAACCATCTCGTTTAGCGGCGATATTAGCTCGTTAGATACTGGAAATTCGGATCGCGATAATCACTTGAAAAGTGGCGATTTCTTCGACGCAGAGAAATTCCCAACAATGGATTTTAAATCTACCTCGATGGAAAAAGATGGAGACGATTATGTGATCAAAGGTGATTTAACTATTAAGGATACAACCAAACCGGTAAAATTAACGGCAGAATTTGGTGGTATAGCCACCGATCCATGGGGAAATACTAAAGCAGGTTTTACCTTGAGTGCAAAAATTAACCGTTCTGAATTTGGATTAAACTGGAATGCAGCCTTAGAAACTGGCGGTGTAATGGTTAGTGAAGAGGTAAGAATTTTGGGCGAATTGCAGTTTGTTAAAGGTGCCTAATAAAGCTATCTCTACCATCCTAAATTCTCCAGCCCCACACATGGTTGGCGACGGATTTAGGGTACACAATTTTTTCCCTAGCGGATATAAGTTAACCATGAGTCCCTTCTTTTTGCTCGATTACAATGCAAAAATAGAGTTCTCTGCTCGCAAAAAACCGCGAGGCGTTGGCGTTCATCCGCATCGTGGATTTGAAACAGTAACGATTGCTTATCATGGGGCAGTAGCTCATCACGATAGCGCTGGAAATAGCGGCGTAATTTACCCAGGTGATGTACAATGGATGACCGCAGCAAGTGGAATTTTACATAAAGAATATCACGAAGAAGTGTTCAGTAAAAAGGGTGGATTATTTCAAATGGTACAACTATGGGTTAATTTACCTGCTAAAGATAAAATGAGTACCCCAAAATACCAGGCACTTAAGCATAGCGAAATTTCAAAAGTTATTTTACCGAACGGTGCAGGAACAATTGAAGTAATTGCTGGAAATTTTAATGGTACAAAAGGAAGCGCAAGCACCTTTACACCGATTGAAGTGTACAATTCTCATTTAAATAAAGATAAAAAAATGAGCTTTAGTTTTCCCGCACATTTCAATACCGCTTTTCTAATTATCGAAGGTAAAATAAAGATAAATGATTCTTCAATTGCAGAAAAAGACCAAATGGTCTATTTTAAAAATGAAGGAGAAATTATTGAAGTGGAAGCTACAACAAACAGTGTGTTCTTAGTGTTAAGCGGCCAGCCAATTGATGAACCTCTTGCACAATACGGCCCTTTTCTAATGAACACAGAAGAAGAAATTAAGCAAGCCATTACCGATTATAATGAAGGTAGATTTGGGTATTTAGAATAATTGCGAGTTGCAGGATCGGGCGGTTATGGCGAAATGGCTATAACGCAAATCGGAACCCGCACAATTAACCATTTTGTAATAAACACACTGCATACGCTACCACACCCTCCTCTCTGCCAATAAAACCCATTTGTTCGTTGGTAGTAGCTTTAATAGAAATATCGTCGAGTGAAATTGCAATAGCCTCGGCGATATTTTTTTGCATTTGAGGAATATGTGGATTAATTTTTGGAGCTTCTAAACAAAGCATCGCATCGATATTGCTTACTTCCCAACCTTTTTCACGAACCAATTTCATGGTTTCTTTAAGCAAATGAATACTGCTTATTCCTTTCCACTGAGGGTCGGTATTTTTAAAATGAAAACCAATGTCTCTTAAGTTTGCAGCGCCTAATAGGGCATCGCAAATAGCATGTAAAAGTACATCGGCATCCGAGTGTCCGAATGCGCCCCTATGGTGTTCTAAATTTACGCCGCCAACAAAAAATGGATGATTATCTTTTAATTGATGAACATCGAAGCCAAAGCCAACTTTTATCCTCATTATTTGGTGCTGCCGAAATTAAATAGCAAGCTAAATCGCAACGTATTTGCTAACGGACTCTTTTGTGGATTTGCCAATAAATAAGCGAAATCAATGTTAAAAATATTATACTTCAAGCCAGCGCCCAGCGTAAAATAACGCCTATCTCCCTTTTCTGGCGCTTCATAAAAATACCCTGCCCTTAATGCAAACTGCTGATTATACCAATATTCCATACCTGCTGCTATGCTTACCTCCTTAAGTTCCTCACTAAAACCACCAGGTGCATCACTAAACGAGCCAAAAATGCCAGCTGGAACCGAGCGATCTGGATCCTTACCTGAAATAATGTTACCATTTGCATCACGAATAGGTTGGGTAGGCACTAATAGTTTATTAAAATCTAGTGCAAAAGTAAACTGGCTATAATCATCAATAATAAAAGTAGACGCTGTACCTAACTTTAAATTTGTTGGAAGAAAATATTTATTTCCCCCATCAACATATCCCACTTTTCCGCCAATATTAGAAATATTTGCACCCAATGAAAAAATAGCATCGCTACCAAACATTACCGTTGGTTTAGTATAATAGGCAGAAACATCGACACCAAACCCTGTACCTGCTTTTGTTTGCTGACCTGCTGAAAATTGACCAGAAGTTAAATTCGAATATACATATCGAAAAGTTGTGCCTAATGAAAATTCTTCACCAAATCGACGGGAATAGGATGCATCGAAAGCAAATTCATTGGGACTATAAATCCCCAAATCTTGCTGTCCCTCATCAGTTAATTGAATCTGTCCCAACGAAAAATAACGCATTGATGCTCCAATTGTACTCACATCACTCACTTTATAAAAGCCACTGATGTAGGCTAAATTAATATCGGGAACTAAACTTTTTAACCAAGGACTGTAGGATGCAGAAAATCCATACGGTCTATCTAAAAAGGCGAGTTTAGCTGGATTTATAGACATTGCATTCGCATCCGGCTGTATCGCAACCCCAGCCTCACCCATACTTCCTGCACGTGCATCTGGGGTAATTAACAAGAAAGGCACTGCAGTAGACACATTGTTAGACTGGCTTCCGTTAGTTTGTGTACCAGGTTGTACAACCTGCGCTCGTAGTGTACTGCCACAAAAGATCGCTAAAGAAAGTATACAGATTGCTAGTGTGCTAAAGTACTTTAAATTCATTTACGAGTGAATGAGAATGGAAACGCAAGTTAACATAGTGTTTACTAATTTCAAAGCACAACCTCAGCTTATTTTTCCGAAACCATGCGTACCAATACTAAACGTACATTTTAACATAAATGTATAAAATAGTATTGATTTAGCAATCGCAATAAATTTATAAAACTTTCGTTAACCTGCTATAGCTGTAAATTGTAATTATTTTTTGGCAGATAGTGCTTTTTTTATGTAATTTTAACTTTATTGCAAACAGCCGCTAATTGCTCATAGGGCAAAGAAACTATATACTGATGAAGAAAATATTTTACTACGCTTTAACTTTTTTACTAGCCCTTACTGTATTTACCTCTTGTAAAAACAAGAAAAATGCAGCGGGCATTTCCAATAAAACGGGATATGCTTACAATCAGAAAGCAAATGGAGGTTTCGAAGTGGCTGCAAATTTTAAACGCGGTAATGCCGGTGTAGGCTTAGTCGAAATTGAAGGGGGAGAATTTATCATGGGGGGTAGCGCCGTTGATATACCAGGGCAAGATTTAAGCACCTATAATTATAAGCGAGAAGTTACAATAAGTTCATTTTATATGGACGATACAGAAGTATCGAACACCAACTGGCTAGAATACTTAAATTGGATCAGAAGAAACTATCCAACAGATGCACAATATTATTACGAAGAATTACCTGATACATTAGTTTGGAGGAGCCCCTTATCCTTTAACGAACCTTTTGTAAACAATTACCTTAGACATCCAGCTTATAAAGATTATCCTGTAGTAGGTGTGAGCGCCAAACAAGCAGAAAGGTATTGTGCTTGGAGAACAGACATGGTAAACGAAAGTTTATTGAGAGGGCAGGGTTATATGAATTCTTTTGCAGCGATTAATGGAACGGCCACAGGAAGAAGGAATGCACCAACAACCCCTGTTGTTAAACCCGAAAAACCTTTTAATACCGATTTATACTTAAATGGCCAGATTGACGATAAAGGTCCAAGAGCAAAAGCAGATTTAAATCCAGGTGCAACTCCTACAGCTAGCGCAGCCACTACAGGCAGAAGAGGCGCTCCAACTGCAACAAGAAACGTACGCTTAGAAGATGGTGTAATTTTGCAGCCTTACCGCTTACCAACCGAGGCAGAATGGGAATATGCTGCTTTAGGTTTAATTGGCAATACCAGAGATCAAAATATAGATGCCAAAAGAATATATCCTTGGGATGGCTTAGGCATTACCTCTGCT
Organism: Pedobacter anseongensis; assembly: GCF_037482965.1. Lineage (NCBI taxonomy): Bacteria > Pseudomonadati > Bacteroidota > Sphingobacteriia > Sphingobacteriales > Sphingobacteriaceae > Pedobacter > Pedobacter anseongensis. The sequence goes on along the minus strand of NZ_JBBHKB010000001.1, from coordinate 1,545,770 downwards.
CAGAAAAAAACTAGGGGAGAGATCTTAGCAAACTTTAAACGTAGTAAAGGCGATTTTATGGGTGTTGGTGGCTCATTAAATGATAGAGCAGCGTTTACTGAAAATGTAAAAAGCTACCTCCCAAATGATTTTGGTTTATATAATATGGCCGGAAATGTAAGCGAGTGGGTTGCCGATGTATACCGAGCGGCTACATTTGAACAAGCCGATGCCTTAAACCCATTTAGAGGTAACCGATTTGAAAATAAAGAAAGAGACTTTGCAACTGGTGCGTTAAAAGCCGATAAATACGGTAAAGCGACCATGGTTCAAGCCAATTCGGGTAAAAAACAAACTTGGGAAGAGCTACAAGCCAATAAAGCCGCAGGTTCTGAACCTTATAATGCAGATCAAAGAGGATACCGCGATGAGCAAAGTCCACTTTACGGTGTTACTACCTTAGTAAATGATAAATCTAGAGTATACAAAGGCGGTTCATGGAACGATCAGGCACAATGGCTAAATCCGGCTGCACGTAGACACATGCAAGAAGACGACTCATCAGCTGATGTGGGCTTTAGGTGCGCTATGACCATGCTTGGCCCATCAGCAGTAGGAAAAAGTAAAAGTGGTTTTAAATTAGGAGGAAAATAATTTAAAAGTTAATTAGAACTTCGTTCTTCTCTACTTTATCACCTTGTTTAATGGCTACCTTTTTAATGATGCCATCTGTTGGCGATTTAATCATGTTTTCCATCTTCATGGCTTCCAACACAAGCAGGTTATCACCTTTCTTTACTTCATCACCTTCAGTAACTAATACATTTAATACTAATCCAGGCATTGGGGCTTTAATTTGCTGCACCTTTGAGGTGGACAAATTATCCATTCCCAATTGCTTTAATAACTGATCGAATTGATCTTCTACAGCCACTTTATAAATGGATCCATTTACCTTTATAGCAGCGGTTTTCTCGGCCTTATCGAAAGCAATTACCTCTATCGTGTACGACCGGTTCTGAAAAATAATGTGGGTAATTTTATCACTTAAGCCTTTTCTATCCAGAACAATAGTTTCATCGTTTACTATAATAGTTTCGTTGTTTTCCTTTATCGAAAAATTATATTGATCATTTACTTTTACGTTATACATGCTATTGGGTTAGTGCGTATTGAACAAGATTAGCGCCCATCTTAAGCGCTTTACTTCTACTTTCTTGCGTGTCTGTTGGATAAGTACCAAAATCTTCCCACCCATTCCCTAAATCGCACTCATAGGTATAATAGCAAATTACTCTGCCTTTCCATATCAATGCTAAGCCTTCAGGTCGTTTCCCATCGTGTTCATGGATTTTCGGTAATCCGCCAGGGAACTTAAATTTTTGGTTGTAGATTTTGTGGTTAGCAGGTAATTCTACAAAACTGAGCTCTGGAAATACCTTTTTCATTTGAGGTCTGATAAACTTATCGAGACCATAGTTGTCATCAATATGCAAAAAGCCGCCACCGATTAAATATTTTCTTAGATTAGCTACCTCTAGATCGCTGAAAATTACATTCCCATGCCCAGTCATATACACAAACGGGTAATTATAAAGTTCAGCACTTCCTACATCAACAATGCCCTCGTCTGCCGAGAAATTAGTTGCTATATTTTTATTACAGAAATCGATCAAATTTGGTAATGCGGTACGATTACCATACCAATCGCCACCCCCACTGTACTTTAACTTACCCATTTTATAGGTTGGGGATTTGAAACTTGATGAAAGAATAAGGAGCAAGAAGCAAAGCGCAAAGAGCTTAGAGCTTGGAGCTTGGGGCTTGGAGCCACAATTTACCAAGAAAACCATCGCCAAAAAACCAAAAACTAAAAAACTAATCATCGATTTAAAAAATTAACTTCAAAACAAGCCGCCAAGGCAGCAGTCTCTGTCCGCAACCGTGTTGTACCTAAAGTTACGGGTTTAAAGCCATTTTGCAAAGCGGAGTTTAGTTCGGCCGCACTAAAATCGCCCTCGGGACCGATTAAAATTAGATAAGATTGGTGTTTTGAGACGACTTCGTTAATAAACTTCTTGCTAGAATCATCCATGCAATGCGCAATTAAACATTCGCCCACAAATTCCTGCTTCATAAAATCGGAAAAGGTTATGGCTTGATTTAACTGAGGGTGATAAGCGGTAAGCGATTGCTTAACCGCCGATGTAATCACTTTATCTAAACGCTCTTCCTTAATAACTTTACGCTCAGAACGATCGCAAATTAAAGGCGTAATTTCGTCGATGCCAATTTCGGTGGCCTTCTCTAAAAACCATTCTAATCGGTCGATATTTTTAGTTGGAGCAATGGCGATGTGCAAGTGATGGTTACGTTTACCGAAATTATGTTGCTTACCAATAACTTTAAGCTGAACATTTTTCTTAGTGATGGCGGTAATTTCGGCTTCGAATAAGCCTCCTTTACCGTCTATTAAGTGCACAACATCGCTCAAGCCCAAACGAAGCACCTTACTACAGTGCCGGCTTTCTTCTTCGTTCAATATAAACGTGTCTGAACTTAGCTCAGGTGTGTAAAAAATATGCATTAATGCGTGTCTACCATGTCGCTTTTACTGATTACCAGTTCAAGTTTAATGGTTTCTATATTTTGCTCTGTCTTTTTTAAGATGGTAAATAAATACCCATAACACTCTTCACTATCGCCAACCTCTGGTATTTTGCCAAATGCATGGGAAACCAATCCGCCAATGGTATCAAAGTCTTCGTCTTCTGGCAAATCATGCGGCAAATGCTCATTTACATCGTAAACCGTAGCATAGGCATTGATCACAAATTCGGTGTCAGATATTTTTTCTACTGTTGGTTTCTCCTCATCATACTCATCCTGAATTTCACCAACAATCTCCTCTACAATATCCTCCAATGTCACCATACCAGCGGTACCACCAAATTCATCAATCACAATGGCAATTTGAATGCGTTTTTGTTGCAGCTCGCTTAAAAGATCGTTGATTTTTTTAGTTTCCGGAACAAAGTAAGGCTTCCTGATAATATCGGCCAAAGTCCACTGCACATTGCCTGCCAATAATGGTAAAATGTCTTTTGCATGAACGATACCAATAATTTTATCAATAATATCGTCGTATACTGGCATTCTAGAATAACCTTCGCCAATAATTTTCTGAACCACATCTTCTTTTGGTGTACTCAATTCTATTCCCGAAATTTTGGTTCTGGGCACCATAATATTTTTAACCACACGCTCATTAAAATCAAACACATTTTTAATTAATTCGTGTTCGTTATCTTCCAAGGCCCCACTTTCTTTACCTTGATCTAATAAGTATTGAAGTTCTTCGTTACTGTGCAACGACTCATGACCGCCTGCAGTATTTATGCCAAACGGCTTTAAAATAATAGAAGCTAAACTATTGAGCGCCCAAATAAATGGCCTGAATACTACATAAAAACCCTGTAATGGTACCGTAACAAATAAGGTGGTAGCAACTGGGCGCTGGATGGCAATCGATTTAGGCGCGAGTTCACCAAATACAATATGCATAATTGTGATTACAGAAAATGCAACAACAGTTGATGTAGAGTGAATAAAGGCATCACTCACCTGAAGATGAAAGCCTAAAAACATATTCTGGAAAATAGTATGCATTACATCTTCACCAACCCAACCTAAACCAAGTGAAGCTAGGGTAATCCCTAATTGTGTAGCGGCCAAATATCCATCTAAATTATGAACGATGCTTTTGGCCATTTTACCAACACGACTGCCCGATTTAGCTTTAATTTCTATCTGCGATGCTCTAACTTTAACTATAGCGAACTCCGCAGCTACAAAAAACCCATTTAATAAAACTAAAAATAACGCTAAAAGAATACGCCAACCTATAGAATCGGTGTCCTGAGGCGTTAATTCTGCCAAAAGTGGTACTGGAAATGTGAGTAGATATGTAAATACCGTGCTAATAACCATTACGAATTATTTCTAAATTTTTTGTCGTAAAGTTCTATACTTTCTTGTATCACTTTGTGGGCATAGCGAACCCCTAGCAAATGCTCTATGGTTACTTTCTTTTCTTCTAAGGCTTTATAATCTTGAAAGAATTTCACTATTTCTTTCATGGTATGCGGTGGTAATTCAGGTAAATCGTTGATATAATTAACAGACATATCATTTTTTGCAACAGCAATAATTTTGTCATCCTGCTCTCCATTATCAACCATGTGCATTACTCCAATTACCTTGGCTTCGATAATTGTCATCGGATATACGTCAACAGAACATAACACTAATATATCTAACGGATCATTATCATCGCAATAGGTTTGCGGAATAAAGCCATAATTAGCTGGGTACATTACCGAAGAGAATAAAACTCTATCTAATTTAATCAGGTTCGATTCTTTGTCGATTTCGTATTTTGCCTTAGAGCCCTTTGGAATTTCTATAATGGCATTTACAGTTTGAGGCAAATTACTACCTGGAGATACACTGTGCCATGGATGATGATCGTCTTTACTCATGTGTTATAGATTGCTGTCAGGCTCATCATCAGCACCCGCCTTTACCACTTGTTTTTTTACAAAGGTAATGATTAGTGGTATAGTGGTAATAATGATGAAACCTATTATAATATAAACTAAATACTCTTCAATTTGTTGGGCAAATCTTCTTCCCAAAAAATAACCTAGCAAAGTTAAGGAAGCTATCCATAAAATTGCACCAAGAATGTTATAAAGTGCAAATTTTTTGATTTCTAACTTCACCACTCCTGCAAATATGGGTGCAAAAGTTCGTACTATGGGTACAAACCTCCCCATAATTAAGGCAAATGCACCTTGCTTACGGTAATATTTTTCGGCGGCTAATAAATACCGCTTCTTAAAAAAAAAAGTGTCCTTTCTATTATATAGCACCGGGCCGGTCTTTCGTCCGAACCAATATCCTGTAAAATTACCAGCAACTGCTGCAATAATTAGTCCCAAAATAAGCACAAAAATATTAACATCGAGCCTACCCGTTGCAACAAACATACCAGCCAGAAATAAAAGGTAATCGCCAGGAAGGAAAAAGCCGAAAAACAACCCTGTTTCTGCAAAAATAACAAATATTACAACGTAAAAACCACCCTCTTTTAATAATTTTTCAGGGTCAATAAAATGCTGTAATGAATTCCAGAATTCTTGCATAGTTCGGTTATTTGTAAAACTACAAATAATAATCTATATCACTATGTTATATCAAATTTAAAATCAGTGACGGATAAATCCCTAATAATAAGGTAACTATTGCCGAAAGAATCAATACAATTTTATAGGATATTGGAGCTAAAAGCACAGTATCCTTGCCCTCATTAAACCAGATGGCAATAATTACTTTAAAATAGTAATAGAAACCAATTAACGCATTTAAAATAGCGATAACAACCAAAGTTGTCTGGTAATTTTCCATTACATTTAAAAACATAACATACTTACCAATAAAGCCAGCTGTTAGCGGAATGCCAGCCAAAGATAGCATTGCTATTGTGAGCGTTATTGCTACTAACGGATTTTTCTTTCCTAACCCATTAAAGCTATCGATAAGATCGCTACCGGTTTTTTGCTTCACTAAAATTAATACGGCAAAGGCAATGATACTCGCAAAGGTATACGCTGCAGCGTATACTAAAACATTGCTTGCCGAACTAGCCGTTAATACCACTAATGAAAATAATAAATAACCCGCATGCGAAATACTCGAGTAGGCCAACATTCTTTTAAAATTTCGTTGGTATAACGCTGTAATGTTTCCAACACACAGGGTAATGATTACAATGACCATTAATGCCGGCGTCCAGAAATCGTGTAAAGGCTCGAAAGCGCCTGCAAATAACCTTAAAAATGCTGCAAATCCTGCTGTTTTAACTACGGTAGACATAAATGCAGTAATCAGGGAAGGCGCTCCTTCGTATACATCAGGAGTCCAGAAATGGAAAGGCGCTGCACCAACTTTAAAGCACAAACCAATCATAATTAAGATCACACCAGGATAAAATAATGGAGAAACAGAGTGTACATTATTAACTAGGTACTGTTGAATAGTGGTAAGATCAAATGATCCCGTTGCACCATAAACTAGCGCAATGCCAAACAACAAGAAACCCGTAGAAAACGCCCCCATTAAGAAGTACTTTAAAGATGCTTCGTTAGACGCAAAATTTAACTTACGAATGCCCGCTAAAATATATAAACTCACCGACATAATCTCGAGCCCAATAAAAAGCATCGACATATTTTGGTACGAAACCATGATAACAATTCCCGAAAGGGCGAATAAAATAAGCGTAAAATATTCAGCCACATTATCGCTTCCCTCAGTAAAATAGCGCTCCGTTAATAGAAATATAAAAAAAGTAGCTAGTATAGCAATTGCCGAGAAAGCCAAGGCAAAATTATCCATCCTCATCATGGTATAGTAGGTAATAGGATTGTTCCACGATAAGGCAACAAAACCTAAGGCAACAAGCAAACCCACAAGCGTTAAAGGCAATAAAGCCCTCCTTGCTTTAAACAAACCCGCATAAAGTACTAAAAAGGCTGTTACAGCGATGGTTATTATAATGTTCATTTTAGTTTAACCCTGTTAATTTTTGATTTACTTGTTCCAATAAATGTTGTATTGATGCTTCAGATAAATGTAAGATCGGCTTAGGATAAACTCCCATTACTACAATTAATACACATATCGTATAAAGCACAATTTTTTCTGTCCCTTTGATATCTGTGAAAGTGACTGTTAATGCATTCGTTGTGCCTAACATCACTTTCTGATACATTCTAAGCATATACACCGCTCCGAAAATGATGGTTAAGCCAGCAATGGCGCCTAACCAAGCACTATAATTATATACGCTAAATAACAATAAAAACTCTCCGATGAAACCATTGGTGCCTGGCAAGGCTACTGTTCCTAAAACGATAACTAAAAAAGCAATTGCCAATTGCGGAGCTACTTTGGCTAAACCGCCCAATTCTTCGATTTTATTGGTTTTAAGTCGTGAAGAAATAATGTCTAGCACAAAGAATAAGCCTACAACGTTAATACCATGACTTAGCATCTGCACCATCACGCCTTGCAAACCTTGTTGTCCGAGATTACCAAGATTGTAGGAAGCGAAAATACCTGCTGCAATTAACCCAACGTGAGCTATTGATGAATAGGCTACCAAGCGTTTTGCATCCTTCTGAGTGAACGCAATAAGTGATGCATATAAAATCCCTATCACCGATAAAATCATCGCCATACATGCCCAATCTTGAACTCCATGAGGCACAACTGGCAACAACCATCTAACTACCCCATAAATACCCATTTTTAGCATAATTCCCGATAGCAACATGGTTCCTGGTGTAGGTGCCTCAGTATAAGTATCTGGTTGCCAGGTATGGAACGGAAAAATTGGCATTTTAATAGCAAAGGCAATAAAAAAAGCCCAAAATATCCAACCTTGTTGATAGTTATCTAGGTTTAATTTGTAAAATTCGCCGATATCGAAGTTATGAGCAGGATTTTGTAGGTATAAATAAATAATTCCTAATAACATGAAAAGCGAACCCGCAATGGTATAGACGAAAAACTTCATATTTACCTTTATTCTATCTTTTCCGCCCCACATAGCGCAGATGAAATAAATAGGTATTAAAGCTGCTTCCCAACCGATATAAAATAAAAAGCCATCTAATGCAGTAAATACTAAAAGTAAACCACTCTGCATAAATAGAATCAATGCATAAAAACCATTTGCATTTTTATACTCACGATTAAATGTAGATAAGATAATTAATGGTACAAGTACATTCGTTAAAATTATCGTAATCAAGCTAATGCCATCCATCCCTACATGGAAGTTTATGCCCAATTGGTTAATCCAAGGATAATTAACTGCAAATTGTGCGCTGGCGTCTGGTGTAAATTTGCACCATAAACCAATTGTTGTGGCAAGCGTAAGAATCGAAAACACTAATGCGCTTATCTTTGCCGTGTTTTGCTTAGCAAGTGCAGCGGTAAGAAGGGCGCCAACTAATGGCAGAAATATGAGTATTAAAAGTTCCATTTATATATATTGAACCGAATTAAGCGATAGATAAATAAGTATATAGTAACAGCGCGACGATACCGAATACCATCATAAAAATATAAAAGCCAACATTTCCAGACTGAAGCAAGCGTAACCCTTTACTTCCCTCATTTGCTGTCCAACCTAATCCATTTACTAAACCATCTATTACTTTTTTATCAATTATGCGATAGAAAAAGGTAGAAAATGCATCGAGTGGTTTTCTAATGATGAAATCATAAATCTCATCCAAATAAAATTTGTGATAAGAGATTTTAGCCAAAATTGAGCGTTCCCCTTCATCGGCAACAGGCACATGCGCACCCTTAACATATTTTGTATACGCATATAATGTAGCACCCAAGGCCGCCAATACCGAAACACCCATTAGCGCAAACTCTGTAGTATGATCCAAATTCAATTCATGGTGAGTAATTCCTGCGCCCTCTAACCAATGTGCCAACCATTCATTACCTCCAAAAACCGCAGGAATATTAATTAATCCACCAATTGCCGCTAAAACAGCAAGAACAATTAAGGGTAGAGTCATTGTTTTTGGCGACTCATGTATATGATCTTCCGCATGGTGTGTTCCTCTGTACTTTCCAAAAAAGGTTAAATACATCATCCTAAACATATAAAATGCCGTTAGAAAAGCAGTAAACAAACCAATTGCCCAAAGCACTTTATTATGGGCAAAAGCATGTGCTAAAATCTCATCTTTTGAGAAAAATCCAGAAAAAGGTGGGATACCTGCGATAGCGATCGTACCAATCATCATTGTCGCAAAGGTAATTTTAAGTTTAGATTTTAATCCACCCATCTGGCGCATATCTTGCTCGTGATGCATAGCATGAATAACCGAACCGGCGCCTAAGAATAACAATGCTTTAAAAAATGCATGTGTTAATACATGGAAGAATGATCCTGTATATGCCCCTACGCCCAATCCTAAAAACATATATCCCAATTGTGAGACAGTAGAATAAGCGAGTACTTTTTTAATGTCTGTTTGTGTTAAAGCAATAATTGCAGCAATTAAAGCCGTTGCGGTACCAATAATAGCAATTACATCTTGTGTGTGGGGTGCCAAATCGAACAATACACTCGAACGGGCAATCATATAAATACCTGCCGTTACCATGGTTGCAGCATGTATTAATGCAGAAACAGGTGTAGGCCCGGCCATCGCATCTGGTAACCAGGTAAACAATGGTAATTGCGCAGATTTACCACAAGCTCCAACAAATAACAATAAGGTGATAAATGTTACCGCAGCGGTACCCGGCATCATGCCTGCTGCTAGTGGGAATACTTTCGCAAATTCCACGCTACCAAAGGTTATAAAAATTAAAAACACACCCAAAAGGAAGCCCAAATCCCCAATGCGGTTCATTACGAAGGCCTTTTTTGCTGCACTTGCATAGTTACCATTGGTGTACCAAAATCCGATTAAAAGATAAGAACATAATCCTACGCCTTCCCATCCTATAAACATGACAATGTAATTCGACCCTAATACCAAAATCAACATAAAGAAGATAAATAGGTTTAAATAGCTGAAAAATTTACCAAATCCAGCATCATCGTGCATATAACCTATTGAATAAATGTGGATTAAAAATCCTACCCCCGTTATGATCAATAACATCAACGAGCTTAGCGGGTCGTATAAAAATGATAATGGGATATGTAAATTACCAGCATTGATCCAATCGAACAAATCGATGGTAAATTGCTTTTGTGTGCCAGCACCTAATTCGAAAAATAAGGCCACACTCAAAGCAAAAGATGCGAAAATAACACCACTTCCAATAAGGCCAATTAGGCTCTTGCTAAGTGTATTTCTGCCTAAGCCATTAATTACAAAGCCTAAAAGCGGAAGCAAAGGAATTAACCAAAGTAAACTATTTATCATCTTCTATATACTTACCACTTAAGGCGGTTTAAAACATTAATATCTATCGATTGTGTATTCCTGTAAACCATTACGATAATACTTAATCCTACTGCAACTTCTGCAGCAGCTAAAGCCATAATAAAGAATACGAAAACTTGGCCAGATGGATCATTATGGTGAACTGAAAACGCTGTAAGTAATAAATTAACTGCATTTAGCATTAACTCTACCGACATAAAAATAACAATGGCATTTCTGCGCGTTAACACCCCAACTACACCAATTGTAAATATGATGGCGCTTAACCAGATATAATGATTAAGTGGAACGGTTTGCATGGTTTGTGTTAAATTATCCATTTAATTTTCCCTCCTTCTTGGTTAATAGTACAGCACCTACCATGGCCGTTAATAATAAAATAGACGACAATTCGAACGGCAGCATAAAAGGACCGAATAATTCTTTTCCTAGATTTTTAACCAAGCCCAAATTAGGGTTCTGTAATACCAGCGGACTATTAACCGACACAGCTTTAAACGATCCAATTAAAGTTACAGCTAAACAACCTCCGGCAATTACACCTAAAATCTTCACTAAGCCAGATTTATTTGGCTCGTTTTCTTTGTTCAAGTTCAATAACATCAATACGAAAAGAAAGAGGACCATGATAGCGCCCATGTATACGATAAAATTTACTACCGCTAGAAATTGTGCGTTCAACAGAACATAATGTACCGTAAACGTAAAAAAGGTAAGAATTAAATACAGCACGCTATGGATGGGGTTCTTCGAAAAGATTACCATCAGCGAAAATAGGATGCTTAATGTTGCTACAAAATAGAATACTGATGTACCCATTAATTTAGTTTTTTAGTTTTTAACCTCCTCGTCATTGCGAGGCACGAAGCAATCTCATTTGCTAAGTCTATTGCTTTAGGATTGCTTCGTTCCTCGCAATGACACTTGTATATTATTATTTAGTTTCTAACGGCGCCTCTACCAACTTATCTTTCCCGTAAATAAAATCTTTACGCAAGTAATCTGATGGCACAATTGGTCCATCCAGGTAAATTGCTTCTTTAGGGCAGGCTTCTTCACATAATCCACAAAAAATGCAACGCAACATGTTAATCTCATAAACTGCTGCATATTTTTCTTCACGGTATAAGTTTATCTCTTCTGGCTTTCGCTCTGCAGCAATCATTGTAATTGCTTCAGCAGGGCACGATAGCGCACATAATCCACAGGCTGTGCAACGCTCTTTCCCCTCCTCATCTCTTTTTAAAGAATGCATCCCTCTCCAGTTAATCGAAAACTCTCTTTCTTGTTCTGGATATTTTATGGTCGAACTTCTCTTAAAAAAGTGGCTCATTGTAGTACCTAAACCTTTAACAATTGCTGGCAAATACATGCGTTCAGCAAAGTTAAGTGGTTTTTGTTCCAGTACTTTTTTCTTATTACTTAATGATTCCATATCTCCTCCTTAAAACTTATTTACAACGGCGATAACAACGCCTGTAATAATAATATTCGCAATAGCTAAAGGAATCAACCCTTTCCAGCCTAAATTCATCAATTGGTCATAACGGAAACGAGGAATTGTCCAACGTACCCACATGAAGAAAAAGATGAACATAAATATTTTCAAAAATAACACAGCTGTTCCAATTAATGGCGCTGCAATAGGACCCACATGGGCAGCTACCCAATCCATACCTGGATAATTATACCCACCGAAATAGAGCGTTGCCATCACGGCTGATGAAACAAACATATTGATATACTCTGCAAATAGGTAAAAGCCCAATTTCATTGATGAGTATTCGGTATGATAACCGCCAATTAATTCAGTTTCGCACTCTGGTAAATCGAAAGGTGCACGATTCGTTTCAGCAAAGGAACAAACCATAAAAATGATAAAACCAAGTGGTTGATAAAGTACATTCCAATGCCAACCGTGTTGCTTTTCTACAATTTCCCTTAAACTTAAGGTATTAGTTAAAAGTAAAAGTGCAATAATCGATAAACCCATCGCTACTTCATAACTAATGTTTTGAGAAGCTGCACGAATAGCGCTTAACAACGAATATTTGTTATTCGATGCCCATCCACCAATCATCACCCCATAAACACCTAATGATACTACACCAAAAAGATAGAGTACACCTACGTTAATATCTGTTACTTGAAGGGGAATAATTCTTCCTCCTACATTAAGATCTTGCCCCCAAGGAATAACCGCCGTGCCGATACAGGCACAAAGCATAGCCAAGCCCGGACCAACCATAAACAACCATTTACTGGCATTCGAGGGAATAATCTCTTCCTTCATAAACATCTTTAATCCATCGGCCAAAGGCTGTAAAATGCCAAAAGGACCTGCTCTATCCGGGCCTAAACGATCTTGTAAAAATGCTGCCACTTTTCGCTCTGCATACGTAGAATACATTGCAATTAGCAAGCTTATGGCAAACAAAACCGTAACCAGCAAAAATTTCTCTATTACAAAATTAATATCCATTAGAATTTTACGGTTTTTTCAAGTTCAACTTTATTTGCTTCTTGCAAAGCCAGATTTTCTTTAATTACAGGCAATGGCTTAAAGGTCTCGTAGTGATTTGATGAAATTACTGAAGTATCTGAAATATGCGTTGGCTGTTCTATGTTCCAATCTGAAGTGGCTTTTTTATCAAAACGGCAGGTATTGCAGATAAATGATTCCACTTCACCAAATTGGTCTTTGCGTGCTGTTACTCGTAAAACATCTTCGCCTTTATACCATAAGGTTACTTTACCATCGCATTTTTCATGATCACAATTGCGATGTGCATCAACTGGCTTCGTAAACCAAACCCTATTTTTGAATCGAAACGTTTTGTCGGTTAAGGCACCTACCGGACAAACATCAATTACATTTCCAGAAAAATCATTATCAACAGCGGCCTGGATATATGTAGAGATTTCTGAATGATCACCTCGATTTAGAATTCCATGCACCCGCTTATTTGTAATTTGATCCGCTGTAAATACACAACGGTAGCACAAAATACATCGATTCATGTGTAATTGAATTTTATCGCCAATATCGATTCTTTCGAAAGTACGACGCTCAAATTCATACCTTGTTCGTTGCAATCCGTTCTCATAGCCCAAATTTTGTAAATCACACTCTCCCGCTTGGTCGCATATTGGGCAATCTAAGGGGTGATTAATCAACAACATCTCAACTACACCACTTCTAGCTTCTAAAACCTCAGGTGAGGTAATGTTTTGAACCTCCATACCATCCATCACCGTGGTTCGACATGAAGCCACCAATTTAGGCATTGGCCGAGGATCCTTTTCAGAACCTTTGCTAACCTTAACAATACAGGTACGACATTTACCACCGCTACCTTCCAGTTTCGAATAATAGCACATTGCAGGAGGTACAATATCGCCCCCAATTTGCCTTGCGGCATTAAGGATTGTTGTACCTGGCGCTACTTCAACGGTAATTCCGTCTATTGTTACTTTCATTAAGTCAGCCATGATTATAGATTATCCTGTTTAACTTCTTCAACTTTTTTCTCTATTGGTTTAGCATACTCTGCTAAGCCATAATTACTTGTTAAGCATTTTACTGGCTCCTTCACATGCCATTCGAACTCATCTCTAAAATGGCGGATGGCACTGGCAACTGGCCAAGCCGCTGCATCACCTAGCGGACAAATGGTATTTCCTTCTATCTTTTTAGACACATCAACCAATAAGTCGATATCGCTCATTTTTCCGTGTCCGTATTCTAATCTATGCAATACTTTTTCTAACCAACCCGTTCCTTCTCGACAAGGCGAACATTGTCCGCAGCTTTCATGGTGATAAAAACGAGAGAAATTCCACGTATTTCTTACTATACATTGATCTTCATCAAAGGCAATAAAACCACCCGAACCTAACATCGTTCCCGTTGCAAAACCACCCTCAGAAAGCGATTCGTAGCTCATTAATCGTGGTTCTCCATTGGCATATTTCAGCGTTAAATTAGCTGGCAAAATTGGCACTGAAGATCCGCCAGCTACGGTAGCTTTTAGCCTCTTTCCGTTGGCAATGCCACCACAATATTCATCTGAATAGATAAACTCTTCTACTGGTAAGCCTAATTCAATTTCATAAACGCCTGGTTTTACTAGATTTCCCGAAGCTGAAATTAATTTTGTGCCCGTACTTCTGCCGATACCGATTTTCGCATATTCATCTCCACCATCGTTAATGATGGGTACGACAGCTGCAATCGATTCAACGTTGTTTACTACAGTCGGACAACCATATAATCCCGCAATCGCAGGGAAAGGCGGCTTTATACGAGGATTACCTCTTTTACCTTCTAATGATTCTAATAAAGCCGTTTCTTCACCGCATATATAAGCCCCACCACCTGGTTGAACATATAATTCAAGATCATAACCAGATCCTAATATATTTTTACCTAAAAACCCAGCTGCTTTGGCTTCGGCAATTGCCTTTTCAAGGATGCGGATTTGCGGCATCATTTCGCCACGTACATAGATATACGACGTATTTGCGCCTAAAGCGAAACTCGACACAATCATTCCTTCGATTAATGCATGCGGAATATACGTCATCAAATACCTATCCTTAAACGTTCCAGGTTCTGACTCATCAGCATTGCATACCAAATAGCATGCAACGCCTTCTGGCTTAGCCAAAAAACTCCATTTCATCCCCGTAGGGAAACCTGCACCACCACGACCGCGTAAACCCGATTTTTTTACTTCTTCCACCACTTCATCAGGTGTTAAAGTTCTAATCGCTTTTTCAACAGCACGGTAACCGCCTTTTTGACGGTATACCTCTAGCGTATTAATGCCAGGTACGTTTATATGTTCGAGTAATAGTTTACGTGACATTATTTCTTGCGTAAATTGTCAATCAATTCATCAACCGATTGTTCGGTTAAATTTTCGTAAAATGTATATTCTGGACCAATTTGAAGTACAGGTGCATATCCACAGGCCGCTAAACACTCTACACCTCTCCAGCTAAATAGTCCATCTGCCGTTACTTCACCCTCTTTAACGCCTAATTTCCCTTCAATATGGCTCATAATTTTTTCGGCACCCACCAAACAACATGGTCCAGTACGGCAAACCTCCAAAACGTATTTCCCTTTTGGTTGCAAAAAGTACATGCTATAAAAAGAGGCAACTTCATACACTTCAATAGGCTCAATGTTTAGATATTCAGCTACTTTATCCATTGCCTGCGCACTCGTCCACCCAAACTCGGCCTGTACCAAGTGCAAAATGGGCAACAATGCCGATTTTTGCTTCCCTACAGGGTAACGTTTTACTATTTCATCAAAATTAGCCAACAAAGCTGACGAAAATGCTACAGGTTGTTGTTCTTCTACTTTAAGCATCTAATTCTCCTGCAATAATGTTCATGCTACTCATATTAATGATGGCATCTGATAACAGCATGCCCTCACTCATTTTGGCGAACATCGAATAATTAATAAAACTTGGTCTTCTAAAGTGTAAACGATAAGGGGTTCTTCCGCCATCGTTAATTAAATAGAATCCCAATTCTCCATTACCACCTTCTACAGCATGGTAAACTTCTGCTTTCGGAGCATCAATTTCTCCCATCACAATTTTAAAGTGATAGATTAATGCTTCCATATTATTGTAAACTTCTTCTTTTCCTGGTAAATAAAATTCGGGCACATCGGCATGAAAAATACCTTTAGGCTCCGATTTTATTTTTTCCATAGCCTGTTCAATAATGCGAACACTTTGCCACATTTCTTCATTACGAACTAAGTAACGATCGTAGATATCGCCACTAGTACCTACAGGAATGTCGAAATCGAAATCCTGATAAGAAGAATAAGGCTCGCTGGTGCGCACATCATAATCCACACCCGTTGCACGTAGAAGCGGGCCTGTCCACCCGAAACTCAATGCATTTTCTTGTGTAACCTCCGCTACGCCAGCGGTACGGTCAATAAAAATACGGTTCCGATTCAATAAACTTTCAAACTCACGTAACGCAACAGGAAACTCTTTTAAGAATTTATCAATCTTTGCAAATGCAATCTCGTTAAAATCTCTTTCTAAGCCACCTATTCTTCCAATATTCGTAGTTAAACGTGCTCCACAAATTTCTTCATAGATTTCATAAATATGTTCTCTAAACTGGAATAGATAAAGGAATGTTGTTGTTGCACCTGTATCTTGTGCAATAATGGTGTTGCAAATAATATGATCTGATATTCTGGCCAATTCCATAATAATCACCCGTAGATAATCTACACGCTTTGGAATTTGAATACTCAATAGTTTTTCGACCGTCATGTGCCATCCCATGTTGTTGATGGGTGAGGAACAATAATTTAAACGGTCGGTTAGGGGTGTAATTTGATAAAAAGGACGATGCTCCGCAATTTTTTCGAATGCACGATGGATATATCCAATTGTAGATACGCCACTTACTATACGCTCGCCATCTAATTGCAATACGTTCTGAAAAACACCATGGGTTGCAGGGTGCGTTGGTCCTAAATTTAGGGTTACCAACTCATTCTGAGGATCGTTATCTGTATATACTGGTTGATTATGTTTCATTTCTGTTTATCTACCAAAGTATTCGTCTTTTTTATCAACCCTGTTCGGGTCTTCTAATGGGTATTGCTTAAGCATAGGGTGAACGCCCAAATCGTCCATATTTAAAATTCTTCTTAAATCTGGATGCCCCTCGAACTTCACTCCAAAAAAATCATACGTTTCGCGTTCCATCCAATTTGCTGAGTTCCACAAGACGGACGCAGTTGGAATAGTAGGATCATTTTCGTGAAGAAAAACTTTTAACCTTACCCGTATGCCACTTACCATACTATGCAAATGATAAACTATTGCAATTTGATTTTTCTCTGGATAGTGAACCGCTGTAATATCAGTAAGGAAATTAAAATTGATTTTTCCGTTGTCTTTCAAAAAAGATAAAACTGCGATTAATCTATCCTTATGCGTTGAAAAAGTGAGCAAACCATAAGGCTCTGTTACATCAAATAACTGCTCGCCAAATTTCTCGCCAAGTAAATCAATGATCTCTGTATTTGTTACTTTAGCCATTATTCTATTCCGTAAGAAGCTAACATTTGTTTGTACTGATCAGAATACCTTCTTCTTCCCGATTCATTTTTTACTAACTCTTGTATTTTTCCAAAACCATCTAAGATAGCTTCTGGCCGTGGAGGACAACCTGGAACATACACATCTACCGGTATAATTTCATCAATTCCTTGTAATACAGAATAGGTATCGAAAATACCTCCGCTCGATGCGCAAGCACCAACGGCAATTACCCAACGTGGTTCTGCCATTTGCAAGTATACCTGTTTTAAAACCGGTCCCATTTTTTTTGCGATGGTACCCATTACCATTAAAAGATCGGCCTGACGTGGAGAAAAACTTAATCTTTCGGCTCCGAAACGACCAAAATCGTAGTGCGAACCCATGGTAGCCATAAATTCGATACCGCAGCAAGATGTGGCAAAAGGTAAAGGCCACAATGAATGTGAGCGAGCCAAACCGATAACCTTATCGAGGTTAGTGGCAAAAAAGCCAGAGCCTTCTATGCCTGGGGGCGCATCAACTATATTAATTTCACTCATGTTAATAAACAAAAAATGCTTATTCCTAATACAGAATAAGCAGCAAATTTACAATATTTAGCACTAAAAAATGGAAGCGATAATTATTTAGAATGGATATAAATAATTTTTGGCTTGTGTGTATTGAATTACCTGCTAAGAAAGAATAAGTTCCTCAATTGTGAGTTGTGAATTGTGAGTTGTGAAACGCAAACAGGCAACCCGCAACTAAACTAATTCCAATCTAATGCTTTCTTCCTCAAAATATAGATAAACCCTAACAAAAGTGTGCCCATAAATATGAACATTTCGATAATACCATTCCATCCCAGCTCTCTAAAATTAACAGCCCATGGGTACATGAAGATTACCTCTACATCAAAAAGCACGAATAAGATTGCAACTAAAAAATATTTAATAGAGAAAGGCTGACGCGCATTGCCCACTACTTTCACGCCCGCTTCGAAAGTAGATAACTTATCGCTCGTTTTACGCTTTGGCCCTAAGAAATGTGTAGCAAACAAGGTTACCACTACAAAACCTAATGCAACTATAACTTGAAATATAATGGGTAAGAAATCTTGAGCAGTACTGGTGGTTTCCATGATAAGTATTTTATGCAAAATTAAAATAAAAAGGCAGGATTTACAAACCCTGCCTTTTTATTTATTTAATTCTTTAACTATTATTTTTTTGGAGGTGCCGGTGGCGGAGGTGTTCCGCCATTTAATACCTTTAAATTTTGAGTAGCAAATGCATTTGCAGGATCTAAAGCCAAGGTTTTATTTAAATACCCTATTGCTTTGTCTTTATCCTTTACCGAATAATAAGATGCTAAGTAATTATATACATCAATTAAGGCTTTTGGATTTGCAGCTCCTTTTTCAGGGTGCGTAACGGTTAGCACATCAATATATTTCAAATAATGTGGCACAGCCAAACCAACGGGAGCCTCGGTGTTATCCAATACTTTACCAATCCGAGCCCTATACAAATACGCACCATCAACATCATGTGCCGGAGCTAAAATATTAACCATTGCAAATGCGGTATCTGCCTCAACCAAGTATTGTCTAGTTCCTGGCTTTCCAGCTTTTAACTCATCAGAATAGGCAAAATAGTTAGATAAACCTAAATAATAATAATTTGTTGGATTATTTATATTTCCTGGCTTTAAGGAGATACTTTTCTTAAGTACTTGTGCCGCTTTATCATACTTTCCAGCAGTATACAATTTCTGTCCAATTTGAGCTAATTCTTCAGCCTTAGTAGTATCCAATTCTACACCTTTTGTAGTATAAGCTATCGCTAAACTGTCATTTCCCAAGCCTTCATAAGCTCTACCTAATAAAAAGTAGTCGGTAACTGCAATACGTGATGAGTCCTCTGGTTTAGCAAATAATTGGTTTAAACTCTTTACAGCTAGGTCGAAATTTTTCGTATCTACAGCCGAATACCCTTGCAAACGATTAATTACAAAACTTTTCGGATTGCTTGGATCTGTCTTTAAGGTCGGCAACTCTTTAGCTAATGCAGTCCAATCTGCAGCATAAACTAGGAACTGAGCGTAACGAAAACGAGAGTCGAACGATTTGTCGGTTAAGTCTAAATACTTTCTGTAGCTTGCTAACGCTTCTGTACGTTTTGCTTCTGCCGTAGGATCCTTAAGTGACCATTGGAGTTGAATCTCCGCTAACTCGCGATAAGCTGGGCCATAATTAGGATCAGCTTCGATTACCTTTTTCACATTCGCCTCCGCATCAGCATAACCCCCAGCCATTTTAATCATTCTTGCAACCTGTACTTTTACACGTTTAATATTCGGATCAATATCAGAAGCTTTTGAATATTGCTCATATGCTTTTGAATTGCTTATTTGATCTGCCCAATAATCACCCAATGCAATAAATACTTCAGGATCTTTATCCTTGCTATCTAACTCATCAGCTTTAAGTAAATAGGGTAATGCCGCTTCATAATCAGGCTTATAACCTTCAGGGAGCTCAAAATAGGCTTTACCGATATACATGTAGGTTTCATAATCCTTTTTACCTAAATCAATAGCTTTATCGAAATTTACCTTTGCTGCTGCAGGATCTTTTTTAAACAAATCTGCATGGCCTAAACCCACATAATTCAATGCATTTTTCGGATCAGCAACCGTTCCTTTACTGAATATTGCTTTTGCAGAATCTACCTCATCTAATGCGAGATAAACATTGCCTAAATTAAAATAAACTTCACCTTCTTTAGCATCCGAAACAGTTAATGTTTTAAGCATACCTGTCGCTTTTTGGTACTGCTCTGCATCTATGGCCTTCTTAGCGTCAGCTAAACTTTGAGCAAATGAGGCAGCCCCACCCATCACTATCAAGCCTAATGTTAAGGCTATTGTTTTCTTGATCGTTTTCATCGTCGTCATTTGTTAAATTGATATGTAGCTTTCTATAGTAATTATGGTTCTCCTACAGTAAAACTATTAATTTAGTTTAAATATAATACTTATTTATTTAATATTAAAATCTTAGTTATCTAATATTAATGTCTCTTGAAATCATCTTATGTGGACCTAGTCCAGATTTAAGTACGATTAACTGTCCTCTCGGACTATTTAACCAATTTGCAAATCCTGTGCCTAAACTGTTTGTACCCTCGCAATTTATAATATAAATATTTCTTAAAAAAGGATACACCCCATTTATTAGGTTATTTTGGGTGGGTGTATAAAAATTTTTACCTTTTAACCCTTTAACTGCCATTATTTTAACTTTGGCCACATCCGCCAAACTGTCACCCTCATTCCTTATTAGCCAGTTAATTCCCAGCACACCGATATAATCTTTGTGCTCGGCAACATACTTAATTACATCTTGGTTGGTGTTTAACGTATACACACCCGACTTTGGTAGGGTGGTAACTTTTGCCGAATCCATAAAGTACCTAACAGTGCTTGAATTGGCATTATCAAAAACAAGTTTTTTGCCGGTATTTACCCCTCTTAAAATATCAAAAACTTCTTTAGCTGTAATCAGCGTATCGGTATTTTGGCTATTGGTAATTAAGGCTATCCCATCTATGGCAAATCTATCGCTAAAAATAGCAATTTGTTTTTGTTTATAATAATATTCTTCACTCGGTTTTAGCAGGCGCGATAAAATAATCATCCGCTTTTTACCACTTAAAAGTTCAGGCAAAATCTTTGCTTCATTCCCAGCTATAGTGGTTACTTTTGCATCAGGATAATCACTAGTAAATACTTCAATTTGATCATTGAGCACTCGAGAAAAAGATTCATCAACCAATATTGTGGTTTTGCCTGATGTTCGGCTATCTGATAGTGATTTACTTTTTTTTCCCCTATTGCACGAAATAAATAGCAGCAGAATTAATACCACACTTAAAGTCCTCATCATCTAATCGTTCTGTTTAATTATTCGCCCAAACCGTATCCCTGCATAAATCACCAACAAAATAGCAAATGCAATTCTGTATTCTTTCGGAAATTTGTCAGGGTCTAATCTAAGTATATCACTAAAAAATATAAGCACAATAGCCAGAGTTACAAAAATAGTAACCATGCATATCCCCAAAATAAACAGAAATCGCTGTTGAGGCGATTTCTGTTTAAAAAAATTCAAATTCAACATGCTTATTGCGGCATTGTAAATTTAAGTGGAATATTATATTTCACACGTACAGGCTTACCATTTTGCATCCCTGCATTCCATTTCCTACTTAATCGCAATACGCGAATCGCCTCATCGTCTAGGCCATAACCTAATTTACGGCCCTCAACTCTAACATCTGTAAGCGTACCATCTTTTTCAATCGTAAACGTAATGTAAACGGTACCTTGTATGTTATTTTCACTAGCCATAGCCGGATACTTAACCGTATTACCTACCCAATCATAAAACTTCTGAATACCGCCTGGGTACGTAGGTGGGTTTTCCATACTCACTTGATCATAAATTGTATTATCCTCTACAATTTTAGCTTGCTTTGGCCCTTCACCAGCTGGCGCAATCTGCACGATATCCGCAGTTGGATCGCCCTCAATGGTTTTCTGTCCGGGATCTGCTACTTTCAAATCTACTGCCTTAGGTGGTTCTTCATCACGCACCTCTTCATCCGGTTTTACAATAGGAGGAGGGAACTTGATTTGATCCGTCTTAGGTGGTGGTGGCTCAACTGGAGGCGGTGGTATCACTTTCTCGTCGAGTGGTGGAGGTGCTTGCATAACAACCTCTGTTTGTTTTTCCGGCTCTTTTTCTGGTACCAATCCTGCAATCAAAGCGTAGATCTTTGGTGCCATGAAGAGTAGGATAAATACCACCGATGCAATAAGTAATGATTTGCTGGTATTTGCTGCATTTGTCTGACGAAGCTCATAAG
This sequence comes from Pedobacter anseongensis, assembly GCF_037482965.1. Classification (NCBI taxonomy): domain Bacteria; kingdom Pseudomonadati; phylum Bacteroidota; class Sphingobacteriia; order Sphingobacteriales; family Sphingobacteriaceae; genus Pedobacter; species Pedobacter anseongensis. The sequence continues at coordinate 1,523,723 of NZ_JBBHKB010000001.1, read as the reverse complement.
CTCCGTAGCTCTTGTTCTTTTTAGCAAACACTACATCAAGCCACTCTTTATTAAATAAATCTATTTTAGATCCAAACATTGCTTAATATTTTAAGTATTATTAATTATTTATAGAATTCCCTGTTTCTTCATGAATTCTCTTTCTTCTGGTGTTAGATGTTTAGGGTCGTCATCCACTGCAGGTGCAGTAAGGTTAGTTTTGGTGATATTTAATAAATCCATCATATCTACAAAATTCTTATATGTAGCCACGTCGGTTGGTTTAATAATCACCATAATATCTTTACCTGAAGCATCCTTCACTTTTTTCTTATTCTCTAACAACGATTTCATTACGCCAGTATAGCCTTCGATAGTTGGCGAAGATTCGCCCATTATACCCATATACCACATTACCTTATTTTGTTTACCTAAGATAACGGTCATGGTTAACGACTGCTTAACTTCCAATCTGTTGTCATTTTTTTCGTCCTTATCAGGCTTTGCAATATCCATTGCAAGGGGCTTTGATAATGAGGTGGTGAGCATAAAGAAGGTAATCAACAAGAAAGCCAAATCTACCATTGCTGTTAAATCAACACGTGTAGATTGTTTTTTGCTTCTTACTTTACCACCTTTATCACCACCGCCGCCGGTATTTAATTCTGCCATCTTATCTTTTATTTAGCAGCAGCTTCTGCTGATGTGATTAAACTAAATGTGTTAATTTGTTGTTTTTGAAGAACGTTTACAATATCTCTAATGGCCTTGTATTCCTCATTAGAATCTCCTTTAATGCTAATACGCATTTTAGTATTGTGCAAATCAGCAGTTGCTCTTCTCGAAGCCTCAATCCATCTATACAACTCACCAGTTTGGGTCGAATCTGTTGGTATTCCAACTTCTAGCCCCGACTTGGTACGCTCCTCCCCACTCATATCAATGTAATTGGCTAACTGGTTCATCGGAACGCCGAAAGCTGATATTACACCAAAACGTTGATATTGTTTAGGAGTGAAGGAAGTACCATAAAGTTCTGCCATTTTTTGAAGCGTCAACTTTTTTACATCCTGTCCAATAATTTCCATGAACACTTTTCCTTTACCAACACTTAAAATTGCTAAATCTTTATCTGGCACTTTTATCTGAACCGTAGACGATGGAATTTTAATATCCAAAGGGTCTGGCTGACGAGAAGTTGCCGTTAAAATAAAGAAAGTTAACAACAAGAAGGCTACATCGCACATTGCAGTCATATCTACTGCCGTACTCTTTCTTGGAACTTTTACTCTAGGCATAATCTAAAAATTATAATATTTTAATTAATGATGTTAATTTTTCCGGTTTTCCATAAAGCCGGCAAAAAAAAATTAAAATAATTTTTATTTATGTGTACTAGCGTAAGTTTGGATGATGCTAAATCCTGCTTCATCAATTGCATACGTTAATTTATCAATTTTTGAAGTTAAGATGTTATACATGATAATTGCAACGGTAGACGTACCGATACCAGTAGCTGTATTAATCAAAGCCTCAGAAATACCTGTTGCTAGCGCCGCTTGATCTGGTGCACCTGAGTTAGCCAAACCACCAAACGCCTTAATCATACCTGTTACTGTACCCAACAAACCCATTAATGTACCTACAGATACCAACGTAGCAATAATTGTTAAGTTTTGCTCTAACATTGGCATTTCTAATGAAGTTGCTTCTTCAATATCTTTCTGAATAGCTAAACACTTTTGGTCGGTATCCATATTTGCTTCAACTTCCATTTCGCTGTATTTCTTCAAGCCAGACTTGATTACATTCGCTACAGAACCTTCTTGCTTATCGCATTCAGCAGATGCTGCTGCAATGTTGCCAGAAGCTAAAAGTGATTGAATTTTTTTAACGAAAGAATCTAAACTTCCTTTACCGGTAGCTTTACCAATTACAATTAAACGCTCTATTGAGAACACGAATACCATTAAAAGCATACCCATTAGAATTGGAACGATGAAACCACCTTTGTAAGCCATACCGCCATAGTTACCTGGATGTGGTAAAAAACTGTGGGTATCGTCATTATAAAAAGCTAATGATACAGTACTGTTGTTTTTAGCAATATCATCAGGAATACTGAAGTTACCAGGTCTACCCAATACAAATATGAATAAACTTATCCCGATAAGGATACAAATTGGAATTACGAGCGTTGCAAATACATTAGATGCAGTAGAGCTCTCTTTTTTAACTGTTGTTGGTTTTGGTGCGTTTGCCATTTTTTTTTAGTTTTTTAGTTTTTAGTACTTGTTTTTAAATTTAGATAAATTATTTAAATATTATAGTAATACACACAACGATTTTAAAACGTTATTGTTGCGGTAACAAATTTATAAATTGATTTTAAATTACAAATTAAATAATCATTACACAATTAATTCGTTACGTTGCTTGTCGCCTTTTAGGTAACCATAGGTGTATAACTAAAAAAGATTGCCTTTTGTCGAGACAATCTTTCACAATTAAAACTAAAAATTTAATTAAAACCAAATTTTATGGAAAAAAAATACATTAAATTATGTTTTCAACAACTTTGGGTAGTGCATTTTGGATTTCTTCTGAAGCAAACGTTTCAAATTGCTTAAAATTATTCAAAAATGCAATGGCAAGCTCATTTGCCTTTATATCGTACGCACTTTTATCCATCCACGTATTCCTTGGGTCTAATATTTCTGATGGTACACCTGTGCATTTCTTAGGCATCAGTAAGCCAAATACAGGATGCTCTATAAAATCTTCATTCTCCAAACTTCCTTTTAAAGCAGCTGTAATCATTGCTCGAGTGTAGCCTAGCTTCATTCGTTGCCCTACTCCATAAGCCCCACCACTCCATCCAGTATTTACTAGCCACACATTTACCTGGTGTTGTTGCATCTTTTTACCTAACAGTTCGGCATACTTAGCAGGATGAAGAGGTAAAAATGCTTTTCCGAAGCAGGCCGAAAAAGTTAATTGCGGCTCGGTAACTCCTGCTTCTGTACCTGCAACTTTTGCTGTATAGCCAGAAATGAAGTGGAACATGGCCTGACCCGGGTTTAATTTAGAAATTGGAGGCAATATCCCACAAGCATCGGCTGTTAAAAAGAAGATGTTTTTTGGTATGCTAGCAACCGAAGGCGAAACGGCATTACCTATATAATTTATAGGATAAGCTACTCTCGTATTTTCTGTTTTCGTAATGTCCGAAAAATCGACCGTTCGTGTACCTAAAAAATAATTGGTATTCTCTAAAAGGGAGCCAAATTTAATGGCATTAAAGATTTGAGGCTCCTTTTCTTTGGTGAGGTCTACACATTTTGCGTAACATCCTCCTTCGAAATTAAAAATCTCGCTATCGCTCCAACCGTGCTCATCATCGCCAATTAAGCCACGTTCTGGATCAGCAGATAACGTAGTTTTTCCGGTACCTGAAAGCCCAAAAAAGATAGCAGTATCTCCATCATTTCCCACATTGGCTGAGCAATGCATTGATAACGTGTTTTTTTGCGACGGCAAAATAAAATTTAACACCGAAAAAATGCCTTTTTTTATTTCCCCAGTGTAGGCCGTGCCTCCAATGAGAATAATTTTTTTTGTAAAATTTAATATAGAGAAATTACCTTGTCGTGTACCATCCGTTTTTGGGTCGGCATTAAATGAAGGCGCGGAAATAATTGTCCATTCACTCTGCTCAGGCACCTCCTTTTGTTCAGCGTATCTCAAAAACAGGTGATGTGCGAATAAATTTTGGAAAGCATCTTCTGTCACTACTTTTATACTCGTTTTATAGTTTTCACTGGCACAGGCATAGCAATCGCGTACATAAATTTGCTTATCACTTAAATGTTCAAGTACCTTTTCTAATAAAACATCGAAATGTTGAGGGCTAAATTTGAGATTAATATCGCCCCACCAAACCGTATCTTGTGTTAATTCATCGCAAACAATAAATCTATCTTTTGGAGAGCGGCCCGTAAATTTGCCGGTATCAACAGCAAGTGCGCCAGAATCGACCAAGGTTCCTTCGCCATTTTTTAATGCTTCCTCAACTAACTCGGCTACGCTTAGCTGATATTTAACAGATTTAGCACGTAGATTGCCCACGCCATTTAAATTCATACTGCTCATATATTTGGTTTAATACGCTGCAAAGCTAAGCAGATATTCACGCAAAAAATATGAATTTTATGGAAAAATTTTACTTATTGTGGCAAATACACTAACATTTAAATGATTGATTATCAGATAATTAAACTATAATTAACCGCCAGATTTTTTTACTTTATAGCCTTCTTTTTGAAGCAGTAAAATCACCTTATCCCTAAAATCTCCTTGGATTAATATTTCACCCTCTTTTGCTGCCCCTCCAACCCCACATTTACTTTTTAAAAACTTCGCTAACACGTGTAACTGATCGTCGTTACCCCGATATCCAGTAACGAGCGTCACGGCTTTTCCACCACGATTTTTACGGTCGAGTGTTACCCTTAAGTCTTGTTGGGCGTTTGTTAGGTGTTCATCGTTTTCAGATTGATGATCTTCGTACACAAACGACGGATCAGTAGAATACATGATTCCGCCAAAGTCGTTGATGATTTTCCTTTTTTCTTTTGCCATGTTTTTTGTTTTTGGCTACAGATACGCAGATTTTAACATCCAAATCTGCCCATCTGCGGCTATCTAGTTGTTATTACATTCAAAGCCTTTGGAATAATTTCAATATCAATATTCTTCCCCATAAAAAAAGGCTCCCCATCTATATGTATCGAATTTTCTATGGTCCTAATAATGCTAATTTGTTTACCGCTAATAATTTCTACCCATCTCGAGTGGTGTGTTTTAGACCTAAACATTTCGTAAGCGAGCACTGGAAGTTTATACCATGCTAATGGCTTCACAATACAAACTTCTAATAATCCATCATCAAGCGTAGATTTTGGCGAAATGTGCACATCATTTCCATATTGCGAAGAGTTAGCCACACTTAAGATAAATGCATCTCTTTTGTAAATTATTCCATCTATTGTAATTTCGTAGGTTTCTGATCGATAAGATTTTATCTCTTTGAGCACCATTTGAAGATAGCCTTTTAGGCCTCGCGTTTTATTCCCTGCGAAAACAGCGCTAATATGGGCATCAAAACCTAACCCAGCCATATTAAAAAAGTACTTACAATTTAGTGTTGCGGCATCTATCGTGATTATGTTGAGTTCATTAATTACCTTAATTGCTTTCCTAACATTCATGGGTATATTTAACGATCTTGCCAAACCGTTTCCTGATCCAAAAGGGATAATGCCTAGTATTTTTTGTTGACCGATAAGTTTGCCCGCAATTTCATTAATGGTTCCATCGCCACCAACGGCCACTATAATATCAAAATTCTTATTGGCGGCTTCTTCTGCAATTTCGGCCGCATGCCCAATATAAGAAGTAAAACTAAAATTGGCATTAAACTTCGAACGATCTAAATACCTATCTATCAAAGCCGGGATTTTTTGCTTTTCCTTGCCTCCTGATATTGGATTAATGATAAATAAGATATTTGATTTTAACAATGGATTGCTTTTAAGGTAGGACAAAATAATTGATATTTTTTGACTATTAATAATATTTATAGTAATTTTGTAGCATTAAAAAGGTGGACCGATTTGCGATGCTCTTAAATAAGAGCTGGATTGCAACCACGTAAAAAAAAGTGCTAATTAAACTAATCATCCAAAATGTCATATTTATTTACATCAGAATCTGTATCTGAAGGTCACCCAGATAAAATTGCAGATCAAATTTCAGACGCCCTAATTGATAATTTTTTAGCATTTGACACCGAATCGAAGGTTGCTTGCGAAACATTGGTAACTACAGGCCAGGTTATTTTAGCGGGAGAAGTAAAATCGAAAACATACCTTGATGTACAGCAGATTGCTCGGGATGTAATTAAAAAAATAGGTTACACTAAAAGTGAATACATGTTCGAGGCTAATTCTTGCGGCATTTTATCGGCCATTCACGAACAATCGCAAGACATTAACCAAGGGGTTGATAGAAGTACTAAAGAAGAGCAAGGTGCGGGTGATCAGGGAATGATGTTTGGTTATGCAACCAACGAAACCGAAGATTTTATGCCTTTGGCATTAGATTTATCGCATAAATTATTACAAGAACTTGCCGTTTTAAGGCGCGAAAATAAAGAAATTACCTACCTAAGACCCGATGCAAAATCGCAGGTTACCTTAGAATACGACGATAATAATAAACCTGTTCGTATCGATGCCATCGTAATTTCTACACAACATGATGATTTTGATGAAGAAGCCACCATGTTGGCTAAGATAAAACAAGATCTTATAACGATTCTTATTCCACGCATCATCAAAAATAATCCACAATACGCACACTTATTTAACGATAAAATCGAATATCACATTAACCCAACGGGTAAATTTGTAATCGGCGGTCCACATGGCGATACTGGGCTAACCGGTAGAAAGATAATTGTAGATACGTACGGTGGTAAAGGCGCTCATGGTGGTGGTGCATTTTCGGGTAAAGATCCAAGCAAGGTAGATCGCAGTGCGGCTTATGCTACGCGTCACATTGCAAAAAACCTTGTTGCGGCTGGCGTGGCTGACGAAATTTTAGTACAGGTATCTTATGCAATTGGCGTGGCAAAACCAATGGGAATTTACATCAACACTTACGGCACAGCTAAAGTAAGCAAAACCGATGGTGAGATTGCAAAAATCGTTGAAGAGCTATTTGATATGCGTCCATACTTTATCGAACAACGCTTAAAATTGAGAAATCCTATATATAGCGAAACTGCTGCTTACGGACATATGGGCCGTAAACCAGAAACGGTAACCAAAACTTTTAGAACCCCTAATGGTGAAGAAAAAAATGTTACGGTAGAGCTATTTACCTGGGAAAAATTAGATTTCGTAGCTAAAGTTTCTGCAGCGTTTAGCCTGTAACATTAAAAAATAGAAGGCCTTGGATATAAATCTAAGGCTTTTTTGTCTAACGTTCGTATGGGTTTAAAATTCAATCAAATAAATTAAAAACCAATCGGCAGTCCGGTTGTTTTATCGTTATATAAATTATAACGAACATGGAACAGCCCGCAGAAATGAACACGCTTAGTCAAATTTTAGAAAAATTAAGACTTAAAGGAAAAGATAACGAAATAAAGATGTCCGATCATGGTAAAATGCAATCGGCTAACCTCAACAAAATATATAAACCAGAAGATTTAACCATTGTGAAAACCTATCGCTTCGAAGGTATGTCTGATCCAGGAGATAATTCTGTGCTCTATGTCGTTTTAGATAAGGACGGTGATATTGGCTATATGTTAGATGCATATGGCACCTATTCCGATCACGATGGACCAGCTTTTGATGATTTTCTAAAGAAAATTCGTGTAGCCGATCGCGATGAGCAAGAACTTTTCAATTAAAAATGGTCCCCAGCGGGGCCATTTTACTTAAATAAATGACAATTTCAGAACTTATAATTGGGAAAAGTGAACATACCATTCGGTTGTGCAATTACTTTATTAATGTTTATGTGCAAATGGGAGAAATAACTCCACATGCTACGAAAACAATGATTGCCTTTAAAGCCCACAAAAATTTCGCTTATATCATTCGTCTAGGAAAAAATTATATCGATATTGTATTGCCTTTTAAAGCCGCATATACCGACAATCTTTGTTTTAGCAAGATTGCGAAGGTGCCCGGCTCTGCCGATTTTAATCATCATTTACGAATCTTTACCATCGATGATATTAATGAAGAAGTAAAATACTACATGAAACTAGCCTATGCCAATGGAAAGGGAATATGAATTGGATGGTTGTAAAGTAGTCGTGCAGTTTGTGCCAAAATTGATTCGCATACAAGGATCTGAGCAGCTTTTAGCGTTCCTCAGCGCTGATTTAAATACACATACGCTAAAATTGGTAAAATTAATTAAGGCCGACTACTTAACAATATTTGGCAAGCCTTTAAAAATAACCCATGCTTCGTTAATGGTCGAGATTTGGGGGCATTTGTATGCGAGTAAATTTGCAACTGCTTTAAATGAATTGATAAAGCTTAACATCATTCAAAATCTTACTAAAACGGTTATCAAAAGAAGCAACACGATCGACTGCGGCGAGGCAGATGTTGATAGTAATCGCTCATTCTGGGATATATTAGCAAAATTTAAGTCGATGATTGTTAAGTTCCTTTAATATTTTTTACTTTTAGATAATAAATTTTATCTATAACATCTGGCGTGAATAATTCCAATTGGGCAGGTGTTAAGCTTAACGATTGCAAAGCGGTTGTTGGATAAACTTTTAATACCACGTTTCCCTTTTTTAACACGAGCGGCAAATTAAACCCGTCTACACAATTTTTATACTGATAATATACTTTACCCTTATCGATATAAAATTCTAAACTTGGAATTTGCGTAGTGCGTAGGTATTGATCAAACACCTTTCCATAATTAAACTTTGCTTGTGCAGAAATATAACTTTCTACCTGTGCTGAAGTTACCGTTTGATGATAAAATTGGCTATTTAAGCCTCTCAATATCCCTCTAAATAGCCCATCATTATTTAAGCTATGTCTGATAGAATGCAATAGATTTCCCCCTTTCGGATACATATCGCCACTACCTTGAGCATTTACATTATAAGCCGGTATAATTGGTTTATCATTTCTGATGCCTTTTCGAATGCCATAATTGTATTCATTGCCTGCCGTTTCGCCAAAATAATAATCTACAAACAAGGTTTCGCTATAATTGGTAAAGCCTTCATGAACCCACATATCGGCCAAATCTTTTGTGGTAAGGTTATTTCCGAACCATTCGTGTCCGCTTTCGTGGATGATGATAAAATCCCATTTCATACCCCAGCCATAGCCCGACGCATCTCTTCCACCATAACCAAATTTATACTTATTGCCATAAGAAACGGCCGATTGGTGTTCCATACCTGTATGAGAGGCATCTATTAATTGATAGCCATCTTCGTAAAAAGGATAAGGGCCAAACCAATATTCAAAAGCCTTTAACATCTTGTGCACTTGATCTGGCATATAAGCCTTTGCCTTCTTCAAATTATAATCGAGCACCCAATAGTTTAAGCTTAACGGGCCTTTTTCTCCTTTATACGTTTCTTTAAAGTTTACATATTTTCCAATGTACGGGATGATGCAATAATTGCTGATGGGATTCACCACATTATACTTCCATGTGGATGTTCCGTTTCCATTTACTTTCTTAACTGCTAATCGGCCATTGCCAATGGCCACTAGCGAATCGGGGACGGTCATGGTTAGCGAAGCCCCCTTATTTGGCTCATCACTTTGATGATCTTTATTAGGATACCAGATTGAAGCGCCTAAACCCTGGCAAGCTACCGTCATATATGGTCGGTTTAACGAATCCACGCCGAAAATAAATCCACCATCCCATGGCGCACGAACAGCCTGATGCACTTTTCCCTGGTAATATATTTTTACTTTATTGAGCTCAGATACATTTTGTGCAGGCACTTTTATAAGCCAAATGCTACCTGTTTTTTCGAAAGATAATTGTTTTTTTGCGTTGAAAATTACACTATCAATTATAAGAGGTTCTTGCAAGTCGATTTGCATTTTTAACTTTCCATTATTTGCCTTTACCACTTTATAAGCAATTTCATTCGAACCTGAGATGGTTTTGGCGACGAAATTAGGCGTAACGGCTAGTTCATAACGTTGCACATCCCACCAGGTTCTTTCGGGTGTTAATGAGCCTCTAAGGGTATCTGCCTTTGTAAATTTTTTAGGCACTTGTGCGTTTAAGTTTAACACTAAACCACAAATTAAGGTTAAAAAGGTAAGTTTTATTTTCATTTTGTATAGCGTTAGTTTTATACTCTTAACAGTAAGAAGTTAAGGCTATAAAGGCCATTTGCTTACCAAATACCTTAATTTTCTTAATGCCTTAATGTTTCAAAATAGATTTAGTGGGAATATGCTTTCTCTCTTATTTCTTCAATCTCCGCAATCGAAATCGCCAATTCCTTACCTAATTTTCGATAGCTGTTTGCTGTAATCACATAATCGTCTTCCACTCTTATGCCTCCAAAAGTTTTAAATTCATCTACCTTATCGTAATTGATAAATTCAGCAAATTTATGCTCAGCTTTCCATTTTTCGATTAACTCAGGGATAAAATAAAGTCCCGGTTCTACGGTTATTACGAACCCTGTTTCGAGTTGCTTCCCTAATCGTAGCGATTTTAAGCCAAATTGCGTAGTATTTTTTTTAAATTCTTCGGTGTAACCTACGTATTGCTCTCCTAAATCTTCCATATCATGCACATCGAGTCCCATCATATGCCCCGTACCGCATTGAAAAAAGAGTGCATGTGCTCCTTGAGCAACTGCGTCTTGTAGATTTCCTTTCATCAGGCCCAGGCCTTTTAAACCCTCGGCAAGTTTTAAACAGGCGGTATAATGGATATCTAAATATTTAATGCCAGGTTTAAGGGCTTGTACCGATGCGCTGTAAGCATCTAGAACCACCGAATACATTTCTTTTTGCAGTGTAGTAAATTTCTTCCCAGCCGGGAAAGTACGTGTTAGATCCCCCGCATAGCCCATAGTCGTTTCGGCACCAGAGTCGTTCAACACCAAATCTCCCTCCTTTAACGTATTGCCATGGTAATGATTATGTAAAATCTGGCCGTTTACTGTTAAAATCACCGGATAAGCTAGGTTACCACCATCTTTTAAGGCAACTTGTTGCAATGCAGCGGCAATCTCCTGCTCTTTCATTCCTGGTTTTGCCAACTCCATGGCTAAAATATGCATATCTGCCGAAATTGAAGAGGCAAGATCTAATTCGGCAAGTTCAATGTTCGATTTTATCGAACGCTGGGCCACTACGGCCTTGATAAAGGTTAAAGAGGGTGCGTCCAAATGCAAAGAAGCCAATTTTATTTTATTTTCGGCCCGGTATGGGGGAAGAAAATGAATTTCTCTCTTTTTATCTTGTGCACTTTTCACGTAAGCCGAAAGGCGATTTGAAGGCTCAACTTGTTTAACATCCGCTTGTAAAGCTTTATCTTGCAAGGTTTGTTGACGACCCATCCACACAATTTCGTCTAAACTCATTTCATCGCCAAATACAATGGTTTTATCCTCATCAATATCGATAATGGCAGCTAGCTTTGGAGCATTTATACCGAAATAGTATAGAAAACTGCTGTCTTGGCGAAAGTGATACGTATTATCGAAAAAATTGATCGGACTTTCTTCATTCCCAAGGAAAAGCAAAATTCCACTTTTAAAATTCGACTTTAATCGATTCCTGCGATTGTTATATTCTTCTTTGCTAAACATACCTTAAAATATAGAACAAATATGTCAAATATTTCACAGCATTTAATAAGTAGTTAAAATATAACGGCCTTTAGAGAATTTTAGGCTATGAGTCCACAACTTTTGTACATGATCCCAAATTATTTGCTTAATCCACAGGTTTTGGTTCCGATCCCGAAAAACTGAATAAACTGACAAGTTGCTAAAACAAAAAAGCCTGTTTTCTTGCGAAAACAGGCTTTTTATAGCGTTCGGTAGTTAAACCAGCGGACCGGACGGGACTCGAACCCGCGACCTCCGCCGTGACAGGGCGGCATTCTAACCAGCTGAACTACCGGTCCGTTTCCCTTTCGGGATTGCAAATATAGTGTCTTTAATTAACTTTCCAATAAAAAAAACAAAATAATTGTAAGTTCTTAAATTACAGAGCCTTCTTTCATCTTCTCTGCATTCTCTGCAAATTGCAGGGCATCGATCAATTCTTGAACCCCGCCATCCATCACGCCATTTAAGTTATATAATGTTAAACCAATACGATGATCGGTTACCCTTCCTTGGGGATAGTTATACGTTCTAATCTTGGCCGAACGATCGCCCGTAGACACCATCGTTTTACGTCTAGCCGCAATATCGCCATTTTTCTTCTGTAACTCAATGTCGTACAATTTACTACGAAGCATTTCCATTGCAATTACACGATTTCCCAATTGCGAACGCTCTTGCTGACAAACCACTACCAACCCCGACGGTCGGTGTGTTAACTGCACCTTAGTTTCTACCTTGTTCACATTTTGTCCACCTGCACCACCCGATCGTGAGGTTTGAAGATCGATATCAGCAGGATTAATATAAAGGTCAATTTCTTCGGCTTCTGGCAAAACAGCAACCGATGCTGCCGAAGTATGCACTCGGCCTTGTGTTTCGGTATCAGGCACGCGTTGTACGCGATGTACACCAGATTCGTATTTTAGCTGGCCGTACACATCCTCTCCGCTCACCTTTAAAATTACCTCTTTATAGCCACCAGCTGTACCTTCGGTTACATCAACCGTTTCTACTTTCCAGCCCTTTTGCTCAAAATAGCGACTATACATCCGATATAAATCACCCGCAAATAACGCTGCTTCATCACCACCGGTTCCTCCTCTAATTTCAAACACCGCATTTTTTGCATCTTCAGGGTCTTTTGGAATCAGCATTAAACGGATATCTTCTTCCATTTTCTCTTGTTGTGCCAATAGTAAATCCAATTCTTCCTTAGCCATTTCACGCATTTCCTGATCCTTTTCAGTACTCAAGATCTCTCTATTGGCTTCGATATTACTCATTACATTTTTGTAGATTTTGTATTCGTCTACAATCTTGCCTAAATCTTTATATTCTTTATTTAAAGCTGCAAAACGCTTCATATCCTGTATGGTATCAGGATTGCTCAGCTGCTCTTCTACATCTTCCCAACGCAACTTTATCGCTTCTAGTTTTTCTAACATACTGCAAAAATAAGGAAATTTTTAGTAGTTAGTATATAGTAATTCGTAGTTAAACTGAGCGTCTAGCTTGTAGGTTCAAAATATTTCATTTTCAATTCATTTCCATCAAAAACAGCGTACGAATTGTAATTAATCCATTCGCCTATATTTATGTATCTGCTATTTTCGCTTAACTTAATATCAAGGGGTAAATGTCGATGTCCAAATATAAAATAATCGAAATGCTCCTTTAGCAACTGCTCTTTGGCAAAAATTGCTAACCATTCATTTTCTTCGCCTGTAAAAACCTCTTTTTTTGCGTTTGCTATTCTGCTCTTGCCCGACCAACCATTTGCCACAAACAAGCCAATCCGTGGCGGCAGCACCGCAAATAACCACTGGCAAAACGGATTCCTAAATACTTTCCTTAAGAATTTATATTTAGCATCGCCAGGACCTAAGCCATCGCCATGATGCAAATAAAATTTCTTTCCACCACGATCGATGATGAGCTCATCGCTAATAATTTCAATGCCCAGCTCTTTGGTGAAATATTCATCTACCCACATGTCGTGATTGCCTTTAAAGAAATAAATTTTTATTCCATTATCGGCCATCTGTGCTAATTTGCCTTGCAAGCGAACAAAGCCTTTCGGAATAACCTTATTGTACTCGAACCAAAAATCGAATACATCACCCATTAAAAAAAGTTCGCTACACGAAGGTTCAATAAAATTAAGCCACCTTACTATGCGATTTTCACGATCACGACTATCGATATAATTTGGTGCACCCAAATGGAAATCAGAAGCGAAGTAAATGTTTTTCATTTAGGGCAAAGATAATATTTTTTTGCATGGGACACGGAGCGTGTTTTGCAGTAAGACACCTTTAAACACTACCAATTTTATAGATTATTTTCGAAATAGTCTGGAACATGTCTAAATAGTGTAGTGTATTTCGTAACTTTGCACAAAATTTTAGTCATGATTTCTACAGATATAGCCATTATAGGTGCCGGACCAGTTGGTCTTTTTGCGATTTTCGAAGCCGGGTTGTTAAAAATGCGTTGCCATTTAATCGATTACCTCCCACAAGTTGGTGGGCAGCTTTCAGAAATTTATCCTAAAAAACCTATCTATGATATTCCCGGTTATCCTACGGTGCTTGCGCAAGAACTTGTCGATAATCTAGTAGAGCAGGCAAAGCCCTTCCATCCGGGCTATACCCTTGGCGAACGAATCGAAGGCTTAGAAAAACGTGGGGAAGCCGATTTTGTGTTAACTACTAATATGGGTACCATTATCGAAGCTAAAGTAGTGGTTATTGCAGGAGGATTAGGCTGTTTCGAGCCACGCAAGCCGGCTGTTGCTGGTTTAGAGCAATTCGAAAACGGCAGAGGCGTAAATTATATGATCTTGGATCCAGAGAAATACCGTGGACAAAAAATGGTAATTGCTGGAGGAGGAGATTCGGCATTAGACTGGACCATTTTCTTAGCTGATATTTGTTCTGAGCTAACTTTAATCCACCGAAGCGAAAGTTTCCGTGGCGCGCCCGATTCGGTTAACAAAGTAATGGAATTGGCCGAAAGCGGAAAAATTAACCTCGTGTTAAATAGCAATCTTAATTCCGTATCGGGTGATGGTAAATTGGAACACGTTGAGGTAATCCATAATCGTACCATGGAGACCACTACGTTCGAAGCCGATCATTTAATTCCACTATTTGGCTTAAGCCCAAAATTAGGGCCTATAGAACAGTGGAACCTTAATATCAGTAAAAGTGCTATTGAAGTTAATACCGACGATTATAGCACCAATATACCGGGCATTTACGCTATCGGCGATATAAATACCTATACAAATAAACTAAAGTTAATTCTATGTGGTTTTCACGAAGCTGCCCTAATGAGCCATAGCGCTTATCAGTACATGAACCCTGGTATTAAATACACCATGAAATACACTACAGTTAACGGCGTAACAGAATTTTAAACATGACAGACATTTCCATACAAGTAGAAGATCGAGAAGGCAACATCAGCGAGCTAACCGCCCCTACAGACATGGGCTTAAGCTTAATGGAATTTTTAAAGGCAAGCGAATATGATATTTTAGCTACCTGTGGTGGCATGGCATTATGTGCCACCTGTTGTGTGGATGTGATAGAAGGTGGAGAAAAATTGAACGAAATGACTGACGACGAGTATGCGATGCTAGATACACTGCCGGATGTATTGCCCAACTCAAGGTTAGCTTGCCAATTGCAGTTAAACCAAAGTATGGATGGTCTTAAAGTTAGACTCCATGCAATGGATTAAATAAAAAAGCGCTTTAACCAAAAATTAAAGCGCTTTTTTTATCCGTTAATAATTCCAGACAAATCTTCTGTTAAACGAGGCCGGGTCGATCTCGAAGCTGCTCGAAAAACGAACTTCAGACTTATAGGTTTTACCTTCGCTTTCGGCAGGTAACCACTCCATACGGAACAATTTGTCTTTGAAAGATAGATTGGCTTTATATTCCAAATTGTTGATTACATAGTTGGCAACATACTTGGCTTGTCCGTTTGCATCAACCATGGCCAAGAAATCTGCGGTTACTTTAGCTTTTCCAGACCGTTCCTTTGGTGGAATCTGATCTTTTAATTCTTCCTCTAAAAGTCTTTTAAATTGATCAACCGAGCAAATAGGAACCGGTATGCGCGCACTATTCGCTATATTCGGATCTTTATCAATTACCTTAATTTCTAAGCCTGCAATGGCATTCTGATCTAGGCTTAACAATTTATTAGCGGTGTAGTTATAGCGTAACACCATTTTTCCTGCTGAATTGAAAGCATACCAATCTCCTGAGCGCTTATTATCTTTATAACTCCCTCTTAAACGCGTTACATTGGCTGCATCTTCGATGATGAAGGCGCCTTCGAGCTTTTTATCTTCGGTAATATTATAGGTAACTTTAGACTGATCAACTAACTTACCTGTCTTTTCAACACTTAATACTAAAAGTGTGGTTAAGCCTGCTAACAAGCTTGTGGCTAAAAAAATTTTCATGGTATATCGTATTTGTGTATATCAAATTTAAATAAAATTTTCTACAAAAAAAACAATGCAACCAAAAAAGGGCTGCTCGAAAACTCAAGCAGCCCTTTCTTTTTATAAAACAGAACTATCTATCTCCTGTACGAATCCAAGTCTCAGTAGTACCTCTGCCTAACCAAGTCCATTTAAGAATAAACTTTCTGTTAATAGGGTCTACTAATACTACTTCATCAATGTTAGAAGCGCGGAGTGATCCACTAAACGCAACTACACCAGTAATGGTAGTGTTATCACCACTGAACTGATATCTAGCATAACCACTGTAAGTTTGCGCTAAATAGGTAACCTCAAGCAAGTTCGGCCCTACAGTTCTCAATTCAATACCTTCTTCAGTATATCCTGGAGGAGCTGGAATATTTCCATCTCTTGTACCATAAGTATTAGTTACGTTATATGTATACTTACCATCCCAAATACTTTTTAGGGGTAGGTTATAAATAACCGTACCAAAATTACCACTAACTTTGCCGTAGCTAGTTGAGGCCACCTTAATACCCAATACATTCGATTGAGAAGCGTTAAGTAATGAAGCTTTAACAGAGATATCAAAGTTAGCAACCTTCTCTCCCTTTTTAATGGTTACCGTACTAGGGAAAGTAACAGCATTGCTGGGCAACTGATTATATTTTGCAGACGCTGCTGCATTAGGGTAAGCGGCATTCCAAGCGGTAATTGCTTCTGGAGCAGCAGCTAAGTTTACAGTGATGTCTTGAGGAGCTACATTTTCTGCGCCAGCCCATCTTACCGAGGCTTTAATTACTGATGTAGCTACCGATGGGTCTAGTGTAAGCGGTGTGTACACAAAAAACGGGGCACCTCCCGGAGAGGTAGTAGAGCCAGTATTGCCAAACTCTACTACGTTACCTTCAGCTTTATCAGGATCCAACACCATTGAATCATCTTTCAAACAAGATGTAAACGCTATTGCAACCACTGCTAGTGCGAAGACTTTATATATGATCTTTTTCATTTTTCTTATTATTTAAATTTAAACTTAAATTAATTTAAGTCCCAAAATATACGTGAACTGAATTTGTCAATACCAGCCGGCGCATTTGCAGGATTCAAATTGTACTCTTGTTGTGGGTAAAGCACACGTGTTGGTAGGCGAGTTGGGTGTGTAGAGATCGATTGTCTAGAAGCAAAAGTCTCTGTAGGAACAGTTGATCCGTTTATAATACGCGGATAACCCGTACGTCTGAACTCATTAAATGCTTCATCATTAGCAATCTCGTTTAAAGCGATATACTTCTGAGTGATAATGGCTTCAACCTTTTCTTCAACAGTAGTCGCTAAAGCAAAATTAGCTAATGGGCTAATGGCGTTGTCATTTTTGTACTTTGTAACCGCTGCAGCCACATCTTTACTTGGATCAACTACATTGCTTGCATTTTTGAACAAATAGGTAAACGATTGTGTAATCCCATTGTTAAATGCTGCTGCTGCATCACCAGATAAATAACCGCGTGCATAAGCCTCAGCTTGTAAAAAGTAACTTTCAGCAGCCAACATTACCGGTACGCCCATGCCTGGCCCTTTTACAACACCTGGTAAGCTTAAGGCAGCGTTATTTCCTGTAAACCATGCCGAACCAGCTGATAACGCCGCAGGTACACCTGTAGACTCATCGCCCAATTGGTTCTTAGGGGTAGAAGGATAGTTTCTATAGATTACTTCTCCTCTTCCCTTATCAGCCAATTTAGTTCCGTCGTAGAAGCTAAACATCCATTTAGTTGGAATTCTAGAGGTATTTACGTTGGTTCCTGTACCTGTAAAACCTAAAGAAGCATAAACTGGACTAGGCCTAACTGTTTTTTCATAAACAGGTTGATTAATTGCATCAGTAGTTAAGAAACCTAAAGTAGTATTCATACTATTAAAGGCCGCTGTAGCATAAGATTGTTGAGCTGGCACTCCAGCCATCTTAATTAACATACGTAACTTAACAGTATTTGCAAACTTTTTCCATGAATCCATATTTCCAGCAAATAATGGATCGGCAGTAGCAGCTATCTTAGTAGTTGCGGCGTTAGCTTGACCAGTTGTTATGTCTGCAATTGCTTTATCCAATTCAGCGATACATGCTTTGTAAACATCTTCCGCTTTATCATATTTAGGTTGCAAACTTGCAGTTCCTTTTAGTGCATCGGTATAAGGTACGTCGTTGTACTGATTAACTAAACGCTCAAAAGCAAAAGATTTCATAATACGAGCAATACTTGTTGAGTAAATCAACAATGGCTCACCAGCAGTATTATCTAAGATGTACTGAAAATCATTAGCGTTATCGTAAGAAGACGTCCACATTCCGTTAAAGTTACCTGTACCGAAATCGTAGGTAACTACCGAACCGAAACCACCGAAACCACCTGCGTTTGCCTCAGCGCCAGAAAAATCGGCCATATTTCTACTAAATGTGTTACTAATTGATGCTGCACCTGTAATTGCCTGTGGCAATACTAAACCTGGTGTAGCAGAAGTTAAGCTATTTGGGTTGGTATTAATGTCTAAGAACTTTTTACAAGAACTTACTGACACCACCACCATGCCTAACAATATGTATTTAAAATATTTTCTCATATTCTTTATTTCTATAGGGTTAATGATAAACTTAAACCATAAAATCTACCTGGAGGCGTTTGGCTTAATGATGTGAAACCTACTGCATTGCTATCAGAACCTAAAGCACTGTACTCTGGATCGGTATACAAGTTGGTTTTAGGAGCCCACAAGAACAAGTTACGTCCTTGAACACTAACTTCAGCACCTTTTATAAACTTAATTGAGCTGATAAATGATTTTGGCAACTGATAAGACAAAGATGCCTCACGTAATTTCCAGAATGCACCTGAATACGTATAGTTAGAGTTAACAGCTGTATTAGATGGACCATTTGTCCAGAAATCTACACCACCTGTTCTAACTGTAATGTTATCATTTGCAACATAGGTATTGGTAACTGGATCAAGATACGATGAATTAGGCACTACAAAACGCTCTCTGTTAAAATAAGTAGTTCTGATACCAGCTCCAGAGAAATCGAAACCAGTACTAGCACCTGTATAAATTACGTTTCCAGAACGATATTCGAATACAGTTGCAAAGCGTAAACCTTTAAACGATGCGGTTAAGTCTAAACCTAAACGATGTTTTGGCTCAGTGATACCTAAGATACTAGTAGCAGTTGTTGCACTAGGGAAACCTGTTAAACGATCAACAATGATACGACCCTGTGGATCTTTATTATAGGTTGTACCTTTTAACAAAGGGAAAGGCTGACCAACTTGAGCAACAATGTTTGCTGTACCAAATGTACCCAAACTTACGAAAGTTTGATCTGAACTAATCGAAACCACTTCGTTATCGTTATAGGTAAAGTTACCACCAAGCGAAACTTCTAATCCTGAAGCTGTGCGAACTGGTACTAAACGTAAGCTTGTCTCTATACCTCTATTTTGTACTTCTCCTGTGTTTGTTAAATACGAAGTAAAACCAGTTGAGTTTGGAATGTTTACTCCTACAGTTTGATCTACCGTACTCGATTTATATCCTGTTACGGTTAAATTTACTCTAGATTTAAGCATCTCTAAATCGAAACCCGCCTCAAATTGAGTAGTTATCTCTGGGTTGATGTTTGGTGCAACCACACGGTCGCCCACACCAAATCCAGGTACTGAAGCATACGGATAGCCATACTGCTGACCAAATGTTGGTGTTAATCCATAAGCACCAATGTTTACTTGACCAACTCTTGATACACCACCTCTAAGTTTTAACGTCGAGATAACTTTCGACTCCTTTAAGAATGACAATGCATCAGAAGCAATGAATGACACATCGGCAGCTGGATAAAATAACGACCAGTTATCTTGTGATAGGATAGATCTCCAATCGTTTCTAGCAGTTACGTGAAGGTATAAATAGCTCTTAAATCCTAAACGTGCATCAGCATAAACACCCATCTGACGAACACGATTATTACTTTCGCTACCAGCGGTATTACCTCTAGTATTACTTACGTTGTATAATCCTGCTGTAACCATATCAGATGACGAAGCGCTAACACTTTTAGCGATGTTGTCACGAACGCTCGCACCACCAATGATGTTTAACGAGAAATCGTTACTTAATTTTTTAATGTATTGCGCCTGGAACTCAGGATTAAGTTGTGTAGAATATTGTGAATTATCGCTTACACTACCTGGTCTGTTGCTAAAGTTAGACGTAATTCCCAATCTATAAGAAGAAAAAGTATAACGATCAGACCAAGATTTAGACGATACGTTACGCGTATTTAAACCCACACGGAACAATAACGTTAAAGGTTTGATTGGGTTATATTTAACTTGAACCAAACCAGTCAAATAATCATTTCTTGTTAACGTTCTAGCATTACCCAAAGTAAAATAAGGACTGTCATAATACTCGTTATAGAAACCATCAGGCGTAGAATATGGATCATTTCTCCAATCTTTATAACGCGTTAATGGCACTTGTCCTGGAGTCATCAATACGTTGTTAAATGCTGTACCTGAATCTCCTAAATCATAACGATTCTGAACATAGTTCGCATTAAATGAGAAGTCTACATTGTTACCTAAGTTTTTAGCTCCGTTCAAACGAATTGTAAAACGGTTATATTTATCACCAGGAACAGTACCTGTTTGATCAAAATACTGAGATGAAAGATAATATGAACCTTTTTCATCACCAGAAGAAATGCTAAAATCAGTTTGGTTATTTACACCAGTTTCCCAGAATGCTTGTTTTCCTTCTTTCTCATTATAAGAATAAGGTACAGTTTGGATCGACCCATCAACTAAAGGTTTACCAATTTCTTTCATGCTACCATCAAACTCTGGACCATACTGCTGATTCTCGTAAGGGGTATAAGTAGGAATATCATCCGGACCTGTACCTGAACCAAAACGTTTTTGAACTTTTGGTAAATAAGAAATCGACTCAAGACTAGTAGTTTGGCCAACTTTAATTTGAGTTACACCTGCTTTACCTGTTTTAGTTGTAATGATCAAAGCTCCGTTTGATGCATCAGAACCATATAAGGCTGCAGCACCAGCACCATTTAATACTTGGATATCTTCAATATCCTCAGGGTTTAAGTTACCCAAAATAGAACTTGGAACGATGATATTATCAACCACCACTAAAGCCTGGTTATTACCTAATAATGAACGATTACCACGTAACACCAAACGTACCGAAGGATTAACACCTGAACCAACTGCGTTTACTTGTAAACCAGCAACTTTTCCAGATAATGCACTCGCAACGTTGAAAGCCTTACCTTGTGTTAATGATTCAGATTTAATTGTAGTCGACTGGTTACCTTGCTCACGACGTAAGATGCTTACACCACCCGCTGTAACCACAACCTCATTCAACGTTTGTGCATCAGCTGATAACTTAATCGTACCAACGCTAGCACCTGAAATTGCTACCTCTATTGGTGTGTAGCCTAAATAAGAAATCATTAAAGTTTTACCAGAATTAGGAACTCTTAATGAAAACTTACCATCTACTCCTGTAGCCACAACTACTGCCGGAGCCTCTTTTACTTTTACAGTTGCACCTGGAATGGGCAATCCGTCTTCACTTGCAACTACTGTACCTGTTACTACGCGATCTTGAGCGAACGCCGTAACAGTTATAGCACACAAAATGAATAAACTTAGTACAAGTTTTTTCATAAATTAATAAATTTAGGTTAGTTATTAGTTAGTTAATTGTTGTTTAATGTATAAATATGGTTAAAAGTATGTTAAAAACAAAACTTTGAATCTAAAAATAATTGTAAATACTTGATTATCTAGAGTTTACATTTTAACAAAATTTAACACTTCTAGCTATACTAAGTCAAATAAATGGATATTTTAAACTTAGATTTTAGTTATAAAATAAATTTACCTTTTAGGCTACTCTTGAAGAATAGCCTAAACGGTAACTATTCACTTTGATTGGCAATTTTCTTAGGCGAACCAATTGTTTTGTATCCGCCTTCGCCTTTTAAAATGGATAAAATTTGGAAATTAGCAGCAAAAAGAGCTTTTGCACGCTTAACTTCTTGATCATATTGAAAAGATTGTTCAACTTTACCTTTATCGAAATAATAACGACCTACAATTTGGGTCTCAAGTACTTGTTTAACCTCTTGCTTGTGGTTTTCTAATTCATTTTTCTTGGTAGCGAGCAGTTTTTCCTTCAATAAATCCAAATCAGCTTTCATATTCGTTAATCTATTCTCTTTCTCAGCTTCAGCAGTAAGTAGGGTAAGCAATTTCTCCGTATTTGCAGTATAAGTATAATCCTTACCCTTAATGGAAGTTAAAAAAGCTTGGTAATCTGCATCACTTAGCTGAAAAGATTTCGCATCCCCAATCGCTTTATGGGTAGTTCTATATTGATTAGCGTAGTTGAAAAAGAGGTTATTTGCCACCAATGTTTGAGTAATTGAACTATGGAGTGATGGTGCCACAATAAGATCTGGGTAAATTCCATTTCCATTATAAACTGTTCGGCCAGCTTTTGTCGAGAAAGCTTTCATAACAGAGTCTGCAAATTTCCCAGCCATACCATTTTGATCCTTATGTGCATAATCTAATGCTTGAATACACCTACCAGATGGCGTATAATACTTCGCAACAGTAATTTTAACTAAACTATTGTAAGGAAGATTAAAGGTTTGTTGCACCAAACCTTTACCATAGCTACGTTGGCCAATAATAACTGCGCGATCTAAATCTTGTAAAGCGCCGGCTACAATTTCAGACGCAGAAGCAGAACTGCTATTAATTAAAACTACCAAAGGCAAATTTAGTGCCATTGGTTTAGCCACCGACTTATAGCTCACAGTTTTTGCCGGGTTTCTACCTTTTTGAACTACGACAAGTAAATTTTCCTCCACAAATAGGTTAACAATTTTAACCGCTTCCTGCAATATTCCACCACCATTATTTCTTAAGTCTAAGATTAAACCTTTTGGCTGTTGCCTATTGATGGCAATCAATGCATCCTTAACTTCTTGTGCAGAATTCTCTAGAAATTTATCTAATTTGATATAACCGAGTTGATTATCGAGCATTCCGGAATAGCTCACATTTGGTTGTTTAATCTCATCCCTAACCACCGACTTCTCGAGAATTACACCTGCTCGCTCTAACTGCAATTTTACCGGCGAGCCTTTTGGGCCACGTAGAAGCTGACTAATCTGTATCCGATCCTTTCCAAATGTAGGAATATCATTAATGCTTACAATTAAATCACCAGGTCTAATATCCTGTTTATGAGCTGGATTTCCTTCCAACACCTCATTTACGTATAATTTTTTTTCAATTGAGACGGTACCAGCTCCGATACCACCGTATTGGGTGCTTACATATTTAAGTTTGTACTCTTCAATTTCCGATTCTGGAATATACTCGGTGTAGGGATCCAATCCCTCCAACATCGAATCGATCCCAGTGCGCATTAAATCTGAAGGATCGGTATCCTCAACATAGTTAATGCTAATTTCCTTGTAAAGGGAGGCAAATATATCCATATTCTTAGAAACTAAGAAGAGGTCTTCTTTGAAAGAAAAAAAAGCAATAGCTATAGAAACTATTAATAAGACAGGAATAAACTTAGATTTCTTCATATAAATGGACGTAGTAGGTAAATATACAAAATTCGTATAAAATAAAAAAGCAGCCCCTCTTTGAGGGACTGCTTGCATTAAATTATATATAATTTAACTCTAAAGAATAATAATTATAATTTAACGTATTTGCTAACTTCTGTTGCGTTATTAACATCAACACCTTTAGCTTTTAAAGTTGAAACAACATCACCTGGAATAACAAATACACTTAATTTAACTAAGTTAGTACCAGTAGTACTAGTAGCACTGAAGTATGAAGCTTCTTGACCACCAGTTCTAATAAGTTGTTGAACAGTTTGGTTTGGAGCAACACCACCTAATGCAACAGCGTTACCAGCGTTATTAGTTGCTGTTAAAGCAGGGCTTGAATAATAAGTAGTTTCAAAACCACGAGCTACAAATTGAGCAGTTGCAGGACCAGCAGTTGCAGCGAAAGCAGCAGTTACTGGATCTAATACGTTACCACCATTTTGTAAAGTAGTTGGGCCAACGATAGTAGCAACTGAAGCATTACCGAAACCTGTACCTGAAGTGATATCCCAGTTTAAACGCAATAAACCATTTTGAATAAGTGTTGCAGTTGCACCAGCACCAGCAGCCACAGTAGCAACTTGGTTAGGACCTACAGTAACAGGTGTACCAATTGTACCAAACGGTGCACCAGAAGCCATAAAGTTACCTACGAATGGGTTTACATTGTTGTTATAACCACCAGTTCCAGTTACAAAAGCATTAGCAAATGCATCAATTGCAACCCAACCAGCATCATTTCCTGGGTGAATAACTAATGATTGAGCACCAGCAGCATTTTTAGCATTATAATATTTGTATTTAACAAATACTTTACCGTCTTGTCTGTATTTCTCAAAGTTTGGAACTAACGATTTTAAGTCAAAGTTAGTCATTGCAGTATACTGAGTAGCGAAGTTAGTAGTACTGTTTTTAACTTGAACGTTTTTGTTTGAAGCCAATACTAAGTTTTGACCTAGAGCTACAGAAGAAGGTAATGCTTTAGCATAAGTTAAATAACCAAATGCTGTACCACCAGTAACTTGCAATCTATCGATATCTGATTGAGTTAATGTAAACTCAGCAGTAGGATTACCTTGGTTTCTGCTGTATCTAAATTTAGCACCAACTTGGAAAGGGAATGCACCTAATTGAGCTGCACTAGTTGGAACAACGTTGAAGATACCAGGAGCACCTACAGGGTCATTTTGGAAGATCATCTCTCTATCGTCACCCCATCCAGCATACTGGTTAATACGAATTAAATCGTTAGCAGTAACCGCATAAGAAGTAAAGATGTTATAGTTAGACCAAGTAGGAATGATATCCTGACCATATTGTCTAACCGCAACAGCAGGAGCACCTGCAGTTACCTCAGTTACATTCTCAAAACCTCTAATGATAGTGTACGTTTTAGCGGCATAAGCTTGACCTAAAGGCAAAGCGTTAGAACCCCAAGTTCCATCAGCCAATTTAGGACCATAGAAAATTGAAGTGTTTTTGTCAAAATAGAAATCACCAGTTACACCAATTGCTGCAGTTGGAGCACCATTTCCAGCTAAGAATTGTGTACCGTTAACACCAGCTGCACCAGTAGCACCAGTTGCACCAGTAGCACCATCAGCACCAGCTGCGCCAGTAGCGCCAGTTGCTCCAGTAGCACCAGTTGCCCCAGTAGCACCAGTTGCTCCAGTAGCACCGTTAGTTCCTGATAACGCAATACCAGCAGGCCATGCAGTAGCAGTTTTAGGGCCATAAAGCATTTTAGTTGCTGAATCAAATGCGTAATCACCAGTTGCACCTAATGTAGAAGCCGGAGCGCCAGTAGTAGGTAAAATTTTGGTACCAGCGGCACCAGTTGCGCCAGTAGCACCAACAGCACCTGCAGCACCTGCAGCACCCGTAGCACCAGTTGGACCAGCAGGACCCGCAGGACCTACCACAGGGTCTTTCTTACAAGCGTTAAACGCAAGAAGAGAGCTCACCATCATTACAGTTAATAAAACTTTTCTCATAATCTTAGAGTTAATAAAATTTATTTTCTTTTTTCTTGCTTACTCTATTAACAGTTTTCAGCATTCCCTGTTTGAACCAACATCAGTTCACGGTACGAATATACACTTAAAACAATAATTTTAAAAAAAATATTCTTTTTTTAAACATTAATTGTTTGCAGACTATAAGTCGATACCATAAAAAAATTGTATCCGGCAACAAATATCAACTTTAGTTTTAATATTACCAATTTTTTTTTACTTTTTTTTATTTTATGTGCCTGAAACACTAAACATTAAATAGGTGGTGTTAAACTAATATTTTAGAAATATTCAAAGCTTGACGAAACTTAAACGAGATAAAGATGTAAAACGCTACACCCAATTTCATTTTAATTTATAAGAGCTTTCGATAAATACGGAAAGACAGCCATTTTACAACCTATTGCCTTCTGGATCGGCTAATGCTTTGCGAATGGTAAATTCGATATAGGCCTGGTCTCTCTTTACCAATGCCATCAACTGTTGTACCAACTGGTCTTCCTGCCCTGGATTAAAAGAAAGATCAACTTGCGCCAAATCGCGATATTTTCTTAAAAATTTAATCTTAACCTTTTGCCAAGTTTCTGGAGTGAGGGTGAAATTCGCCATACCTTTATATATATGTTGCAAAAGTATAAAATTTTAGCCTATAAAAAAAGGTTGGCTATTTTAACAGCCAACCTTTATAGTCTTACGAAGTTTAAGACTTAGCAAGTATAAATTATCTCACGTAATAAAAGGAAACATATGGCAATCGCGCACCTGTATTCCCTGCATAACCTGTTGCAAATACCGTATAAACCCTACTACTTAATAAGGTACTTGCACTATTGTAAGTTGCAAGTGCTGTAGAAGTTGGCAACGCCCCAGCAGGCCTAATGGTCCAAGTAGACGAAATGTTAACTTGTGAGGTTGGCAAAGTAAATGGAGCACTGATTCCCATAAAAGGAATGTTTTCCGCCACCTTCACAGTACCGATATACAAGTCCATAGCAGGTACATTAGCCATTAGGTTCGTAAATCTATATCTCACGAAGCCAGAATCCGGCCGTGTAACATCTTCCTCTACGGGCAAACCCTTCCGCTCCAAGGTATCTGCGATGTGAAGCGAGTAGTGCTTGCCTGCAGCCATATTCATTGTGGTTTTATACACCTCAATAGAATCGATGTTTGTACCTCTTTTTGGAATCGATACTGAAATTTCATTAGCGCCCGGATTAACGGGTAAATAATCACCAAAGTTCCCACCACCTGTATTAAAGCCCCCACCAGGAAATGGATACCGTGTGGTAACTATTGTAGCGCTAACCCTTACCCCATTAATCTTTATCTGCGTAGCAGGATTATTATAAAAGGCTACATTGTAATTTATTTTAACTCTTGCCTGATCTGGACTTACATATTCAAAATCCGAATAGTTTATTGCATTTTTCTTGCAGCCATTAAATAGCAAAACTGCTAAAAGGGCTATTATTGATAGTTTCGAAAAAATCTTCATAATTTTCAATTTTTTGGGTTAAGGTAAAGAAAACCATGTCTCTTTTGTGGTGTAGTCGTCTTCGTATGCGCCTAGACGTTCCAATTCAGCTCTATTCCATAAATACTCGGAGTTATAGCGTGGCCTAATTCTGTACGCATATTTTCCAACTGTTGTTGGATAAAACTCCGAACTTTCGAGAGGCTTGAATTGTTTAAATACTAATGGATCATAATGATATTTACGCATGTCGCACCATTGTTCTTGTCCGGCCCATCCCCATTGCGCAATGTACTTTTGACCCATAATATCTGCAATAGTTAAATCACCAGCACTTTGAGCAACTTCGCTAGAAGCCATATAAGCAGTAATCTCGGCCGAAGTGATAGCCGGTGCCTTGATGACCCCATTTAACCCATATAAATTTACAAAATTCATGTGACCAGTGATTCCATTACGATAAGCAGTATATGCTCCAGCCTTATCGCCTTTTATGAACAAAGCTTCGGCTTTTGCGAATTGCATTTGAGCATAACTGAACAGTAGATATTTTGGCTTATCTACTGTAGAAGTTCCTTGTCCGAAAAGATACTTTCCAGGATAGGGTGCAGAAGCAGTATTTACAGCACTACCGTATACACTTGGAATGGTTTTCGTAGTAGGCACATCTCCTTTGGTTGCTACCACTCCCCTGTATACCCCGTTAGTCGCAGTAGATGTAGTTACCATTGGATTAATCATACGGGTTAACCGTGGATCGATAGATGAAGTTGGGCTGGTTGGAGGCACCCCTCTAACTCCACCTGTTAAATAGTTCACAATTGGCTGACCTATTCTTCCTGTTGTAGTTGCACTTAAATAACCGCCCAGCACGCTATTTGGATTAGCATCAGCTGAAGTATTTCCATTGAAGCTAATTGCTGCATCTTCTGCCGCTGAAGCAAAAGATAAGTCGGCATATTTTACCACACTATCGGCATATTTACTGGCAAATTCTGGTTTATTCGTTAAGTGGCTATATTGTTGTGCTAAAATAGCGTACACAAATTTTTTCCATTTGTCTCTATCGCCTTGGAAAAGGAAATCGTTATTTCTTAATATAGTGCTATAGTCGCCTACATCGGTCTTATTCAAATTAACCAATGCCAATTGGCACCACTCCCTCACTTTAGCATATACCTCTGGCTGATCTTGATAACCAAATGTTAATTGATCTTTATAGGCTTCATCTAAAATAATTGGGCCATGAGAGTCGGTTAAGAACTGAAAGCCCCATGCTTTAATGGCATACCCAATTCCAACTAACCCAAAAGCGCCTTGTTCGTTACCTTTGGTTAACATATCTTCTAGATTTAAGCCAGCATCTATGTAAACAAATCTCCACATCATGCCACCAACATCTGATGCGGCAAAACCGTGACGTTCGAATACATTTAAGCTAGTTTGCGCCATAATTCCTTGCGTAAACTTAAATTGTGCATCTCTATAATCTTGAGCTGTAGACATGGCCATGCGCGCAATAATTGGCGCCAGGTAAAACTCTGCTCTAGACGTTTGCGGCGTAGCAGGGTCTGTGTTTACATCTAGCCATTTTTTACACCCGCTGGCCGAAAACAGCATGATAAAAAGGCATATTATTCTAATATATTTCATATTTATAATCTTTAAATTCAACTTATAACTTGATTCTTAAGCCAATGTTAACCCCTAATGGGCGACCCATGCTACCGTAATCTATACCGTAACCACCAGAACCACCAGTAGCTGGATTATTTCCGTTTGTATCTGGATCCATACCAGAATAATTTGTCATCAAAAACACGTCGGTTAACGTTACGTACATACCTAAACTAGAAATAAAATTAGTTTTAGCTGCAACTGTTTGTGGAAGATCGTAACCTACAGTAATATCTCTTAAACGCAATGATTTAATATTACGCTCAACAAATTGCTCTGGTGCCAAGCTCCCTGTAGTACTGGTATAATAATTCGAATTTAAATATGGCGTAATCATAATATTATTCTTAGTAGGATTATCTGTATTCTCTAATCCGTCTTGTAATACGCCATTAAGTATCCGTGGTTGCTCACGATCTAGTGTTTTGATACTCAACCCTCTTCTGTACAACTCATATTGAGTTTGGTTATATACGTCGCCACCGTGTCTATAATCGAACAAGAATGAGAGCGACAAATCTTTGTATCTAAAGCTGTTCACGAAACCCAATGTAAATTTAGGTGCCCTGTCGGCAATATTAACGAACTCAGAAGAGCTTTTTAAAATTGGCATTCCACTAACTGGACTGATTAATAATTGCCCTTTATCATTTTTTGCATTCACCCATCCGGCTAGTGCTAATGTACTCGATCCAATGGTTGCAGAAGAACGGGCACCATTTGCAATCCATGTATCTGAATCATAATACTCTGGCAAATCATCAGCGATAGATTTTACGATACCTTTATTGTGGGTAAAGTTAAATATCATATCCCAATTAAAATTAGGCCTGCGGATTGGCGCTCCCTTTAGTTGTAACTCTACCCCTTTATTAGAAACTACACCACCATTCATAATACGAATTACGGAACCAGTAGCATAACTGATACGAGGCGATATAATTTGTTTGCGACTTTCTCTTGTATAATAGGTTGCATCGATCGAAATACGATCTTTTAAGAAACCTAATTCTGTACCTACCTCAAAATCGAAAGTTTGCTCAGGCACTAAATCAGGATTACCCCCTGCTGCTAAATCACGTGTAAAACCACCACCACTTGTGGTAACTGTACCCAAGCGGGTGGCTAAAGCATAAAATTTATAAGGTTCCTTACCCGTTAAACCGAATGAACTTCTTAATTTACCACTGCTTAACCATTCCAATTTTTTAACTGCTTCTAACTCTGTAAAGTTAAAGGCCAAACTTGCCGATGGATAAGCGAAATATGGATTATTAGGCATCATACGTGAAGCCGCATCACCTCTACCTGATAAAGTTAAATACAATAAACTTTCGTAACTTAACATTGCCTGTACAAACAAGCCTGCATTTCTACGGCGTGCAATATATAACATCGCATTTCTTGTAGTAGGTAAGGTATTATTGATACTATAAAAATCAGGATCGAAAAATGAAGTTCCGCGAGCAGAGTTAGTTTCATTATTAATGTTATCCATGGTTACACCAAAATTATAAACGGTACCAAATTTACCATACTTCTGTCTAATTTGACCGGTTAATTGACCATTGAAAGATTTATTTAATGTACTATAGGTATTAATTACACCTCCTGTTTGTGAAGTAGCTGAACCAGAACCGCGGTATGACAAAGGATGGAAAACAAGGTTACCATCTGTATTAGATACGTTTGCACCAATAACAGCATTAAATGTTAACCAATTAGTCGCCTTATAATTGAAATTGGAATTGAAGAAAATAGTATTCGTTCTATCATCTGATAAATTCTTATTAACATCCCAAAATGGATTATCCACCTCATTATAGATATCTGAAGTGGTAAGTACACGCTGACCAGTAGGCGTAATCCAATTTCTAACATCGAAACGCGAAGGGAAGGTTAATAAGTTCATTAAGTAACCTGCCAATCCTTTATTTGCTTTACGATTGTATGCATTGGTATAGCTAAAACGTGTTGTCATTTTAATTTTCTCAGATAACGCAGCTGTACCTACCAACGAAGTTACGAGACGTTGGTATTTTGTTTCAGGTATCGGACCATCATAATCTGTGTACTCGGTAGACCAACGGTAGGTAAACGACTCTTTACCACCTTCGAAAACAAGGTTATTTGTTAGCCTTCTGCCTGCATCGAAGAAATTACCGATATTATCGTAAATCTGCAATCCTTCTGCATATTTAGGACCGAAAAACAAGCCTGAGCTACCCGCATAAATACCGTTTGAACCACCTTGTGCATAAACAGTTTGTACTTCAGGCGGATTATTTACGGTTTCTATACGCATAGATCCATTGTAAGATACAGAAGCCTTACCCGATTTACCTTTTTTAGTTGTAATTACAATCGCACCATTCGCCCCTAAGTTACCGTATAATGCAGTTGCTTCTGGACCTTTCAAGATGGTATAGCTTTCAATATCAGCTGGATTTATATCTGATGCTCTGTTGGTATAATCTTGATTTCTATTGGTTCCCTGTATAGTAGTATTAATTTGGTTAGTTACCGAGTTATCGATCGGCACCCCATCTAATACCATCAAAGGCTGGTTGTCGCCACTTAGCGATACAATACCTCTTAATACAATTTGAGAAGACGCACCCGGGTCACCACTTGTTGGGTTAATAGACAAACCTGGTACCCTACCCGCTAAACCATTTATAAAGTTCTCTCTACCGGTTTGTGTAACTTCATCACCTTTAACGGTTGATGTAGAATAACCCAAACTTTTCTTATCACGCTCTATATTATAAGCGGTAGTAATGGTTACCTCCTTTAAAGAGTTAGCATCTTCTTTCATCACTACATTAATGGTAGTGGCCGTGCCTACGGTACGTTCTACAGGCGCATAACCTAGATAAGAGAACTGAAGCACATCGCCGGCTTTAGCTCTAATTGAATACGTACCTGCGGGTGCAGTTTGCACCCCAACGGTAGCACCTTTAATTTTTACTGAAGCACCTGGAATGGGCTGCCCGTCTTCTGCCGAGGTTACTTTTCCCATAACCGTGATCTGCTGAGCATAGGTCTGAATTGCCAGCATCATCACGCCCAAAAACAGCATGAGTAGTTTTTTTTTCATAAACGCCAATTTGGTTAATAAATTTGTTTTGTTTTGATTGTTTTTAATCTGATAAAACACGCACGAATACGCAAATTATCAAATGCGAAGTAAATATGATAAATGTTTTTGAGTAAAAAAAGAAATTAACCAACTATTTTAACATTTTTTTACTGCAAAAACCTGCAAATACCTGCATAATAATTTTTTTTAACTATATTAGTACTCCAAACAGCTATACATATGCTAAAAAAAGAGCGCCACGACTTCGTTATGAGACAGATAAACTTGCACAACAGAGTATTAACTTCAGATCTGGTGCACTTGCTTAATGTTTCTGAAGATACCATCAGGCGCGACCTTCAAGAAATGTCTGATGATAACCTATTATATAAGGTTCATGGCGGTGCATTATCTAAATCTTATCATTCTACATTTGATGACAGTACGGTTTACGCAAAAGAGGCTAAAATTAACATAGCCAAAAAAGCACTGCCTTTAATTAAGGATGGCATGTTCGTGTTAACGGGTGGCGGAACTACGATTATTGAGATGGTAAAGCAATTGCCGGAAAATCTTCAAGCCACATTTTTTACGATTAGTCCGCTGGTAGCTGTAGAATTAGCCAAATACCGTAAAATAGAAGTGATTTTAATAGGTGGGTTATTTTCTAAAAATTCGCAAATTACTTATGGCGGACAAGTAATTAGCCAACTTTCTGAGCTCAATGCCGATTTATGCTTAATGGGAATTAGTGCCATCCATCCTACCAACGGCTTAACCGATACCGATTGGGAAATTAATCAATTAAAGAAAACGATGATCAATTCGTCGAAAAAAACGGCAGTATTGTGTATTTCGGAGAAACTAGATATTACGTTAAAGTTAAAGGTTGCCGGACTGGAACATATCAGCTATTTAATTACGGAGTTGGAGCCTGCGCATGATCAATTATTAGATTATCAAACTAAGGGGTTGGAGATTTTGTAAAGTGAATTAACTTGGCAAGCAAATCTTCCCCATACAAACCGATGGTACACCTTCACGCTCGCCAAAATTGATTGGAGAACCTGCAACAGTTTCATTAGCCAGCAACGCAAAAAGCAAAGCTTCTTTGGCATCAGGATTGATTTCGAGATCGGCGGTGGTACTGAACGAACTACTGGGTAATCCGCATTTTAAGAGCTCGACCAACAAAGGATTATGCATTCCGCCACCACTCATAAAGATCTTAGGTGTTAACAACCCATTTAGCGTGGATTTTACTGCTTTAATAATCCCTTGCGCTGTAAAGTGGCAAAGTGTTGCTAAGATATCTTCGTTATTGAGATGAAAGGTATTGCTCTTTTGTTGAGCAGTATATAAATAAGCTAAATTAAACAACTCTGGCCCGGTGGTTTTGGGAAATGCTGCCTCGAA
The DNA here is from genome assembly GCF_037482965.1 of Pedobacter anseongensis. Lineage (NCBI taxonomy): Bacteria > Pseudomonadati > Bacteroidota > Sphingobacteriia > Sphingobacteriales > Sphingobacteriaceae > Pedobacter > Pedobacter anseongensis. The sequence goes on along the minus strand of NZ_JBBHKB010000001.1, from coordinate 1,490,423 downwards.
AAATTCATTTTCGAGCAATGCATCCAACAATTCTTCATTCAACTTCCCTTGTTTTGCCTTTTTTGCATTCTCATCAAAATACAAACCTGGATAATGGTGTTGAATAAACTGATCCATAAGGGTATTCCCTGGACCAACATCCGTGGAAAATACTTTAGCCGCATCGACATCGGCCGGTAGAAAGGTAAAGTTCGAAATTCCCCCTATATTTAACATGATTCGATCTTCGCCCTTTTTAGAAAAAACTAAATAATCTCCGTACACCGCCAATGGTGCTCCTTCTCCACCAGCCGCAATATGCTTTTGCCTAAAGTCAGCAATGGTAATAATGCCGGTATGAACTGCAAGGTGATCACCATCTCCTATTTGCAAGGTTGCATTTGGGTAATTTTTTTTTCCGTGGAGAATTTTAGGGGCATGGAAAATGGTTTGTCCGTGACTAGCAATTAAATCGATTTCTTTTGCCGAAATACCCCAATCCGCCAATGCGGATAAAATGAGTTCAGCATGTTTGATAGCGATGAGTTCATTTAGCACGCATACCTTTTCTAAATCTGCATCCCGTTTTGCGAAAATGCTCCTTACATCAGCTCTAAAATTGGCATCGTATGTTAGCGTTGTAAAATTTAATATTTCTACTTTTGTTTCAGTGCCATAACCGCTGCATAAACACAATGCAATATCTAGTCCGTCTAAGGATGTGCCAGACATAAGGCCAATAATTTTTCGTGCAGGCTTTTGCGCAATTTCGTAAAGTTTAGCAATAGTAGGATTCACGGCAATAAATTAGGGTAAATACGCTCAAACTTATATAAATTCCTTTTTATATGCAATATAAGTGCGCTGCATAAAAAAAGGAATTATCGATCTCTCCTCAACCATTGAAGATATCTTATTATAGAGGAAATATAAGGAAGATGGAAGATCACAAAGTGAATATGGATCTAATTTTATTCAAGTTATATAAATACCTACTATATTTATGGCTAGGTTTAACTATTAAATATAAAAAATGGCAAGATTAAATCTCTTAGAGGAAACCCGATTCGAAAAGCTTCCTGTTACGGTGTTTACGACTCCCAAGGAAGCTTCGATTAGCGTTGCGCATCGCATTGCAAAAATCATTGCAGTTAAACAACGTAACAACGAGAATGCCGTTTTAGGATTAGCTACTGGAGCTACACCAATTGCTGTTTATGCCGAGTTAGTTCGTTTACATCGAGAAGAAGCCTTGAGCTTTAAAAATGTAATCACATTTAATCTCGACGAGTACTTTCCCATGCAACCTACCGCAGCACAGAGCTATGTTCATTTTATGAACGAGCATTTATTCGACCATATCGACATCCTAAAAGAAAATATCCATATCCCCGATGGGATGCTAAAATTAGAAGACATTCCTGCATTTTGCTTAGCCTATGAGCAAAAAATAGAGGAAGTGGGTGGATTAGACATGCAAATCTTGGGGATAGGACGTACTGGACACATCGGGTTTAACGAGCCTGGTTCGGCACCCAACTCGGGTACGCGCCTGGTAACCTTAGACGATTTAACCCGAAGAGATGCGGCTAGAGATTTTGGTGGTAAATCTCATGTACCCACCAAAGCCATAACCATGGGCATTGGAACCATTTTTAAGGCGCGCGAAATTGTGTTGATGGCTTGGAATCAGAAAAAGGCCCCAATTATAAAAAAAGCCGTTGAAGGCGAAATGTCTAGTGAGGTGCCTGCTACCTATCTGCAGTTGTCTGACAACGTTGAATTTATATTAGACGAAGATGCAGCATCGCTCTTAACCCGATTCGATACTCCATGGTTAGTTAAAGATTGCAGTTGGACAGATAAATTAACCCGAAAAGCCGTGATTTGGTTAGCCAATAAGTTAAATAAACCTATTTTGAAGTTAACAGAAGACGATTTCAATAACAATGGCATGGCCCAATTGGCCTTAGAAAAGGGGCCTGTGTACAACATTAATATTCACATTTTTAATAAATTACAACATACCATTACAGGCTGGCCAGGTGGTAAACCCAATGCAGACGATAGTCAGCGCCCTGAAAGAGCCGAACCTGCAAAAAAGAAAGTGGTTATTTTCTCACCACATCCTGATGATGATGTAATTTCGATGGGTGGCACTTTTATTCGCTTGGTAGACCAGCAGCACGATGTACATGTAGCTTATCAGACTTCGGGTAACACTGCGGTTTGGGACGATGATGCGCTGCGCTTTGTTGAATTTAATATCGATTTTTCGGAGAAGATTGGGCTAGGGCAGTCAGAAATGAAGCGCGTGTACCAAAATATGCGTCAATTTATGGAGCAAAAACTACCGAACCAGATCGATACTCCCGAAATACAAACCATAAAGGGTTTAATTAGAAAAGGAGAAGCCATAGCAGGCGCTCGCTATTGTGGTTTGCCCGACGATCATATCCATTTTATGGCCTTGCCTTTTTATGAAAGTGGTAAAAATCAGAAAAATCCTGTTACCGAGGCCGATATTTTGCTAACGATGGAATTATTGCAAAAGATTAAGCCCGACCAAGTTTTTGCCGCTGGCGATTTTGAAGACCCTCATGGAACCCATATCGTATGCTTTAACATTGTAATCGAAGCCTTAAGGCGCTTGCGAAAAACCGAAAGCTGGGTTAACGATTGTTGGCTATGGATGTATAGGGGCGCTTGGTTAGAATTTGAAACGCATGAAATTGAAATGGCTGTACCGCTTAGTCCACAAGAAGTAGAGCGGAAGAAATTTGCCATCTTTAAGCATCAATCTCAAAAAGACAGGGCTGTTTTTCCGGGCGATGATGCTCGAGAATTTTGGCAAAGAGCAGAAGACCGAAATAGAGAAACAGCAAAAGCTTACGACGGCTTAGGCATGGCCGAATACGAAGCAATGGAGGCATTTGTACGATATAAATTTTAACTATGGAATTAGCTAAACCACAACGATTGTTATCGTTAGATTTTTTTCGCGGCTTAACGGTAGCCGCTATGATTTTAGTGAATAATCCCGGTAGCTGGGGGCATATTTACGCACCCTTAGAGCATGCCGAATGGAACGGATGCACGCCTACAGATTTGGTATTCCCTTTCTTCTTGTTCATCGTTGGGGTATCTATTGCCTATGCCATGGGTAGCAAAAAGGAAGATCCTTCAACTCATAGCAAAACCATCTTAAGAGCTTGCAAACGAGGATTTATATTATTTACCCTGGGATTTATCCTCGCTTTTTTTCCAAGAAATTTTAAAGATTTTGATGTAATTGATTCCCTTCAACATGTTCGCATTCCTGGAGTTCTACAGCGAATTGGTGTAGTATTTGTTATTGCTTCTATCCTATTTTTAAAACTGTCTACAAAAAACATATACAGGGCATTTATCCTTATCTTAATTACTTATTGGTTTTTAATGCTATTTGTTCCGGTGCCAGGCTTGGGCTATGCCAATTTAGAAAAAGAAACCAATTTAGGTGCTTGGCTAGATAGAACCATTTTAACCGAGGCTCATCTATGGAAATCGTCAGTAACTTGGGATCCAGAGGGGATATTGAGCACTTTACCCGCTATTGCAACAGCGTTATTTGGTGTATTAGTTGGCGTCTATTTAAAGAGAAAAGATGTTGAAGTTGGTAAAAAAATGGCTTGGTTATTTTCTGCTGGAGTTGCAGCGGTTTTACTAGGGCTACTTTGGGATTTAGAATTTCCGATTAACAAAGCGTTATGGACCAGTTCGTATGTATTGTATGCAGGTGGATTAGCCACTATACTGTTAACCCTATCGTACTGGATTATTGATGCGAATAACTACACTCGATTCACCCAACCTTTCGTAGTGTATGGGGTAAACGCAATTACCGTGTTTTTTGTGTCGGGGCTATTACCAAGGTTAATAAATATGATAAAAATAGAAAACGAAAATGGCGACAAAACTGGGGCTTTAAGCGCGTTTAATCAAACTTTTTTTACTCCCTATTTCTCTCCAATAAATGCTTCTCTGGCCTATGCCATTTTCGTTGTACTCTTTTTTTATGTTATCCTATGGGCAATGTATAAGAAAAATATAATTATTAAAGTTTAAATTAGCAACCTATTAAAAACACACCTACATGAAGATCAACAAAAACTTTTTATTACTCGGGTTAGCGGCAATTTTCCTTGCTCAACCTGTCCAAGCACAAAATAAACCAGCCGCTAAAATTGCGATTAAACGCACTGTTGAGCCTGCGGTTCCCTTAGATCCTGCAGTTAAAGTGGGCAAATTACCAAATGGCTTTACTTATTACATCCGTAGAAATGTAGAGCCAAAAAACCGGGTTGTGCTCTACCTTGCAAATAAAGCGGGGTCTATTTTAGAGAACGACAATCAACGCGGTTTAGCACATTTAATGGAGCATATGAGTTTTAATGGAACAAAAAACTTCCCGAAAAACGAATTGGTTAATTATTTACAAAAAACTGGCGTTCGCTTTGGAGCAGATTTAAATGCTTACACCAGCTTTGATGAAACCGTATATCAATTGCCAATTCCGAGCGACGATCCTACTATTGTTAAAAATGGATTGCAGATTATGCGCGATTGGGCACAGGATGCTACACTCGATGCAGTAGAAATAGATAAAGAGCGTGGTGTGGTGTTAGAAGAAAAACGTTTAGGTAAAGGTGCTCAGCAACGAATGCAAGACAAATATCTTCCAATGCTTTTTAATGGGTCGCGCTATTCGAATAGACTTCCCATCGGAACAGAAGAGGTGCTAAAGAACTCGAAGCCAGAAACGATTAGGCAGTTTTATAAAGATTGGTATCGTCCGAATTTGCAAGCACTTATTGTAGTGGGCGATATTGATGTAGCTGCGATGGAAAAAATGATTAAGGCTAAATTTTCAGATTTGAAAAATCCTACAAATCCAATACCTCGTACTAAGTATAGTATTCCTTTAACGGGTAAAAATCAGTTTATTACGGTAACCGATAAAGAATTTCCAGTTACAGTTGCTCAAATTTTAATTAAGCACAAAGAACAACCGTTATTAACTAGAGCCGATTTAAAGAGTTCGGTTATTCGTTCTTTATACAATCAAATGTTAGGTGCACGTTTTTCTGAGCTAAGTAAGCAAGCAAACCCTCCTTTTTTACAAGCAGGAAGTAGTATTTCAGGATTTTTAGCAGGCCTTGATGCTGCAAGTACATTTATAGCTGCAAAACCTGGAGAATTTGAAAAGGGCTTAAAAACTACATTTACAGAGGTAGAGCGCGTTAAGAGATTTGGCTTTACTGCAACTGAATTAGAAAGAGCAAAAGCTTCTTTCTTAAACGCACAAGAATCGGCCTATAAAGAAAAAGATAAGACACCATCAGATAATTTTGTTCAAGAATACCTTCAATTGTTTTTGAAAGGGACGGTAAGTCCGGGCATGGCCTATGAATACGCTTTTTATAAGCAAACCATCCCAGCTATTACATTAGCCGATGTAAACGCAATTGCTAAAAAATATATTACCAACACCAATCGTGATGTAATTGTAATGGCCCCAGAGAAGGATAAGGATAAATTACCAAGCGAAGCAACGGTTAATGAATGGATTAATAGTGTATTAAAAGACAACATTACCCCCTATATAGATCAGGTGTCTGACAAGCCCTTATTAGCAAAAAAACCAGTTTCAGGTAAAGTAGTTTCAGAAACAACTATTCCCGAGCTTGGTGTAACCGAATTAAAATTATCGAACGGTATAAAGGTAATTTTAAAACCTACTGATTTTAAGAATGATGAAATTAGTTTTTATGCGTTTAGTCCGGGTGGAACCTCTTTATACAGTGATGCTGATTATCAATCCGCCGCTAATGCTGCAACGGTGATTAGTCGTGGTGGTGTAGGCGAATTTAATTCTATACAATTACCTAAACTTTTAACCGGCAAAACTGTATTCGTATCGCCTATGATCGGTGAGCGCTCAGAAGGAATTTCGGCATCTACTACACCAAAGGATTTAGAAACGGCTTTGCAATTAACCTATTTATACTTTACGGCTCCACGGAAAGATCCGGAGATTTTCAAAGGCATTATAACGCAACAAAAAGGAAATCTTGCGAATAGAGAAAGCGACCCGAATAGTGTTTTTAGCGATACTGTATCGGCAGTATTAGGGAATTACAGCATCAGAAGAACGGGTCCATCGCTTGCTAAACTTGATCAAATTAATCTAGACCGTGCTTATGAAATTTACAAAGAGCGTTTTGCAGATGCGAGCGATTTTACGTTTACCGTAGTGGGAAGTTTCGAAGTAGATAAAATAAAACCATTGTTAGCGCTATATTTAGGCGGATTACCTTCAACTAACCGTATAGAAAAGGCTGTTAATTTAGGCATAAAAACTCCTTCGGGCGTGATTAGTAAAACCGTTTATAAAGGTCAAGAGCCAAAAGCTACTGTTAGATTGGTGTTTTCGGGCGATTACACCTACAATGAAACTAATAACAATCAATTAGATGCATTGGCTGAAGTATTGACCATCAAATTAATTGAGCGATTACGTGAGGATGAAGGAGGCGTGTATGGTGCAGATGCGGGTGCATCTTATAGCAAATTCCCCACTAATCGTTATAGTTTAACGATTACTTTTGGCTGTGCACCAGAGAATGTAGAAAAACTTATTGCCTCTACATTGGATGAAATCAATAAGATTAAAACTAACGGAGCTGTTGCCGTGGATATTCAGAAATTTGTTGCCGAAGAAACTAGAACTACTGAAACCTCGTTAAAATCGAACCAGTTTTGGTTGGGAACCTTAGTAAATGCTGCACAGAATGAAGAAAGCCCTAAAAAAGTGTTAACTTATATCGATTCGCTTAAGAAAATAACACCAGAAAGCTTAAAAGAAGCTGCTAACACCTACTTAAGCGGAAAGAACTATATTCGTTTAGTGTTGCTGCCTGAGAAGAAATAGTTAACAAAAAGGATAAGCTAGGTTAAACATCTAGCTTATCCATTTATAACCACCTAAACACATAGATCACATGGTTTTTAAACACATTAGCTGAATTGAAGTTTATCAGACTTCCTTTTGGTGCATCTAACAATTCATATAGGTTAATAATTGCTATAAATAAATCACATCTTAAACCTGTTCCGATTTCAATATTTTTCTTAGTCATCCTATTTTATTGTTATTAAGTAATAAAAAGTGGATGACTTCTCAAATATAAATAAAATTCTATGTGGTTATGTGGTAAAAAATTACTACTATTTTGTTAATACCCCAACAGGCAAACTCCCTTCACTTTCGTTCTTTAAGCGATCCAATGCAGTTACCAAATAGGTATATCTTTTTCCCTTTTCTACATTTGTATCTAAATAAAATGGATACTCTTCGAAACTAATTTTAATGATGTTTTTAGGATTAATTGTACTGGGCTTTTCCCCCTCTTCAAATCGGTATACTACATAACCTGAAGCCGTTTCTCCATCTTTTGCCATAGTAGGTTTAAGCCATTTTAGATGTACACCATCACCTAATGCTTCTGCGGTAAAGTTTAGTGGCTCATTTGGCACAATTTCGTCTAACCATGGCATTTGAGGCGGCAAAGCTGGATATTTGTAAAAATTGCCTTTTAACGAATCGGCAAGGCTTTTTGCTACCGTTGATAATGATTTAGAGCTAAAGAAAATACTGCCTTGTGCTCTTTTATTGTTACGTATTGCTCTAATTTGATTGGGAATTTCGCTATAAACACCCCAAGCTGCTTCTCCTTTAGCATAAGGATTATGCACTAAATAGGCGGCCTGACCGATGTATAAATGCCTACCGAAGGTGTTATTGCCCCACCAATCTAAGAGCACCCCAAAAGGCGCAACTGCCCTGCTAAACGTAAAATAAATTTGTGGATTGATATAATCTACCCACCCCTCCTTAATCCATTTTCTCGAATCGGCATATAATTCATGATAATTAGATAATCCGTTGGTTTTAGAACCCAATGTATCTTCTCGGAAGTTTTTCCAAATTCCAAATGGACTTACTCCGAATTTAACGTATTTTTTATAGTGATGAACGCTATCATTTACCATTTTCACCAAAAGATCGACATTATTTCGTCGCCAATCTTCAATGTCCTTAAACCCATTAGGGTACTTTGCGAAAGTGGCTTGGTCCACAATTTTTTGCCCGGCAATACGATAAGGATAAAAATAATCATCAAAATGAACACCATCTATATCGTATCCTTTAACAACATCTAAAATTACTTGCACAATATATTCCCTTACTTCTGGCAATCCAGGATCGAAAAGTTTCTGGCCCCCATAGGTATAAAACAATTCGGGTCTTTTTTGGGTAATATGATCGGGACTGGTGATTGCTCTAGCGCTCATCGTTGCGCGATAAGGATTAAACCAAGCATGGAGTTCCATCCCTCGAAAATGAGCCTCCTTGATGGCAAACTCTAGTGGATCATAGCCTGGTGCAGGTGCTAAACCCTGCTTGCCCATTAACCAATGGCTCCATAGCTCTCTAGATTTAGCATATAATGCATCGGCAGTAGGCCTAATCTGAAGCATGATGGCATTTATACCTGTTTGCTTATGTTGCTCTAAAATTCCTATTAGTTCTTGCTTTTGTTGATCAACCGATAGGCCAGGTCTTGAAGGCCAGTCGATATTGGTTACTGTTGCCACCCAAACTCCTCTAAACTCGCGTTTTGGGGGGATAGTTTCTTTAGTTTGAGCAAAAACTAAAGTTGAGAGTGTAAAAGTGATTAAAAATGCGAAAAGTATACTTTTGATCATTAGCGGCTTAAATATTATTTAGTTAACGTATAATTGCATCAGAATTTAACGTTAATATTTAACGGAATTTTTAAAAATTTGATACAAAAGTGCTACATTTTTTACACTTCTCACTTTTTTATATTAAGTTAGCAAATGTAAAACAACGCGTATAGCAAATTTAACATGCAAGAACAAGACCAGGTAAATAAAGTTGATCGCAATAAAGTTTACATTTTAATCTTTGTTATTATTGCTCTTTTAGGCGTAAATGCCTATTTATATTTTAAGGATAAGCAACAAAGTAGTCGCTTTGTAACCGTAAGCACAGAAAAAGACCGGCTAAATCTCGAAGTGGAGAAAATCGAAGCTGAGCTTGATAAAGTTAATTCACTAAATGTTACGCTGAACGACAAACTACAGGAAGAACAAAAACTAGCAAGAGATAAAATCAGTGAGCTTAAAATTGCATTACAAAAAGGAAAGTTAACCCAGGGCGATTTGGAAGAAGCCCAAAAGCAAATTATTGCGCTAAAAGAGTTTGTTAGAAACTATAACGATCAGATTATCCGCTTAGAGAAGGAAAATTCGTACTTGAAGACCGAGCGTGATAGTTTAAAAAATACCACAGAAGTAATTACTCAAAAAGCCGACGAACTCGAAAAGCAAAATGAGAATTTAAATGCGAAAGTGAAAGTTGGGGAACTGTTAAAAACCAGTAGCATCAACATTACAGCATATAAGGTTAAGAGCAACGGCAAATTAGTTTTAGTAACTAAAGCCAATACCGCTAATAAATTTGTCATCAATTTTACGATTGCAACAAACGATCTTGCTACGAAAGGGCTGCGGAAAATCTATCTTAGAGTGTTTGATCCTGCCGGAAATTTAATTGCAAATGATAACGACTTTTTTGAAGCCAATGGTCAACAAATGCAGTACAGCAACAAACTTCAAGTTTCTTATAATAACGACGACACCACATTTACGATAGACTGGACTAACCCTAAGGAGTTTATAAAGGGCACCTATTCGGTTATTCTATATTGTGATGGATTTGAAATGGGCAAAGGGCAGATTGGGTTGAAATAATGACGAATTATTCTGAAGCCAACGGAAAACTCAAATAAAATGTTGTTCCTGCATTCAGTACAGAATTAAAGTGAATAGTACCTCCGGCGTTTTCGATAGCTTGTTTAACAAAAGCTAAGCCTAAACCTGTGCCAGAAGATTTTGTAGTGAAATTTGGCACGAAGATCTTGTCTTGCAAGCCTTCATCTATCCCTTTCCCATTATCTTCAACTTCAACAAAGGCAAACTTCTGATCATTTATAATTTTAATTCGAATTATGCCTCGCTCTTTACCTTCCGTGGCTTCGATAGCATTTTTTAATAAATTATTGAAAGTCCGCAATAATTGATCTTTATCGCCCAGCACAATTAAGTGGGCTTTTACCTGATTAGTTAAACTTATTTCAATATTATCTGTAGAATTATACACACGGATCGCTTGCTCTATTATTGGAACAAGTTCTAGATTTTCCAACTTTGTATCGGGCATTTTTGCAAAGTTAGAAAACTCTGAAGCAATGGTTGCTAAACTATCGATTTGTTCAATAAACGATTTGTTGAAGCTGGCAAATTTTTTCTCAAAATTAGGATCTTGCTCTTTCCATGACTTCTCTAGCAATTGAACACCTAATTTTAGCGGAGTAAGTGGGTTTTTTATCTCATGAGCCACCTGTTTAGCCATTTCTCGCCATGCACTTTCGCGTTCAGACCGAGCTAATTTTACTGCACTCATCTCTAGTGCTGCAAGCATTTTGTTGTACTCTTTAATCATCGACCCAATTTCGTCCTGCCTATGCCACACAATAGGTTGGTTTTGCTCTCCAAGCTTAGTCTTCTTTATACTCTCTTGAATAAAGGTTAAAGGATGGGTAATTTGATTGGCTAAAAAAACAGCTAGTACGCCAATTAATACAAATACTAAGGCATAAATATTAATTAATGTGTTGATAAATAAGCCTATTTTTTCCTGATAATCGGCCTCGTTACTGTAGTAAGGTAGGCCAATATAGCCTATGGTTTGATTTTGAGCATTTCGAATAGGTGCATAACCTGCAGCATAGGTAAATTTGCCTATTTTTTCGGACGTGTTAATGAATTCTGATTTTTGGTTGGAATGTATATTTATAAAGGCTTTAGGAGACATTTTTGGCCCTAATATGCTATACTCGTACATTTTTGGCAATGAAGTAATATAAATACTTCCATCGGCTTTATATAAATTTAAAAAGGTGGCATTAACCTCGGCGAACCCATTAAATTTATACACGGCGTCTTCATCATTCTTTAAACCAGTGGGCGAAATAAGCTTCTCATAAGACAATTGAACTTTTCGCACTTTCTCTCTGATATCGTCTTCCTGTTGTTTGATGTATTCATCTTTAATGTAATAAAAAGTAGTCCAACCTACAATGAGCAAGGTAGCCACAACGGCAAGCACAATAGTAACTTGGATACGAGTTTTATATAAAATCTTATTGGCATTAATCATCAGATACCGGTTTATATTAAACCATCCAGATTGTTGATTATTTATGTTGTTAAACAGCCATAGTAAGCAATATAATACCACGCTGAAGCAAATAAATACGATAAAGAAAAAGGATAAGGTTACCAAACGTGTGGTGTACGACATTCGTTCTTTGCTGATGACAATAACTTTCGATTTATCTTTCTTTTTAATAGCATGGTTGTAATCTGGATTAAACTCGTTCTCAAATACAACTGAATCGATAACACCAGAAAATTTATTGATAGTAGCGTACGTATATTTTCCAGATTGGCTAAACAACTTATTATCCTTATAAAATGCAAAGGAGTATTGGTTATAATCTTCATCGCTTTTCAATTTCCCATCAATAAGTAGTTCAGGGAAATTAACATTATGGTTATAGGGTTGCGAGGTAAGTTCGATTACCATAAAGCCAAGAATATTTCCTTCTTCAAAAACGGGAATAATTCCGAAATACTTTTGGAAGCCAAACGTATCATTGATACGGTAAAAATAACCCGAGCCTTGAATTTTTAGTGCGCCAGAGCGAACTAAATCTCTATAATTTGATAAAGGGATAATATCTTCACCTTTAAAGGCAGAGTCGATTTTATCGTATTCAAATATTTTATAATCGTAACGCGACAAGTAGCCATCCAGGTAATTTTTAACAATATAGTTATGGATTTGAAAGGGCAGTATTCGCTGCGATTGCTTAAAATAGTTCACGATTAGTGAGTCTTTCGATATTTTATTTTCGAAACTGGTAATGGAGTTTATTACTTTTGGTTCATCGGCTAGAAATAATTTTTCGGCAATTCCACTTCTAACACTGCGTTCTTTAATGTCGATAAATCTAACGTATTTTAATGCGCTAATGAAGGCCATGCAAAAGAATAAAGCAGCATATATGCCAATATAAAACCTCCTTTGTTGTACATAATCATTCCAGCAGAGAATAAAAATGAATAACGCATAAACAAGAAAATAAATCGTAAAATTATCTATCAACTTATAAACAAAAAAGAGAGAAAGGCTTACCAAGAAAACGATTAATCTATTCTTATTGGATAAAATAAATAGTTTAGTTACTTCGATAAAGATATTCGCAATTAAGAAAATATTAAACCAAACCAAGCATAGAATTAGGATACAAATAAAACTATTAAAATTGATGTTAATGATATTGGTAAGATCGAAGTTTATTCGGGAGTTATCGATAAGTCCAAAAAATACATCATCGGTGAGGAAAGCAATTGCTGATAAGATGAGTAAAAGTGCAATGTGAACTAGTATTCCTGTTAATTTACTATTGGAAGCCCATTTTGGCACATTTAGCTTTTTTCGATGGGTATAGGTAAATAAACAAATCCAAGTAATGGCAACAATGTTTAATAAAAAATCGCCTAAAGAAGGCAGTAAATCACTCTGTGCATAGATAGAGGGATTAAATATCTCTAAATTAAACTGGTGGTTAAGCCAAAAATACTGGAGATCGGTAAGCCGTAGTGCGCAAAAGAAAATAGTTAGTATAACTATTCCCGTAATCACCGATCCTCTATTCACTAACCAGGTACAATAGGAATTTACGAATAAACAAATGGTAAACAGCCCTACAATCCACAGCCACAATTGTATATTGGTGTAAACACCACCAGTATAGGTATCTTTCAGTTTTACCTGAAAAAGATAATCCTTATTTATGGTAAAAATATTTCTAGTTTCTTTGTCTGTAAATCCTGCTAGATCTAAACTTTGATTAGGGAATAACTCAGGCGTAATTTCATTTCTTAAATATTGGTTTTCGATAAAAAAATCCGTTCTTATGGTGATAAAAAACAGGAATGAATAATTATCTACTGTTTTTTTAACCAGTTCATAATAGCCATTTCTTGATGAGTAAAAGGAAGTTCCTTCTTTTACACTGTTAATTGGCGGTAATACTTTAGATGAACTCCAGAATTTGAGTGAATTTTCTTCAAAAACTAAAAGATTTATGCCTTGAGGTCGATAAGTATCTATAAATTTTAATGCATCTTCGCCGTTTTTATCAAAAGCTTTAGCTTTTTTCAGTTGATTAGGGTCGGCTAGAAAATTTTGGATAATCCGTTCTTTTGTAGAAAGGTTTTCTTGTAATTTATTGGATTCGTGAGTTAAAAGATCTGCCTTTGTAATGGCATGATCTAAAGATAATGCCGTAATGATGCAGCAAATGCCAAAAATCAATAACAAAAACCTGATTTTGCCTCCTATACTCACAGCTTTTAATTTAACGTGTAAAAATAATAGCCGCAGATGCGCAGATTTCCCATCGGTAAACTGAGGGAGAAAAATCTCGACATCTCCGGCTTAAATTTAACAAATTATCTGGTAAAATCTGTTACTAAACCTCGGCGCTACTTGTTTGTACTTCTCTACTTACTTTTCTAACAAGTCCTTGTAATACGCTACCTGGTCCAACTTCCACAAATTCAGTTCCACCGTCGGCAATCATGTTTGTTGCCGTTTGTGTCCACCTAACCGCACCTGTTAATTGAGCAATTAAATTCTGCTTTATGGTAGCCGGATCTGTAGTGGGCTTTGCATTTACATTTTGGTAAATTGGGCAAATAGGGGTTAGAATAGTCGTGTTTTCTATTGCTTCCTGCAATTCGATTTTTGCTGGTTCCATTAATGGTGAATGAAAGGCTCCACCTACATTTAGCTTCAAAGCACGTTTTGCCCCAGCAGCAGTAAGTTTTTCGCAGGCTTCGTCTATTCCCTCAATGCTACCAGAAATAACAAGCTGTCCTGGACAATTGTAATTCGCTGGTACTACAACATGTTCGATACTCGCGCATATTTCTTCTACCACATTGTCTGCAAGCCCCAAAATAGCCGCCATTGTAGACGGTTGCAATTCGCAGGCCTTTTGCATCGCATTGGCTCTAGAAATTACCAATTTCAATCCATCTTCGAAACTTAAGGCATTTGCTGCAACCAAGGCCGAAAATTCACCTAAAGAGTGCCCTGCTACCATTTCTGGTTTAAAATCGTTACCTAAAACCTTAGCTAAGATAACCGAGTGTAAAAATATGGCAGGTTGAGTTACATTGGTTTGCTTAAGCTCTTCGTCGGTGCCATTAAACATCACGTCGCTGATGCGGAAACCAATGATATCATTTGCCTTTTCAAATAATTCCTTTGCTAACGGATTTTCATATAGGTCTTTGCCCATTCCTGAGAATTGAGCACCTTGCCCTGGAAATATATATGCTTTCATTTGGTTTTTAGTTTGTTCGTTGTTTGGTTTGTTAGTTGTATGATTCTTGCTCAATTTCGTCATATCGAACGCAGCGTAGCGAGGAGATATCTTTCGATAGTTCTCTCGCCGTTTCACTCACTCGAGATGACGATTTTTACTAATTAATGTAAATCTGCCGTAATTAATCTTAAAAATTCCGCCCTGGTTTTGTCGTTGCTTAAAAATCCACCTGTAAAAGCCGAGGTTGTGGTTACAGAATTTTGCTTTTGTATACCGCGCATGGCCATACATAAATGCTTACATTCCATTACTACTGCAACCCCAGCAGGTTGTAGGGTATTTTGAATGCAATCTCTAATTTCGTTCGTTAAACGCTCTTGAACCTGCAACCTCCGGGCAAAAGCATCAACTACCCTGGGTATTTTACTTAAGCCTACAATATGTCCGTTGGGAATATAAGCAATATGTGCTTTGCCAAAAAAAGGTAACATATGGTGCTCGCACATGGAAAACACTTCAATATCTTTAACCACCACCATTTGACTATACTCTTCCTTGAACATCGCCGAACGAAGAATTTCTTCGGGATGGATGTCGTAGCCATGCGTAAGGTATTGCAATGCCTTTGCTACTCGTTCTGGTGTTTTAAGCAAGCCTTCGCGCTCTGGATTTTCACCAAGCTGGCTTAAAATATCTTTATAATGAATAGCTACCGATTCGATTTTCTTTTCATCGTAACGGTCTATTTTTTGGTATCCCAAAAATTCATCATCATATTCATGTATATCGTTGTTCATTCAATTTAAATTTAACCCAAATATTCTACAAAATTATTTTCAGTTTCGTACAGTTTAATGCTGTGCAATTGGGCACCACTTTCATAGATAAGGGGATATAGAATGTCCCAAATGGCAATGGCTAAATTCTCTGTCGATGCTAATTTATCTTTCATAAAATCGACATCAAGGTTTAGATTTTTATGATCAACTTTATCAATTACATTAGCATTAATAATTTGTTTAAGCCACTTCAAATCAACCAAAAAACCTGTTTCTGGATTAATTTCGCCTTTAACTGTAACGTAAAGGTTGTAGTTATGACCATGCCAATTTGGATTGGCACATTTACCATATACTTCTGTATTTTTATCTTGGCTCCAATCGTTCCTAGATAATTTATGTGCAGCATTAAAGCTTTCGCGGCGCGTAATATAAATCATGATTATAGAATTATGAGCAAATATACGGAATGGTTTTAATTGGTTACTGGTTTTTCGCTATTTGGTTGGGGGGTTATTGTTTTATTGCTAAATTTGCTGAGGGTGTTGGCATTAGCGCATAAGCGTAGACTATCTGGAGCAGGGAAGCTTTGGCACAAAGAAAATGACTAATGAACTATTGAACGTATGACCGAACAAACCAACAAACCAACAAACCAAAAAACTTTAGTTGTTGCCGCCACATACGAAGAACTTTTACCAACGTTTTCGCATTTTGGATGGCCAAAGGCTAACTTTGTTGAACAGCCATCTTACGATGTGCTGATTACAGGGGTGGGCATAACGGCAACTGCATTTGCGCTGGGCCAACGGCTAAACGATTCTTATGGTTTTGTTTTAAATGTTGGCATTGCCGGAAGTTTCAACAAAGAAATTGAGCTTGGGAGCTTGGTTAACATTACAGAAGATACTTTTTCAGAATTTGGTGCCGAAGATGGTCATCATTTTATACCTATTGATGAACTTGGCTTTGGCAAAAGCGTACATCTTTCAAATCTTACTACAGAAAATAATTTAATTACGAATATAATGGTAGTAAAAGGCATTACTGTTAATACCGTTCATGGTAATGCTGATCGAATTAAGCAACTTCTCGAACGGCTACCTGTTAGCACAGAAAGTATGGAAGGTGCAGCCGTTTTTTATGCCTGTGAGCAACTGAATATCCCTGCCGTACAAATTAGGAGCATCTCTAATTATATTGAGCAAAGAAATAGGGAAAGCTGGAAAGTTGGATTGGCTATAAAAAACTTAAACGAATGGTTAATCACATATCTTAATACTAAATTTACAGCATGAAGCTTAGCTTAGGTTTTTCGCCCTGCCCCAATGATACATTTATTTTTGATGCCTTAGTCCATCACAAAATAGACACAGAAGGTTTATCGTTCGAGGTTTCTTATCACGATGTAGAAACGTTAAATCAAAAAGCGATGCATGGCGAATTGGCCATTACTAAGCTTAGTTTTAATGCTTTTGCACATGTAATAGACAAATATGCCTTATTAAGTTCAGGTAGCGCATTAGGGTTTGGTGTTGGCCCTTTACTAATCTGCAAGGCAGAAAATCAAGCGCGCATGAATACGTTGCTTGGACAGGCTCAGGATGATAAAATTAAATTGAAAACTGGAATTCCAGGCAAATACACCACCGCTAACTTCTTATTAGGCATAGCTTATCCTCAGCTAATTCATAAAGAGGAAATTATATTTAGTGCAATCGAAAATGCTTTACTTTTAGATCAAATTGATCTCGGGTTAATCATTCACGAAAATCGGTTTACCTATGAAGAAAAAGGTTTAGTGAAAATTTTAGATTTAGGAAATTATTGGGAACAATTAACAGGCTGTGCCATCCCTTTGGGCGGAATTGTAATTAACCGAAACATCGATGTAAGCTTACAGCAGAAAGTAGAACGATTGATCCGTAAATCTGTAGAATTTGCCTTTGCTAATCCAAAATCTGGAATTGAATTTATTCGTGAACATGCACAAGAAATGGAAGAGGCAGTAATGTACAAGCACATTGAATTATATGTGAACCAATACTCGATTGATTTGGGTGAGGAGGGTAGAAATGCGATCGACAAGCTATTTAGCATGGCAAAAGAAAAAGGAATTATTCCAGTGTCTACAGAAAGCATTTATGTTCAGTCCTAAATCTCCTAAGGCGAACAAGGCCCTTTTGGTATTTCCTTGCTAATTTTAAGTAATTTGGTAACCACCATTGTCGAATCGTAATGCGCGGAGGCAGCAAACGTGTCGGATTTAATAAAATGATATTCTGCCTCAATATAAACTGGCAAATAAGGTTTTTCGAAGCCCAAATTGTGATAGGCTAACTCTAAAGTTTTTGCACTATCAGCAACCCAATATTCCTTTCCATCTTCACAGCGTGTAAAAGTTTTTACTTCTGGACCAAAACTATACAAACCTTTTGCGATTAGAATTCTTGTTTCTTCTTTGGTTTCTTTTTTATCATTTGTACAAGCTGCTCCAAAGAGAAATAGGACAAAGAGAAATAAATTTTGTTTTTTAAACATCATTATAGGTCTTGATTTAATTTATCTATTCTCTTAACGCTTAAACTTGCTGCTAAAGTTGAAGCAATTAAAGAAAAAACACTAACGGTTACAAATACTAACGCAAAATCACTCCATTTTAATCCGATTGGATAGGCATTTGTGGCAAGTATGGTGGCCTCACCCATTTTTGCGAAGCCATATTGTTGTTGTAGCACGCAAAAAACAAAACCAACAACCAGGCCCAATATACAACCAGATAGGGTAATCATCATCCCCTCAACCAAAAAAATTCGTTTAATTAGCTTTTTGCCAGCACCTAAGCTATTCAAAATAGAAATGTCTTTCAATTTTTCGATCACCAACATGGTTAATGAACCAATGATGTTAAATATAGCAATAATCACAATAAAAGTGAGAATGATATACACCATCCATTTCTCCGAACTCAGCACATTATATAAAGCCTGATTTTGCTCAACTCTATTCTTTACTACAAAAGCATCGCCCAAAGCAGCTTCAATCGTCTCCTTTAAACTGGCAGCATCCTCGTTCGCGTTTAAATTAATTTCGATAGATGAAATTTTATTTTCTTCCCCAAATAATTCTCTGGCAAAAGACAAAGGTACAATAGCTGTATTATCAACATCTTGCTGTACTTCGAAAACACCTGCTGCAGAAATAGCTAGTGTTGTAAAATCATCCATAGGATTAATTGAGGGTGCTTTTAATCCTTTTTTTGGAGAATAAATCTGTAATTTATCAAAGGGGTCACTGGGATTAACATTTAAGTACGCCTGCAAAGCGGACCCAATAATGGCATTCGGACCCGCAGCATTCTGCAGAACAAATTGACCTTCTACTGTAATGCTATCCAAACTACCATTCTTCAGAAAATCGTTGCTTACGCCTTTTACTAGGGCTGGCGTTTGTTTATCCTTAAACAAAACTAATGCGTTCTCCGATAAAACTTCGGTATAAGAATAGATGCTTTTGTTTGCTTTTAGCTGCTGAAAATAGACCGTATTAGGATCAAAGGTTTTTCCTTTTGCAGGTGTAATAAGCAATTGTGGCGTAACAGTGTTGATCATTTTTAAGACAACATTCTCGAACCCATTAAAAACCGATAGGATAATAATTAATGCGGTGGTGCCTACAAAAACACCCAATACCGAAATTGCCGAAATAATATTAATGGCATTAGTCGATTTTTTTGCCAAAAGATATCTTCTGGCGATGTATAGGGCTGTATTCACGCTCAAAGATAATTAGTAAATTTGCTAATTAACTAATTAAAAATGGGTTATTCATTTTTTCAAACCCAATTGTTGTAGATGGCCCATGCCCAGGAAAAACTTCGCAATCGTTTGGCAGTTGAAAAACCGTATTCTCAATGCTATCGATTAATTGTTGGTGATTGCCACCTGGCAAATCGGTTCTACCTATGCTACGATAAAACAAAACATCACCCCCAATTAAAAAATTTTCTGCTTGGGCATAAAAACATAGATGTGCTGGAGAGTGACCTGGAGCGAAAATTAAACTCAGCATGCTATTGCCAAAATTAATCGTCCCAGTTTCAGGCAGAAAAAATTCGGGTTCTGGAGAAAGCTCATAATGCATTCCCATTTGAGGTGCATAACCTGCAACCGCTTGTAAAATATAAAGTTCGCCCTTATGGAATTCTGGTTTCAAACCCCAATTATCGAATACAAACTTATTCCCGAGTACATGATCGATATGACAATGGGTATTTAATAACCGTTCGGGCTTTAGATTTTGTGCTTTAATAAAGGATACAAGTTCGTTTTGTTCGGCACCAGTGTACATTCCAGGGTCGATAATCACGCAAGCACCACTTTCATCGTACAATACGTAGGTGTTTTCTTGGTAAGGGTTAAATGTAAATTTTTTTATGTTGATCATCTTGCTAATTAATACGCTTGTTAGCTAATTTACATATTAGCCAATCATTTCTTCCACTTAAACGTTTCTATCATCCTATCGATATCTTTTTTTATAAATTTTATAATTGGCTGAATGGAATCATATTTTGGAGCTTCGTTAAAATAAAGCGCTCCCCTAAAATAATGTTTTGAACTATCGGTTAAAAAGAATTGCACTGCTGAAGCGGTGTTTCCCTGAATTTCGTAATAAATACCGTAAACTTTCTTATCAGGATAATTAATGATCCGTTGATCAATAGCACTTGCTTTGACAGTATGTTTCATGGCAAGAGTTCTAGCTGCCTCGGTCATTTTGTTGTAGTTTTCTGCTGAAAATACACCATGATAGGTAAGGTGTAATCGACCATTAAATTGAGGAAAGTCTAAGTTGTTCCAATACGGCTGTGCATTTCTTTCGGTATCTTTTACCATTTTTGCATAGGTGGGGTACTCGAACGTAAATGGGGCATCTGAATTGTACGGTATATATTTTTTTGCCGGAAATTTAAGACGGAAATAACCTTTTGGTTTAGGTGTATCTACCTTTCCATCTGTACAGCCAATGGCAAGTATCAGTAAAAACAAGCCTAATTTTTTCATACTATGTATTCCATATCTCCCAAGAACGCTCTGCCTGAAGATATAACATTTCTAGTCCGTTCTTAATTTTAGCCCCTTGCTCTTTTGCTTTGGTTAAAAATACAGTTTCGTCAGGGTTATATACCAAGTCGTAAGCCAAATGCAGGTGGTTAAGGTATTGGTAAGGTATGGGTGGATAAGTTTCTAGATTTGGCGACATACCAAGTGGCGTCGTATTAATCAATAGTTTATATTCGTTTAATATGTCTTCTGTTAGCTCATTATACTGTAGCGTATTTGAGGTTTGCTTTCTTGATACAACCTGATAAGGAATACCGAATTGGTTTAACACATATTTAACTGCTTTTGACGCTCCACCATCACCAAATACTAAGGCCTTTTGATGATGTTTCTCTAGTGAGGGTTTTAGTGATTCTGCAAAACCATACGCATCGGTATTATAGCCCTTTAGTGAAATTCCTGAATCACTTTGATGAACACGAATACAGTTCACCGCTCCAATTTTAGCGGCTGCATCATCCAGTTCATCAATAAAAGGAATTACTGCTAATTTGTGTGGGATCGTTACGTTTAATCCGCAAAGCGATGGATTTTCATTAATTAAGCCTAAAATAGACTCGGCGTTTTCAACCGGAAACAACTCATACGTGCAACCTGCAATCTTTTCTTTCTCAAACTTCTCTGAAAAGAACTTTTTAGAAAAGGAATGAGATAAGGGGTAACCGATTAAACCGAAGGTTCTTAACATGCATTTTGCTTTATTAGGCAATTATTGTATCTTGTTTATTTTCTATTACCTATTCACCAAATTTTTTCCCTTTCAAAAAATAATCAAACGTATCGCCTCTTAGCCCTAAGCGAATGGTTTCTAAGGGAATAACTTCTGATGGAGCTATATTTCCTAAGTTCACATTTGTGCCTATTAGTTTAATAAACCATACTTGTTGTTCTTTTTGTGGAGCTTCCCAGATAATTGTATCTTCAGGTATTTGGGTTAAAATCTCATCAACCAACCCTTCTCTTACTTCTCCGGTACCACGGTAAATTCCTACGTTGCCACCTTCACGAGCCTCGGCAATTACTTTCCACGAACCCGCTTCAATTTCTGCTTTCATTAAAGCAATCCATTTATAGGGTGCAAATATCTTGGCGGCATCTTTTGAACCAACTTCAGAAATTACAGTAACTTGCTTAGATAACGTATTAATAAACTCGCATTTTACATCGTGATCAATATCCATCGATCCATCAGATACTTCGGCATACTCCATCCCAAACTCGTCTAACACCCTTCTATAATCGTCGAACTGGTTACGAATAGCAAAAGCTTCAAATAATGTTCCCCCAAAATAGGTAGGTATTCCTGCACTGCGATAAAGTGCCAATTTCTCTTTTAAATTGGGGGTTACATACGAAGTAGCCCAACCTAATTTTACGATATCTGTATGTACGCCAGCAATTTCTATAAAATCTTCAACCTGTCTCAGACTTAACCCTTTATCCATTACCATTGTTAAACCGCTTTGACGGGGCTTAACTGGGCGCTCTGGAATATTATTTAATTTATAATTCATTTGTTTGTGTTAACCCTATGGGCTTCATATATCCTGCAAAGGTTATAAAACTCTGCTATTTTTTAAAATATTCTATTTAATATATTTGTTAATGACATCGATAATTAACCCATTGTCTTGCAATTGAGGCAGATATTCGAATAAAATATAATGCTTCTCGGGGTCAGTAGTAAGCGCCGTTTCTAAATAAGTTATAGCATCCTTGCCTTCGCCAAGTGCGAAAAGATAAGCCACCATTCGGTAATATAGCTCTGCAGCATCAGGATTATTCTTAATCGCATCGGCTATCGTTTCTGAAGCCTCTATCAATTTGCCTTGTTCGTACAATACCGTCGAAAAATCGAGCCAGGCTTCAACATCGAGCGGATTATACTCTAAAACCTTGTAGTAAGCCTCTACCGACTGCTCAATTTGCCCTAGTTTATAATAGGCATCTGCTATAGCGAACCAAAAATCAGGATTTTCTGCGTCCAATTCTAAAGCCTTTTTATAAAAATGAAGCGATTCGAAGAAGCGCTCTTCAAAATTTAAGGTTACCCCAATTCCAAACCAAGCATCGGCCATTTTAGAATCCATTTTGACCGATTTCTTGTAGTAAGAACGGGCTTCGTCCATTTGCTCAAGCTTTTCGTAGCACTCTCCAATTGCACAATAGGTATCTGCATTTGGCTGCTCGTACTCAAAAGTTTGTTTGTAAACTTCTATCGCTTCCGCATATTTATCGAGCTGTACCAATGCATTTCCTTTGTTATAATAGGCTGATGCGAAGTTTTCCTTAATCAAAATGGCATAATCATAAGCATCGATTGCTTTCTCAAATAAATCCATTTTATGGAACGAATTCGCCAAATTATACCACGCAGCATACGAATAGGGATCGTTATCAATATATTCTTGATAAAATTGAATACTTTCTTCTTGTTTATCTAAAATATCATAACAAAAAGCCAACTCGTACAAACCGTCTTTATTCTCCATGTTTTGCTCTAAGCTGCGCTTGATGTAAACAATCGCGCTCTCATAATCGTGCATGTTTTGATACACATAGGCCATTTGTAATAAAATCTCGTCGGTAGTTTCGGCAAGTGTTAATGCCTTTTCAAAATTTTCGAGTGCCTCGGCATGTCGTTCTAAATTATGATAAATGTTTCCCCGAAGCACATAAATATCGGCTTCAGAAGCTTCTAACATTTCTGCCTTTTCTAAGGCCGCAAAAGCGCTATCAACCTGATCGGTAAACAACAGCAATTGCGCTTGCTTGATTAAAAAAATTGCAGCGTAGGGATGCTGACTTAACGCATACTCTACCACCTGTAAGGCTTTAACAGGGTCGTTTTTATCGATGTAATTATCAATTATGTACTCAAATGCTTGTGCATCAAAGAAATATTGATCTTGATTACGAATCATTTCTTCGTAACGTTCAATCGAGTTTTGTGCATCTTTACTAAAATCAAATTCAAATTCTTCTTCCATTTCTCAAGTATTTAAAGAACATCTCCAATTAATTAATAAATACAATATAAGTTTACGTTTTTCTATAGCCGCTTGTATGGAAAAATTTTCCACATCCACACATCTTATCTGTTAATTCATTAATAATAAAGTTCTTATCAACTATTTGCAAAATAACATATATTTAATCTTAAATCAGTAAAATTCAAGTCATGAAACAGCTATTCATCTTATTTATTATTTTTTGTACGGGCATCGGCCAGGTAAATGCTCAATCAGCTCTTGCTGAAGAAAACGCAGTTAAAGCAACTATAAATGCCTTGTTCGATGGCATGCGGACTTCGGACACCATCATAATTAGAAAGGTTTTTACCTCAAAAAGCATCATGCAAACCATTGCCATGAGCAAAGAAGGTAAAGCATCGGTGCGATCAGAAAGTGTAGATGGATTTATTAAAAGTATTGCTGCTCCACATCCCCAAAAATACGATGAGCGTATTGTGTTTACCAAAGTGTTAATTGATGGAAACCTTGCGAGCGTGTGGACTGATTATAAATTCTATATTGGTGATAGGTTTAGCCATTGTGGTGTAAATTCGTTTCAGCTTTTTAAGAGTGAAGAAGGTTGGAAGATTATTTATATCATTGATACGCGAAGGAAAGATAAGTGTAATTGAGTTGTAAGAAATCGTTCTCGGATGAGTATAGACAACATGCCAAACTCATTCGATGATGTATTATTGGTAAAGCTCCTTAATTTTTTGTTGCTTTGTACCTATAGATTTAAACATCAACGTATGAAATAGCCATGTGCCGAAACGCACAAACACAAATGAAGATACATGGCGTATTCCATATGAAAAATAACAACAATATAATCTACATATGAACCGACCATGATTAAAGAATTATTAAACACACAAGGGTATGATTATTTAATCATGGTAAGGAACATCTGACCACTAAAAACAAAATTATAAACAGATGAAAACAGATATAAAAGCTATACTAGAGCAGTTAGGGATTGAAGCGATGAATCCTGCCTACAGTACAGGTGCAAATTGGGGCACTACGGGAAGCGAAAAACAAATTGAAAGTAGTTCTCCAGTAGATGGGCAAAGAATTGCTTCAGCCTATACAGCTTCTAAAAAAGACTATGATTTAGTTGTAGAAACGGCACAAAAAGCTTTTTTAGCATGGCGTACAGTACCTGCACCTAAAAGAGGCGAAATGGTTCGTCAGTTTGGCGAGGCTTTACGTGCTAATAAAGAAGCGCTAGGTACTTTGGTCTCTTACGAGATGGGTAAAAGTTTGCAAGAAGGATTTGGCGAAGTGCAAGAAATGATAGATATATGCGATTTTGCAGTGGGTTTGTCGCGCCAGCTATACGGTTTAACGATGCATAGCGAACGGCCAAATCATAGAATGTACGAGCAATGGCACCCACTTGGTATTGTGGGCATCATCTCTGCCTTTAATTTTCCGGTGGCAGTTTGGGCCTGGAATACCGCTTTAGCATGGGTATGCGGTAATGTTTGCATTTGGAAACCATCAGAGAAAACACCTTTAACAGCAATTGCTTGCCAACATATTATTGAAAAAGTTTTAGCAGCGAATGAGGTTCCAGAAGGTGTTTCGAATTTGATCATTGGCGATCGCGAAATTGGCGAGCTTTTAAGTCATGATACTCGTATTCCATTGGTTTCTGCAACGGGTTCTACCCGAATGGGGAAAGCGGTGGGTGCTGCAGTTGGTGCACGTTTAGGCAGAAGTTTGTTAGAACTAGGTGGAAACAATGCCATCATTATTTCGAAAGATGCAGATTTAGATATGTCCATCATAGGGGCTGTATTTGGCGCAGTTGGTACTGCCGGACAACGCTGTACCACTACACGTCGATTAATTATCCACGAAAGTGTCTACGATACTTTTGTGGCAAAATTGGTAAAAGCCTACGGACAATTACGCATTGGCGACCCATTAGATCAACATAACCATGTGGGTCCGCTGATTGATACCGATGCCGTAGGAAACTATTTAGATTCGATAGCAAAATGCAAAGCAGAAGGCGGCAATTTTGTAGTAGAGGGAGAAGTGTTAGAAGGCGAAAATTACACTTCAGGTTGTTACGTAAGACCGTGTATTGCAGAAGTTAAAAACGATTTTAAAATTGTGCAGCACGAAACCTTTGCCCCTATTTTATATCTTATCAAATACAGCACACTCGAAGAAGCAATTGCACTGCAAAATGCCGTTCCACAAGGATTATCATCAGCTATTATGACCTTGAATTTAAGAGAAGCCGAATTATTCTTATCTACACAAGGTTCAGATTGTGGCATTGCCAATGTGAATATTGGTACATCAGGTGCCGAAATTGGGGGCGCTTTTGGTGGTGAAAAAGAAACAGGTGGCGGCAGAGAAAGCGGATCAGATGCCTGGAGAGCCTACATGCGGAGGCAAACGAATACGATTAATTATGCAAACACTTTGCCTTTGGCGCAAGGAATTAAGTTTGATTTATAATTTAAAAGCTTTTTCATCTGATGCGCTAAAAAAGAGAGCTCCCGATGAAAATCGGGAGCTCTCACTAATATGTTGGGTTTGTTATTTTCCAATTTCGGAAATGCTCATTGATGATAAGCTCTCTAACGTTTGTTTAACAGGTTGTTTTTTTGCAATAACCGGATTAGCAATGCTGCTTACTGAAGAACTTACTGCTGCAAATTGGTTCATGCTCATTTTAGCAACTGATCCTAAAACCGCTGTATGATCTTCGGTAGTACCGCTTAAAGTTAAGCTTGCGCTATCTTTTACCGAAGTAAACAAGCTAATTGTGCTCGCATTGATAGCAGCAGAAGCTTTATCTTTTAACAGCACGTCTAAGCTTAAGAAACTAACTTTACCAAAAGTTTTTACTGAAGCGTTATCCGAAGCTTGGATAGACGAAAGGTTGTTCACATAAATCGCAACTTTTAACGTCTCTTTTTCGAAAGAGCTAATTCTTAAAACTCCTTGTTCTTGTTGCACTAATGCATTTTTTGAATAGTAGCTATCGTATACTTTTACACTTTCTGTTGGGGCTTGAATAATGAATACCTCAACGTTTCCGCTAACTACTAATTTGTTGATGTTTTTTACTTGGTTTAAAATGGTAACTGTGTTTGTGTTTTTTTGCTCATCTGTTGAAGCAAATGCAGAACTAGTTAACACTACTGTTGTTAAAACTGCTGCGATTAATGATTTGATAGAAGTTTTCATGTCTTTTATATTTTAAATATTTTGTTTTTATGTTTTGCCTGCCGTTCCTTTTGGCAGGTTTCGTAAATAAGACGACAATAGAGGCAAAAGGTTGCACTGACTTTCAGGCTTTTAGACCATGAGCAGGTAACCATAGACGAACGGCTGTATTTCTTCGACGAACGGGAAGAGAAAAATTAACACCGCTTCAACCGCCTATTTATCCGCCTCATTAAAATACACGGTAAAACATTTTGGAATGAGCCGTAAAAAATAAATCTTACAAAAGTTTACATACAGTTTGAATACACAACTTTTTGATGTAAGTTTAGAATTTTTTAGCTGCTTACCTTTTCTTTCTTTTAGCCTTTAACCAATGTTACGCGTAAATAGTTCCGGTCCCTGCAGAATTGTATATTCCTTATGTAAGCATGAGTTTTTGGGTTATTTAATCGAACCGCACATTGTTCAGCTAAATCCACAGGGCGATTTTTCGTTAACCTACCAACGTTTATTTACGCATACAGCTAAAGAATTTGCTAAACACTTATCCGAGGTCGATTTTAAATTAATTAAAATCCTGGACGAAACTGAGCAAGATTACATCATTAAGAAATACCATAAAAAGGCGATTCGTCCGTTTGAGTTCTTCAGTAAGTTTTACGACGAGAAATTTTATGATACTGTTCGTCCTAAAATTGAAAAAAAACTTGCTGAAGTGCTAGAAACGCTGAAAATTAAGGATGGACTGTATTTAATGGACAAAGATGGTTGGCCCGCAGAGCGTAAAATCGATTTAGCTACTGAACCTGCAACGGTACTTTTTCATTTCAGAAGAGGTGAAACCGAAACGAGGTATTTCCCAACCATAAAGTATCAAGGCCTGCGTATCGATTTTATGTTTAAAGATGCACAGGTAGTTTGTAATCAGCCCGCCTGGCTTTTATTGAACGATGTACTCTACTTCTTTGAACAAGATATTGAAGGCAAAAAACTAATGCCTTTCTTAAACAAGCGTTACATCACCATCCCCAGAGCAACGGAAGATGCCTACTTCGAAAAATTTGTAGGTCCGCTGATTGAAAAATATCATGTATACGCCGAGGGCTTCGAAATTAAAACTGAAAAGCACGACCCCACATCCGTTCTGAAAGTAATTTATGTAGACGGTGGTATCTCACAAATTCAGCTTTATTTTAAATATGGCGCTTATGCTTTCGCTATGGGCAACGAACATAAAGTTACGGTTCGTTTAAGCAAGGAAGACGACAATTATACATTTACTCGAATTAAGCGCAATAGCGAGTGGGAGAAACAAAAATTTGGTTTCCTATTAAGTTTGGGTTTAAAGAAAATAAGTGCCATATTTCATCATTTAGAACTGCCCAATTTAACTGAGAATGATAATCCATCGTATGCCATTATTACTTGGGTGAATGAACATATCGAACTTCTCCAAGAAAATGGCTTCGAGATCGAGCAAGCAAGTTCAGGTAAGCGTTTTGTATTTGGAACAAATAAAATTGATTTCGAAATTAAAGAAGATAATGATTGGTTTGATATTAATGGCATTGTCTATTTCGGAATTCACCCCATTCCATTTATATCCTTAAAACAACATATACTCCATAAAAAAAGAGAATTTATGTTGCCCGATGGAGATATTGCTATTATTCCCGAAAAATGGTTTACACAATATAGTAGCTTATTTAGCCTGGCAGATGGGAACAAGGGACTTAAACTTAAAAAGCACCATATTGGCTTAATTAATGATTTGGCAGAAGATAGCTTAGCCAATGTTACATTGGACAGAAAACTGCAGCGTTTAAACGATTTCGAACACATTGCCGACACCAACATGCCTGTTAATTTCAAGGGCGATTTAAGACACTATCAAAAGGCCGGATACAATTGGTTTAGTTTTTTGCGCGAATACAATTTTGGCGGTTGCTTGGCTGACGATATGGGCTTGGGTAAAACCATTCAAACCTTGGCGATGCTGCAAAAACTAAAGGAAGAAGATGAGCAAAATGGAACGCATAGCACTTCGCTCATTATTATGCCAACATCGCTCATTTATAACTGGTTAAATGAAGCAAAAAAGTTTACACCAAAGCTTAAAATCCATGCGCATACTGGCACGTTTAGAAATAAAGATGTGAGTCTTTTTGCTAAATACGACCTGATAATTACCACTTATGGTATTACAAGAGTTGATGTAGAAGAGATTAGCCATTTTTACTTTAATTATATCATATTAGATGAAAGTCAGAACATAAAAAACCCTTCTTCTAAATCGTTCAAGGCGGTGCGCATGCTAAAGTCGAGGCATAAATTAGTATTGAGTGGTACGCCTGTTGAGAATTCGGTAGGCGATTTGTGGACTCAACTTACATTCTTGAATCCTGGTTTATTGGGTACACAATCTTTCTTTAACGAAGAATATGTGCAGGCCATAGAAAAACGAAAAGACGAAGAAAAAGCGCGAAAATTACAGGCCATTATTAAGCCCTTTGTATTGCGCCGTACCAAAGAACAGGTTGCTGCCGAGCTACCCCCTAAAACAGAACATATTTTCTATTGTGATATGAGCGAAGATCAGGCTGCCTATTACGAAAAAACCAAATCGGCCTATAGAAACGATTTGTTAAGCAGCATGGATAACGGAACCTATGCAAAAAAACAAGTGCAATTATTGCAAGGTTTAACAGCATTGAGACAATTGGCCAATCACCCTGTAATGATCGATGAAGCGTATACTTCTGATTCGGGCAAGTTCGAAAACGTGATGCATACCTTAGATAATGTATTAAAAGGTGGGCATAAAGTGCTTATTTTTTCACAATTTGTAAAGCACCTGAACATCTTTAGAACCTGCTTAGAAAAAGAAGGCATTCCTTTTGCCTATTTAGATGGAGGAACAAAGAACCGAGGTGAGATTGTAGCCGAATTTCAAGAAAACAAAGATTTAAAAGTATTTCTAATTTCTATTAAAGCTGGCGGAGTTGGTTTAAATCTAACTCAAGCCGATTATGTCTTTATCTTAGATCCATGGTGGAACCCTGCAGTTGAGCAACAGGCTATTGATAGAACGCACCGAATTGGTCAAGACAAGAAGGTTTTCATTTACAAATTTATTTCGAAAGATACTGTAGAAGAAAAGATACTGGCTTTACAACGCCGTAAAAAGTCTTTAGCTAATTCACTGATTACTACAGAAGAAAGCTTCTTTAAATCGTTAAGTAAAGATGATATTAGGGAGTTGCTGAACTAATTGTGAGTTATGAGATTGGGCGCATAATACAAATCGCTAAGTTTTTTGTTTTAATGGGCCTGCATCAGAATTTTAGTATACTCTTCTCTACTGATCATTTCTGCTCCCATGCTCATTAAATGACCATTCGGCAACTGGCAATCGATTAATCGGATACCTTCCTTTTGCGCTAAATAAATCAATGCTAATTTAGAGGCATTACTTACTTTGCTAAACATGCTCTCACCACAGAAAACAGATCCAATTTCAACACCATAAAGTCCGCCAACCAATTCATTTCCCTTCCAAACTTCTATACTTTTGGCAATGCCCTTTGCGTTTAGGCATATATATGCTTCTGTCATTTCGGTGGTTATCCAGGTACCATCTTGACCCACTCTTGGCGCTTTCGCACAGTTGTAAATTACATCGGCGAATGCTTGATTTTCGGTAATCGTAAAGTCGCCGCGTTTTATTATTTTATTCATGCTTTTGCTAATGGCAATCCGCCCCGGAAAAATAACGCATCGCTCGTGTGGCGAAAACCATAAGATGGGGTCGCCTTCGCTAAACCACGGGAAAATACCATTTTTATAGGCTAAAAGCAAGCGTTCTGAGCTTAAATCTCCACCAATGGCTAATAATCCATCATCTTCTGCCAAAGCAGGATTAGGGAAGATTAAAGAATCATCAAGCAGTTTAAAAATCATGAATGGTGTACTGTAACAACTTTTAGCAGTTGATGTCTTAAAAGTATGAGTTTTATCGGAAATATTATCTGGATTATCTTCGGAGGAATCTTCATCTTCTTTCAATACATTTTTGGGGGCTTAGTGTTATGCCTTACCATTGTTGGCATCCCCTTTGGAATTCAATGCTTTAAGTTTGCCATTGTAGGTTTAGCTCCATTTGGTGTTAAAATAACCGATACGTCATCAAATATTGGTTGTTTATCGACGATTATGAACATTATATGGCTCGTATTCGGCGGAATCTGGATTGTACTCACGCACCTCTTGTTTGGCTTACTATTCTGCATCACCATAATTGGTATTCCCTTTGGTTTGCAGCATTTTAAGTTGATGAATTTAGCCTTTTCGCCTTTCGGGAAATCAATTAGTTAGTTTTATTGAATACTAGCATCACTACACCATCTTTCATCAACGTTAATTTATTACCGTCAACATTTCCAGAATTTACAGCTTGCAAGTCGTCTAGAAATTTATTTTCCGCCTCTGCAACCTCGGTGCAATACATTTTTGTGCCAACGATTTGACTAAATTGTAAGGCATTACCATTAAAAGTAGCATTGCCCCCATAAGTGTTACAAAATGATTTTCCACCAATTTTGTTGCCATCGCTTAGGTTTAACGTGGCTTGAGCATTGGAAGGAATAGTTTTACCTGGCCAGTCGATTAATACCCATTTCGAGTTGGTTTTAACAGCCTTATCGAGGTCTTTAGCACATGAACTTAATCCGACAACGAATAATAATGCAAAAAATATGTTCTTCATGATTAATGATTTTAGGTGATATAAATATAAAACTTAACTCACAATTAATTTAATTCTTTTTGAATGTGCTATTGCTTCATCACTGTGTTCAAATAAGCAGGTAGAAATTCCTTTTTCTTCAATTTGAGCCAATAAGCTCTTCGTTATTTCTTGTTTTTCGGGTCGTACATTTCTAATGTAGATAGCCGTTATATTTTTACTATACTTCTCGGCAATGGTTTGATAAATGGCTGGGTCTTGCTGAGAATTATCGCCAAAAAAAACAAACTTCTGATTCGGAAAGGCATCGATAATACGCATTACCCTTAATAGTTTTCCTTCATGGCCGGTTTTTCCTGTTTTAATTAAATTCTTCCATCGTTTTAATTGATTTAATAAGAACGTACCTTCTGGCAATTCATTGTATCGAAAGGTTTCTACTAAATAATCGTATAGGTTCCATTCGCTGCTCGATACGTAAAAGAATGGGTTAGGTTGGTCTATTTTTGTATGTGCATTTGCCAATAACTGATAATGATTTTTAAGCGATTCAAAGGTTTTCCGGGTTCTAGGGTTTTTAATAAATAATTCTCTTAACCTTTTAATGAACCGGGCCGAATAAGATACCATAACCGTATCGTCTATATCAGAAATAAACGCATATTGCGTGATGTGGGGAACATAAATCTTTCCCTCTGCTGTTGCTATTACTTCATTATTAGCTTCAAAAGCCTCTACTTTTACATCGTGCCACCCTGCTTTTATCTCATTCAATGCTTTCCATTCAAATTTAAAGAAGCCATCGTATTCTGCCTTTTGTTCGATAATTTGTGTATAAAAATGGAGTCGAACTTTAGCAAAGGGATAAGGTTTAACTACAAAAAGTTTAAAAAGATGAAGGATGTTTACAAGGAGATTGTTGCTGAAGATTTGCGCCGTTTTTGCCTTGAATTTAAAAACATGGCCATACACGACTAAATTATGGGTATGTCCATAACCATGATATACTTTTACGCTTGCATTACCCATAATATAATTAAAACAGATTTAGGCGCTTGTTGTTTGTATGTTGTGAACCGAACACAATTAAAATACTTATAAACATACGGTGAATGAATCTAAATCGTGGTGAGCTCCATCCGACCGACAAAAACAATAAATTATTTACGGATGAAATCTAAAACGCTAAAGTTGCTCTATGTAGTAAATCCTGGATCAGGCAAGGGTGAAATTAATTATACAACAGAAATTACTGCTTTTTTTAAGAAAAGAGAAGAACATATCGAGATTTATGAATTGCCAAGCAATTGCAGTCTCGAAAAATTAAAAGCCGCGATAAAAAAATCAAATGCAGATCGAATTATTGCTGTTGGTGGCGATGGCACTTTAAAAATGGTTGCCGAGTGTGTAGTAAACACAGAAATGCCCCTCGGAATTATACCTGCAGGATCGGCAAATGGAATGGCAAAGGAGTTGGGAATTCCTCTTGAATTGCAAGATGCGATTGAATTAACCACTGCGGGTAAACTCGAGAAAATTCATGCGGTAATGGTGAATAAAGAACTGTGCATTCACTTATCTGATATTGGTTTTAATGCCTATTTAGTTAAAAAATTTGATGATTTACCCACACGAGGGATGAAAACGTATGCTAAGGCAGCATGGCATGCATTTTGGAATCACCGAAAAATGGATGTTTCGTTCAAGGTTGATGGAAAGATCATTAAGCAAAAGGCGGCCATGGTAGCCATAGCAAACGCCACTAAATATGGAACAGGATTAGAGATAAATCCTGATGGCAAACTAGATGATCGTTTATTTGAAGTGATTATTGTGAAGGAATATGCTGTTATGGAAATCATTAAGATTTGGATTAGCAAATTGCCTTGGAATCCGAAAAAGATTGAAAGCTATCAGCTTTCAGAATTGGAAATTAAAACAAAACATAAAGTGCATTTTCAGGTAGATGGCGAATACCTTGGCAAGGTAGATCGGGTGGTGGCGAAGATTATGCCTAAAGCACTAACGGTTATAGTTTAAGGGTGGAATTATCCCTACTTCTTAAGATTCGAGATTGTCTTTGGAAGCATATAGCATGATTTAAAAATTACTTCGCCCTATGTATCTTTATCGTTAAATACAATCGGATAACCTCCGCAACAAAACACGCCTTAAACAATATATCGTATAGTGTATCATTAAAAACTTCGAGGGCTTCGGGTATCAGCGTAATAAAACCTACAGAGAAAACCCACAAGTAAAGTCTAAAAGGAAATTGAATATAATAGAGTACAAATCCGTATTTTTTTTCTAAAAATAATCCAATCGCACCCATTAGAATAAGAATAAACATTGGTACCATTAGCATGTGGCGTACCTCTTGCGAAGGCTGTTCGGGAAAATTACTGGTTAGAAATGCCCATATTTGCCAGCCTAAAAGCAGCAATGAGATCGTATCTAGAAGTACAAGAGAGCGGAGCGTAAAGCGCATAATTAGTTAATGGGTTTAGCAAGTAGGCGATTTAAATATTCGTCATCAATTCCTAAATCTGATCTAAGCTTTAAGATTTTTGATTCTTCGACTGCGTTAAACACGCCCTTTTGCTTATTTCGATAAAAATTAACGATCACATTTATTAGTTCAGCCTCCACTTTATATGCGCTAATGGCCTTTGCTATGGCATACTTATCTTTTCGCTCGCAATCGTAACCCTTTAACGTAAAATTAATAGGAACGAGCACCAATGTGGATGTATCGTGATCTAAAGGAACATTCCATTTACCACTACTTAATTTAATTAACCGCAGCGCTTCATCATCCAGGTCGGTCCCTATCCCATTCGTAATGGTGGCGTAGTACACTTCTCCCTTTTTATTTAATTTAAAGCCAATGTCTACTGTACCTTGAATACAATTTTGTAAAGAGTAACGGGGATATACGATATTCTCTTTTAGAAATACACTTAACCCTCCCTGCAATTGGGGTTCTTGCGCATAGATTCCAATAGATAGGCAAACGAGAAATGCAGTTAAGATATTCACCATCCTTAAATTTACGTATTTTTATTTAATGTTGGGCCAAAGTTCGCAGCTAAAACAAGCGCTGGATCTGCACAATTCTGCAAAAAACTTTCTCTTTTAGAAAACTGACAAACTCCAGGGTAATCCCCTTTTAAGCCTTCCATATCAAAAATCAGTTGAAAATGCAAGTGCGGGGGCCAATTGCCGTTCTCTTCTCTAACGCCAAAGCAGCAGAATTGTTTCCCTGCTGGGATAACTTTCCCCTCAGCCAAACCATCAAGCGATGCTAAATCGAGGTGACCATATAAGCCAAATACTTCTACATCCTCTAATTGATAGTGTAAAATTATAGTTGCGCCATAATCGCCGAAGTTGTCGTTAAACTTAAAACTATGCACTTTGGCTTCATAAAAGTTATAAACAGGTGTGCCTGCTGCCCCCCATATATCTATTCCTAAATGAAGTCTCCGAGGTTCTTCATTGGCGTCGAAATGCTCGCTTCGACTGTAGATGGTTCGATGCTCATTGTATCCACCAATGCCATATTTGGCTTTATTTTGATTTAATTTATCCTCGACCCAGTTCGAAAAAGAATCGGTATCGTTTAAAATCGTTGGCGTTAATTCGGTATTTGCTGCAGTAAAATCGAAAGGCAATAACGTATCAGTCGCTGGATTAAAATCGACTACTTTCCCGATTTTATTTAACGGATTAGTTAAAAATTCTTGCAGTTTTTGTAGTGAATTCATCAATAAATACAAATAATTTAAATACGCTTATTTTAAACATTACGAAGTTAAGATCTATTAGGACTAAATTTTCTTAAGGTTAATTAACCCTTAAAAACATAAACGTAATTGTAAATAAAATGCGAGAGCGCCCCGAAATTAACAAACATGTGCCACAATTCGTGGCTATGAAAAAATCGGTTCATGGGTTTATCTTTTGCATAATAATAAGTTCCACCAACATAAAATATGCCCCCTAAAATTAACCACAATATGGCACTCATTGGCAAAGTTTCGAGCATATTTTTTATAAATGGAATAACTAAACAGCCCATAGCAATATACAGTCCCGTAGAAACTGCACCATTTTTTAATCGATTAAAGATTTTCAGTAAACAGCCAATTAAAGCCACGAGCCAGACCATTCCAAAAATAATCCACCTTAAATTACCTTCAAAAACCAACAGCGCAGTAGGGGTAAAAGATCCGGCAATCATTAAATAAATACAACAGTGATCAAATTTTTGCCAAAACCGAATACCATAAGGTGTACGGGGTAGGCTATGGTAGATTGAACTCACACTAAAAAGAACGAACATTCCAATTCCATAAATTAAAGCGGCTGTGTATTCAAAGGGGCTCGACGCTTTTAAGAGTAAAAGATATGCCCCAGGAATAGCTAAGAATGCTGGAATAACATGTGTAAAGAAGTTCCCTGGTTCACGAATATAACTAGTTTTGCTCTTCACTTTCTTCGTCGGTTTCTTTTCGCTCTTTCGCTATTTTATCGAAAATTTTATCCATGTGCTCTACATATTCATTGGTGTCGTCTACGAAAAATGAAAGTGTTGGAATAACCCTGGCTTGGTGGCGAATGCGAGAACCTAATTTATATCTAATTTCGCTAGCATGGGAATTTACGGTAGCAACCGACAAACCTGTATTATTGGTGTTTAAAAAGCTGAGGTATACCTTTGCAACCGCTAAATCTGGCGATACCCTCACTTTGGTAATGGTAACTAATGTATTTGGTAAATATGCAGCTCCTTCGCGCTGAAAAATAGCGGCAAGTTCTTCCTGTAATAATCCCGCAAATTTCTGTTGTCTTTTACTTTCCATGTTCTTTATATTTGATTTCACCAATTAAGGGATTTCACTTCTTAAATCTTCTCTACTTCAATCCCTAATATAACAACTTATCGTAAGGATACCGTTTTGTATGAATGTTTTTAACCTTATCGTAAAGTAATTGTTTAAATTCTTCTATATTTTCTTTTCGCGTAGCGGATATAAAAATAGCAGGTGCATTATGGTGAGCCATCCAGCTTTTCTTAAAATCGGCCAAGGTTAAAGGCGCAATTTCTTCTTCGTTATATTCGTCTGTTTCGGGCGTTACATAGGCGTCGATTTTATTAAAAATCATGATGGTATCCTTATCCCGTGCTCCCAAATCGTTTAGCGTTTCGTTAACGGTGTGAATTTGATCTTCAAAATTTGGATGCGAGACATCTACCACATGAATTAAAATATCGGCTTCTCTAACTTCATCTAAAGTAGATTTAAAGCATTCTACCAAATGGTGAGGTAACTTTCTAATAAACCCAACGGTGTCGGACAGTAAAAATGGTAAATTTTCAATCACCACCTTCCGAACGGTGGTATCTAAGGTTGCAAAGAGTTTATTTTCTGCAAACACATCCGATTTTGATAGCATGTTCATGATGGTAGACTTGCCTACATTCGTATAGCCAACCAATGCAACACGAATTAATTGTCCACGGTTTTTACGTTGCGTTTCGTTTTGGCGGTCGATTAATTTTAAGCGTTCTTTTAGTAAAGAGATCTTTTCTAAAATCATCCTTCTATCACTCTCAATTTGTGTTTCACCAGGGCCACGCATCCCAATACCCCCTTTTTGGCGCTCTAAGTGGGTCCATAAACGTGTTAAGCGTGGTAATAAATATTGCAGTTGTGCTAATTCTACTTGTGTTTTTGCTTGTGCCGTTTGTGCTCTCCCAGCGAAAATATCGAGAATAAGATTGCTACGATCTAAGATTTTAACTTGCAATTCACGTTCAATATTCCGCAATTGTGATGGTGAAAGTTCATCATCGAACACCACCATATCTATTTCTTCGGCCTTTACATAAGCCTGTATTTCTTCCAATTTACCCGTACCAACAAAGGTTGCCCGATCGGGACGAAGCATTTTTTGTGTGAACACTTTTTCAACAGCGCCACCGGCGGTGTCGACTAAAAAGGCCAGCTCATCAAGATATTCTTTCGTTTGCTCTGGTTTTTCGCCTGGTGTAACTACGCCCACAAGTACAGCACGCTCTTGTTTAAGCGCAGTATCGTATGTTTTCTGTTTTCCCATATTTTGATACAAATATACGAAGATTAAAACAGAGGAAATGATTTATGGTTTGTTAACTTTATCGCAAAGTGAGTTTTACACGGAGAGCACAAAGCAAGGTTTAAGATAATTGGAAACTATAAACTGAGAACGAACTGTAACGTTTCATCAATTTTTACGTATAACTTACAGCTAACCTAGCCATAAATATGAAAAAAATTCTTGTTTTTCCCTTTCTCTTTTTGGTGATGATTTGTAATGGTCAAGAGCATAAAAAAATATTCTCAATCAATTATGGATTTGGGCAACCCATTTCCTTTCGTGATAAAGAAAGTAGTGGCGGAGTTGGTTGTGGTTGCGTCATTTTTAAAGAAGAAATTAAACCCTTAAAAACGTTTGGTTTTGGCTATTTATATCAAACAAATAAGCACTTATTTATAGAAACTGGGTTAAGCTATTCTCAGTATAAAAATGAAGATAACAGCATAAACGATGAAGACAATCTTCTGAATGTGTTGGTTAAGTTACGTCACACATTTGGAAAATACATATTCTTAAATTATGGTCTATCGATAGATGTTGGGATAAGTAGCAGTAAATTTTATGGCCAAAATAATTATGCTGGCTTGGGCGCCAGCTTAGGTTTAGGTGGGCAATATCATTTTAAAAATAACTTGGGTGTTTTTATTCTTCCAAATTTGAATTACAGTGGTTTAATATCGTCCGAAGCCCAAAATAGGAATAGTTCGAGGCCGTTATCTCTTTATTCAAATGTTAATCTAGGCCTAACGTATACATTTAACAACGCTAAAGCTTACTCACAAAATCCCTAATCGCTTGTCCAGGATCTTCAGTTTTCATAAAATTCTCACCAATTAAAAAGCCATTGTAGCCAACTGCTTTTAATTGTTTAATTATTTCTGGATTGTCGATTGCACTTTCAGAAATCTTTAAAAATTCGTTTGGAATTTTATCGACAAGATCAAATGAAGTTTGAATATTTACGGTAAAATCGCCAAGATTTCTGTTATTTACGCCAATAGCGTTCAAATGCGAACAAATACTTCGCTCTAACTCTGCTAAATCGTGTACCTCTAACAAAACACTTAAGCCTAAGCTTTGTGCAAATTTTCCATAGCTAGCAATTTCTTGTGGCGTTAATATCGATGCAATCAATAAAATCAGATCGGCTCCCAAGGCTTTTGCCTCCAAAATCTGGTACTCATCAATCATAAAATCTTTCCGCAAAATCGGAATTTGGTTCACCGTTCTCGCTGCTATTAAATCATCGGCCTTCCCGCCAAAAAAATCGGTATCGGTTAATACCGACAAAGCCGAAGCACCTGCAGCAGTATAAGCTTGAGTAACTGTTGCTACATCAGCAATTCCATTGATCAACCCTTTTGATGGCGAACGTCTTTTAAATTCAGAGATAATCCCAGTGCGGTTTGCATCCAATAAGAAATCGCTAAAAACTAAAGGGGTTCTATTAAAATTTGGCGCCGCCTCTAATTGCTTAATGCTAACGCTTTGCTTAGCAAGCGCAACTTCTTCCTTCTTGCGAATTACGATTTTATCTAAAATTGACATGTTTTCCTTTGCTTCTGCTTATTAATTTTCCACCCAATTCTTCATCATTTGTTTGCCATTAGGGGTAAGTACACTTTCTGGGTGAAACTGCACGCCACAAACATCGTATTTTTCATGACGAAGAGCCATTATTTGTCCATCACCATCTAGAGCGGTAACCTTTAAACTACTCGGTAAATCGGCCGGATTAACCACCCACGAATGGTACCGTCCAACTTCAATTAAATCGGGACAATCTTTAAAGATTAATTCCGACGTATCTAATATCGTTATGGGTGTTGCAATGCCGTGCATTGGCCTGCCTAAATTAAGCAAAGTCCCACCAAACGCTTCGGCAATGGCTTGTTGACCTAAACAAACGCCCATTATGCTTTTCTTAGACGCATAGGTTTTAATCACTTCCAACAATAAACCTGCCTCTTCGGGGATGCCAGGACCAGGAGAAAGTAAAATTTTATCGTACGCCGCAACATCTTCTAATTTAAACTTATCATTACGCCAAACTTCGGCTTCAAAGCCCAGTTCATTTATCAAATGCACTAAATTATAGGTAAAACTATCGTAATTGTCGATTACTAAAACGGTATTCTTATTCATCTTTATTTGCTAACTTGTATATCCCTTTTTCCCAACTCTACAGCTCACAGGCCATTTCAATTGCTTTACGCAAAGCCGCAATTTTGTTATTCACTTCATTCAATTCACTTTCTGCGACTGAATCGGCCACAATTCCAGCTCCAGCACGGTAATGCAAGAAATTGTTTTTACTCATAAAGGTTCTGATCATGATGGCGTGATTAAAATCGTTGTTAAAACCCATATAGCCAATGGCTCCTGCGTAAAAATTTCGGCCTAATTGTTCATATTGATCGATTAATTGCATGGCTTTGTATTTCGGAGCTCCACTCAATGTACCAGCAGGATACGTATCGGCCACCACTTTAAACGCACTTACTCCCTCTTGTAAATTTCCACTTACTTTAGAAACCAAGTGAATTAAATGCGAGTAATACTGGACTTCCTTAAATGATTTTACGGCGACTGCATTACAATGCCTACTTAAATCGTTTCGAGCTAAATCTACCAGCATAACGTGCTCAGCACTTTCTTTCGGATCTTCTTCAAGTTTCTTTGCTAAAGCGACATCCTCTTCGTCGTTACCCGTTCGCTTAAATGTGCCAGCAATTGGGAAAATATTTGCAACGTTATTGTCAATGGTAATCTGTGCTTCTGGCGAAGACCCAAAGAGTTTAAAGCTTCCATAATCGAAATAAAACAGGTATGGTGATGGGTTAATAGAGCGCAAGCAGCGATATACATTAAATTCATCTCCTAAAAATCCCTGGCTAAAAGCCCTTGAAGGTACAATTTGAAAAACATCGCCACGGTAAATGTGTGTTTTTAATTGTTCTACCATTTCCATAAAGCCCTCATCTGTTAAATTAGACCGTTCGGTCTCTTTTGTTTTAAAGCTATATTCTGGGAAATTTTTGTTCTGGATAAGGTATTCCATCTTTGTCAAATCTTCTCCCTCGTCGCCATTAAATACGTTCTTCGAAAGCGTAACTTCGTTTTTAAAATGGTCTATCGCAATAATGTATCTGTAAATATGATATTGCATTACTGGAATTTTATCCTCATTTGGTGTGGTGGATGTAAAGCTAATATCCTCGAAATGAGGAATGGCATTCCACGTAAAATAGCCGAATAATCCGGTAGAAATATGTTTTTCCTTTACATGATTATGCAGTTCGAATCGTGCTTTAAAGGCTGCGATTTCCTCAGTAAGCACAAATTGTGTTTTACTTTCCTTACTACCATCGGGAAAATAGGTAGTTAATATCCCGTCTTTTAAAATAATACCTGCAACAGGCTCAGCGCACACGTAGCTGGTAGCGTTTTCGCGGCTATGGTAATCGGAACTTTCGAGCAAAATGGTATTCGGAAAAACATCGCGCAAGCGGAGGTATATACTTACCGGTGTAGTGGTATCTGCTAGTCGCTTTTTGCTGTGTGTGTGTATTTTATATGTATTCATTCTTTCTTCTATTTTCTATCCTCTTTTTCAATCCTCCGCATTCTATTCAATTCTGTATCATCTCGAACGATAGTGAGCGATCTAAAGGGTATTAAACAAAAAACCCGGCGTGTGGTTACGTCGGGTTTTTTAGTGGTTTTTAAGGTTTAGGTTGATAAACTATAAGGTGCACAAAGCTTCGACATAACTCTTGTTAGAATTACCACGCCATTGCCATGTATGGATATTGTTAATCATTGA
Source organism: Pedobacter anseongensis (assembly GCF_037482965.1). Classification (NCBI taxonomy): domain Bacteria; kingdom Pseudomonadati; phylum Bacteroidota; class Sphingobacteriia; order Sphingobacteriales; family Sphingobacteriaceae; genus Pedobacter; species Pedobacter anseongensis. Next base: position 1,449,016 of record NZ_JBBHKB010000001.1, on the reverse strand, counting down.
GTAGCAAAAATATACAAAAAGTTAAGTAATCAAAATATTTTAGGAAATTATTTGAGTTTAGTACCAAGTCCTACTCGGATCTGCCATAATCATCATAAAAATGGCCCCAACAATAAGTAAAAATGCAAGGCCAAAATATACAGCTATGGTTCTATGTTTCCCCTTCTCGTCGGTAATCTTTTTAGACTGCGCATTTCCGATGGTGATTAAAATTACAGCCAAAATCATCAAGCTAACGTGCTCCATCTTCCAATACCTACCAATGGCATCGGCAGCTGGCAACTTGGTTAGCGGACTTAAAAAATACAACACTAAGCCAAATAACAACTGAATATGCGCACTAATTAAGGTAAACACATTTAATTTTCTATGCCTAGAAGTATAAGGCTTATCGCCAGTCCACCCCAACAACGCTTGAATTATAGCTACAAACAACAAGATAATAACAATATATCTCCAACCTGAGTGTGCATTTTTTAAGATTTCGTAAGTATTCATGGTTTTTTATTTAGTCCAAAAATAGCAAATAAATAGACGTAATGATAAAATGATTAAAAATGTTGTAAAATAACAGTTAGATATATAATAAATCTTTATTTATCAATAGATTTAACACATAATCAACTAACTAAAATTTTATGAAGAGAATTCTACTTGCGCTCGCGCTGGTATTTTCTACTACATTGTTGTTTGCCCAGCAAACGTATCCCGTTAACGGCTCTTATGATATTAGACCTATACAGTATGCGTTTATCAATGCAACCATTGTAGTAAATGCCAACCAAACCATTAGTAACGGAGTGTTACTAGTTAAAGACAAAACCATCCAATCGGTTGGTACCGGAACAGCAATCCCCAAAGGATATGTAGTGATCGACTTAAAAGGAAAATACATTTATCCTTCGCTTATTGATGCTTTTACTTCTTACGGAATTCCTGAGGCTGTACGTGCTATGCCTGCAGGCGGATTTGGAAACAGACAATCTGTTTTTACATCAAATAAAAAGGGCGCCTATGGATGGAACGAGAGTATCCGTTCTGAAACCGAAGTGAGAAACATTTTTGCCATCGATACCAAAAAAGCTGATGATTTGCGCAAAGCCGGTTTTGGTAGCGTAAATGCCATTAGCAGAGACGGAATTGCCCGTGGAACTTCTGCTGCTGTGACCCTAAACGATGGCAGAGAAAATGAAGTGATGCTGAACGATCAAAGCGCAGCAAATTATTCATTTAACAGAGGAACATCGAGTAACGATTATCCTTCTTCGCTAATGGGTTCGATTGCATTACTACGCCAGACCTATTTAGATGCAAACTGGTATAAAAACCAAAAAGAAGAGTATAACATTTCTTTAGATCAATTTAATAAACAACAAACGCTTCCCCAGCTTTTTGAGGCAGATGGATGGGCAAATATTTTGCGTGCCGATAAAGTGGCTAAAGAATTTGGGAAAACGTATGTCATTAAATCCAATGGCGATGAATATCAACGTATTGACGCCGTTAAAGCAACAGGCGCGACCTTAATTATTCCAATTAACTTCCCGAAAGCGTTCGATGTTGAGGATCCTACTGAAGCAAGAAATTTAAGTTTAGCGCAATTAAAAGGTTGGGAACTAGCTCCTACTAATCCTGGTGCACTCGAAAAAGCAGGGATTAAATTCGCTTTAACCACTTTCGGATTAGATGCTCCAAATGCATTTTGGGCTAACATTCAACAAGCAATTGCCAATGGATTAACCGAGAAACAAGCTTTACTTTCGGTTACCGAAATTCCCGCTTCGATACTTGGGATTAGCGATAAAGTAGGTTCGATAGAAAAAGGCAAATTGGCTAACTTCTTAATTACTTCAGATAACATCTTTAAAACCGGAAACATTATTTTCGAAAACTGGGTACAGGGTAAACGCTTTGTAATCAGTAAAATGGATATAACCGATTTACGTGGCACCTACTCGGTAAACATCGATGGAATTGGTTCTACTGTATTAAGAATAGCAGGAACAGCAACTGCACCTACCGCAGCCATTGAGCGTTTAGGTGCGGATAGCGTAAAAGTAAATGCTACATTTACACGTACGGGCGACTGGGTAAACATACATTTTAACTTAAGAAAAAATCCAGTAGGCGATGTTCGCTTAAGTGGATTTTTAACAAGTGCTGCTCCTGTGGCTTTTAGTGGCGATGTAGTAGTGAATTCGATTGCAGCTGGCCATTGGAACGGCACATTTAAGGAGGCGGCTAAAGAAATGCCAAAACGCGATGAACCTGCAAAACCAGCAGTTACCATGGGTCCAATTATTTATCCATTCATTTCATTTGGCACAGCTAAAGCTCCTGTGCTTGAAACGGTATTGCTTAAAAATGCCACGGTGTGGACTAACGAAAAGGAAGGGATATTAGAAAATGCTGACGTACTTTTAGAAGGCGGAAAAATTAAAGCTGTAGGCAAAAATCTTTCGGCTGGCTCTGCAAAAGTGATTGATGCAACTGGAAAACACATTACCGCTGGCTTAATCGACGAGCATTCGCATATTGCTGGTAGCGGTGGTATTAACGAGGGCGCACAATCTGTTTCAGCAGAGGTTCGCATTGGCGATATTATTAACTCAGAAGATGTAAACATTTATCGCCAGTTGGCTGGTGGTGTAACTTCTTCTCAGATTTTACATGGTTCTGCAAATCCGATTGGTGGACAAAGCCAATTAATTAAACTCCGTTGGGGTAAATTGCCAGAAGAATTAAAATTTGCTGGTGCCGATGGGTTCATCAAATTTGCTTTGGGCGAGAACGTGAAACAAAGTTCTTCGTCAAACAATCAGCGTTTCCCATCAACCCGTATGGGTGTTGAGCAAACTTTTGTTGATGCCTTTACACGTGCTAAAGATTACGAAAAAGCATTGGCTGTTAAAGGCAATAATGTACGCAGAGATTTAGAATTAGATGCATTAGTTGAGATTCTAAACAACAAACGTTTCATTACCTGTCACTCTTACGTACAAAGCGAAATTAACATGCTTATCCATGTTGCGGATAGCTTAGGTTTCAAAATTAATACCTTCACCCACATTTTAGAAGGTTACAAAGTAGCGGATAAGATGAAAGCGCATGGTATTGCTGCTTCTACATTTTCAGATTGGTGGGCCTATAAAATGGAGGTTCAAGAAGCAATCCCCTATAACGGAAAAATTATGCATAATGTAGGAATCACAACTGCGTTTAACTCTGATGATGCGGAAATGGCTCGTCACTTAAATCAAGAAGCGGGTAAATCGGTACTATACGGTGGCGTGCCCGAAGTGGAAGCATTAAAATTGGTTACCTTAAACCCTGCCAAAATGTTGCACATCGACAATAAAGTAGGTAGTTTAAAACCAGGTAAAGATGCCGATGTGGTAGTTTGGTCGGCCAACCCACTTTCTATCTATGCAAAAGCAGAAAAAACATTTGTAGACGGTATTGCCTATTGGGATATGGACCGTGATGCATTGCAGCAAACGGCACAGAAAGCAGAAAAAGCACGAATTATCCAAAAATTGTTAGAAAGCAAAAATGCAGGTGCACGTACGCAACGTCCTTTTGGCGAAAGACCACCTCGTTTATATTATTGCGAATACCTGGAAGATTATTGGGCCGAAGCAAATCAAATGGAAATGGAAGGAGAACACAATCATGAATAAGTATATAAGTACCGCTATTGCAATCGTTGCTTCGGTAAGTTTAGCTTTCGGACAAGCAAATATTTCTCCGGCAAAGCCCCAAAGCCAAAAAATTATTGTAATGGGGGCAACCATTCATACTGGCGATGGTGCAGTTATCCCTAACGGATACATCACATTCGATAAGGGTAAAATTACCGGTATTGGTGATGCTACCGTAGTAAAGTTTGCACTTACAGATGCAAAGGTTATTACAGCAACAGGGAAACATATTTACCCAGGTTTTATTGCTCCCGTTACCAATTTGGGTTTAATTGAGGTCGAATCGGTTAAAGCAACAATTGATGATGACGAATTGGGAGAAAACAATGCGCACATTCGCGCATTAATTGCTTACAATACAGACTCTAAAGTGCCCGCAACTTTACGTAGCAATGGTATTTTGATGGCTCAGATTACCCCACAAGGGGGAACCATTTCTGGAAGCTCTTCGGTGGTTCAACTAGATGCTTGGAATTGGGAGGATGCTGCAATAAAAAAGGAAGATGCCATGCACATGACTTGGCCTACTGCACCTAGAGGCAGAGGTGGTTTTGGTTTCAGTAGATTTGGCGGGGCAGCAGCCGGTGCAGCAGTTGATCCTAACGAACGAACCAATAATGCCATTGCCGAATTAAACAAGTTCTTTACTGAAGCTAAGCTATATCAAGAAACTACTCCTGCGGTTACGAATACGCGTTTGGCAGCAATGAAGGGATTATTTAATGGGACACAGAAATTATTTATCAACGCCGACGGACAGAAAGAAATTGTTGGCGCAGTTAATTTTGCTAAAAAATTCGGCATTACACCTATAATTGTAGGTGGGGATGATGCCTACTTGTTAACTGATTTCTTGAAAGCTAATAATATCATTATAGTGGTTAAAAAGCCACAATCATTGCCTAACAGTGCTGATGACGATGTAAATATGCCGTACAAAAATGTTGCTCGCTTAAGCAATGCTGGCGTTACGGTTGTGATTAGCTTTGATGGTGGTGATGGTTTTTGGAGACAACGCAATTTGCCTTTTATGGCTGGTACTGCTTCTGCATGGGGCATGACTAAAGAAGATGCGCTTAAAACCATTACCTTAAATGCTGCTAAAGCAATGGGGATTGATAAAACTACAGGTAGTTTAGCGATTGGAAAAGACGCAACCTTCTTTATCTCGGCTGGCGATGCTTTAGATATGATCGGCAACAAAGTTGAAGAAGCCTTTATCCAAGGCCGATCAATTAACCTAGATAACTTGCACAAGCAGTTGGATAAGAAGTTTAGCGATAAATATGGGATAAAATAAAAAGAAGAAAGCGACCTATCCGGGTCGCTTTTCTTTTTAACTAACTTATTATTTATAAAACTGGCTGTTGGGGAAGGAGTCGAACCTTCAAGGGGTAGTTAGCTGCAATTCAAAATTAATTTGTGGTCAACCCATAAATTGCGTTTGTCCCATGATCCCCACCACCGAGACAAGGAGGTGTGTCTGCCAATTTCACCACCCAACATTTTTTAGTTCGGAGTTTTAAGTTGGGAGTTCGGAGCCTCAAAACTCCAAACTCACTACTCAAAACTAACGAAGCTGTAGGGGAAGGAGTCGAACCTTCATAGAGTGGTTGTACCGTTGCCGGATTTCCCATTTCCTCTACCACCGAGACAAGGAGGTGTGTCTGCCAATTTCACCACCCTACATTATTTATAGTCTTAGGTCTCCAGTTATTAGTCTTTAGTCTAATTTAGACTTCGGACTACCAACTTACGACTTTGGACTAGTTCGTTGATACAAACATAAGACAAATACTAAATATGTTGCAAATATTTTAATCATTTTATTTTATTTTTATGATAATTGTAATTATATTAGATAATCATTAGAAATAACAAAATTTATGCTCAAAAAAGAAACTCAAAATTTAGAAATTGACAACCTGGATATTCAGATTTTAACACAGTTGATGAACGATGCGACTAAACCTTACACCGAAATTGCCAAAGAATTGATCATTTCGGGCGGAACCGTTCACGTTCGGATGAAGAAATTAGCCGATATGGGAATTATTAAAGGTTCTCACCTCATCATCGACCCTAAAAAAGCTGGATTTGACATTACTGCCTTTTTAGGTATTTATTTAGAAAAAGGATCGCTCTACAAAGATGCCGTAGAACAGCTTAGCAATATAAAGGAAGTAGTAGAGTTACATTACACCACTGGGTCGTATAGCATGTTCGCCAAAATTACCTGTCGCGATACCGACCACCTTCGTCATGTTTTAAACGAAGAGATACAAGCTGTGAAAGGGATACAGCGCACAGAAACGTTGATTTCTTTGGAAGAAAGTATTAAAAGGCAGATTGAGTTGTAGAGGTTAGCACATCCGTCACCTAGACGGAAGGAGAGATCTGTTAGGATTATTCGATAGATATCTCGTCGTTATGCTCGCTTGATATGACGGTCTGTCCTTGTTCTTTGCTCAAAATTCTTACTTAAACCTATTCTTCAACACTTCCAGCTTGGTTTGCAAATCGCCCTCAACTTCTTTTTTAGGTTGTTGTGTTGGTTTTGGCGTTACCGCTTTCGGACTTGGGACTTTAGAGTCAGGGCGGCTTCTGACTCCAGACTTAGGGCTTTCATCACCTTTCATCGTTAACGAAATCCTCTTTCTTGCCACATCAACCTCAACCACGGTTACCTGTACCACTTGGCTTACCTTCACTACTTCGTTAGGGTTAGCTACATAGCGGTTAGCCATTTGGCTAGTGTGTACCAGTCCGTCTTGATGCACGCCAATATCAACAAAAGCGCCGAAATTAGTAATGTTGGTTACAATGCCTGCCAGTTTCATTCCTGCTTTTAAATCTTCGATTGCATTTATACCTTCGGCAAAGCTAAAGGCTTCGAATTGCTCTCGCGGATCGCGACCAGGTTTTGCCAGTTCTTTTACAATATCGTTTAACGTTGGCAATCCGACGCTAGTGCTTACATAGCGTTGTAGATTAATCTGCTTTTGCAGTTGTAGGTCTTTCATCAACTCATCAATTGTACAACCTAAATCTTTTGCCATTTGGTTAACCAACTCGTAGCGTTCAGGGTGCACGCCGCTACGATCTAATGCCAGTTTTGCATCGCGAATACGCAAAAACCCTGCGGCTTGCTCAAAAGCTTTGTCGCCCAAACGGGGCACTTTCTTTAAACTTTCACGATTTTTAAAAGCACCATGAGTATTGCGATAATTAATGATATTTTGAGCCAAGGTATCGCCCAAGCCTGAAACATAGGCTAAGACTTGTTTAGACGCTGTGTTAAGCTCAACGCCAACTGCATTTACGCAACTCATCACGGTATCGTCTAAGCTCTGTTGGAGTTTACCTTGATCTACATCGTGTTGATACTGCCCAACGCCAATAGATTTTGGATCAATTTTCACCAATTCGGCTAAAGGATCCATTAATCGGCGGCCAATAGAAACAGCGCCCCTAACCGTAATGTCGTGCGTTGGAAATTCTTCTCTCGCCAAGGGCGATGCAGAGTAGATTGATGCCCCACTTTCGTTTACCATTACCACCAGCACATTTGGTATTTTAAGCTTGCGCACAAAGGCTTCAGTTTCTCGTCCCGCCGTACCATTGCCTATTGCGATGGCCTCTATATCATATTTTTCACAAAGCTTCACTAATTGCCATTCGGCATCCTTAACGTTACCTTGGCCAGTATGCGGATAAATGGTGGCATTTTCAAGTAATTTTCCCTGTTTATCCAGACAAACTACTTTGCAGCCTGTTCTAAAACCTGGGTCGATCGCTAAGACATTTTTTTGTCCCATTGGAGCGGCTAACAAGAGTTGACGGGCATTTTCGGCAAATACTTTTATGGCTTCTTCATCAGCCTTTTGTTTGATCGTTGCTCTCAATTCGGTTTCCATTGCAGGGCGAAGCAAGCGTTTATAGCCATCGATAATTGCCAGTTGTACCTGATCTGCCGCAGCATTTTTGGCGGTAAGAAATTGATTTTCTAATAAAGCGATCGCATCTTCATCTGCTGGAAGCACATTTAGTTTTAAAAAACCTTCTTGCTCCCCCCTTAGCATGGCCAGTACGCGGTGAGACGGTGCATTTTTAGCAGGTTCTTCCCATTCGAAGTAATCTTTATATTTTATGCCTGCTTCTTCTTTGCCTTTAATTAAAGTTGTTTTATAGGTGGCCTTTTGGGTAAAGTGGTGACGCATTTTCGTCCGAGCCTCTGTATTTTCGCTGATCATTTCAGCGATAATATCTCTCGCACCAGCTAGGGCTTCACTGGTGCTGCCTACTCCTTTTTTATCATTAACATAGGTTGATGCTTCTTGCTCAGGATCTATCCTACTTTGCGCTAAAATACGCAAGGCTAGGGGCTCCAGTCCTTTCTCTTTAGCTACCGAGGCTCTGGTTTTGCGCTTTGGCTTAAAAGGCAAATAAATATCTTCTAAAGCGGTAATTGTTTCCGCTTCATTTATTTTCTTTTCGAGTTCGGATGTTAACTTGTCTAATTCGGTTAAGGATTTTAAGATGGCTTCTCTACGTTTATCGAGTTCACGGAGTTGTTGGGCTAAATCTCTAATGGCGGCGACCTGTACCTCGTCTAAACTTCCAGTTACTTCTTTACGATAGCGAGAAATGAAAGGAATGGTAGCGCCTTCATCTAACAAAGCTAATGTTGCACTAACTTGTTTGATAGAGACGGTAAGGGCCGAGGCAATGGATTGAAAGTGTGGGTTCATACTAAAAATTAGCGACCGCTAATTTAGTTAGGATTTTTAGCATAATCAGGCACTTTAGAGATAATGTTTACATATGGCTTGCCCTCATTATCTGTATTTAGCTCTACCTTGCCAATCCTATTTTCATTTGCTAGAAAATTTTCTCTAATGGATAGTAAATCTCCATTTACTTTAATTATTTGTTGATTCGCAACTGGTACTTTATAGTGTTCGAAGAATTGATCTAAGTTCATGAATTTAGCATTTGGCTTTGTCACCATTCTAAGTGTCTTTTGTTTGTTTCCAATTGGTCTATTATTTGCGATATCACCTGGCGAAATACCAGATATTCCCATTGAGGCGTAATTCTTAGGGTCTATTAATTTTGCAACTAGATGGTCGGCCTCCTTTTCGTCGACAAAAAACCGAGTTTTTAAAGAGGTGCTCTGCTTTTTTTGCTTGTTCGATGTTTTTTGGGCAAAGGCAGTTGTAGAAATTAACAGGGCAATAATCAAGTAAGCGAATTTTTTCATGGTATAAAAATTATAGACTAAAGTAAATATTATTTTTTTACAGCGTATTTCAAATTATCAAAAAATCGTTCTATTAGTCTTCTATCATTAGTGACAATTTCGGCACTTCCTTTAGTATCCAATTTCACATCGAGTTTGGGCCCATAATTTGTTTTTAATTGATTTGGAAAGTTAACAGTAACCATAAAATTCTCTACATCTCCCTTCTCAGTTTTGATTGTATTTGTAGATAAATATATGGTTTTCACAAAGCCTTTAATTTTACTTTTAATTAATTGTTTAATTCGAATAATAAATCAAACATAAGAAATATAGCGAAGAAACAAATAGAGGATTGATTGATCCTGTGCAAACCAAATGGGATTTATATTTTAAGAAGGAATTGCTTATAAAGTAAATTAGAAATTATTGTCTTAATTCGCTTTATTCAATACTTTCCTCCCAAACATCAGCCCCAAATAATAATACCCAATGGTAATTAACCCTAACGAAAAAGGGATCACTGCATAATAACGCAAGCTATCATCAGTTGAATAAAACTCTGATAGCATCCAATACGCGTTAGCAGTAATCCAAAATACAACTGCAATATTATGAAGCAACTCACTTTTGATGGCTCGGGTTTGCCAGGTAATTAACAGTGCTGCGCCAAGGGTGGGAACAATCATCACTATGCCCAAAGGTTTCCAAAGCATTACCCAACATAAATCTTTGATGAGCCAAAACACAATGTGAAGGTTTTCTATTTTGCGGTACCGAGCCGGAATACTATAAAGTTCTTCTTGCTTAGCCATTTTTATGATTTATACAGTTCGCCATTTAAATATTTAAGCCCCGAATCGCAAACCACTGTTACAATTTTCTTTCCCGGACCAATAATTCGTGCGCGTTGAATGGCTGCCCAAACATTTGCACCAGATGTGATGCCGCCAAATATACCCTCTAACCTTGCCAACTTTCTTGCTGTTTCGAAAGCATCTTCATCCGCTACGGCGATAACCTCATCTGCTAAATCAGCTCTATAAATAGCAGGTACAAAACCAGCACCCATTCCTTCTAATTTATGCATACCTGAAATATCACCCCCAGAAAGCGCACGCACATGTATTGGTTCAATGGCTACACAATGAATACCCGGAATTTCTTGTTTATATATTTCGGCATTGCCAGAAAAAGACCCGCCTGTACCTACCCCCATCACAAATTCATCAATTTCTTTTCCAAGAACTGCAACAACCTCTCTAGCCATATCATGGTAGGCATTTCGATTATCAACATTATTAAATTGATCAGTATAGAATACGCTAGGTTCCATGCTTAACTCCTTTGCGCGTGCCACCATATCGGCCATTAGTTTTGCAGTAATCTTTCCATTATCGCTGGGGAAAATCTCGAGTTCCGCTCCAAAGGCACGCATGGTTTTTAATTTCTCAGCCGAAAAAGCATCAGACGTAACAAAATAGGCCTTATATCCCTTAACCGCACAAACCATGGCAAGCGAACTTCCTGTGCTCCCACCAGTATAATCCATCACTTTTCCACCAGTCGCCAATTCCCCTCTGCGTTCAGCTCCCGCAATCATTGATAAGGCCATTCGGTCTTTCATGCTACCCGTTGGGTTGGCGCCTTCGTATTTCACATAAATTTCTGCACAGTTAGGTTCTGATAGTTTAGTTAACTTAATTAATGGGGTGTTTCCGATGGCGCTCATTTCTTTTATTGCATTATTTGTAGGCTTATCCAATTTAAAATTTCGCTTAACACTTCGGGCGAAATGGTCTGTTCTATTTTCCCATATTCACCCACTGCACCAGTCTCACTTTCTTGAAACAAATGATTTAATCTAGGGAATTCTTTAATTGTTAGCTTTTTGTTGCCTGATTTTTCAAGTATTAATTTGATGGCCTGCAAATTTTCTTTAGCGGGAACTTGTAAGTCTCGCTCTCCATTTATGGCAAGTATTGGACAATTTACATATTTCAGAAAATTGCTTGGGTTCATTCTGAGAAAATTAAACATCCAAACAGTAGTAATTTGATCGGTAATCGTATCAATTTCCTTATTTGCTGTTGCAAGGCCAAATTTTTCTGCGAAATAGCTATTTAACTTTATTTTAAGCGCAGCATCGTTCGCCGTTGCATTTAAAATAAGTTGATAAGCCCCCTTAAAAATTTCCTGACTTTTTGCTAATTCAGCTTCGGAAACACCCATTTGGCGCTCAATCTTCTCCTTTTGCAAGAGCATGAGCGATGATATTGGTATACCCGGACCAGCCATTAAAATGATAAACCCAAGATCCTTATGGGTTGATGCAATTATTGGTGCGATTAGCCCTCCTTCGCTATGCCCTATTAAACCCATTTTCATTGGGTTAATTTCTTTTCTTGTTTTTAAAAACGTTAAGGCACTTTCTACATCGGTAGCAAAATCTTGCGTAGTAGCTGTTTTAAAATCTCCTCCTGATTTTGCTACCCCACGATCATCATACCTCAACACCGCGATCCCGTTTTTTGTTAGGTAATCAGCCAGTACCAAAAACGGCTGATGCCCAAATAATTCTTCATCTCTATTTTGCGGGCCACTTCCACTAATTAATACTACAGCCGGAAATACGCCTTCTTTTTTGGGCAAAGTTAAGGTGCCTGCGAGACGAATACCTGCAGTTTTGTTTTCAAAAGCAACCTCTTCTGAATAATAGGAATAAGGCTTAACTGGGGTTTGTGGACGAACTAATATTTCTTTTTTTACAATTCCTCTCGATAGCGTTAATAGAAAGCTTTGTCCCCCTTGCTTAAACTCCCCTTTAATGATTTGATCTTGCCCTAATTGGCCAATATACTCCAAGCCCATATTTGGCGCTATTAATTTTAAGGTGTTATTTTCAAAGGAAGTTTCTTTAATGGCAATTCCCTTAACTCCTTGATCTGGACTATCCATCGTCGAACTAAATCCAGTTGGTATTTTATTTACATGAAATACGACCCTTAATTGAGTTCCAGGAACTTTTAGCACGCCATTCCATTGACCTGTTATGTCTTGTGCAAATAAGGATGTAGAAATGATCAGAAAAAATAACATGGGGACGATTTTAATTCGAATACGATAACATTCTTTTTGCTTATCCATGCGTTAAAGATAATGGTTTTAAGCATACGATTACCTCGCTCATCAGATGAAAAATAGGTTTGTACATAAAAAATCCCCTAAGAAAACCTTAGAGGATTTGTAATTAAGACATGGATCGCTCGCTTTCGCTCGAGATGACAATATTATTTAGCAACGTACATTACTTCTTTAACTGCTTTAATTACTTTTTCTGCATTTGGCAAACTAGCTGCAATTAAAGTTGGCGCGTATGGAAGTGGAACATCGGCACAAGTGATACGCAAAATAGGCGCATCTAAATGGTCGAATGCATTTCGTTGAACGTTAAATGTAATTTCCGAAGAAATCGAGGCTAATGGCCAGGCTTCTTCAACGATTACAAGACGGTTAGTTTTTTTAACTGATTCGATAATGGTAGCGTAGTCTATCGGACGAACGGTTAGCAAATCGATTACCTCTACATTAATTCCTTCTTTACTTAATTCTTCTACTGCTGGGTTAACTACTCGGGTTAACATTTTACCAAAAGTTACCACAGTTACATCTGTACCTTCTTTTACTACGTGCGCTTTGCCAATTTCTAAGGTATACTCGCCTTCTGGCACATCGCCTTTGTCGCCATACATTACTTCCGACTCCATAAAAATAACAGGATCTGGATCATTAATAGATGCTTTTAATAAGCCTTTAGCATTATAAGGAGTTGATGGAATAACTACCTTTAAACCTGGGCAGTTGGCAAACCAATTTTCGAAGTTTTGAGAGTGTTGCGCACCTAGCTGACCTGCATTACCAGTTGGGCCACGGAAAACGATTGGAACAGAGAACTGACCACCACTCATCGATAAGATTTTTGCCGCAGCATTGATAATTTGATCAATCGCAACTAATGAGAAGTTAAAAGTCATGAACTCAATAATCGGAATTAAGCCATTCATTGCTGCACCGATACCGATACCTGCAAAGCCTAACTCTGCAATTGGTGTATCGATAATGCGTTTGTCGCCAAACTCGTCGAGCATGCCTTGACTAACTTTATATGCACCATTATACTGCGCAACTTCTTCGCCCATTAAAAAAATGTTCTCGTTTTTACGCATTTCTTCGCTCAATGCCTCACGAAGTGCTTCTCTAAATTGGATCTCTCTCATTTGTTTATTCAAAAATTACCGTGCGCAAATATAACTATTGTATCGTAATTTTAAAGTAGTGTTTTGATTACACTTTGCACCTTAATCCGCGCACCAGGCCCCATGCTCATATTTTCAAGGAATATCCTATCCAAAATGGATGGTAGTGGTGTTTAAAAGCGAATAAATCTCACTGTCTAAAAATTTACCGCCAAAATAATAATCTTCCTTGAAATAAGCTTCCTTTACAAAGTCATGCTTCAATAATATTTGTCGCGATGCCTCGTTACCCGGATTAATATTCGCTTGAATAGAATGCAATTTCATGTCTACGAAGCCAAAATCAATCGTAGTTTTAAGCGCCTCAGAAACTATTCCTTTTCTCCAATAATCAGGATGAAGCATATAGCCTATTTCGGCTCGGTAATTGGGAAAATTCGTTCGCCAATAGCCTATCGAGCCAACCATTTGATCAGGATCGTCTTTTAGCGAAATCACCCAAGCAATATGCTGCCCCCTCCTATACCCTTCATTAAAGGACTCAATAAAGGTTTCGATATCTTGAACGGTTGTAGGCCGTTCCCTGTGAATAAAGCGCATCACTTCCTCATTGGTTCGCATTTTAAATAAGGTAGGCGCATCGGTAATCGCATGCTCACGAAGCACTAACCTTTCAGTTGTTAGTATAGGAAATTCTTTAAAATTCAGAGTTAACATATTTTCGCCTTGTGTTTAATTACACTAATTTCAGTGATCAACTTCTGTGCGCCCAAACCCATAACCTGCAACACACAACCCGCAACCCATTAGCTTTTCCCAAACAATGTTTTATAAATAGAATACGGATAATTTGCTGGATTTTCGCTCGCCTTAAAAGGAATGTTAAAATCGAAAAGCTCTTTAAGTTTCTCGCGCAAAGCATTTTGAAAGGCTTGTTTTTCTGTTACTAAAAACTCATCCTTTAATAAACCATTTTTGCTTGTAAAATTTACACCTTCCTTTCGCATCGTTTTAACAATGTACAAATTAGGTTCTACATTTTCATTTTTAGAAATTTGCTCGTAAACGTGCGTATAAAATAAGGTTTGTACCAATGCTTTATTAATTTTACAACCATTGGTATCAAAACAATCCTCAATACAGGAGTATTTCAATTTATCGCTCCCAGTCTTATAATCTACAATCCGATAAACCCCATTTTTTAAATCAACCCGATCAATAATACCAAATAGCTTTACTTGCTGAGCCACACCATTAACTTCGAAATCGAAACTTATATTTCCTTTTTGCTCTAATCCAATTATAGTAAAAGGTGTGTTTTCTATATCTTGTTCTAAGATAATATCAACGTACGCATTTATAATTTCTACGACAACCTTTTGCATCCCATTAAAGGTGATCGATTTGGCCAATTTTTTTACATTATTTAATCGCTCATTTTTAGGTTCATCATCATTTTTACCATATAAATTGTCGGCAAAACCGTATAAAATCAGATTCGGAATGTTTGTTTTATGTGCGCGAATTCGTGGGGCTGTAATCTCCGGACTTTCATTTTTTAGCACTTCATAAAAATTCTCCATTACATAATGTAAAATAGAGCCTACTGTTTTCGCTTCTACGGTCTCTTCTACTTCTTTTGGTTCTTCAATCCCAGCAATGTATTTGTAAAAAAAATCGATAGGATTTGATATGTAGGTAGTTAAAGCAGAAGCCGAAAGGTATTTTTTCCCCGAAAGGTATTTATTCATAACTGCTTGTACCTTTTCAGATTTTACAATGATTTCTTCCCTTTTTACCTCGGTTTTAATGGGCAATTGCAGTTCTTTATAGCTAAAATTAAATCCACTTTCGTAGGCTAATTGCTTTATAAATCGAGACGGTTCGCCACTATTACTTTCGTCTGTTAACGAGTTATAGATAAAATCTATATTATTTGCTCTTTGTATCAACCTGTAAAACATATAGGCCGAAATTGCATCTTGATTTTCTAAAACGGGCAATCCATAGGCTCGTCTTAAACTATCTGGAATAAACGTAGTTCCCGTTGATGCTTGTGGAACAATGCCTTCGTTTAGGCCCAATACAATTATTCGGTCGAAATTTAGATTTCTACTTTCTAACAAGCCCATAATTTGAATTCCGTTTAAAGGATCACCCGCTAAAGGTACCGCTACAGACGAAAGCGATTTCTGAATAAGCGAAAGCACAAAACCCAGTTCAATTTCTTTACCATATTTTTCGATATGATGTTGAAGTGTGTCCTGCAAGCGAGTAAGTTCTTGTATGGCTTTACCAAATAAGTCGGCATCAAATCTTTTTAATTTTTTCGAAGCCAGTTCACGTTGTAAAATATATTGCAGCACTTCGATTAATGAGCTAACCGCAACTGCTGACGAGGAGACCATTGTAAAAAAAGGCACAAATACTCCGCCTTGTTTAATAAGGCGTTCAAAAGGAACTTCGACTAATTGTTCTTTAATTAATGCATCCATAATTTTTGGACGCATTAACTCACTGATTCCCGTTAAAGGATGGGAGATAAATGCTTCGGCGGTTTGATGTTGGATAGTTTTTTTGGCACTCAATTCTAACTGAATACTTAACCATAGGTCGACCAAGCCATAAAGTGATGAATTAGACAAGCCAAAACCCATAGAAATATTTACATCAATCTTTTTATTAGCGATGGTAGATGGAATAGTTTGCATTAACGGGATCAACAAACTCTCGTCGGCCAAAATAATTGCAGTAGATTCAACTGGTTGATCATTTAAGATCAATTCTTTCTCGGTAATCAATAGCTCGTTTATGATTTTTGCCTGAGCCGTTTGCCCTTGAACCTTGTACACATTCACATTTCGTTTCGAAGCACTAATAAAGCTTTGTTGATTAGAAAGCTGATTGATTAAGCCCATTCTCAAATTTCTGCGCAAAAACAAACCTGCCTCTTGCGTTTCATCTTCCAAATAATAACGATCTGTATCAAAGTAGAAAATGGCCTTATTTTCTTCTTGCCAACGTACAAATGCTTTTGCTTCGGCTTTGCTTAAGGCATTAAAGCCAATAAAAATCAATTTTCGTCCTGCATATTTCGCAGTAAAATCTACATCATTTCTACCATCGGCGATGGTTTTGTATAGCCTCGACATGGTTATAAAACCATTTTCTTTTAGTTGTTGATGAAATTGATGATATAACATTGGCATTCGCTGCCACATTTTAATAAAAAGTGCTTGCTGTTTTTTATATTTTCCATCAGCATACGATTGCCAAAATTGCGATAAAAACTCCTTTTGTTCTGGGGTTAAAAAATCAAATTGCTGATTAATCGTCGCGATATCTTCCAATTCGGTAAAGAGCTTATTGGCATCAACCAAATCATTATCAATTTGATTAAAATCGCCTAAAATAATCCTAGCTATAGCATGGAATTTAGCAATTGAGGGCAATTTTATAATCCCTTCGCTTTTCAATATCTCGATATAGCAATCGTATAATGTAAAGAACTGGGTATAATTATCGGCAATTTTTAAATGGGTAGCTTCAGCAAAAAACTCTTGGACTGTAAAAAAAGAAGGGCTCCAAAAAGGCTTTTGATAGCTATCGGCAAGATGCTTTTGCAAATACGCCGCCGGCCGTTTATTGTTAAAAATAATCGCACAATCTTGCAAGTTATCGCCAAATTTGGCTATTAAATCTTCGGCAACTTCTTTTAAAAACGGGTTCATTTTAGAGGTGTTAAACAGCTATTAATTTCTTTAATGTGGCATAAAAAAGGTAGGGTTTTACATTTTCATAACCCATTGCTTCAATTAAATTTTTATAATTAATGATTTGAGTGATGTGAGCCTGACTTTCTTCTGCAGTAAACTTATAATCAATAATGGAAACCTCCCCACCGTTTAAAATTAACTTATCTGGCCTGTAAGCCTTTCCATCAGTGCCAATAATCGATTTCTCGTTTGCCTGATTAGCATGCTTACTCAGCAAGGCATTCAAATCAGGATGCGACAATACTTCAGTTACTTGTTTAACGTAATCTTCGGTTTCATTCTCAGCGATTAAGCCCTCTAAAATTAATTTTTCTACTGCAGGTCGAATTTCTTCAACCCTGTTTGCCGAAGCTAAAATTAAATGCAGGTTACCGCCCCTTTTTCCAGATTTGGTGATATTATCTATATACTTTTGTGGTCGGGTTTCAGTTTCCTCATAAACTTCTTCTAAGCGATTAGTGGTTGGATATCCGGTTAAATTTAACGTATCAACGGTGTTTATTCCATCGCCCTGCTCAGCATAACTACCCATTTCAAGCTCATCTGTGTTTTCGAAATCGGTTGCATAAACATTAAAAACAGCATCGCCAATGTGCGTTAACGAAGGCTTCTTCTTAGCAGGAAAAGAGATATAGAGGTAATCCTTGGCCCGGGTAGTTGCTACATACAGACTATTTAAAGCATCTAAATAATTCATCAGCAACTCCTCAAAATAATATTTACCAACGCTAGATGCTTTTAACTTGCTATTAAATTGTAACGGAATACTTTTCAAATCGGCATAAGGCGTTCCTGCTGTGGGCACCCAGAACGTATTATTTGGTTTTCCTGCCAAAGGCCAATCACAAAATGGAATAAGTACCGCTCTAAATGCCAATCCTTTCGATTTATGGATGGTCATAACCTGTATCGCATTAGCCGTTTCTGGCGAAGGCAAATTCTTATTTAGCCCTTCTTCTTCCCACCATTTTAAGAAATTTGATATGCCCTTTTCTCCTTGTTTGGATGATTTATTGATTAAATCTCTAAAAGCCAAAAGATAGGGCAAAAAAGGATTGACCCCATTCTTTTGATAGCTTGCTAAACCAAACGTCGAAATTATCTTTTCTATCAATTCTGATACTGGTAAAGCCATCCAAGCTTTATGGTGGATGCAAAATTCGATTGGTAAAACATGCTGTAGGTTTACAATCAATTCATCCTTTAAGCCAAAATAGAAATCCCCGTTTATTGGCTTTTCATGTAACTGGGCATACAATGCAATACAATTGGCTTTGTAAAGTGCCGAGTTTGAGGGAGTAACCACGAGCAACTTTAGCACATTAATAATGAGTTTAATTGCAGTACTGCTTGCAATTTTTAAGGCTTCGCCCGATAGCACATCAAATCCTGCCTCCATTAAGGCATTTACTACTTCCACAGCCTCGGCATTAGACCGAACCAAAACACCAATCTCACGCTGCTGATACCCCTTGTCATTAAGTAGCAACCTAACTTCTTTAAGCATTTCTAGTAATGATGCTTCCTTTTTGTTTTCAGGTTCAACATCTACTAATAGACTATCCAAAAGCTGTTCGCTCGTGTTTTTAGGCTTTTCGAACTCAATTTTTTTGATTTTAATGAAGCCGCCTTTCTTTATTTTAGCTGGGGCATGCTGACTAACGCCTTCATAAATAGTGGAAATGATGTTCCCATATCGGTTCTTACTAGCATTCCAAAAGGCATTTATTTCTTCATCATCAACGGTAATTTCTCCATTGATTTTATCTTGTAGTTGTACCGCTAATTTTTGATACAATTCGTTGTTAAAATTTATAATTTCTTCTGTACTCCGATAGTTTTCCCATAATTTATCTTCCAAAACAGTAGGTTCGCCCAAATCGGCCTTTGCTTTTTGATGTAAAAGTTTATAGTCGCCATCCCGCCAACGATAAATTGATTGCTTGGCATCACCAACAATTAAGTGGTCGTGAAGCTTTCCAGTATGGGTGGCAATAGCATTGCCGACTAAGGCTTTAAAACTGTTCCACTGATTGGCAGAAGTATCTTGAAACTCGTCGAACAAAAAATTTCTATACCTGTTGCCCATTTTTTCCCATATAAAGGATGGGTTTTCTCCAGCATCTTCTGCAATTCCATTTAATAATTTTTGTGCATCGCTAATGAGTAAGCTTTCGTTTTCTTCACGATATTGGCTTAATAAAATTGCGATTTCTTGCATCAACCGTAAAAAATAACCATTCTTGATAAAAGCAATGGCTAAAGTATAATTACCGACTCCTTCTTGATAGCTCGACACTAATTTCTTAATGAAAGGATTCAGTTCGTCGTACAGACCATTTGTTTTCCCCTTTTTAAACCATAATTCAGGGCAGTCGACCAACTTTTCTAGGGAAGTCATGCCTTTATAATCGCCATCAATTATTTTTTGAAGTTGATAAAGTTGCCCAGTTTTGGTTTTATTAAGTGCTTCAGCTTCTTCGGTATATAGTTCAAAAACCTGTTGTACTTCTAAAGCTAGTGCGGCTATATGCTCTTCAAATTTTAAGCGGAGGTTTTTAGAGAAATCGATATACCGTTTAAATACTTCATCTGTATTTTCAGTTCCAAAACTAGCAATCGCAGTTTCGAACTCCGAAAATTGATCTTTAAAAACTTCGCCAACTAACTTAAGCAGCTCGGCATTATAATTCCATGATAGATTATTGCTAACTCGATCTAATGCCAATTCTACTACCCACTGCAATAATGTACTATTTTGATCTAATAACTTCTCCAGTTTCTTGGTTAGTTCGAGCTTCACCTTATCGATATTCATTTCTAAGCTGTAACCACTATCTAAACCGAGTTCAAAAGCAAAGCCGCGAATCACCTTTTGCACAAAGCCATCGATAGTACTCACCGAAAAACGGCTATAATCATGCAGAATTTTACGGTAAATCTTATCGGCCTCTAGCTTTAAGCTTTCGGTATTTAGCTGAGGATGAGCTGCAAGTACTAGCACACGGTAATCATTAATCTTCTTCGATTGATCGCCGATAGCAAAGCCCAAAAGCACCTCTAAAATTCGGCTCTTCATCTCTTCAGTAGCCTTATTCGTAAACGTTACCGCTAAAATTTCGCGGTACTTGTTATCGTCACTAAACAGGAGAGTGAGGTAATGAGCAGCTAAGCTAAAGGTTTTACCCGAGCCAGCAGAGGCTTGAAGAATTTTGAGGGGTTTAGCCATTACACAAATATAATGAATATATAGCCTATTTTTTCTTCCTCTTTGCCAACGTTGTATGGCTAATTCGTAACGGCCGTTCCGCCATCTCTATCTGGTAACCTAATAAATCGCGAATAACAACCGAAGCACAGGCACCACCAAAAGCCGCAGGCAAATAAGATACCGTTCCGTAAGCCGATCGTTTAAAATTACTTCCATCGGTATGGATTAACGATGCTTTATCCATTTCTTCAGTAGAAAAAACGGCTTTAACCTTACTCAAATTTGGCAACTTGCGTAAACGTTTTCTAATGTAACTGGCAAACACGCATTGATACGTATCGGGTAAGCGAGTAATTCTTAATTGCGTGGGGTCCATTTTCCCTCCCGCACCCATTGAGCTTACAATAGGGATGTTTTTTTCTAATGCGGTAGAGAGTAGCGTAATCTTCGGCATTACGCTATCTATACAATCCATAATATAATCAAATGGACTTAATAACAGTTCTCTACACATTTCGGGTGTAAGAAACGAGTTCACAACTTGTAGTTTTAATGCTGGATTAATTGCCAGCAAACGCTCTTTCATAATTTCGGCCTTACTTACCCCGTGGTTGGTTGCCAAAGCAGGAAGTTGCCGATTTCGATTGCTAGGATCAACAACATCGCCATCTACAATAGTGATTTCACCAATACCCGACCTACAAATAAATTCAGCAGCAAAAGAGCCTACTCCGCCTAAACCCACAACCACAACATGCTTACTTTGCAACCTTTCGATGCCCTCATCGCCCAGCAGAAGCGCCGAGCGTGATAGCCAACTTACATCAGACATTTACATCAATTAATTTTTTCCAATCTTCAAAAATACGTGCTTTTAAATCTTCTATTTTGCAATTTTTTAAATTGGCCACATGCTCATAAATTCGCTCAATAGGCACCCTACTAGTGTCTGTTTCCAAGAAGAATCGATCGGTTTTTTGAACCAATTTAGCTGCTCCTGATTCGGTTTTAAGCACCGCCTCGCCTATTGAAAAGAAAAACCCCTTAGCCAATAACTGTTCGCCCAATTTTTCGTTTTTATTAAACCCATGAATAATCATTGGCACTTTAACCTTCAGTTTATCTTTTAGGGCAATTAACTCGGAGAAAGATTTCACGCAATGTAAAATTAGTGGTTTACCCAGCCTTTCAGCCAATAAAATTTGTTGCGTTAAAATAACCATTTGAACCTCTATGTTTTCCCCTCTTAGCTTATCTAAACCACACTCGCCAATTAACTTCACATTTTTCTGAGCGGCAATTACAGTTAAATACTGGAGATGCATTTCAAATTCATTTATTTTTGCAAACCAAGGATGTAAACCCACAGAAATAGGCACTCTTTTAGGTATAGCTAAGAAAAGTTTATCCGTTAGCGTTAAACTCTGAATGCTATATACTTCTTTTTTTTGCGTAACATAATGAGTATGTATATCTAAGTAGTGCATTATTTAATAAATTAGCATAAATGTAGTTTTTCTGTAAACAATAACACAATAACCTATTAAAGTAGTAGACTTTATTACTTTTGTATTATGAACCAACCATGATTAAAGAATCATTAAACACACAAGGGCATGATTATTTATTCATGGTAAGGAACATCTGACCCCTAAAAAACAAAATTATAAACAGATGAAATCAATTCTTACATTATTCGCAGTTTTAGCATTAAGCACGAGTACTTTTGCACAAGCGCCAGCAAAGCCGGCGGTAACTATTTATAACCCTAAAGCCAATGCCGAAGCCGATATTAATGCGGCTGTAGCTAAAGCAAAAAAAGAGAAAAAACACGTTTTTATACAAGTTGGTGGCAATTGGTGCATCTGGTGTATCCGTTTTCACGACCTTGTTGATGCCACTCCGGAGCTTAAAAAGCTTCTGAACGACAATTATGAAACCGTTTTACTGAACTGGAGTCCAGAAAATAAAAATGAAGCCATTTTAAAGAAATATAACTATCCCGGCCGCTTTGGTTTTCCAGTATTTTTGGTGCTAGACGGTGATGGGAAATTAATCCACACACAAAACTCTGCCTACCTCGAAGAAGGCAGCGGGCATAGCGTTAAAAAAATTACTGAATTCCTAAAAGGTTGGAATTATGCAGCGTTGCAGCCAGAGAACAATAAGTATTAGTTTACTATCTACTAAAGTCCATCTCCATATTTAAAGAAAGTACTTGCTGTTACTGGCAGCTTTCCAGTTGGAATAAGCTGATTTTTTAGTACAGAAGCCGCTGCTTTTTGCATAAATTCTTCCTTCTGGTAGGCCACCAATAATGCCCTTGAATTTTCTATTCCAGGAATTGCAGCTAGGTTATAGGGATTCGCAAACAATACAAATGCAACCTCTTTGGTAGCCATATTGGAAATCATTGCCTTTAAATCGGCATTTAATGGCATATTATTACCAGGGCGAGTGCGTGTATCGTGTATGGCTATTATCACCTGATCTTCCGGTGTAATTTGCGACAATACGTTCGCAATATCAGCTGGTGTTGCCGCTTTATCGAGATTAAAACGAATTGAATTTTTATACACCATCGCCATTTCCTGTTGGAACTTACTCGTTGCAGACAAACCTACATCAATCATAAACGTGCGTTTATTAGGCGTAAGGGCTTGAATAAAATCTCTACCTCTCAATAAGGTCATACTTGCGTCAGCCAGTTGCTGTAGTAAAACCATACTCTCGGGGCGATTTACATCTTCATAAACGTTTTCTTCGTTTACCCTCTGCTTTTTATTTAATCCTGCCCAGTATTTAGCGGTTAAAATCTTCTTTACACTCTCATCTATCCGTTCTATAGTTAAACGTTGATCTTTTATAGCCTGGCGAACCATTTTTACTGCTCGTTTACTATTTTCAGAAAGTTCTAGAATGTCGTTTCCGGCAATTATACCCATTACATCGGCCTCTCCATCCTTAAAATATTTTACCACCCCTTTCATGCCCATTGCATCGGAGATGATAATGCCCTTAAATTTCTGCTGTTCCTTCAAAATTCCAGTTACAATGGGCTTTGATAAGGTAGACGGCATATTTGGGGTGGCATCTAACGACGGGATATTCATGTGGGCAATCATTACACCCGCAGCCCCTTGTTTAATTAACTCCTTAAAAGGATACATTTCTAAACTATCCAAGCGCTCTTTTGTAAACTTAAGTTGAGGCAAATCGAAATGGGAATCGACATCGGTGTCGCCGTGGCCCGGATAATGCTTTATACTTACCAGCAATCCCCCATCTTGCATTCCTTTTAAATAAGCCCCCGCTTTTTCAGTTACATTATATTTATTTTCACCAAAAGAACGATAATTAATTACTGGGTTCTTTGCATTGTTATTAACGTCAACATCTGGCGCCAAATTCATGTGCATTCCGATCCGCCTAAAATCCTTTGCCACTTCTAAACCCATTTTATAAATCAGTTCTTTATTCTGAACAGCCCCCAAAGCCATCTGATAAGGATAAGCTATGGTGCTATCTAAACGCATTCCCAAGCCCCATTCTCCGTCTGAAGCAATTAAAAGTGGTACTCTGGCCTTTTTTTGATATTGGTTCGTTAAAACAGCTTGTCTATATGGCCCTCCTTGAAAAAACACCAATCCGCCTACTTTTTCTTTCTTAATTACCTTTGCAATCGAATCCGTAAACCTTGCGCTTTTATTGGAATACGCTGCGACAAAAAACAATTGTGCAATTTTTTGCTTTTTACTTAGCTTTTTAAAAACCGAATCAACCCATTTAGGCTGTTGCCCTAACATGTCGATATAAGAAGGTTGTTGCGCATGGGCTGTTAATGAGGTTAACAAAACGGCAATAAGGGCATAGGTAAACAGGTATTTCTTCATTTAGGTAGTATCTAATTATTCCCCAATATTAATTAATTTTTAGCGCTTTATCCCATTTTAGCCGATTATTGTATTTAATTTGATACACTTTATGGCATTTTACAGTGGTCGACTTTATAGAGCCGGTAAGCGATCTCATTTCTAATAATAGCTTCATTTACAGTCAAAAACAACACTAATTCTATTTTTTAGGCTTTACAGTCTAACTCTTGGCACATTTATTCGATACTACTGAAAAACTATAAAAAAGAAAAATCATGAAAAAAATATTTATTCTCGCAATTGCATTGTTAAGTACAGGTATTGCAAATGCACAATCGACAGACAAACCGATCAAATTTGGAGTTAAAGCAGGTGCCAACTTCTCTAATATCATTAAAGACGACGGTAATAATAGTTTTAAAACCGACTATCTTGTGGGTTATCATGCTGGTATAACTTTAGATATTAAACTATTAGATAACCTAGCCTTTACTCCTGAAGCACTTTATTCAACTAAAGGATATAAATCGACTTCAACATTTGGCGAGTTTACTCAAAAAACAGATTTTATTGAAATTCCAATTTTAGCGAGTATTAAATTGGGCGGTGGATTAAACTTAGTAGCTGGTCCACAGGTATCGTTTTTAATGTCGACCACAAACACGTTCGAAACAGGTTTTGGTACTGCTCAACAGCAAATTGTTGAAGATGATGCCGATCGTTTTAAAAAGAGTTTAGTAGGTGGGGTTATTGGATTTAGATACGACTTCAGTAATAAAATTGGATTAAATGGCCGTTATGCTTTAGACTTCCAAAAAAATAATGAAAACGGTAGTTCACAAACACCAGAATATAAAAACCAAGTGTTTCAAGTTGGTTTAGGATTGAAATTCTAATTAATAATTAGCTAAGAGGGGCCGTTTTTGATAAACGGTCTTTTTTTTGTAAATACATTTACAATTACTCCTGTTTATTAACCACTAAAAAAATTTAAGATATGAAAAAGTTAGCTATAATCGGATTAGGCATTGCCTTAACCTTTTCAAATTTAACCCTTAAAGCGCAAACGATGGATACTAAATTTGGCATAAAAGCTGGCGCCAACCTAAGCATGATGGGAAAATATGATTTTCTTGGAACTACTTATACTTCCAAATACGTTCCAGGTTGGCAGGCTGGTTTTTACTTGGATCTACCGCTAAGCGAAAAATTATCATTTATGCCCGAAGTGTTATATTCGCAAAAAAGTGGAAAAGTGGAGGCTACTGTTGGTGCCACTACGGGCGAAATTAAATTGAGGACAGGCTACATTGATGTTCCTGTTTTATTATCATTTAATGCTACTCCGCAATTCAGTTTGCTATTTGGCCCACAAGCTTCATTTTTAGTAAATCAAAGCACAAAAATTTATGCAAATGGTCAATTAAACACTTCAACTACTGATAAAGACAACTTCAGGCCGTCTATTGCGGGCGGAATTGTAGGTTTAGGGTACAAATTTACACCCAATGTAAATTTAAATGCACGTTATTCGATGGACTTTCAAGCCATTGCGAAAGATGATATTAATCAAGATAAAGCCCGATTTAGCGGATTTGCATTATCGCTTGGTTTTGGTTTTTAATTAACTTCTTGCTATTAAAAGAACCCTTGCAGGCTGAAAGGCAGCAAGGGTTTTTGCTATAGTTTTCCCTTGGCAAATTCCACATAACATTTCTTAATGTAAACTGTAAGTTCATACCCTGTCATTTTCTTTAATGTTAAAATGCTGGGTCTATAAAGATTCATAAATTTAATTAAGGCTTCTCCTTCTAATCCAGTAAGTAATTTTATTTTATCTTTTGAAAAAACATGGTCAACATAATTTAGCTCCTCGTCACGCAAAAGGGTTTCCTTTAGTTTAGTATTTCGTGATTTTTTCTTTCCAAATAAACTGGCAACCTGTAGAAGATTCAAACTCACCAATGAAGCTGTAGAGCTACCATTGGCAAAACTAGGAACATAATCATTCTTCTTCGGTACCTTCCCGATAAACATATCCGAAAAGCTTGGCCCCTTATAAGCAAATTCTCTTGCATATTCCTTTCTTAAATTTAACGAATCGAGTTTATAATTTCGCTTGCCTTTAATTATTATTTCTTTTAAAGCAAAAGGGTCTTGCCTAAGATAGATTCTAAGTGTATCGGCTAACTTTTGGAGAGTGAGTTCTACTGTTTCATAACCCATAATTCGAATAGCAATACGATCATCCAGATTTACGTTCTCTAACTTAAATTCCCCCTTTTTGTTTGTCAAAACTGTTGCTTTTAAGCTAATAATCTGAGCGTTTTCAATAGGCAATCTGCTGTTAACATCTTTAACTACTCCTTTCAAATCTTGCGCAAAAACAAATGTTGGCCAACTTAAAAGTAATATAAAAATGAATATTGTTAATCTAGACATAAGTCTAAATTAAGGTTAACCAGTTGGCAATCAAAAACTTTAACAGAGATTAACATTTAAAGAGAACTATTATCTTTGCATAAGTACATTAAGCAATGCCCGAATTACTCCTTTTATGCTTTATGCTTATTCCACAATTAGTGGCAGGTATTTTCGCAAATAGTCAGGGCAGAAGTTTTTGGTTCTGGTTTTTAATTTCTTTTCTAATTCCCATAGTTTCGTTAATTGTGCTTCTTGTAATTGATAAGAAAAAAAATGGAGAAGCAAGAAAAGGGTATGGATTAGCCGATCATGTTAAGTCCAATAATTAATACAATTTATTTCTAATTCAATCCCTTTTTGATTACAGCCATCAATTCTAAAATGTAGGCATGAGTCGATTTTTTAAGCTTAGAACGGTCGTCGGTATTAAATTGGATAGCCATTGCAACATCCTCGTCTGGGAAATATTCGGCATCTGTACTGTATCCTGGAAACCAACCGCTATGACCATATCCCAATCCAAAATCTTTACTTGGTCTAATTTGCATTGCCAAACCATAAAGATGATCTTTACCTGTTTTAGCCTTTACACCTTTTTGCATCTCTTGTCTACTCGCTTCCGAAAACCCCTTAAAATAATAAAGTTCCTTCGCGAAAAATGCCAAATCTGTAGAATTGGAAACAAAGCCGCCTCCAGCCCATTCAAATTGCGGATTTAAAACCATCTCCCCATCCCTAACCATGGCACCATGAAAAGGGAATGGGCTTTGTTTTCCAGAGTACCCCGTAGCCAACCTTTCGAATTTTGGTTTAATGGATGGTTCGGTATTGACTAACTTATATGGCTTTATAACTTGGTTTTTAATCATATCGTACATTTTCTTCCCACTTATTTTTTCCAATATATAAGCTAATAACAAATAATTAGTATCCGCATAACCCCAGTCTGTTCCCGCAACAAATAAGGGCTTCCGGTTAAACACATACCCAAACGTTTCTACAGGAGACCATACTTTGTAAGGATTTTTTTCAATTTTTTGCATGAAATCGCCTAATTGGTAATACTCTTCTATTCCGGAGGTATGGTTCATCAATTGTCTAATTGTAATATCATTTGAGTTAGGCAACTTATTGAACCAAGGTTCATTACCAATGTAAGCGGCTATTTTGTCGTCTAATTTAAACAAACCCTTTTCTTTTAACATTAAAGCAACCACAGCGAATAAAGTCTTACCGTTACTTCCAGAAAGCATTCGGTGATCTGCTTTCATTGCGGTCATTTTTACTGAATCGGAAATACCAGTCGCTAAAGAGATTTTCTCCCCATTGGGCAAAATCGCAGCGAATGTAATTCCCGGAAATTTATTCACCAGTTGAAAGGAATCCAATTTGGATTGTAATCTGCTCTTTAGAATACTGTTAGATATAGTTTTTTGAGAAAACACGAACTGTCCAGTGAACAGCAACATCAAAGCGATTAAGGCCGAACGTTTCATTAGCATTTTGATTTAGTTAGTAATAGCTAAGTTAATAGGTTAAACATTACTTTTCAATTCTATTATTATTTTTACTTAAGGTCATCTCAACTAAGCCGGGTTTTAACTCGGGATACTTATTTTCGAGTAAACGATTTTGACTGAGCAATACCTTTATCCGCACAATTAACTCTTGCATATCAAATGGCTTTTTTAGGCAGTCATTTCCCCAGCCATATACTCTTTTGATACATCTTAGGTATAGCTCGTGCCGTTAGAAATAAGATTGCTTTACAGTTGTTTTCTAAACATATTTTTTCAGCGATAGATAACCACACTCTTAACGTAACATCATATTAAGCACAGTAAGATCGGATTTTTCGAATATAAAGCTGTTATAAGTCACTTTCCATCCTTCATTTTTAACCTATTAAAGGAAACATTTTCGTTACCTATAAACTTAGTTAAAGTTAAATTATCAAACGGGTATAAATCAAACCATATGATATTAAAATCTCTATTTTTTGGACTATTAATCTTTTGCATGACCAGTTATGCGCAAGAGAAAAAAACCGATAGCGTAATTAAGGTAAGCTATAAACTCACGGATGGCTATGTAGATAAAGATGCAACGATAATGGGCAACTTTCTAAAATGGATAGCTAAAGAAAATATTCAAAATGCAGATTATGAATTGTACTCACAACTTAAAGGAATTCCGAATAATTGGAAAAACATAAAGTTGGCAAGAATAATCTTTGATGAACCTCAATATTATTACCAGCAATTTCTTGCTAAAAAAATAGACTCTACAGCTTATGCATTAAAGGCAGAAAAATATAAAAGCTCTTCTAAATATTTGATTAATAAACAACTTAAGTGCTATGCCACAATTGTTGCTGGATTTAATGAAATGGGTCAAATTGAATTGATATTCGACAGCAATAATAACAGTGATTTTAGTGATGATGAACGTTTTAACATGGATGAAAGTCCCGAAAAAACGAGTAATGGTTATACAAAGAAAATAACCGCTCAATTGCCGTCAAAAAAAGGAATGATTCAGGAACAAATGCCAGTTCGTATTTCTTATGGGGGCGCAAAAGGAAATATGTCGCAGTTATCCTATAATTTTCCTACCCATGCTGTTTCTCGCCTTGAAAAAAACGGAACAACCTATGAAGTGAAATTTTCTTCTATGTATTCTATGTCGATGAATTTTCTTGGAGCACAATTTTATGTTAGCAGATATAAAAAAGATGATATGGCAGTAGAGCAAGAGAAATTTATCAGAATTGGGGACGAGGTTTACGAGAACGTAGGTATTGATATTCACGAAAAGGTACTCCACCTTAGAAAATTGAATGATGAAAATATCAGTTCTCCCAAAGTTGGATTCAATGCTCCTGCATTTTCTGTTAAGGATGTAATTACCAATGCCACAATTTCATTAGCTAATTATAAGGGTAAGTATGTGCTAATTGATTTTTGGGCTACCTGGTGCCCACCTTGCATCGAGTCGCTCTTAACTATAAAGGCAGCATCCAAATTATTGAGTCAGAATAACGTTTTTGCGTTAGCCGTTAATATTGCTTCCAAAGATGATGTAACGAAAGTGAAAAATATGATTACAGATAAAGGTTTTATAGGCGACCAAGCCTATTCTGATGAATTGACACAAACATTTAAGGTCGGTGCTATTCCAGCTAATTTTTTAATCAATCCTGAAGGAAAGATTATCGCAAAAGACTTAGATATAACCCAATTACCTTATATTCTTACAAAACTGATAAAGCAATAGCATTTTGAAGGCTGAAAAAGGATTACCTCCGCTGCGCTCCGGTGATCCGTAGAGGGGGATGGGGCGTATCAAAATGCTGGTGCTCCGCACCAGGGCATTTTTTGTTTCATCTTCGCTTTTAAGCCTTCGGCTTAAGCTCGATCAATTTAACCTTCGATTAACGGATTACCTCCGCTGCGCTCCGGTGATCCGCAGAGGGGGATTGGGCGTATCAAAATGCTGGCGCTCCGCACCAGGGCATTTTTTGTTTCATCTTCGCTTTTAAGCCTTCGGCTTAAGCTCGATCAATTTAACCTTCGATTAACGGATTACCTCCGCTGCGCTCCGGTGATCCGCAGAGGGGGATTGGGCGTATCAAAATGCTGGCGCTCCGCACCAGGGCATTTTTTGTTTCATCTTCGCTTTTAAGCCTTCGGCTTAAGCTCGATCAAACAAAAAATGCCGCCCTCCGAGGCAGCATTTTGATGGCGGAGAGAGACGGATTCGAACCCTCGATACCCTTTTGAGGTATACACACTTTCCAGGCGTGCTCCTTCAACCACTCGGACACCTCTCCAGCTTGTGCTACTTTACCATTTATTCTATTACCGTAAGCTTAAGCATGTTGGTTTTGCCTTTTTTCTCTAAAGGTATCGCTGCTGTATTGATAAGTATGTCTCCCTTTTTAACCAACTTATTTTTCTTCAATACATCATTTACCTCCGTAACAGTAATATCTGTACTTTCAAATTTATCGTAGAAAAAGCCTCTAACTCCCCAAATCAAACTTAATGTATTCAGCAACGTTTCGTTACTTGTAAAAATAAAAATTGGCGCCTTTGGGCGGTGGGCCGAAATTTCGAAAGCAGTATATCCGCTTGAAGTCATTGAAACAATTCCTACAGCATTTGTTTGTTTGGCTAATACACAAGCAGAATCACAAAGTGCATCGCTCAAGAATGTTGAAGAATCTTTTATCAAGAACTTCTCTGGATTAAATGGATAGTTATTGTCTTCGATATTACAAATAATCTTTTGCATGGTTTCGATTACGATTAATGGAAATTCACCAACCGAAGTTTCTCCACTTAACATTACTGCATCAGCACCATCCAATACTGAATTCGCTACATCATTTACTTCTGCACGCGTAGGGCGAGGGGTAGTGATCATGCTCTCTAGCATTTGAGTAGCAATAATTACCGGTTTAGAAGCCGCTCTACATTTTTTAACAATCATCTTTTGCAACAAAGGAACTTCTTCCATTGGCATTTCAACACCAAGATCGCCCCTAGCTACCATAATGGCATCGGTAACCGCAATAATGGCATCAATATTAGCAATAGCCTCTGGTTTTTCAATTTTGGCCACTACTCTCGCCTTTTTACCTCTTGCTTTAATAAGATCTTTTAATTCGATAATATCTTCTGCATTTCTTACAAATGATAATCCAATCCACTCTACATCGTTATCTAATACAAAATCAAGATTTTTACGGTCTTCGATGGTGAGTGAAGGAATGGAAACTTTCGTATTTGGTAAATTCACCCCTTTTCTAGATGTTAAAATACCACCGTGAACAATTTCACAAACCACTTCATCTCTATAATTAGTTTCAATTACCTTCATTTGTAGCTTTCCATCATCTAAAAGGATGATTTCGCCTGCTTTTACATCTTGCGGGAAATTTTCGTAGGTAATATATATTCGCTCTTCATTCCCAATGCACTCTTTCGTAGTAATTACCGTTCTGCTCCCATTAACTAAGTGGATTCCGCCATCCTTTACCATCCCAATTCTAATCTTCGGGCCTTGTAAATCGGCTAAAATGCCCACATTATACTTATATTTCTTATTAATGCTCCTAATTGTATCTAAAACTTCTTGATGATCAGCCTGTGAGCCATGAGAGAAATTTAATCGGCAAACGTCCAAACCAGCATTAAACATACTATATAAAACATCTGGTTTTGCGGAAGCTGGCCCTAAAGTAGCAACGATTTTTGTTCTTGAATGAAATGGTTTCATTTATTGAAATTTATATAAAACACGTTTGTTTTATCTGTTATTTTTTAAATTTTTGGTTAGAAATAAGATTCAAATATAGTGTATTTAATACACTAACAATATAAAATTTACATTACCAAATTTTCTTTAGACTTCAATTTAAGAGGATCTATTTGCGCAGCTACCTGTATATCAGCAAGTTTATTTAATCGTCCAAGTATAAAATCGAGGTCTTCCTTGGCAATAAATTGTTGTATGATGATAAAAAAATCTACTTTATTCATTTCAGGAATTAAAAACCCATCACTATTTCGATTGCTCACTAAATAGTAGTCTATTTCTCCTTCTTCAACAAAAAAATGATACCGTGAGAAGGCCAATGGTGCTTCATCAATATTGTAATAAACTTCGTGATCATCTATCTTTTCGAAATCAAATTCTAAATTCTTATTTATTTTATGACAAAGTGTATAATCTTTTAACGAAGCCGTGATTGCAATTAATACAAAGTCGAGATCTAAAGAGAGTTTTAAATAAGTTTTGTTCAAAACTGAATATTTATTTAGGAATACAAAATTATAAAAGTAATTTTACATTAAGTTTGAAATAAAAACATTAAAATTGATTGAGAAATAAAAACATTTGAAATTGTTAGAATTTTATTTTTCTTTGCACTGAATTATTTAACCATTAAATTATAAAATTATGTCTGATATTGCTTCAAGAGTTAAGGCTATTATCGTAGAAAAACTAGGTGTTGATGAAAGCGAAGTTACGCCAGAAGCGTCTTTCACGAATGACTTAGGTGCGGATTCTTTGGATACTGTAGAGTTGATTATGGAATTTGAAAAAGAATTCAATGTGGCAATTCCTGATGATCAGGCTGAGACCATTGGTACAGTTGGTCAAGCAGTTGCTTATTTAGAAAAAAACGTTAAGTAAAAATACGCTTCCGTACAATACGTATAAATGGAATTGAAAAGAGTAGTAGTTACGGGTTTGGGTGCACTCACTCCAATTGGCAATACCACCCAAGAATTTTGGGAAGGATTGATTAATGGAGTGAGTGGCGCTGGGCCAATTACAGGGTTTAATACAGAAAAATTCAAGACAAAATTTGCTTGTGAGCTTAAAAACTTTAATCCAGAAGATCATTTGGATAAAAAAGAGGCGCGCAAATTAGATCCATTTGTACAATATGCACTAGTTGCCACAGCCGAAGCCGTACAAGATGGTGGTTACGACTGGGAAAAAATTGATACCAACCGTGTTGGTGTAATCTGGGGCTCCGGAATTGGCGGTTTTAAGACTTTCCAAGAAGAAATGAAAAATTTCTTCTTAGGTGATGGTACTCCACGTATCAATCCATTTTTTATTCCAAAAGTAATTATTGACATTGCTCCTGGTCACATTTCAATGAAATATGGCCTAAGAGGCCCAAACTTCTCCACTGTTTCGGCCTGTGCTTCGGCAACGAATGCCATGATTGATGCCTTTAACTATATCCGTTTAGATATTGCTGACATCATTATAAGTGGTGGTTCTGAAGCTATCATAAACGAGGCCGGTATTGGCGGCTTTAATGCAATGCATGCACTTTCTACTCGAAATGATGATCCAAAAACCGCTTCTCGTCCATTTGATAGAGATCGCGAAGGCTTTGTGGCTGGAGAAGGTGCTGGAACTATTATTCTAGAGGAATTAGAACATGCAAAAGCTCGTGGTGCTAAAATCTACGCAGAAATTGTTGGTGGCGGTATGAGTGCTGACGCAAATCACATTACAGCCCCACACCCACAAGGATTAGGTGCAAGATTGGTAATGACCAATGCGTTAAGAGATGCTAAAATGACAACTGCCGACATTGATTACATTAATGTTCACGGCACCTCTACTCCACTAGGCGATGTTAGCGAAAGTAGAGCAATTGTTGATTTATTCGGAGAAGATGCCTACAAATTAAACATCAGCTCTACTAAATCAATGACAGGTCACTTATTAGGCGCCGCAGGTGCTATTGAAGCCATTGCTACAATTCTTGCCGTAAAAAATGACATTGTTCCTCCTACAATCAATCATTTTAACGATGATCCAGAGTTTGATCCTAAATTAAATTTCACATTTAATAAAGCTCAAAAACGTGTTATTCGGGCTGCACAAAGCAATACATTTGGCTTTGGTGGGCATAATGCTTCTGTTATTTTCAAAAAATACGAGGAGTAACATTAACGTGAAATCGCATTGTATAATTTATATAAGCTTTACCTATCTGCCGACAAAGAGTTTGTTAAAAAACTAAAAAACGTTTTGGGTTTTATACCCGGGAATGTCACTTTGTATAAGATGGCATTTAGGCATCGTTCGGCAGCATTGGTTTTAAAAAATGGTATTCGTAGCAGCAATGAGCGATTAGAGTTTTTAGGCGATGCGATTTTAGGAGCAGTTATAGCAGAACTTCTATTCAAAAGTTATCCATATAAAGAAGAAGGGTTTTTAACCGAAATGCGCTCTAAAATTGTAAATAGGGCTAACTTAAACCAACTCGCCCGTAAAATGGGCTTCGAACTTCTTATTGTATTCGATCAAAAAACAGTTAACGTACAAACCAAGCATCATTCTATGCTTGGCGATGCTTTTGAAGCATTAATTGGCGCAATATACCTCGACAAAGGATACAATTTTACACGCAATTTTTTACTGAAAAGAATTGTTAAGCCCTACATTGACATTCATACACTCGAAATGACGGAAACGAATTTTAAGAGTAAGTTAATTGAGTGGTGCCAAAGGCATGGCAAAGATATCTCGTTCGATATGGTTGTAAATGGAGAAGGAGAAAGCCCTAAATTATTTACCATCCATGCAGTAGTGGATGGCGAAAATCATGGTATTGGAAGAGATTACAACAAAAAAAACGCCGAAAAGCTAGCGGCTGAAAAGGCGTGTGATTCGCTTGCGATTTAGTTTCCAGTTCGCAGTGTTCTTACTAAATTCGTCATCTCGAACGACAAAGGAGGAGAGAACTATCGGATAATTCTTATAGATATCTCGTCGCTACGATAAGACGACTTATCAAAAGGAAAACTACCTCTTCCCTGCCGTATCCGAATACTTCTTAAATGATTCCCTAATCCATTTCAACCCATCGTAGGTATTCCAATTTTTAGATTGCTCGTACTCTGGGCGATAATTGATCATAAAATTATCTAATGCTTTACCTGCTAACCCGGTATTAGCACTAATAATTGATTTGTTAAAGAATCCATCAATGTGGGTCTGCTGCATTTCGGTAGCATAGTACCGGCTAAATCGCCTTGCGTTCTTCGGGGTTCGACCAACTAATTCGTAAAGGGCAGTGAGTGGGGTAAACAAAAACGATAAGAATGGGGGTTTCCCAGCATAAAAAGACCCCTTGTTTTTAAAATCTCGCTTAATGGCATCCAATGTTTGTTTTTTGCTTTCGCCTTTAATCTCTACCGTGTTTAAACTAATGCCCCGATTTAAATAGATTATTAAATCATTGGTCGATCTTACCACCACTTGTTGATCATTAAAACCTCTCTTAATAATTAACAAAGTATCGCCAATACTTGCATTTATCAAAAAAATGCCAATATCATTACTTCCAACACTATATTTATTTCGTTTGTTGGTAATTTCTACTAACGCTACTCTTTGCTTCGTTTCCTTTTCGAAAACCACCCCATTTAGCTTAAAATCTTGAGCGAAAATCAAAGAACAGGGAGCAAAAATTAAAGAGCAGATCAACAAGAAAAATATAATGAACCGTTTCATTAGGGTATGATATATTAATTTTGTAAACTTAAGGAATGTTAACTTATCTAATTAGTTAAAAAACGTTAATTAATGTCTAAAGTTTTATCGGCTCTATATTTAGTGTATGCCGGATTGGTCTTTATCAGCCTGATGTTCATTACCTTGCCTTTTGTGTTAATCGTAACCACGTTATTTAATCCGCTTAGAGGAAAAAGAATAGGGTTGTTATTTTTAAGGTGTTGGGCATGGGGATTTAGCCTGCTTTCTTTTTATTGGGTACGTACAAAGAATGCACGATTAGTTAATCGTAACACTCCTCATATTTATGTGGGTAATCATGGTTCCTATTTAGATGCGATCGCAGTCTGTATTAGCGTGCCGCAATCTTTTAGTGCTTTAGGAAAAATAGAAATGGCTAAGGTCCCTATTTTCGGGTGGATTTATCGGCGCATGGTAGTAATGATCGACAGAAGTAGCAAGGAAAGCCGAGAACAATCGGTGCTAACTTTGAAAAATGAAATCAATAACGGGCAATCTATTTTACTCTTTCCAGAAGGCACAATGAATAAAACTAAGGCACCTTTGGGCGATTTTTACGACGGAGCCTTTCGGATCGCTATCGAAACTCAAACCCCTATCCAACCTTTTGTAATCTTAAACAATCGTAGGTTGCTATCGAGAGTTAAACCACTATCCGCTCGCCCAGGTGTAATTAAAACAGTTTTTCTTCCGGCTGTTGCCGTGAACGAATATGGAAATAATGATGTGGAAGTACTGAAAAGAAAGGTATATGGGATGATGGAAGAGGCCATTGCATCGTCTAGCCTGGATTAGCTAAATGGCGAATTAGCGAATACGCTAATTTTGTTATCTTTGCACATGATAAAATCAATGACAGGCTTTGGCTTGGCGGCTTCAGATTACGAAAACGTAAAGTTTGCAGTTGAAATAAAGTCCTTAAACTCAAAATTTTTAGAGCTTAACCTCAAGCTTCCTAGGGCCTATTCTGATAAGGAAGTGCTTTTACGCAACACCTGTAGCAAAGAAATTGAGCGCGGAAAAGTAAATGTTGCTATTAACATAGAACGTAACGAAGAAAATCAAAAGGGTGCAACCATAAACACTGCTTTACTTATTAGGTATTACAAACAATTAGAAGAAATTAATACTGCACTTGGCGCCCCAGTTGCTGCCAATCTTCTTCAAACTGTTTTAAACTTTCCCGAAGTAATTACCTACACTGAAGAAGAGGTTGGCGAGAATGATTGGGAAATGTTGCATCAAACTTTCTTAAAAGCCTTGGCCAATTTTAATCAATTTAGAGAAGATGAAGGAAATGTTTTAAGAATAGATCTAGAGCTGCGCATCCAAAATATCCTTAACTTTTTTGCCGAAATCGATAAACTTGCGCCATTACGTGTACCCCAGGTTAAAGCTCGTCTTTCGCAGTTTTTAGAAGAAGCCGTTGGAAAGCTAAATGTTGATCAAAATCGTTTAGAGCAGGAGTTAATTTATTTTATCGACAAATTAGATATCACCGAAGAAAAAACACGTTTAAAAAGTCATTGCGATTACTTTATAGCAACACTAAAAAGTAAAGATGCAAATGGCAAAAAACTAGGCTTCATTTCCCAAGAAATTGGAAGAGAAATTAATACGATGGGTGCAAAAGCCAACGATGCTCAAATACAACAGTTGGTAGTGGGAATGAAAGAGGAATTAGAGAAAATTAAGGAACAATTATTAAATGTGTTGTGATGCAAGGCAAGCTCATTATATTTTCAGCACCCTCTGGAGCAGGTAAAACCACTATTGTTAAACATCTTTTGAAGAAGTTCCCACAACTCAGTTTTTCTATATCTGCAACCACTCGCGAATCGCGTGGATCAGAAAAACACAAAGACGATTACTATTTTATTAGCAAAGAAGATTTTTTGCATAAAGTTGCACGGCAAGAGTTCGTAGAATTTGAAGAAGTTTACAATGGAACGTTTTATGGAACTTTGCGCTCGGAGATTGAGCGCATTTGGAACGAAGGCAAACACGTAATTTTCGATATTGATGTAGAGGGCGGGCTTCGATTAAAACGTAAATACGAAGACGAAGCATTGGCTATTTTTGTTCAACCACCCTCTTTAGAAGTCCTAAAAGAGCGTTTAACAGGTCGTGGCACCGATAGCAAGGAAAAACTGCAAGAGCGTTTTGCAAAAGCAGAGAAGGAATTAGCATATGCTGATAAATTCGATGTAATTTTGAAGAATTACGATCTAGAAATTGCTTGTGCCGAAGCGGAAGTTTTAGTTAGGGAGTTTCTTTCATGAAAATTGGCCTCTTCTTTGGCTCTTTTAACCCTATTCATATTGGTCATTTAATTATTGCCAATTATATGGCAACATTTACCAATTTAAATGAAGTTTGGCTAGTGGTTTCCCCTCATAATCCTTTGAAATTAAAAACTGGATTAGCCAATATGTACGATAGGTTAGAAATGGCAAAGTTGGCAACAGAAAATGCACCTCAAATTAAGGTAAGCGACATCGAATTTAAGCTCCCACAACCATCTTACACCATAGATACCTTAACCTATCTTCAAGAAAAATATCCTAATAAAGAATTCGTCCTTATTATGGGAGCCGATAATTTAGTATCACTAAAAAAGTGGAAAAATTACGAGCTACTCTTAGCTAATCACGAAATCTTTGTATATCCTCGCCCAGGAATTGATACCTCCTCGTGGCAAAATCATCCATCCATCACTTTCACCGATACTCCAGAAATGGAAATTTCTTCTACATTTATTAGAAGAGCATTAAAGGATAAAAAGAGTATCCAGTTTTTTGTGCCCGATCAAGTATTAACCTTTATTGAAAATAAAAGTTTGTATCACTAGCCTTTATACAATAAAAAAACGGTCGGCTTTTTATGAAGATCGATTCGCTCCGCCCTCCATAAAGCAATAGTTAGCGTTTTAATGTATTCATCCTCCCCATTTATATTACAGGCTATACACAACTGCGTACTTCCATGGCAATTTTTTAACACATCTTCAAACAAATGATTGTTACGGAATGGTGTTTCCATAAACAATTGTGTTTGTTTGTTTTGGACTGATAGGATTTCTAATTCTTTTATCCGTTTTGCGCGTTCTACTTTATCAATTGGCAAATAGCCATGAAATGTAAAACTTTGTCCACTAAAGCCCGATGCCATTAACGCTTGCAACATCGAATTCGGACCCACCAAAGGCACTACTTTAATGCCGCGTTTATGCGCTTCGGCAACAACTTCGGCACCTGGATCGGCAACACCAGGACATCCCGCCTCACTCATTAAACCTACATCTGTACCCGACATTAATTCTTTAAAATACGGAACCAAGCTGTTCCCTCGCTTATGCTTACCATAATCATGAATAACCAATTCGCTCTGTGGTATTTTTATGCCTGCTTCCTTTAAGCATTTACGTGCCGTTTTTTCATTTTCAACGATATACGTTTTAAGGCTATTGATGGTATCAATTAAAAAGGGTGTAAATGATTTTTGAGTGGCATTTTCGGCCAAAGGTACAGGTATTAAAAAAAGGGTGCCTCGTTGCATAGTAATAATTTTATGCAAAAGTACGGTTTTGAAGCGATTGTTTTCTAAACACATAGAAACATAGCGCACATAGCCAAGTCGAATAAAACTAGACGAACTGTGTACCTATGCGGTGCAGTTTGCTTCGCTGAAGTATGTAGCAAATTTAGTTCCGCGTGACTGCTTTTTCGCACATAATTTCGCACTCCAAAATGGCGTATCATAACACTTTATATGTACAAAAAGCGTTAAAAAAGAACAATAACAAAGATTAAACACAATTGTTTGATTTATATTAAAAAAATGGTGTTTAAATTGATATACACAGTACGTTAGGTTAATTATAAATTTTAAAACACACACATTATGAAAACCAAAATCAAATTACCGGCAATATTGGTGGGGCTCTTGCTCCTTCTTACCGGAACCACACAAAACGTAATGGCACAAAATGACGATGTATCTTTACAATCGTTTTACGATGAATTGTCGCCATATGGACAATGGATCAAAGATCCTCAATATGGCTATGTTTGGCGACCGGATGTAGATCAAGAAGAATTTAGACCCTATTATACCAATGGGCGATGGGTGATGACCGAATATGGCAACACCTGGGTATCGAATTACGATTGGGGTTGGGCCCCGTTCCACTACGGCAGATGGGTATACAACCGTTATAATAACTGGATATGGATTCCAGATACCGTTTGGGGGCCAGCATGGGTAAGTTGGAGAAGTGGGGGTGGCTATTACGGATGGGCTCCGTTAGGACCAAGCATAAGCATAGGTATTAATATTGGGCGAGGTGGATATCGAATCCCCGATATGTGCTGGAACTTTATTCCCTACAATAATATCTATTATAATAGCTATCCGCGTTACTATGGCAACAGAAATAGAATTTATATCCAGAATACGGTAATCATTAACAATACTTATGTTCGTAACAATAGAACCTATTATACCGGACCAAGGGCTGATGATATTAGACGTGCTACCAACCAACGTGTAACCGTTTATAATGTAAACCGAGATAGCCGACCAGGTGCAAGTAGAATTGCTAACAATAGCGTGAATATTTATACCCCACGTCCCGTTCGAGGTTCGGCAAACACCAATGCTTCACCAAGAGATGCAGTACAAGGCAGCATTAATCGCGGCGTAGTGGGTAGAGATAATAATGTAAATGCAAGCAGAGGAGAAAGAGGAACTGGAAATACCATGAATACTTATCCGTCGAGAGATAGAGAGGTGAATACCAATCAGCCAAGCAGAGGCGATAGCCGAAGTAATGGCACGATGAATACCAATCCGTCGAGAGAAGGAAATGGAGTTCCTAGTCAGATTCGCCCTCAACAAAGTGCTGAAAGAGGCAGAGATATTCCGCAGCAACCACAGCAACGAATGGAACGCCCTCAAGCTCAAGAAAGAAGCGAACGTGTACAAGCGCCACAACAACAAATGCCACAGCGTACCATGGAGGGCAAAACACAGCCTCAACAACAGCAAGCACCACAACGCACTGAGCGAACTCAGCGTTCACAACCACAAGCTCAACCTCAACGTGTAGAGCGTACACAATCTCCCCCTTCTCAAAGAAGTAGTGGCGGTAGAAGTGAAAGTAGAGGAAGTAGAGGAGGCGAAAGTAATGGGGGTGGAAGAGTAAGAGGTGGTGGATAGGTGAATAAGTAGGCCATAATCGAAAAAAGGCTATACTTTGACAAACTTTAGAAGTTTGTCAAAGTATAGCCTTTTGTTATCTTTGCAAATTATCCCCATTCCATGGTTTATCCTGAAATAGAAAAAAGAAAGACATTTGCCATTATCAGTCACCCCGATGCCGGAAAAACAACTTTAACTGAGAAATTTCTACTTTTTGGTGGCGCAATTAACACCGCCGGTGCCGTAAAACGAAATAAAGCCAACCAAAGCAGCACGTCTGATTTTATGGAGATCGAAAAACAACGTGGTATTTCGGTTGCTACATCGGTAATGGGCTTTGAATACAATGGAAAGCGGATTAACATCCTTGATACACCTGGCCACAAAGATTTTGCGGAAGACACTTATCGAACTTTATCGGCAGTTGATAGCGTAATTCTGGTAGTTGATTGTGTAAAAGGTGTAGAGGAACAAACCGAAAAACTGATGTCGGTTTGCCGAATGAGAAATACTCCAGTTATCATTTTTGTAAATAAAATGGATCGTGAAGGTAAAGACGCTTTCGATCTATTAGACGAAATTGAAAACAAATTAAATATTAGTTTGTGCCCATTAAGTTGGCCAATTGGTCAAGGCCATACCTTTAAAGGCGTATATAGCATTTATAACAAACACCTTAATTTATTTGAGCCAGATAAAACTAAAATTAGCACACCAGTAATTGAGGTGAGCAGTTTGGCAGATGAAAAATTGAGTAAATTTTTAGCTGCTCCAGCATTGAGCGCGCTCAAAGACGATTTAGAGTTAGTTGAGGGCGTTTACGGCGAAGTGGATAAAGACATGTACCTAGAAGGATTGTTGGCTCCTGTGTTTTTTGGTAGTGCAATTAATAACTTTGGGATTAAAGAGTTG
This sequence comes from Pedobacter anseongensis, assembly GCF_037482965.1. NCBI lineage: Bacteria > Pseudomonadati > Bacteroidota > Sphingobacteriia > Sphingobacteriales > Sphingobacteriaceae > Pedobacter > Pedobacter anseongensis. The sequence continues at coordinate 1,407,339 of NZ_JBBHKB010000001.1, read as the reverse complement.
TTAGATACCTTTATTAATATTGCCCCTAGTCCGAAAAGCCGCGAGGCCGAAGAAAGAGAGGTTTTAGCAACCGAGAAAAATTTTAGTGGCTTTGTGTTTAAGATCCACGCTAATTTAGATCCAAATCACCGCGATCGGATTGCCTTTTTACGAATTTGCTCAGGTAAATTTGAGCGTAATAAATTTTATTTCCACACCCGAAATAATAAAAAGATTAAATTCTCTAATCCGATGGATTTTATGGCCAATGAGAAAAGCATTGTAGAAGAAGCTTGGCCAGGAGACGTTGTGGGTTTATACGACAGTGGCACCTTTAAAATCGGAGATACGCTTACAGAGGGTGAGAAATTGCAATTTAAGGGCATTCCTAGCTTTTCACCAGAAATTTTTAAGGAAGTTGAGAACAGAGACCCCTTAAAAACAAAACAACTAGAAAAAGGCTTACAACAATTAACTGAAGAGGGTGTGGCACAATTATTTGTGATGCAACCAGGTAATCGGAAAGTAATTGGGGCGGTTGGCGACCTGCAGTTCGAAGTAATTGCATTTCGGTTAGAGCACGAGTATGGTGCAAAAGCCCACTTCAGGATGCTGAGTTATACCCGTTCTAACTGGGTAACCTCAAAAGACCCTAAGAAATTAGAAGAATTTTTAAAGCGCAAGCAACAGCATATTGGTGAAGATAAAGATGGAAACCCTGTTTATCTAGCCGATAACGAATTCATGATTAACATGACGATGCGCGATTATCCGGATATTGAGTTTCATAAAACGAGTGAGTTTAAATAGGTGAATTTAAACCTCGTAGGTTTTAAAAAACCTACGAGGTTTGGAATTAACTTAACTTCCCAAGCGCCTCCGCAATTCTCGGCATCATGTCTTTAATATCCTGCAAAGAACAGCCTCCAATCGATGCCCTAAACCACGGCATATTTTCTTCATTTCCGAAGGCCGAGAAAGGAACGATAGCAGTTTTCGCTTCTTTAATGAGGTAGAAATTTACATCCGCGCTATTGGTTAATACATCACCGGATGGCGTAGTTTTACCAATATAATCTATTTTTAGCGTGAGGTAGATGGCTCCCATAGGTACCACGGCATCAACCGCAAACCCTTCACTTTTTAACTGTTGAAAGCCGCTGTAAAGTTCATCTAAACTAGCCTGAACTTGTACTTTAAAATTGCTCAAATACTGATCTACCAAGTCTTTATTCTTGAAATATCCTGCTACGGCAACTTGTTCTGCCTTAGGAGCCCAGGCACCAATATGGCCTAAAAGTGATTTCATTTTAGCGATAATATGCGCCGGGCCAAAAGCCCAACCTACACGTACACCTGTAGCTGCTAAGCACTTCGATATTCCGTCGATATAAATTACATAATCTTTCAGTTCTGGACGAAGACTAACCGGATTTACATGGGCTTTACCAAAAGTTAACAACGAGTAAATCTGATCATACATAATATAAAGCGGTTTTTCATCCGCCTTACGTGATTTATTTTCCTCAATTACCATATCGCAAATTTCTTCCAACTGTTGTTGGGTAAACATAGTACCCGTTGGATTTAGTGGCGAGCATAACGCTAATAAGTTTGCTCCTTTTAAATGCGGTTTTAATTGCGCTGCGGTCGGCATAAAATTGTTCTCTACCGTAGTTTCTATGGTTACGCCATTGGCGGATGATAGATGACAATAATGATTATTGTTCCACGATGGCGCTGGATATAAAACTTTATCGCCAGGATCAATTAATGCTAAGTATAGGGCATAAATTAGCGGACGAGAACCTCCTGCTATCAAAATTTCGTTTAGGGTATAATCTAATTGATAACGATCTGCTACCACGTCTACAATGGTTTCGCGTAAAGCCAGAATACCTTCTGCTGGCGGATAGTTGGTTTGCCCATCGCGATAGGCATTCACAATAGCGTCTTCTAATGCTTCTGGTATAGGAAAAATTGAGGAATCGAAATCGCCAATGGTTAAATTGGCAATTTTAGCACCCTTTCTTTTCATTTCATTAACCTCGTTGCCAATTTTAATAATTTCTGATCCAATAAGGGTGTTGGCTAATATTGATACATTCATACTGTTTGTATTTTGCTTAGCGACTAGCGAAGCGGTTAAAAATTTGCAGTCATGCGTTATTTTCGGGGCTGGGTTTATCCCGAAACTTCGGAATAGCAATCTACTTACTTAACTAAATTCTCGATGGCTTTATTAACCTTTTCGAACTGAAATTGCACTAAAACATCACTCATCATCGCTTCAATTTCTGGGTTGCATAAATTGCCAATACTTCCTTCGTGCGTATGCGTTAAGGTTTTATTAGGCGAAAATGTACCGTTATCTATTGTTTCGCCCACCATTTTATATGCTTCTCTAAAAGGTATCCCACTTAGCGCCAACTCATTCACCACATCCACACTAAATAGATAATCATATTTCTTATCTTCCAAAATATGATCCTTAACGGTAATATTTTGCAACATAAAAGTGCACATTTCTAAACACTCGTTTAACGAAGTGATTGCTGGAAAAAGATTTTCCTTAAGCAATTGCAAATCGCGATGGTAACCAGACGGAAGATTGGTCGTCATCATGGCGATTTCATTTGGCAAAGCCTGGATTTTATTGCAACGCGAACGAATTAATTCAAACACATCAGGGTTTTTCTTGTGAGGCATAATACTCGAACCTGTAGTTAACTCATCAGGAAAACTGATAAATCCAAAGTTCTGGTTAATGAATAAACACACATCCATAGCCATTTTTGCTAAAGTGGCAGCAACAGACGACATGGCTTGCCCCAAAATCCTTTCTGTTTTACCTCTGCCCATTTGTGCGTATACCACATTATAATTCAGCTTTTCAAAACCTAACAACGTTGTCGTCATCGCTCTGTTTAAGGGGAACGACGACCCGTAGCCTGCTGCTGAGCCCAATGGATTTTTATTACAAATTTTATATGCAGCTAACATTAGTTCCATATCATCCACCAAACTTTCGGCATAAGCACCAAACCATAAGCCAAAAGAAGAAGGCATAGCAATTTGTAAATGCGTATAGCCTGGCAATAATTTGTCTTTATGCGTAGTACTTAAGGTGATGAGCTGATGGAATAAGTGGGTTGTGTTTTCAACTATTTCTTGTATACAGTCTCTAAAATAGAGCTTTAGATCTACCAAAACCTGGTCATTTCTTGAACGACCGCTATGGATTTTTTTTCCCGCTTCACCAATTCGTTGTGTTAACATCCACTCTACCTGAGAATGTACATCTTCTACACTTTCGTCTATAGTAAAGTTACCACTTAAAATTTCGCTGTAAATTTCCTTTAAGGCAATTTGTACCTGATGGAGTTCATGCTGGGTTAACAAATTAATACTAGCTAGCATTTCAACATGGGCTAAAGAGCCTAAAACATCAAAAGCGGCCATTTGCAAGTCGAGCTCCCTATCCTTGCCAACGGTAAATACTTCAATTCCTTTGTTAACCTCAATGCTTTTTTGCCAAATCTTCATTTTTAACGATTATGTAGATGAATACGCTACAAAAATACAAATAAATCTCTTAGCTCAAGACATGGTCATCGGATGACGGGCTTCCGTCGTCCGATGATGGAAATGACGGAATGTTTGTTTTGAGTTTAAAAATCTTATTTTAGCACTACCAAACTCTTAATTATGAAGAATTTAAAATTTATCATGGTGGCATTTCTCGTGCCCCTTTTTAGCCACAGCTTTGCACAACAAAAGCCCGCATTAAGCTGGAAAGACGTTTCGAAATGGACGTATAATCGTGGTAGTTCGCTATCGCCCGATGGACAGTGGCTGGCTTGGACAAGTGGTCCTACGGAGGGAGATTTAAAAATGACCCTTCGAAAAACATTAGATACCAACACATATTCTTATCCGATAGGGGCAAATGCAGGAGTGCTGCAATTTTCTAAAGATTCGAAATATGCTGCATTTAAAGTGTCTGCTAAAGATGCAGAAGCGAAAGCTGCTCGAAAAGCAAACAAACCTGCATATGATAAACTAACCATTGTTTCTTTAGCAGAAAATAAGCAAACCTCTTTTGAAAGGGTGCGAAATTTTAGTTTTTCAGGGGATTCTCCGTCGTGGGTCGCAATCCAATTTATGGCCCTAGAGACCGCTCCAAAAGAACCAACCGCCGCAAAAGGAACCGATGTGCTCTTATACAACCTAAATACAAAAAAGAGTTTTAACTTAGGGAATGTTACAGAATTTGCATTTAACAAGGCTGGCGATCAATTCGCTTATATAATAGACGCTAATGGTCAAAATGGAAATGGCATCTTCTTGCGTGACATGAAAACAGGACTTACTACAGCGCTTGACAATGATAAAGCTACCTATAAAAGCATTAACTGGAACGAAAACGGAACTGCTTTTGCTTTATTAAAATCGAATAAGAACGAGAAATATAAAGACGAGGTATTTAGTGTAATTGGGATTAACAAAATTAACGGAGATTTAACCAGTAAGGTAATTTACAATGGTTTAGAAGATTCTAACTTCCCAAAAGGAAAGGGTATTCATACAAATGCTAGTCCATATTGGTCAGATGATCAAACCACTTTATATTTCGGGATTAACAGCTTAGCTAAAAAAGACGATAAGAAAGCAGATAGCAGTAAAACTAAGCCTGAACCTAAAAAAGAGGATATCGAAAAGCCAGACATGATTATCTGGAACTGGCAAGACAAGCGCCTACAATCTGCACAGCAAACGCAAGAAATGAGGGATAAAATGTTTAGCTACATCAGCTCTTACCGGGTGGCTGATCAAAAATTCACTCAACTCGCTGACAGCCTAATGCGCTCAGTAACCGTTGCGCCAAAACAACTTTATGCCATTGGATATGATAACTCTAATTACGAACTAATGGGCAATTTAGATGGGCAGAGTTATACCGATGTGTATTTAATCGACCTCAAGACTGGAACTAAAAAACGCTTGTTCGAAAAGATGTATGCTACCAATGGTGGCCGTTTATCTGTTGCGCCGAATGGTAAAATGGCCAGTTACTATGTGGATGGTGTATTTTACAGCATTAATTTAGAAACAGGTATACGTACAAACTTAACAGGGAACATCAAATCTAGTTTTGTTGATCAATTAGACGACCATAATGTGAGCAAGCCTGCTACACAAAACTTAGGGTGGAGTAGCGATTCGAAATACGCGCTGATTATGGATAATTACGACCTTTGGAAAATCGCTGCAGATGGTAAAACTGTAGTCGCTTTATCGGATTGGAAAAGTAAGAAAACTGAAGTGGCGGGTCGATTGAGAATTTACCAAGACGAAAAAGGAACTGATTTAAGTAAAGACCAATACTTCAGTGTGTTTAACACAAAAGATAAAAAAGGAGGGATCGGACTTTTACCCGCTGGGAAAAGCAAAATCGAGATTTTGTTTATGGACGATAACGCTTATGGAAATTTTGCCAAGGCAGAAAAGGGCAGTGTATATGTATATACCAAAAGTAATGCCCAAGAATCGCCGAGCTATTATGCCAGCACTACAGCTACTTTAACAGCCCCTAAGCAGGTAAATTCAAACACGCCCGATCAAGCAAAATATGCATGGACTTCGGGCGTAAAATTGATTGATTATGTTAGTGCCAATGGCGATAGCTTGCAAGCCGCTATCTATCTACCAGCTAATTATGTCCCAGGAAAGGCCTATCCAACCATCACTTATATATACGAACGTTTAACTGATGGGTTAAATAATTATTCGATGCCAAGTTTTCCAGGTGGAGGTTTTAATAAAGCAATGTATTTAAGCAACGGCTACGCCGTTTTAGAACCAGATATTAAGTATAAATTAAATGACCCAGGAATGTCGGCAGTTGCCTGTGTGGTTCCAGCTGTTAAGGCTGCAATTGCAACGGGAATTGTGGATGAAAAGAATGTTGCCATCCATGGTCACTCTTGGGGTGGCTATCAAACTTCGTTCTTAATTACCCAAACCAATATCTTTAAAGCGGCCGCAGCAGGAGCCCCATTAACCAATATGATCAGTATGTACAGCTTAATTTATTGGAATAGCGGTGGCACAAACCAAGCGATATTTGAGGCTAGCCAAGGTCGATTAACTCCGGGATATTGGGATAATTGGGATGCTTTTGCCCGCAACTCGCCCATTTATCACATTAAAAAAGTACAAACGCCATTACTTTTATTACATAATGATAAAGATGGGGCGGTTGATTTTACCCAAGGTATCGAATATTACAATGGCTTAAGACGATTAAATAAACCCGTGGTGATGATTACGTATAAAGGAGAAAACCATGGTATTGCCAAATTACCAAATCGTAAAGATTATGCAGTGCGCATGATGGAGTATTTTGATTATATGCTGAAAGGGAAACCCGCTCCGGGGTGGTGGAGCAAAGGGGTAGACCGTTCGGATATGGAAAAACACTTAGAAGCCAGAGCGTTTGACGAAAGTGAGGAGCATTAAAATATTTTAGGGAAAATTACTCTTTTAGATGGGTAATTTTCCCTGTTTTTATAGTATATATGGGTTTTCAAGCAATTTCGCCAAAAAAAATAAAGAATATTCCGAATATTACTAATTATTCGGAGGTCTTCTTTTATATTAGAAATCATGAGATAGGTTCAAATTACCTTAATTATCTTAAAGAATTAACAACGTTCAATGATGAAGTTATTTCAGACTGGCTTAACATTAGCGTTAAAACATAAACAGGTTTTAATTTCTGATCTACCAAGAAAATGGAACAAATTAGATGCATATCCCCGCCTTCAAAAAATTGGTTCAGATTGGTATGCGGATAAAGAAATTTTAAAAGTTCCATCTGCGATCATTACACAAGAATATAATATATAATCAATACTGAGCACCCTTTATTTGCGTCCCTTATTAAAATAGAGACGATAGAAGACTTCTTTTGGGACAAACGTATTTTATAATGCTAAAAGCGGACATAACCCGCTTTTAGTCCTTCATTTCCCGTTAACTACTGGTTTTAACATATTAATATAACCCTCAATTCCTTCCTTAATTTCGTGGATATATAAAAATTCGTCTGCCATATGCGACCGCCCTGAAAAACCTGGCCCGCATTTTAAAGATGGAATATTCAAAAGGGCCTGATCTGATGTTGTGGGAGAGCCATATGTGTTTCTTCCTAAAGCTATGCCAGATTGCACAATGGGGTGTGCTTTGTCTATTTTCGATGGTTTTAAGCGAACAGAACGCGGTTTAACTTCACAGCTTACATGTTGTTTGATAACTTCTACTACTTCTTCGTTAGTATACGAATCAGTAACACGAACGTCGACCGTAAAGGTGCAAGTTGCCGGGACAACGTTATGTTGTGAACCCGCATTTATAATGGTAACGGTCATTTTAACTGGCCCAAAAACCTCAGAAATTTTTGGAAACTCAAAGGTTCTGAACCATTCAATATCTTTTAGTGCTTTGTAAATCGCATTTTCGCCTTCGTCGCGCGCAGCATGGCCAGCTTTACCATACGTAGTACAATCGATCACTAACAATCCCTTCTCTGCAATAGCCAAATGCATTTCGGTAGGTTCACCAACAATTGCAAATTCTAATTCTCCCAAATCTGGAATAACCAATTCTAAACCATCATTTCCAGATATCTCTTCTTCGGCAGTTGCCGCTAAGCAAAAGTTATAACTTAGGTGCTCTTGGGGATAAAAGTATAAAAATGTTGCAATCAACGACACTAAACAGCCTCCTGCATCATTACTCCCCAATCCGTACAGTTTATCTTCTACAAAATCTGCAGAAAATGGATTTCGCGTATAGCCAGAATTGGGCTTCACGGTATCGTGATGTGAGTTTAATAATACCGTGGGTTTGGCAGGGTCGTAAAACTTATTATACGCCCAGATATTATTGAGTTTTCGATTGGTTTTTACGCCATGTTGCTGCAAAAATAACGCTATTTTATTTCCAGTCTGCTGTTCTTCTTTACTAAAGGATGGAGTCCTTATCAAATCCCGAAGCAATTCTGTACTTTCTTGTACCAGCTTTTCTATCTTCCATTTTACATCTTCCATGCCCTAACCCTCCTTATATAAGCCACCTGCCTTAAGTGCCGAAAGTTTAATGCCTTTAATAAAGGCAGAGCTAAAGCCATTATGTTCCATTTCATTTAAACCTGCGATGGTACATCCTTTAGGTGAAGTTACTTTATCGATTTCACTTTCTGGATGTGCTTGCGTTAACAGCAAAAGATCGGCCGCCCCTTTTGCAGTTTGAACAGCCATTTTTAAAGCATCGTGGGCATGAAAACCAATTTCTACGCCACCCTGTGAAGCGGCTCTAATGCTACGTAAAAAGAAGGCTATACCGCATGCACAAAGTGCAGTTGCAGAAGTCATCAAATCTTCGTTAATCGTTACCACTGCACCTACCGTTTCGAAAAGAGTGGTGACTTCTTTTATGTTTTTAGTATTTGAATTATCGCTAGCAATGCAGGTCATGCTTTGTCCGATAGCAATTGCCGTATTTGGCATGGCTCTAATTACCTGCACATTGTTTCCAATCTCTTTGCGTACATCGGCGCAGCTTACGCCAGATACTACTGATATAATTAATTGTTTCTCTGGATTAATGGAAGATGCTATTTCTTCCAAAACTTTTTTTAATTGTTGAGGTAAAACAGCTAACACTACCATATCGGCATCGTAAATTGCCACAATGTTATTATCGCTTACGTTAAAACCTGCTGCCACCTCTTCGGTCATTAATTTAAAATTGCGGCGCGTAAGTGTGATTTGGTCAGGCTTGCAGTATGCTTTTTTAATAAGACCTTTCGCTAGAGATAGACCAATGTTTCCTGATCCTATGATGGTTATTTTCATTGTTTGAGTATTGAGATGTGAGTATTGCGTATTGAGATTAGGCAAGCTAAACTATCCGACTTTTCGGATGTTCGGACTTTCCGACAATTTAGCCCTCTAAACTTATAAAATCATTTTTGTTCCAAATTCTCCTATACCCAACATGGGGAGCTCATTTGCCTTTCCAATGTAAACTGCTGAAACACCCTTTTTTATCGCTTCAAAAGCATTATGAAGTTTTGGAATCATTCCTCCAACAACTGTTCCATCGGCTTTTAAAATTTCAAATTCATTGGCCTTAATTTCCCTCACTACCGATGAATCGTCGTTTACATCTTTTAGCACCCCTTTTTTCTCAAAGCAATATACCAATTTGGTTTCATAAAGCGAAGACATTGACACCGCTACGGCCGAAGCAATCGTATCTGCATTGGTATTTAACAACTGCGTATCTCCATCGTGTGTAATGGCACACAATACAGGCACTAAACCTGCCTTTAATAAGTTATCCAGCATAGCTGATGATACCGAATGCTCGTCTAAATCGCCCACAAAACCAAAATCGATTGGAGTAGCGGGACGCTTTTTGGCTTTAATGATGTTTCCATCTGCGCCGGTTAATCCGATGGCATTGCTTCCTTTAGCTTGCAATTGTGCCACCATGTTTTTGTTGATTAGGCCCGCATACACCATCGTTACAATCCGCAAGGTTTCGATATCGGTAATTCTTCGTCCGTCGACCATCTTAGCCTCAATACCCAGCGATTCCCCAAGTTCGGTAGCTATTTTTCCGCCACCATGCACCAAAATTTTATCGCCAGGAAGAGCTGTAAAATCGATCAAAAACCGATGTAAGTTTTCGGAGTTATCGATTACATTTCCTCCAATTTTGATGATTGTTAATTGATTCATGATTTATTTGCTTGCGTCATTGCTTGCTTCCTCGCCATACCGCTCTGGTTACAATAATTTTTCTAACATTGCTTTTAATACGGCTTGGGCCGACCATAAGCGATTTCCAGCTTCTTGGATCACTAGTGAGTTTGGCCCATCTAATATTTCTGAAGACAACTCTAAATCGCGACGAACTGGCAAACAATGCATTACTTTTGCATTATTTGTAATTTTTAGCTTCTCATTGTTCATCATCCATCCATCTGGATAGGTTAAAACCTTACCATATTCTTTATAACTGCTCCAATTTTTCACATACACATAATCTGCACCTTTTAATGCAGATTCTAAATTGTATTCTATTTTTGCACCAGGCGTGAAATCTTCAGCAAGTTCATATCCTTCGGGTTGGGCAATCGTAAAATCGATCATGCCTTCAGCTTGTGCTTTACACATCCATTCCGCAAAAGAGTTTGGAACGGCCTGGGGCAATGCCTTTACATGTGGTGCCCAAGCTAAAACTACTTTAGGCTTAGCATTAGCTCCAACCTTTAAAGAATCCCAAGTTTCGTGAATGGTAATAATATCAGCAAAGCTTTGCAAAGGATGACGTGTTGCACTTTCTAAACTTATTACTGGAATTGCGCAATACTTTACGAATTTAGTAAAGAAATCTTCGCTGTAATCTTCCTCTCGATTATTCAGCTTTGGAAAAGAACGCAACCCTAAAATGTCGCAGTATTGACCCATTACCGCAGCAGCCTCGCGAATATGTTCTACAGTAGCGCCATTCATTACTACTCCATCTTGGGTTTCTAGGGCCCAGCCTTCTTTATCGAGGTTCATTACCATTACATTCATCCCCAAATTAAGGGCAGCCTTTTGCGTACTTAACCGCGTACGCAAACTCGGATTCATAAAAACTAAGCCCAAGGTTTTGTTTTTACCTAGATGTTGGAAAGCATATGGACTTGCTTTCAAGGCTAGCGCATCATTTACAAATTGCTTAATGCTGGGTACATCGTGTACGGAAGTGAAAATTTTCATGTGACGCCTTAGTTTACTAATTTACGAAATGCTGTTAAAAACTCGTCTGCTTGATCTTTATTCAAATTCAAAGCAGGCAATAATCGAATAACATTTGGCTTTGCTTCGCCCGTAAAAATATGATGTGTAAATAATAATTCCTTTTTAACGTGTGCCAGTTCTTCGGGTAACTCTATTCCAATCATTAATCCACGACCACGAACTTCTTTAACCTGTTCAAACTTCTTTAACTCTGAGATTAAATAATTACCCACTTCTTCAGCGTTTTGCATCAAGTTATCTTGTTGCATCACCTCAAGCACGGCTAATGCAGCTGCACAAGCTAAGTGATTGCCTCCAAAAGTAGTTCCTAGTTCACCATGCCAAGGCTTAAACTTTGGTGCTATAGAAATTCCAGCAACTGGAAAACCATTTCCCATTCCTTTTGCCATGGTGTACACATCGGCTGCTATGCCAGCATAATCGTGAGAATAGAACAAACCAGTTCGTCCGTAGCCGCATTGGACGCTATCGGCAATATAAACGGCATTGTATTGATCACATAATGAACGAATTTTTTGGAGAAAACTTTTCGAAGCTTCTTTAATTCCACCAACACCTTGAATGCCTTCGATAATTACGGCAGCTATTTCATCTCCCTGTGCTTTAAATGTTTCTTCTAAAGCAACCTCATTATTATGCGGCAAGAAGATGATATTGTTATTTTCATTAACTGGCGCCACAATTTTAGGGTTATCGGTAGCGGCTACGGCTAAAGAAGTACGACCATGAAAGGCTCCTTTAAAAGCGATCACCTTTTTTCGTCCGTTATAAAATGAGGCTAGTTTTAAGGCATTTTCATTGGCTTCAGCTCCCGAATTGCATAAAAACAATTGGAAATCTTTTTTATCCGAAACCTCTCCTAGTTTTTCGGCAAGCTGCACCTGCAAGGGAATTTTAACGGAGTTCGAATAAAAGCCAACTTTGTTAAGCTGATCCGTTAATCGTTTCACATAATGCGGGTGGGTATGGCCGATAGAAATTACGGCGTGACCGCCATATAAGTCTAGATATTGTTCATTCTTAGCATCCCAAACAGTGCTGCCTGATGCTTTTGTTATTTCTATGTCGTTTAATGGGTATACGTCGAATAAATTCATGTTATAGTTATTTGAAATTGTTAAATAATGATTAAAATGCGATTGCCTTAAGGTTTAAACCTTGCCGCTCTTCTAATCCAAACATCAAATTCATGTTCTGAACCGCTTGTCCACTAGCACCTTTTAACAAATTATCTATTATACTTACTATAAAAAGCTTATTTCCATGTTTTTCGAGGTGTATTAATGCCTTATTGGTATTCACAACTTGCTTTAAATCGATATTTTTTTTGCTTACATGGGTAAAGGGATGTGTAGCGTAATATGCTTCATATAATGCTTGAGCTTCTTCTAAAGTTAAATCACTCTCTGTATATATTGCGGCCAAAATACCTCTTGCAAAATCGCCACGTTGGGGAATAAAACTTAACTCTTGATTAAAGCTAGCATCCAACTGTTTCAAACTTTCTCCAATTTCATTTAAGTGTTGATGCTCGAAAGCTTTATACACCGAAAGGTTATTGTTTCTCCAACTAAAGTGAGACGTTGTCGATAAGCTTTGTCCGGCACCAGTTGAACCAGTGGTTGCATTAATATGTACTTCGGTTTTAAGCAAACCTTTAGCCGCCAATGGCAATAATCCCAATTGAATACAAGTAGCAAAACAACCCGGGTTAGCGATATTGGAAGCAGATTTTATAGCTTCACGGTTAAGCTCTGGTAAACCGTAGGTGAAGTCTCGAGTCTTGAGTCCTAAGTCTTGAGTTTCTAGTTGGGAGTTCGCAGTTAATCTAAAATCTTGCGAAAGATCAATAATTTTTATGCTATTGTTAATTGGATTTGCGGTTAAAAATTTCTTTGCATCGCCATGACCAACGCATAAAAATAACGCATCGATCTCTTGTTGCAAATTAGCAGTAAATTTTAAATCCGTTTCACCAATTAAGTCAGTATGCACATCAGAAATTAAATTTCCTGCATTACTTGTGCTATTTACAAAGGCGATTTCTACATTAGGGTGATTAATCAAAATGCGTAGCATTTCACCTCCGGTATAGCCCGCACCTCCTATTATTCCAACTTTTATTTTTTTTGTCATGATTATAAACTTACCTTATAAAGAAAAAATTCCTTATCTTCTTCCTGCTTCTGAAAACCAATTGTTTCATAAAGACTTTGAGCCGTATAATTATCTACTGCTGTTTCCAATTGTACAAACGTTGAGCCTTGTATTTTTGCAAAATCCATTGCTTTTCGGATTAACATTTCGCCAACACCTTGTTTGCGATAATTAACATCAACGAATAAATCATTCAAGATCCAATTTTTAGTCATTCTTGCCGATGAATATTTAGGATAAAGTTGAGTAAATCCAATAGGTTTTTGCTCCGTATTCATTGCTATGAAAATAATCGATTCATGATTACCCAAACGTTCCTCAATAAATGCCTTAGCCATTCCAAGATCAGAAAACTGTTTATAGAATATTCGATACTGATTAAACAAACCAACTACCAAATCGGCTTCAGCCAAATTAATCTGCTTAAGGGTTATATTACTCACAATCTGTTCTGTCATTTTGTGTCGATGGATATGAAAAAAGTATAAATTCTAAATCCTGATTTGTTTCATTCGAGATTTTATGTTTGTCGCCTGCTTTTATTTGTAAGCCTGTATTTGCGTCGACTAAAACGACTTCATTTTCAATTAAAAATGTTGCTTGTCCTTTCAATACATAGAAAAATTGTTCTGCATAAGTGTGGAAGTGTAATTTTTCAGCAGTTTTAGCGGGCATTAACTCTTGCTTAATTGCAGCTTCAGCATTGCTTACAAAATTCCATCCATCACAATTATCACCCCATTTGTAATGGCTTAAACAATTCTTTTTTGAAAGGATTTCTATCATATTTTTAGCTCTAGTCTTTTAGCTTTCAGCTTCTTCTCCATTAACCTTATGCCAAATCATCACCTGATTACCAAAAATCTTCGAGAACCCTTTCACATCATCACCACTCCATGCGTTATTCATTTCGCCATAGCTACCGAATTTATTGCTCATTAAATCGTGCTCTGATTCGATCCCGATAATTTGGAAACGATACGGCAATAACTCTACAAATACCTTTCCGCTTACCATCTTTTGCGTATCCGTTAAAAAAGCTTCGATATTTCGCATAATTGGGTCGTGGAATTGACCTTCGTGCAACCAGTTTCCGTAGAAAGAAGACAATTGCTCTTTCCAACTTAATTGCCATTTGGTTAGCGTATGTTTCTCTAAGGTATGGTGGGCTTTGATGATGATAATTGGAGCTGCCGCTTCGAATCCTACACGACCTTTAATACCAATAATGGTATCACCAACATGGATATCTCTACCGATGCCAAAAGGTTGCGCAATGGCTTGTAGTTTTTGAATGGCTACAACTGGGCTTAATTTCTCTCCATCAAGCGCTACTAATTCTCCTTTCTCGAAAGTTAATTCAATTCTACGCGCTTCGGTTTCCGAAACTTGAGTTGGCCAAGCGCTTTCGGGTAAAGTTTCGTTCGAAGTAAGCGTTTCTTTCCCGCCAACCGACGTTCCCCAAAGGCCTTTGTTAATAGAATATCTTGCTTTTTCAGCACTATATTCTACACCATGACCGCTTAAATATTCAATTTCCGCTTCGCGGGATAACTTTAAATCTCTAATTGGGGTGATGATCTCTACTCCGGGAATTAAGATGTTAAAAATCATATCAAAGCGAACCTGATCGTTCCCCGCACCTGTACTGCCATGAGCAACATAATCAGCCCCAATTTTTTTTACATAATTGGCAATGGCAGTGGCTTGACTAACACGCTCTGCACTTACAGAAAGTGGATAAGTAGCATTTTTCAATACATTACCAAATATTAGATATTTGATACATCCATTATAATAGTTTTCAGTTTCGTCTACCACAGCGTGTGATGCAACACCTAAAGCATAAGCACGCTTTTCAATTTCTTGCAATTCATCTGCAGAAAAACCCCCAGTATTAACAATTACAGAGTGAACTTCTAATCCACGGTCTTTGGCTAAATGAATGCAGCAAAAAGAGGTGTCTAATCCCCCACTAAATGCTAAAACAACTTTCTTGTTCATATGTCTTTTTGTATATTTTTAATTATCATATGGAATATTTATGGTTTAATCTTGCTTTTAATTAACTAATAAATATTTCATCTTATATTATGATTTAAATAAAACGGTAAATAGCAAGAGAATAGATTTTAACCCAGTTTTTGGTTTCACTACCAAACTCTGCTTAATACGCATAAAACGTTCATAAAGCCCAGGTTTTTTTTGCAATTCTTCTGCAAAAACCTTCGCTGCCTCGTGTTTCTTTTCGGCCGGATCGTAAAGCATGGCTGTACACATGCAATTTTTGCGATCTTTCATCTTCAATATTTCGAAGTTTACACAGCTTTGGCATCCTTTCCAAAAATCTTCATCTTGTGTAAGTTCAGAATAGGTAACAGGTTCGTAGCCCAAATCCGAATTGATTTTCATTACGGCTAAGCCCGTAGTTAAACCAAATATTTTTGCTTTGGGATATAAGGTTCTCGAAAGTTTAAAAATCGATTCCTTAATGGCATGGGCTAAACCTGCCTTTCGGTACTTCGGACTTACAATTAATCCCGAATTGGCCACAAACTGACCATGGCTCCAGGTTTCGATATAGCAAAAACCTGCCCATGAGCCGTCTTTATGAAAAGCAATTACAGCTTTACCCTCTTCCATTTTACCAGAAATGTATTCTGGCGAACGTTTTGCTATGCCTGTTCCACGAGCTTTAGCCGATTCGGCCATTTCGGTCACAATCTCCTCAGCAAAAACACGATGCTCTGGGATGGCTACCTGGACTATAAATTCGTCAATATTCATTCGTTTTCTAACGAAAAATTAAGATATTCTTGTTAATTGGGTTTTTAGAGAGGATCAATTCCTCATATGTATTAGTAAGGTGTACTAAATACGCGGCGTGTAATTTTGCCGATTGGTGGTGATGTAAAATACGGGTCGCAAGCGCTCAATAAACAAGCTCTCAGCAGCAATGTTCTTTGCTTCTAAAATCGAAAGTTTATGGATAATATTCTTGCTCATTATCTTGTTAAGTGTACCGTATTAAATTAGTTGAGAGGCAAAGGTTTAAATAAAAATCGAGTTGTGCAATAAGAATCGTATTTTTTTATACTTTTTTACCCTTAAAGATTGCTTTCTGTTAACATTCTCACCGTTTTTACCATACGTAGGTTAATATACTACCCCACCCAAGCTTACTCCCCCCTTCATCAAAGCTTATTTAGAATCTTTCAAAATAATTTGGAACCTAACATTTTAGGTCGTTACTTTGTCACAATTTATAATCAGTCTAAATAAAAATAATTATGCGAAATCCTTTACAATTTAAAATTACACTTGTTCTACTCTGTATTTCTATTTCAGCCTTTGCCCAATTAAATGGTATCATTAAAGGAAAAATAATCACTGCCGATGGGCAGCCCGCCGTTTATGTAACCGTTAGTTTTACGGATAAAAATCAAACCGCCGTATCAAACGATAAAGGAGAATACACTTTTCTTAGGGTTAAGCCAGGTGCCTACCGCTTAAAAGCTAGTGCAGTTGGAATTCGCACACAAGAAAAGGAAGTATACGTAACTACTGGAGAAACGAAAATAGTAGATTTTACTTTGACAGAAAATAATGAAATATTACAGGAAGTAACCATTGCCGGTAAAAAGAATAGCTATAAAATTAGCTTACCCTCTGCCTCATTACGGCTTAATGAACCGCTTTTAGAGGCATCACAAAATATACAAATTGTTAGCGGTCAGGCCATCAAAGACCAACAGGTTATTAGTATGAGCGACGGATTGATAAGAAATATTAGTGGTGCAGTTCGGCTGGAACATTGGGGAGATTTATATACCAATATCAACATGCGCGGTTCTCAAATTCAAGCGATGAGGAATGGGTTTAATTTTGTAGCATCCTATTGGGGACCGTTAACAGAAGACATGAGTATTGTAGATCATATCGAATTTGTAAAAGGTCCCGCAGGTTTTATGCTGGGTAATGGCGACCCGAGTGGTATGTATAATGTGGTGACCAAAAAACCTACTGGCTTTAATTCAGGTGAAGCCGCGATTACTGTTGGGAGCTACGACTTGTATCGTGCCACAGTTGATCTAGATAGAAAATTAACTGCTGATGGAAAATTACTGCTTAGACTAAACGTTGCGGCACAATCTAAGGGCTCATTCAGACCTTATGAGCAAAACGATCGGTATACATTTGCCCCAGTTCTAAGTTATCAGCTTGGTAATCATACTAAGTTAACCGCAGAATATACTTGGCAAAATGCGAAGATGACCGAGGTGGGTTCTTATTATATTTTTAATACGAGTGGTTACGCGACGTTGCCACAAAATTTTACATTAACACAGCCAGGAATTGATCCAACCAAAATAAACGATCACAGCGGCTTCTTAAATGTACAGCACCATTTTAATAAAAACTGGAAAGCAACGGCACAAGGAGCCTATTCAAAGTATCTTCAAACGGGTTATAGCTCTTGGCCATCTACCATCAATGCTAATCATACAATGATCAGAAATGTTGGCATTTGGGATGCAGAAAGCACCATGAAACTAGCTCAATTTTTCATTAATGGAACAGCCCAAACGGGTGGTATAACACATCGAATTCTGACTGGATTTGATGGGGGAAAGAAAAATTACATGGCAGATTGGGGTCAATCTCACGATTTAGATCTTCCCAACGCACCCTTTGATGTGAATAATCCAAATTATGGCTATCCTTCAAACGGCTACCCTAATTTTGACCGTGAAACAAGCTTAGAAACACGAGCCAAGGCGGCTGGTGGACTTATGGATCAAAAATATTTAAGTGGCTATGTGCAAGATGAGTTAGGGTTTTTTGCCAACAAAATTAGGTTAACCCTTGCAGGTCGATATACTTTCGTAAGTCAATCGGCTTGGGGAGGTCCTTCTGATAAAGCAAAGCATTTTACGCCTCGAATTGGCCTAAGTTTTTCTATTGATAAAAACACCTCAATTTATGGCGTATATGATGAGGCATTTACCCCTCAAAGCGGCATACTACGTAACGGTAAAACTCCTAGTCCAATTACAGGAACGAATAATGAGATTGGTTTGAAGAAAGATTGGTTTGGCGGAAAATGGAATACTACGTTTTCAGTATATCGTATTATGAAACAAAATGAACTTACAACCGATCCTTACAACAAGGCTGGCGAGAGTTTCAGCATAGTTATCGGCGAAAAAAGAGCACAGGGAGCAGAATTCGATTTAAAAGGAGAATTAACATCTAACTTAAAGTTAATTGCAAACTATGCCTATACAGATGGAAAAATAACAGCGGTAGCTGATGGGGTAACTAGTGTTTTTGTTGGTCAGGTTGTGCCAGGTTTCTCTAAGCATACAACCAACGCTTGGTTAAGTTATTCCATATCAAAAGGAACATTTAAAGGAACAGGTGTTTCAACTGGATTTACGTATCTAGCTGGACGAGCTATAGGAACCTATAGTGGAGAAAATACAGCAGAAAATCTGCCTGATTATTTCAAGCTAGATGCAGGCCTTTTCTGGGAAAAGAAAAAATTTAAGCTTACAGTAAATGCATTTAACCTTTTAGATAAATATTTATATAACGGAGCTTATTATACCAATTACTGGAATGCTCCTGATTACACGCAAGCGGTGTACTCATGGCAAGCAGAATCGCCTAGGAACTTTAGATTAAGCCTTGCTTACAAATTTTAACTATGCCACCAAAGAAAAAGATTAACACGTTCAAATATTGGATAGGTAAAATACACTTATGGCTCGGATTAATCGCCGGGCTATTTGTGTTCTTCTTGGGTATAACCGGTTGCATATTGGCTTTTGAAAGAGAAATTGAAGATGCCATTCAAACCTATCGTTTTACAGCCGCACAAGATAAACCCTTATTACCCCCAACCACATTAAAAGCAATTGCGGATAAGGCACTACCTAATAAACAAGCGCATAGTGTAACCTACCAATCTGGAAGAACGACACAAGTTGTGTATTATCATGATGAACCCGCCTATTACTTTATTGTTTTTGTAAATCAATACACAGGGGAGGTTTTAAAGGTTAAGAACATGGATGATGATTTTTTTAGAATTATAATTATGGGCCATTATTATTTGTGGTTACCTCCAGAAATTGGTCAACCTATTTTAACCTCGGCAACCATGATTTTTGTCTTTCTATTAATATCGGGCTTGATCTTATGGTGGCCTAAAAGTAAGGCCGCACGAAAACAGCGTTTTACCGTAAGATTAAAATCAAAATGGCGCAGATTAAATTATGATCTCCATAATGTCTTAGGCTTTTATATGAGCTTTATTGTAATTTTTATCGCTTTATCTGGCATGGTAATGGGGTTTCAATGGTTTTCAAAATCTGTGTACTGGTTAAGTTCAGGAGGAAAATCGATGACAGAATATGCAGAAACATTTTCCGATACCAGCAGAATAGCTAATTTAAGTTTAAATGCAACAGCCGCAGATATCCTATGGTCTAAATTTGTAAAAGCAGAACCCTCCTTTAAGGGAAGCTATGATGTACACATTCCCGAAAATAAAACGGGCGCTGTAGAAATTGCGAGAAACCCCGACCCCTCTACCTATTGGAAAGCAGACTATCGGTACTTTGATCAACATACATTAAAAGAAATTGAAGTAACACATCTGTATGGAAAATTTTTAAACACTAGCACCGCAGATAAGATTATAAGAATGAATTACGACATTCATATTGGAGCAATAGCAGGCTTACCGGGTAAAATACTCGCTTTTTTGGCCAGCTTAATTGCTGCAAGCATGCCGGTTACAGGTGTTATAATTTGGCTTGGTCGAAAGAAAAAGAAAGCAAGCACAAAATTTATTAAGAATTAATCCAAATAAAAAATAATTAGTAATGAAAAAAATAATTTTCTTCTTCGCTTTAGCCCTCTCTGCACTAGTAATAAATGCTCAAACAAAGTTTGATCAAGACCGTGAGGCTATCAAATCTTTGGCAGGAACATATATGGTAACTTTCAATTATGCTGAAACCTTTTCTCCTGATGATGATTATGAATTCCATGAAAGACACCGTTCCTCAGCTAAAGAATTGGCCTTAATTTTAGAAGATTCTCCTAAGAAAATTGTAATTCAACATCTATTAGTTATGCGTGGCGATAGCACGATTATTAAACATTGGAGAGAAGACTGGACCTTTGAAGACACACAAATTTTATTTTTTGATAAAAATAATACTTGGAAGAAAGTAACAGTATCGCCAAATGACGTGAAGGGAAAATGGACTCAGAAAGTATATCAAGTTGATGATAGTCCACGCTACCAAGCGATGGGCACATGGGTACACGTAGATGGCAAACATCAATGGCAGAGCAATGCCGACTCTCCATTGCCGCGTCGAGAGTACTCAGAACGGAGCGATTATAATGTACTTAATCGTGGCAACTCATTATACCTAACAAAAACAGGTTGGATGTTTGAGCAGGACAATAAAAAAATAATTCGTTCGGAAAGCGGCGATAAATTATTAGCTATGGAGAAAGGGATGGAAGAATTTGTAAAAACCGATCCTCAACCATTCGGCTATGCATACACCTGGTGGAAAGAACAAGAAAAATTCTGGAAAGATGCCCGCGAAACCTGGGATACTATTTTTACCGAAAACACCGTTATTAGACTAATGCCAAAAGTTGATAACAAATTATTATATGAGCAGTTTTTTGCGCTAGGAAACCAATCTGTAAAAGAAAAATGGGATTCTACAAAGAATAAAGAAAGCGTCAAGAAAGTTATCTTAACATTTCTTGCTAAAAGCTAAATTTTTAGCCGTTACCCAATATATTAGCCGTAACAGTATAAATATCTACAAAATCTACACTGTTACGGCTCTTTAGTTTTACAAAGAAATACTTAACTTCGATAGTATAATTTTATCGGATAATTCATGATCCCGAGCATTATGTTGAAACGAGTTAATACATTACATAAATTATACGAATCACAAAATGGTGTTTTCATACAAGATCTAAGAAAGGCGTTTCGAGCAGATTTATGGCATTTTATTGGCGAAAAAACATTGTTCATGCTTAATTTAATGGGCAACCATTTATCAAAAAGTATTTTGCTTAGAAAAGAGTTTCCGACAGGCGCAAAAATGAAAGGGCTCCTCTTAATAATGTTTTTTTCTTTTGTAAATTTTTGCTTTGCTCAAGATCTAACGTATACTCGTAAAACTTTGACTGCCCTTACCTCTCCGGCACTATGGGGCAGAGGCTATACCAAAAATGGGATGGCAAACGCGGCAGATTTTATTGAAAAAGAATTCGCAAAAATGAAGCTAAAGCCCATTCAACAAGTGTTTTCTTTTCCCGTAAATACTTTTCCGGGAAGAATGGAACTAAGCATAGATGGTAAAAAATTAATTCCCGGAAGAGATTTTATTGTTTCACAAGCAAGTAAGGGAGTTAATGCAGCAGGCACATTTGTTCAGAAAGATAGCCTCAACTTCATTAACGAAGAACAAAAACTTATCCTAACCCTTCAATCCAAATTAACCTGGTCGGTAGCCACAAAAGTCGAAAATTATACCCAAATCTTGGTTAAAAAAGATGTCATTTCTCAGCAACCCCAAAACTTTACCATTGATATAGAAAACCAGTTCTTTCCAGAATTTAAAGCTTCCAATGTGTATGCTTCGATAAAAGGTAAAAAACACCCAGACTCAATTGTAGTAATATCTGCGCACTACGATCATTTAGGGGGTATGGGAAACAACACTTATTTTCCAGGCGCCAACGATAATGCAAGTGGAGTTTCATTCCTCCTTAGTTTAGCAAAACATTATGCTAAAAATCCTCCACCCTATACAATTGCCTTTATTTGCTTTGGCGCGGAGGAAGCCGGCTTAATTGGTTCTAAATATTTCACCGAAAACCCTTTGGTCGACCTTTCTAAAATCCGGTTTTTATTGAACTTAGATCTGGTTGGAACTGGGGAAACAGGTGCAACGGTGGTTAACGCAACACTTCGTCCAAAAGAATTTGCGCTGTTAAACGCAATAAATGCAAACGGAAAATTTTTAGTTAAAATTAATCCAAGAGGAAAAGCTGCCAATAGTGATCATTATTTTTTCACCGAAAAAGGAGTGCCTGCATTTTTCTTGTACACCCAAGGTGGAATAGCAGCCTATCACGACGTCGATGATAAAGCCGAAACCTTGCCTTTTACCGTTTACGATAATTTATTCAAACTTGTGGTGGGCTTCACTACCGCTTTAATGAAATAATTAGACTAAAGTCATTTTTGCAATAAAATGAACAATTCTAGTTCTTATACTGTTAATTTGTTGAAAAAACAATATGATGTCCTTGCTTTTTACTCCATTTCCAATTAAAAACATTGAGTTAAAAAATAGAATAGTGGTTTCGCCAATGTGCGAATATTCTGCTGTTGACGGTTTTGCCAACAATTGGCACTTAGTTCATTTGGGTTCTCGCGCCGTAGGTGGAGCAGGCTTGGTGATTACAGAGGCTACTGCTGTCTCGCCCGAAGGTAGAATTTCTGTCGGCGACCTTGGAATATGGAAAGATGAGCACATCGAAAAATTAAAAGAAATAACAGATTTCATTCACGAAAATGGATCAATATCTGGCATTCAGTTAGCGCACGCTGGCCGCAAGGCAAGTTTTGATATTCCTTGGGAAAATCCCTTGCAACTAGACGAAAACAATGGAGGTTGGACCACAGTATCGGCAAGTTCAGAAAGATTTAATCCGACAGATAAAACACCTACCGCATTAGACTTAGCAGGTATCGAAAAGGTTAAAGAGGATTTTAAAACCGCCACCTTACGCGCCATTAAAGCTGGATTTAAAGTCGTTGAAATTCACGCTGCTCATGGGTATTTATTACATCAATTTTTATCGCCCATTAGCAATCGCCGCACTGATAGCTATGGAGGGAGTTTCGAAAATAGAATTAGATTGTTAATCGAAACGGTAGAAACCGTACAAGAGGTTTGGCCAAAAGAAAACCCTTTATTTGTACGGATTTCGGCAACAGACTGGGCCGAAGGGGGTTGGACACTTGAAGAATCTATTCAATTATCAGTCGTGCTGAAAAACATGGGGATCGATTTAATGGACATCTCTTCAGGGGGATTAACATTGAAACAAGAAATTCCACTTAAAGCAGGTTATCAAGTACCTTTTGCATCAGCTGTTAAAAATAAGGCAAATATTGCCACAGGAGCCGTCGGATTAATTACTGAAGCGCAGCAAGCCGAAGCTATTTTACAACAAGGCGAAGCCGATTTAATATTCATTGCCCGTGAATTCTTACGAGACCCCTACTTCCCATTGCATGCGGCATTTGAGTTAGGTGACGATGTAAAATGGCCTTCGCAATACGAGCGAGCAAAGCCAAGAAAAAGATAATATATTTTTATATTTAACTATTAAATTAAACCTATGTTCGATAAATTAATGGCTGCACAAGGTATGGCAGCAGAAATAAAAAAAAGATTAGATACCATTTCTGTGTTTGGAGAAGTTGAAGGTGGATCAATTCGGGTTACATCAACCGGAAACAAAGTGATAACTGCAATAGAAATTGATGAAGATTTTTATAAGCAGGCAGACAAAGAAGAGTTAGAAGAGCTTTTGCTAACTGCAGTAAATAAAGCCTTAACACAGGCCGATCTGGTAAGTGCTAACGAAATGCAAGCTGCCACTAAAGATATGCTCGGCGGATTAGGGGGGATGTTTTAATG
The DNA here is from genome assembly GCF_037482965.1 of Pedobacter anseongensis. Classification (NCBI taxonomy): domain Bacteria; kingdom Pseudomonadati; phylum Bacteroidota; class Sphingobacteriia; order Sphingobacteriales; family Sphingobacteriaceae; genus Pedobacter; species Pedobacter anseongensis. The sequence continues at coordinate 1,383,554 of NZ_JBBHKB010000001.1, read as the reverse complement.
AAATATACATACTACGGTCAATCTTGTTTCTTGTTAGAAACGGAAACCAAAAAATTCTTATTCGATCCCTTTATCTCACAAAATCCATTAGCTAAGTCCATTGATCTTAACCAGATTGAAGCAGACTTTATTCTGGTTAGTCATGGTCACGGTGATCATGTGGGCGATTTAATTAGCCTTGCAAAACAAACCAAGGCTACTGTGATTGCTATTCCAGAAGTAATTGGATGGGTAACAAAGCAAGGGATAGAAAATGTACATCCAATGAATTTTGGAAAACATACGTTCGATTTTGGAACCGTGCGCATGGTGTGGGCCACGCATTCTGCAGGTTTACCCGATGGTAGCTATGGCGGTAATCCTGCAGGTTTTGTTTTAGAACTCGACGGCAAGCAGATCTATTTTGCTGGCGATACTGGCCTTACCTTGGAGATGAAGTTGTTGGCAGACCTATACAAATTAGACTATGCCATTTTACCGATTGGCGGCAATTACACAATGGATATAGATGATGCTGTAATTGCAGCAGCTTACATCAATTGCAGTAAGATTATTGGTGTGCATTATGATACTTTTCCAGTAATCGAAATCGATTCTAAAGTGGCGGTCGAAAGTTTTAAGAGGGCTCAAAGGCAATTGCTCTTACCAGCAATTGGAGAAACGATAATGTTGTAATAGGTCGTCATATTGATTAATTCAACACCTTCATCACATAATCAAGCCCAGCCGGTTTTCCCTGCTCGTCGTAGTATTTTCCAGATTCTAGATTTCCACTTCTACTATACACCTCATCTAAAGCCAGTTTACCGTCTTTATAAAAAAGCTTTCTAGAGCTAATTTTGTCCCAAGTATAGCTTATGATTTCAGAAAGCTTTTTGCTAGGATAATAACGCTTCCATTCTCCAACCTTATAACCTTTATCGTAATGGCCTTCTTCTTTTATAATTGCGTTTTGATAAAGTACATAGGGGCCCTTTCGCTCCAATAAATTTTTATCTGCAAACGAAATTCGTTCTTGTAAAACATCTTTCCGATCGAACAAATTAAGCACGAATAGGTCGCCCTCTTTCCTTACTTCTTGCCGCCATTTAGCGCGGACAGGGTCGTTAGAAAAACCCTTTGCCCGTTGATACAAGGTAGTTGTATCTTGCCTGTAGTTGTCTACTTGTTGTGCAAAAGCAATGCTTCCGCAACCAAAGAGCAAAAAGAATAATGCCTTGTACATATCCGGTGAAATTAATGTGCGGCCAACCAATTATTTCCTTCCCCAATCTCTATTTCAATTGGCACTTCCGTTTTAATTGCCGTTTTCATCCGGTGGGTGATAATGGCTTTCATTTGGTCGACTTCTGTTTTTAAAACGTCGAAAACTAACTCATCGTGTACTTGCATCGTCATTTTTGAGTTTAATTTTTGAGCTATCATATCTTTGTGGATGTTAATCATTGCAATTTTAATTAAATCGGCCGCTGAGCCCTGTATGGGCGCATTAATTGCATTTCGTTCTGCAAAACCCCTCACCGTCATGTTCGCCGAGTTAATATCTCTCAAATAACGCCTACGGCCCATAATGGTTTCTACAAATCCATTCTCTCTGGCAAAATTCATGGTGTCGCTCATATAACGCTTAATGCCTGGATATTGCGTGAAATATTGCTCAATAATTTCTGCTGCTTCTTTTCTCGGAATGTTTAAGTTTTGTGATAATCCGAAGGCCGACTGACCATAGATAATTCCAAAATTTACCGCTTTGGCATTTCTTCTTTGGGTAGAATCTACTTCTTCGATCGTTATACCATATACCTTAGCAGCTGTTGCTGTGTGAATATCAATCCCCTTATTAAATGCCTCTAGCATATTTTCTTCCTTGCTTATTTCGGCAATGATGCGTAATTCTATTTGGGAATAATCGGCGGATAACAATACATGATCCTCATCTCGTGGAATAAATGCTTTTCTTACTTCTCTTCCTCTTTCGGTACGGATTGGAATATTCTGTAAATTTGGATTATTTGAACTTAACCGTCCGGTGGCGGCAACGGCCTGATTAAAGCTGGTATGCACCCTTCCCGTTTTCGGATTAACCAAGAGCGGTAAAGCATCAACATAGGTTGATTTCAATTTCTGCATTTGCCTAAAATCTAAAATATCCTTTACAATGTCGTTTTTAGCTGCTAAATAGGTAAGTACATCTTCGCCGGTTTGATATTGACCTGTTTTTGTTTTCTTTGCCTTTGGATCCAATTTTAAATGATCAAAAAGCACCTCCCCTAATTGTTTTGGTGAAGCTAAATTGAACTTTAACCCTGCTTTTTCATAAACACTAGCCTCGGCTTTTGCAATTTCGTATTGCAGTTCGAGCGAATACGCATTTAGTGTATCCATATCTATTCGAACACCTTCTTTTTCGATATCCGCTAACACATAAATAAGTGGGTTTTCGATATCCTCGGCCAGTTTTGTAGCATTTCGTTCACCAAGCATAGGTTCGAAAATAGTAGCCAATTGTAAGGTAACATCTGCATCTTCAGCAGCATAATCGACCACCGTTTCTACGGGTACGTCTCTCATGGTACCTTGGTTTTTGCCTTTGGGCCCGATTAATGTAGTAATCGAAATTGGTGTATAACCCAAATAATTCTCCGATAAAACATCCATGTTATGACGTGTATCGGGATCAATTAAATAGTGCGCCAACATGGTGTCGAACAACCTTCCTTTTACTTGAATATCGTACCATTTAAGCACCAGCATGTCGTATTTAATATTCTGACCTATTTTAACGATGTTTTCTGACTCAAATACGGGCCTAAACTCTTCTAAGATTGCTTGAGTAATAGCTCTATCTTCTGGGAGAGGGATGTAATATCCTTCGCCTACCTTAATAGAGAACGACAGTCCAACCAAATCGGCAAGATTGGCGTCGGTTCCGGTTGTTTCTGTATCAAAAGAAATGCGTTCTTGGGCTAACAAGTTGGCAATTAACGATGATCTTTCATCGGCGGTAGCAACTAAAAAGTATTCGTGAGGGGTATTTGATATGTTTTTTGCATCAATTGGTGTGTCGAACAACGAGGGTTGTGCATTGGCAACTTCTTTGGCTGGCACATTATTTCCAAATAAATCTTGTTGCGGATTGGGGTTAGTTTTTGCGTCATTTACACTAAAATTATCGCCAAAAACACGTTTACCTATGGTTCTAAATTCGAGTTCAGCAAACAAGGGCTCTAATACTTCCCTGTTAGGTTCTTCGAGCAATAAGGATGTCTCATCAAAAGCAATAGGTACATCCAAAATAATGGTGGCCAATTTTTTAGAAACTAGCCCTTGTTGAGCAAAATTTTCGATGTTCTCCCGTTGTTTTCCTTTTAATTCGTGTGCATTGGCGATGATGTTCTCCATGCTGCCATATTGCTTAATCAATAATTTAGCTGTCTTTTCTCCTATGCCCGGAATACCTGGAATGTTATCGACGGCATCGCCCCAAAGACCTAAAATATCGATCACCTGCTCTACCCTTTCGATCTCCCATTTAGCCAATACTTCTTTAACTCCTAAAATTTCCATTTCATTGCCCATGCGGGCAGGTTTATAAATGAAAATATTGTTAGACACCAATTGTGCAAAATCTTTATCAGGGGTCATACAATACACCGTAAACCCTGCTTTCTCTCCTTCCTTAGCCAATGTCCCAATAATATCATCTGCTTCGTAGCCATCAACTGTAATTACGGGAATGTTAAACCCTTCTATGAGACGGAATACATACGGTAAAGCGGCTGATAAATCTTCGGGCATGGCTTCTCTATGTGCTTTATAGGCTTCGAAATCGGTATGGCGCTCAGTCGGTGCATCGGTATCAAATACCACTGCAATGTGGCTAGGTTTTTCCTTCTTAAGAACCTCCAGCAGGGTATTTGCAAAACCCATAACTGCGGAAGTGTTTACCCCACTTGATGTAAAACGAGGGTTTTTACTTAATGCAAAATGCGCTCTGTAAATAAGCGCCATTCCATCTAAAAGGAAAAGTTTTTTCATAGGTATAAATTTGTTTTCAATGGTAATGAAGCTATCATAATTTTATTCATTAGTGTTTGTGATTGGTAAAATCTTGATGGTTTCATAAAATGATTACTGATCTAAAAGAGTACACAAATGTATATTCGGTAGAATGTAAAGTTAATAGCTTATTTTCCTTTTACATACAAATAGGAAGAAAATTTACGTTATTTGTTGCAATGAACTCGATTAAATTATTCTTCTTTTTTTTACTTCTTAGCACCACACTATTTGCACAAGATGCCGTACTTATTAGCGAAGGAAATTTTGTTCGTGGGATAATTAAAGGTACAAATTATAGTACGGTAGCCCTACAGCAAGAAGATGAAACCATTGTTCAGTACCAAGCCAAAGATATTCTGTCGTTTGTTTGGAATGGAGAAACCTATGAAAGTAAACCTATTTTAGTTAAAAAGAAATTAGAAACCCGGTTTTTTAAGGTTGTGGAGACTGGCATTGTAAATTTATATTCGTTTGGCGATAAAAAAGTAACTGAGCAACCGCAGCAGGCAAGAGTAAAAGTAAGGCCAACTTTTGGAGTAGGAATGGGTACTGGAGGCTTTGGCGGCGGATTAGGTGGCGGCATAAGTATTGGCGGCGGCGGAAGAAGGGAAGCCGAAACGACAACTAACCCAACTAATGGCAAGGTATTTTATTTTATTGAGAAGCCTGGGTCTGGACCCATGCAGGAAGTCGTCTTAGAAAACACAAGCGCCACGAAAACGATTTTATTGCAGAAATTGAGCAATGATGAAGATCTTGCTGAACGCATTAAAGGAAGTGAAAATTTTACAGACCTTAATTTAATCGCCTTTGTTAAAGCCTATAATTCAGGTAAGCATTAGAGTTTTTTAACACAGAGGCCACAGAGAGATTTTCTTTTGCATTTCTTTGAGTAAGTTTTTTTACGGCAAAGGTTGCCAAAACTGTAGATGCCCTCCTTAGCGTACTTAGCGCCCTTGGTGGTAATGATTAGCAATTGTCTATGTAAAACTCGGCGTTCTCTGTACAAGCTCCTTTTCTTCGTGGTAAAAAAGCTTAATTTAACACAGGGTGCTCAGAGCATATCCACGGAGACCTCAGAGAAAAGCTTTGCGCATTCATCTTGCCACACACCCAATAATATGATCATTTACCATCCCAGTAGCTTGCATAAAGGCATAACAAATGGTTGTACCAAAAAATTTGAACCCTCTTTTCTTCATATCTTTCGCAATCGCATCTGATATTTCTGTCCGGGCAGGAATACCTCCGGCTTTAAAATCGTTTACAATTGGCTTTCCATTCGGAATAAATCCCCATATAAAATCCGAAAAAGAACCATACTCCTGCTGAATAGCGATAAACAATTGCGCATTCTTAATGGCAGAGTTAATTTTTAATCGATTACGGATAATCCCCTCATCAAGCATTAATCGCTCTACATCATCAGCCGTTAAAGCTGCAACTTTTTTCACATCGAAATCTTTAAAAGCCTTTCGATAACCCTCTCTTCTACGTAAGATGGTAATCCAACTTAAACCAGCCTGAGCACCTTCTAAAATCATAAACTCGAATAAAACCTTATCGTCATAAACAGGTTTACCCCATTCTTCGTCGTGATATTTTATGTAGAGTTCGTCTGATCCACACCAGTGGCACCGTTTCGAGTTAGGAGTTGGGAGTTGGGAGTTGGGAACTTGCATGAATTTAAGTTGGGAGTTTTAAGTTTTTTGGGTTTGGAAATTAACTAAATCTTAGTGAGAAATTTTTCAGCATTATTCATCATGTAAACTAATAACTTAGCTACTTGCTCTGCTTGCTCATTTAGTCTATCATACTCTTCCTTAGAAAGGTATTGACATGAAAGCGCAAATGCAAGCCAAGTTTGGGTTTCACCATTTTCCATATCAGAGTCTGATAACTTACTAATAAAATGATTTGGATATCTTCTCTTTCTATACGCTTCGGCCAAATTTGCACATACACTTCTCGAAGATCTTCTAATTTGATCCGTTAAACTATATCGCTCTTCGCTAGGAAATCTTTTAGATAGAACAAATATCTCCATTGATAGGGCAAAAGCTTTCTGGTAGGCAAGTAAGTCCTGCAGTGTTCCCATTAATAAATATAGGCACTAGAAAGGAACTTACAAAATTCACTCCCAACTCCAAACTCTCGCCTCTAAACTAAAGACTAGCAAGTTCATCCCAAAACTCAACCGCTCTGCGGTAATGTGGAATTACAATAGAACCGCCAACTAAGTTAGCAATCATAAAAATTTCATTCATTTCAGCCGAATTAACGCCCTCATTATGGCACTTTTCCAAATGGTATTTGATACAATCATCACAACGTAAAACCATCGAGGCCACTAAACCAAGCATTTCTTTTGTTTTTACATCTAATGCCCCATCTGCATAGGTGGTGGTATCTAATGCAAAAAACCTTTTGATGTTGGTGTTTGATGTTTCCATTATTCTATCGTTCATTTTTGTACGATAGCTGTTAAATTCTTCTACTAGTTTTCCCATTTTTATATATGATAAATAGACTCAAGACCGATGACTAACGCCTCCAGACTAAAGCTCCTCAAGCGGATTCCAAAATATTTTTTTAAACTCTTTAATTTTATCGTTCTCTACTTTTATCCCTTCCTGTTCTAATAATTGTTGCATCAATTCTGGCGGAGAAAAATGAAATTTTCCCGTAAGTAAACCACTGCTATTTACCACCCGATGTGCTGGTACTTTGGGATGCGCAATACCCGCATTACTCATAGCGTAGCCCACCATCCTTGCCGAACCACCAGCACCCAAGGCTTTAGCAATCGCTCCATACGAACTTACTCTCCCTTTTGGGATTAATCGCGCAATTTCAAAAACCTGTTCGTAAAATGAGGCTTCCATTAGGTAAAAGAAAATTGAATATAGTTGATATTTTTATCGTGCTTTAAATAAATTCGCTCATAATGTGTCTTAATCGACAATACTTCGTCGGCTAATTCAGATCTATATAAATCGGATGTGTTTTTATGCACAACCAATCCCAGCTCTTCTACTTTCTCGCACGTATAAGCATACAGTCCATCATTATCTGTTTTCAAATTTACCCTACCTCCATTAACTAACAATAGTTTATATTTTGATAAAAATCCAGGAAATGTTAAGCGCTTTTTCTCTCTGCTTAATTGTGGTTGAGGATCGGCAAACGTAATCCAAATTTCGTCGATTTCTCCTTCTTCAAAATATTCTAAAATATCTTCGATCTGAATCCTCAAAAAGGCCAAATTTGCAATCCCCTCATCAACTCCAGTACGTGCGCCTCGCCAAATTCGATTTCCTTTTAAATCGATACCTATAAAGTTTTTTTCTGGAAACAATTTAGCTAGGTTTACAGCATATTCCCCTTTACCACAGGCAAGTTCTAATACAACTGGGTGGTTATTTTTAAAATGATCTTTTGCCCATTTCCCCTTCATAACCTTGCCCAAATGCAATTGGTATACATTAGGAAAGGTGTCTATTTCGAAGAATTTTCTTAATTTATCTTTGCCCACTTTTTATATTTTAGCGAATACAAATGTACAGTTTCGTAATAATCTTTATATAATTTAGTTTTTTCGTTGCTAAGCATTAACTTCAAGCAAAAAATTTACCTAACGAAAGCAAAAAACCAACGATGAAGAAAACGTTATTTGCAATTGGTCTATCCATTGCATCATTTTCTGCACACGCTCAGCAAGAAATTAGCTATGAATTAAGCTTCCCAAATGCACTTCATCACGAAGCAGAAGTCGCCATGTATGTGCCTAACTTACCCGAAGGACCTTTGAAGGTTAGAATGAGTCGCTCATCGCCAGGGCGTTATGCCACCCATGAGTTTGGCAAAAACATTTACAATCTTAAAGCATTCGACTTGAATGGTAAAAGAATACCTGTTAATCAACCTGCAGGCGACCAATATCTCATTCGTGCAGTTACTCCCGGAAGTGCGATAAAAATCACTTATACTTTATTTGGAAATTGGATAGATGGTACGTATGCAGGCTTCGACGAAACCCATGCACACATGAATATCCCAGCAACTTTTGCTTTTCCGATAGGGATGGATAATAGACCGCGAACCGTAAAATTTAACTATAACGATAAACAGAATTGGAAAGTTGCCACACAGCTTAAACCCTTATCAAATGGAGTGTATTATGCGCCAAATTTTCAATATTTCATGGATAGCCCTATTGAATTGGCGGCTTATCGCACCGCCAGTTGGCAAGTTAAAAATCCAGATGGAAAATTACAAACCATACATATCGTATCCCATTCAAAAGACGATCAAAAAACCATCGATAATTATGCAATTATGTTAAAAAGAATGGTCGACGAGCATGTAGCTGTTTGGGGCGAATTACCTCGCTTCGATTACGGAAATTATTACTTTCTATACGATACCTACCCTGATTATGCTGGCGATGGCATGGAACACCGTAATTCTACCATAATTGTACATCGTCTTCCACAAGTTGGGGGTAATGAATCTGCCGCGCTAGGCACTTTCTCACACGAATTTTTCCACATCTGGAATGTCGAACGTTTACGGCCAAAAACAATAGAACCCTTTAATTTTGAGCACTCAAACGTAAGTGATGAGCTATGGTTTGCTGAAGGATTTACACAATATTACGGGAATTTATTATTAACTCGTGCCGGCTTTAGGTCTACAGACAATGCTTCTCAGATTTTTGGAGGCATTCTTAATACCGTTCTAAATTTGCCCGGAGCAAAATATTTTTCCCCAATACAAGCCAGTCGCTATGCTGTGTTTGCTGATGCGGGGGTTGCTATAGACCAAACAAACAAAAGCAATGTTTTTACTACTTATTATACCTACGGAGCTTCAGTGGCCCTAGCCTTAGACCTTCGTTTAAGAACCGAATTTAAGCTTACGCTCGATGATTATATGCGCGCCTTGTGGAAAGCTTATGGCAAACCAGAAATTGCGTACACTATTCCTGATTTAGAAAAAACATTAGGAGTATTAACCAAAGACCCATCTTTTGCAGCCGATTTCTTTAAAAAATATGTCTTGGGAACCGAAAAAAATAACTACCAAAAATTACTGCTCAATGCAGGTTTTGTATTGCGCAAGGCGAGTCCGGATAAAGCATATACAGGTTTAGGCAAGTTAACCTTCGAAAATAACAAAGCAGCTATCGGACAAACTACGATTGGCAGTCCTGCATATATAGCCGGATTAGATTATGGAGCTATTTTATTAACCGCAGATGGTATCGAAATTAAAGACCAAGAAGCCTTAAACACGGTAACCGATACACATAAACCTGGCGATAGCATTCCGATTACCTACAGTTATTATGGTGATGAAAAGAAAACAACACTTACCTTTAGTGAAAACCCAATGTTAGAAGTGGTTGCCATCGAGAAAACTGGGGGAGTTTTAACACCAGCAATGCAAGCATTTAGAGATAGTTGGCTGTCTACACAAGTAAAAAAATAAATATATAATAATGAAACCACGATGATTTTTCAAACCACTCAGTGGGATGAATAAATCAGGTAGCTTCATCACCACCAAAAAAACAAACCGAGTTTACGAGCTCATTAATACCATTAAAAATAAGATAACATTATTAATAAATTTAAACAGATGAAAAAATCAATTTACACCCTAGCCTTGTTCCTTACTGCTTCTATCGCCTTTGCGCAAGACATTAATAAAATTATCAGCAAAGAATATGTAGACCACTTGATAAAGACCTTAAGTAGCGATGAGTTTCAGGGCAGAAGAACATTCACTCCCGGAATAGATAAAGCAGCAACTTTTATTGAAGGTGAGTTTAAACAGATTGGCTTAAAACCACTTGCTGGAGCCAAAGGTTATCGCCAAACCTTCTATAAATACCAGCTAACACCTGCTTCGGCGCAGGTAGTTATCGACGGACAAACTATAGATCCACAAAACATTCTTGTAACTAGCAATAACAGCGAACAAATTAGCTTTGATCAGACCGCTAGTGAGGCGTGGATTAAATTGGACACATCAAAAACCTTTGCTTCGCAGGTTGGTGCATTGTCGAGAAGTGCCAATGGTAAAACACAACTCGTTCTTGTGGACGCAAAATTTGCAGCTGAATTCAAAACTAGAAAAGCGATGCCAGCAAGAGCATCAATGGTTGATGTGTTAACTCCAGAGAAACCATCGGCCTTAGTTTTTGTATTGGGTAAAGAAAACGCAAAAAGCTACAAAGTAGCGTTAAAAAATACGGCTGTAAAAATGCCGTTGTTTAATGTGGCAGGTATTATTCCCGGGAAGTCGAAAGCAAAAGAAATCGTTTTATTCTCTGGGCATTATGATCATATGGGTATTGTAAAGCCAAAAGACGGAGATAGCATTATGAATGGCGCTGATGACGATGCTTCCGGCACCTCTGCAATGATTGCTTTGGCTAAATATTATAAAGCGTTAAATAACAATGAAAGAACCTTAATTTTTGTTGCTTTTACGGCTGAAGAAGTGGGTGGTTTTGGAGCACGATATTTTTCTCAGCAGTTAAACCCCGATGATGTAGTTGCCATGTTTAACATCGAGATGATTGGAAAGGATAGTAAGTTTGGGAAAAACACTGCATGGATTACGGGCTATGAAAAATCAGATTTTGGAAAGATCTTACAAAAAAATCTAGAAGGAACAGAATTTACTTTCCACCCAGATCCTTACCCTGCGCAAAACCTGTTCTATCGTAGTGATAATGCCACCTTAGCCGCTTTAGGTGTTCCTGCACACACCATTAGTACCGATATGATTGATATCGACAAACATTATCATCAAGTTTCTGACGAATATAAAACGCTTGATGTAGAGAATATTTTATCTACTATTAAAGCAATAGCGAAAAGTGCAGTGAGTATCATTAAAGGCATAGATACACCTACACGTATCCCAAAATTAGCTACCAATAGATAATTCCATTACATAATCATTCATAAAGAAACCGTTGCCAATATCAAGGTCTACGGTTTCTTTTATTTTGAAGCCTGCCTTTAGGTAAAAATCTTTGGCGTTATTGTTTCGGTTAACATTTAGTTGAAGTGTTTTCCCGCCTTCGCGAGTAGCAAAACCAACTACTTCATTAATTAAAATTTTCCCAATACCCTTGCCGTGCATTTCTGGCAAAACATATAGCTTATGCAATTTATATCCGTTATTTTCGATATCGATTACCGAAAAGCCAGCAAAACCAACATCTTTCCCATTCTCTGAAGCAAGAATAAAAATATGCCCACTTTTTAATTGACCCAATAATTCGCCACGGTTATACATTTTATCTAGCATAAACCGCAATTGTTCTTCGCTAATGTATGCGCTATAGGTTTGAGGCCAAATTTGTTCAGCCAGATCGCTAATAATAGCAATATCTTCTTCTTTCGCTCTTCTTAAAAGGATCATAATAATTCACTCAAAAACAAATATTCAGTACTAAAAGAAAAGGTAACAAATCCATCATTCATCACCACAAAATCGCCATTGTCTTCAGGTTTTAAATTACTAGTTTCGAAATAAGAGATAATATCGATATGGAAGATCGTTCCTTTAGGCTTCCATACACTAAATCCTGATTTAACGGCATAGCTTTTCTCTCTTTCTGTAAAAAGAACAATATTTATGTCCACTAAAAAGTCAACTAAATCATCAAATCTATTTTCAGTACTGATGATGTTCACTTCTGGGTAGCGCTCTGAAATAAGATATTTAACTGCAGTTGGGAGATTTTCTACCCCTGCATATATAAACTTAGTGTTTTCTTGAATTTGTAATCCATCTTCAAGTCCAATTACAACATCAATTTTAATTCCCAACGAAAGTGCCTTTTCATATTCACTTGCTGCAACTAAGATGGTTGGACTCCATTCCAATAATTGACCCAAATATTCTTCATCAAAACTACCTAAATAATGAATATATAAGGCTGGTTCCTGTTTTTCTCTTACAATATGATGTGACGACATGTGCGAATATAATATAACTTTTGTAAATTTAAATAGGAGTAAATTTGAAACCGCTAAAGGCCACAAAAAAACCTATGAAATGATGTTTCATAGGTTCAGTTATATAGCAAAAATTTAAATCTCGCTATTTGACTCGTTTTGTTTTTTCAGAAACGCTTGTAGATCTTGAAACAGCGTAAACAATGCCCCCTGCAGATATTTGATAACCGGTAGAAATGGTATACAATATTTTTTCTTGTATAATACCCGTTGCATTATCAATTACATAGGTTCCATTCTGATTACTATTAAGCAGCTTAGTAGTGATATTACTAGTAAATTTAATAATAGAAGTCTTTTCACTGATATCTTCAACCCAAAATTTAGTGATCAACCGTTGCTTATCAATTTCGATCGAGTCTCCCCAAGAGAAATTCTTTTTTATGCCTGGGTTATATGTAAAATCTGCAACTAAACTCAACAATGTACCTCTTTCAAATGCTTCAGGTTGTAAGCCTGCAAATGCAACTAAAGTATCTGAAGCCATTTCGGCCTTATAGTCGGTAAAGGATTGAATAATTCCATATTTATTAATTTGAACATCAATAGGTTTATTCAACATAAAATCTAACGCTTTTAAAATAACAGAAGTAGAATCACTTTTGATATCAGAGCTTTGGACTAACTTTTTACCCATTGCATCAATATCATTTCGCATTGATTTAATTTTTACGTTAAAGGTATATCCTCGCTCATTCGCTAGTGTAGTTGTAAATAACTTCGTTACAGACGAAACGGTATTTACGTTTAATGTCTGTTTTCCGCGTTGAACTACCGCTTTAGAATTGGTTAAGATTTCCGTTTGATATTCTTCCCCGGGTTTAAATACAAACACACGGTGCCCTTCTTGTGCTGTCGCAGCAAAATTAATTAAAGTAAGGACCAGCACTAAAACTGCCTTAAAGTTGTATCTCTTCTTCTTCATGAATGGTTTCTATATCGTAGATGATATGGTTGGCATGTTATCCGTGTAATTAATTAGAGCCAATTGGAACCCTGATATCAGGCATTGCAGGTATTGGGGGTATTGGAGGTAGAATTGGCACAACGGGTAGGTTAAGTGTTGTTGTAAAGCTTGATGCCGGAGGTGGGGTTCCTGGCGCTGGAGCTGGCGGTGGAGCTGGCGCCGCTGGAACAGCCGGTAAAACACCTGGTGCACTAAGTGTTGGCGTTGCGGCCACAATTGGAGCAGGAAGGGTTACTACTGGCGGAGCTGTTGGTACGGTTAAAGCGGGTGCATTAACCGCGTTCACTCCCACAGATGCCGGGCTTACTTGAGGGGTTGCTACTGGCACAGGTGTTCCATTATTTGATGCATTGCCTGTAGCATCTTGAGCTTTTGCTCTCTTAGTACTCATCATTGCCCCAACGGTAAGCAATATTAATAGTAGCTTTTTCATATTTTCCGTATTTTAATTTCTAATAATTAATCCATTCTCGCCACCTCTAAAGTTAGATGGTGTCTTTTCATCTCTTTTATTTCTTTTTTCTCTTTCTATTCTATCTAACCTATCTTTTCTATTTTCTATTCGTTTTCCTAATGCGATAGGTAAACTTAATGAGCCAATATATTGAATACGATCTCCCGAATAACTTGTTAAATTATATACGCCAAAACCAAAGGTTAAGGCCGAACCCTTTAAAGGCCTAACACCGCTGGAGAAACCTAAATTCATCCCGCCCCATTCTGCATTTAAGTTAATTTGACGCAAGACCTCATAAGATACATTGGCAAAAAACCCTGTTCCATACTTGCCTTTTCCATGGGCAATGTCTTGCGGACTTTTATATAAAAAACGGCCAACCCCATAACCAATAGTGTAGGATAAACCAGCGTACCCTGGCGTTCTTGACCTAACACTTTGGGCGGCATGACTAAGTGCAATATAATAGGAAGCATTCGGCGCATCAGAAACAGCTGGATCAGCAAACATAGACAGAGCCCCCACAGAAATACTGCTCCCTTTAAGTATCTGCCGACTTAAAATTAAATTTACTGAAAAATCTTTAAAGTTATCTACTCTTGAAATATTTACGCTTAAAGAGGCGTTTACATATTTTTTTGGATTCCCTCCACTAATACCAAATGCTGCAACTAAATCCCCAACATTTGGATCCGTATACATCGCAGGATAAACCCCTCCAATTACCCCAAAAAGATAGGTAGAATTACCACCGCCCCAACCTGAAGGAGTCATCAAACTTTGGACAGCATTATTCGGCAGTAAAACCATGTCTCCCATATTAACAGGACCTTTTTCGGCAATCAGTGAATCCATTTTAGCTCTCAAACCCATTTCGAAAATATTTTGAGCTTTAGTCGTTTTTGGAAATAGAAAAACAATCCCTAATAAACACAGGATGCTAATTTTAACAAAACTATTGATTCTATTTACCTTATTCATAAAACGAAATGTATATTGCTATTAATTTAAATCTAAAATATATAATTTTTGCCGTTATTTAACTGCACACTAGACAAAGTTATGATAAAAAATTCACATTCAATTATTTACTTCCACTAATATCTAACCCAATGGCGTATTCAAATCCTATACCAATTTATTGCTTGAGCTTGTTTTTACTTCCAACTTTGATCATTAACATAGTTAGAATTGATATATTTGTGATAAATTATCAATTTCAACTATATGACACTCGTTCAACTCGAATATGTTGTTGCCGTAGACACCTATAGAAGCTTCATTATCGCTGCCGATAAATGCTTTATTACCCAACCTACATTAAGTATGCAGATTCAAAAATTAGAGGAATTTTTGAATGTAAAAATATTTGACCGTAGTAAACAGCCCGTGGTACCCACAGAAATTGGAGCACAGATTATTGCTCAAGCCCGATTGGTTCTACAAGAAAACATGAAAATAAAAGAGCTCATCAACAGTCAACAACAGAATATAGTGGGCGAGCTAAAAATTGGAATTATTCCCACTATAGCCCCTTATCTACTTCCTGAAGTGATTGCCGCTATGCTCGGCAGATATCCAGATCTAAAGCTACTAATCTGGGAATACACCACCGAAGACATCATCCATCATTTAAAAACTGGCGTAATAGACTGCGGCATATTAGCTACCCCTTTGGTAGACCAAGCTATAGTTGAAACACCTCTATATTACGAGAATTTTGTAAGTTATATTAGCAAGAATAGTAAGCTATATAAAAAGAAAACAATAGATGCAGAAGATTTAGCCGACGAAAACATTTGGCTATTAAATGAAGGTCACTGTATGCGAACTCAAGTTTTAAATATCTGCCGTTCCACAAAAAATAACCGTTTGCAATCCCTAACCTATAATACTGGTAGTGTAGAAACGCTTGTTAGAATGGTTGATGTAAATGATGGCGCAACCTTATTGCCTGAGCTTGCAATTAAAGAGCTAAACAGCAAGCAATTAAACAAAATACGCTATTTTAAATCTCCAGAACCCGTACGAGAAATTAGCCTAGTTACCCATAAGAATTTCATTAAGAAAAGGATGCTAAACGCGCTAATGGATGAGATATTAGCACTCATACCAAAGGCAATGAAACAGCGAAAGAAGAAAGATGTAATAGGGATTTAATTATTCCCCATTTTTAAGCCTTCAATGCCAACCACCTTCTCTTCTTCCTCACCTTTTTTAAGCTTCTTTTTCTTTTTTGTTGGGTCGATCCCGCTCAAGCGTTCTTCTAGAATTTTATCATACTCAGCAGCTTGATCTGGCTTTAATACGTTTCTAATGTTCTTGTTGGTTTCGTTTTGCAGCCTATAGTATTTAGTAAGCTCCTCATTCTCTACCCCGGTGGCCATTTGCTTTTTATAGAGCGCTATTTGCTCCTTAGCGATAAAAAAGGCATAATTATTAATTACATTTTTTTGAGTTGGACTTAATTTCAACCGTTTTTGAAGTTCATCAACGTTTTTCTTTGCCAATTCTTCTGCAGTGGGTTGTTTTTGCGCAAAACAGGAAAAAAACACCCCAAAAATCAACACTATTGTGAAAATTAATCTTTTCATTAAATTATTTTTTATTTTAAACGCTAAACAAAGCTAAGAATTATCACAAAAAAAGCCGCGACATAAAATCGCGACTTTTTTGAATTTAAATTTTACAAAGCTTTTTTATATCGTTCTGCAACTACATCCCAATTTACAACATTCCAAATCGCAGCTAAGTAGGCTGGACGCATGTTTTGATATTTTAAATAATAAGCATGTTCCCAAACGTCAACGCCAAAAATTGGAGTGCCCTTCACTTCAGCAATATCCATTAATGGATTATCCTGATTAGGAGTTGATGAAATAACTAGCTTTTTATCAGCACCAACGGATAAC
This sequence comes from Pedobacter anseongensis, assembly GCF_037482965.1. Classification (NCBI taxonomy): domain Bacteria; kingdom Pseudomonadati; phylum Bacteroidota; class Sphingobacteriia; order Sphingobacteriales; family Sphingobacteriaceae; genus Pedobacter; species Pedobacter anseongensis. Next base: position 1,367,114 of record NZ_JBBHKB010000001.1, on the reverse strand, counting down.
CAAGCCCATCCAGATCCAAAACGTGTAGCGCCAGCATCTTGGATTTTTGTTTTAAAATCAGCAAACGAGCCGAAAGCATCGTTAATTGCTTTGGCTAAATCGCCAGTTGGCTCACCACCTTTATTCGGACCTAAAACTGTCCAGAATAACGAGTGATTAAAATGACCGCCACCGTTGTTACGTACAGCCATAGGATATTTTGAAATATTCTTGATTATATCGTTTATATCAGCTGTTGCTTCTGGTTTGCCCTCCAAAGCTTTGTTCAAATTTGTAACATATGCTTGGTGATGTTTTCCATGGTGAATTTCCATGGTTAATTTATCAATATGTGGTTCTAATGCGTCTGTAGCGTATGATAACGCAGGTAATTCAAAAGCCATAATTATTAGTATTTAAGTTTTAAAATGTTAATTTACAAATATAAGGCACAAAGCTTAGGTTTTTTACGATTATTTGTCAAATTCTTTGCGCTTGTCTTTAAAGAAGCTTGTCATTAGCGCTCCGCATTCATCGGCTAACACCCCACCTTTAAGTAACGTTTTAGGATGTAATATGTTTTCACCAACTTTTGTAAAACCTCTCTTTTCTTCTTTTGCGCCATAAACGACACGGCTTATCTGTGTCCAATAACTTGCTCCTGCGCACATTACACAGGGTTCTATGGTTACATAAAGTGTACAGTTTTTTAAATACTTACCTCCCATTGTTTGCGAGGCTGCTGTAAAAGCCTGCATTTCTGCATGGGCGGTTACATCATTTAATTGCTCGGTTAAATTATGCCCTCGCCCAACTACTTTTCCATTACTAACAACAATAGCTCCTATCGGTATTTCTTGCAGTGCCAATGCTTTTTGTGCTTCATTTAAAGCAAATCGCATAAAATGCTCATCTTCTTCATTTGAATTTTTGTTTCCTTCGAAATTATAATAGCTCATTTTAAATCAATTTACTGCCATTTGGCACTTTCCTGTCAATGGTTGTTAACACAATGTCACCGTTTTCATCTGCAAAACCCGTAACTAAAAATTCGCTCATGAAATTCCCAATTTGCTTTTTAGGAAAATTAATTACTCCGGCTATTTGTCGGCCTATTAACTCTTCTCTACCATAATGCCTTGTAATTTGTGCGCTACTTTTTTTTATTCCAAATTCACCAAAGTCTACACTTACTTTATATGCTGGCTTCCTAGCTTCGGGAAAATTAAGGACCTCCAGTATCGTTCCTACTCGAATTTCTACTTTCTCAAAATCACTCCAGGTAATCTCTTCCATTCGTAACATTTTATGCAAAAATACAATTTCTCTCCAAGATGTGAGATTGAACTTTTTGTTACCTTTGCCCTATGATAGAGATTAAGCTCAAAAAAGGAAAAGAAAAAGCAGTTTTACAGCATCACCCTTGGGTATTTTCAGGCGCCTTAGAGAAAATTAAAGGTGCACCTGCCAATGGCGATGTAGTTAAAGTTGTAAGCGCGAGTAACGATTTTTTAGCTTATGGCTATTTCAATGATCAATCTCGTGTGGCTATCCGTTTATTAGAGTGGGATGAAAATATAGACATAAATGAAGATTGGTATAGTGAGAAAATTAATGCCGCAATTAACTCAAGAGCTCATCTATTATCAAACAAGGAAACAAATACCTATCGTTTAATTTTTAGTGAGGCAGATTTTCTACCAGGTTTAATAGTAGATAAATATGACGATTTTCTTTCTGTTCAGATTTTGAGTACGGGGATAGAAAGTGCTAAAGCTATTATAATCGATGTTTTATGCAAAGCTTTAAAGCCAAAGGGTATTTTTGACCGAAGTGATGCTACTGCCAGAACCCACGAAGGTATCTCTGCCGAAAATGGTTTATTGTGGGGTGAAGCACCCCCAGCATTTATTGCGGTAAAGGAAAATGGCATTAATTATAAGATTAATATTGCCGAAGGGCAGAAGTCTGGTTTTTATTGTGATCAACGCGATAACCGAAGAATTTTGGCCGAGTATGCACCTGGAAAAAATGTGTTGGATTGTTTTAGTTACAGTGGTGGATTTAGCCTAAATGCCTTTAAAAATGGAGCGAAAGAGGTAACCTGTGTAGATAGTTCAGCATTGGCGATAGCGACCTTGAAACAAAATATTGAATTCAATAAATTCGAATTAAAAAATCACACCACTATCCAATCCGACGTAAATAAGCAATTGCGAATTTTTAAGGATGAAGGAAAAAAATTCGACATTATTGTGCTCGACCCCCCAAAATATGCTCCTTCTCGTTCGGCATTAGATCGCGCAGCTCGTGCGTATAAAGATTTAAATCGTTTGGGATTGTTGTTGCTCGAAAGTGGTGGGCTACTCGCAACATTTTCGTGCTCTGGCGCCGTAGATATCGAAACCTTTAAGCAAATTATTGCTTGGGCCGCTCTCGATGCAGGAAAAGAGGTGCAAGTAATCAAACAATTTTCGCAACCAGAAGACCACCCTGTTCGGCTATCATTTCCAGAGGGTGAATATTTAAAGGGCTTATTAGTAAGGGTAGTTTAAATCTCTTCCGAGCTTTCTGGTAGTTTCTCATATTCGCCTGAAAGTGCATAGCGACCAAAAATAACAAGTCCAATAGCAATCGGAATAAAGATCAACAAAATAATGCCCCATTGTAAAGCTGTATTGGTTTGAGTAATACCAACAGGCGCTTTGCTCACCTTATCCCAAGCTTGGATAAACATAAATACAATGGCTGTCGGACCAAGAATAATCCAAACGATACCTAATGCTCTTTTTAATGCGTTCATTTTCTATACTATTACTTGTGTATTACATCGACAACTTAACGGCATTGTGCCAAAAATTTGTCAAACGTAATTAATCGTTAACGTTTTCGTCCGTTTTATTCGACAGGTATACTGCCCCTATTATAAAGCTTAATGATGCAATACCTATTGGATACCATAAACCCGAAAGTGGCGTAGAGCCAGCAAAACTTGCAATTAGGGTGGCTATGAATGGTACTAATCCACCAAATACTCCATTTCCAACGTGATAAGGCAATGACATCGATGTATATCTAATTTTTGTAGGGAATAACTCTACTAAGAAGGCTGCGATTGGACCATAGACCATGGTTACCAATAAAATTTGGAAAAAAACAAGACCTACAAAAATCCAAAATACAGGTGTGCTTAATTTCTTGTCTTTGTACAAAGTAGGGGCACGACCTATTCCCTTGTTTACATCAGCATACACGGTATCAACATCAAGTTTTACAAAAGAAGACCCATCAAGCAAACTAACTCGACTGGCTGTGTTCACTAAACTATCTACTCCATCATGGATGCCGATTTTTGTAACCACCGGGGGTTCTGAAGACTTAATCTTACCCACTTCAATACTACTTACGTCTGTTTTATCGAGAAACAGTTGATAAATTGGCCGATAAAAAATAATTCCCAATAACATCCCCGTAAGCATAATCCATTTACGACCCACTTTATCACTCCACGAGCCAAAAACCACAAAAAAAGGTGTGGCAAATGCTATTGCCCATAGCAGAATATATCGCGAATCATTAAAATCTACTTTACAGGTGTTCTCTATAAACGATTGCGCATAAAACTGACCTGTGTACCAAATCACACCCTGCCCCATTGTAGCTCCAAAAAGAGCCAATAAAACCATTTTAAAATTACCCTTCTTACTAAAGCTCTCCTTCAAAGGATTTTTAGACACTTTACCTTCGCTTTTAAGCTTAGTGAACATCGGTGATTCGTGCATTTTTAGCCGAATATAAATCGATACGCCGACCAATAAGATAGAAAGCAAAAATGGAATTCTCCAGCCCCAATCGGCAAAAGCCTCGGCACCAATTATGTTTTTTGCAAGAACAATAATTCCCAGCGATAAAAATAGCCCTAAAGTAGCCGTAGTTTGAATCCAGCTCGTAAAAAAACCCCGCTTTCCTTTTGGCGCATGCTCGGCAACATAGGTTGCCGCTCCACCATACTCTCCTCCTAAAGCTAGCCCTTGTATTAACCGCAAGATAAGCACCAAAATAGGTGCGGCATAGCCAATACTCGAATAGGATGGGATTAGCCCGATTAAAAAGGTTGAGCCACCCATTAACACCAAGGTTAAAAGAAAAGTATATTTTCTTCCGATTAGATCCCCTAAACGGCCAAAAACCAATGCCCCAAATGGACGAACAATAAAACCTGCTGCAAAGATGGCCAAGGTATTAATTAATGCTGAGGCGCCAGAATCGGCCGGAAAAAGTTGAGCGCCTATGATACTGGCTAGGCTACCAAAAATGTAAAAATCGTACCATTCAATTAAGGTTCCTAATGATGATGCTCCAATTACTTTAAAGATGCTATTTGGTTTGGTCGAGTCGTTCATAATTCTTAAAACTAATGGTTTAAAAATTAAAATACAAATCGGGAAGAAAAAGGCTAAATAAAGTTATTGCTCGTCTCTAAAATACACTTTATAATAATTCATCGATTTATCATCATCAAACCCCTTTTCAATCAATTCCTTATTGCCATGGATGTAGATATGGAAGTTTTTATCAAGCTTCAAAATGCTTTTGAACGCTTTGGCTTGCTTTTTTACCGCAGCATCAGAAATGTCAAAAGTATCGGATATCGACGTATCGAACTCCTCTTCGTAACTTTTCTTATAGCTTTTAAACGATTCTATCCCTTCTTTATTCGCTATTACCTCGTTCGAAAATTCATCCATATCAAAACTATCTTTCTCCTTAAAATATTTCATAGACCGGTTCAATAAATCTATTTTATCGGTTTTAGAGATTTCAAAATCCTCATCCAACTTTTGCGTAACAAAGCTTTTGTATACGCCTAAAACATTTTGTGTTTGATTATAATTGTCATTTCTGATTTTAAGTTTTAAAAATTCGTCTTTCCAATAGACCGCATCAACGTTTTTATTGGTTTGGTCGATTACGGCAACTTTATACCCTTCGGCAGCATCGGTATTAAAAATTAAGCACCCTTTATCAAGTTTGCTAATGTTAATCGCTTCCTGTTCATAGCTTAAGCCAAATCCACCTTGCTCAGGAAAAACCTTTAAATAACTTTCTTTCGTTTCAGATTTAAAAATGCCGATAGCGTCGTGTAAATCGCCCTCAATCTGAACATTTTCAAAAAAGACAACATAAAGCTCTCCTGATTTTATTTTTGGATGGTTCGAAATCTCATATAAATACGTCGCTAATTTCTTGCTGTTTTCATGAAAAACTTCGCCATTTGAAAATATAGCCGCTGCAAAATGATAGACTTCGTTTAAATTTAAATCATTATTTGGATGTGCAAGGCGATAAATTTCATTCACTTTTTCGTATGGAGAAAGAAAATATTGCAACAAAAGTTTATTTAGCATTTCATCCTTTATATGCATCGAATTATCGGAAAGCACGTAAAACTCATCTTGTAGTTTATTGCCAATTCGATGAATAGAAAGTTCGGCTAAAGTGGCCTCTGAAAAAGTAATCATACGGTATGCTTAATGTTGGGTTGCAAAAGTAGCTTTTAGCAATGGCTTGGTGAAATTATTATATTCGAAAGAGCACTTGTATAGATAGAATCTAAACATTCCTCTATTTTTTGCGTTATTTGTAAACACAATAGTATTTTCTACATGCAGCTACGTAAAAAACTCTTTCTACTCCTTCTTATACAGCTCCCCCTTACTGTAGCTGCCAATTTCGATTTTAATGCCAATTGTTTGAAAGCCTACCAAAATATATTCGAGTTAAAACTCGGCACTGCGAGAGTGCTAATTGCAAACGAAAAAAAACTACACCCCAATAATGCAATTGTTCCGCTACTTGAAAATTATGTAGATTATTTTTATCTTTTGGCTACGGATAGCAAAACTGAGTTTGATCGTTTAGAAGGCAACAAAAACAAGCGAATTGACCAAATCAGTGAGGATGAAGACAACTCTCCTTATAAGCGCTACGCACTGGCAGAGATAAATTTGCAATGGGCCACCATAAGATCGCGATATGGATCGTATTTCACTGCATCAAGAGAGCTAAATAAAGCCAATAATCTGCTTGAAGAAAATGCACAAAAATTTCCAGCTTTTCATTTAAATGCAAAAGGTCTAGGCTTGATTCAGGTAGTAATGGGATCGCTTCCAGATGGCTTTTTAAAAAACACATTAGCCGCTTTCGGTATTAAAGGAAATGTACAAACTGGATTAGCCATGCTTGATAAACTAGCCGAAAATCTGCCAAAATCTGCATATGAACCTTTTTTCGAAGACGTGGTGTATAATTATATGAATGTGTTAAATGATATCGTTCACAGTCCAACCGCCTACGCCAAAACAATGAAATACACCGCACGATTTGCGGAAGATAGTTTGTTAAAAACGTATCTACAAGCTTATGCCGCAGCAAAAAATGGACATAATGATGAAGCCATCACCATATTAAATAACAAGCCCTCAGGCTCAAATTATCAACCCTTCCCTTACCTCGATTACCTCATGGGCATAACGCGCTTAAACAAATTAGATTACAGCGCCGCCACCTATTTCGATCGATTTTTACAAAACACCAAAGGAGTAAGCTACATAAAAGATACGTATCTGCACTTGGCGTGGATAGCACTTTTAAAAGGCGATGAAACGGGCTATAATGCGTATATAAATAGAACTAAAACTATTGGATACACCTTTCAGGAAAGGGATAAACAAGCGGTTAACGAAGCCAATGCTTCTTCTCCAAATAAAACATTACTTACTGCTCGCTTATTCTTTGATGGAGGTTATTTAAGCCAAGCTAATCACTCCTTAGCTGCCGTAAATATAGATTCATTTAGCGCACTAAAAGATAAAGCTGAATATCAATATAGACTGGGGCGCATTAATGACGATTTAGGCAAAAAAGACACGGCGCTTACGCACTATCAGCATACCATTACTTATGGTAAAAGCTTAAAGCAGTATTATGCCGCCAAAGCGGCAGTATTGATGGGCGAAATATATGAGAAAAGGAAAAATTATGCCAAAGCTAAATCTGCTTATACCCTTGCTATTAATTTAAGAGATCACGATTACGAGACGGGAATTGAGAACGAGGCTAAGCAAGGGCTGAAGAGAATTCCCTAAAATTTGTAAACAAATGCATTAATATGCATCCCAGCTCCAACTGAAGCAAATACTCCGTACTCACCCACACCAATTTTATATCCTTTCACACCATCTTTACGAACTAAATCTAACAAGGTGGGTATCGTTGCTACCGAGCTATTACCAAGCCAAGAAATTGTCATTGGTACTAAATTTTCGGGAACGCTATCTAAATTATATAATTTGAACAATCGCTTCATTATGGCATTGTCCATTTTACCGTTTGCTTGGTGAATAAATACAATTCCAATTTTATCAAGTGAAATTCCAGCCTTATCAATTGCTTTTTTAACCACCTGTGGCACATTAATTACCGCAAATTCGTATAGTTTACGGCCGTTCATCTTTAAATAGGTATTGCCATTCCGTTCGTCAGGATTGTTACTTGCACCCATTACCAATAACGAACCGTAATCTACCGCAAAAGTTTGCGTTTTATGAGCCAAAACACCAATGGGTTCTGCCGATTCTTTAGCTTCGAAAATTACTGCTCCAGCGCCATCAGAAAAAATCATGCTATCCCGATCATGGGGGTCAATAATCCGTGAAAGTGTTTCCGAACCAATCACCAGTACCTTTTTTGCATCACCACTACGGATTAGGTAATCGGCCTGTATAGCACCCTGAACCCAGCCTGGGCATCCAAAAATAATATCGTAGGCTACACAATCGGGGTTTTGAATAGCCAAAGCTTGTTTTACTTTAGCCGCAAGAGCGGGCAACATATCCATCCGATTCGAGCCCGTCTTTACATCTCCAAAGTTGTGGCAAAGTATAATGTGGTCTAAGGTTTCTTTATCAATCCCAGCATCATCAATCGCCTTTTGCGCAGCTATAGTGGCAATATCGCTATTCACTACATCGGCATCGGCATACCGGCGCTCAACAATTTCGGTAATCTCACTAAACTTATGGATGATTTCAGTATTTTCTTTATCGAGCTTAACGCCATTATCAAAAAAAGAAGCTTCCAGAAAATGGTCGCCCCCAATTATATTATCTGGAATATAGCTTCCAGTGCCGGTTATTATCGAATAAATGTTGTTCATATTAACAATTATGTACCGTATACTAAATTGGTATTTAGTATAAAATTATTATATTTTATCGAAATTAAAAATAATTAATTGAAATCATCTATTAAAAAAACAAAAAGTTCTTTAGGACCATGGGCACCTAGTACTAATGTTTTTTCAATATCTGCAGTTCGGCTCGGGCCCGTGATATTACTAATCATCGATGGAATTTGTGTGCCGTACTTATTTTTTAGCAATTGAAAAGCATCTTTTAAGTCCAACACCAATTGGCCAGTACGTGCTATAACGATATGATGATGTGGGAAGATACTCAATCTTCGCCCAGCCCCCTGCTGGTTACTTACCATTACAGAGCCGTTGCGAGCCACTAAGGCTTCACAGAGGGTAATCCCAACTTCAGCCTGCTCAAAATCTTTATCGGTTTGATAAAAAGGAAATTCGTAATGTGCTAATAATTCTTGAAGCTCGGGTTCCCAGCAATATATTTTTCGCCAATTAAATCTATCGGCCAGTTCTAAAATGTTTTCGATAAAATCGACACCATTTTCACAGAAAATAAAATTACCAGAAACTGCTGATAACTGCTCAGCAAATAGAATTTCGAGTTCTTCTTCATTGGGCTTATAAAGGGGGCTTTCTTCTAAATTAGGATAAGGATTGTCTCGCTTTTCGAGCAAGGCTTTCCTTATCTTTTTTAGCATCAATTCTTTCGAAGAAATATTCTCTTTCATTAGAATGTCCTCTATTTCCCTTCTTCTTCAGTGTTTGCTATAGGGGTACTTGGATCAGTAGTTGTGCCTACGCCATCGTGAATTAATCCCTGTGCGGCAGGAGCTTGATCGCCTGTGCCATTTACAAACTCATCGTAAGTAGTACGATTATCGAACGGACGTTTACCCAAAATTTCTTCCAAATCGGCTTGGAAAAGAATTTCCTTTTCGATTAGTTTTTGAGCTAATTTCTCTAAGCCATCGCGTTTCTCGGTTAAAAGTTGTTTTGTTCTAACGTAAACATCTGCAATTAAAAGTCTCACCTCATGATCGATCATTTCCGATGTTTTTTCTGAATAAGGCTTATTAAAATTGTACTCATTTTGAGGGTCGTGGAAGGAAACATTACCAATATTGCTATTCATTCCATAAATGGTAACCATAGCATACGATAATTTGGTGATACGCTCTAAATCGTTTTGTGCACCGGTAGATATTTTCCCGAAAACCAAATCTTCGGCTACACGCCCACCCATCGTCATGCACATCCCGTCGGTTAATTGCTCGGTAGTGTATAAGAATTGTTCTTTAGGCAAATATTGTGCATAACCTAAAGCTGCTACACCACGTGGAACGATCGATACCTTTACCAACGGGTCGGCATGCTCTAAAAACCAACCTGCTATAGCATGGCCTGCTTCGTGATAAGCTACGATCTTTTTTTCTTCTGGTGAAATAATTTTATTTTTCTTTTCTAAACCACCAATTACACGATCTATTGCATCTTGGAAGTCTTGCATATCTACACTTTCTTTGTTGCGACGAGCCGCAATTAAGGCTGCTTCATTACATACATTGGCAATTTCTGCACCAGCAAAACCTGGTGTTTGCGCTGATAATTTTTTAGCATCAACTTCTGCAGCCGTTTTAATTGGCTTTAAGTGTACTTTAAAAATTTGCTCGCGTCCATTTAAATCGGGCTTATCGATTGATATTTGTCTGTCGAAACGCCCAGGTCGCATCAGTGCAGAGTCTAAAACATCTGGTCTATTGGTAGCGGCCAAGATGATAATTCCCGAATCGGTACCAAAACCATCCATTTCGACTAATAACTGATTAAGTGTGTTTTCACGTTCATCGTTACCTCCCATCATGCTATTTTTACCGCGGGCGCGGCCAATGGCATCAACCTCATCGATAAAAATAATACAAGGTGCTTTATCCTTAGCTTGCTTAAACAAATCACGAACACGTGATGCACCAACTCCCACAAACATCTCAACAAAATCAGAACCCGATAAAGAGAAGAAAGGCACTTGTGCTTCGCCGGCAACCGCTTTGGCCAACAGGGTTTTCCCTGTTCCTGGCGAACCTACGAGTAATGCGCCTTTAGGAATTTTACCACCTAAATTGGTATATTTTTTAGGGTTTTTGAGAAAATCTACGATTTCCATTACCTCTTGCTTGGCTTCTTCAAGGCCTGCAACATCATTAAATGTAATGTTTACTTGGCTTTCTTTATCGAACAAGGTGGCTTTAGATTTACCAATACTAAAGATTTGGCCGCCACCGCCACCTCCGCCGCCGCCCATTCTACGCATCATAAAGATCCAAAGGCCTGCAAATAACAATAAAGGTAATACGATACTTATAAACCCACTTAGCCATGGGCTCGATCTAGTTTCCACTTTTACGCCAATTGGATTTGCAATTTTTGCAGCGTCTTGAGCATCTTTAATTTCCTTCTTAAACGAATCGATACTAGAAAGGTTAAGCGTAACTAACGGCCCCTTACCAGAAGAATTAAAAGTGCTTTTAGAAATATATTTTTTATACCTAGGATCGTTCATTTTATCCTTTTTGATATAAATCTCTGCAATAGCAATGTCTTCAGATTTATAGGCAACAATTTGCTCAACATTTCCAGGAAGCAACATGTCGTTCACAAAGGTAGTTTGGTCGATTTCAGTTGCTGTTTTATTGCTAAACATAAAATTTAGCACTAGTAGTCCTACTATAATTGCTGCATATACCCAAAAAATATTAAATTTTGACCCTTTTTGAGGTTTTTTTGGAATGTTTGGAATTCGCTTTATTTGTTTTGGTTTGGTATTTTTATTTTCTTCCATGTTCTTCAAATTGTGTGTTTAAGGATTAGGCGCTTTTATATGTAGTGGTTTCTGCATCGCCCCATAAATCTTCAATACCGTAAAAGTCACGTTTTTCAGTTCTAAAAATGTGTACTACGATATCGAAATAATCGAGAATAATCCATTCGGCATTTTCTAAACCTTCTTTGCGCCAAGGGTTGGTTTGTGTTAATTTATAGATTTCATCTTCCACACTATCGGCAATCGCTTTTACTTGTGTGGTCGAATCGGCATTACAAACAATAAAATAATCAGAAACAGAACTATTTAGGTTTCTCAAGTCTAAACGAACAATATCGTTTCCCTTTTTTTCTTGAATGCCATGTACGGCTATTTCTGAGAGGTAGGTAGAAAGGTTTGCGGTTTTCTTTTTTACCATTAAAAATTTTTAATTTTGGTTTATCAACAAAATAAATTCAACACTTGCAAAATAACACTTTTTCAACATTATTTGTTGGTCAAAATCTTATTAAGTTATCAGCTGTCGATTCTACCAATAACTTCTTAAAAAGTTTAGTGTCAAATTCCGAGCCATTGCCAGAGGGAACTGTAATTATGGCAGACGAGCAGTATGCTGGCCGCGGTCAACAAAACAATGTATGGAAAGCCGAGCCTGGCAAGAACCTTACATTTAGTGTATTATTAAGGCCTGGGTTTTTGCCCTTAAACCAGCAATTTTTATTGAATATAGTGGTTAGCTTAGCTATAAATGATGTTTTAACACGATTTTTAGGAGAGGGGTTAACTATAAAGTGGCCTAACGATATTTATTTTCGTAATCAGAAAATTGGAGGGGTGTTAATCGAAAATAGCATTATGGGTAATGACATAAAAACAGCCATTATTGGAATAGGAATTAATGTAAATCAGCAACATTTTGCCCTCGAACTGACAGACAAAGCCACGTCCTTATTTCAAATTTTACAAAAAGATGTTAATTTAATGGTGTTATTGGCAGAGATTTGCAGTGCGTTAGAAAGTTTATATTTGCAACTTCGTAGAGGCAAACATACAGATTTGAGAAAAAATTACGTTGATAAGCTTTATCAACTAAATAAAAAAGCTCGCTACCAAAAAGATGGCGAAGTTTTTGAAGGAACAATAAAAGGAGTAGCAGATAGCGGGTTATTGCTAATGGAAATACAAAGCAGTACACAAGAATTTAACTTTAAAGAGATTACTTTTTTAAACTAATTGTAAGTATACCACTCTAACTAATATATACCTAAAAAACAAAAACCACATAAAATGAAACGAATTACATTAATTTTAAGTTTATTATTTTTCACAAGCCTTGGTGCTTTTGCACAACTAGAAGATCCCGTTAGCTGGGCTTATTTTGCAAAAAAAACCAGTCCAACCGAGGCTACAATTTACGTTAAAGCAACATTAGAAGATGGCTGGCACATCTACTCACAAACTACGAAGCCAGGAGGCCCAACTAAGACGGTTTTCACCTTTGCTCCATCGAAAGAGTACAGTCTTATTGGAAAAACAATTGAGCCTAAACCGATTAGCAAATTTGAGAAAGTATTTAACGCTACGGTATCTTATTTTGCGGATGAAGTTGTTTTTCAGCAAAAAGTTAAGCTAAACAAAGGAGCGAAGGTTGTTAAAGGAAAAGTAGAGTTTGGCGTATGTAATGATTCTAAATGTTTACCACCTACTGAGGTTGAGTTTTCTGTTCCCATAAAATAAAAACCCCATTATCTTTTAGAAGCCCCGATTTTATATCGGGGTTTTTTGTAAAAAATAATCCTTAATTTCACGCCCTTTAAGTAAAGAGAATCTAATGAAACGTATTATCTTTTTCATTTTCTTGGCAAGCATATTAGTTAGTCTTACTACAGAAAAAACTTTCGCTTTAAAAACACAAACAGACACAATTGCTGCTGTGCCAGATGATTTAGAGTTTATTACAGTAGGGTCTGCGGAAGATAGTATTGCAAATGCAAAATTGGCAAATGCCGATACCCTTAAAAAAGACTCGACTGCCTCGGCCGCAAAAACAACAACGAAATCTCCAACTGCTCAAGTAAATAAAACCTTATGGCAAACCTTTATCGAAGGGCTTTTGGGTGGATTTTTAGCTTTTCTAATGCCGTGTATTTTTCCGATGGTGCCTTTAACGGTAAGTTATTTCACAAAAAGGGCTGGCAGTAAACAAAAGGGAATTGGTCAGGCTATTATCTATGGTCTTTCGATTATAGTAATTTATGTTGCCGTTGGCTTATTAATCACCTTACTTTTTGGCTCATCAAAATTGAATGAGTTGAGTAGTAGCGGCACATTTAATATCCTGTTTTTTCTCTTATTGGTCGTATTTGCGATTTCATTTTTTGGCGCTTTCGAAATTACCCTACCGAGTTCTTTCGTAAATAAAATAGATAGTAAGGCAGATACCAGTAAGGGCTTGGGTGGTATATTTTTCATGGCGGCTTCGCTGGCATTAGTTTCCTTTTCATGTACGGGCCCAATTATTGGAACGTTATTAGTACAGGCGAGTTCTAAAGGAGATATTTTAGCGCCAGCTATCGGCATGTTCGGTTTTGCATTGGCCTTAGCCCTGCCTTTTACCTTATCCGCTATATTTCCTGGCTTTTTAAACAGTATGCCAAAATCTGGGGGTTGGTTAAACAGCGTAAAAGTATGTTTAGGTTTCTTGGAACTGGCTTTGGCGTTAAAATTCTTGTCTTCGGCCGATCTAGTTTGGCATTGGGAGTGGTTTGATAGAGAAATATTTTTGGTGCTGTGGATTGTGATATTTACCCTTATGGGCTTTTATTTACTAGGTAAACTTAAATTTTCGCACGATAGTCCGTTAGCCTTCATAAGTGTGCCTCGTTTGCTGTTTGCTATGCTCTCTTTCGCTTTCGCACTATATATGGTTCCAGGCCTATGGGGAGCGCCAGTAAGTGTATTAAGCGGTTTGGCACCACCTATGAATACACAAGATTTTATTTTGAATAGCGGAGAGTCTACCGCTGTTTCACAGGCATCACTCGAGTTCCCTAAAAAAGTAAAGTATGATGATAAATTAAAACCACCTCGTGGCTTTAACGCTTTTTTCGATCTTGACGAAGGAGTTGCCTATGCGAAAAGTGTTGGGAAACCAATTATGCTTGATTTTACAGGGCATACTTGTGTAAATTGCAGGAAAATGGAAGATGAGGTTTGGGTTAAACCCTCAGTGGGAAAACTTATTAAGCAAGATTACGTATTAATCCAACTTTATGCTGACGAGAAAGAACTAACAGTACCAGCAAATAAAGTTCATTATTCGAAAATTCTAAGACACGACACGGATAATCTAGGACGGTGGAATTTAGATTTTCAGGCTAATAAATACGGCGCAAACGCCCAGCCTTATTATGTTTTAGTAGACCATAATTTAACCCCTTTGGTTCCCCCACAAGGTGCCATCTTTAATGAAAAAGAATATGCCAGCTATTTGCAGAGTGGCATAGATAAATTTACATCGTCTAAATGAGTTCAATAAAAAATATAGGCGTATTAACTTCTGGTGGCGATTCGCCGGGCATGAATGCCGCAATTAGAGCGGTAGTACGAGCAAGTTTATATTACAATTTAAAAGTTACCGGAATTTTAAGAGGTTATGAAGGCCTAATACAAGGCGACTTTATTCCAATGGAAGGAAAATCGGTAGCGAATATCATACAACGGGGAGGTACCATTTTAAAAACCGCTCGGTGTGATGCTTTTCGCACTTTAGAAGGTCGGAAATTGGCATATAAAAATTTGCTTGATAACCATATCGATGCCTTAATTGTAATTGGTGGTGATGGAACCTTTACGGGTGCGGATTTATTCTCTAGAGAATTTAATTTCCCGGTTATCGGATTACCAGGAACCATAGATAATGATTTAGCCGGCACCGATTTTACCATAGGTTACGATACCGCAATTAACACGGTGGTAAACGCAGTGGATAAAATAAGAGATACTGCCGAGTCGCACGACCGTCTTTTTTTAGTAGAAGTTATGGGCCGAGATTCAGGATTAATTGCCTTGCGAAGTGGAATTGGTGTTGGCGCAGAAGCCATTATGATTCCTGAAGCGAAGATGGGCGTTGAGGATTTAATTACTCGGATCAACAACGGCCGTAAAGATAAAGCGTCGAAAATTATTATTGTTGCCGAGGGCGATGAGGCTGGAGGAGCTTATGTTGTAGGTGAAGCCTTAAAAGAAAGATTCCCCAAGTCTGATATTCGCATTTCGGTATTAGGGCACATACAAAGAGGCGGAAAACCAAGTTGTATGGACCGAGTATTGGCAAGCCGTTTTGGCGTTGCAGCTGTAGAAGGGCTTTTAGAAGGTAAAACCGATGTAATGGTAGGCCAAGTTAACCGCGAAATCGTTTTCACACCCTTTTCCCAAGCCATTAAGCATATCGATGCGCAAGCGATTAGTCCGGCCTGGCTAAGGTTGGTGGAAATTCTGTCGCTTTAGCGACAAAATTGGTTCATTAGCTCATTGGTTCATTTTGCAAAACGTTGAGCTAACCCAATGAACAAGTGAACTAATGACCAATGAACTAATTAATCTTCTAACACTACCGCCGTTCCACTGGCCGTTACCATAAGCATGCTGCCACCGTTACCTACGGTTTCGTAATCTAAATCTACGCCGATTACGGCATTTGCACCCATCGAAGCGGCATATTGTTGCATTTCGCTTATAGCGGTATTCTTTCCTTCACGTAGAACCTGTTCATAAGAACCTGATCTTCCGCCTACGATATCGCGGATACCTGCAAATAAATCTTTAAAAATATTGGCGCCAATAATGGTTTCGCCAGTAACCAAGCCAATGTATTTAACAATTCGCTTGCCTTCTACGGTGTTTGTGGTTGTAATTAACATAGTTATTAAGTTTTATAATTCGATGTTTTAAGGATTAATTTGTTACAGAGGGGCTTGGGAAACTAGTTTCTCTAGCACTTCTTTCCAGTTATTAACCCGTTCGTAATTGGTGAGCAACAGATTATGTGGAGAGGTAAACAATAAGGTTCTGCCCTTAAAATCGATAAAATTTTTGGCTCTATCGTCTATCATCACATCGGTATTCACAATTTTTTCGCCACAGAAAATAATATTTTTCCAGCTGATGAATGGAAAATGATCGGCCAACCAATGATATTTATCTTCTAAAGAATTAGGGAATTCCATGGCGGCTGATACAATATACACTTCATGTTGTTCCTGTAGTTTTTGAATAGCTTCTACGGCGCCATCGATAACTGGTAAATCCCTAAAAAAACCCTTTTCGTTGATATAATCGAACCATTTCATATTGATATGCTCGGGCACATGGTGGTAAATTTCGTTACCCGCATCGATTTTTAGATCTAGCGAAACACCGTAATCTCGGTTATATAATTGAATGAATTTGTGTATTGGATCGGCTAGCACCTCATCCATGTCTATGGCTATTTTCATGCATCAAATATCGAACTTTGAGATTAGAGTTAAGTTAATTGAATTTAAAATTACTCCAGTTTGCTTATTATTAGGATTTTACTTACTTTTGCATCCCCGCAAGCACGAAGCTCCGGGAACTATGTTGAATACATAAACTTAAAAGAAAATGGCAACTAAAATCAGATTGCAAAGATTCGGTAAAAAGGGAAAACCTTTTTTCCACGTGGTAGTAGCAGATTCTCGCTCTCCAAGAGATGGTAAATTTATTGAGCGTTTAGGTTCTTATAACCCAAACACCAATCCAGCCACCATCGAAATTAACTTCGAAAAAACGTTAGACTGGGTAAATAAAGGTGCACAACCTACAGATACCGCTCGTGCTATCCTTTCTTACAAAGGTGTTTTATACAAAAAACACTTAGAAGGTGGTGTTAAAAAAGGTGCTTTAACTACAGAGCAAGCAGATGCTAAATTTGCAGCTTGGTTAGAAAACAAAGGCGGCCAGATCGAAGGTAAAAAAGACAGCTTAAATGCAACTAAAGGTGAAGCTAAAAAAGCTGCTTTAGCCGCAGAAGCTAAGAAAAACGCAGACCGTGCTGCTGCTATTGCATTGAAAAATGCACCCGTAGAAGAAGAGGTTGTTGAAGAAGAAGTAGTTGCTGAAGAAGTTCCTGCTGTTGAAACAGTAGCTGAAGAAACTCCAGCTGTAGAAGAAACTGTTGCTGTTGCTGAAGAAGCACCTGTAGCAGAAGAAGCTCCTGTTGCTGAGGCTTCAACTGAAGAAGAAACAAAAGAAGAAGATAAAGCATAAGCTTTTTTAATTCTATAAAATAGCGCTTTCGATTTTCGGAGCGCTATTTTTTTTACTCGTCGGCGTCCGATTTTGTCGTCATCCGATAGGTATAGCAAATTGTAAAGTCTCATCGGACAAGGAAATTAGAATCTAAATTTCAAACATGTTAAAGGAAGAATCATTTTATATCGGTTACATCACCAAAACAAAAGGCTTAAAAGGCGAAGTTCAGTTGTTCTTCGAATTCGAGGCATATGAAGATTTAGATCTTGATGTGCTTTTTGCGGATATGAATGGCAAAATGGTTCCTTTCTTCGTGTCTTCCTACAAGTTATACCCAAACCATACGGGCCTGTTTTATTTCGACGATTTAGACCACATCGATAAAGCTCAGGCGTTAGTTAAAAAGAAAATCTATATGCCTTTAGCTAAAATGCCAGAGCGCGATGAAGATGATTTTACCTATAATGATTTAGAAGGATTTATCGTTTCGGATGAAACTCATGGCGAATTGGGAAAAATTATTGCAATCCATGAATATCCTCAACAATTTGTTGCCACAGTACTTTATAAAGAGAAAGAAATATTGTTCCCTTTAAATGAAGATATGATTGTAGAGATTGATGAAGAGGAGAAAACACTTGTGGTAGATTTGCCGGAGGGCCTGGTTGACATATATTTGGGTTAACTTAATGTTTTCCAATTAAATACCCCAACTTAGCTTCTAAAATTTCTAAGATGGTAAAAAATTTTTGGGCATCAAACATTTCTAAATTTTAATCGTTCTATAGCTATGAAGAATATATTCCTTTTAATATTTGCAGCGTTTATCATCACGGGTTGCGGAAATAACAAGCAAGAAAAAGCCGTAGAGAGCGATACTAAGGCTACACAAGCTGCCCCAAAAGCGGATGAATTTGTTGAAAAAGACTCCCTAAAAGCAGTGGGCCAGCAAGTTTTAATTTCTTTAAAGGAGAATAATTTTGAAGAGTTAAGAAAATATTTTTCTGAGGATGGGGTATTGTTTTCTCCTTATGGATATATCGATTCTGCAAGAAGCAAAAAACTCTCTCCAGACGAGTTCATAAATGCCATCGATAAAAAATGGATCCTCACCTGGGGAAGCTATGATGGCACGGGAAATCCAATTAAACTTACCGTTAAAGCCTATCTTAAGAAGTTTGTATACAATGCCGACTATGTAAATGCCGAAGCAATAGGTTTTGATGAGGTAATTAAGCAAGGTAATTCTACTAATAATTTAAAAGAAATTTATCCAAAGAGTCACTTTATCGACTTTCACTTCAGCGGGTTCGACCAAAAGTTAAAAGGAATGGATTGGACAAGCTTGCGCCTGGTTTTCGAAAAACGAAACGGGGAATATTTCTTGGTGGCCATTGTTCACGATCAGTGGACGGTTTGAGGGAAAATTGAAGAGCATACATCTACTTGAAAAAATAATCGCCTGATTTTTAATTAATTGTAAAGTATTCTATGCTTTTTGTAAATTTTATTTGACATTAATGTAAACTTTGTTTTACATTTGGTAAATATTACTTGACAAAATGAAAAACTCTTTACTACTGCCAAATAAGTACAAGGTACTTGGATGGATAATTTTTCTGATCGCTGCCGGTCTACACCTCTTGATTACCATTTTCGATATCTCCTTTCCAAAAGTAGAATTTCAACTTATAAAGGGATACGATTGGGCGGATGCAAGTGGCCTGGACGAGATTCTATTTAGCTTCGTATTGATTGGACTACTACTAATCAGCTTTGCCAAGGAAAAAAATGAAGATGAATACATTTCCTTTTTAAGATTAAAAAGTTGGCAATGGGCGGTTCTTATTTCATATGGAATATTATTTTTTGCAAATTGGTTAATCTATGGCACGATGTATTTGGCCTTTATGGTGTACAACATGTTTACTGTTTTGCTAGTCTTTATCATTAAGTTTAATTATAGCTTATATATGTTGAAGAGAGGAGATAAAAATGAAAACTAAATATTTGTTTCCGAAGTGGTGTTCCATTATTGGTTACATCTTAGCCATACCGGGTTTTATTTTGGGCTACTTTTGCGTGTTCAACAACTTTGAAATTACAGGTTTTGGATTCCGAATTCGCGAGAAAGACTACATCTTTGAAAAAGCATTTGAAAACTTCACTAATGAATTAGCAATTTTCTTAGTGATAATTGGCCTGCTTTTAATTGCTTTTTCAAAAAACAAAAAAGAAGATGAATTAAATTCTAAAATAAGACTCAACTCGCTATATTGGGGGGTTTTATCGTATTATATTGTCTATATCTTGTTATTCTGCATAACAGCATTTTTAACTGAAATCTATTTTTTAAACCAATATTATTTAGAGTTGAATATTTTCACGCCCCTACTTATCTTCATTGCGCGTTTCAACTATCTGAAATACATTAAAAAAGATGTTTATCTAATTGATCGGCCATTTCTTTTACCCAATTGGCCCACAAAGAAATTGGGTATTATAATCACTTTCCTTGCTATAGTGCTGTTTGTCACTGCTAACATTTCAGAACAAGAAGAAGGAAAATATTACCAACTATTCTATTTAAGCTTTATTACTGGGTTACTATTATGGGTATTTTCGAAGTACAAAAATGAAGATGAAATGGTTAATATGCAGCGATTAGAAAGCTTGCAATTGGCTGTTTACTTTAATTATAGCCTATTATTAATTGCAACCCTATTCACCTATTCGTTAAATTTCCTTACTGCCTTAGCCATTGCCAACTTTTCGCTGCTTTTATTTTTTGTAGTCAGAATGGAGTATGTTAATTATAAGAATAACCTAATATTAAATACATTTGAAGGAGAATTTGGATCATGAAAAACAATTTAAGGGTACAACGTGCCATCAAAAATATAACACAAGCTGAACTCGCCGATTTAATCCAAGTATCTCGACAAACGATAAACACCATCGAATCTGGAAAGTATGTCCCTTCAACTGTGCTCGCTTTAAAAATCGCCAAGATATTCGACAAACCGGTAGAAGAAATTTTTGAATTAGAGGAAATGGATTTTAATTAAGTCATCAGCCTTTAGTCCGAAGTCTTGAGTCTTTCCCCTACAAGATAATTAGCCTGAGGACTAAAGACTTCAGACTAAAGACTTATCTTTGCTCCATGCGTTTCGATATCATCTCCGTTTTACCAGACCTATTAACCAGTCCTTTTGCCCACTCTATTTTACAACGTGCACAGAAAAAAGGAATTGCCGAAATCGTGGTTCATAACCTGAGAGATTACGCCACAAATAAACAAAAAAGTGTAGACGATTATCCCTATGGAGGCGGCAGTGGCATGATTATGTCTATCCCCCCATTTGCAGCATGCATAGAAAAGCTTAAAAGCGAACGGGAATACGACGACATTATTTTTATGAGTCCCGATAGCGAAACCTTAAATCAAACGATCGCCAATCAACTGTCAACGCTGAAAAACATCATCATTTTATGTGGTCATTATAAAGGAATTGACCAACGGATCCGCGATATTTTTGTAACTCGAGAAATTTCCATTGGCGATTATGTACTTTCGGGAGGAGAGTTGCCCGCGGCGGTTTTGGTTGATGCGGTTGTTCGGTTAATCCCAGGTGTACTGAGTGATGAGACTTCGGCACTTTCAGATAGTTTTCAGGGCGAATTGTTAGATGCACCTAATTATACACGTCCGGCCGACTGGAACGGACACAAGGTGCCCGATGTACTGCTGAGCGGGCATGAGGCTAAGATAAACGAATGGCGGCACGAAGAGGCTTTAAAACGCACGCAAGAGCGGAGACCCGACTTACTTCGATAATTCATTAGCCATTGGTTCATTTTGTTCACTAATTATTAATTGAAAGTTAATTGGCATCGCGTAAAAATCTGTGAAATCACTTAATCGGTGCAATCAAACTCCGAAGGAGCAATGTGGAAAAACCCCCTCTTGTTAAAAAATAAATTATTTTCTCTAATCCCTTTTATTTTTAAAATAAAATTCCTAATATTGCAGTCCGATTTTAAACAACAAAAAATCGGCTTAATAGCTTAAAATCATGGATTTAGTAAAATTTGTAGAAGAGCAAGTAATTGCGAAAAATGAGTTTCCTTCTTTCAAATCAGGAGATACAGTGAGTGTTCACTATAAAATTCGCGAAGGTAATAAAGAACGTATTCAAATTTACCAAGGTGTTGTTATTCAACGTAACAGTGCTGGCGCAAACGAAACGTTTACTGTTCGTAAAATGAGTAATGGTGTTGGTGTAGAACGTATCTTCCCAATTAATTCTCCAAATATCGATAAAGTTGAAGTTAACAGCCACGGTAAAGTGCGTAGAGCTAAATTGTTCTATTTACGTGAATTAACCGGTAAAGCTGCTCGTATCAAATCTTTAAGAAAATAATATTTCTTTATAACCGTCATGATTTTCAAAATCACACATTGAAATGACACGAGCTTGCAAGCGCTTCACCACCAAATAAAATAAACACCGGTGAAAAATAAATCATGACAGCTTCATCACCGATAAAAAATAAGTTTACATAGATGAAAAAAATATAACCTCGACATTACGTCGGGGTTTTTTTGTTTATATCTTTGCCACACCAAATATAAATGTAGCGTAACGCTTAAGTGTATTGCTGCTAAAACACATGAATTACATGAAAGAACTGTTAAAAAAGTACGAGGAAAAACAACCAGAAATTGTTTTCGAGTGGAAAGACAAAGAATCGGAGGCCGAAGGATGGGTAGTAATTAATTCCTTACGAGGTGGTGCCGCTGGCGGAGGTACACGTATGCGTAAAGGCCTTGATAAACGCGAAGTAGAATCGCTAGCCAAAACAATGGAAGTAAAATTCACCGTTTCGGGCCCGCCAATTGGTGGCGCAAAATCGGGCATCAACTTTGACCCGGCCGATCCTCGCAAAAAAGAAGTGCTAGAAAGGTGGTACAAAGCCGTAATGCCATTATTAAAAAGCTATTATGGAACAGGGGGCGACTTAAATATTGACGAAATTCATGAGGTTATTCCAATCACAGAGGGCTATGGCTTATGGCATCCGCAAGAGGGCGTAATCAACGGCCACTACCAAGCTCGAGAAAATGAACGCATTCACCAAATCGGACAATTGCGTTATGGCGTTTCTAAAGTTTTGGAAGATTTAGAATATACCCCCGATATTAAAAGAAAATACAAAGTTGCCGATATGATTACTGGCTATGGAGTTGCAGAATCGATAAAACATTATTATCAAATCTGGGGAGGAGCACTCGAAGGCAAAAAAGCAATTATCCAAGGTTGGGGAAATGTAGCTGCCGCCGCTGGGTATTATTTAGCACAAAACGGTGTTAAAATAGTAGGTGTTATCGACCGTGTTGGCGGATTAATTAAACCGGAAGGTTTTTCAGAAAGAGAAATTACAACATTATTTAATGATAGAGTAAATAACACTTTAATTTCTGATGATTTAATTTCTTTTGAGGAAGCAAATGAAAAAATCTGGACAGTTGGTGCCGAAATCTTTGTACCCGCAGCATCATCCAGGCTGGTTCAGCAACAAGAAGTAGATAAAATGATTAGTGCTGGACTAGAAGTAATTGCTTGTGGAGCAAATGTACCCTTTGCAGATAAAGAAATTTTCTTTGGCAGCATAATGGAGCATGCCGATAACAACGTAGCTGTAATACCCGATTTTATTGCTAATTGCGGCATGGCGAGAGTATTTGCTTATTTGATGCAACGTAATGTAGAGATGAGCGATGACGCTATATTTTCTGATGCTTCAGAAATAATTAACAGTGCGTTAAAAGCAGTATATAACGTTTCGAACAAAAGAACAAATTTATCGAGAACAGCATTTGAAATTGCGTTAAAACAATTGGTTTAAGTTAGATGGACATTCAATTTTTTGAACAGACTTTTTGGGGCAATACCTTACAGGCATATTTTATGTTTGGCGGTATTATTTTGTTGGGTTTATTATTTAAACGCATTGTCTCTCGTTTTTTAAGTCGGCTGCTCTTTAAACTGTTCAAAAAATTTGCCGACGAAGTGCGTATAGAAACTTTTGTAGCGCTATTGTTAAAACCCATAGAGTTTTTCATTAGTGTTTCTTCACTCTACCTCGCCATTAACCAACTAGAGCATCCGCTTGAAGTAATTATTTTTCACTATACGAAAGCAAAAATAGTTGAAGGCTTTACCTTGGGCGAATTACTCGACAAGGTGTTCTTATTTTTAATCATCCTTTCGGTATTTTGGGTTTTTCTACGCATCATCGACTTTGTAGCCTATGTATTTATGTACAGAGCGGCAAAATCTGAGAATAAGGCAGATGATCAACTGGTGCCCTTTTTGAAAGAACTTTTTAAGTTTGTAGTTTATTTTATCGGCTTTTTTGTACTATTGGGCTATGTATTTGAAGTAAATGCATTAAGCTTAATTACAGGCCTTGGAATTGGTGGTATCGCCATTGCATTGGCGGCAAAAGAAAGTCTAGAAAACTTAATCGCTTCGTTTACCATTTTCATCGACAAGCCTTTCTCCGTGGGCGATTTGGTAAAAGTTGATGGTGTTGAAGGAACCATAGAAAAGGTTGGTTTTAGAAGCACGGTTTTAAGAAGTACCGACAAAACCACTATTATCATTCCAAATAGAGCCATGATCGACGGGGTTTTAGAAAATTTAACCCGTAGAAATTATCGACGGGTTAAATTTAATATCAGCATTACTTATGAAACAAAAGCAGAAGTTCTTAAGCAGGTTATCGCAGAAATTAATAATTTTCTAACGGCCCACCCACACACCTCAGACAGTACCGTTACCTTCGACAGTTTTGCCGATTCGGCTTTGACCATTCAGGTTCTGTATCTTGTGGAGAATATTGACTATAACGAGTATTTAAAAATAAAGGAAGAAGTTAACTTCAAAATTATTGATCTGGTAAATCAATATGAATCGGAATTTGCTTACCCAACTCAGCGAACAGTGGGATTGGAAAAGAAAAGTACGTAGTTAAAGCTCGGCAAGCACTGTAACCCCACCTTTAACCACTTCGCCAAGAACTAACTTTACATCGGTTCCAATTGGCAAGAAAATGTCTACTCTAGAGCCAAATTTAATGAACCCAAATTGTTCGGTTTGAACCACTTCATCGCCTTCTTTAATATACCATACAATTCTACGGGCAAGCGCCCCTGCAATCTGACGGAATAAAATAGGTGTGCCATTTTTGTGCTCAACCACTGTAGTCGTACGTTCGTTCTCGGTACTCGATTTCGGATTCCAAGCTGCTAAATATTTTCCTGGGTGATATTTAAAAAACTTCACAACCCCAGAAATTGGATTACGGTTAATGTGTACATTAATGGGCGACATAAAGATTGAAACTTGTAACCGTTTATCCTTAAAATACTCTCCCTCTTCGGTTTCTTCAATTACCACCACTTTTCCATCAGCAGGGCAAATCACCAAATTATTGCCATTGGTAAAAACCCGCCCCGGATTTCTAAAAAACTGTAAAACGGTAACAAATAGTGCAAAAGATAAAATATAAACGAACCAACGCAGCCACGCACTATCACCATACCAATACTCTACAGAGGCATTGATTATAAAAATAAATAACACAGATACGGCAATGGTAGTATATCCTTCTTTATGTATCGTCATTGAATATTAAATTTTAGTTGCTGCAAAATTGGGAAAAAAATGTCACTTTTTTACTGAATTAAATTAAACAGCTCGGTAAATATCCTTTAAATTTCGGCCTAGATCATTATAATCTAAGCCATAACCTACCACAAACTCGTTTGGGATTTCGAAGCCTACATAAATCAATTCTGGAATAGGCGATTTTAAGGACGCAGGCTTAAACAATAAGCTGCACACCTGAACGGATGCAGGATTTTGTGCTTTTACCTTTTCTAAGATATAACTCAAGGTAAATCCCGTGTCTACAATATCTTCAACAATAATTACATCTCGATCTTTTAAGTCGTTGGGAAGGCCAAAAGCTTCCTTTATAGTTTCTGTACTTGCGGTACCTGCATAGGTTGCCACACGAATAAAACCAATTTCGCAAGCAATATCGATTTCCTTTAGCAAATCGGCCATAAAAACAAAACTTCCGTTTAAAACGCCTATCAGTATCGGGCAACGGTTTTCGTAATCTACATTTAGCTGAACGCCGATTAACCGAGTTCTTTTACTGATGGTTTCGTTTTCTAAGAAAATCTCGAAATCTTTGCCGTCTACTTGGATTTTGTTCATGATGTTTTGTTTACCCTTTTGAATCGCTAATCACTATCCCCTTTTTCTTTTCGTCGCTCTGCTCTACGCTCTTGCCTTATTTGTTTTTTCGTTTTGGTTGTGTCTACTTTAACTGCGGGACGGGTAACCGAATCTTTTTTTGATGGAAATAGTCGGTCAAAAACACTCTTCCCCTTGTCTTGTTGAACAGCTGGCGGAATGATCGGCACCTCTTCATCTACCTCAAGTGCAGCCGTATCAATAACCACCGAATCGGGAAGTAAAAACTGCCTTAAGCCTTCTCTTAAACGAACGTTATAGAATCCATACCCTGTAGTGTCTGCAGAAGTTAATCCTCTTCGAGCCATAGTATTTCCTATAAAATTAAAGTAAGGCAAAAGATAGGGCTTTAAACTGCCGTCGCTCATAAATTTATAAAGTGCAGCCTTTGGTCGAGGCACAATATTGGCTAAGAAAATACCTTCTCCAACACTTAATTCATAAGGTGGTTTCCCGAAATAATAGCGAGCGGCCTCGCCGATTCCATATACATTTGGCCCCATTTCGATGATGTTAAAATACACTTCTAACATGCGTTCCTTACTAATTAACCGATTATTTTCAATCATCCATACAATTAAAATTTCTTCTGCTTTGCGAGAAATCGTCTTATTTCTGCTTAAGAAAACATTTTTTACTAGTTGCATAGAAATAGTACTTCCTCCTCGCTTAAAACGTTTTTCTTTAAAGTTAACTGCAATGGATTTTCTGAACGACTCTTCTACAAAACCATGGTGCCTAAAAAACGATGGGTCTTCTGAAGTAAGCAATGCATTTCTGAAATTAAACGAAATAGCTGCTAAAGGGGTAAAATTCGGGTTCGACGGGCCTATCAAAATGTCGCGCATGGGTTTTCCATATTCGTAAGGCGTATAGATAAAGTCGTGATTAATCTTTTGTAGATCCGTTTTTCCCCATTTTAAAATCTTAAAGTTATTGGGAGTTAAATTAGAATTAAATTTTACGCTATCGGGTATCGATGTATCTAAATAAAAATCGAGGTTATATTTTAATTTGCCACTCACCTGCATTCCATCTAGTGATTCGAATAATCCCTGCGGAAAAGCCTCCAAAAGATCTTGTGCGTTTTGCTCTTCAGCATTTAACTTAAGCTGGTAAATTTTGTTAGGAGATAGGGTGTACTTAATGTAGGGATGCACCACAGCATTCTTTAAAAAGATACTCGATGTGCTATCCAAACAAAGATAATTAGGCCCAACGAGCACATCGGCATCAATTTTAGCATTGGTTACAACAATATCGTTAGCCGCAATTCGAGCCTGATTAATCATTAAATTTTTAACCGACCATGAGCCAGAAATCTTAAAGTCGTCTCCACTAAATTCTGCATCCTTCATCTCCGTTCTTACTGTATCAAAACTAAGTTTGGTGTGTAGCTTCTGCTGAAGATAGCGCGGTAATTCGACCTTTTTATGATCTGCCGCAAAAAGTGTTACATCCAACTGTTTTCGCGCTGGCTTTAACATGCCTGCTACTTGCCATTTGGCTTCGGTATCGTTCACCAAAATAGTAGCGTGCAATTTTCCATTCTCGATAGTAGCCAACGAGGTTAAAAATTTTAACGATGAGGTATCGTTATCATTTAACTGCATCATGAAGTTTTTAATCTCCATATCATCAGGGATTTTATACAGCACTTCGTTTAATAGGTTATCTGCTATCTCGCTTAAATCGACCTTACTTTTTGTAGTGCTGCTATCTTTCCTTTTCCGTTTAAGAATGAAATCGAGGTTGCTTAAGGTATCTCGAATTACCACATTAAACTTTCCATCGTTTAATTTAATCTCCGAAAGTTTCACATTCCCAAATAGCAATGGAAATAGCTTTATGCCTATGGATAAATCGTGTATGGATGTTAATGTATCCCGGTCTTTTGGAACCACCGAAATACGCTCCATGCTCACTGTACTTAAACCACTAAAACCCGCCTTGCCAACCCTAACAGTTAATCCATAATCTTTCTTTGCTTTAACAATTGCCTTTGCCATCATTTTTTTTAACAGCGCTTCCCGTTTACTATAAGCAATAGCGCCTAAAGAAATAAGTAACAAGAAAAAAACACCTACAACCCAAGCGCCAATCTTATAATATTTCTTCGGGACATTTATTTTTGGTAACTGCATAAACTAATTTAGAAATTAATGTTTAAACAAAGGCCCAGTGCAAATGTTTAAAACGTGTTAAAATTACAATAAAAAGGTCGATAGAAAATTTATTATAGTTATGTTTTGTTAATTTTGAAGAATGATAATTACCAACGAGCAGGTTTTAGCTGCCTTGAGCAATGTAGAAGATCCAGATTTGAAAAAAGATTTGGTTACTTTAAACATGATTAAGGATGTTAAGATCGAAGATCATCACGTTTCATTTACTTTAGAATTAACTACGCCTGCATGTCCGATGAAAGAAATGCTGAAGAACGCGTGTACCAATGCGATTAAACATTTTGTAACGGCCGATGCACAGATAAGCATTAACATTACTTCGAGGGTAACCAAACCGAACGATACCACACAACTAAATGCAATTAAAAATATCATTCTAATTTCTTCGGGCAAAGGTGGTGTTGGTAAATCCACCGTTTCGAGCAATCTAGCCGTAACACTAGCTGCTAATGGTGCTAAAGTGGGTTTAATCGATGCCGATATTTATGGGCCATCCATTCCAATTATGTTTGGCTTAGTGGGTGCAAAACCTAACGCAAGAGAAACTGAAAATGGCAAAACATTAATCTTGCCTATCGAAAAACATGGAATAAAATTGCTTTCATTAGGTTTTTTTGCAGATCCAGAGCAAGCTGTGCCATGGCGTGGACCAATGGCGTCAAATGCCATTAAACAGTTATTTAACGATGCCGATTGGGGCGAGCTAGATTACCTGATTGTAGATTTGCCTCCAGGTACCGGAGATATTCACATTACCATAAGTCAGAGTTTCCCCATTGCTGGCGCCGTAATTGTAACTACACCTCAACAAGTTGCTTTAGCCGATACCAAAAAAGGCTTAAATATGTTCAGAATGCCCGGTATGAGTATTCCTATTTTGGGTGTGGTCGAGAACATGTCGTATTTTACACCAGCAGAGCTCCCAGAAAACAAATACTATATTTTTGGTAAAAACGGAGGAAGAGAGTTGGCAGAGAAATTTAGAGTACCTTTTTTAGGAGAAATACCATTAATACAAGCTATTACTGATGCGGGAGACAATGGCATGCCGATTGCAATGGATACCAGTAGTGTTTTAAATGCTGCATTTAATGATATTGCTGGAAAAATTGCCCAGCAAATCTCAATAAATAACGTACAATCAGCTAATTGCTAAAAATTTACTATTTTTATACTTTAATAGAGAAAAATGAATTTAACAGAACGAGTAGAGCAAGCGTTAGAAACCATTAGGCCATATTTAATAGCCGATGGTGGAAATGTTGCGATAGAAGAGATTACCCCAGACTTTACCGTTAAATTAAGATTATTAGGAAACTGTGGTTCTTGCAAAATGAGCTTTATGACGATGAAAGCAGGAATAGAACAAGCCATTATGAAAGCTGTTCCCGAGATTACTGGGGTTGTTGCTATAGATTTGGCCGAGCAGGAATAGGTTTATTTAACACAATTTAACGAATGCTTTAAGCATTTACCGCTATTTTTGTAAAATGAAGTATTGTTTAACCATCATATTGCTAGTTGTTGCAACTACTATTTTTGCCCAAGATGCAAAAAGAAGCAGCAAATTAGTGCAGTTCTCGGGAATTATCACCGATACTGACAGCAATTCGGTGGTACCGTACGTAACTATTACTAACGTTAGCAATAAAAATCAAAAACACGCCGCCAATTATCAAGGCTATTTTTCCATTATTGTTAACCCTGGCGATTCACTTATTTTCAGCGCCATAGGTTTTAACAATCATGTGGTGGTTTTACCAAATGAAATAACCGACTATAAATACACGGAGATGGTGCGATTAAAACCCGAAACGGTGTACCTTAAAGCAGTACGTATTTATCCTTGGGCCACTATAGAAGAATTTAATAAAGAGTTTTTATCGATGAAGGTAGCGGATGATGACATGGCGATTGCGAAGAAAAACCTATCTCCTAAGAGCATTCAAGCTATGATTTTATCGCTGCCGCGAAATGCTTCAGAGATTAGCAATAGTAACTATCGTTATAATTTTGATCGCATGCAGAATGTAAACATGCGTCAGACTAATCCATTTCTAAACCCTTTTGCTTGGGGTAAATTGATGCAACAAATCTTTAACGGTGATAAGAGTAGGGAAGCTGATAAATAATTAGCAAATTATTTATCGTTTTTTATTCTGTTTCGGAAAACGCATTTTATAGTCGGTTTTCACATTTCCTTTAGAAATAGCATCTAATCTTGATTTTAATAATTGTTTACGCAATAAGCTTAACTTATCTGTAAATAATTTGCCCTCTATATGATCGTACTCATGTTGAATTACTCGAGCAGCAAACCCGCTCACTTTCTCTTCGTGAAGCTTCCAGTTTTGATCGTAATAACGGATTAAGATAGTAGGCTTGCGCATGATATCTTCTCTAATTTCAGGAATGCTTAAACAGCCTTCGTTAAATGCCCAGGGTTCGCCAGTTTCTTCTAAAATTTGTGCGTTGATGAATACTTTTTTAAAAATCTCCTCGTCCTCCTCGGCCTTTGTATCTACAATAAATAAGCGAATAGGTAAGCCAACTTGTGGCGCTGCCAAACCTACACCATTTGCATTGTTCATGGTTTCGAACATATTGCTAATAAGCTGTTGTAAATCAGGATATGTTTCCTCTATATCAACACAAACTTTCTTTAAAACAGGGTCGCCATAGGCTACTATAGGTAGTTTCATCAGGTATATAAATTATTTGAATGGCTTGATGGCTATCAAAAGTTTGATAATCTACTATTCATATGCCAACTTTTGATGGTCATTCTACAAAAATACAAATTATTAGGAAATAGGGAACAGGAAATGGGAAATAGGCCGTCCGAATCGTTACGCTGTTGGGCAGAACGTTAATGAACTAAGATTTTTTTCGTCAAGTACTTCGTTTGCTATAGCATCCATATCATCAGCGCTCACCGCACGAATTTTTTTAAACACCGTCTCTAAATCATCTATTTTTTGATAGTCTATCAAGCTTTTAGCCATTGAGATGATGAGGCCAATGCGGTTTTCTTCGCCAAGCGCAATCTGCCCTATAAACTTATTTTTTGCCTTCTGCAACTGCACCTCATTCATTTTTGAGGAACGAATTTTCTTGAATTCTTTAAAAATAAGAGTGGTGGCCCGATCTATTTTCTCCCTGTCGGTTCCAAAATAAAGGGCAAAAATGCCTGTATCACTTAGCGGACTATAATTAGACTCAATAGTATAAGCTATTCCGTATTTCTCGCGAATTTGAAGGTTAAGCACCGAACTCATACCATTACCCCCTAAAATGTTATTTAGCAGCAACAATCCAGCTTTATAAGGATGATGAAGCGAATAGGCCTGTGTACCTAACATGCTATGCGCCTGCATAATCTGTTTGCCAACGCAAAGGTGTTGCGGCGCATTTTTAATAGGGGCAATTCTTTTAGATATGGAAGAATTTTCAGGAACCTCTCCAAAATATTTCTCGCCAATTTTGATGAGTTTATTCAAAGAATAATTACCAAGAACGGCTACAACAATCTCATCAGTTCGGTAGTTATGCTTAAGGAACTGTTTGATGTTTTCTTGATTTAAACCCATCACCGTTTCAGGCGTCCCTAAAATATTTCTGCCCAATGCATGGTGGGCAAATAACATGTCCTCAAAATCGTCGTTTATTGCCTCTTCAGGTTGATCTAAATAAGAAGCAATCTCATCTAAGATCACTCCTTTTTCTTTATCCAATTCATCAAGCGGAAATACCGAATGAAAAACAATATCGTTAAATAATTCAAGCGTACGATCTACGTAAGGCTGCAAAAACGACGCATGTATACAGGTATATTCTTTAGTGGTATATGCGTTTAAGTCGGCCCCTACACTTTCTAGGCGGTTTAAAATTTGATTGGTGCTGCGCTTTTCGGTACGCTTAAAAATAAGGTGCTCAATAAAATGGGCTAGTCCCATTTGTGCATCATCTTCATCCCTCGAACCACTATTTATTAAAATGCAGGCATGAGAAATGGCCGAAGCAGAAGGTACATGTAAGATACGAATGCCGTTACGTAAGGTATGAACGTTATATTCCATTAAGCTGCAAAGATAATGTAATTTGGTTTAAAGTTTTTCCGTATCTGGATATTGCAATTGAAAAACGCTGATTACTTTTTCTTTTTTTGGTCTACTTCCTACCAATGCAATAAAACTAGCCGCTGCAAATAACATAAAAAAAATTATGGGTTTTAAAATCACCTACAAAATGGGCGTTGTATTCGCTAAACCCGCTTCAAAAAAAGGCCTCTTTATTTAGTCTTAGCACTACTGCACTAAAAAATACAACAATGCAAAAAGATAGATGAATATTGTTTCTATACCTGTCATTTTGACCTATTATCGGTTTTGGAACAGCCATTGATAAGGATAGGTGTAATCAAAAAATTATACCTCAAATATGAAAACAGAAAAAGGAAGTATTTCCATACACACAGAAAACATTTTTCCAATCATCAAGAAATTCCTGTATTCGGATAATGAGATCTTTTTAAGGGAATTAGTTTCTAATGCAGTTGATGCAGTTCAAAAAATTAAACGCTTGGCAGCATTGGGGCAATATAATGGCGAGCTTGGCGAGCCTTTGGTAGAGGTAAGTTTAGACACCACAGCAAAAACCATTACCATTAGCGATAATGGATTGGGAATGACAGCCGAAGAAATCAAGAAATACATTAATCAAGTTGCGTTTTCTGGCGCAAGTGAATTTGTTGAAAAGTTTAAAGATGCAAAAGACGCTAATGAGATTATCGGCAAATTCGGATTAGGCTTCTATTCGGCATTTATGGTTGCCGATTTGGTAGAAATCCAAACATTATCTTACCTAGAAGGGGCTACAGCAGCAAAGTGGACTTGCGATGGAAGTACCTCATTCGAGATTTCAGATGGCGATAGAACTACTCGGGGCACGAGCATTATCTTACACATTAATGCTGAATCAGAAGAGTTTTTAAGCGAAAATAAACTACAGCAGATATTAGATAAATACGCGAAATTCTTACCTGTTCCTATTAAATTTGGCACTAAAACTACACAAGAAGAAGACGGTGTAGATGAAGAAGGTAAAGCAAAATATACTTCGGTTCAAGTACCAAATATAATTAATACCACACATCCGATCTGGACCAAAGCGCCTGCCGATTTGTCGGACGAAGATTATCTAGATTTTTACAAGCAATTATATCCATTTTCGGAAGATCCTCTGTTTTGGATACACTTAAATGTTGATTATCCTTTTAACCTAACAGGTGTACTTTATTTCCCTAAGGTTAAAGATGATTTTGATCTGCAACGCAATAAAATTAAATTATTTAGTCGCCAAGTGTTTATTACCGACGAGGTAAAAGATATTGTCCCTGAATTTTTAATGCTTTTACACGGTGTAATCGATTCTCCAGATATTCCTTTAAACGTTTCGCGAAGCTTTTTGCAGGCCGATAGCAATGTGAAGAAAATAAATAGCTACATCACTAAAAAAGTAGCTGATAAATTGGGCGAGCTCTTTACTAAAGATCGTAAGGGTTACGAAGAAAAATGGAGCAATATAGGTTTATTCGTGAAATACGGAATGATTAGCGAAGAGAAATTTTACGATAAAGGAAAAGATTTTGCATTATTAACTAATACCAAAGGCGAAAACTTTACTTTTGAAGAATACAAAGAAAAAGTTGCTCCAGTTCAAACCGATAAAAACGGTAATGTGGTTTATTTATATACCACCGATCCAGATAAACAAGATGGATTTATCCAATCGGCCGAGAGAAAAGGGTATGATGTGTTGGTGATGAATACACCAATTGATAGCCATTTTGTAAGTAGCCTGGAGCAAAAACTAGAAAAAACACAATTAAAACGTGTAGATGCTAGTGTTGCTAATCAGTTGATCGAAAAAGATGAAATACTTGAATCGGTTTTAAGTGAAGAACAATCGGCAACCGTAAAATCAATCTTCGAAAAAGCAATTGTTAAACCTAATTTTAGTGTAGAGGTTGTAGGTTTAAACCCTGACGATTCGCCTGTAACAGTTACCATGGATGAATTTATGCGCCGCATGAAAGACATGGCTAAAATGGGGGGGGGAATGAGTTTTTATGGCAACATGCCGGATAGCTATAAAGTGGCTATTAACGGAAATCACAAGTTGGTGAGCAAAATTCTTCAATCTACCAACGAGGAAGAGCAAAGTAAATTAGCAAAGCAAGCTGTAGACTTAGCGTTGCTTTCGCAAGGAATGTTAACTGGAGCCGAATTAACCGCTTTTGTGAGCAGGAGTGTTGAGTTAATTTAATTTTAAACCTCGCAGGTTGGCAACCTGCGAGGTTCAACATACATACATGAAAAGAAGATTTTCTATCTTTCCAATCAGCATATTTGCACTACTCTTCTTTTTATTAAGTTGGTATGTTTTAATAGGTTTGAGAACCATCGCTCCTCAACCCTATGTACCACTTGTTTTTTGGTCGGTTATAACTCTCAGTTTAGCAAGTCTTCTTTATGCTATCCAAGGGATGCAAAGCCGAGGAATGGATCAATTTTTCAAAGTCGCTACACACTTCTTTCTAGTGCTCTTTGTAAGCGAAATCTTCTTTGCCCTTTTACTATTTGTAAATGATGTATTTAGAGGTGGATACGGTCTTTTTAATTTGGTAGTTAAACATGATTTTTTATCGCCCGTACGAAACCCTTATTGGATTAGTTTTGCCGCTGTTGTATTTATAAGTTCGGTTTTACTATTTATTTATGGGATAACCAAGGGGAAATATGCATATCGGGTAATTAAACATACTTTATACTTTAAAGATTTGCCTGAGGCGTTTGATGGATTTACACTTACGCAAATTTCAGACGTTCATGCCGGCAGTTTTACCGATCCAAATGCGGTGCAAAAAGGTATAGATTTAATCAATGCGCAACATTCAGA
Organism: Pedobacter anseongensis; assembly: GCF_037482965.1. Lineage (NCBI taxonomy): Bacteria > Pseudomonadati > Bacteroidota > Sphingobacteriia > Sphingobacteriales > Sphingobacteriaceae > Pedobacter > Pedobacter anseongensis. The sequence goes on along the minus strand of NZ_JBBHKB010000001.1, from coordinate 1,332,353 downwards.
TTTGTTTGTGTTTACTGGCGATTTAGTGAACAACAAAGCAGAAGAAATTAAACCGTGGATTAATCATTTTTCTCAAATTAAGGCCCCTTACGGACAATTTTCTGTTTTAGGAAATCATGACTATGGCGATTACGTGAAATGGCCAAACGATTTGGTTAAAAAAGGCAATCTTCAGCACTTAAAAAAATACCATGCAGAATTGGGCTTTCGGTTATTATTAGATGAACATGTTCTCTTGGAGAAAGATGGTCAAAAAATTGTTCTTGCTGGAATTGAGAATTGGGGATTGGGCTTTGGCGAAAGAGGAGATTTAGAAAAAGCATTAAAAGGCACCAATACAGATGATTTCAAGGTTTTGCTTTCTCACGATCCATCACACTGGGAAGCACAGGTAAAAAACCATCCTTCAAAAATTAATTTAACCTTAGCAGGCCATACCCACGGCATGCAGTTCGGCATAGAGGCATTGGGAATAAAATGGAGTCCGGTTAAATATAGATATGCACACTGGGCCGGCATTAAGGAAGAAAATAAACGCTTCTTAAATGTGAATCGAGGCTTTGGTTTTATCGGTTTCTCGGGCAGGATAGGCATATGGCCAGAAATTACCGTAATCGAATTAAAAAAGGGATAAAAAATTTTCGTTATCCGATGGTGATTTAGAGAATTTATTTTTAGTTAAATTATGTCAAAAACATCAACGAGAACGAACTAAAAGTTAAGTTTGTAAAACCAAACACACTAAACCTTTGAAAAAGCGATATCCTATTTTTCTGCTTACTATATTGCTATGCCAGGGATTAATGGGTTTTGCACAAAGCAACAAGCGAGTAAGCGGTTTGGTTATCGACTCTACTAAAACCGGAATTAGTAGTGCTACTATTATCTTAATTGCAGGGTCCGATACCCTACGCACTACAACCAATACTGAAGGTTATTTCAGTTTTTCGAAAATTAAATCAGAAACTTTTTCATTAAGTATTAGCGCTATGGCTTATCAAAGTTATAGTCACACCTATACATTCGGCAAAGATAAACACTTAGAAATAGCCGACATTGAGCTAAAATATGCGGCAAACATGCTAAAAACGGTAGAAATTAAGGGAAAACCTAATCCCATCCGCATTATGCAAGATACAATAGAGTATAATGCAGCAGCCTTTCAAGTGTTAGAAGGTGATAATGTAGCCGATTTAATTAAGCAATTCCCTGGCATGGAGATAGATGATGAATATAATGTGAAAACCATGGGCAAGGACATGGTAAAATTGCGCATTAACGGAAAAGATTTTTTTACCAACGACATTAAAGATTTCATTGGCAAACTTCCAGCAGGCATCGTATCAAAAGTTCAAGTTATTGATGATTACGGTGATGAAGCAAATTTTACAGGACTAAAAATAGGTGAGCCTACTAAAATGTTAAATATCGTTACCAAACCTGGGATGAACAAAGGGAAATTTGGCAATGCAAAGATCAATGGCGGCACGAATGATCAGATAGGAAGTAGGTTAAATGGCAATTTGTGGAATGATAATAAGCAGAGCAGCGGAAATTTAGGATACACAACCTCAAATAATGGAGCAGGCACAAGCGAAAACATTCAAATTTCGACCAGCCATCGCGATAAAATAGGCAAGAATGGGAATTTGGGAATTAACTACAATTTTATGGGCAACAATGTGGCGTTTAAAAGTGAACAAGCGATAGAAACCTTAAATCCAATTGGCACCTTTTATACAAAATCGCAAAGCGATGGTCAGAACAAAAATAAGGGTCATAATTTAAATACTGATTTTAACTATAACAACAAGAAAGTATTTGTGAGTGGTACGTTTGGGGCCGCATATAATGGAAGTAATAGCGATAATTCTTTCTTTACCAATCAGTCGGGCGTAATTAGGCAAGATCTAAAAAATAGCAATCAATCGAAGAGCAATTCCCCTAAAATAAATGGAGATGTAAGCTTTTCAAAGATTTTGAAGAATAAAAACAATAGTTTTTCTGCTAATTTGGGCGTTTCAACAAGTGGAAATACTTCAAATCAAACCATAAGTACAAATACGCTTTATTACGATAAAGACACGCAGATCTTAAAAAAGGATTCATTGTTAAATAGGAACTTAGTTTCGGAAAACAATAATCAAAATGTGGGTCTAGCATTTACTTTTGGTATTGGGTTAAAAAAGCCAAAAGATTCTTTAGCAAAGCAAAATTTAAACATTAGTTATATCATTTCTGTAGGCAATACCAATAGTGATGTGGCTACATTTGTGCTTAACAATACAACTCATCTGCCTAAATACATCGATTCGCTTAGCACAAAATATACCTCCTTATTCATTAATCAATCTTTAGGTGTAAATTATAACTACAGCAATAAGAAAATACGCTACAACTTTGGTATAAATGCACGACCAAGTTTAATGCAAAATCACTACATCAACCTCAACCAAAAAATAAAAAATAATAACCTCAACTACGCTCCGAACCTTAATCTTAGTAAAACCATATCGAAAGGAAAAACAATTTCATTAAGCTACACCGGCAATAACAATGCGCCGTCGATTAATCAGATGCAACCCATTCGCAATAGCCAAAATTTACAAAATGTGATCATTGGAAACCCAAATCTAAAGCCTTTCTTTAATCATAGAATCTCTTCAAACTTTAACTATGTAAATTCAAAATCGGGAGTGTCGATGATGTCTGTACTAAATTTTTCGACCACTCAAAATGAAATTGTAAGTAACGTAATTTTAGTGCCCGACACTTTAAATAGTTTAAAGCAAGAAACCAGATATGAGAACACGAATGGCAATTATAATGGGAGTGGGAATTATACCTTAAATCTTCCGTTCAAAAAAAACAAATATTCGATTTCGTACGGAGGTTCATTTGGAGTTTCGAATAGAGCGCTATTTGTGAATACTATCAAACGATTTAATAAGGGTTTTAACTTATCGCAACAATTTCGGGGAAGCATGAACTTGAAATTGTTTTCCATGTCTGCCAGTGCAAATTACACTTTTAGTTCCAACACAAATTTACTAAATACGGGCTCCATAAACGAAATTTATTATCTAAATCTTGGCCAGATTAATGGCGCTACCCTTTTTAATACCCATACTTTTCGTGGTAATGTTACCAACTCGCTTCGACTTAAGAAGTTGATATTAAGCTCGAATATAAATTACAGCTTTACTAAAAGCAATGCAGAATTTAATACGAATAGCATTGGAAATGTAAAAAGTTTAGACATGAATTTCTCTTCGAGATTAACCGTAAAAAAAAGCTATTACTTTGTTGTTAATGCCACAAAGCGAATTAATAGTGGGTATTCGTTAGCCAATGTTAATCCTTTTATTGTAAACACCAGTTTAACTAAGGTTTTTCTGAAAAACCAGGCCTTAAATTTAAGCGTTAATGCGAACGACTTACTAAACCAAGGAAATAATTTGTCGCGCATGATTTCTGGGAATTCGATTATCGATAGTCGCAGCAATCAGGTTACCCGTGTAGTTACGGTTGCGCTAACTTATAATCTCTCTCAATTTGGTGGAAAAGCTTTCCGTGTAGATGCCGATACCTCTTATTGAGTACGTTACGATTAGTATGTTGAAAAAATAATTAGTATTTTTATTATATTTATTTCTAAAAACTGTAGCGTTTAGACACATTAACTCGTATTAAGTAAATGTGTTGACTAAACATTAGCCATTTGTTTTTTAATTATACCCGAAAATTAACCATGAACCGATCAATAAATATTATTGTCGCTTTCATATGTACCGTAGTCTTGTTCTCTTGCAAAAAGAGAGAGGTTGATCCTGTATTTGATGTTTCAGGCTTAAGCATTGTAAATGCTTCACCAAGTACAGCGAATCTCGACATCTACGTTGATAACACCAAAGTAACACCGAGTGGAACAAATTTCACCTTTGGAAGCAAAATAGATTATTTAAATGCTTATTCGGGTAGCAGAAGGATGACCATTACCCAGAAAGACTCGAATGTTCCTTTAAAATCAGAACTTTTTATATTGGAGCCTCAGTTTGGATACACGCTTTTTATCATCGATAAATTTGCCGACATTAAATTTATGCTCTTGCCCGATAATTTAACAAAACCTGTTAAAGGTAAGGCCTCGGTACGTTTTGCTAACTTAAGTCCTGATTCAGACCCCCTCACCTTATCGGTAGAGAACGACCCGGCCTTAATTACAAACATCGCTTTTAAAGATTATTCGAATGCCATATTGGTAGAAACTGGCGATAAAGTTACATTTAACATAAGAGAGCATAAAACAGGAAACATCGTTTTAAGCCTTCCTGACATCAAGATTGAAGATCAGAAAATTTACACTATTTATGTAAAAGGACTTAAAGCTGCTACTGATGAGACAAAATTAGGCGTTGCTATTTATACACACAAATAGTGGCTGCCAAAAGCCAAAACACAAGCTTTTTGGCTTTTATTTTTTTAACCGAAACCGAAATCATTTTATATGATTGAAAAGAACCAAAAGGCCTACCTAAAGAATGCTCAATTTTGAGGATACTGTTGTAGGCTGCCTACGTAACGACAACAAGAGCAAGGAAATGATCTATAAATCATTTTATGGCTATTTAATGGCTGTTGTTTTACGTTATGTAAATGATAGGGATGATGCGGAAGAACTTGTAAATGATGCGTTTATAAAAATATTTAATGCCGTTAACCAGTTTAATTTTCCAAAGAACAAGGAAGAACATCAAAAGGCGTTTAAAGCCTGGATTTCGAAAATAGCATCGCGTACGGCGATAGATTTTTTACGTACTAAACGCAATTTGATATCACTTGATGAAATAGTAGAAGAACAAGAACCATTAACAGAAATAAATATAATAGCAGCATTAAATGTGAAAGACATTCTTAAACTACTTGATGCGCTACCAGAAATACAAAAATTGATATTTAATTTATACGAGATTGAAGGTTTCTCTCACGATGAAATTGCAAAGACGTTAAACATCCCAGAAAGTTCTAGCAGGGTATACCTAACACGAGCAAAAAACAAACTGAGAATGCTTTACTCAAAAACATTAATAAATAATTATGCAACCTACTGAACATAAGCACAAAAAAGATGAGGAGCTCATTGCTCACATCAAGCAGAGCCTAAAAACTCATGAAGAGGTTTACCAAAAAGGCGCGTGGGAAAAATTTAATCAAAGAGTAGAAACTAAAAAACGTCCTATCTTTTGGCTAACTCGCCTGAGTGGCGCTGCGGCTATTTTAGCGATTTGTTTTAGCCTTATTTGGTTTAGCACAAATCGCCCGCAGAACGAGCAACTAACCAAACAAAAGGTCGAAAACGATAATTCATCGTTAGAAAAACAACCTTCGAATGAAGATGCTCTTGCAGTTGAACCGAAATCACTAGCGAACGCGCAATTGGCGAGGGAAGATCCGCAAAACAAGGTTATTTTTGCGCAACAAACAACTGAGCCAACTGCACAAGTTGCTATCAATAACACGCCTTCTTCCACTACAACAGCACTGCCTACAGTGGTAAGTCCACAACCCGATACGGAGCAGGTTATTGCCAAAGTTGATGAAAAAGTTAAGACAGACATTATTGAATATTTAGCGAATGAGACGAAAAAGGGTGAGGGTAAAATTGATAAATTAGCTATAAATAAAAAGCAAAAATGGGATTGGGGATTAATGTTGGCTCCTTCTATTGGAAATACCCAAGAATTAAACATCGGTTATGGTGTGAGCATGACTTACAATTTATCTAATCGTTTATCGCTAAGTTCAGGAATTGCTTATAGTAAGATGAATGCAAGCAAAAACCTGCCTACAAGAATCGGTTCTTCTTCCATCCTTTTAGGAAACACCAAAAGTTTAGAGATGATCAATGAGGAGGTTACAGGCTTGGATATTCCATTAGAACTTAAATACCATATTAATAAAAATATGTACGCCAATTTGGGCATATCAGGCTTTGCGGTACTAAATCAAAGCAGAAGAAATACATTTGTGGAAACTGTTGTGGTTAAAAATGCGGCTGGTTCTAGCGGAGGAACTGGAGCGAATGGAGCGTCAAGCAGTATTGATAATGAGGCCAAAGGGCAATTTGCAAATTCTTACCTTGTAAACCAACGTACTACAGAGCTTGCCTCTGGCGCAGCAATCGAAGATTTAAATTACATTGGCTTCTATAATCTTTCGTTTGGCTACACGAAAAAAGTATATAAAAACCATGCACTCGCTATTGAGCCTTTTGTAAAATTACCGATTAAGGGCGTTACACAAGACAATTTGCGATTAGTTGGTACCGGTGTGAGATTAAAAGTTGGTTTCTAAACCAAAAGATATGCTACTTAAAAAGATGATCACGAGGAAGAACATTGTAAACGCCTTATTTATAGCTTTGTTTTTGACTATCCTTCTTGTTCCCTCTGCTAAAGCATTGGTAATGCAAGGTTTGATGGAAATAGGCCTGTTTAAACCTTCGGTAGATCACCAAAAAATCACTCCCAACTCCGATTTATCCGCCATTAAGTTTAAAGATGTCAAAAATAACATAATCAGTTTAGGCGATCTCGATGGGAAAATAATATTCTTAAATTTTTGGGCAACCTGGTGCCCACCCTGTCTAGCCGAAATGCCCTCAGTTAATAAATTGCATGAGCAGTTTGGAAGCGATCAGGACGTTGTATTTTTACTCGTCGATGCCGACGGTGATTTTAAAAAGGCTCAGGCCTACATGGATAGAAAAAAGTATAAGATGCCCGTTTATGCTGTTGCCAGCAAGCTACCTGCTCAAATCTTTAAAGGATCGTTACCCACCACAATTGTATTCGACAAAAAGGGAAGAATTTCTTATAATGAGACGGGGGCAGCAAATTATGCAAACCCTAAGTTCATCGCTTTTATCCAGGCTTTAAAAATGCAGAGGGATTAGTGCATTGTTTTGGATTAAGAGAATTTAGGTATTCAATAATTTTATCAATCCTATTTTCATTTGCTATCTTTAGGCTCTGTTTACTTTGAGACCATTAGCCATTAGCAAAAAATGCAACAACCGTTTGATATAGAAATCGGCACTTTAAATTACGCCATATTTCCTGAAGGGAATGACACCTATGTTGTCTTCAAAGATGGCAAAGAATATCTACAAATACAGAAAGATGCGGCTTCTCAATGGATAAAATTTGATAAGGAAACCGGGCTACCTCAATTTGAACCTGATGAAGAGGTTAATCAATTGGGCCAACTGATCGAAAATTATAAAGAAGAGCCAGAATTGGATGATGAAGAAGAGATAGATTCGTAAAATGGAAGAAGAATCTTTTTTCTTTAAAGGCAATAGCAGTATTTATGAAATAATTCCTGAAGAAGATGGGGTATATACTGTTTTTAAAGATGGTATAGAATACATTCAAGTAATGCAGCATAAAAACTCAAAATGGCTAAGAATAGATTACAAAACGGATCTTCCAATTATCGAAGCAAATGAGGAAGTGGATTCTATTGGTCGCGTTATCGTTAAATTTCTAGCTAAACAAAAATAAACTCACTAAGGATGCTTATAAGTAAAGCGGTTGGTTGCTCCATTCGCTGTAACGATGTATTGTAGCGAGGTTTCTGTTAACTCCGTAATTTCAGCAAGATTACCTCCTACAAATTGTATTTTTGTGGCATCATCGGTAAAACGCCATGATCCAGAAGCGACAATTTGAGGATTGCCCGGGAACTTAATTGGCCCTTCATTTATTGCCCAAACATAATAAGGATCAAAAATTAATAGATTATCTACAGCGAACGCATTGAGGTCGCTTGTAATATCGTTCCAAGTTCCATTTTCAGCCCTTTGTTCGATTTTTACGGTTACCCATCCTGTTGGTTTAGTTAGTAAAACCGTTTTATCTTGTCTATCCTTAAAATCCTTTTTGCACGAACTTATAAGAATGATGGCAAAAAGAGCGAATATTTTAATGGCTGATTTCATATGTTTCAATTGATAAAGCTAAATTAAGGTTTTTAAAGGCAACGCCAAAATAAAGTAATTAGCGGCTGTAGATGTATACGATAGCTGAGCCAAAAACGCTACAATCTACATTAGTATTCAATTACGTTATTTTCCTTAAACTTAGTATATTTAATTACTATTAACCTTAAAATCAACAACATGAAACAATTATTCTTACTGTTTTTAGGCGCTTCGCTACTTACAGCTTGCCAAAATAAGGAAACTGCAACTACGACGGTAACATCAGACAGCACCATTTATCCTTACACGATTAAAGATGCTGAAAAATGGGAAATGAACCCTGATTCTAAGAATATGCTGGTCGCAATGAATGCGATAAAAGCTTTCGAAAATAGAGATACAGCTGCATTAAAGGCATTTATTGGCGATAGCATCAATCTTGTTGTGGATGGTTATGAGTTTAAAGGTTTAAAAGCAGATTTCCTTAAAAGTGCCCAAGAAGAAATGGATAAATACAAAAGCATCATCATTAAAATGGACGATGCTGAATCGGTTACCAATGCCGATAAATCTAAGCAATGGGTGAGTTTATGGTATAAACAATATTGGGAAGACAACAATGGAAAAAAGGATAGCGTTAACTACTTTAACGATCTAAAAATAAAAGACGGAAAAGTGGTAATCTGGAGCGAGTACGTTCAGCATGCGATGATGAAATAATCGATTTATCCTCCCCAACTTTCTCGATCTAAGCTCCTATAGTGTATGGCTTCGGCCAAATGCTCAGGTTCAATGTTGGCGCTTTCGGCCAAATCGGCTATGGTACGTGCTACTTTTAAGATTCTATCGTATGCTCTAGCCGATAAGCCAAGCCTTTCCATAGCCTGCTTGATTAATGCTTGGCTTGTTTCGTCAATTTCACAAATTTTCTTGGTCATATTTGGACTCATTTGTGCGTTAAAATGTATGTGTTCACTCCCTTTAAATCGCTTTTCTTGCCATGAACGTGCGCTTATTACTCTTTTTCTTATCTCAGCGCTTTTTTCTGCTTCGTGGGATGAGGAAAGTGCATTAAAATTTACCGGGGTTACTTCTATGTGAAGATCGATACGATCTAATAAGGGGCCAGAAATCTTGCTTAAGTATTTCTTAACCGCCCCCGGTGGGCACGAACACGGCGTATTTCTATCGTTGAAATGGCCACAGTTACATGGATTACAAGCAGCGACCAGAATGATACTACAATCATACTCAATAGAAAATTTTGCTCTCGAAATGGTTACTTTCCTTTCTTCTAAAGGCTGTCTCATTACCTCCAAAGCGCTCCGCTTAAATTCGGGAAGCTCATCTAAAAATAGCACACCATTGTGCGCCAATGAAATTTCTCCCGGTTGTGGATGCGAGCCTCCACCTATTAATGCAATGTTAGAAATGGTGTGGTGGGGCGAGCGAAATGGCCTTTCGGTGATTAGCGCTTCTGAAGAAGAAAGTTTACCCATTACAGAGTAGATTTTAGTCGTTTCTAACGCTTCCTGCAAATTTAAAGGAGGCAATACGGTTGGCAATCGCTTGGCAAGCATGGTTTTGCCGGCACCTGGCGGACCAATTAAAATTACATTATGGCCTCCAGCTGCTGCAATTTCGAGCGCCCTTTTAATGTCTTCTTGACCCTTTACATCTGCAAAATCGAATTCGCCGTTATCCATTCGTTGAGCAAATTGTGCTAATGTGTCTACTTCGACCGGGGATGGCTTTTTTTCGTTCTTAAAAAAGTTTATCACCTCTAAAAGGGTTTCCATTCCATACACCGCTAAATCGTTTACAACTCCTGCTTCTTTTTCGTTCGCTTTTGGTAAAATAAATCCTTTGAACTTCGCATTTCGAGCCTGTATGGAGATGGGTAGGGCGCCGCGTATCCGTTGTAGGGCGCCATTTAACGAGAGCTCGCCCATAATTAAATAGTGCTCTAGTTCTATGGGGTCTATTTGGCCAGAAGCAGCCAATATGCCCATGGCAATCGGAAGGTCGTAGGCCGAACCCTCCTTCTTAATATCCGCCGGTGCGAGGTTAACCAATATGCGCTGGCGGGGCATGCGATAACCCGAAGCATTAATGGCACTCGCTACTCTAAACATACTTTCTTTTACGGCATTATCGGGCAAGCCCACCATAAAATATTTGGTCCCGCGGCTAATATTTACCTCTATGGTAATGCTTAGCGCTTTAACCCCATAAACGGCACTTCCATAGGTTTTTACAAGCATAATGCCTAAATGTAGGCAAAGCAAAATGGATTTTTAGCAGGTTAAAGCAGGATTTTTTCAAATTCAAATCAGCAAGAAATTTGTTTAATTCGATGAGTAAAGGTTTGCTTTTTGGTGTATATTTTTCTTTGCCGATTCTGTTAGTTGAAGAACTGTGTTTGAATTTAGCGGGCGGTATATTGAGGCGAAAGTTTGGCAGTACAAAAACAGACACGATTAAAGCGATATTCACCTATGGACGTCAATCCACACCTATCATAAAAGCCGTGTGGCTAAACGGAATTGAAAAAGATATAAAAGGTTTTATGATCATTAAATAATAATCGCTACCCGCCTTGCCTATCGCCCATGTGGCATTTTCGGCATATTCTTCATCATTTTAGCCGCAGCAGCTGGATTAGAAAATTGCTTCATCACTTTACGCATATCTTCGAACTGCTTAATTAACTTGGTTACTTCTTCAACCTTGTTGCCCGAGCCTTTTGCAATACGTAAACGTCTACTTTGCTGTATGCTATCTGGGTTTTCTTTCTCGAAAGGTGTCATCGATTGAATAATCGCTTCTACATTTTTAAACGCATCGTCTTGGATATCCACATTTTTCATCATTTTTCCTACACCGGGGATCATGCCTACCAAATCTTTCATGTTACCCATCTTCTTAATTTGCTGAATCTGGTTGTAGAAATCGTTAAAGTCGAACTTATTTTTACGGATTTTCTTTTGCAATTCGGCCGCTTCCTTCTCGTCAAACTGTTGTTGGGCCCTTTCTACTAAGGAAACCACATCGCCCATGCCCAAAATACGAGAAGCCATCCGATCTGGATAGAACACATCAAGCGCTTCCATTTTCTCGCCTGTACCAATAAACTTTATCGGCTTGTTTACAACAGACTTAATCGATAATGCTGCACCACCACGGGTATCCCCATCTAATTTGGTTAACACCACGCCAGTAAAGTCCAATCTATCATTGAACACCTTTGCGGTATTTACAGCATCTTGACCCGTCATGGCGTCCACAACGAATAAAATTTCGTGTGGTTTGGTTTGCGCCTTAACCTCCGAAATTTCATTCATCAAGCTCTCGTCTATCGATAAGCGGCCTGCGGTATCTATAATAATTACATTATTGTTGTTCTTTTTACCTTCGGCAATCCCTTCTAAAGCAATTGCAATTGGATCCTTCGAAGCAGTATTTGCATATACTGGAACCCCAATCTGTTCCCCCAAAATCTGCAATTGATCTACTGCGGCAGGGCGATAGACGTCACCAGCAACCATTAATGGCTTTTTGCCTTTGCTTTTCAGGTGAAGGGCTAATTTACCAGTAAATGTGGTTTTACCTGCTCCATTTAAACCGGCGATTAATATAATAGTTGGATTGTTTTTTAAATCAAGTTCGGTAACCTCACCACCCATTAAAGCCGTAAGCTCATCGTTCATCACCTTGGTTAACAACTGACCCGGAGAAACAGTGGTAAGTACATTTAGCCCCAAAGCTTTCTCTTTTACCTCATCGGTAAAGCTTTTAGCCGTTTTATAATTTACGTCGGCATCTAAAAGCGCTTTCCTGATTTCCTTCATGGTTTCGGCCACGTTAATCTCAGTTATACTCCCTTGTCCTTTTAAAACTTTAAATGCTCTATCTAGCTTGTCCTGTAAATTCTCAAACATATTCGTCTACTTGTTAAAGTGCAAAGGTATTAATTTTAGTGAATAGTCAATAGCCAATAGCTTGATTGCAGATGTGCATTAGTTAATCGATTAAAAAATATTTTTACTCTCGTGCAACATTCTGCCTATTGCCGTTGTCTTATGAAGACAAACAAACCTGAATGAAATTTTCCCTAACTAGCCTAATTTTAGCGATCAGTGTTACGATTAGTGTAGCACAAAACCCAACTCCCAAAAAGAAATTAACCGCATCGCGCACAACAATAAGCCCCAAAATTGATGGTAATTTAGACGATGCTGTATGGGCCAATGCTGCTATCGCTAGCGATTTTATTGAGTTAAGGCCAGTTCCTGGCAGGTTAGAGCCCAAAGATGGGCGTACCGAAATTAAAATGCTGTACGACGATTATGCCATTTATATTTCGGCAAGAATGTACGACAATCCCGATAGTGTAGTACACGAATTGGTGTCGAGAGACGAAATTGGAAATGCCGATTTTGTTGGAGTAGTATTCGACACCTTTTTAGATGGCGTAAATGGATACGGCTTTTTCGTAACTGCAGCAGGGGTTCAGTTCGATGCCAAATATTCACTCATAGGTGATGAAGACGCAAATTGGAATGCGGTTTGGGAAAGTAGCGTAAAGCTCGACGATAAGGGATGGACGGCTGAAATGAAAATACCCTATTCGGCCTTGCGTTTTTCGAGCAAAGACATTCAGAATTGGGGCATGAACGTAACCCGAAAGCGAACGGGTAAAAACCGCCAAACTTTTTGGAACAATATAGATCCGAAAGTAGATGGTTTTGTGAATCAAAGTGGAATATTAGAGGGCCTGAAGAACATTAAAGCACCTTTACGCCTATCGTTTTCTCCGTATGTTTCTACGTTAATTAGCAACTATCCTTATCACACACCAGGGGTGAAAAACACACAAGCTTCTATTAATGGAGGTATGGATGTAAAGTATGGCATAAATCAGAGTTTTACGCTCGATATGACATTAATTCCCGATTTTGGTCAGGTGCAAAGTGATTATAGGGTCTTAAATTTAACACCATTTGAGGTGAAATTTAACGAAAACCGACAGTTTTTTACCGAAGGGACGGAGCTCTTTAACAAAGGAGATTTATTTTACTCAAAAAGGATTGGGTCTATTCCTTCTTATTTCGATTATAGCGGGGTTAAAAGCACTGATAAAATCATTAAAAACCCGCAAGAGGGAAAGATCTTAAATGCCACAAAAGTTTCAGGACGCACCGCAAAAGGATTAGGCGTAGGATTGTTTAATGCTGTCACGAATACAATGTTCACTGAAGTCGAAGACCCATCAGGCAATAGAAGAAATGTGGAAAGTCAGCCCCTAACCAATTATAATATTTTTGTACTCGATCAATCTTTAAAGAACAATAGCTCGATAAGTGTAATCAACACCAATGTATTAAGGCAAGGGAAGGCCTACGATGCCAACGTAAGTGCGGCGCTTTTTAACATCAGTAATAAGAGTAATAAGTACTTTATTAGTGGGGCGGGAAAAATGAGCTATGTAACGGATAATCCGGTTAAAGAAAATCGAAGCGGATATAGCTACGAATTTGGAATCGGTAAAAAAAGTGGTTCTTTTACGTTCAATTATGAGCAGGAGTTTTCTGATTCACATTTCGACCCATCCGATATGGGTTTTTACACCAACAATAACTTCTTTGATCAATCGGTTAATTTTGCTTATAATCAGTATAAGCCCGGTAAATGGTACAATCAAATCCAAGCGTGGACGGAAATAGAATATTCGAGACGTTACAGGCCAGGCGACTACCAGAGTTTAGGTTTTTTCCCAGGGCTTTACATTCAATACAAAAATTTTTGGTCTACAGAGCTAAATGCAAATGTTCTCCCTGAGTCGAACGATTTTTATGAATCAAGAAATGGTCAGGTATACAAAGCCCCAGCAAGTTATCGAGTGGGTATATATTTGAATGGAAATAGAGCAAAACCTTATAATTATGGTGGAAATATTGTTATACAAAGGCTAGATTTAATGAATGGCGTAAGCTATAATTACTATTTCTATCAAAATTTAAGAGTGAATGATAAATTGGCATTCGGCCTGGACTTAAATTATCAGCCTAGCTATAATTTTGTAAACTGGGTGGCAAAGAATGGCACACAAGCAGTTTTTTCGCGCTATGATAGAAACACCGTAGAAAATACCATGGATGCTAAATATAGCTTTAGCAATAAAATGGGCTTTCAGCTTGGCGTTAGGCACTATTGGTCTGACAGAAGAAATAAAGATTTTTACCTCTTAAATTCCGCTGGTCGATTAGACCCATATGTGGGTGCGGCTCTTCAAAACGTTGACAGAAATTATAATGTATTCAATATCGATCTAATGTATAGATGGCAATTTTCGCCCGGTAGTGAATTAAGCATCACCTATAAAAATGCTGCCGAAACGAACGAAAATTTTTATACTAAACGTTATGGTAGGAATATCGACTATGTGTTATCAGAGCCTCAGAACAATAGCTTGTCGATTAAAGTGCTTTATTATATTGATTATCTCAATCTTATAAAGAGGTAAGTAGATTAATCGCCTACATGCATCCTATTTGCTATGAAGCTAAACTATAGACTATTGGCCTTTAGCTATTAGCGAAAAAACTATCTTGGAAAAATAAAAGTTAACCCCAATGCAAGGGTCTGACTTCCTTGTATTTTACTATCCGTATCACGGTCGTATAATCCAACGCCAGTTACCGATACATTCATAAAGCGATTAATTTTGGCAGTCATATTGATATCAAAACGATGGTCGATATGCCCAAAATTATCGTAGGGAATAAACATATTGTACCTTGTTTTTAAGGTTATATTCTTGAATATTTCTTTTTCATAGGCTGTTACAATTTGGAAAGCGAGTTCGTTTCTAAAATTTTTGCCTTTTACTACCCCGAAATTATTTGGGTTGGTTCGATACAATGCGGTATCTAATACAAATGTCTGACGTGCTGTACCCGTACCTATTCGGGTAGAGAAAAACTTGTTAGGCTTGTATTCAAAACCTATAGATTCAGTGAGATAGCCAGGAGACATAAACTTCGACAACAGCTTTTCGATTTCATTGCCCTTGGAATCTTTACTATAAGCAAATCCTCGATCAAACTGCGACTCAAAATTTAATGAACCAAAGAAGTACCAGTTTTTAGAGAGTTGAACCGCAGCTTTGTTATCCCAATAAATACGGTCGGTGGTTTTTTTTTGCAGTTGACTTTTATTTTTTATTTTACCATACTGCAAAATTACCTCACTCACATAACTATAACTTTCTTTGCTGTATTCTGCCTTATAATTAATTAAGCCTCCTAACGCAAATGAATTTACTCCACCACCTTTCCAGTTGTCGCTAAAAGCAGCTTGGTTAACATTAATACCTACCGAGGTCTTCGTTTTCCAATAATTTACTTTAGCGTTTACCGTAATTGGATTAAGGCTCATTGGTTTAAAAGAAATGTTTCCCACTCTTGATGGTAGCGGACTTCGTTTCAATTTTATATCCAAATCTTTTGTAGAAAATGGAATGGTATCGATTTCTTGCGCCAAAAGATGAAATGAAATGGCAAATAGAAGGAATAAGGTTAAAGATAAACGCTTCATTAATGCAAAGAAAAACAAAAAAATATAATTTAAGGTTAATAGTTAATTATTTAGGAAAATTAAAGCCCTACTGCCCCAACGGTTGAGCAGGTGTTATCATCGGAAGTTTTGGTAGTCTAAATAGGGCAGGATTACGTTTATACGAATTGTAGCTGTTCTTAACAAACTGCACAAAGGCATAATCCGTTGCTGTAAGCACGAATTGGTAGGTTGGTCGATATTGCAGCATAAAATCCTGTATATCAAAAGTTGGATTGTCTAATATGGCTCTTACATATTCGGGCCGATAACGATAATCGATAATGGCTTCGCGGTAATCCTTTTCTATAATAACTTGTAAGTGCCGTGCATTTTTACCCTGCCTACTTAACAAATTGTAGATCGCATCTATTCCCAAACCAACACCACCCAGCCCCAGATTTAGCAAATCTTTACTGCTGCCTCTATCAATAGCATATTTGTATTCTCTTAAGGTTAAAAGGTGCTGTTCTTGCGGTGAAATTGGCTTTCCGTAAATTTCTACTTGATTTAACTTTATAGAAAGGGATTTTAATTTAAGAACAATTGCTCCATTTCCCTTGTAAACTACCGTATCCATTGCATAACCCTGTAAGGCCGCAAAAATGGTATCACCTGCTTTAGCCTTTGTTGTAAACTCTCCTTTTAAATTATTGTAAATCCCTTCATCATTAGCCGAATTGTAAATATATACCTTCGCCAATCTCGCTTTGCTTTCTTTATCAATAACGAAGCCCTGAACAGTAACACTTTGTGCAAAAAGATGGCTGTTAATAAAAACAAGTAAGAAAAGGGCAAATAATCTCATGAGCAACAAAACTACAATATAAGTAAATAGTTCATGTTAACCTTAACATTATTTAACTATCAATAGTTTTTGTCCGATTTTAATGGTGTTGTCTGTCAATCTATTTAAGGCCTTTAATTCGTCGACCGTTAGTTTATATAATTGGGCAATCTTAAATAGCGTATCGCCTTGTTTAACGGTATAATAATTTTCTTTCACCACTTCAGCCCCTTGGGGTGGGTCTTTTGGAGCTACCGCAACTGGAGTAAATTTTTTATTCTCTAAGGGAATATTCGCATTTATTTCAGTAAATACCCGGTCTTCGCGATTAATCTTTTCCCGCTCTGTTTCAGACTGATCGTATTGGTTGAGGCTATACTTTTCAATCAAATTAATTAACAACTCTGGATATTTCGGATTGGTAGCATAGCCTGCTGTTTTTAGGCCTAACGCCCAATTTTTATAATCATTTTTGTCGAGCTCGAATAAAAAGCTATAGCGCTTCCGCTTTAAAAAAGTAGAATGATCCTTGAATGATTCTTTGGCATCTTTGTACACCCTAAAACAGTCGTTATTTTGATCATCGTCTCTATAGTACGCTTTGCCCTTCCAATCGCTCGTGCACTTAATTCCAAAGTGGTTATTTGCATATTTTGCTAAAGAACTATTTCCACTGCTCGATTCTAAGATACCCTGCGCTAATGTAATGCTAGCGGGGATACCATACGTATTCATTTCTTCGATGGCCACCTCTTTAAATTGCTCGATGTAGGCTATTGTTGTGTAAGTGGTAAAATTGGGCGTTTGTTTAATCGCCTCTTTCTCGATTTGTTTGTTGTTACGACTGTATTGTCGCGATTTACAGCTAGCCAACGTAAGTGCTGTTGCAACTAAAAGTAGAATGGGTTTCTTCATTAGAATTTAATTTTCTGCCCCGGTTTTAAAGCCGATGATTTTAATCCGTTCTTCTGCATTAAAGCCGGTACCGAGGTATGCATTTTTTTTGCAATACTGCTTAGATTATCACCAGATTTTACCGTGTATATTTTGCCCTTTTTCACACTGGTAGACGCTATCTTCCTTGAAAGTATTGGAGCCGTATCTACCTCTGAATAATCATCCGGTCTATTATCGTATTGAAAAAGCTCATATTTTTTGATGATGGCAACCACTTGATTAGCCCAGGTCTTACTACTTGCATAGCCCCCTCGTTGAATGCCGTAGGCCCAATTTTTATAATCGTAGGGATCATATTTTTCGAAAAGTATATTAAAATATTTTCTACTGAGTAAAAAAGACACAAAATGGTTGTAGGAGGAATCGATAGATGGATAATCGCGATAAGAAGACCTAATTTCTGAACTGCTATTTGGGCCTTTTACACCAAAATGATTATTTAAATACCTAGCAATCTTACTTTTTCCGGCGGCCGATTCATGAATTGCAACGCCTAAAATAATACTAGCTGGTAAACCATACTTTTGCATCAAATATTGCGCATGGTAAGCATTTGCTAAGATATATTCCTTTGTATCTTGAGCACTTGCCGTAAAAATGCTTAGCGTCAATAAAAAAAGAAGGAGTTTCACTTTCATTTTTTTCGTATCACAAACAACCCATCTCTCACAGGTAAAATTAATTTTTCTACTCGTTTATCGGCGACGACTTTATCATTAAAACTACCAATGCTTTTGGTGTCTTTGTCTTGCGCTTGATTTAAAATCTTCCCGCTCCACAATACATTATCAACGATGATTAGTCCACCAGCCCGTACTTGTTCAAAAACCAAATCGTAATAGGTTCCGTTATTTTTTTTATCGGCATCAATAAACACAAGATCGAAAGTTTCACCGCTTAATGCCTTTAGACTGTGCTGCGCATCGCCTAATAGGTAGTTAATTTTACTATTTAACGGAGATTTTGCGAAATTATTCCTTACTCGGTCTTCCAATTCTTCATTTATGTCGAGCGTGTAAATAATGCCGTCATCGGATAAACCTTCTGCAAGGCACAAGGTAGCATAGCCGGTAAAGGTTCCTATTTCTAGAATTCTTTTCGGACTAATCATTTTGCTTAACATACTCAATACCCTGCCTTGGTAATGGCCACTTAACATGCGTGGCAATAACACTTTTAACTGCGTTTCTCTATCTATATGTTGAAGTAGGTCGTCTTCAGGCTCGCAATAAGTTAAAAGTAGCTTTTGTAGTTCTTCACTAATCATAATCGGTTTCCTTCCATAAAATACTGCAAAATAATCGTTGCGGCAATAGTGTCAACTCTTTCTTTATGCCTACGGTCGCTCTTCTTTAATCCGCTTTGCATAATGGTTTGTTGTGCTAATTTCGAGGTAAACCGCTCATCAACCCAATGTTGGGGTATAGTGGGAAATGCTTTTTTCAATAGTGTAGAAAAGCCTTTCACATGCTGTGCAGATTCTGATGGTGTTCCATCCATCTGCTTAGGCTCTCCTATTACAAAGGTCTCAACCTGCTCGGTTAACATGTATTTTTTTATATACTCGATTATATCTTTTGGATGAATGGTGTCTAAGCCCGTAGCAATAATTTGTAAGGGATCTGTAACGGCAATGCCGATGCGCTTTGTGCCATAATCGAAGGCGAGAATGCGAGCCATATTATTTATCTGATTTTAAGCTAAGCGCTTCATCTATTTGCTTAAATAAAAGATCCCGCTCCATAGGATACCCAGCCTTAGATAGTTCGAAGGAACCATCTTTTTTTATGATGAGATAGGTTGGGTAGCCCGAACCTTTAATTTTCGTCATAATATCCTTAGTAAGTTTATCGTTTGCTAAAATATGCAATCCTTCAAGATTAAAATATGGAATTAATTCCTTCCATTTTTTCGCATTTTGCAGATCATAATTGGCTACATAAACATAATCTAATCCTTTGGCTTTAAAATAATCCTTAATTGCCTTTCCATTGGTTTCTATTTCTTCTCGACATGGGCCACACCAGGTTCCCCACATATCTAGTAAAACAGTTTTTCCCTTAGTTAGCGCTAGAACTTCCTCAAAAGTATTTATATTAAGCCCATCATCTTTTGCGAAAATCATTTTCTCATTAACTTTTAACGCTTTTCTTTTAACGATCGGATCTATGTAGGACTGGAGTAAAGGGATATATTCATTTTTGGGATATTTTATCTTAAATCGTTCAAAAATTGGAATAAGGTTGCCTAACAAGGATTCCTGGATTGCATTTTCTAATAGAACAACATATAAGTATTCAGCGGTCTTTCCAGTAAAATACTTAATAATTATCTTCTCCTTTAAATCGTTTGTATTATCTTCTAAAAATTGGCTTTTAGCACCTTCTATACCACCTTTATACCATTCAGCGTAAAATTTTTCTGGGTTTTGTGAGCTTTCTTTCCAAAGCGCTTCCTTTTTGCGGAGCAGAAAAGTGCTTATGAAAGATAAATATTCACCAATATTAATCGCCTCATCATTATTTAGATCTGATAAAGTAAATAAACTGTCTTGTGCCTTTTCCCAGGCTTTAATATTTCGATTGTAGGCTAATTGAATGCCAAATTTATTGTTTTCTTTAAAGGAATAAAAGGTATTTATTGCATCATATTTTAGTTTTAATTCCCATGCTCTTATTAAATTTTCACTTGGGAGATATTGTTTTTTATACGCTTCAAAATTGGCTCTATTTATCGGCTGGTACCGTTTTATTTCATATTCTATTCGAGTTGGCAACGTATCTCCATACAATTTTGTGATTTCGCTACTCTTTTCGAGTTTTAAGGAGGGTTGATTATTATTAGCTCCTTTACCCGTTACAGTAATGCCAAAATCGCTTTTACTGAAATCGGCATTTAGTATCAAGTTATCTCCTGGAGAAATATATAAGTTATAATTTAAGGTTTTCTTTGTATTCGAATCGTAACACGAGATGGCAAAGAACTGTGGCTCCTTTAAATCAAATAGCTTAACAGCTGATTTTTTTTCATCAAGTTGAATAGGAAGGAAGCCGTCTTTAAAGAAATTTCGCGACAGATATTTTTTTGGTTGGATAAAATTTAGACTGGTAACTTCCGTATTGCGAAGGTTGACGGTTAAACGCGCAACCTCTGCGAAAGAAGTAATACTGATTACAAAAAGTGCAAAAGTGAATTTGAATTTTAGCATAGCCTTTTTCTTTATCCCCTAAATATCTGAAAAAATACTTACTCGAGCCTTAATTTTACTTAACAAAAAAGCCGTAGGTTAAATTAATCCATGACAATAGTAAACTAAAACTTATGTGCCTGCCCTTCCGATTTCATCAGCAGCACCACCCAACGAACGTTTTGCTGCTTTTAACGGTTTACCAAATCGATAATTAAAGCCAATGTTAACCACCTGGGTATCTCGCCATAAAATGAAATATTCTTGTGCTCCAGGGAAATCTGTATTCCCTTCCATAGCCTGAGTATAGAAAATATCTCTAGCTGTTAACCTTAAACTTCCTTTTCCTTTCAAAATGGTTTTTACCATCCCCGCAGAAACCTGCCCTGTTGGGGATAGCAATTCTTGCAAATCATTTCGTGCTTGTGTGGTATAAAACCCAGAAATTTCGGCATTTAAGGTCGGGCTAATCCTAAATTGATTATTCATGGTGGTATGCAGTTGCCTAACCGAAGATTTATAATCTACGTTTTGATATCCGCTCAATTTTTTATAGTTAAAATTGCTTTGCGCTGTAAGCGACCACCATTTAAATGGAGAAGTTTGTACCGTAACATATACTCCTAAATTATGCATTTGCCCAACATTCCCCTCGGTGTACACAAGAATATCATTTCCTTCAGATATAAAAAGTTGCGAGAAGTAATTTTTAATGCCGCTATACGCAACAGCGGTCGTTAACACCTGTTTAAAGGAATGGCTTAATTCGAAATTCCAAGTATGTTGCGGTAAAAAAAATGGGTTCCCACGCTGATAGGTGTATTTGTTAATGATAAAAACAAAGGGATTTAATTTTTGATAGGCCGGACGATCAATTCTACGTCCTGCAGTAAATGAAAAAGAATTCGAAGAATCGGCCTCATAAGTTAGGTAACCTGAAGGGAACAAATTCTGATATTTTTTTGAGAATTCAGTGCCTGGTTGAACTGCATTTCCTAACTGATTACCAGTATAATTTGTATACTCGTAACGTAAGCCTACTTGATAACTTAATCGTTTAATTTTATGTTCGAAACTGCTATATACAGAGTTAATATTTTCTTGATATAAAAAATGGTTGCTCTTTTTGAGGTCGGCTGTCCATTCAGCACCATTAAAACGCTGATAATTGGCCGTGTTATCCGTACGGATTGAAGACGACTTTGCCCCTGCTTCGAACTTTGCATTTCTGCCTATTTGCAAAATGTAATCGGCTTTTGCTGAAAATATGCTGAGTTTCGATGGAATATCACCGCGTGAACCTTGAATATAGCTATTTGCATCCGATCTACTGTTTTGAAAGTTCTGATCATTTGAAATTCCATATTTCAAATAGTCAATATCAAAACCTATATCTTGTTTTTTGTTGATGTTTTGTCGGCCATAAACATTGATCGACCCATTTTTTAAGTCAAAATCTGTATCGCTGGTTGTGGTAATGGCAGAATCCAAATTACTTTGTTGATTAAGCCATTTGGCCAAGGCATTTCCTGCACCCATGCGCGAAACAAGGGTTCCTGTTAACGTTAGGCCAAGTGTAAGTGTAGGGGTCGCATAAAAATCGAGACCTGTGCGGAGCAAATTGTTCGTGCTTTTACTCCCTAAATCACTTTGCTGATCTAAAGCCGAAGCTACGGCTCCAAGGGCATTAAAATACCTTCTATAGGCATAAATATTGGTAAAGCCTTTATTATAATTAACGCTGTAGTTCGCAAAGGTATTTATTTTTCCTTGCCTATAGTTTAACATTAAGGAGTTGTTGTTTTTAAAGTATTTGCCATGACCTAATGTTGTAGTAAGGGTGCCATTAAAGCCTTCCTGCTTGTTTTTCTTGGTTTTAATATTGATGATTCCGGCATTTCCGTTGGCGTCGTATTTTGCAGAAGGGCTAGTTATTAGTTCAATTTGGTTAACCTGTGTGGAGCTCATGCTGCCCAATAAGTTGCTCAGCTCGGTACCCGATAAATAGGTTGGCTTATCGTCTATCATCACCAAAACGCTAGATTTACCTTGTAAGCTTATGCTGCCATTTTTATCGACCATAACACCGGGCGACTTCTCTAAAACTTCGAGGACAGTTGTCCCAGTATTTGTTACAGCCGCATCTACATTAATGATGGTTTTGCCTTGTTTACGCTCTACGAGTTGTTTTTTGCCGGTGATGCTTACTTCTTTCAGTTTTTTTGCTGTAGTGTCGGGTTTTGTGATTTGCGCACTTAGGCCTTTAGCGCCGAAAAGCATTATGATCAGCAAAAAAACAGTACAGTTATTGATGATTTTTTGTAAAAGTTGTTTCATCTCAGCCATGAGCTTTTGATCTACATCTTGCAACGCAGAAGCACGATTTTGAATGGCGATTTTCTCCACGTCCGCAGTTATTCTTTCTCCTCTTTTAGTTAAGGTTAAGATTGATCTTCTTCTATCTTCAGGATGATTCTCTCGTGTAAGATAACCTGCATTAACCAACAATTGAATAATCCGTGTAATTGATGCATTATCTTTAAAAACAATCTCACTAATGTCTTTTTGAGAAATATTTGGATTTTCGGCTACGTTTTTTAAGATTAACCACTGGTCTATCGTGATCGTGTATCCCGCCTTTCGTACATTCTTTTGTGCGAATTGATGATAACTTCTAAAACACTTGTCTATAGTGTATAAAAAGGTGTCGTTTAATTTCTCCATGGTTAAAAGTAGATAAATGCAATTTAAGTTGTTGATATATCAATTAAATTTTTACAGTGTAGCAGGAGTATCGAGGTGTGAGTATTGGTACTGAGATTGGATTCAAATTGTACGAGGTTGATCTGTTTGTCCGCTGCGAGACTAGGCATATTGTCTCAATACACCATACTCATATCTCAAATCTATTTCTTATTTTGCACCAATGCAGTTTAAAGAGATAATTGGTCAAGAATACATAAAAACTCACCTTATTCAAACCGTAAAGGAGAATCGTGTTAGCCATGCACAACTATTTTTATCGAGCGAAGGAAGTGGTGCTTTACCTTTGGCTATCGCTTACGCACAATACATTAATTGCCAAGATAAAAGCGAATTGGATAGTTGCGGCGTTTGCTCCTCTTGTCGTAAATATGAAAAATATATTCATCCCGACCTTCATTTTTCTTATCCTTTTTTTGCTTCAAAGGATGTAAAAATTGCGGTTGATGTGTTAGAAGAATGGCGAAATATGCTGCTCGACGATCCTTATTTTAATTTGGATATCTGGCGTTCAAAGCTTAACGCCGAGAATAAACAGGCCAATATTAACATCGCAGAATGTCACGATATTATCAAAAAATTAAGCTATAAAGCTTTTGAAGCCGACACAAAAGTATTAATCATGTGGCTTCCTGAGTTTTTAGATAAGGAGGGAAATGCGCTGTTAAAAATTATCGAAGAACCGCCCGCAAATACGCTTTTTATTTTGGTTGCTCAAAATCAAGAACAGATCCTATCCACTATTTTATCGAGAACCCAGCTTATTAAGATTCCTAAACTAAACGATACAGAAATCGAACAGTACTTATTAAACCATGCCCAATTAATGCAGCATCAGGCTGAAGAATATAGTTTTTTGTCTGATGGTAATTTAATCGACGCAAAATTAGTATTAACCAACACGCCTAATAATAATGCCAGCTATTTTGCCGAATGGCTAAGGATGGGCTTTGGAAATAAGGTTCCGGCGATGATTTCTTTTACCGAAACTGCCGCCAGCTGGGGACGGGAAAACCAAAAAAATTTTTTAAAATACGGCATTAATTTCCTTAGAGAATGTAGCTTACTGCTAAGTGGTGGCGATGAATTGGTTAAATTGCCTCCCCAAATTTTAGAGGTCGCCATTAAATTATCAACTAATGTGTTAAATTTAGCAATGGTTGAGGCCTTAATTATAGAACTCGAAAAGGCACATTACCACATCGAACGGAATGCGAATCCAAAAATTCTGTTTTTAGATGTATCTTTACAATTAGTTAAAATAATAAAGTTTAAATCGCTCCCGAAAGGGACTCAATATATATACGGTTAATATGGGATGTGGAAGTTGTTCTACTGGTGGCGGCTGCGCCCCTTCTGGATGTAAAAGTAATGGGTCTTGCCTTACCGGCGGATGCCAAAAGATGGAGGTTCATGATTGGCTTTCGAACTTAGATATGCCTTCAAATTACGTTCCTTTTCAAGTAGTTGAAGTAAAATTTAAAGGGGCAAGAAAAGAATTTTTTTTAAACAACGATAATATTTACCTCGAAATTGGCGAATTAGTTGCCGTAGAAGGGCCAACTGGCGGTTACGATATCGGGCATGTGTCTTTAACTGGAGAGTTGGTTAGAATGCAAATGAAACGTCGCAAAACGCCATTAGACCAAGTAACCCGTAAAATTTATAGAAAAGCTTCAGAGGCTGATGTAGAAAAATGGAAATTGGCGAAAGATATGGAATGGGAAACCATGCATAAAGCGCGAACACTAGCCTTAGACCTGCGCTTATCCATGAAAATTAGTGATGTAGATTATCAAGGAGATAAAACAAAAGCAACCTTTTTTTATACCGCCGAAGGACGCGTAGATTTTAGGGAACTGATTAAAAAAATGGCCGAAACGTTTCGGATTCGAATCGAGATGCGCCAGATCGGAATGCGCCAAGAAGCAGGTAGATTAGGCGGAATTGGTTCGTGCGGCCGAGAACTCTGCTGTTCTACATGGCTAACTAACTTTAAAACAGTTTCTACAGCCGCGGCTCGTTATCAAAATCTATCTTTAAATACCTTAAAGCTTGCTGGCCAGTGCGGGAAGTTAAAGTGCTGTTTAAATTATGAGCTCGACACGTATTTAGATGCGTTAAAAGATATTCCAGATCGCATCGATGCATTGCAAACTGAAGTTGGTATTGCTCGTCACCAAAAGACTGATATTTTCAAAAAACTAATGTGGTTTAGCTATGCTAACCAAGAAGACTGGATTCCTTTAAAAGTAGACCGTGTAAAAGAAATCATGGCAATGAATAAAAGGGGCGAAAAACCCTCAAACTTAAAAGACGAGGCTGTTGAACTAAAAAATACAACAATTGTCGAAAAAGTTCATGATTATGAAAATGTGGTTGGCCAAGATAGCTTAACACGTTTAGACGAACGATCGAGAAATAAAAACAACCGCAATAAAAATAATCGAAACGATCGCAATCCTAATCGCCCACAGAGCAATAACAACCCTCAGGCTAGACAAAATGCACCCAAAACTCATCAACAAAAGCCAAGAGATCCAAACGCAGTGGCTAAGACCGCACAACAAGCTAGACCAGCCCAGCCTCAAAAACCAGTAACAGGGGGCGCTAATCCAACTGCAACAGGCGTACCAAAACCTGGAAATAGAAATAATAGGAATCGCAATAAGAACCGAAATAAAAACAGACCAACTGATGGAACACCCAATAAACCTTCAAACGAATAGAGCGATTTTATATGTGTTCTTCATTTTGCTGTTCAATAGCTGCACAAACACCAATTTAGCAGATGTAAATCTGGCTATTCCGGAAAATGGCTGGACGTATGCGAAAAGCATAAAAGCAACGGTAGACATTCAAGACCCAGCGCTAACCTACGACGTTTCCTTTAAAATTAGAAATACTTCCGATTACCGCTATTCGAATATCTACGTAATTATGCGCCTTAAAAGTGAGCAACGTTTTTTAAAAGATGGAAGGTATCAGTTTCAACTTGCTAAAGCAACTGGACAATGGATAGGCAAAGGCTCTGGAAATTTGTACAGCAATACCTTTCCCTTGCTTAAAAAATTCCGCTTCCCGAAAGCAGGCAAGTATGAAATCGAGGTCGAACAAAATATGCGCGATAATCCACTGGTTGGAATTAGCGATGTGGGTATTACAGTAGAAAGTATCCGTAAAGATTAAAGCAAGGGCAGCAATTGCTCTAAAGCCATCCCCCTACTTCCCTTTAGTAGCACTAAACTGTTCTTTATCAAATTTTCACTCAAAAAATCACTTGCTTCCTTGCGGCTTTTAAAGAACTTTCCACCAAATTGGCCACTAAATGCAGAGAAATTTTCACCAATAAAAATCAATTCTTCAAAATTCAATTTATTCGCCTGCTCTACAATCTGTTGATGCTGACTTGCCGCTTCTGTTCCCAACTCAAACATATCCCCAATAATAACGGTTTTATGATCTCCTGATAATGCTTGTAAATTCGTTAGGGCGGCACTCATACTGCTTGGGTTGGCATTATAAAAGTCGCAAATGATGGTATTCCGCTCTGTTTTGGTAAGCTGCGATCGATTATTTACTGGGAAATAATTGGCCAAGCCTTTATTAATTGCATCAGGAGCAACATTAAAGAAATCGGCAATGCAAATTGCTGCTAATATATTTTCAAAATTATAGGTTCCAGTTAAATTAACCCGAACATTAAATGCAGCTATTCCTTTAAACCATTTTAAGGAAATTAAAGGGTCGGTATTCATCAATTCGCCACTAATCGCATTGTCTTTATCTGTACCATAAAAAACAATTTTGTTCAAATTAGCCGCGGCAATCATTTCAATCAAATAAGGATTATTACGATACACAAAAGCATAGCCCTTTGTGCTTTTTAGATAGGCGTACAATTCTGCCTTCCCCTTCTTTACGCCTTCAAAACCACCAAAACCGTCTAAGTGCGCCATCCCCACGTTGGTAATTAAACCATGGGTGGGCTGTGCGATTTCGCAGAGCATTTCGATTTCTTTCTGATGATTCGCCCCCATTTCTATTACGGCAATTTCTACATCAAGCGGTAGCGATAAAATAGACAAGGGTACACCAATATGATTATTTAAGTTCCCTTTCGTAGCAAAAGTTTTATACTTTTCGGATAATACCGCTTTAATCAGTTCTTTTGTGGTCGTTTTCCCATTGCTGCCCGTTAAGCCGATTACTGGAATAGCAAATTGCCTGCGGTGATGCTTTGCTAAATCTTGAAGTGTAGTTAATACATCCAAAACCAATATGCACTTTTCATTGACAGCAAATTTTGGGTTATCCACAATTGCAAAAGCTGCGCCTTGCGCTAAAGCGTTCTCCGCAAATGTATTCGCATCAAAATTTTCACCCTTTAAAGCAAAAAACAAACAATCTGCTACAATCGTTCTGGTATCGGTACAAACTACCGGATGTTTTAAGTAATGCTGATAAAGCGACTCTATGCTTGCCATTTTTATGCTCGGGGTAAATATTCATCGTAAAATTACAAATGCAAAGATAAATTCAACTATTCTTTTTAGTATTATTGATAAATAATAGGATTATTAAAGCTTTGACAAAGTAATAGTACGGTGCAAAGCACTTTGTTAAAGCATACACATATCGTTTATGAAAAAATTAATCTCGCTTTCTGCATTACTCTTTCTTACAATTGTCGCAAACGCACAAACGCCCTCTCCCGACGAATTTTTGGGATATCCTTTAGGTAGTCGTTTTACGCCACATCAAAAAGTAGTGGATTATTTTAAAAAAGTTGCTGCTACAACAAAAAATATCCGACTTCAGGTCTATGGAAAAACCTACGAAGGCCGCGAGCTATTGCTTGCCGTTGTTTCTGATGAATCGAACATGAGCCGTTTAGAGCAGATCAGAGTCAATAACCTAAGTTTGGCAAGTGGCGATAAAAATGTAGTTAGAGTGCCAAAACAGCCTGCTATTTTATGGCTGAGCTATAATGTTCATGGTAACGAAGCTAACTCAACCGAAACCTCAATGCGCGTTTTGTATACCTTAGCAGAAGCAAAAGACGAGCAAACCAAGCAATGGCTAAAAAATACAATAGTAATTATCGACCCGTGTTTAAATCCCGATGGTAGAGAGCGCTATGTAAGCTACTTTAATATGGTAAGCGACAAAGTGCCAAATCCAGACCCTTTGGCTAGAGAACATAGTGAGCCTTGGCCAGGCGGAAGACCAAATCATTATTACTTCGATTTAAATAGAGATTGGGCTTGGCAAACACAGGTAGAAACGCAACAACGCTTGGTAGCTTATCATCATTGGCTACCGCAAGTACATGTAGATTTTCATGAGCAAAGTTACAATGAACCCTATTATTTTGCGCCCGCAGCAGAACCTGTTCATCAAGACATTACTCCATGGCAGCGAGAGTTCCAAATAACCGTTGGCAAAAACAATGCAAGGTACTTCGACATAAATGGCTGGCAATATTTTACCAAGGAGCGGTTCGATTTATTATATCCTTCGTATGGCGATACCTATCCTTTGTACAATGGCGCAATTGGCATGACTTACGAACAAGGGGGAATTAGAGCTGGTTTAGCCATTACAACGACTGATGGCGATACTTTAACCTTAAAAGACCGGATAGACCATCACTTTACGACCTCGATGGCCACCATAGAAACGGTTGCTACACATTCAGATAAATTGTTGAGCGAGTTTAAAAAGTATTTCGATCAGAGTGCAATTAATCCTCCCGGCAATTATAAAACCTATATCGTTAAAGCGCAAAATATTGAGCGCTTACGTAAAATGGCCGATCTGTTAAAAAGAAACCAGATTAGCATTGCTTTTGGCGGCGATAAAACTGTAAATGGTTATAATTACGAAACACAAAAAGTTGAGTCATTTAAAGTTGAACGAAATGATTTAATTGTAAACCTGCAACAACCCCATTCTGTTATGGCGAATGTGCTCTTCGAACCACAAACGTTTGTTACCGATTCGAACACTTACGACATTACCGCTTGGGCCCTACCTTATGCATATGGATTAAATGCTTATGGGGTTAAAGAAGCGATAACAGGAAACTTTAATTTTATTGAAGAAAAAAAAGAAGTAATGCCCGTTATTAACAAACCCTATGCATGGGTAATACCGTGGAATGCCGTTGCTGATGCGCAAACCTTGGTTGCCCTGCAAAAAAGAAAAGTAAAAGTACGTTTGGCTGAAGAAGACTTCACTATCGGTGGTAAGGCTTATAAATCGGGTTCTTTGCTAATTTACAGAAGCGAAAATGAAAAAATAAATAAAGATTTGTTAACCCTATTGGCTGATGTAGCGAGGAACCATAACACCACTTTTTATCCGATAAGCAGCGGTTACGTAGAGAAGGGGAAAGATTTTGGCTCTTCTGTTTACAGGCTTCTAACCGCGCCAAAAATTGCCGTGGTTACCGGGCAAGAAGTTTCCTCACAGGGCGTGGGAGAGGTTTGGCACTTTTTTGAGCAAGAACTAAATTATCCTATTACGATGATCAGCACCCAGAGCCTTACTAATCTCGATATTAATAAAATTAATACGCTAATTTTACCAGACGGGTCGTATAGCGATAAAATAGGCGATCAATTAAATAGCTGGATTAATGCCGGTGGTAAGCTATTGCTAATAGAAGATGCCATTAATTCAGTAATTGGTAAAAAGCCTTTTGACATCAAAAAGAAAGAATATCCGAAAAAAGAAGAGAAGGAGATCAATCAACGTAGATATGCTGAGAAAGATAAAGATGATTTAGAGAATTCTATTCCGGGAGCGATTTATAAAGTTAATTTAGACCAAAGTCACCCCCTAGCCTTAGGCCTTGGCAAGTACTATTATACGTTAAAAACGGACGAGAAAATCTATGAGCCTTTAGAGAAGGGATGGAATATAGGCACATTAAAGGATAACAGTTACATGGCCGGCATTGCAGGCGAAAAGGTGAAAAAGAAATTAGCTGTAGGCTTGCTTTTTGGTGTTCAGCAATCGGGCAGAGGAACGATTATCTATTTAGGCACCGATGTATTATTCCGCTCATTTTGGGAAAACGGGAAACAGATGTTCACGAATGCGTTGTTCTTGGTGAACTAGATTATTTAATTGTACCTAGACACATAGCGAAAATAATTAAAAACTATGTGTTCTATGTACCTATGTGGTTAAAAACTTATCTTATAGATCCGTTTTTATCTTTAATTCTTTTAATTGCTTCTCGTCTATTGTACTCGGACTATCAATCATTACGTCTCTGCCTGAATTGTTTTTAGGGAAGGCAATTACATCGCGAATACTATCTAAACCTGCAAAAATAGAGCAAAGCCTATCAAAGCCAAAGGCGATGCCACCATGTGGAGGTGCGCCAAACTCGAACGCATCCATTAAAAAGCCGAATTGTTTCTGTGCTTCCTCGTTGCTAAAGCCTAAATGTTTAAACATTAGTGCCTGCAATGTCCTATCGTGAATACGGATAGACCCCCCTCCAATTTCGGTTCCATTTACCACCATATCGTAAGCATTGGCACGAACATTTTTAGGGTCGGTATCTAATAGCTTAATATCTTCTGGCTTAGGCGATGTAAAAGGGTGATGCATAGCGTGGTAGCGTTCAGTTTCTTCATCCCACTCCAATAAAGGAAAATCAAGCACCCAAAGTGCCGAGAATTTGTCCTTATCACGTAAGCCCAAACGACTGCCCATTTCTAAGCGCAGTTCGCTTAATTGTTTGCGCACTTTATCAGTGCTTCCCGCCATCACTAAAACTAAATCGCCTGGCTGGGTATGAAGTGCGGCCGACCATTTTGCGAGCTCTTCTTCGTTATAAAATTTATCTACAGACGACTTTAACGTTCCATCTTCGCTATGACGAAGGTATATTAAACCAGTAGCTCCAATTTGAGGGCGCTTAACGAAATCGGTTAACTCATCTACTTGTTTCCGTGTATAATGTGCACAGCCTTTGGCATTAATGGCAATCACCAATTCTGCATTATCAAACACGGGGAAGCCCTTTCCCTTTACGATAGCTGTTAAGTCTACAAACTGCATATCGAAGCGTGTATCTGGCTTATCTGAGCCGTACAAGCGCATTGCGTCTGCATATTGCATACGTGGCACTTCTGGCAAATCGTAATTACGTACCTCTTTAAATAAGGTACGAATTAGGCCTTCGAATGTATTTAATATATCTTCCTGTTCAATAAACGACATTTCGCAATCGATCTGCGTAAACTCGGGTTGTCTATCGGCACGTAAATCTTCATCTCTAAAACATTTTACAATCTGAAAATAACGATCAAACCCCGAAACCATTAACAATTGTTTAAAGGTTTGTGGCGATTGCGGCAAGGCATAAAATTCTCCTCCGTTCATTCGGCTAGGCACCACAAAATCTCTTGCGCCTTCGGGCGTAGATTTAATTAGAACAGGTGTTTCTACCTCGATAAAGTCTAATGCATCCAAATATCTACGAACAGATTGCGCCATTCTGTGGCGTAAAATCATGTTGTTTCTGATTGGGTTGCGACGAAGGTCTAAATAACGATATTTCATACGTAGATCATCGCCTCCATCGGTTTTATCTTCGATTAAAAAGGGTGGTAATTTTGCTGCGTTTAGTATTTCTAAGGCACTTACTTTAATTTCGACTTCCCCGGTTGGGATTTCCATATTTTTATTAGAACGTTCTACAACGGTTCCACTTACTTTAATTACGAATTCGCGACCTAAGCTACGTGCGCCCGCACATAAATCGGCATTATCATTCATGTTAAAAACCAATTGGGTGATGCCGTAACGATCTCGGATGTCGATAAAAGTCATCCCGCCTAAATCTCTTGAATTCTGCATCCAACCGCATAGTGTTACATTTTCGCCTAAGTTTTGCAACGTTAACGCGCCGCAAGTTGTTGTTCTTAACATTTTTAATCAAATTTTGAGCCGCAAAAATACCGAATTTTTTTAGACTTACGAAGGCTTAAAGCCTCATAAGTCTAACACAGAAAAAAATTTCTACCTTGATGCAACGTTTTAAAATTTACGTTGTCTTTTAATCAGAACGCTTTAGCATTTGGAAACAGCATATATAGATAAACATGTAGCTCTTGTAAACGATTGCCAAAATGGAAGTCGCAATGCTCAATTTGAAATTTACAAATTGTATGCTAATGCTATGTACAATGTGGCGCTTCGAATAGTAAACGACGAAGCTGAAGCCGAAGATGTTCTGCAGGAAGCATTTCTGGATGCCTTTAGTCGCATTGCAGATTTTAGACAGGAAACAACCTTTGGATTGTGGTTAAAACAGATTGTAATTAATCGGTCTATTAATTACTTGAGAAGGCGTAAAGCTGAGCTTGTACCTATCGAGGGTATAGATGTGATCGACGATGAGTCTGCGGCCGGTGAAGACGAAGTACAATTAAAAATAGAGATGATAAAAGCAGCGATGAACCAGCTGCCAGATGGATACCGATTAGTGTTAACTCTTTATTTATTTGAAGGATACGATCACGAAGAAATAGCGCATATATTAAAAATAACAGAAAACACATCACGTTCGCAATATATGCGGGCAAAGAAAAAGTTGAGTAGTTTATTAGAAATGAACGGAGTAGCAAGATGAACAACAAATTAGAGGGGTTTATAAAAGAAAACAAAAAAGCATTTGAGGCAAAAGGACCATCAGATAAGCTATGGAGCCGAATAGAGGCAGAACTCGACAAGAAAAATAAAAAAAAAGCGATTAAATTCTATCGTTGGCTTAGTGTTGCTGCTTTGTTGGTGATGAGTATAGGCGTTTATAATACCTACACTAAAATGCACAGTGAAATTGAAGTGGCGGATATAAGTGCAGACTATGGCAAAAAAGAGGTTCATTTTGCCGGCTTAATTGAAGAGAAAAGAGATAGTTTGGCGCTTTACTCAAAAGAAAATCCAGATTTATTTAAAAAGTTTGTAGGCGATTTAAAAAAATTGGATGAAAATTATCAAGATCTTAAAAAAGAGTTACAAACCAGCCCAGATCCAGATGCCGTGGTAAGCGAAATGATAAAAAATCTAGCCATTCAAGCAGACATTCTTAGTCAACAATTATCGATAATCAATCAAGTTAATCAATATAAAAAGGAGAACACCATATGACTTTAACCCTCTTACGTATTTCAAGCCTGTTGCTGCTTGCCATACAAGTTAATGCAAAACAATCAATCGCAAACCCCCAACCCATAGTAAGCGTAGAGAATAAGATTACATCAGATGTAAGCACCACTGTAGTGGTAGCACCTTTGGTAAATGTAGTTTTAGACACAAAGCAGTCTACTAACCTTCAAGACCAAGCGCCGCAAAAAATTAAACTTTTTACCAAATCATTTGCCGTCGATAAAAACGATAAAATAAATTTATCAAATGAGTATGGCGCACTAAATATTAAAACATGGGATAAAAATGAAATTAAGGTGGATGCTGAAATTAAGGCCTATGCAAATACCGATTCTGAGGCTCAAAAATTGCTGGATCTTACATCGATAAGCACAAACAAGACGGGGGATGTAATTTCTTTTATGACCGACATCGACCTAAAAAACAATTGGACTAGCGGCAGTAAGAAAAGAGAAGTAAAAGTATTTATGACGGTTTATATGCCGTCTGCAAACGTTTTAAAAGCTTCGCAAGAATACGGAGATCTGCTAATTGGCGATTATAGCGGACCAACTACATTAGCCGTTGAGTATGGCACATTAACCACGGGCGAGTTGAAAAGCAGCACTAATGTAATTCGTGTTGAATATGGAAAAGCGAACATTAAAAGTGTTAACCAAGCAAAGATTAGCCACGAATATGGCAGTGGAACCACCATTGGTTCGGCAGGAACCTTAAGCATTAACGCAGAATATACCAACATTAAATTGGGAAGCGTGAAAGGAAAAGCCATCGTAAATCTTGAATATGCAAAATTGAGCGCAGATAATATTAACTCGAGCTTTGCGGTAACGGCCGATTATAGCACGGTTTCCTTAGGGTTTGATCCAGCATTTAAAGCGGTGCTTAATGTAGCTACGAACTATGGCTCATTTAAATACGGAACCAATGCAAACGTAAGGCGACAAACCACCGGCGATGAAGATCGTTACTCTTCAAAGAGAAATTATACGGGCGATATTGGCAAAGGCGATAATAATAGCGGACAAAGTGTTAGTGTTAGATCTGAATATACCCATGTGATTTTTAAGTAAACAATCCCATAAATAAACGCGAGCCAAACACTTTGACAAACTTTATAAGTTTGTCAAAGTGTTTGGCTTTTCTTTTTATATTCGCAATATATTTTCGTAACTATGGATTTTTTATCAACCCCAGAAGCCTGGATCTCTCTATTAACTTTAACTATATTAGAAATCGTATTAGGGATAGATAACATCGTTTTTATTTCGATATTATCAGGCAAGCTCCCTCAATCGCAGCAAAAAAAAGCACGTCAGCTAGGCTTGGCCTTGGCGATGATTACACGAGTATTGCTTTTATTGTCGCTAAGCTGGGTAATGGGACTCACTTCTCCCTTATTTAACATGGGCAACTGGATTGGGATAACCAACCAAGAATGGCTAGAGAAATTAGCCATTTCAGGTCGGGATTTAATTCTATTGATTGGAGGCCTATTTTTGATTTATAAAAGCACGCACGAAATCCACAATAAATTAGAGGGCGATGAGCAATCGGAAAGCAATATGAAGGCTAATTCGTTTGCAGGAACAATTGTACAGATATTAGTCCTCGACCTCGTGTTTTCTTTGGATTCGGTAATTACCGCGGTGGGGATGGCCGAGCACATCGAAATTATGATTGCCGCTGTAATAATTGCTGTTATTGTGATGATGATTTCGGCTGGAGCGATTAGCGATTTTGTAAATAACCATCCTACGGTTAAAATGCTGGCCCTGTCCTTTTTATTGTTAATTGGCGTTTCTTTGCTTGCTGAAGGCTTAGACCAGCATATTCCAAAGGGTTATGTTTATTTTGCGATGGCCTTTTCGGTGTTGGTAGAAATGTTAAACCTAAAAATGAAAAAGAATCACAAAAAGCCTGTTAAATTAAGAAATGTACCGAAAAATGTCGATGAAAAAGGGTAAAATAATACTGAATTGTTCTTATAGTTAAATTTTGTTAAATCTCTTTGAATTCCGTTTTTCTGGCGTATCATTACTGTAATGAAACGCAATCTAGCTTTAGTCTTTATTTTATTTGCGCTATTTATACAAAATATAAAAGCACAATCTCCGGTTTTAGAAAAAGCTGTTCAGCAACTTAGTGCGATAAAAAACTTAAGCTATGCCGAGAATAGGGTAACAAAAGATTTTTTCTCCGAAGACTTAAGCCAAGAGATTTTTTATGTGCAGCTAAGCAAACGGCTTATTGAGAATGAGAATGTAGCACTATTTGAGTTTACTACCACCGAAAAGAAAGTACTGTTTAATGGCTCTTCTCTGTTGCGACTAAATTCGAAGGAGAAAACGTACCGTATTGACAACTCCGCCAACCTTTCTTTGCACGAACGCGAATCTACGTTTGGATGGCTTAAACTTATGCAAGAGTTTAATGCAAATGCTCCAAACAAGATAAAAACTTTAACAGATACGCTGATTAATAAAATTCCTTGCCATCATATCAAAATTATAGCCCATGACACTGTAATTAGGAATGAGCATCAATATACCATTTACGACATTTACCTTAATAAAGCCAATTTCTTACCCATACGCACAAAAAAAAGTATGTGCGGCAAATTAAGTAAAGGAGGTTATGAAGTAGAGGGCATGATTACCTATAGGCAAGAGCAAACCTTTTCTAACTATAAGATTAATGATAATAACTTCTTGGATTTAAGTCAATTTAAAATCCCTGCAGATTATAATCCCGAAAAAAACGAAGTCGAAAGGCCACTATTAGCAAATGGAACCGATGCCCCAGAATGGTCGCTCGTTAACACCTCCGGCAAACCCCTATCAAGCAAAGAACTAAAGGGTAAAGTTGTGTTAATCGATTTTACTTCGACTTCGTGCGTGGCATGTATTCTTGCCGTACCAACCATGAACACCCTACATCAAAAATATGCAAATACGAATGTTGAGGTGATCAGTATAAACTCTTGGGAAAAAAAAGAGGCCATTTTAAAGTTTGTAAAACAACATCATGTAAATTATCCAATTTACGTAGACCCAAAGAAACTGGAAGAAAAATATAATGTAAGTAGTATCCCAACCTTTTACATCATCGATAAAAAGGGTAAAGTGGCGGCTTCTTTTAGCGGATACAGCGACAAGCTACAGGGCGACCTCATCGCCAAAATAGAGGAAATTAACCAATAAGCGTTAAACATAAAAACCCTCGCCGTAATGCCGAGGGTTTTCTAATCTTATTCGAACAAAAACTTAAGCTTCTGCTAATTCTTGTGTTAAGGCCTCATCAACTAAGATACGGCCGCAATGCTCGCAAACAATAACCTTTTTACGCTGGCGAATATCTAATTGGCGTTGAGGTGGAATTTGGTTAAAACATCCTGAACACGAATCTCTATCAATCGTTACTACAGCTAAACCATTAACAGCGTTGGTACGCAATCTGTGGTAAGCGGTTAATAAACGCTCCTCAATTTGAGTTTCTGCTTTATCTGCTTTTTTCAATAGCCCTTGCTCTTCTTTTTCTGTTTCTGCAGTGATGGTTTCCAATTCACTTTTTTTAAGTTCTAAATCGCCTTTACGCGCTTCGATATTAGCTAAAGCCTGTTCGTAAATTTCAGTTTTCGAAGCTATTTCGAAACCGTGCTCTTTAATTTTTTTCTCGCAAACCTGAATTTCAAGATTTTGAATTTCTACCTCTTTAGTTAAGGCATCGTACTCGCGATTGTTTTTTACATCTTTCAGTTGTGTATCGTATTTTTTAATTAAGTTTTGTGCGTCCTTAATCATGTTTTTACGATTTACAATAGCATCTTCTGTATCGTCTAATTCAGCTTTGATTTTTTGTATGCGTGTTTCTAATCCAGCAACCTCGTCTTCTAAATCAGCTACTTCCATTGGCAATTCGCCACGAATCTGGCGGATTTTATCAATTTTAGTGTGTAGGTTCTGTAATTCGTATAAAGCTTTTAGCTTTTGCTCTACTGTTTGTTCCATTAAATGAAATAATTTATGGGGTTTGTATTATGCTCCGTTAAACGGATTGCAAAGTTACGAAATTTTTCTTGAATATTATCTATCAACAAATTAGAAGTAAATTGTTCGCTTTCGTAATGGCCAATGTCGCAAATTATCAATTTATCTTCTGCATCAAAAAATTCGTGATATTTAAAGTCGGACGTAATAAACGCATCCGCTCCTGCGGCAATTGCGTCTTTAAGTAAAAAGCTTCCAGAGCCACCGCAAACCGCAACTTTCTTTATTTTCTTAGAAAGTAGTGAAGTGTGGCGAATAACTTTAGTGTTCATTTTTTCTTTAACATGGCTTAAAAATGCTCTCGCGTCCATTTCTTCGCACAACCAGCCCACCATACCGGCGCCAACGGTAGCCAAAGTATTCGAAATAGGATAAATATCGTAAGCAACCTCTTCATAAGGATGCTTTTCTAGCAGTTCGAGTATAATTTTACGCTCATTTTGCACCTTAAAAACCACCTCTATGCGCTGTTCAGTTTCATGATGCCTTAGCCCTTTCTCGCCAACAAAGGGGTTACTTTCTTGGTTTCCTTTAAATGTGCCAATCCCTTCATTTCCAAAGCTGCATTCACTGTAATTGCCAATACTGCCAGCCCCAGCGGCAAATAATGCGTTCTTCACTTCATCCGCCGATGCGGTCGGACAATAGGTAACCAGTTTTCTTAATAAGCCGCCTTTAGGTGCAAGTATTTTACCATTTATAATACCCAATCGCTTACAAATTTCGCCGCTTACCCCTGTATGTACATGATCTAAGTTAGTATGGATAGCGTATAGAGCAATGTTGTTTTTAATGGCCTTGAGCACCACGCGCTCTACGTAGGTTTTGCCATTAAACTTTTTTAATCCTTTAAATACGATGGGGTGATGGGTGATAATTAAATTACAGTGATGAGCGATTGCTTCGTCTATAACTTGTTCTGTACAATCTAAGGCTACTAAAGCTGCCGTAATCTCATCGTTTGCATTGCCAACTATTAATCCCGAATTATCGTAATCTTCTTGATAATTAAGCGGGGCGATGCTTTCTAAATAATTGGTAATCTCTGATAGCTTCATCGTATAAAAATAACAAATTCTGTCGAGCTAAAAGAACAAAGAGCAAGGATCAAAGATTTGGCAGTCTAAATTTGCGCCTAGTCTTTAATCCTTGCTCCTTTATCCTCGTCTTGTTAATTTAAATAAAATTACCCATTCTTACCATTTGCAAGCTTTCGAAAACCATGCGTTGATTATGCTCAAATGCCAATTCTTTATGATTTACGATATCTACAATCGACCCGATAAAACACAAGCCCACAGTAAATAAATACAAAATACCCATGCCTATTTGGCCAATAATGAAACGTTGAAGGCCCGGAACCAGAAACAAGCCGATGATACAAAAAATCAGCATATCGCTTGGGTTTTTGCGTTTTCCTGAATAAATCATCAGAAAAGTGCGTAATTGTTGCTCGTTTAAACCATTGGTTGCGGTTTGTAAATACGAGTATTCTGTTGGGGTTATCCCCGGTAATGCCATGAATTGCGAGTCGAACATGATTAATCCTCCTTATAGTTTAAATTAAATTCTTTATATCTTTTTATTGTTAATGTAGTTAGCGTTACTACTCTATAAACGATAACCAACAATGCTGGTATGCCAAACCAATGAAAGTTTAAACTTTCGCTTACTTGGCCTTGGAAAAAAGCGCTTATCGACCTTCCTAAACCACATCCTGGGCACCAATCTACCCCCAAATTTGCCAATGGGCAAAGACTAAAATGGTGTGCATGAGGATCGGCAGTTGCCAATAACACCAAAGCTAAAATCCAGAAAACCAATTCTAAAGGGAAGCGTTTAATGTTCATTGTTTCTTGTTTATATACTAATTAGAAGCTAGGTCAATCCCTTTGTTACTGAAAAACCGGCAATTTCGACGAAAGGTAAAAAAAATCCGACAAAATGCCTGTATTCCTAGAAGAATTGGTGTGTAAGGTTTATCTTTGTATAGTGAATATTCGGGATCTAATTAGTAGATACAAAACTGATGAGCGGGTTGTTGGTTTCGCACAAGCGCTTAACCAAGATAAAGGAAATAAAATTCAACTAAGGGGATTGGTGGGTGCTGCCGATGCTGTAATCGCCACTGCAAGCTATTTTTTGCTTCATCAACCCCAACTCTTTATCCTACCTAACAGAGAGGAAGCCGCCTATTTCTTATCCGATTTAGAGGGCATTTTAGATAAAGAGGTACTCCTTTTTCCGTCCTCATTTCGCAAAGCATTCGAATTTACGCAAATTGATACGGCAAATGTTCTGGCAAGGGCAGAAGTATTAAATGAGCTCAACCATCGCTCAGAATACGGAAAGATTGTAGTTACATATCCCGAAGCATTAGCGGAAAAAGTGATAGACCGATCGGTCTTAGAAAAGAACACGCTCGAAATTAGTGTTGGCGTTAACTTGGGCATCGATTTTATTAACGAATTCTTATTCGATTACGATTTTGAACGAGCAGATTTTGTATACGAACCGGGGCAATTTTCTATTCGTGGCGGGATTGTAGATATTTTTTCATTCTCTCACGAACTCCCTTATCGAATTGAATTTTTTGGGGATACGGTAGAAACCATTCGAACTTTCGAAATCGAAAGCCAGCTATCTGTCGATGAAGTGAAGAGCTTAACGATCGTGCCCAATGTTCAAGCTAAGTTTTTAACTGAGAACAACATCAGTTTATTAGATTATATTGAAAAAGACACCCAGCTTTGGTTTAAAGATGTTGAGTTCACCTTAGATATTGTTAAAAGTGGGTACAAAAAAGCGGTTGAGCTTTGGAAAGCCTTAGGTGTAGCTGATAAACAGCAAAATCCAAACTGGCTTGATCCTAAATTTTCGTTTACCGACGAGAAAATGTTGGGCGATTTATTCCAGGATTTTACTTTGGTCGAATTCGGAAAGCAGTTTTTTTATCAAACTTCTTCCGTTTTTAATTTTGAGACCAAGCCTCAACCCTCTTTCAATAAAGATTTCGATCTGTTGATTAAAAACTTGAAGGAGAACGAAAGTCAGGGCGTTCATAACTTTATCTTCACCAACTCGACTAAGCAAACCGAGCGCTTATATGCTATTTTAGACGATATCGATAAAACGGCCAAGTTTACTCCGGTAAATGTTCCGCTTAGAGAAGGCTTTTTAGATCCCACACAAAAAGTAGCTTTTTATACCGATCATCAGATTTTCGATCGTTTTTATAAGTACCAGCTTAAAAAAGGCTACCAGCGTAGTCAAGCCATCACCTTAAAAGACCTAAGAGAATTAAAGCCTGGCGATTTTGTAACGCATATTGATCATGGTATTGGAAAATATGCTGGTTTAGAGAAAGTAGAAGTTAATGGCAAAACACAAGAAATGATTCGCTTGGTGTATGCCGATAACGATTTACTATATGTTAACATTAATTCGCTAAATCGCATCGCCAAGTTTAGTGGCAAAGATGGCACACAGCCTAAAATGAATAAACTAGGCACTGAGGCTTGGGACAAGCTGAAGAAGACCACAAAAAAAAAAGTTAAAGACATTGCCCGAGACCTCATAAAGCTATATGCGATGAGAAAAGCACAAGTTGGAACGGCTTTTAGTCCAGATGGTTATTTAGAAACCGAACTTGAGGCTTCTTTCATTTACGAAGATACGCCCGACCAAGTTAAGGCAACTGCCGATGTAAAAAAGGACATGGAAGCCCCCCATCCGATGGATCGTTTGGTTTGTGGTGATGTAGGCTTTGGCAAAACTGAAATTGCTATTCGCGCAGCTTTTAAAGCGGTAGCGAACGGAAAACAGGCTGCGGTATTGGTGCCAACCACCATTTTGGCTTTACAGCACTTCAAAACTTTTTCTTCTCGCTTAAAAGAGTTTCCCTGTACAGTAGATTATATTAATCGCTTTAAAAGCAGTAAACAAATAAAAGAAACGCTCGAAAAAGTGGCGCAAGGAAAGGTCGATATTGTAATTGGAACGCATCGTTTGCTAAGTAAAGATGTGAAATTTAAAGATCTTGGGATCATGATTATCGATGAAGAGCAGAAGTTTGGGGTTGCGGCAAAAGAGAAATTACGTGCTTTACGGGTAAATGTAGACACCTTAACATTAACTGCTACACCTATTCCAAGAACGTTACACTTTTCGTTAATGGGCGCAAGAGATTTGTCGATCATGAGTACCCCACCACCCAACAGACAGGCTGTAAATACAGAATTGCACGTTTTTAATGATAAATTAATTCAAGAAGCGGTGCAATTCGAATTGGATCGGGGTGGACAGGTTTTTTTTATCCACAACCGTGTAAATGATTTGAAACAACTTGGCGGATTAATACAAAGTTTGGTTCCAAAAGCAAGAATCGGTATCGCCCATGGCCAATTAGACGGCGATCAGCTCGAAGATGTGATGCTCGATTTTATCAATGGAGAAAAAGATGTGCTGGTGGCCACAACAATTATCGAGGCTGGATTAGATATTCCAAACGCCAATACCATTATCATTAACCACGCGCACATGTTTGGGCTGAGCGATTTGCACCAAATGCGCGGTCGTGTTGGTCGCTCGAATAAAAAAGCCTTCTGCTATCTGTTAAGCTTGCCGTTATCTACCCTTACCAACGAAGCCCGCAAAAGATTAAGTGCAATCGAAGAATTCTCTGATCTGGGAAGTGGTTTTAACATCGCTATGCGCGATTTAGACATCAGGGGAAGCGGGAATTTGTTAGGTGGCGAGCAAAGTGGTTTTATTGCAGAAATTGGCTTCGAGATGTACAATAAGATTTTAGACGAGGCCATACAAGAATTAAAAGACGCAGAGTTTAAGGATCTATTTAAAGATGAGGTTCAGCGGCCTTTTATTAATTTTACTCAAGTGGATACCGATTTAGAGCTACACATCCCTGATGATTATGTGACCAGTATTACAGAACGTTATAACCTGTATACCGAGCTTTCGAAGCTAGAAACCGATGAGCAGCTAGTGGCATTTGAACAAGAACTTAGGGATCGCTTCGGGCCCGTTCCGCAACCTGTTAAAGCAATGCTTAAAGTATTACGCTTACAATGGGTAGGTAAGCGCTTAGGGTTCGAAAAGCTAAGCTTTAAGAAAAATATAATGCGAGGATATTTTATTAGCGATAAACAATCGCGGTTCTTCGATTCTGAGGTGTTTAATCGTATCTTGGCATTCGCGCAGCAACATCCGCGATTATGTAACTTGAAAGAAATAAAAGATAGCTTACGCATTGCTTTTGATAACATTAACAATGTTGATGAAGCGATAGAAATGTTAGAGTTGATCTAATGATGGACCCAACCCTTCTCCTCGAACTCGTTAAGATGAAAATGCCATTCGGCAAGTACAAGGGTTGGGTAATTTCTTCGCTTCCCGAATCGTACTTAGTTTGGTTTCAGTCGCAAGGTTTTCCGCCCGGGAAATTGGGCACTTTATTGGCTACAATGTACGAGATTAAGCTTAATGGGCTGGAGTATTTGTTACAACCACTAAAGAAATAACCCGTCATTAATTAAGCCCGTGCCTCTTTCCACTCCGTAAAACTCTGTATAATTGCTGCTTTAAAGGTTTCGATGGGCTGTGCCCCTGATAAAGCATACTTTCTATCGAAAACGAAATAAGGAACGCCTCTAATACCAATTTGCTTAGCTTCGTAGCCGTCGTATTGCACTGCTTCGGCAAAATCATCTGCCGCTAATACCCTATCAATTTCTGTTTTTACAAGACCTAGGCTATGGCCAATGGCAGATAAGGTTTCTTTATTTGCAATGTCCCTTCCCTCTATAAAGTGCGCGTGAAACAGGGCTTCTTCAGCCTCGGTTTGCAATCCTTTAGCTTTTGCGAAATGAAGAAGGCGATGTGCATCGAAAGAGTTTGCGGGCACACTATTTTCAAAATCGAGCTCAAGACCTGCCTTACTCGCCATTTCGACTACATTTCCTGTTAGCTGTTTAGCTTGCTCAATCGTCATCCCTTTTGCGCGTGCTAAATAAGCGTATAAGCTTTCGTTTGTGGTGTTTTGATATTCGGGATTAAGTTGGTAGCTTTTCCATTCGATTTCGATTTCCTCACGATGTGGAACAGTTTCTATCGCTTTTTCTAAATGGCGTTTGCCGATATAGCAAAACGGACACATCACATCCGACCAGATTTCTATCTTCATAAAACAAAGGTAGTTTAGTAAAGTTTCGGAATGGTAAATTAAACGTATAAAATAAGCCACGAGTTAAATTAACCCATGGCTTATCGCCTTTTGACGCATCGTTTTATTTATACAACTGATTAAACATCCATTTAAAGGTGCCATGGGTT
Source organism: Pedobacter anseongensis (assembly GCF_037482965.1). Lineage (NCBI taxonomy): Bacteria > Pseudomonadati > Bacteroidota > Sphingobacteriia > Sphingobacteriales > Sphingobacteriaceae > Pedobacter > Pedobacter anseongensis. The sequence continues at coordinate 1,288,464 of NZ_JBBHKB010000001.1, read as the reverse complement.
TGCGCTCGGAAGGTAATCTCTGGGCCGAAGGCAAAAACTTTGCCTTTTCCATAACTCGCTTCAAAAGCCGCTATGCCATCTTGTAAATAGCTTTGTCCCCATGCCCAACCGCTCCGCAAGGGCGTTGCATTCGCAAACCATGCCAAAGGCTTAATTTGTCCAGTAGACACTGCATTAGGATTTAGTTTAAAAACTGGACTGTTATCAAAATACACATCCGTTACCGAATCCAAACCCCAGTTAGCCGATAACGATTTATCCACCGCCACGCTTAAAACACTTCCAGGAACATAATATTTTATCGCCGGCAATCTTTTCTCAACTCCATCTACCATCTCTACCATGGCATTGCGAACAGGCAAATTTAAATGTGCGGCAATATTAGTTGCTGAGCCAATGGCTACGATTTCGCCTCCTTCTTCTAAAAATGCTTTCAGTTGGGGGATTGATTTATCTTGGCTCATTCTACCTACTCGTGCTTTATACTCTTCCGGGATATTAGATTCTGCCGATGGGCCTCCAAAGCCCCCTCTCCCTCCTGCTCCAGCGCTTGCGCTATATGCCGGAATAGATCCGTCAACAAAAATGATGACATCATATTTTTCTTTTAGTTTACCGGCATCAATATCTGGAGCGTAAATTACTGTTGCATCAAAATGGTACTGTTCCATGATAAAACGAATCCACCCCGAATCCATCGAACCGCCGTAGGTATCCCAAAGAGCGATACGAGATGGTGCAATTTTAACCGCTTTTGTGGGCTTCGCTCCTGCTGTTATGCGCATTCCGAAACCATGTTCAGCTTTATTTAAAATCGCTTTTGCTTTCGTTGATGCAGGAACATAGAATGATCCATCGCTTGGGTTTCGATACACTTCGGCACCATTTTTCAACAATTCGTTTACTGCTAAAAAACTCTCATTTGCGGCAGCACTTAGCACATAGCCACTTCCTGCAGGCAGCGCTTTTGGCGTTACTTGCAACAGCTCTCCATGTGGCAGTTTTTCGAAAGGACCATCAAATTTATCGAGCACCCGGTCGAATTTAACATTCATTAAATAGGCCAATGTCCAACCTGCAGCATCGTAAGGTGCTATTGGAGGCCCACCTTCATATTTAAAATCATTCGGGTGATCTTGTGGTTCGAACATATCGAGTACGTGAGGTCGGAAAGCTTGATCGGTTTTAACCACATAACTTCCAGCGGGGTAATTTTTACCTGCAACAGTAAATGCTGCAGTTGCTTTATGTACCACTACACCTGTTCTAATTAAAGCGTTTAAAAAGCGAATGGCCGTAGTAAAATCGGGCTGATTGGCCGAAAGAATATACGCTCTTGCATCACGATTTTTAGGGGCTTTCATCACGGTATCGAGGTATTTTGTAGGCATGCCGCCTCTTCCTCCGCCTATAAAACCTGTGCCTGGCCCGTTGGATGTGGTTGTGGGCCTATCTTTCTGGTAAGCTTCGTTTATCGCATCGATTCGCTTAGGCGAAAATTGCCACGTATCTTTATTTCCTTTATCGATAGAGTTTTTGCCCATTTGATAAATGTTATACAATAATTCATCGCTATAACGCTGCGCATAGTTTAATACGGCGTAGTTTAACGAAACGGAATAATCAATTGCATTCTTAAAATACCATTTCTGAGGCAAAATTGGGTTTGGCGAATCGCCATTTGGCAATAAGCGAGAGGGTACCAATGGGATCTCTGAAGGTGTTGGGCTTCCAACAATCTCAGTAAGCAAGCCGATCATATTATGAAAATAGGTTGTTGTTCTTAATCCCCCATTATACCAGGTAGAAAATACGGAGCCACCACGCTGGGTATAACCTGGCTTCGACTCTACATTCATCCGATTATGCATGGCTGCGCCAACGGCATCGATACTAGTTAAAATAATTGGATCGAAAACGTAATTATACGGATCGCGATAAGGAGGGCCAGCTACAACGGTTCCGGCTGGACCAGCTTGATGGTGATTATACATAATTTGTGGGATCCACTCAACAAACAACTGTCGTCCCATGTTTTGGGTTTCTTTAAGGTTAAGCATAAAGAAATCTCGGTTGTTATCGTGCCCCGCATATTTTTCGTACAAACGAGGCAAGCCGTTTATCGTTCTTTTTTTAGGGTCTTTTTCTCTCATGTACCAATTGCTAACGAGCTCTTGTCCGTCGGGATTGGCGTGGGTCATCAGAATAATTACCTTATCTAATATCTTAGTGGTTTCGGCATCTGTACGGCTAGAAAGGTTATAGGCCATTTGAATGAGTTGATGCGCACCCACTACTTCATTAGCATGCAGTCCCCCATCAATCCACACTACTGCTTTCCCTTCGGCAGCCAATGCTTTAGCTTGCTCAGGGGTTAAACCTTCTGCGCGGCCTAATTTCTGTGAAATTTCTTTATATTTTTGAAGATTTTTTTGGTTCTCTGGCGAGGTGATGATCATCATGTATTGGGATCTACCCTCTTCGGTTTTACCAATATCAACCAATTTTACGCGTTTTGAGGTTTCGGCCAGTTTTTTAAAATAGGCTTCGGTTTGGGTGTAGTTTGCGAGCTGATAATCGTCGCCGATGGTAAAGCCAAAGTGTTCTTTGGGCGTAGGGATGCTTTGTGCTATGGCAGTATGAACGCAAAAGAGCATTGCAACAAACCATAAGGCACGAGGGTAAAATTTTGCCATGGGAGTTAGTTTAGTTAATTACCCAAATATAAATTACTGCCCCGTTTAATCCGCTGCTGTTGTAATTTTGTTACATGATGGCTTATTAGAAATCGCTAAAATATCTTAATTCCCATTCCCGGGAAAACCGTTCTAAAATTATCCGAAATAAGCACTTCAGGTTTAACCCTAATAAATGAATTTTTTATCCCTACGGTTACAAAGATCTTAAACATATTTTGCTCAAAATAAGGTCCGCTTTTTCGAACCAAATATCCTACTCCAGCCGAAAATTCACTTACTTTTCCATAATCTTTTACATTATTTATCCTGTTTCCCAAACTCCCTTCTAAAAAAACATTATGAAACGTGTGGTATCTATTAAGGTTATCCTTCTCAAATGTAAAATAAGGAACCGCAGCCACATTGATATACGTATACATTCCCCCTCCTTTAAAATAAAAATCTTGCCTTTGAGGAGCAAAATCGAGGGATAATCCTAAAAAGGGACTTACCTTATCCCGAACTACACCTATGCCAACAACAGGTAATAGCCGAAATGGAAATTTGCTAATTTTATGCTGTGTGTACAAACTGTCGCGATGCCTTTTGTATGCTATTTTTTTTTGTTCTAAAGTTAGGGAGTCCTTAACTTTAAAAAGGGCCTTATTAATAACCTCATTCGAATTAAATGTGCTGAACTTTTGAAGCGAATCGCCAATTAAAATGATTTTTCCATTCTTTGTGTTAATAACCAGGGTATCTGGATTGCTTGTTTGAGCAATGGTACAATTTAGTATCATAAATATCAAAACGAATAGGAGTTTTATAACCTTCATATCTCTTTAAAATTTGATTTTGAAAAAGCCTTTTTGTTTTTCATTCGTATTGGCCAAAACGGATGTGTCTTTTGATAATTTAAACCTTTTTAATCTCGAAATTGCCTCTATGGTTTGTATTTCTTCCGCATCAAAAGGTTTACCGCGTTTAAATTGAACGGTAAATTCGGGTACAATAGCTGCCGTTGCTATTGAGATAACTTTAATTTCTTTATTAAGCTCTTTCGTTACTGCCATCACTACTTCTGGTGCCGATGGCAAAACCGTTGATAAGGTATCTTCTTTCAGGACTTTGGTATTATACATGGGGGCTATCCTTTTTTCTGGCTTATTTAAAATAGTCTTTTCGATTTCTACTGGTTTAATTGGCGTAGCGGGTAGCTTTACTTTTGCCAATTCTGCCACTGGCGGCTTTTGCAAAGAGACCACTCCTGGCCTTTCAGTTTTTGTTTTCTTCACCGCCACGATCGCTTCATCATGTTTAAAATAAAGCGCACCCACCATCCCGATAATAACCAAAATTGCGGCAGCTACGTAATATAGTTTGCGCATTGGTGGTTGTTTTTTCTGAACCGCATTCCATACCTTTTCCTGATTCGAAATTTGATTTTTCGTTAATTCGGCCTCCAAAATTTTATTTCGTAACTGATCTTCGAAACTATTTTTTTCCATGATAAACAGATTTATAAGGCAATAATTTGTGTTTTAAGGCTTCTTTCGCCTTGTTTAACTGTGATCTTGAGGTCGCTTCTTTAATATTCAACAACACCCCAATTTCTGCATGGCTATAGCCTTCAATTATATACAGATTTAAAACCGTTCGGTAGCCAACTGGAAGTTCGGCAATACATTGATAGATGTAGTGCGCGTCAATATGTTCGAGTTGAACATCTTCGACCGTTAATTCATCCGCTTCGGTTAAAGGAACCAAATAAAAATTGTTTTTTTTACGTAAAAACATGAGGCATTCGTTTACCATTATCTTTTTTATCCAGCCCCGAAAACCAGGCTCGTGTTCATAATGAAAAGAGCCCATGTTTTTAAAAACTTTAGTAAAACCTTGAGACAATAGATCTTCGGCCTCCGTTTGCGCTTTAACATAACGGATACAAACATTGAGCATGGTAGTATAATAAAGATCGAACAAACTTCTTTGAGCCTTATTATTGCCTTTTTTACATTCTTCTAAAATCTCTGTTAACACTATTTGCATCTATTTGCCTATCGTCATTCCAACGGAAAAATATAACCCTCGATTATATAAACTTGATCTTACCAAGGTACTAATATTGCTTAATCCGAAATGATAGCCTAAATTAGCCTGAAGTGTTCCGTATTGTTTACCTATTCCAGTTTTTAATCCATAATCGAATTGATTAAAATTGGTTTCGAAATCCGCTCCTAAACATAATGCCGCGTAGGGGCTTATGGTTAGCTCCAATCCCTTTAGTTTCTTTATTTGATATCCATTTAACAATTCTAAGTTTACAAATTGAAAGCCCATTTTTCCGCCTTGCGAACTAAAGCTTATTCCCGGTTGAAAATGATATCTAGTATACTGCCAAAAGCTTTTTTTTTCTCCAGGCGTGAGTCTGAAACTACGGTCGAAAAATAATCCAATCTCGTATCCCATGCCTTGGCTTCTATTTGTTAAACTCAAAAGGTTAGCGCCAATTTTTAACCCAGGTTTCCAATTACTTGCTCGAGCATTGAAGAAAAGGCCGCTAATTACTGTCGGCTTTTTAATGTCGGCCTTGATCTGGAGCGTTGCTATGCTATCTGCCAATGCCTTATAACTTATCATTTGTGCCTCATCTTTAACTAAAAATTGTTGTAGTTGCGCAATCTTCATCCCTCCAACATCTTTTTTTAAGATCTCCTCCTTACTGTTCATAATGATGAATGCAGGAACACCTGTTGGGCCTTTCGGTTGATGCGATTTGTAATACACTAGCTTCCCCTCTTCGGAATCAATATCTAACTTTAATGCAATGTAGTTTTGTTTAATATATGTGGATACCGTTGTATCGGGAAAGATATAGCGTTGCATATAGTTACAGGGACCACACCACTTTGCCGTAAAATATAAAAAAAGAAGCTTATTCTCTGCCTTTCCTTTAGCTAGGGCCTGCTGGTAAGTTCCCTTATAAAAATCGACTGCAAAACCTGTTTGATAAATTAGAGTTAGGGCTAGTAGGGTAAAAATTACTTTCTTCAAACTTACTTTTACCTCTATAATGCAGATTGATGAAGAAACGTTGCCTGGGTTTAGGAAAAAGTTTGACTTGGAGTAGATTGCTTCGCACCTCGCGATAACGAACTACTCGCTTAATGTAATATCAAGTACAAATAGGCATACACCACTGGTGCGGCAATCAATAACCCATCAAAACGGTCTAAAAACCCGCCATGTCCGGGTAAAAAACTCCCCGAATCTTTTGCATCAAGACTTCTTTTTAACATCGACTCTACTAAGTCGCCAAGGGTTCCGAAGCAAGAAATAAGAATCGCCATTCCTGCCCAAGTTGTTAAATTCATTTCTGGAAAAAGCTTTGCCATAATACATGCAACGATAAGACTGGTAAAAATACCGCCAAAAAAGCCTTCCCACGATTTTTTTGGAGAATGGCGCTCAAATAAGCGACGTTTGCCAAATTTAACACCAAATAAATACGCTCCGGTATCATTAGCCCAAAGCATCAACAAAAAAGCCAGAGGTAAGTGATAGTCGTACGTTAATACATCGGCTAAAAAGCCTAAGGAATAAAAAAAGCAGAAAGGGATCGTTACATAAATAAAACCTACAAAAGTGTACGAAATGTTGGCAAAAGGTATTTTGCTCTTTTTATACAACTCGCTAATAAAAACTGAAAAAATAAGCGGTACAACAACCAAAAGATACTTGGTTTCAAACTGTAAAAAATGATAGGCGGCAGTAATGATAAATAACACTACCGCAACCAATACGCCAATATTTCTATGGGGCCTTATCCCTCCCATCTTCACTAATTTATAAAACTCCAAAAGTGCAACGATGCTTAATATCAGGTAAAATACGGTAAAGGTATAGCCTCCTAAAAAAATGGAGCCCAACATAACAATGGTAAAAAAGAAAGCGGTTATGGCTCTGGTCTTCATAGCTGTCGGAAAGTGGAAAATGGAAGATGGAAGATGTATTGCATATCTTTTTAGTATACTTGCTTCGTTGTTTTGTCTTTTAATAATTTAAACAAAGCTAGCGTTAATATGGCACTAATTATATAGCCATACCATTGCACAGGGATTTCTTCGTCACCTTTTAGGGGGGTGTGTTTTTGCTGAAAGTACCAAGAAATAGTAACCGCAAAGCCATTGTTTAAGAAATGGGCAAAAATAGTATACCAAAGACTTCCCGTCCAGAAATAGATATAGCCAAAGGCGGCGCCTAAAAATAGCCTAGGAAAAAATCCATAAAATTGGAAATGTATGGTGCTAAAAATGATTGCAGAAATCCAAATCGCTACATGAGGGTTTTTTATCCAACGTAAAAAAGTACGTTGTAGCGCCCCTCTAAATAAAAATTCTTCACAAATGGCGGGAACAATAGCAACAATAATAAGGGTGGTAAGAAAATCGCCGATCGACTTCATTTTTAACAACGTAGCTGTAGTTTTTGCTCCCTCATCTTCCATTCTACGCATCCATTCTTCTACGCCTTTTAAGAATTCTGGCAGCACCATTTTCTGATTGGTATCGTTTATCCACCCCATTAAAGGAGTAGAACAGGCCATAATTAAAAATACAATGAATAAAATATTCAGGCTTGGTTTTTTTAAACCATAAAAATTTTGCGGTTTTTTACCTTCGGTTATCCCTAAAAGTAATGCTGGAATTAAAAAAAGTCCGATTTGCTGTGCAGTTAACAAAATTTTTAACGCTCCAACAAATTGTGGGTTGTTCCCACTTAACCATGATGTATCCTTTATAAGAACGGGTCCATAAAAAACAAACGCCACACCAAAGCCAATAAGCATGGCCACCAATAAGCCTCCTATGGCAAAAGCGCCAAGTAATAATAACTGCACATACGGACCGTTTTCTTGCTTTCGTGTTTGTGTAGACTGCATTATTTGTAAATTGTGTACCTTTGTAGCTTTAATTTTGGGTTGAATATAGAAAAATGTCTGTAAAGATAGGAAATATAGATTTGGGAGCATTCCCTTTGTTGCTGGCACCGATGGAAGATGTAAGTGATCCTCCTTTTCGTTATGTGTGCAAACAAGGTGGGGCCGATTTAATGTACACTGAGTTTATTTCTTCTGAAGGATTAATACGCGATGCGGCAAAAAGTAGAAAAAAACTAGATATTTTTGAGTACGAGCGACCGATAGGCATCCAAATTTTTGGAAGTGATATCGAAAGCATGCGGGAGGCAACTGAAATTGCTACGCTAGCCGGTCCTGATTTAATGGATATTAATTACGGCTGTCCGGTTAAAAACGTAGCCTGCAGAGGTGCAGGGGCCAGTTTGCTTCAGGATATTAATAAAATGGTAAAGATGACCGAGGCTGTTGTTAAAGCTACGCACTTACCCGTAACGGTTAAAACCCGATTAGGCTGGGACGATAACACCAAAAATGTTGAAGAAGTTGCCGAGCGCTTACAGGATATCGGTATTCAGGCTTTAACCATCCATGGTAGAACACGCGCCCAACTATATAAAGGCGAAGCCGATTGGACCTTAATTAGAGAGATAAAGCGGAATCCACGTGTAAAAATTCCGATTTTCGGTAACGGTGATGTCGATAGTCCACAAAAAGCAGCCGCATGGCGGATGGAATATGAAGTAGACGGAATTATGATTGGTCGCGCTGCAATTGGTTACCCTTGGATCTTTAGAGAAGTGAAGCATTTTTTTGAAACAGGAGAATTAATGGCGGGACCAACGCTCGAAGAAAGAATTACGGCATGTAGAACACATCTCGATAAATCGATAGAATGGAAAGGGCCAAAAGTAGGTGTTTTCGAAATGCGTAGGCATTATGCTAATTATTTTAAAGGTTTACCCGATTTTAAGCCCTACAGGATGTTATTGGTAAAAGAAGAAAATATCGAAACCATTCATGAATTATTAGACGAAGTGGCAGTTAAATACGAACATGTAATGCCTTTTTCTGAAATGGCTTGATTATTGAATAAGCAATTCTTAAATTTAAACAATGGTTACTGCTATTACCCAAGGTGTAAAAATTTCGGTCGATACCATTTATCAAAATGAGTACTCGAATTCGGCTAATGAGCATTTTATGTTTGCTTACCGAATTGTAATCCAGAATATGTCTGATTTCTCGATTCGTTTAATGCGTCGTAAATGGTTAATTTTCGATTCGAATGGTACACAACGTGAGGTTGAAGGAGAAGGTGTTGTTGGTGTACAGCCCATTATAGAACCTGGCGAAACGTACCAATACGTTTCTGGATGTAACCTAAAAACTGAAATTGGGAGCATGAAAGGGCACTACGAAATGCTTCGTTTAAACGACGAAATGTTGTTTAATGTCGATATTCCGGAGTTTGAGTTAATTGTTCCTTATCGGTTAAACTAAATTTTTCTCTTGGTCAAGATCAAGACATAACGCACCTGCAACCTTAGGCCTTCAATATTTTACTGCTTTATGTGGCATTGTATTTTCAATTTTAAGCGGGTTGGTCCTCTTGGCCATCTTTCTTTTTGCACCAATCTCAATTTTGGGGGGTATTTTTCACTTAAGGAAAAAATAAGAAGACATCTTCAATAACCTAATCCCTGCTTCTTCCGAACAACATGGAGGCATAATAAATTAAATTGGCTAACGCACCTAGTGCAGCGATTACATACGTCATGGCCGCCCACCAAAGGGCATCTTTTGCTTGGGCGTTTTCTTCGGTCGTATGCATTACCGTTTGATTATTTCTCAACCACAATAAAGCACGTCGGCTAGCATCAAACTCTACCGGAAGGGTAATGATGCTAAATACGGTAACCAAAGCGAGGCCCATAACACCTATCGCTAATACAATAGGGTTGCCAGTAAAGCCGATTAAAAGTACACCTATGATTAACACCCACTGTAATAAATTAGATGAGATGCTTACTACAGGCACCATCGTTGACCTAAATTGCAACCAATGATAAGCCTTTGCGTGCTGTACGGCATGACCACATTCGTGAGCAGCAACTGCAGCAGCAGCCACACTTCTTCCATAATATACGTCTGTACTTAGATTAACGGTGCGATCTGATGGATTATAATGATCTGACAATTGTCCTTCGGTACTCATAATCTTTACGTCGTAAATGCCATAATCATTAAGCATTTTCTCCGCCACTTCTTTCCCAGACATCCCAGAGTTGAGCTGCATTTCGGCGTATTTAGAAAACTTACTTCTAAATCGCCATTGTACATACATGCTAAGCAGCAGTACAGGTATGATTAAAATTAAATACGTTTCCATTGTGTAGATGTTTTGTTTCTTTAAATCAAAAAGTGTTCCCATATTTAATTGCTATAAAAAATTTACATTACTTTTAAAAATGGCTGATTATTTATCTTATTGGGAAAAACAAAACTTTTATTCGGCAGACGTAATCATCGTTGGTAGTGGTATTGTTGGTTTAAATACTGCGCTTACCATAAAACTTGCTATGCCTAAAACTAATGTTTTAGTGTTAGAAAGAGGGTTTTTGCCTTCAGGTGCGAGCACAAAAAATGCAGGTTTTGCCTGTTTTGGGAGTGTTTCTGAACTCATTGAACAAGAGAAAATATGCGGAACTGATGGGTTACACCAATTAATATCGAAGCGTTGGAAGGGCCTGCTAAAGCTCAGAAAGCTATTGGGAGATAGCGCTATTTGCTATGAGAATTATGGTGGATACGAATTATTTAAGCCTACAGAAGATCGTTTATCACAAGAATGTGTATTAAAATTAAGCCATTTTAATGCATTAATTGAAGATGTGGTAAACGAAAAAGAGGTGTACAGTATTGTTAATCCTCAAATCGAGCAATTTGGTTTTAAGGGTATTTCGCTGCTTTTGAAAAACAAACTAGAAGCACAAATAGACCCTGGGCTCATGATAAAAGTGTTGCTGGCCAAAGCTAGCGCCTTGGGTGTTACAATTTTAAACAACTGCGAGGTTAAAAAAATTAACGAAAATGCAAATGAAATGGTGCTGGAAACCGAAAAAGGTAATTTTTCCTGCAAAAAAGTGGTGCTAACTACGAATGCTTTTATTAATGAATTGTTGCCTACCTATAATGTTGTGCCCGGAAGAGGCCAGGTGCTCATTACAAAGCCTATCGTTAATTTAAAATTAAAAGGCACTTTTCATTATGATAAAGGCTATTATTATTTTAGAAATGTAGAAAACCGGGTGCTATTGGGGGGTGGGCGAAACTTAGATTTTAAAGCAGAAGAAACGACCGAATTTGGAGAAACAGAAAAAGTACAGCTCGCTTTATTAAATTTGCTTAACGAAACCATTTTACCAAATACTCCTTTCGAAATCGATCACAAATGGAGTGGAATAATGGCATTTGGGGATGCGCTTCATCCGATTGTGGAAGAGGTTAGGCCTAATGTTTTTTGTGCGGTGCGGTGCAATGGAATGGGAATTGCCATTGGAAGCCATACCGGGCAAGAGGTAGGGGAATTGGTAATTAAATCCCTCATCTGATAAGTATGACCTTATTCAAATACTATCGTTTTGTTTCCACTTACAAAAACGCGATCTTCCAATACTTGCGCTAAGGCTTTACTTAAAACTGCTTTTTCTATTTCACGTCCAGCTATAGCCATCTTTTTAGCATTAAAGGTATGGTTTACGTGTACCGTTTTTTGACTGATAATCGGACCCTCATCTAAATTGTTGGTTACAAAGTGGGCAGTAGCGCCGATAATCTTAACACCCCGATCAAATGCCTGCTTATACGGTCTAGCTCCAATAAATGCGGGCAAAAAAGAATGATGAATATTGATAATTTTATTTGGGTATTGATCAATAAATGAGGGAGAAAGTATTCTCATAAATTTTGCCAACACAATATAATCTAACTGATACGCGCTTAACACTTTTCTTATTTCTTGCTCAAAATCAGATTTCGTTTTATCTTCATGTGCCACATAAAAAAAGGGTACGTTTAATTTTTCAGCAAATTCTTTTAGTGTGGGGTGATTGCCAATTACGCATTTTACCTTAGCCCCCAATGTTTTAAAATGATCTCTTATTAAAAGGTCGGCTAGGCAATGAAATTCTTTAGTTACTAAAATAGCAATGTTTTTTTCTGTTTTGGTAACCACCATCGCTTTTGCGTTTATGGGTAACACGTTTAATAACTCTTGCTTTAAATTTGCTTCATCTTCGATAATACCGCTACAGGCTATTCGAGTAAAAAATTTATTTTCGCTTTCGTCTACAAATTCTCGCATTGCGATAATATTGAGTTGGTGTTGAGCTAAAACCCTTGTAATATGAGTAACTAAACCCACTCGATCTTGGCACTGGATAAGAATTAACAGGTTATTCATGGGGTAAATATATTAAAAAGCAGGTTCGCCAACCCTTCTTCGCTAATAATTTGTTATTTTGTTAAAAATTGAAACTATGGAAATTGCTGCTGTTGTTTTATTGCTCATTATCTTAGTGGTGCTTTTTATTTTAGTGTTGCGCAAACCGCCGGTTTATAGAAACGACGAAACCATTACCTATCTAAAAGAAGAAAAACAAAAAATTGCCGATGAGTTAAGCGATTTACGGGAGCGGTTTACGGCCGAAAGAAGTAAGCTCATTCAAACCGAAGCCTTACTAGATTCACATCGTGATAAATTGGCCGAACAACAGAAAAATTTAGAGGATTTACAACAAAAATTTACCTTAGAATTTTCGCTCGTCGCCAATAAAATTTTTGAAGAGAAAACGGCAAAATTTACCCTTCAAAATCAAAATAATCTTGAAACAATTTTAAATCCGCTTAAAGTAAATATTAAAGCTTTTGAAGAAAAAGTGGATAAGGTTTACAAAGATGAGGCTGCCGAACGAAATCACTTAAAAGGTGTTATTTTTCAGCTGATGGACCAAAGTAAACAGATTCAAGTAGATGCAAATAATTTAACCAACGCTTTAAAAGGCGACAACAAAAAACAAGGAAATTGGGGCGAAGTTATTTTAGAACGTGTACTAGAAAGCTCGGGTTTGGTTAGGGGCAGAGAGTATCGCCTACAGGCGAGCCTTAAGAGCGGCGATGGTGCAAAATTACAGCCTGATGTAGTGATTGACTTGCCTGATGATAAAAACTTGATTGTAGACGCTAAAATTAGCTTAGTGGCCTATGAACAACTGATGAATACCGACAGTGAAGAAGAGAAAGTTGGTTTACTTAAGCGACATTTACTTTCGGTTAAATCACATATAGATGGATTAGCGGGCAAAAACTATCAAAATTTATATCAAATTAACTCGCCCGACTTTGTCTTACTTTTTATGCCGATCGAATCTTCTTTTAGCGTTACTGTTCAGGCCGATCACGAATTGTTTAATTATGCTTGGGATAGAAAGGTAGTGATTGTTAGTCCGACTACATTGCTAGCCACTCTACGCACCATTGCCAGCATTTGGAAGGTAGACCGCCAAAATAAAAATGTGTACGAAATTGCAGAAGAGGCCGGTGCTTTATACGATAAGTTTGTGGGTTTTTTAACGGATATGGAAAAAATTGGAAAGCACCTAGACTTATCACAAAAAGCACACGAAGAAGCGTTTAAAAAACTGCAATATGGTAGTGGAAATTTAATTGGAAAGGTTGAAAAAATTAAGAAACTAGGTGCAAAAACAAAGTCAAGCAAGCAGATTGATTCAAAGTTTTTGGGGGAAGAATAAATAGTTTTGACAAAGTTCTTTCCACCTTGTTATAACTTTGTCAAAGCTTAAAAGCATTCCATCCCTGTGCTTTCAACTCGTGAACTATATTTGATTTGGATACCATTTTACATCCCGAATTTTTATCGGTAATATGGCCAATAATACTAATATCAATATCATTTTTAAGTTTAGCGTAATCAGCTTGTTTGATGGTAAACAATAATTCGTAATCTTCACCACCATTTAAGGCACAAACCGTTGGGTCTAGCCCTAATTCACGTGCCGTTTCATAAGTCATTGGATCTATTGGGATCTTCTCTTCATAAAGTGTACAGCCTTTTTCAGATTGAGTACAAATGTGTAAGATTTCTGAGGCCAATCCATCAGAAACATCAATCATCGAAGTCGGTTTTATCTTCATTTGAGATAATAAATCAACAATATCTCTTCTACCTTCTGGTTTTAACTGGCGTTCGATGATATAATCTTTACCTTCCAAATCAGGCTGTAGCTGTGGATTTTCTAAGAAAATCTGTTTTTCTCTTTCTAAAATCTGAAGTCCAACATAAGCCCCACCCAAATCGCCAGAAACACATAATAAATCGCCTTCTTCGGCTCCATTACGGTAACATATATCGGCAGATGCTGCATATCCTATGCTAGTTACACTAATTACTAAACCCTGTTTACTTGATGAAGTATCCCCACCAATTAAATCAATGTTAAATTTATTGCAAGCCAATTCTACGCCTTTATAGATTTCCTCAACAGCCTCTAATGGAAATTTACTCGATAAACCAATAGAAACCGTAATTTGAGTAGCAATACCATTCATCGCATAAATATCGCTCAAGTTAACTTGAACAGCCTTATACCCCAAGTGCATTAAAGGCACATAGGCTAGATCAAAATGTATTCCCTCTAGCAATAAATCGGTAGAAATTAGGGTTTTCTTATCCGAAAAATCTACTACTGCCGCATCATCACCAATTCCTTTGATACTACTTTCGTGTTGTATTTTAAAGTTATGAGTTAAATGTTTAATTAAACCAAACTCTCCTAATTCTGAAATTGCTGTACGTTCTTTATTTTCAAACATAATTTTACTACTATTTTAACTTTGTCAAAGTTTAATACTATTCATCACCCATTCTAACTCTCTATCTTTTCCCGAAATTACATCTTCAATGGTTGGTATGATCTCTTGATCAGGAAAAATGCCTCTTCCTACAGTTTCGGTGTGGGCATTTGGCATTATTGGATATAAACCCATCCTAAGTTTTAACTTAGAATTAGGCATGCTAAGTATAGGAATACTACCTGCTACACAGCCATTGTATCCTCCGCCTGTTTCTTGCCCCACAAATGTAGCTCTTTTAATTTGTTGTAGATTAGACGCAATTAGTGCTGATGCGGAGAAACTATAACCATTTATCAGCACATAAAGCTTTCCATCAAAGTGGTTATTTTTAGGATGCAGAGGTTTCATCCCTTTATAATTTAATTTATATTTATCCTTTTTCTTCATTAATAGGATGGTATTCGCAATCTGAAAGGGTACTACTTTCAATGCATTTAAAATTCCCTTTGTATGCAAATATGGGTTAAATCTTTTATCAACTTCTGTTTGTGTGAGGTAAACAAAATCTTTATCAACCAAATACGCAAATAAATTTCTGCATGCCGTTAGTGAGCCACCACCATTGTCTCTTAAATCGAGTATTAAATTCTTAGTATTTCCTTTTTTTAAGGTTTCAAAACTTTCTTTAAAAAAGCGATCAAAATTTGCATACGGAAACGAAAAGCTTTTCACTTTTAAGTAAGCAATGCTACTATCCTTTTCCATAAATTTAAGGTCTAACATCGGTTTTTTAAATTCATCATTTCCTTTATACCTGAGTTTACGTTTTTCTTTGGCTAAGTTCTTTTTTGCTAATACTGAATCTTTATTAAGTTTTTTTATCGGATTTTTAACTTTAGTTGAGTCTTTTTTATCTTCCTTTTTAATTGTAGTTAAGTTTAAATTAATAATAGTATTGCTATTTTTTATTTTAAACGCTAGTGTGTCTTTATTATCGTAAATAGTTGCATACCAATTTGCAAATGCACGATTTAAAACGGCTGTTTTAAAGGTTTCATTATAACCATCCGAAGCATAATTCTTTTCCAAATTTTTAATTATTTCCAATGAAGATATACCATCGATAGCTAAGATTTCGTCTCCCTTTTTTGCTTGAGTAATTTTCCTATTAAGAAAATTAACATATAGTTTATTGTTTATTACTTTATATCCAAACTGATTAATTGGTTTACCTAGCTTAGCAACAGAGTCCTTTTCCTTTTTAGTAAGCTTTTTGGTAACTAAAATCATTCGTGTATGCCCACACCTTACTTCTGCTACTAAAGGAGCCATTTTTTTATAAAATTCTTTCGACGTTAAAGGTGTAGTTATTGTTTTCTTTAAACTATCAAATTTAAATGCCAATTGTTCTTTCGTAATGTACCAATATACTCCTGGGTGACCATTTGTTAACAGCATGTAGGTAAAGTTCACATCCTTTATTAATGCTGCAGGTGTATGCTTTTTTTCAGTTACCAGATAATTCATTTTCTTGACAGAAGTACAAGAAAACTGAAGAAAAATAGCTAAAAAGATAAGAAAAATTGATATTCGTCTACTCTGCATGAATTATAAGCCCAGATTTGCTGATATAGCTAACATTCTCTCAATAGGTTTTCGTGCTTGATCAATAATCTCTGCGGGAACATTAACTTCTGGTAAACCATTTTTAATACATAAGTATAATTTTTCTAAGGTATTTCTTTTCATGTAAGGACAATCGTTACATGCACAATTATTATTTGGTGGGGCTGGAATAAAGGTTTTATGTGGATTAGCTTTTTCCATTTGGTGGATAATTCCACTTTCAGTAGCTACAATAAATTCAGTTGCATCATTACTGATGCTGTATTTTAGCAGTCCCGTTGTGCTCCCAATATAATCTGCCATTTGTAGCACTGCCTCTTCACATTCGGGATGTGCAATAAATTTAGCATTAGGATGTCGTTCTTTTAATTTTGTTATTTTTTCTCTCGAAAATATTTCGTGTACCATACAGGCTCCGTTCCACAATACTAAATCTCTACCTGTTTTTTTTGCTACCCAAGCCCCTAAATTTTTATCTGGACCGAAAATTATTTTCTGGTCTTTAGGTAAACTTTCTACAATTTGAACGGCATTGGTAGATGTACATACAATATCACTTAATGCTTTTAACTCAGCTGTACAATTTACATAGGTAATCACCAAATGATCTGGATATTTTTCTTTAAATTTCTTAAACAGGTGAGGCGGACAACTATCGGCCAACGAGCAACCTGCTTTTAAATCGGGCAGTAATACGGTCTTTTTTGGTGATAATATTTTAGCCGTTTCGGCCATAAAGTGTACACCAGCAAAAACAATTAGGTCTGCTTCTGTTTTGGCGGCTTCCTGTGATAAGCCTAAACTATCTCCTATATAATCAGCAATATCTTGTATATCAGGTTCTTGATAATAATGTGCTAGGATAATTGCATTTTTTTCCTTTTTTAATTTTTCTATTTCTGCAAATAAATCTAAAGTAGGATCAATTGCTTCATCAATAAAACCTTTTCTATTTAATTCTTCTGAGATATCTAATGTCATCATTTGTATTTTAACTTGTGTAAAGTTATCGCTTTTAACACTTCAATAAATAATAGTTAATTTAAATACATAGATTCTTATTGTTTATTAGGGTGTTGGTACTGTGAATAAGTTATTGTTTTAAATAAGATTATATGAGTTATTCTATACTTACCAACATAAATATTTTATTTAAATTTTAAATATGAACTGATTTACAACGGTATATTATTTGGACTAAAAACTTATCAATACTAAAATGTGTATTTATTTTAATGGTGTTAAAAGTTAATAAACAATGCAAAGTTGCTTAAAAATAATGTAAAAGATTGTGTCGAATTCCCTTTTTACCTTAGCTTTAAACATTCAAAAATAGTTGTTGGTTTAATTTATACATTCCTTCCACATAAATTGGTGTGTTGTTAACACAATTTTGATTTAGTAGTATTTAATGAGAACATCGTAATCATTCAGCTAATGATTAACTAATATGCGATTATGATCTCCTCATTACAGTTGAAAAAGTAAGAATAGAATGAGACAAGTAGATTTTTTAGTTATAGGGTCGGGAAT
Organism: Pedobacter anseongensis; assembly: GCF_037482965.1. Taxonomy (NCBI): domain Bacteria; kingdom Pseudomonadati; phylum Bacteroidota; class Sphingobacteriia; order Sphingobacteriales; family Sphingobacteriaceae; genus Pedobacter; species Pedobacter anseongensis. The sequence continues at coordinate 1,270,833 of NZ_JBBHKB010000001.1, read as the reverse complement.
AGCAGGACTAAGTTTTGCATTAAAAGCAGCAAAATTTGGAAAAGTTTTAATTGTCACTAAATCGAATGAAGACGAATCAAATACGAAATATGCCCAAGGGGGTGTAGCTGTAGTAGTAGACGCATCTGATTCGTTCGAAAAACATATCCACGATACATTAATTGCAGGCGATGGGTTATGCAACGAAGATATTGTTGAAATTGTAGTAAAAGAGGGGCCTCAACGTATTCAAGAGATTATCGATTACGGAATAAATTTCGATAAGAACACGGCTGGGGTTTTCGATTTGGCAAAAGAAGGTGGACACTCAGAGCACCGAGTACTCCATTATAAAGATATTACTGGCTATGAAATAGAGAGTGTTTTATTAAAACAGATCCACCAAAACGATAACATAGAGATATTAACACACTACTTTTGTTTAGAACTGATTACCCAGCATCATCTAGGAAAACATGTTGATAAGAGTACTGAAGATGTGAATTGCTATGGTATATATGCCTTTAATACAGAACTTAACGATGTGGAAAAGATTTTGGCGAGGGTAACGGTGCTGGCTTCTGGCGGTGCTGGTCATATTTATGCGAATACTACCAATCCGGTTATCGCCACTGGCGATGGAATGGCAATGGTGTACCGCGCAAAAGGAAAAGTGAGGAACATGGAGTTTATACAATTTCATCCAACGGCACTTTATCATCCAGGAGAATACCCTTCTTTTTTAATTTCTGAGGCCGTTCGTGGTTTTGGAGGACTATTAAAAAGAAGAAATGGAGAAGAGTTTATGTATGAGTATGATGAACGGGGATCATTAGCTCCCCGAGATATTGTTGCGCGTGCAATAGATGCAGAGATGAAAAAATCAGGAGACGACTTTGTATACTTGGATATTACTATGCGGAAGAAAGAAGATATCTTAACCCATTTTCCAAATATCTATGCAAAATGTTTGTCTATAGGTATCGATATGACAAAAGATTTTATACCCGTAACACCTGCCTGTCACTACATGTGTGGGGGTATTTTGGTTGATGAGTATGGAAAGTCATCCATTACTAATTTATATGCTTGTGGCGAGGTTTCCTCAACCGGATTGCATGGTGCAAATAGATTAGCTTCAAATTCGTTGTTAGAAGCTACTGTATTTGCTCATCGAATTTTTATATCTGCTATTGAAGCATTTCACACGAATATTATCCCAGATAGCATTCCAGAATGGGATGAACAAGGTGTTACTCAATCTAACGAGGATATTTTAGTAACTCATAACCTTCGTGAAACGCAAAAGATTATGAGCGATTATGTTGGCATCGTGAGGTCTGATTTTAGATTAGACCGCGCCATGCGGCGCTTGTTCTTATTGTACGAAGAAACAGAGGAATTTTATAAAAAAAACAAGGTTTCGGTTAAACTTTGCGAGTTAAGGAATGTAATTCAGGTGGCCTATATGGTTATAAAATCGGCCAAGGCCCGTAAAGAGAGTAGGGGATTACATTATACTACCGACTATCCGAACCATGCGGATGAATTGGTAGATACTATTATTTAGAACAAAAAGATATGCCGATTATACTACCAGTTAAAGAAGTACACCCGAAGTTTGGAGATGATTGTTTTATTGCGCCTAATGCCACTATTGTTGGCGATGTAGTTATAGGACATAAGTGTTCCATTTGGTTTAATGCCGTGGTGAGGGGAGATGTAAATGCTATCACCATTGGTAACGAAAGTAATATACAAGACGGAGCTATTATACACGCTACGTATCTTAAAGCTTCAACTCATATTGGTAATCGTGTTTCAGTTGGACACAATGCCATTGTGCATGGCTGTGTAGTTAAAGACCATGTGCTTATTGGAATGGGGGCAATTGTAATGGATCATGCTGTAATTGAAGAGTTTTGTATTATTGCTGCGGGATCTGTTGTGCTCGAAAATACCCTTTGTGAAAGTGGATTTTTATATGCCGGAACACCTGCTAAAAAAATAAAGCCCATTACCGATGAGCAAAGGGCTTTACTAATGAAATTACCAGATAATTATATGATGTATTCGGGTTGGTTTACCCTTTAATTTTTTAGTTTTTCGGTAGGCGGCTTTTCGTCGGCTATTCGATTAGCTGACGCATTTGGAGGGGGCGGAATTTCATAAACCAAGGAAACCACAAAATTTGCTCGAACGGTTCGTTCTTCAGGATGGTTATAAATAGGTTCTGGTTGTGTTCCTAATGTTAAATTACCAGTATCCCAAAGACCATTCTTGTTTTCGTCGTAAATAACTCGAGTGAAGTAAGAGCCTACTTTATAGTTTGAGTAGGTAATAGATTTATTTTTGGTGATTATTTCGCTCGAAATAACCACTTTCTTATCATTTAAAACCTCGAGAATATAGCTTTTAGTGCTATCTGGAACTTGGACTTTAAATATAAAAGAGCCATAATCATCGGCACTACCTAGACGTAACAACTTACGTATTGGTTTATTTTTAACACCAAAAATTGCAGTTATAGCGCCTTCCTCGAAAGTAATTACATAATTTGCTTTCTTTTTCCAGGGATAATTGAAATTACAGGCGAGTACATTGGTACTATCTTTTGTAACGGTAAAGTTGGTCTTTGGGATACTATCTTCGGTTAATTTTATTTTCGTGACGTCTATTTTCTCAATAGGAAAATTAAAGTTCAGCTTAAAGGGGCGAAAAGGATTAAGGACGCCGGCCTCTATATTATCAGTTTGCTGTATAATGCGAGTATAGGTGTCTTTTTTTTCTCTATTAAATTGGACGGTGTCGAGCGCTTTCCCATTACTTTTTAGCACTACTTCTATCGAATCGAAAGTTAAATCTTGAAGCCACATTTTTAGTGAGTCGTTTGTTTTACTGAAACGAAAAATCTTTGTATCATCAACAGATTTATTGTTAAGAATATTGACTTCTGGTTTAATTAGTCTCTGATTGAAGATCATGTTTATACTTCCATCTTGATTCAGTTTTTTATCTAGGATGCGAAAGTCTTGAGCTAATTCTTTAAAGAGACCGAGATTAATGCTATCAAGGTTTTTCGTTAAAATGATAGGTTCTTTAATGAATCCGATTTCGTCTGATCGTTGCTGATAAATTTTATCACCTCCATTTTCTTTTAACGCATAAATTTTATAGGTATCTTTTTTAAGGTTGTTTAAAGAATAAAGTCCGCTACTGTCTGTTGAGGTAGAGATTGATGCTTTCTTTTTTCCGAAAATAGAATCTCTCGCAAGCGGGATAATAAAGACTGTAGCATCTAGTACGGGTTTTCCGGTTAAGGTGCTTATTACGCGGCCACTTATGCTTAGCGAATCTAGGAATGGCCCTGTAGAAAAAGCGTAAGTTAAATTTTTTAAGGCATTCGATTCGTTCACATCAACAATGGCGTTTCCAAAATTCAACGTATAGGTTGTGTTTTTTTCTAAACTATCTTGAAATATGATTTCCAATTTTTTCTGGTCTTTCTTTAGGAGAGGAGGGCGCTCTTGTTCTGGGGATATCGAAAACTCTCTCGCTTCATTTTGGATATTGAAGTATTCATCGAAAGTGATTTCAATTTTTTTTTGCGTAAAATTGGTTGTTAAATTTTTCGGCTCCATTTTTAAAACCTTAGGAGGAGTTTTATCAACTGGTCCCCCTTCGGGCGCGCGCATGCTGGCGCAGCCATAAATGCAGACAGCAATAAAAATAATGTACTTAAAAAAATGCTTTGTTGAGTAATTTGCGTTTTCGCTCATTTATATAATGCCAGTTAAACTTTCATTGTCTTTCGACCATTATTATTAAAAAACAAAAATAATCGATTTTAGGGCTTTATTTTAAGTCAAAACCAAAATCTCTTAACCTTTTGTTTTTCAATGGTTTATAATTTATTTTGTAATGTGCACCATTAAAACGGAAATATCGGATGGTGATACTCCTGAAATCCGAGAGGCCTGTCCTAAAGTCCGTGGCTTTATCTTTAACAATTTTTCTCGTGCTTCTTTCGATAAGGAAAGGAGTTTTGTGTAATCAAAATCGGGTTGAATAGCCTTGTCTTCCATTTTCTGCATTTTGTTTACAATTTCATTTTCCTTTTCGAAATAGCTTTCGTACTTAATTTTAATTTCAGCTTGCTCTACCGTTTCTTTATCAAAATTATTAAGCAGGTTGTTAAAATCGGGACTTACTTTTCTAATGTCTTCAATGCCAACCTGCGGCCTGCTTAGTACATTAAACAACTTAACGTTTTGATTTAGGGTTGAAGTACCTAAGCTTGATAATAAATCGTTGGCGCTATTCATATCGATACCCTGTTTCTTGGTAAAAGCGACGATAGCATCTGAGTTCTCAACTTTTTGTTGAACGACCGCTAAGCGTTCATCACTAATTAATCCGAGTTGATGCGCAATAGGAGAGAGGCGAATGTCGGCATTATCTTGTCTTAACAACAAACGATGCTCTGCTCTAGACGTAAACATTCTGTAAGGCTCTTCGGTACCCTTGGTTACGAGGTCGTCTATTAATACACCAATATAAGATTCAGAGCGCTTCATGATAAGTTCAGGTTTATCTTTTACCTTTAAATGCGCATTAATTCCTGCTATAAAGCCTTGACTAGCAGCCTCTTCGTATCCTGTTGTGCCATTTATTTGGCCAGCAAAGAAGAGGTTGCTGATTAATTTCGTTTCTAAGGTGAGAGATAGTTGGGTAGGTGGAAAATAGTCGTATTCTATGGCATAACCGGGCCTGAACATTTTAGCGTTTTCGAAACCAGGGATCTGCTGTAATGCTTTATATTGGATGTCTTCTGGTAATGAGGTAGAAAACCCATTAACATAAATTTCGCAGGTGTTCCATCCTTCGGGTTCAACAAAAATTTGATGTCTTTCTCGCTCTGCAAAGCGATTTATTTTGTCTTCAATAGACGGACAATACCGTGGCCCCAACCCTTTAATTCGGCCAGTAAACATTGGAGATTTTTCGAAACCTTCTTTTAACGTTTCATGAACATGCGTATTTGTATAAGTTATCCAACAACAGCGTTGTTCTTTTGGTCGCTCTACATTAGTATAAGAGAAGCGCCCGGGGTTTTCATCTCCCCATTGTTCCTCCATTTTAGAATAATCTAACGATCTGCCATCTACTCGAGGCGGCGTACCCGTTTTCATGCGGCCAGCCTCAAATCCAAGTGTACTTAGCTGTTCGGTTAAGCCTGTAGCGGCCTTTTCTCCGGTACGGCCACCGCCAAACTTTTTTTCTCCAATATGTATTAATCCGTTTAAAAAAGTGCCGTTTGTTAATACCACCGACTTTCCTTTTATCTCTACGCCGAGCGCTGTTTTTACACCAACAACGGTATTGTTTTTAATCAGTAAGCTTCCAACCATTTCTTGCCAAAAGTCTACGTTAGGAGTTTTTTCTAGTGCTAAGCGCCACTCTTCGGCAAACCTCTTTCTATCATTTTGTGCGCGTGGACTCCACATTGCTGGTCCTTTCGAGAGGTTTAGCATTCTAAATTGAAGCGTGGTTTTGTCGGCAATAATTCCAGAATAGCCACCCATAGCATCAATTTCTCGCACAATTTGTCCCTTGGCCACACCGCCCATTGCTGGGTTACAACTCATTTGCGCAATGGTTTCCATGTTCATGGTAACCAGTAAAACCGACGAGCCGAGGTTTGCGGCGGCGGCGGCTGCTTCGCAACCTGCGTGACCAGCTCCAACAACTATAACATCATATTCTTTAAACATAGTATATTTTCTGTTTCACGTGAAACACTTCTTTTTAATTATCGCTCTGTTTCACGTGAAACATTTTGCGAAGTATAAAGTTTTATTAATCCAAATAACGCAACTAAGCACCAAACACCTTCTAATACAACAAAAGGAATAAAAGGAATTAACCACGACGCATATCCTGCAATTGCTGCGCCTAACAAATTCAGCAAGCAATATATATAGCTTTCGGCTTTAATAAATTTAAAACTCTGAAGGAAAAAAGCAATCAATAAAAGACTTACTCCAAGAGTTGCAATTAGGTCTGTGGTTTCCATGTTAAGCATTTGTTTTTTCAGATAATTCTACCCATCTCTCCATGATTTTTTCAAGTTCAGCAGTATGCTTTTCTATTAAAGAGGCTGTTTCCTGAATTTTTTTATAATCTGTTGTGTTTATTTCGTTTAATAACTTTGTTAATTCTTCAATTTCATTTTCTTTTTCTGCAACCGTCTCTTCAATTTCATCAAGCTCTTTTTGCTCTTTAAACGTAAGTTTTTTTACCGTGTTTGTAGACAGTGCTTCTTTTGCCTTAACTTTAATTATTGGAGCTTCTTTTGCGGTATCTAAACTAATACGATATTCAGAATAATTTCCATTATAAACACTAACCCCGCCATCACCCTCCATAATAAATAATTGCTCACTCATTTTATCTAAAAGGTATCGATCGTGAGAAACCAAAATTAAGACACCCGGAAAATTTTCTAGAAATTCTTCTAGTACATTTAGTGTATCTATATCTAAATCATTTGTTGGCTCATCTAGAATTAAAAAGTTAGGGTTTTGCATTAGCACCTTCATAAGGTGCAAGCGTTTCTTTTCTCCACCACTTAATTTCTCCACCATACCGTGTTGTTTTTTTGGCGGAAAAAGAAAGAGTGTTAATAGGGCAGAAGCGGAGATGGTTTGACCATCAGCCATTTTAATGTATTCTGCATCAGACTTTACAATGTCAATAACCCTTTCTTTTTCATTAAAGGCTAAACCGCCTTGTTTATAATACCCATAAACTGTGGTATCTCCAACATCAACAGTTCCTTTTTCGGGCTTTAAAAAACCGGTGATTATATTTAAAAGAGTCGATTTTCCCGTTCCATTTTTTCCAGCTAAACCAATTCTATCCCCACGTTTAAAAACATAAGAAAAATTAGTGATAATCTTTTTATCATCAAATGTTTGTCCAATCCCGTTTAACTCAAGGATTTTGTTCCCTTGGCGTGACATCTTAACATTTAGCGTAACTTTTTGATTTTCAGTTCGTTGTTTGGTTTTCTCTTCCAAATCATAAAACGAATCAATTCTAGATTGAGATTTAACTGTACGTGCCGCTGGCATGCGCCTCATCCACTCTAATTCCTTTTTTAATAGATTCTTGTTCTTTTGAAATGTACTGTCATCTGCCGCCTCTCTTTCAGATTTCTTTTCTAAGAAGTAGGCATAGTTTCCATTATAATTATAAATTTTACCGCGATCTAATTCAACGATTGTGTTGCATACATTATCTAAAAAGTAACGATCGTGCGTTACCAATAGGATTGTTTTATTTCCAGAGGTTAATAATTTTTCTAGCCATTCAATCGTATCAATATCCAAGTGGTTGGTTGGCTCATCTAGCACATAAATTTCAGGATCTTCTATCAATAGTTTCGCAAGCGCCAAACGTTTTTTTTGTCCACCAGAAAGTGTATCTATTTTTTGTTGTAAATGATTGATTCCCATTCTACTCAGAATAGTTTTGATCTCGTGCTCATACTCCCAAGCGTTATGCTCACTTAATTCTTCATATAAACGATTTAATGTTCTCTCGTCGGGATTAGGGTCTTCAATCAATTCTTCATATTCTTTAATCAGCTGTTGCTGTTTATTCTCTAAAGAAAAAATAAAATCGCTAATCGAATAGCCATCAGGAAACGAAGGCTCTTGGTCTAAAAATCCAATTTTAACCGATTTGTTCTTCACAATTTTTCCTTCAAGAGGTAAAAATCGCTCGGCAAGTAGTTTTAAAAGGGTGCTTTTTCCCGCACCGTTAATACCAACCAGGGCCACGCGTTGACCAGGATTAATACCTAAAGTTAAATTTTTGAAAAGCCATTCATCATGGTATCCATGGCCTAAGCCCTCAGCTGCTATTAGTGTACTCAAAGTAGTTTTTAAAGATTTATCTAATAAGAAATTAAACAAAAGTAAGGATAAATTTGATGGCGATTCTTTATTGCATAAAAAATGCGGACATCCACCCGCATTTTTAAACTAAACTAAACTAAATTTATGATTGATTGTGTGTATTAATTATTCAGCAATTGCAGTAGCTAATGATTTAAAAGTTGAAGCAGCAATTGCATTTTGAGAACGGATGTTTGAACTTTCGGCTGTAAAATCGTTCATGTTCACTTTCGAAGAACTGTTAACTAATGCAGTGTGCGCTAAAGTAGAACCTGTTAGGGTTAACTCTCCATTTCCATTTACACTTGTATTTAAGCTAATCGTGTTTGTATTTAATATTGCTTTAGCATTATCGTTAAGATTAACATCAAGATCTAATGCGCTGAATTTACCACTAGTTCTAACGATTGCGTTGTCTGATGCAGTGATTGAGCTTAAGTTGTTAACGTATACAACAACAATTAAGGGTTGGTTTTCATAAGAACTAATCCTTAATGTGCCATCTTTTTGTTGAACCAGTGCATTTTTAGCATAATAGTTATCATATACTTTAACATGCTCTTCCTTACTTTTAACTAAAATTAATTCTACATTACCCGATACGTTAATTTTGTTTACTTTTTTTACGTCTGATAACACTGTTACTGCACCGTTGTCTGCTTTTGTAGTTAAAGTAGCGCTTGTTAGTACTACTAATGTTAATGTTGCTGCGATTATGGTTTTGATAGAAGTTTTCATGTCTTTATTTTTTATTTTCTTTATTTTTATTTGTGATAACCGCCTGTTATTAGGCTGGTTTCGTATATAAGACGAGTTAAAGGATAAAAGGTTGCATTCAATTTTGCTGTATTATACCATCAGGGGCCAACTCTCGACCAACGCCCATAATCTTTCGACCAACGGGCATAAGCACCGCCATGAAATCTTAGACAGCAAGTTCTTTGCGCAATCTTTAAGCGGCGAACAATAATATAGATTGCTTAGCTCGTGGTTTCTGCAAATGATGTAGATTGGTCTTAACCTTAACAAGCTACATAGCACCCGAATATTTACCTCCGTTAACTGCGAAAAAATAAGGCAACACCTCCTTAAACTTTAAGTAAAAAATTGGGTCATACTAAATATAAACTCAGATTAAGACGCTACATTTGTGTTTCTTTAGATCTAAAAATTATAACCATAATGAAGATTATTGCTTCAATCCTTACCGGGCTTCTATTAATAGGCACGCAGCCAAACTACAAAAAAGCCAAAAATACCCGCTTATACGTTTCTAACTACGAGAACGTTTTGGGTACGTCTTTAGCGTTTAAAATTACAAGTTCATCAGAAGCTGATGCCGAAAATGCTGAACATGCCGCATTAAGGGAAATAGAAAGGCTTTCGGCTATTTTTAGTGCCTATGATGCAAATAGTGAGTTTAGTCGTTGGATGAAGAATGACTTGAATAAGCCCGTTAAAGTTTCTTCAGAACTTTTCGATATGCTTCAGCTTTTTGAAAACTGGAAGAAACGCACAAATGGAGCGCTTGATGCATCGGCGGCAGTGGCCACTACCTTGTGGGAAGACGCTTCCAAAAATCAGAAATTACCTACTAAGGCCGAACTTAATGCCGCTGTTTCTACAATGAAGCAAACGCATTATCTATTAAACGAACATGATTTAACAGCTACTCGTTTAAGTAGTGCCCCTCTGGTGATGAATACCTTTGCTAAAAGTTATATCATTAACCAGGCATGCGATGCTGCACTGGCTGCCTCAGGCGTTACTGCTGCAGTAGTAAATATTGGTGGCGATTTGGTAATTAAAGGTGATGTTAACGACGTGGTGAGGGTGACAAATCCGCGAGCAAATGCAGAAAATGATGCGCCGCTCGATCAGCTTTTGGTGAGTAATAGAGCGGTGGCTACTAGCGGAAATTATCGTAGAGGCGAGCAAATTGGCAAAAATTGGTATTCTCACATCATAGACCCCCGTACCGGAAAGCCCGTTGATGGAGTAATTAGCGCTACCGTTATCGCTCCAAATGCTACTGATGCAGGTGCTTTAGCCACAGCATTTAATGTGTTATCGATAGCAGAAAGTAAAGCATTAGCAGAAACGGTAAAAGGCGCCGAATATTTGATCATTACATCATCAGGTAAAAGAATAGAAAGTAAAGGATGGGAAAAATTGATTGATCCCTCTAGCAAAGAAGTCAAGAAAATGGTTAATCTAGGAAGGGCTGCGGATGAAAAACTATGGGATGCTAAACACGAATTATCAATCACTTTCGAATTAAATGCCATTGCAGGCAATAGTCACCGCCCATTTGCAGCAATATGGGTAGAAAATGAAAGCAAACAGCCCGTACGTAACCTTGCCTTGTGGTATAACAAAACAAAATGGGTCCCTGATTTACGGAACTGGTACCGAATTAATGGCGATCGCTTTAAAGCGGATAAGGAAACCTACGTATCGGTAACAGGAGCAACACGTTCTCCTGGAAAATATACGATAAAATGGGACGGAAAAGACGATAAAGGAAATTATGTCCCACAAGGGAACTATACGATACTGATAGAAAGTTCTAAAGAACACGGAACAGACGAAATTATCCGCCAACCTATGGAGTTAAAAAAGGCGCCACAAAAAGTAACAAATGCAGGAAATGTTGAAATCTCAAACGTAACTTTTGAATTCCGTAAAAAATAGCACCGGCACAAGTGCAAGAGCTTCAAAGAAGAAAGCTCCGAAAAAAGAAGTCGCCAAGTTATCCAGATGGCTCCATATCTACCTCTCGATGGTGAGTTTTGCTGTTGTGCTATTTTTTTCGTTTACAGGTTTAACGCTCAATCACCCGTCGTGGTTTGGTGGCGAGACGCAGGTGATCGTTAAAAATAAGGGTAAGCTGAATGCGAAATGGGTGAATAATCCCGACACCAACAAAATTGCCAAGCTGGAAATTGTAGAGTTTTTAAGAAAAACTTACCAAGTTAAGGGAGCCGTAAGCGAAGTGCGTATAGATGATGGTGAGGTAAGTGTTTCATTAAAAGGGCCAGCTTATTCTTGCGATGCATTTATTAACCGAGAAACAGGCGCTTACGAGCTTTCAGAAGTTAAAATGGGCATTATGGCCGTGATGAACGACCTCCATAAAGGTAGAGATTCGGGAAAGGGATGGGGGTGGATAATAGACCTTTCGGCCGTTTTTTTAATTCTGGTCTCACTTAGCGGGTTAATTTTATTGTGTTTTATTAAGAAAAAGCGTTTAGCAGGATTTATTACCGGAGTTGTAGGGTTGTTGCTTTGCTATTTAATTTATGTACTATTTGTGCCATAGCATGTACTTATAAACCTAATTCTTTTGCTTTTTTCATCAGGTTGTTCGTAAGTACAATTAAATCCGCGTCGAAAGCATCGTCGTTATTTCTCGAATTTAGTAAAACGGCAACGCTATATTCGGTTCCGTAAATCCAAAAAGTACCTGTTCCGGCTAAATTTCCACCATGGTAAAAGCCAGAAAACAAGGTGTGGTTAGTTCTCCAACCTTTGGCATATCCAGAAAAGGCATCGGAGGGGGTGAACATTAATGTTCTGGTTGCAGTACTTAAAATGTCTGGTTTAAGTGTTCCTCCATCTACTGCGTATAAAATCTTAAAGAGATCTTCTGTAGTAACCGCCACCCCGGCGGCTGCTTTCATTACATTCATATCGTTGCCATAGGCCGTTGAATTACCTTGAGGATAACAAACCGCCTCGTCTGACGGGATATTTGCCGCCGTAGCCGTAGCGAGGCGCAAGCGGGTGATGCCGATTGAAGCATACATTTCTTTTAAATAGGTTTCATAGTCTTTTCCACTTACCACTTCTATCACTTTGCCCAGTACGCCATAGCCCATGTTGTAATAATAATATTTTGTACCCGGCTCACTTTGAGCAGAATTTAGCATTACCTGAATACGCTGGTCTAAACTTTGACCAACATTCGCAGCGCTAAACATGGGATCGCCCGTATATCCGCCCGTATGTTCTAAAAGATGCTTAACGGTTACTTTTGCCGAGAGCTGACCAACGACAGGAAATGAAGCTTTTAATAAACCAGTTGGCCCAAAAACGAGGTCGTTGATGCCAATTTTGCCTTGTTGTATTAAGTTCATGATGGCGATCGCGGTGTGTTGCTTGGTCATCGACGCCAACCTAAACAGATGATTTGGTGTAGCGCGTTCTTTGGTTTCGGTCCTAGAAAACCCACTCGCATTCTTGTATACGATGCTTTCTAGGCTATTTTTCCCTATAGCATATGAGGCAGCTGGAATACCATATTTTTCGATAAAGGGATAGATCATCGCATCCATATCTTTAATGCCAAGTTGAGCCAAGATGGTGTATGCCGTAGCAGAGCCATCTTCGGCCGATACGGTTGCATTGATGGTTTTCGTTAAATCTAGCGTTGCCGTATTATTTGATAACGTTAGGCCATCTATCTTAACATTAGCTTTGGCCGAAACATTAAAAATCACTTTCACCGCAGATAGATCTGAACCTAAAGGAATGGTGATGTATAGTTTTACGCCAGATCTGTAAACATAACCATCGCCGGTAAGGTTGGGATTGTCTGACTTAAAAATGTTAACATTTGTGATTTCTTTGGCGCTAGACAGTGTAGCCGTGGGTGGATTGGTTCCGGGGCCGATATCGTCTTTTTTAGAACATGCCGCAAGGACAACTATAAACGAAGTAAGAACGAGAAGATTTTTTAGCTTTTTGTTAAGAAAGATTTTCATATTAGTTACAACTTCGCTAAATAATAGTCTTCCTTAGCCGTCATCTGTGTTTTGGCCGACTTCGTTTTGTCTTTATATCCCAATAAATGTAGGGTTCCATGAATCATCACTCGGCATAATTCCGTTTCGATGGTAGTGCTAAACTGTGAAGCATTTTCCTTTATTCTATCTATGCTAATAAAAATATCGCCTAGGATCGTTTTAAGCTCTTCTGCGTTGTCGAAAGTTATCACGTCGGTATAATCGTCGTGCTGGAGGTAATCTTGGTTTATGCGCAGTAGATACGTGTCTGAGCAGAAGATAAAATTTAATTCTTTTAAAGCATAACCTTCTTCTTTAATCGTTGCAGTGATCCAAGATTTAATTTTGGTTTTATCCTTTAACGTATAGCTAATGTCTTCGGTAAAAAAATTGATTTTTGGCATGCTTATAGGTGGCGTCAATAACGAGCTGGAACAATAATTATCTATTGGGCGAATTTAACAACTTAAAATATTCGGCAATCTTATTTTTATAATAGTAATTTAAGTTTGGTGGTAATTTCTGAATGAGTTCGGTTTCGCTTTGCTGTTGCTTCTTAAATTTTTCAAGCATTTGCTGATACGAAGGAGGGAACTCCTTTGCAGCGCTACTTTCTCTTTTCGAATCCTCATCTTGCTCTCGCTGTGCTTTATCGGCATCAATCAACTTGGTTAACAGATTTTTTTGCCTATCCATGGCTTCTTGATGAAGGGTTTTATTCACTAAATCGGTTTCGGTCTGTTTCATGTCTTTGATGGCTTGATTTAGATTTCCCAAAGCCCCCTTGCCGTCTTTGTTTTCTTCTGTGTTTATTTTTTGTAAAGCTTCGCGTATTATCTGTTGCTGCCGGGCCATTTCTGCAAACTGTTGGCTCATTTGCCCTTTCGGCACAGTGCCTTTGTTGCCCTCCCGCTCCATTTTCTCTTTGGCTTCCTGCATGTTTTTATTTAATTGCTCCTGCATTTTTTGAAGATCTTTCATGCTGTTTTTGCCTTTACTGGGCTTTCCCGTTTTTTGCATTTGTTCGAGCGCCTCATTTAGCATCAGGGCTAAATTGTTTAAAGAGGTCATGGCCGTTTGTTGGTAACGATTAGCCTCTCCAGTGCGTCTATCGCCCAATTGATCGATTGCCTTTTCGATATTAAAATTAATTTTATCAACCTCTTCGTTTACCGTACTCTGAATTTGAGGAGCCCGTTTACTTAGTGAAAACAAACTATCGGCAATGGTTTTCATATTGTCTTTGATAATGTTTTGTTGTTGTACGTTGGCCACATAAGAGGGATCGTTGATGGTCATTTTTCGTAAACTAAGCATCACTTTTTCTTGTTCAAAAGAAGTGGACAGTAAATTTTCTAGCAGGCGCCTCAATTCTTTAGCATTTACTTTCGACTCTTGTTCCTCACCCTCTTGTTGTTCTTCGCTCATTTTCTGAGCTAATTTCTCCATTTCTTCAGCAGCATCTTCTTGCTCTTCAGCCGCTTTTTGCTTATTGTTTTTGCTCAGCTGATCTTTACTTTCTTGTTGTTTTTTCTCTATTGCATTGGTTTCCTTTTCGGGATTTTTGAAGGGATTTGGACGGTCGAGCTCTTGATTTTTTTCGGCTAACCTCTGTAACTCATTTTGTAAGGTCTTGAAATCTTTATTTAATTGATCTTGCTTATTCTTAATGTCATTCGCTGTGGTATTCTTGTCCTTGCTTTGTTGGCTCAATTCTTTTTGCTGCTTGGCCATTTCATTTAACCGATCAATCTTGTTCTGTAAGTTCTGTTCAAATTCGAGTTGTTTATAGAGCTCTAAAATGCGGTCGAGCTCATTTTTTAGGCTCTTGTTATCCATTTGCATTTTAGAAAGTTCTTCGCGTGTTTGATCCTTGCTGTTCATTTCCATTAAACGCTGCAATTTCACTAACAGTTCTTTTGTTTTCTCATCGAGAACGTTGTTAAACAAATCATCGATTTGTTTTTGCTTCTCTTTTAACTCGTCGTTAATAGCTTTATTTTCTTCTTTATTGAACGTGTTTTTTTCGTTTTGCTTTTTAATGTCCTTAACAGCCTCTTCTAATTGTTTTTGCTTGTCGAGCAATTGTTCTACCTGCTTTTTATCTTCGAAAGTAAGTTGTTTCTTGTCGAGCAAATTCTGACTTAGCTTCTTGCTTTCCTTTTCTATGCTCGAGGCCAACTTAATGGTCGACTCCATTTTTTTCTTCAAGGCATCGCTTCCCTCGGCTAATTTTGCCGCAATTTCTTGCTGCGATGGCGCTTGATAGGTTTTAATGGCAGAGCGAGATACCTTTGCACCATTTACACCATCGTTATCGGCTACCTCAAAATAATAAACAATTACTTGTCCTGGTTTTACGTCGATGGCATTTAAATCCCATAAATAGAAAAAAGCATTTTCTATTTGGTTTGTTTTAATAACAATAGGCAGGCTTTTTTCGGAAATGGTTTTTCCATCTTCTTTAATGCTATACTTAAATTTTAAGGAAGATAAGCCATAATCATCTGCTATCGCACCAGAAAAATAAAGGGCTTTGCTACTTAACGAATCTGGGCTTTCGCTTACGTCTATCGTTGGAAACTGGTCGTTAATTACTGAAATCTGATGGCTTAGCGAATCAGTAGCGCTTACAAAAGAATTCTTTGGAATAACGCGATAGTCGGTATTGCTTTTAATTACGCGGCTAAACGTCGAAACATTATCATTTATAGCCAAAGGATAGATTTTATTTTGAAGTAAAAAAGATAAAGAAGAACTATTTTCGGTGTGGAGTTGCCAAGTTACTTTTGTCCCTTCCGGGATAAGTAAATCGCCAACATTGCTCAGCTCTTCACTTTTTCGGTTCAAGTAGGCAGGATAATTTAGCACTGCACTCATGTTTAATAAAGTTGGACGTGGACTTACAGCGATGACAAAGGTTGAAGAATTAAAACCGCCGCCAAAGAAACGTATCGACTTATTTTTTTGAATATTTTTAAGCGTATAGTTAAATCTACTTATGCTCTCTTTCTCTAACTTATAGGTATTTGCCCCATCTTCGAGGTAAAGGTCTTGAGGAAACTCATCTCCAGTTAATTTCAGGTTTAGGGTTAAGTCATCACCTTGTGTAACGCTTAACTTTTGGTTTAATACTACAAAATCAAATGGCGCTTTCGGCAGGATTTCTTTGTTGTAGCTAATAAAACTTGTGGTTCCTTCTCTTAAGATTCGAGGGGCAATAATTCCAATTACCAAAATAATTGCAAAGGGGATAAGAAGATACTTTATATGTCTACGATTATCGTTTAGATTTATGGCGCTAGAAAATGGAATTGGGCGTAAAGCACTAATTTTCTGATCTATTCCTGCCATTATTAATACGCTGTTTTGCGGAGAATTATCAGCAATCGCCTTAAGTTGCAAGGTGTTTAATAATTTATCTTTAACGGTAAAAAAATGGTCACCAATAAGTCTGGCCGCCTGTTCTATGCTTAAATTCTTGCCGAGCTTGAAATAGGCAAGGCCAGGTTTCACCACCCAAAAACTAAGCGCAAGAACAGATAGCGTTAGAAAAGAGAAGAATAACACGGTTTTTGTTACTGTACTTGGATGCGAATAGTAAATGAACAAAAACAAGAAAAGATAAGCAGCCAAAATACATGCCGCAGCATAAATGCTTCCACGTAGAAGTTTGTTGAGATAGAACTTTCGCGTAAACTCGTTTATTTTACTAATTAAAAGATCATAATTAGAACCCATCGCAATAAAGTTAATAAAAAATCGACATAAAGTTGGCGTCAAAATCATACTTTTAACATTTGAAACTCATACCTCAATCCAAAAATGAAACCATTAGTATTTGCGATTTTAACAATCGTTATGATCAACACGAACGCCAGCGCTCAAAACACAATAACCTCGTGGAACAAAAATCAGGTTATTGCACATCGAGGGGCTTGGAAAAAGAACAAATTTCCTGAAAACTCTATTGCCTCGTTAAATGAGGCAATCCGACTAAACTGTCATGGGTCAGAGTTTGATGTTCACATGACACTCGACAGCGTTCTGGTGGTAAATCACGACCCTACTTTTCAGGGCATGTCTATTTCCAGCTCAACGTATGCAGAATTACTGACAAAAAAATTATCAAATGGTGAGCCAATCCCAACAGCAGAAGCCTATCTAAAAGCAGGGATGGCACAGAAAAAAACAAAATTAATTTTTGAAATTAAGCCACAAAAACTTGGTAAGGAAAGGGATATTTATCTTGCGGAGCGATGTTTAGCGTTAGTAAGAAAACTTAAATGCGAACAGTGGGTAGAATACATTAGCTTCGGCTACGATATTTGCGAATATTTGGTTGCCAAAGATCCAAATGCGAAAGTCCAATACCTAAATGGCGATTTTGCTCCGGAGAAAGTAAAGGCCGACCACCTCACGGGATTAGATTATCATTTTTCGGCTTTTCAAAAAAACGATTGGATTGGGCCAGCTAAAAAGCAAGGTCTTACCTTAAATGCATGGACGGTTAATACCGTTCCAGAAATGGAATGGTTGCTAGCAAATGAATTCGATTATATTACCACGAACGAACCAGAACTTCTTTTCGAAACGATAAAAAGCACACCAATAGCCAAAGGCTGGAAATTGAAATGGGCAGATGAATTTAATGCACCTGGCTTACCCGATCCAAAAAATTGGACCTATGATCGTGGTGGATCTGGATGGGGCAATAATGAACAGCAGTTTTATACCGATGCAGATACACTAAATGCTAATGTTGTTAGAGGTTTTTTGAATATTATTGCTCGAAAGGGAGACAAGGAAAAAATGAAATATACATCGGCCAGAATAGCCTCTCGTAAAAAATTCGATTGGAAATATGGCCGTTTAGAAGTAAGGGCAATGTTGCCAAAAGGCACAGGAATATGGCCGGCAATATGGATGTTGCCGACCGATTGGAAATACGGGAACTGGCCAAAAAGCGGAGAAATTGATGTGATGGAACATGTGGGTTATGAGCCAGATTCGGTTCACGGAACCGTACACACTTCAGCATTTAACCACACCAAAGCCACCCAAGTGGGGAAAGCGCTAAAAGTAGAGAACCCATACACCGCTTATCATGTATATGCAATTGAATGGTTCGAAACGCATATCGACTTTTTTATAGATGGGCAGCTGTATTTTACCTTCAGAAACAGTAAAAAGGGCTTCGAAGAATGGCCATTTGATCAGAATTTTCATTTGCTTTTAAATGTTGCCGTTGGCGGAAACTGGGGCGGAAAGAATGGGATTGATGATACGATATTCCCGGCAACGATGAAGGTCGATTATGTAAGGGTGTTTCAGCGTTAAGCGATTGGCGGTTGGCGCTGCAGTATTTAACCATGTAAGGCACAAGAACTAGGTCTTAGTGTCACGCTAAAACCATTAATAAGTGTAGAGTAGCGCCACTCATAAACTTAGGCTTCAACGATTAGATCTTTTGAATCTGCGTGATCCGCAAAATCTTTGGGAGAAAAGAACACAAAATAAAAAACGCATTGAAAAATAAACTCCATAAAAAAACCCCGATTTATGTCGGGGTTTTTGGTAAAATATGATAATAATTAGATTACTTTCACATTAACGGCATTCAAGCCTTTTTTACCGCTTTCAACATCGTATTCAACTTTGTCGTTTTCACGAATTTCATCGATAAGGCCTGTTGAATGTACAAAAATTTCGCTATCGCCGTTTGCAGGGATAATAAATCCGAAACCTTTAGTTACATTAAAAAATTTTACTGTTCCTTCTTGCATTGTATTATGTATTAATAATTAAGCGTGCAAGGTACAAATTATAATTTTAATAAATGCAAATACCTCATTTTTTGGCGAATATAATTTTAAAGTTTTCCAATGATGTAAATAGTAACTTCAGAAGAATGAGGAATATTTAGTGTTTTTCCCGGTGTTACTTTTAGCATATTTTTAAAATAAACATCAACAACGCCTTGGAGCATTCTCTTTTTCGCATCGGGATATAATACATAATGCACCTTGTTGACCACTATTTTTCCGTTAGCATCTACAATTACGTTCATAGCATGGTTAAAGGCCTTATAACATTTATTGATCACCACTGAATATTCTGGGTACATATACTCATAAACTTCGGCCCTATGCTTTGATAACTCATTCTTTTTATTCTTCGAAACCGTAATTAAAGGGCTTAACGGCGTAAATACAACGGGGTTTCTGGCTGCAAATGCAAATTTTTCGTTAAAAGGGTCTTTATATGTTTTTTCTGATAATCCTTTAATTAGTAGTGTATCTGCTCTGGTTGGCTTTTGTAGTTCGCTGGCCGTAGTATGAAGCTTTTTCTCGATGTAATCTTTTGAATAATAAGTAGAGTAAACTTCAGAACGATAATCGTCGTCGCCAGCAATTATTTTTCCCTCAACATAAAGTCGCTGTAAAATCAAACTATCTTTCGTAATTAATTTTACTCGAAAAAATTCCCGCATAAAATTATAAACTTTACCATGGTCGAATTGTAAATAGACCGTTTCAAATGCTTTCTTTGTTGGACTATAGACCATAATGCTATCCCGCTTCTTTACTTCAATAATCCATGAAGGTTCTTGCTGAAAACCATCTTTATTAAAGGATAATCCATTTTTAAACCTACGTTTTACTTCATAAAAGCGAATACCTTTTACATCAGTAAGGGTAAGGTTATTTGGGGATTGTTCAGCTACAGTATCTTTTTCTGGGTTTTTTGAATCTTTTTTCGACCTGTCGCCACACGATAGAAGTAGGGATACCGTAAATAGAAAAAATAGAAATGTAAATTTTGCCCAATGCTTCACACTATTTCTTTTTGAGTATAACAACGGTTGCAACTTTTCTCTCTCCTTCATGGTCCCATTTTTTGTTATCTGATGGATGGTTAATTACACCCATCTTATCTGCCCACAGTGTGGTAGAGCCTCCACCATCTAGATTAATCGCACTAACGCAACCTAGCCAACGCATTACTTTTGTTAACTCGAATAAACTGAGGCCGGCCGAATTATCTAGTCGTCCATCAACGGTTAGCAAAATTACTTTTCCATTGGCTTTTACGCCAATCGCACTTCTTGGGTGGCGAGCTTTGGTAAAAGAAGTCGTATCTAATTCTTCAACAACTTTATTAAGCATCAATAATGGCCCGCTAAGCATAACGTCTTTTTCGGGCAACTTATTTTCCCAATCAGGGCTGTTATCCCATTTTTTGAATGATAATTGCCCTTTTTCATTTAATACAATTGCTGCTTGCTGATGCCTTGCCCTCTGTCCGTTTTTCCCCAAAGCATTTTCTTTCATCACCACGCCATTTATTTTAATAAAATCTACAGAGCCGCCCTTGGCCACATCAAAAAATGTACCGTTAATGGCCGCAAGAGCACCTAGCTCTTTCCCAAATGTTGAGGTGGTTTTTTTAACTTTTACTTCATTGCCAAAGGCGAAAAGAGGAGCATTTCCTTTCCTATTGATTTCGATATAAGAAATGAATTGATTTGCTAAAAAAAGGTCTTTTTGATTAAAATGATGGGTGACTAATCGGGTTTTTGGCGCTAGCTTCTGCTTTTCCCATTGTGCATTAACGAGGGATAGTGAATCGCTATTTTGAGCAGAGGCAAAATAACCAAGCGCAACGAACAGGATGCTAATAAGTGGTTTTTTCATAATTTTAATGCATAAAAAACCCCAACTTTACGCTGGGGCTATTTACTTATTTTTTTGGATTTAAAATATCATTTATTCTTACGGACAAATCTTCATAGTGGGCCTTTGTAAGTGCATCAGCCGCTGCACCACGTGTTTTAGCAGTTGCCAGTAACTTTTTTAATTCCATTCTTACCAAAGGTCTAATGTCGGTTAAGGAAATGTTAACCGGTGTGAATACAAAGCCTGGGGGTAACCCTTGTGGCGCTGGAGCATCGACCATTAAACTTCCTAATCTGTCGATGTAGCCTCTTTGCAAATTACGCTTAAATGCATCTGGTCTGGCCGCAGCAAAGATAGTGCCTCTTACATCGGTAAATAACTCGGGCATGGTATAAGCGCTGGCGCCATTTTTTGCCTCGTTATCTAACATTCTTTGCAATCTAGCCGTACTAAAGATCGTATTTATCGTATTTGTTTGTACTGCTTTTATACGCGTAAGCATGGTACCATTATCAAATTTATTTAGCTGTTCGCTGTTGATTAACCAAAGCGGCGTTGTAAATAATTGGTGATTAAAGAACGCAATTGCTTCTTTTTGTTTTGCCTTTGAAACATAGTTATACACTGCTCCAGCTTGATCGTACGTTTTATAGTTTTCACTTAATCCGCCAATGTTGAAGGCCACATGCCCCATGTAACGGTTAAACTGACCGATTATTTCTCCATAGATTTCGCTTAGGTTACTAAAGTCTTTACCTTTTTCGAAAGTCCATTTCTCTACATTTGGTAAAATACGTTTCAAGTTAGCAATACCGTAAGTACTTGCTTTCATAGCATTGTCGCCTAAGTCTTCACTCTGATCGCGCGGATCGTAGGGATTGCCCTGACGGCCGTAGAAATAAAGTGGATTCCCAGCTCTTTCTGTCGTCCAAACATCCAATTTCTCCTTTTCCTGTTCTGCGGATAATCCGCCAGGAAACCAGGTATAACCCCATTTAACCGCCCACTTATCGTAAGCGCCAATGCCTGGGAACATTCTAACTACTCCATCTCCAGGCTGTGCTACGTAATTAAAACGAGCATAATCCATAATTGATGGAGCGGTAGCATTTTTATCGGTGAATGATTTCGATCGTAACGAGTCAACCGGATAGGCATAGCTAGATCCAAAGTTGTGGGGTAAACCAAGAGTGTGTCCAATTTCGTGAGAAGAAACAAAACGAATTAATTCGCCCATTTGATTGTCGCTGAATTTTGCTTTACGGGCCTCAGGATTAATTGCGGCAGTTTGAACGAAGAACCAATTTCTCAATAGGTTCATTACGTTATGATACCAGCCAATATGGGTTTCCAAGATTTGGCCCGTTCGTGGGTCCGAAATGTGAGGGCCGTATGCATTTGCAATATCTGATGCAAAATAACGCACTACTGAATAGCGAGAATCGTCTACGCTAAACTCTGGATCTTGTTGAGGTGTTGGCGCTTCTTTGCCAATAATGGCATTTTTAAATCCTGCCGCCTCGAAAGCAACTTGCCAATCGTTAATGCCCTTAATTAAATAAGGCACCCATTTTTTCGGTGTTGCTGGATCGATATAAATTACAATTGGCTTAATTGGCTCTACCAATTCTCCGCGCATATAAGCAGCGGTATCTTTAGGAACTAAATTCCAACGATGTATGTAAGCCGTGCGCTCTGCTTTTTGGGCGTCGGTACCATAGTCGGTTTGGGCTTGACCGAAAAAACCTACGCGAGCATCCATTAAACGTGCTTTTACTGGGTTTTTTGGCAATAACAACATCGAGGTGTTAAACTCATATGAAACAGCGGCAATGCTGTTGTCAGTGGGCGACTCGGCCGCGCGATACGTTTTGGTTGTGACCACTTCGATGTTGATTGGAAATGTTTTAATGGTATCTAAGTACGACCGTGTAGCATCGAAAGCAGTCGATTTATACGCTTTTCTAAGCTGGTCGGTTGCTCCAATTGCCATTATATCGCCATTATAGAAATCGGTCACATCAATTACTACTCCAGAGGTATCTTTGTTGTAGGCTTTAATATCGAAAGCAGCTAAAATGCTAGATAGGTTAGAGTTTTTAACCGATTCGTACATATCAGAGTTTTTATCGGCTCTAATTGAAAAGCTCGGTACACGGATAAAAATTTGTTTGCCACGTCGTTCCCACTGCCAAACTTGTTCGTTAAGCTCTTCGCCACCGTATTGCTGGTTGCCAACTTTTACGCCCGCTGGAACTTTAGCCAAGCGGGTAACTACAAGCATTTCTCTGTTTAATATCGAATCGGGTATCTCAAAAAACCATTTATCATCTACTTTATGCGTTTTGAATAAACCGTTTTTACTTCTTGCTTTCGCGGTAATAACCTCAGAAAACGGTTTAATGCCTTCTTTCTTCGGTGCTGCAGGTGCTGTAGTCACCGCAGGAGTTGCTGTGGGTGGAGGTGTGGCTTTCTTTTTGTTTTGAGCAAAGACAGTTGTGCTCAACGAACATAAAAAGACCATTCCAGCAACAGCTAGTAATTTTCCATTTTTAGTCATTTTTTTATTATTGTTTGTTTGGTGTGTATGAGAGGTTAAAATTAAAAAGGAGGCTAGTGAAAAGGCTATTGTGTTAAAAAAGTTACAATCTGCGTTTTAGGGCTAATAGCTTAACATACACCCTGCCATTTCTAGAAAACTCAATTAAAATGGTTTTCCCATTCTCAGATTTTAATAAATTGGTAATATTATCTAAAGTATACTCATTGGTTCTTAGGAAGTTAATAGAAAGAATTTCGTCGTTAGGTAAAATTCCCGCCCTTTCTGCTGGAGAAGCAGGCTCTACTCTGCTAACCAATACCCTATTAAATATTTTATCGTCAACAAAGACTTCCATTCCAGACATATCGTGCTCAAAGGCTTCTTTATAGTGGCTATTCTTTTTAAGATACATCGCATTCTCCTGATAGTCGAAAATAACGGTAAATCTTTTCAAAATATCTGCACCTAAATTGCCGGTTCTTTGCTTTTGTCTGGCTTTTACTGCTACATCATTGAAATCGGGGAAACTTGTAATCACATTTTCAAGATAAAACTTGCCAAGCTGGATTGAATTAATTCGCCCAATATTTCCATTAATTTTTCCGCCTAAACCTACTCCCAAATTAGCCTGAAAAGTTGGGGTTGGCAAAGGAAATGGTGCTTCTTTATACGCTTCAAGTGATAAGGCGTGACTGGCTCCACAATCAATAACTAATTTGGCATTTATTTTTCCTAAATCTTGAACATTTAGATCAACATTTATGTAAGGCTTGTTATTAAAGAATTCTAGGTCGAGTTTATCCCATTTGTTTTTTTTCCGGGTTTCTGGCAGGCTGAAGTAAACTTTTCTTTGGTTGTAATTAATTTTAACTATAAAGCTATTAAAAAAATGATATCCAATCAGACCATGTATTTTCATTCCTAAAAAGCTCGAGAGATTAAAAATGTCTTCTTTTAAAATAACCGTTGGGATATGATCCATGTATGCCGCTCCAACTTTGACGCTAAGTTTTTGCGAAACATAAGCCGTTATTTCATCCCCTTCGCCTGCCCCATTAATTTTTACCCTTCTTAAGTTAGCGAGTTGGGATTGGTCTACAATAGACGAATCTGTAATGATTAAAGGGTCGACACCGGTATCCAAAATAAAATTATAAGGCCCTTTATCATTTATAAATAGAGGAATGATTACCAAGTTTTTAACCATATAAAAAGAAATAGCGTCTCTTTTTATGGAATAGCCAAATTGAAATTTTTGGGCATAACCATCGGTTACCCTACAAAATTGTAACGTAATTAATATAACAAAAGAGGTAATAAATGTCGATTTTATTACGCAACTACGGCCGTTCATAAAACTAAATTAATAAATTAGGGCTCGTAATTTACATTTAACTTGTTAATAAATGCATAAACATCTCCAGAAGCTATTTTATTCGGCTTTTTTGCTCGCCATATGTTTGGCTGCCTGTTCACCAAATAAGATTATTGCACGAAAAGTAAACAATGAATTTAAGAATTCCCCAATTATTCGACAATACCATACTGGCTTTGCGCTGTACGACAAGGATAAAAAGGAGATGATTTTCGAGAAAGATGCCCACACCTATTTTACACCTGCATCGAACACGAAATTGTTTACGTTTTATGCTGGACTAAAGATGGTGCCCGATTCTATCCCTTCATTGCGATATATAGAACGAGGCGATTCGCTAATTTTTTGGGGCACTGGAGACCCATCCTTTTTACAAGCCCAATTGAAAGGAACAAAAGCTTTAAATTTTTTAAAAAACAGCAATAAGAAATTATTTTATTCTCCAGGCAGATATACGGGCGATTTTTATGGCAATGGTTGGCAGTGGGACGATTATAACGATTATTACCAACCAGAAATTAATGAATTACCCTTAATGGATAATATGATTTTGGTGACTTCGGTTAAAGCTGGAGAAATGAAAATCTCACCCCAAAGCTTTGCAAGTTGTTTTGTGAAAGACAGCACCATGAATGGCCGGCCATTTAAAGTGCAAAGAGAATTTAACGCAAATGTGTTTAAAGTTCCAACAACCGCTATACCAGAAAAAATAAACCAATTTATTCCATATAAAGTGTCGACAGCCAATACCGTAAACCTTTTAATGGATACACTAAAAAGATTGGTTGGGATTTCGGATTTAAAAATGCCGCTAAATGCAAAAACCATATTTAATATGAAAAGCGATTCGGTATTTAAAGAAATGTTATTGCCGAGCGATAATTTTATTGCCGAACACCTGCTGCTTACCTATGCAGATAGATTAGGTGTAGAATTAAACACAAGCAAGGTAATTAACTATATCGATAAGCAATATTTATCTACACTTCCTGATAAAGTGAAATGGGTGGATGGTTCTGGATTGTCGCGTGGAAATTTATTTACCCCTGCAGATATTATCAAGCTGTTAGAGTTAATTTACAATGAAGTTAATGATCAAAAAAAATTATTTAGCTTATTGCCTGCGGGAGGAAAATCGGGTACGCTAAAAAATGCCTACCCAAAAACCGATACCCCATTTGTTTTTGGTAAAACAGGAAGCCTTTCCAACAATCATAATCAGAGTGGCTATGTCGTCACCAAGAAAGGGAGAGTCTTCTTGTTTTCTTTTATGAATAACAATTTTGTATTACCTACATCTGATGTAAGGAAAGAAATGGTTAGGATTATAACATACATTCACGAAAACTTTTAATTTTCATCATTAGTTGTGCGGTATTCTGCGGGTTTTTAAAACAAAACAGCAAATAATTGCAATAATGTGATTTTTTTTATCGATTTTAGAGAAAGAATAACTTGGCGGTTAAAAAATAGCGCAAGTTCCCGAATTTAAACGTTACGAATGAAATCACTTCTTGTATGCTTTTTATGTTTGTTTAGTTGGTCTGTTGCTGCGCAAGACCAGATGGTGTATAAAACTAAAAACCTAGCAAAACCCGATACTACATGGGTATTTAAACCCCAAAATTATCAACAAAAAGATAAGCTACCCGTACTTTTTCTTTTACATGGCTATAGCGGAAACTATAAGCAATGGAATAAAATTATGGATGCTCAAAAATATGCAAACGATTATGGATTGATCATCGTGTGTCCGGATGGATTGTATAGCAGCTGGTATATAAACAGTCCTGTAAAAAGCGATATGCAATTCGAGTCTTTTTTCTTCGACGAGCTTTATCCCGATATTAGATCGAAGTATAAGATGGATACAAATAATGTATTTATTAGTGGTTTGAGCATGGGCGGTCATGGTGCGCTTTACCTTTTTATTAAACGTCCCGAATTGTTTAAAAGTGCAGGGAGTACAAGTGGAGGAATACAGCTTTCTGATGGATTTGGCAAATATGGGTTAGGGGAAATTTTAGGAAATCCACCCGCAACTAGCGAGTTGTGGCAGAAATATTCTGTTACTGGCCTAATTGATCAGTTAAAAGGCAACAAGAAGCCCTTTATTTTTGATTGCGGAGCTGACGATTTTTTTTATAAATCTAATAACGCCTTAAAACAAAAATGCGACGAGCTTAAATTAAATGCCACTTATATCGCTCAACCCGGAGCACATACAGGGGCGTATTGGGCCAAATCGATTAAACAACAGGTCGAATTTTTTAAAACACTAATCAACTAATATCTACCTATGAAGACAAAACAACTACTAACTATTTTCGGGATTGCGATAGTGCTATTAAGCGCCTGTAAAAAGGGCGATGATCCTACACCTACGCCCCCAGTTACGCCGCCAGTGGTTGTACCACCAACGTTTACTATTCCAACTCCGCCAACACGAACACCATGGGTAGCGGGTACATTTAAGATCGTAGCGTATATGCCAGGATATAGAGATCCGGCCTCGGTGGTCGACGCTAAATATAAAATGATTACACATTTGTTTTTTGCATTTTTAAACATTAACCCTACGGCTGATGGTTCTGTTTTACCGCTTACCGCTACAGAAACCTCCAGATTTAATCTTTTAAAACAGAAATCAAAGGATAACAACGTGAAATTTGGAATATCAGTAATGGGTGCAGAGAGTGTTTTTGCGGCCATAGCCAAGAATTCAACAACTAGAGCTAATTTTGTGACTAATCTAGTGAGCTTTGCAAAAACTAATAATTTAGATGGATTAGATATAGATTGGGAATACCCTAGAACATTAAATGGTGGGCCTAATACAGAATATACTGCTTTGATGAGAGAACTTTCTATTGAACTTCACAAAAGCAATATCACCTTAAGCGCCGCCATTACGCCTGCAGTTTATGTTTCTACTAACAAAGACGCTATTGAACCTGCCGTTTATGAGTATGTAGATTTCTTCAATATTATGCAATACGATGGTGCGGGTTATGATTCTGCTGAACCATTGAATCACGCATCTTTGAAAATGACTGATGCCAGTCTAAATGTGTGGTTAACAACTAAGGGAATGCCGAAGGAAAAGGCAATCCTCGGCATGCCACTTTACGGCAAAAGTGGAGGCTCTCCAGTTAAATCGCTCGGATATAGAGATATCGAGGCCTCTGGCGCTAATCCTTACCTAAATGTAGCCACGGTTAACGGTTTAGCTTATGGGTACAATGGCATTGAGTTAACTTGGATAAAAGCTCAACGCGCTAAAGACCGATGCAATGGCATTATGTTCTGGGAGTTCTCTCACGACAGTAATAATGCAAATTCATTGATAAAAGCGGCAAATGACCAGTTAGGAAGACCCTATTAATGAAACTACCAACCCAAATTTCGCGTAAACTTACATTAGGGCAAGAAAGCTACTTATATTTCGGCGGAACTGCCTATTTAGGAATTCCTCAGCATGAGGGCTTCCGTAAGCTTTATTTGGAAGGCCTGGAGCGTTTTGGTTTAAATAATGGCACAAGCAGAGCTAATAATGTGCAATTGGGCATATACGATGATGCTGAACAATTTGCGGCGACCTACTATGGAGCGGGTGCTTGTCTAATCACGTCGAGTGGGTATCTAGCTGCACAACTTGCCATTAAAAACCTTTCGGCAATGGGCGAAGTTCGCTATGCTCCTGCAACACACCCTGCATTGTGGATAAACGAAACGCCCAAAACCTGCGGTAGCTTTAACGATTGGTCGAAATCCCTTGTTAAGGAGATAAATAGTAGCAAAATCGATAAATGGGTAGTGATTAGCAATTCGCTGAATAATCTTTACCCTGAAGTTTATAATTTCTCTTTTCTTAAAGCGATTAACGAAGAGAAACAGATTATTTTAATCGTTGATGATTCGCATGGAATAGGGATTATCAACAACGGGAAAGGAGCGATTCCTGCCTTGCCGAGATTAAAGAATATTGAAATCCTTATTGTGGCCTCTATGGCTAAAGCGCTTGGTGTAGACGCAGGTTTGATATTAGGCCCTCAAACCCTTATATCCACGCTTAAACAAAGCAATGAATTTCTTGGTGCTTCGCCACCCTCAGCAGCCGGATTATTTGCTTTTATGCATGCTTCATCCATCTATCAACACGAGCTCTCCAAACTAAATAAGTTAAGTAATTATTTGGCGGAAGCCTTAAAAGACACTGAAAATTGGTTATTTACAGCAGATTTCCCCGTGTTTTTAGCCACTTCACCAACAGTCAATAAAGAATTAAAGAAAAATGGCATTTTAATTTCTTCGTTTGCTTATCCCGATAAAAATGGAAGCTTAATTAATCGGATTGTACTAAGTAGTTGGCATACATGTACGGATATTGAGGAATTAATTTTAGCTTTAACAAATATTCATAAATAAGCATAGATGAAGAACCTACTTATTATTTTAACCTTCCTTTTTATAGGGCAGCAAAGCATATCTGCTCAAACTACCAAAATTTGGGTAGTTAGGCATGCAGAAAAAGATTTATCAGACCCAAAAGATAAAGACCCAGATTTATCGCCAGAAGGAAAAGAAAGAGCACAAGCACTTGCCAAGTACCTAAAAGGAGAAAGTTTAGACTCGATTTTTTCTACCAACTATAAACGCACCAAATTAACGGGGTATCCAACAGCTGATAAAATTGGGTTGGCCATTAAAATATACGACCCCGCGAAACAAAAAGAATTCGCAGAGGGCTTGATAAAAAATGCAAAAGGGAAAAAGATGTTAATTATCGGTCACTCCAACACCGTTCAAGAGATTTTAGTTGCGTTTGGCGTTGCAAAACCTGTAAAAGAATTAACCGACGATGATTACGATTATATATTTTTACTCACGTTAAAAGGAGATAAAAAGGACGTAAAAGTAGATCGCTATGGCTTAGCTCATCACGCTAAAGAATAAGCCCAAGCAAAAATAAAGCAAGAACCAAAGTCGATCTATACCAAAAACTAAAGATTTTGAAACGGAATGTCCATTAAATCATATTTTTGCCAGTCTTTAAAATCGAAATGCCACCATTCGTTATAAATTACCTTGAAACCGTAAGCGTGCATGGTAGCAATTAAAAAATCTCGGTTTTTAATAACATCTGCAGGTAATTCATTAAAACGCGGCGATGCTTCTTGCGCAAAGCTATCGTAAGGTGTAGGCATAGGCACATCCTTACCGGTTTTTAAATCAATAATGGTTAAATCTACCGCACAACCTCGATTGTGTTTTGATCCTTTTTGTGGATTCGCAACGAAGTTTTTATTGCTCGCTTTCTCATAAAAAGAAAGGGTGATGGCATAGGGTCTATACGCATCAAAAATTTTTAATCCATAGCCCTTTTTAGCAAGTTCGGCTTGAATGATCTTTAGTTGCTGGACCACGGGTTTTCGTGCAAAGGCTCTCGCTTGTTTGTACATCACCTGTTTCATGAAATTGTTTTTGGTGGCGTAACGAATGTCTAAAACAACAGAAGGGATAACTTTTTTAATTTCTACTAACTCGTTGTTGGGGTTTGTTTTAATGCTTTTTTTATAATTTTCGCTTGTATTTATAATCGCCAAACCATATGGATTTTGGAAGTTATTTTGTGAACAAGCATTTAGGCAAAGCGTAAGTAAGAAAAGTAGCGTTAACTTCTTCATATTATTGATTTGATACGACCAAAAGTTCTAGGTCTTTATAGGGCAAATTGAACATGCTGGCTAAATCTTTGTTTGTTAAATTACCTTGATAGGTATAAAGCGCATCCCTTATCCCTGGTCTTTTCCACGCCATATTCATTAAACCGCCCATGTCGCCAATATCTACTAATATGGGGGCAAATATATTGGTTAGCGCATAGGATGCTGTTCGGGGCACGCGAGAAGCAATATTTGGAACGCAATAGTGTATCACATCATGTTTTATGAAAACAGGATCCTTGTGGTTGGTTACTTCAGAGGTTTCAAAACAACCACCCTGATCAATGCTTACATCAACAACAACCGCATTAGGTTTCATTCTTGCTACGGTTTCTTCCATCACCAAACAAGGGCTTCGGCCGTGTTCTGATCGTATGGCTCCAATAACTACATCGCAAGTAGTAATTGCTTTTGCGAGTACAATAGGCTGCATTACTGAGGTAAACACTCTGCTACCTAAATTATTTTGCAGGCGGCGCAACCTAAAGATCGAACTGTCGAACACTTTTACTTCTGCACCTAAAGAAAGAGCAGTTCGCGCAGCGTATTCACCCACGGTACCCGCGCCTAAAATTACAATTTCGGTGGGCGGCACCCCGGTAAAGCCGCCTAACATAAGGCCTTTTCCGCCAAAGGCACTACTTAAATATTCGGCTGCAATGAAAATAGAAGTTGCGCCTACAATTTCGCCCATGGCCCGCACCACGCTCAATACATTCCCTTCATCCCGAAGGTTTTCGAAGCAAATCGCATTTATTTTTTTATGAAGAAGGGCCTTTAAATAGGTGTCTTTTAAGGTGCCGATTTGTAAGGCAGAGAAGAGGGTTTGTCCTTTATGCATCAGCCCAATTTCTTCGAGCGTTGGAGGAGCTATTTTAACAATGATGTCGGCGTTCCACACATCTTTTTTGTTGAAACAGATTTGCGCACCTTGTTCGCTATAATCTTTATCGGAAAAATTGGCGCCAATCCCAGCACCCGTTTCGATAACTACTTTATGACCATTATTTA
Source organism: Pedobacter anseongensis (assembly GCF_037482965.1). Classification (NCBI taxonomy): domain Bacteria; kingdom Pseudomonadati; phylum Bacteroidota; class Sphingobacteriia; order Sphingobacteriales; family Sphingobacteriaceae; genus Pedobacter; species Pedobacter anseongensis. Next base: position 1,239,770 of record NZ_JBBHKB010000001.1, on the reverse strand, counting down.
CTAAAAGAGCAACAGAAAGCGGGGTTAATGCTATTCTACATTCTTGAAAAGAAATTTCTCTTGGAATACCAATGTATAAACTATTGCTTTTTTTATTCGTTTCCAGCATTTCTTCTTGTGCCTGCAATATTCCTCTTTGGGCAATAGCGGCCATGCCTTCGCGTAATCCTGTAGCCATGAGTTAAGGTAGTTTTAGTAGCATGAAGTTACGGAAAATATAGAGGATTTGCAATTTTTTAAAGCGAGTATTGACTAGTTAGTATAAAGTAGTTAGACAGGGTGGGAATCAGAATTCAGCGCGGCAAGATATGAATCTAATTAAGATACTAACGACTAAATACTTATTACGTATTGTTCACCAAAGTGAAAGAAAATGCCCTCTCGTCAGTGCCAGTAATTCTTATCTCAACTTTAACATATTTTTCTGGTAAAAGCTCTTGCACTTTTGTGGGCCACTCTACAAGGCAGTAGGTGTTGCTATAAAAGTATTCTTCGTAGCCAATATCGAATGCTTCTTGCAGGTTTTTTAGCCGATAAAAATCGAAATGATAGACTAAGCCGTTAGCGGAGGAGTATTCGTTTACAATCGAAAAAGTTGGGCTACTTACCACATCGTTAACGCCTAAAACTGAGCAAAACGCTTTAATTAAAGTCGTTTTTCCGGCGGCCATTTCCCCTTCAAAAACAAAGAACTTTTCGCCATTCGCAAAAGTGAGTAAAGCTTCGGCTACGCTATTTAGCTCACTTATATCCTTAATCGTTATAGATTTCATCGATACAAATATAGAGAGGATTTATATTACTTCGGACTATACGTAGCAATCGGAATAATCATTTCTTCTAGCGAAATACCTCCGTGTTGAAACGTTTCATTGTAATAATTAACAAACTGATTATAGTTATTTTGATAAACGAAATAGCGATCTTCTTTTGCAAAAATATAATTCGAACTGATATTTATTTTCGGAAGTTGAGCCTCGTGAGGGTTTTTAATTAAAAAAACTTCTTTGGCGTTATAATTTAGGTTTCTACCTTGTTTATAACGCAAATTAGTATTCGTGTTTCTGTCGCCTATAACTTTACTTGCATGTTTTACACGGATGGTGCCGTGATCTGTGGTAATTATAACTTTAACTCTTTTTTGAGAAATTTTCTTTAATAGATCCAGCAAAGGAGAATGTTCAAACCACGACAAGGTGAGGGATCGATAAGCGGCATCATCATTTGCCAATTCACGAATCATCTGCATATCAGTACGGGCGTGGGAAAGCATGTCGACAAAGTTGTAAACTATTGCATTAAATTCATTATCCATTAAATTATTTACCTTTTCAGTGAGTTCTTTTCCCTGGTCAAAAGTTAATATTTTATGGTAGCTAAACTTACAGTCTTTACGAAGGCTGCGTTTAATTTGATCGGCAAGAAAGGCTTCCTCGTGTAAGTTTTTTCCACCCTCCTCATCATCATTCTGCCATAAAGACGGGAACCGCGCTTCCATTTCTAAAGGCATTAAGCCTGCAAAAATTGAATTTCTTGCATATTGAGTAGCCGTAGGTAAAATGCTCGAATAGGTATCTTCTTCATCGAGCCTGAAATATTCGCTAATTAACGGGTTAATAATTTTCCATTGATCATACCTTAAATTATCAATCAGAATAAAAAATACCGGAGTAGTATTATTAATTAATGGGAAAACCTTTTTCTTTAAAAGGTCGTTTGATAACAAAGGGGCCTTATCTTTATTTTTAATCCAGTCTAAATAATTATCCTCAATAAATTTCGAGAACTGCGCATTTGCTTCCGATTTTTGCATGGTTAAAATCTCGTGCATCTGAGGGTCGTCTAATTTTTCGAGCTCAAGTTCCCAAAACACTAGTTTTTTATAGACTTCAATCCACTCTTCATAATTTAATCGATCATTTAAAGTCACGCCCAATCGTCTAAAATCTTGCTGATAGGCAGAAGAAGTGCGTTCGCTTACCAAGAGTTTTTTATCGATTATTTTCTTAATGGTTAAAAGGACTTGCTTTGGATTTACTGGTTTTATTAAATAATCATCGATTTTAGAGCCTATAGCATCTTCCATCAGGTTTTCTTCTTCACTTTTGGTAATGAGCACTACCGGAACATCAGAGCGAATGTTTTTTATGGCCGATAAGGTTTCTAATCCGCTCATCCCAGGCATATTTTCATCTAAAAAAACAAGATCAAAGTGCTCTTTTTCGAAAGCGGATAAGGCATCGTTACCATTTGTAAACGTAGTTACATGATAGCCTTTTTCATTCAATAATAAAATATGTGGTTTTAATAAATTAATCTCATCATCAGCCCATAAAATTTTGGTTTCCTGCATTATATATACTTTTTATGTAATTTAAAGGTTTTAAAAGCGCTAGTCTTTTCTACTGTCGATAAAAATAGCAATTTTTGTACCGTATAATTTATTTTTAAGAATTGAACAAAAAGAAAATCATAAATGACCCTGTTTATGGGTTTATTACCATTCCATCGGCACTAGTTTACGACTTAATTTCTCACCCTTATTTTCAAAGGCTGAGGTATATTAAGCAATTGGGAATGACACACTTAGTGTATCCTGGCGCATTACATACGCGATTTCATCATGCGTTGGGTGCGATGCATTTAATGAGCCTGGCACTAGAAGTACTAAGAAGCAAGGGTCATGCTATTTCTTTTGAAGAGGAAGAAGCCGCAACCATAGCCATTTTACTACACGATATAGGCCATGGTCCTTTTTCTCACGCACTCGAACACACCTTGGTAAACGGCATTCAGCACGAAGATATTTCTTTGTTGATGATGGATAAGTTGAATGAAGAGTTTGATGGGGCCTTAGATTCAGCAATAGAAATATTTAGAGGAAAATATCACCGTAGCTTTTTCTGCCAGCTAATTTCGGGTCAGCTCGATTTAGATCGAATGGATTATTTAAACAGAGATAGCTTTTTTACGGGAGTAAGTGAAGGGGTAATTAGCTTTGATCGAATTATAAAAATGTTTAACGTGGTTGATGATCAATTGGTAATTGAAGAAAAAGGGATTTACTCGATAGAGAAATTCTTAATTGCCAGAAGGCTAATGTATTGGCAAGTGTATCTCCATAAAACGGTAATTGCTGGCGAGCAGCTGTTGGTGAAAATCTTAGAACGTGCAAAAGAATTGGCATCAAGCGGGACAGTGCTCTTTGCAACACCTGCCTTACAGCATTTTTTGCAAGAAGATGTATCTGAGCTTAATTTTTTTAAGGACGAGAGTCATCTTTTACAGTTTTCTAAACTCGATGATCAGGATATTTATGCTGCGGTTAAAGTTTGGGAAAATCATCCGGATGTAATTTTGGCAAGGCTTTGTAAAATGTTGAATGCAAGAAAACTTTACAAAGTTGAGATCACAAACGATGCGCCTACAGCTGAAAGAATAGCTGTTCTAAGTGAAAACACGGCTATTGCGTTAAACTTGGAAGAAGATGATATTTCGTATTTTGTGTTTACTGACACCATTCGAAATAGGGCGTATAACGCAGGAAATAGCAATATTAATATTTTAATGAAGAATGGAGCGTTAATAGATATTACAAAAGCATCAGATTTATCTAACTTAGAGTCGTTAGATAAGACGGTTCGAAAGCACATACTTTGTTATACCAGGGATATTTAGGACATTAACAAAAATTAACAAAAAAATAATCCACCTTGCGTTATCCTTGTAATTAATACTATGATTATCCACAGTTGTTTATTTGTTCATATCAATTTAACAATTAACTTTGTAAAATGCAATTTACTGCCGAGCAGATAAGCCAATTTTTAGATGGAATTATCGTAGGTGACCCAACCGCAAAGGTTGGTGAGCTTGCCAAAATAGAGAACGGAAACGAAGGATCACTTTGTTTTTTATCAAATCCTAAGTACGAACACTATTTATATAGAACAAAGGCTTCGGTAGTTATTGTGTCAAACGATTTTGTGCCTACTCAACCCATAACCAGCACTTTAATTAAAGTAAAAGACCCTTATAGTGCATTTTCATTGCTTTTGGAGAAGTACAACGAAGCGCTAAACCAAAATAAAAATGAAGCTGGCATTACGCAGCCTTGTTATATACACCCCACTGCAAAAATTGGGAAAAATGTATTTATAGGTGCGTTCTGCTCTATAGAGGAGCGCGTGGAAATTGGCGATAATTGTAGAATTTATACTCAAATTTATATTGGGGCCGACACAAAAATAGGAAGCGGCACCACCATTGATCCTGGTGTTAAAATTTATAATCGCTCCATAATTGGCAGCCGCGTACACATCCACTCGAATGCTGTAATCGGCAGTGATGGCTTTGGTTTTGCTCCGCAGCCAAATGGCACCTATAACAAAATCCCGCAAATTGGCAACGTAGTGATCGAAGACGATGTAGAGATAGGTGCCAATTCTACGATTGATAGAGCAACTATGGGTTCTACTTTCATTAGAAAGGGAGCAAAGCTAGACAATCTAGTTCAGATTGCCCATAATGTAGATATTGGCGCTCATACCGTAGTTGCGGCACAAACCGGAATTGCAGGGAGCACTAAATTGGGTAACAACTCCGTTATTGGTGGACAAGTGGGTATTGCTGGGCATTTAAATCTTGCTAAAGGCACGCAAATTGGAGCGCAAGCAGGAATTAATTTCGATACAGAAGAGAATAAAAAATGGCATGGTAGTCCGGCCCAACCCCTAAAAGATTGGATGCGTTCTATCGTTATTTTTAAGAAACTGCCAGATGTTGATAAACGAATTATTGCGTTGGAGGCGAAAATAGCCAAACTAATGGCTATTATTGAGAAAACAGCAACAAGACAAGATTAATAATGAACGTTAAACAAAAAACCATTAAAGGTGAAATTTCGGTTAAAGGTGTTGGTTTACATACCGGTGCAAATGTGAACCTTACATTTTGCCCTGCTCCCGACAATCATGGTTTTAAATTTCAGCGGATTGACCTCCCGGGAGCGCCAATCATAGATGCTGATTGCGACAATGTTACCGACACGGCAAGGGGAACGACCCTTAGTCAGAACGGAGCAAGTGTTAGTACCGTAGAGCATGTTATGGCTTCGTTGGTGGGGATGGATTTGGATAATGTGCTGATTAAACTGGATGGGCCAGAAACGCCAATTATGGACGGGAGTGCCATTTTGTTTGTTGAAGCACTTGAAGAGATTGGCGTAATTTCGCAAGCTACAGATCGCGAATATTATACTATTCCGCATAATATTACCTATACAGAACCCGACAGGAAGGTAGAAATTGTTGCGATGCCGTTAGACGATTACCGGTTCACTTGTATGATCGATTACAATTCGCCAGTGTTGGGAAGCCAACACGCAGGCATATCGACCATCAGCGAATTTAAAAAGGAAATTGCTTCGTGCAGAACATTTTGTTTTTTACACGAATTGGAATACCAATTACAAAACAACCTTATTAAGGGAGGCGATTTAAATAACGCAATTGTTATTGTAGATAAAGAGGTAACAAAAAATGAACTTAATCATTTAGCGAAAATATTTAACAGATCGGCAATTGAAGTTGCTCCGCAAGGCATCTTGAACAACATGGAGTTGCGTTACCAAAATGAACCTGCGCGTCATAAACTGCTCGATATGATTGGTGATTTGGCACTTGTTGGCGTACATTTAAAAGGCCATATTATGGCCGCGCGACCTGGACATGCCGCTAATGTTGCTTTTGCGAAAAAAATTAAAGCAGCGATAAAAAAGGAAAAAGGAAAGAAAATACAGAAGGTATACGATGTAAACGCAAAGCCTTTGTACGATGTGGTTCAAATTATGGATATTTTACCTCATCGTCAACCTTTTTTGTTTGTTGATAAAGTGCTCGAGCTTTCAAAAACCCATGTTGTAGGCATTAAAAACGTAACCATGAACGAAGAGTTCTTTAGAGGGCATTTTCCTGGTGCTCCCGTTTTGCCGGGTGTAATTCAAATTGAAGCCATGGCACAGGTTGGTGGTATTTTAGTGTTAAGCACCGTTCCAGACCCAAGAAATTATTTAACATACTTTTTAAAAATAGATAATGTTCGTTTCAGGGCCCAGGTTTTACCAGGCGATACTATTGTGTTTAGATGCGATTTAATGGAGCCTATTAGACGTGGAATTGCCCAAATGAAAGGCTTTGGTATGGTAGGAGAAAAAATTGTAGTTGAAGCAGAAATGATGGCGCAAATATCAAAAGTAAAAGAAAACGAACCTGCATAATGATACAACCTTTAGCTTATATACACCCCCAGGCTAAAATAGCCGACAATGTAGTTGTTGAGCCATTTGCCGTTATCCACAAAGATGTAGAAATTGGGGAAGGGACTTGGATTGGGTCGAATGTTGTGATTATGGACGGCGCTAGGATTGGCAAAAACTGCCGTGTTTTTCCTGGGTCGGTGATTTCTGGAATTCCGCAAGATTTGAAATTTGCAGGCGAAGTTACAACAGCCGAAATCGGTGATAATACTACCATCCGCGAATGTGTAACGATAAATCGCGGCACAAAAGATAAATGGAAAACGGTTATTGGCAACAATTGTTTAATCCAAGCCTATTCGCATATTGCACACGATTGTGAAGTGGGGAATTATTGTATTTTTTCAAACAGCACTACCTTAGCAGGACACATTACCATTGGCGATTACGTGGTTTTGGCGGGCTTGGTGGCAATACATCAATTTGTGAAAGTGGGCTCTCATGCTTTTGTAACAGGGGGTTCATTGGTTCGTAAAGATGTTCCGCCTTATGTAAAGGCAGCGCGTGAACCGCTTTCTTATGTAGGCATCAACTCTGTTGGATTAAGAAGAAGAGGCTTTACGCCAGAAAATATTAATGAAATCCAAGAGATTTATCGCGTTTTGTTTGTGAAGAATAATAATGTAACGAAGGCTTTAGACATTATTGAAGCCGAGTTCCAACCTACTGAAATCCGCGATGAAATTGTTGATTTTATCCGCAACTCTAACCGTGGCGTGATGAGGGGTTTTGGCTCTGGAAGCAAAGAGCGATAATCATCAGGCAGTAACCATACGCAAAATCTCATTACTAATTATGGATATTTCCCTTCAGAACATTGGCCGTAGGTTTAATAAGGAGTGGATCTTTAAAGAGGTTAGTTATCGGTTTGAACAAGGGCAGAATTATGCTGTTCTGGGGCCAAATGGCTCAGGGAAATCAACTTTATTAAGTGTTTTGTTGGGCAGTTTAACGCCATCGGAGGGGAAGATAAGCTACCTAAAACAGTCCGTTCTGCAGGCAAGCTCTCAAGAAGTTAATGTAGAAAGCGTTTATCAATACATCAGCTTCGCAGCGCCATATATCGATTTAATAGAAGAATTTACCTTGCAAGAAACAATCGCGTTTCACTTTCAATTTAAGGGCTATGGAGATGGATTAAATGAGCGTGAGGTGATTGAGCTTTTGGGACTCGAAAAATCGCAGGACAAGGCGTTAAAACACTTCTCATCTGGAATGAAACAAAGAACGAAGTTGGCATTAGCGTGTTGTGCCGATTCTCCTATTCTCTTATTAGACGAGCCCACCTCAAATTTAGACACGCAAGGTGTAGATTGGTATTTAGGGTTGGTGGAGAAGTTTGGTGCTGCTAAAACCATTATTGTTGGTTCTAATCAAGAACATGAATATGGTTTTTGCAAAGAGCGATTAAATATAAGCGACTATAAATGATCACTTGTTAAGATTGTCAAAGTTCGGCAAGAATCTATCCTATTTCTGTTTAAAATAGGGCAAAAAAAATATTTTTAAAACGCTGTTGCAAAATTAAAAAATAGTTAATACCTTTGCGCCACGAAATAAGCCTATAAGAATAGACAAAATTTCAAATAAAATGGCAAAAGCATCTGACATTAAAAACGGTAATATTCTTCGATTTAATGGAGAATTGGTACAAGTTGAAGAATATGTTCATCGTACTCCCGGAAATTTAAGAGCTTTCTACCAGGCTAAAATGCGTAACGTAAAAACCGGAAAACTGGTCGAATATCGTTTCCGTGTTGATGAAGAAGTAGAGATTTGCCGAGTAGAAACCAATGATTACCAGTATTTATACGAAGATGGTAATTACCTGGTGGTAATGGACAACACGAGTTACGAACAATTCAACATTCCCACGTTTTTATTTGGAGATGGGGTAAAGTTCTTAAAGGAAGGAATGAATGTAATTATTGCATTTGAAAGTGAGGAGCCAATTATGGCCCAAACCCCTTCGCACGTAGAGTTAGAAATTACGTATACCGAGCCTGCGGTTAAAGGCAACACCTCTACCAATGCATTAAAATATGCAACAGTAGAAACAGGAGTAGAGATTAAAGTGCCAATGTTCATTAACCAAGGAGATAAAATTAAGGTTGATACACGAACAGGCGAATATGTAGAAAGAATTAAGTAAGAATTTTCATAGTTTAGTTTTAGGTTTAGGTTGATTTTGGCTTCGGAGTGGTTCCCGAAGCCATTTTTTTTACTAGAAATTTTAGGATAATAAGATTACATGGTTAAATCTTTAACAATAGTGAAGGAGCTATTTAGTTGTAATCTTAAAATCCTATTATATTTTCATAGTTTATTTTTACCTTGCGCCTTCAAAAAATAAAATTTAAAACGGGCTTTATTATATTATGGCAAAGGCATCAGAAATAAAAATCGGTAATATTCTTCGTATCAACGGAGAGTTGGTTACTGTCGAAGAATGGAATCACCGTACACCAGGTAAAGGTGGTGCATTTTACACAGGCAAATTTCGTAACATCAAAACCTCGAGGCTTATTGAGGCAAGAATGGGCACCGACGAACAAGTAGAAATTTGTCGCGTTGAAACGAGTGATTACCAATACTTATATGAGGATGGCGATTATTTGGTGGTAATGGACAATACCACTTACGAGCAGTTTAATGTGCCTAAAACCCTTTTTGGAATATCGATTCGATTCTTGAAAGAAGGGATGAGCATTTTGGTGTCTATGGAAAGCGAAGAGCCAATTATGGCGCAAATTCCTAACTTTACTGAAATGGAGATTACCTATTCAGAACCCGCTGTTAAAGGTGATACTTCTACAAATGCACTAAAAAGTGCAACTTTGGAGAATGGTGTTGAGATAAAAGTTCCAATGTTCGTTAACCAAGGCGATAAAATTAAGATCGATACACGTACTGGGGAGTATGTAGAAAGGGTGAAATAAAACTAAGATTACTAGGAATGAAGGTTTTGTTTGGCGCATTGTGATAGGCGAGCAAAACGCTTCAAGCAATACGCCAATCATGAACAAAGCTCAAATCAGAAAACAGGCCCTACAGCAACGCCTTTTGCTGAGCGAGGAAGATTGTGTGTTTTTGAGCCAAAAGTTGCTGGAGGGCTTTAAAACGCTCGATTTCTCGAAGATTAAGTGCGTTCATGTCTTTCTGCCAATTGCCGCTAAAAGAGAGCCAGACACTTTTCTGCTGATTGATTGGTTGCAAGAGCATCATCCTGAAATTGAAATTAGTGTACCTAAAACCGATTTCGTATCTAATTTAATGGAACGTTATCTTTATTTGGGGAAAGAAGATTTGGTGAACAACCATTTTCATATTCCAGAACCTCAACGCGCAAAAAAAACAACTACCCTTCCTGATATGGTACTGGTTCCTTTATTAGCTTTCGATTTAAAGGGGCATCGAGTAGGTTATGGAAAGGGGTTTTATGATCGTTTTCTGCAGGATTTGCCAGCACAAAAAATCGGTCTTTCTTTTTTTGACGCAGCAACAGAAATTAATGATGTACATTTACATGATGTTCGTTTAGATAAATGCATAACTCCTAACGGGATAATAGAATTTTAGAAAATGGAAAAAGATTTCAAAATAACTTCTGCCCAGCATTACGAAGATACTATGATTATCATTTTCGAAATGCAAGAACAAGAAGATCCTTTAACGCTTGCTCAACTGGCCGAAATGGAAATTATGATGAAGGCTGCTGAAAGGTTTGAGGAAGAAGAGCTTTAATAAAATCGCTAACTAGCGATGCAATTGTTTTTGCGGTGGTTAAATCATTTCTTCCATCTGCAAGCTGTGTAGCTCCTTCGCAGAGGTGTAAATAACTGAATTTTTTATCGCACGATAAAAGAAATGCACGCATATCTTTTAAGGAGAAGCCCGACGGACTACCAGCGCTAGAAAGTAAATTGGCAATGCTATCTAGGTCGACTTCTAGCCCGCAAGGTTCTGGTAAGTCGTTAATAAACCCTTTCCAATTCTTTAACATCGTTTCTTCACTTTTCAATAGGTCTTCGTAGTAGAAAGCTTGAATATTCGAATTAGTTTTGATGTAATTAGACAAATCGGCATGGGCATAGCTTTGTTGCAAACCGAATATGCGATACTGCTCTAAATGGCCATCCTGCAAGGCGTATGTAAAGCCATTTCCGCTATGGCGGCCCTCTTTTTTTCTCAAATCGGCATGCGCATCGATATTTACGATATTCATTTTTTGCTGATGCGCTAATGATGCCCCCCATATCATGCCAAAAGCATTATTGTGGCCACCCCCAATTACTATGGGAATTTTGTTTGCAGCTATAATTTGCTCAATTATTGGATAAACCAAATTATCGATTATCCTCACTTTGTTTCTTAGGCTTGATAGGCTCTTGTCTGCCGGCTCTTCAATTTCCAAATGGCCTAATACTAACAATTCTTCTCCACTAAAAAAAGAATTGCTTTGCATATTTAGTAAAATCTTTAGCGCCGGTAGCCATGCTGTTTGTGTTCCGCCAATTCCCAAATTTGCACGCACCCCAATATCTTCTGGGATACCCAAGAGCACAAATTTTGCATTGCAGTTCTGCAGGTCTTCGAACCACCGAATAAGTTGTACTTTTTGCCCTAGTTTAATTTCTCCATCTCTTTCGTTAATCAAAGGAGTAATATCATTATGGGTGTATATTTTTAATCTATCCATTATAAATTTCTCCGTTCAAGATTACCGTTTCTATTTGTGTTTGCCCAAAACTATAGGGTAAATAGCCTAATGATGGCATTTCTCGAGTAATGAATAGGTTTGCTCTTTTTCCGATGGAGATGCTGCCTACTTCGTTAGTTAATTCCATTGCTGCAGCTCCATTTAAGGTTGCGGCATTAATGGCCTCTTCGGGCATCATTTTAAGTTTTATGCAGGCTAACGAGACAACAAAATTCATATTTCCGGATGGAGTGGAGCCTGGATTATAGTCGGTAGCCAAGGCAACTGCAGCATTGTTATCTATCAATCCACGGGCATTCGCAAATGGAATGTTGAGGTAAAAAGAGCAAGAAGGTAAAAGGGTGGCTATGGTTTTACTTTTTGCTAAGCTTTTTAACACTTCTTCGTTGGTTTCTTCGAGATGGTCTACAGAAATGGCGTTGTGCTTAATACCCACCTGTGCCCCTCCCGAAACCGAAAGTTGGTTGGCGTGTATTTTCGGTTTTAGGCCATATTTCGCCCCTGCGGATAACAACTGATCGGTTTCATCGACAGAAAAGAAGCCCCGTTCGCAAAAAACGTCGATATAATCGGCCAACTTCTCTTTTGCTACCACTGGAAGCATTTCGTTTATAATTAAATCGATATAGCCTTTATGATTATTTTTATAGTGCTGCGGATAGGTATGCGCAGCTAACAGTGTAGCTTTGATGGGAATGGGGAATACATTTTTTAAACGCTTAATTACACGGAGCATTTTTAACTCGCTCGCCAAGGTTAGCCCGTATCCACTTTTTATTTCGATTGCTCCAGTTCCTTGCTTAATCATATCGCGAATGCGTAAAGAAGCACTTTCGAAAAGTGAATCTTCTGAAGCCAAAGCCAATTTGTTGGCCGAATTAAGGATACCTCCTCCAGCTGCGGCAATTTCTTCGTAAGTTTTGCCTTCAATTTTCATCACGAATTCTTCTTCCCGCGAAGCGGCAAACACAATGTGGCTATGGCTATCGCACCATGAGGGGAAAACGTACTTGCCTTTAGCCGGGAGGTGAGGGGTGAGATTTGAGATGGGAGGAGGAATAGCGCTCATTGAGCCAAAATCTTTGATCAGGCCATCCTCGAGTAAAAGCCAAGCATTTTCCAATACAGGCAATCTGGCCAATTCGCTACCACGAAGCACTTGTTTTTCTTTTGGATGAATGCCTACGAGGGCTTTGATGTTGGTAATGAGCATAACTGTTGCGTGTTGTGAGTTGCGGGTTATGAGTTTGGGCGCCTAATTAAATTTAGGAAAAGGTTATGAATCATGACCCGCAACATCAATCAAGTTCCAATAATACCGGACAATGATCAGAATGTAATGCATCGGGCAAAATCTTAACCTGCTTGAGGCGGTTTTCCATGGGCTTTGTTACCAAGTGATAGTCGATACGCCAGCCTAAATTTTTCGCTCTAGCCCCTGCTCTATAGCTCCACCATGTATACTGATGCGGGTCTTTATTAAAATGTCTAAATGAATCAATAAAACCATTGCTCATAAAGAGCTCCATCCACTCTCTTTCTTCGGGTAAAAATCCAGATGAATTGGCATTCGACTTTGGGTTGTGGATATCGATAGGTTGGTGGCAAATGTTGTAATCGCCCGAGATGATCAGGTTTGGAAACTGCTTGCGCAATTCATCCACATAAACATCGAAAAAGCGCATAAATTCATATTTTTTGATTTGTCTTTCATCGCCACTAGAGCCCGAAGGCATATATAAACTCATTAATGAAAAGGTATCAAAATCGGCCCTTAAAATTCGGCCTTCGGCATCGATCCAAGGTTCGCCACAGCCATAAGAAATGCTATTAGGTTTAATTTTGGTTAAAATGGCAACACCACTATATCCCTTTTTTTCTGCGGGGAACCAATAATGATGATAGCCTAACTGTTCGATTAGTCCGATAATCTCGGGAATTTGCTCTTTCAGGGCTTTTACTTCTTGCAAGCAAACCATATCGGCGTTGGTAGCTTGCAGCCAATTAAAGAGGCCTTTTGTTGATGCGGCACGTATGCCGTTTACATTGTAGGAGATTACCTTCATTTTCTTTTCTTCTTCTTCAATTCTCTTTCTAATTTTCTTACTTCTTTTTTCTTTAACACGGTTACGGTCATCTTAATATCGGTTTTAGGTCGATCGGACTTACCAGTGGGCACATTGGCAATGGCATCTACCATTTCCAGGCCTTTTACCACTTCACCAAAAACGGTATAATTTCGGTCTAAATGTGGCGTACCGCCAATGGTTTTATATACCTGACGTTGCCATTCGGGAATTTTGAACTTTAAGCGCTTTTCTTCGGTTAAATTTAAGGTAGAATCAGTCCAAATTTTTCCTTGTACGATATAAAATTGCGTGCTACTTGATGCTTTTGTTGGATTGCTCGAATCACCTTCCCTAGCTGCAGCCAAAACCCCTTTTTTATGGAACAAACTGTCTCTAAATTCGGCCGGCACTGTATAGTTTAATCCACCATTGCCCAACGAAGCCTCGGGTGTTGCATTTTTCGAATCAGGATCTCCACCTTGGATCATAAACTCTTTAATCACCCTGTGAAACAAGGTGCCATTATATAAACCCTCCTTGGCCACTTTAATAAAATTATCACGGTGTAGAGGCGTTTCGTTATAAAGTTTAATGGTTACGGTTCCTTTATCGGTTACAATTTTTACGTATTGATTTTTGGGCTTTGCAGCCATCGCCTGAAGGCAAAATAAGCTTATAAATAGAAAGAGAATTTTCTTCATGTTCAATTGATTTACCGCTAAGTTATCTAAAAATAGAATAGATTAAAAATATAGCCGCAGATGCGCAAAGGTTAACAAATAATGCACAAGTAAAACATTAATATTACATATAGCCGCAGATGCACAGATTTGGTGGCCCTAAAGCTTTGCGATAAATCTGAACAGGTGGTACAAAAGAAATCTGTGCATCTGTGGCCAAAACAACAGGATATATTTTACCATCTTTTAACAAATGAGGGTGTTTTAATTCAGAAATTTATCTATAGCTTTGCTAATGATGAGTTTAAAGCAAAAATTAGCAATAAGTCTTTGCGCGTTTTACCTAGTTAGTGTAATTGGCGTGGCTTTGAGTCTACATTTTTGTGGAGGCAAACTAGCATCGGTTTCGACAACTACTGCCAGGGCTAGTTGCACATATTGCAAAGCAGAATCGGCAAATCAAAAGGATAATAATTGCTGTAAAAACACGAAAGTTGAGGTTAAAGTAAAGGATAATCATCAGGCCGAAAGTGCTATTAAAGCTCCTAAGTTATTTAGCGTAGATCTTTTTCTTCACCCCAATGTTAGCCAAATCATCAATCAGTTTTTGCCAACATTCTTCAGCAAACTAGCAAATAAAGCCCCTCCCAAACCATCTGGCGTTGCCTTGCATGTGATGAATTGCGTTTTTAGAAATTAGGAAAGGGAAGATTAAGGTAGAGATACCTAAAATTTTTTATTCACCAAAATTTCGAAAAATGAAAACGACAAAATTGATAATTGCATTTTTGATGCTTTTTGCACTAAACAAAGTATCGGCACAGCAAATAAGTGCTGTAGAAATGCAGGTTACCGGATTAACCTGTTCGATGTGTTCGCAAGCTACGGAAAAATCGTTGCGAACCTTACCCTATGTTGCCAATGTTAAACCCGATTTAAATAAAAATCTTTTTACACTTACGTTTAAAAAGGAGGGATCGGTTAATCTTGATCAATTACAAAAGAAAGTTAAGGATGCGGGATTCTCTGTTGGGAATTTAACGGCTACGATTAATTTTGATCAAGCAAAGGTTGATGATGCTGGACAGGTGGTTATAGGGGGTAATGTGTATCGCTTTTCGAATGTAAAAAGTAAGATTTTGAATGGCCCTGTCAAGGTAAACGTAATCGATAAAAATTTTATTTCGAATGCCGCCTTTAAGCAGAAGCTAACACAGCTTAAGTTCGATTCCTATCCAAGCGGAACAGGTCTTGTAAACGGGAAAAGAACTAGAATTTATCACTTAAGTATATAAAGATGATCAGAACAACTCTAGGGGTATTTCTCCTCTGTTTTGGTTTAAATCCGGCGATTTTTGCACAAGAACTGTATGTCTTTACGGAGCCGGCGAGTAATATGCCTGCGAAATCTATTGGCTTACGGATAACAAATGAGGGCATGTTTAGTCGCGATTTTCGCAGTAGAAGTATTGCCGAGGTGATGGTAGGCCTGAATAAAAATCTGATGTTTCATGCTCAAGGTTTTCTTTCTGATATGGATGGAAAGTATAGCGTAGAGGGGTCAAGTTTATATGCGAAATATCGATTTTTCTCGTTAGACGCCGCCCATAGCCATTTTAGAGCTGCTATTTTTGGTAGAATAAGTGCTAGCAAAAGAAAAATGGAAAGTGAGGATATTAATTTGGAAGGAGATAATTCGGGAATTCAAGGCGGATTTGTCTTTACACAATTAATCCATAAACTGGCGTTATCGGCAACATTAGGATACAGCAAGTCTTTTAGAAAAGAAGAACATTTGTTGTATGGCGGGATGATAATGGATGTTTACAGCATGCCGGGTATGACGATGCCGAGCATGAAAGCACCAGATGAAATACTAAGTTATAGTTTATCATCAGGTTATTTATTGCTTCCATTTGTTTACAAAAGCTATAACCAGCCTAACTTTAATCTTTATGTTGAGCTACTTGGGAAAACAAATCCAGCTAATGGAAACTCCTATTTAGATCTTGCACCAGCGGTGCAGGTGATTTTAAATAGTAAAACGAGGGTCGATTTAGGTTATCGTTTTCAGGCCGCAGGCAATATGGAGAACAGGTATTTAAAAAACATGTACCTAGCCCGAGTAGAATTTAATTTTTTTAACGCATTAAGTAAAAAACAATAATATGAACAAGATAATCACAATAGTTGCCCTATTTATGGCAACAATTTTAACTACAAATGCTCAAGGAGTTTCAGCAAAAAAAGAGTTTAACAATACGTTAAATGCATATTTTGAAACCAAAAATGCTTTAGCTAAAGACAATGCATCGCTGGCAAGCGAAAGTGTTAAAAGGTTGATAAAAACTATCGATAACTTTCCAGTGAAGAGTATCTCGGCCGAACAGCAAGCTATTTGGAAAAAGGAATCAGAAATTATTAAAAAATCAGCACTGGAAATTGATTCTGAGAAAGCAATTAAGACACAACGCAATAGCTTCTGGCCGCTCTCTACGGCAATGGTAAAATTGGCGAAAGCATTTAGCATGAATACGGGAGATGTATATGTTCAATATTGTCCGATGGCAAAAAAGAGCTGGCTTAATGAGGTTGAGGCCATTCAAAACCCTTTTTATGGCAGTATGATGTACGATTGTGGAGAGGTTACGGAGACCATTAAGAAACAGTAAATGAAGCTGTATATCAAAAATATGGTATGCAACCGATGTAAAATGGTGGTGCAAAAGGAGTTAGATAAGCTTGGTTTGCACTCTATTTCTGTACAGCTAGGCATGGTAGAGATTTCGGAAGAAAGAATGGATGTGTTTAAACAGCTAGAACTGTTGAATACACTTCAGGGATTTGGCTTTGAATTATTAGTCGATAAAAAGAAGCAATTGGTGGAGCAAATAAAGACAGCCATTATCGAACTTGTTCATTATGCAACAACGGCTCTAAATGTAAATTTATCTAGCTATCTAAGTGAAAAGCTAAATTTGGGCTATGCTAATCTAAGTTCCACTTTCTCTGAAATGGAGGGCGTTACTATAGAGCGGTATTTTATACTGCAGAAAATCGAAAAGGTTAAGGAACTTTTAACGTATGGCGAAAAGTCGTTGAGTGAGATCGCTTATCTTTTAGATTACAGTAGCGTTGCTCATTTATCGGCTCAATTTAAAAAAATAAGTGGGGAAACCACTTCCTCTTATAAATTGGCGCATCATCAAGAGCGTAAGACAATAGACGAAGTATAGTGTTTCTTATCTTACATCAATAGAAAAAGCGCGAGTAAGGGTTATTTTTGTGATGTAAATAATCAAAATGGAAACGTTAAATCAGTTCAAAAGTTTCACGTCTAGCTTAGGCGAGACGGAGAAAATGCCTGTTCTTTTTATGGGGCATGGTTCGCCTATGAACGGAATAGAAATTAATGAATTTAGCAGCAAGTGGATTGATATCGCTAAAGAAATTCCTGTTCCACAAGCGGTACTAGTTGTTTCAGCCCATTGGTTTACAAAGGGAACACGTATTACGGCAATGGATTTTCCGCCAACCATTCACGATTTCGGCGGCTTTCCACAAGCGTTATTCGATGTGCAATATCCTGCACCAGGAAATCCAAAACTCGCACAAGAAACAGTAGATTTAGTAAAACAAACTTCTATTGTTTTAGATCACGATTGGGGCTTGGATCATGGGGCATGGTCTGTGATTAAACATATGTACCCCTTGGCGAATATTCCTGTTTTACAATTGAGTATCGATTATACAAAGGGAGCGCAATATCATTACGATTTAGCGAAAGAGCTATCAGCATTGCGAAAAAAGGGAGTGCTTATTTTAGGTAGTGGTAATATGGTGCATAATTTGAGGATGGTAAGTTGGGAGATGATGGATGGAGGAGGATATGATTGGGCTTTGGAAATGAACGATAGCTTTAAAAATTTAATTTTAAATAAAAATCATTCGTCGCTCATTAACTACCAAGCAATGGGAAAAGCAGCCATGCTAGCTATTCCAACGCCAGAGCACTATTTGCCATTGATGTATACCTTAGGTTTGCAAAACGAGAAGGAGGAAGTATCATTATTTAACGATAAGGCGATTGGCGGGTCGTTAACGATGACTTCCGTAAAAGTTGGCTAACTAATTATATAACTCTTTTCGGATTAGATGTAACGGAAAAAAAACAAGGCAAGTTAATTTTGTGTTATTAATTATAAATAAAATGACACATACTTATCACGTTAGCGGAATGACTTGTTCGGGATGCGAAAGTAAAGTGAAAAGCAGCTTACTAACCATCCCAGAAATAACTTCGGTTGAGGTTTCGAAGGATAGCCAATCGGCTACGATAAAAATGGACAAACATGTAGATTTGTCGGCCTTACAAACAGCCTTAGGGAATCATTATAAAATTAATTTACCCGCACAGCATAACCAAGAACAAGTACATAAAGCATGTTGCCAAACACACAGTGAACCACAGCCTGTACAATCGACGGCAAATGCTCATGGTAAATATTATTGCCCAATGCACTGCGAAGGCGATAAATTATATGACAAACCTGGCGCTTGCCCCATATGCGGAATGGATTTGGTGAGAATGGAGCCAATTGAAGGCGAGGAAGACAGTACCTATACCTCATTATGGAAAAAAATGAAGATAGCACTGCTTTTCACTGTGCCAATTTTTATCATTGCCATGCTTGGTATGTTTCATCAAAATCCATTAAATCAAATAATGGATCATGAAAAGTGGAATTGGGTGCAGTTTGGTTTGTCGGTGCCTGTTGTGTTTTATGCGTGTTGGATGTTTTTTGTGAGGGCTTATAAATCTATAGTAACCTGGAATTTGAATATGTTTACGTTAATAGGGCTGGGTGCTGGAGTAGCCTTTCTTTTTAGTGTTTTCGGTTTGTTCTTTCCTCAGCTTTTCCCGCAAGAATTTAAAGACGAACATGGATCAATCCACCTTTATTTTGAAGCAACAGCTGTTATTTTAACCTTAGTGTTGCTTGGTCAACTAATGGAAGCAAAAGCGCACGATAAAACCAGTGGAGCTATAAAAGCATTGCTAAAGCTGGCTCCTACAGAAGCGGTATTGTTACAAAAGGGTAAAGAACAAATGATCGCTATACATGAGATCAAGAAGGGAGATGTATTAAGGGTAAAACCGGGAGATAAAATACCGGTTGATGGTAAAATCGAGGATGGAAATAGTACCGTAGATGAATCGATGCTTACCGGCGAGCCCATCCCAATAGATAAAAAAGAAGGAGATGCAGTAAGTGCGGGTACAATAAATGGGACAAAGTCGTTCACGATGATTGCAGAAAAAGTAGGCTCAGATACTTTACTCGCACAAATTGTGCAAATGGTTGCAGACGCAAGTAGATCAAGGGCACCAATACAAAAGCTTGCAGATAAGATCGCTAAATACTTTGTGCCAGTTGTTGTGCTTATCGCAGTAATTACTTTTTTTGTGTGGTTTCATTTTGGACCTCAACCTAGCGCTGTTTATGGATTTATCAATGCTGTTGCCGTATTAATTATTGCCTGTCCTTGCGCACTAGGTTTGGCCACGCCGATGTCTGTTATGGTTGGTATTGGTAAAGGAGCGAAATTGGGCATTTTGATAAAAAATGCAGAAGCATTAGAAAAATTGGATCAGGTAAATGTATTAATCACCGATAAAACAGGAACCCTAACCCAAGGAAAACCAACGGTCGAGAAGCTAGTTGCTCTTAATCATGATGAGGATGATTTATTGAAAAAAATTTCTTCATTAAACCAATATAGCGAACATCCGCTTGCCAAGGCCATCCTCAACTATGCAAAAACAAAAGCGATTAATTTAATTGAGGTAAAGGATTTTGATGCTATAGTTGGCAAAGGTGTTATTGGAACGTACGAGGGTTTAAAAATTGCATTAGGCAACATGAAATTAATGGACGAAATCGGTGCTATTACGCCTAATGAGATAGAAGATCAGGTTAAAAAAGAACAGGAGTTAGGCAAAATAGTATCGTTTATAAGCCAAGATAAAAAGGTGCTCGGTTTTGTGACCATTACAGATCGTATTAAAGGAACAAGTAAGGCGGCGATCAAAGAATTAATGGCGCAGGGCATTGAAGTAATAATGCTCACTGGCGATAGTGAAAACACAGCGAAGGCTGTGGCTCATGATTTAAATTTAAAAGACTTTAGGGCTGGGTTTTTACCAGAAGATAAGCTTACTGAAATCAAAAGGCTTCAAACACAAGGGAAAATCGTTGCTATGGCTGGTGATGGAATCAATGACGCGCCAGCATTAGCGCAGGCAGATATTGGTATTGCGATGGGCACAGGAACGGATGTGGCCATTGAAAGTGCTAAAATAACGTTGGTAAAAGGAGATTTGCAAGATATTGTGAATGCTAAAAAATTAAGTCACGCCGTGATGAAAAACATTAGGCAAAACTTATTTTTTGCATTTGCTTATAATACTTTAGGGATTCCTTTAGCTGCGGGTATTTTATATCCGGTTTTTGGATTGCTGCTGTCGCCCATGATTGCTGCCTTGGCCATGAGTTTCAGCTCCGTTTCGGTAATCGGAAATGCACTTCGTTTAAGGTCTGTTCACCTATAAAAATAGCATGAAACCATTGTTAAAAATCGCCATACTTTTATTTTTTGTTACCGCTTATCTTGCGGCCTCTGCCCAAATTAAAGTGGAATATGTTTGCCCTATGCATTCGGAAGTGAGGGATGATAAACCGAACAAGTGTGAAAAATGCGGTATGATCTTACAACCGGTAGGGGCAGAAGAAACCGCCATTACTAAAGCGAATGTTAACTCATCAAACCCAATGCATACGGCAAGTAGTAAATTCTCGCCAAAAAAAGTTCGTTATGATTTGTATATCCGAGATACGACGGTAAATTTTACGGGAAAGCCAAAACGTGCAATCGCTGTAAATGGCCAAATCCCGATGCCAACATTAACCTTTACCGAAGGCGATACGGCCGAAATTCATGTCCACAATGAGTTGGAAGAAGAAACGTCGTTGCACTGGCATGGTCTATTTTTATCAAACAAGTATGATGGCGTGCCAAATTTAACTCAAATGCCCATTAAACCACATACCACTCACGTGTACAAATTCCCCATTATCCAAAACGGTACACATTGGTACCACAGCCATACGGGTTTGCAAGAACAAATTGGTATGTATGGATCTATGATTCTAAACACAAGGAACGAGCCATCCATTCCTACTATTCCAATTGTTTTAAGTGAGTGGGCAGATATGAGCCCTAAAGAAATAGATCGGAGTTTGCATAATGCGAGCGACTGGTTTGCCATCAAGAAGGGGAGCACACAAAGCTACGCTGAAGCCATTAGGGAAGGACACTTTAAAACTAAAGTAACCAACGAATGGAAGAGGATGAATGCCATGGACGTGAGCGATGTATATTACGATAAGTTTTTAATCAACGGGAAAGAACAATTTGTTGCTAAGAACTTTAAAGCTGGCGATAAAGTAAGACTACGCATTTCCAATGCTGGCGCCTCGTCTTATTTTTGGCTTACTTATGCTGGGGGCAAGATTACAGTTGTTGCCAATGATGGAAATGAGGTGGTACCTGTAGAGGTTGATCGCTTAATGATAGCCGTTTCGGAAACATATGATGTAGTGGTAACTATACCTGAAAATAAACAGTATGAGTTTTTAGTAACACCAGAAGATAGAACCAAGTCTGCCTCATTATGGTTGGGCAATGGGATGAAAATGCCGGCTAAAAAATTGCCGAGATTAAATTATTTCGAGGGCATGAAGATGATGAACGATATGATGGAAATGAACGGGGATTTAAAAGAGATGAAGGGGATGAAAATGCAAAACCAGATCATGGATATGAATAAGGTTATGTATCCAGAAATTTCGGAAGGGGAAACGGTTACGTTAAATTACACGATGTTAAAGTCTCCAGAAAGCACAGTGCTACCAAATGGACCAACAAAGGAGCTAAAGTTCGATTTAACCGGAAACATGAATAGGTACGTGTGGACTTTAAACAACAAAACGGTTTCGGAAGCAGATAAAATTTTAATTAAAAAAGGGGAGAACGTAAGGATTATCTTGTACAACAACAGCATGATGCGCCATCCTATGCATTTACATGGCCATGATTTTAGGGTAATCGGAAAGCATGGCGTTTACGCACCTTTAAAGAATGTGCTCGACATAATGCCGATGGAAAGAGACACCATTGAATTTGCTGCTTCAGAAAGTGGCGATTGGTTTTTTCATTGCCACATTCTTTATCACATGATGAGTGGCATGGGAAGAGTATTTAGCTACGAGAATTCGCCTGTAAATCCCGAAATCCCGAATCCAAAACTGGCGCAACGGAGATTGTTTGCCGACGATCGCATGTTTCATTTTATGGCCGAAAATGACTTTGCAAGCAATGGAAATGATGGAATGGCCATGCTGGCCAACACGAGGTGGAATGTAACCACCGAATGGAGGTTAGGGTATAGCAAAATGCATGGCTTTGAGGTAGAAACGCATGTTGGCAGGTATATAGATAGAATGCAGTGGGTAATGCCTTTTATTGGCTTCGATTGGCGCTACCGAAAAATGGGAATCAACGAGCAAGAAAAGAATATTTTTGGACAAAGTAATAGCAAAGATAAGCGGGCATTGCTTAGTGCAGGTATTGAATATACTTTGCCCATGTTACTGAAGGCCCAAGCCGAGCTGTATCAAGATGGTAATGTAAGGTTGCAGTTAATGAGAGAAGATATACCCTTATCAAAGCGAATGAGAATGAGCTTTATGGCAAATAGCGACAAAGAATACATGGGGGGATTAAAATACATTGCAACAAAATATTTTTCACTTACTACGCATTACGATAGTGATATGGGTATTGGCGTAGGTTTTTCGCTTAGGTATTAGGCGTTAACGTAGATAAGATGTGTGCCAAATGATGCTGCCCATGCCAGGCATAATTTCCAATCAAGTAAGCTAAAGTTAACTGCTGGTTTGCTGCGGGATGGATGTACGTTCTGTTAAAATCTGCAAAATCTAGCGCACGTAAAGTTATCACCAAACGACGATGAATAGCTTTAATAATGGCAATTGAAATTTCGATATCACCGTTTTTTGCTTCTGGCAATTCGGCCCAAATTTCTTCATTATAGGGCCGAACAATCGGATTTTCTTCAGTTAGCGTTAGCTTTACACGAGTGTAAGCATTGATGTGGCTATCGGCCACATGGTGGATGACCTGCCTAACCGTCCACCCCCCAGGGCGATAATGAACAGCTAATTGTGCATCCGTTAATTTTGAGGCGACTTCGATGAGCTGGTGAGGGAAATTTTCTAACGAATCGATCCAATTCTTGATTTGAGCTTCGTCTACATTTTCGGGGTAGGTGTATTCCCCAATCGGGTACTTTAAATCTTCCATTTCTACATCATTTTCTTTAATATTTTTAACACCCATTCTTTTCCCGTGTACGGTGGATAAATGAGGCGATTGAAATCGATACCCGACTGAAAAACAATTGCTCTCTCATGGGAGAAGGTTTTAAAGCCAAAAGCACCATGACTACTTCCTATTCCGCTCGAATTAACACCTCCAAAAGGTAATTTCGGGTTGCTAATGTGAACAAGTACATCATTAACACACGTTCCTCCGGCGCTTGTGCTTTTGATTAGTTTCTTGATGTTTGTTTTGTTTTTGCTGAAAATATATAAGGCTAGCGGTTTACTTTTCTCATTAATCTGCTCAATTACTTCATCTAAATTTTCGTAGGGAATAAGCGGTAAGATCGGGCCAAAAATCTCTTCATCCATTACCTTGCTGCCAGCTGAAATTTTACTTAGAAGAATGGGGTTTATACTTTGACGGGCTTCATCAAAAGTGCCGCCAAAATCTATTCGAGCGCCTTTATCAACAGCGTCATCAACAAGTGTTTTTAAACGGGTAAAATGTTTTGCGTTAATAATTTTGCCGTAACTGGTAGAGTCTATCTTTTGATGACTAAAAAACAAGCTTGCTGCGGAAGCTTTATAAAGTCGAATAAATTCATCCATTTGGTTTTGATGCACAAAAACATAGTCTGGAGCAATGCAAGTTTGACCGCAATTTACCAATTTTCCCCAGGCAATTTTTTCGGCTGCTTTTTCTAAATTTACATCTTTATCGATTACTGTTGGCGATTTTCCGCCAAGCTCTAAGGTTACGGAGGTAAGGTGTTTTGAGGCGGCTTTCATTACCACTTTGCCTATTTCGGTGCTTCCGGTAAAGAAAATATGATCAAATGGCAAGTTCAATAAAGCTGTAGAAGTTGTAGCATCGCCCTCGAAGCAGGCGACCTCTTTTTGGTCGAAAGCCTCGCTAAGGATAGCATTTATTACGTTGCTTGTTGCGGCACTTAATTCAGAAGGCTTTACCATAACTGAATTTCCGGCGGCGATGGCCGAAATTAGGGGGCTCATCACCAATTGAAAAGGATAATTCCAAGGTGCTATAATCAAACAAACACCTTTTGGTTCGTAATAGATTCTGTTTTTAGAAAAGGGATTACTTAGGGTTATTCCAACTCGTTTTGGTTTCATCCAACGACTTAGATTTGCGATTGCGAAATCGAGTTCCCCATAGATAAAAATAAGTTCAGTAACGGCACTTTCAAATCGACTTTTACGAAGGTCGCTATGTAATGCGGCATACAATTTATCTTCGTACTTTACTATCGTTTTTTTGAGAGTCTTTAATTTCGAGATGCGTTCGTCGACATTGCTTTTTCGGAGCGTATATTTGTGTTCGTTTTGCGATTTAAATACCGAATCGATTTTGTTTGTCATTTTGAACTTTAATAAGTGTTAAATATAGTTAAAATGAGCATAAATTTTATTAAAAAGACATCCATTAATGCCATATTGCGTATATCATAGAAAGGATAAGATAATGAAGAGATTTTTTTTAAGTATCTGGATTAGCGTTGTTTGTTTTCAACTTCAGGCGCAAACCACTCGGCCAGCCGTTTTGGTGATTGGAAATGGAAATGCTGCGGCTGCGGCGGCTATTCAAGCAGCGGTTTCAGGGGTTAAAACTACGGTTTTACTGCAAGCAGGGGGATTTGACATTAACCCAATAGCAAATGATTTAAACTCGGGCTTACAAGCAGATTTTTTCAAGAAAATTAATATTGCGAAAGGTATTAAAGATAGTTTGATAATTTCTTCATTTGATAAAAAATTAGCTAATGAGGTGCTTACCAAATGGACCGATTCGCTAAAAAACTTAACGGTTATTAAAAATGTAATATGGACAAAGGCCGATCGATCGGGCAATAATTGGACGTTTAAGTTAAGCGACGGAAAGACACTTAAACCCTCAGTTTTAATTGTTGCTGGTGATGGGAAACTTAAGGCAGCATTGGAAATTAAAACGTTGCCCGTAACTTACGAAGAGCCACTTAATTACGCGAATACGGTATACAGAACAAGCGTATCGTCTGGAAAATTTAGTAACGGTAGCGTTGCATCTATTTTATCGATGTATAATTTATTTGTTCCCGACCAAGAAAACTTAATTTGGTTAAAAGGTGATGAGGGGATGTTAATTGGTCAGGCGGCAGGCGCAGCAGCGGCATATGCTGGTTTTTTTGGCACAAAATTATCTGAAATAAAACTAAAAGAAACCCAAGGTGAGCTCATCAATTATAGATTGGCTATTATGCCTTTTTCTGATATCCAACAGCAAGACTCGAATTGGAAAGCAATTCAGTTTGTTGGGGTTAGTGGGGTAATTAAAGGCCGGATCGATAAAAACGGCCTTCAGTTTATGCCAGATAAATTCGTAACAACTGAGGAAATTAAGCAGCCCTTTAAAGATTTGTACTATAAAGCTCAAATTTGGTTCGACGATTACGAAAGTGCTGATTTAACACTGGCGGCGGCCATCGATATGATTTGCTACGTTGGTCAGAAAGCACCAGAAACCACAATAAAAGAGATTGAAAAGAATTGGAAAACGGTGTATAAATTAGCGAGCACGTTCGACTTAAAAAAGCGGATTACGCGAAGAGAATTTGCAGTAATTTTAAAAGATTACATGTCGCCTTTTAATGTAAATGTTGATAAGAACGGAAAGGTACTGAGGTAGCTTTTGAGTAGTTAGTACCCCGATTGGATTCAAAAATGCTAATCACGCTCACTACTTAAGCGCCCCATTTCTAACTACTATGTACTAAGTACCAACTACTTTTAAGTAACATTTATAAAACCTTCCTCCCCTTAGCGTTATGTAATTGCTTTTTTATATAAATTGCATGCATAACCTAAACAAAATGAAGAAACTTTACCTTTTTAACCTGTTTTTTCTGTTTTTGGCGGCAACAACTTTTGCACAAAGCCAACAGGATTACAGCACAAATGCAGTGTTAACCCAACGGGTTAAAGCATTAGTTCAAAAATACCCACAATGGGTTAAATCCAAATCCTTAACCCAAACGCTAGGCGGAAAAGACATTTTGATGCTTACTATTGGTTCGGGAAAAACCGAAGATAAACCTGCTATTGCGGTAGTGGGCGGGGTTGAGGGTAAACACCTTTTAGGGGTTGAAATGGCCATCGGTTTTGCCGAAAAATTATTAGCTAGTTCAGGAATAGATAGTGTTAAAAATCTTTTAAATACCCAAACCTATTATGTTTTTCCGAATATGAGTCCGGATGCTACCGAGCAGTATTTTGCAAAAGTAAAAACTGAGCGCAGTGGCAACGAAACTAAAACCGACGATGATCGTGATGGAAAATTGAACGAAGATGGCCCCGACGATTTAGATGGCAATGGAAAAATTACCTGGATGCGAATTCTCGATCCTACAGGAAAATATAAGTTAAATAGTGACGATCCAAGGTCGCTTTTATTGGCCGAGGCAACTAAAGGTGAAATGGGAAAATACATTTTATTGCCTGAGGGAGTTGATAACGATAAAGACGGCGATTTTAACGAAGACGGCCCTGGAGGGGTTCATTTCAATAAAAACTCGAGCTTTAACTTCAAAGCGTTTGCTCCTGGAGCAGGAGAATATGCGGTTTCGGAAAAAGAAAATCGCGCGTTATTCGATTTCCTTTTTGATGCTTTTAACGTGTATGCGGTAGTTACTTTTGGCCCAACTAATAATCTTTCTACTCCGGTACTCTTTAACCCAAGTGGAATTGCCAAAAGAGTAATTACCAGTTGGTATGATTCGGATGCGAAAGTAAATGCCTTGGTTTCTGAGCGCTATAATAAAATCACCAAAACGAAAGAAGCACCCAAAGCACAGGCAGACAATGGCGATTTCTCACAATGGGGATATTTTCATTACGGACGTTTAAGTTTTAGTACGCCAGGATGGTGGATACCCAAGGTAAATCCAGATTCATCGCGCAAAGAGAAGAAGTTTGTAAATGAAGATCCTGTAGCTTCGTATTTACGATGGGCTGCCACACAAGGCATCACCAATACCTTTACACCATGGAAAGCGGTAAATCACCCTGATTTTCCTGGACAAACGGTAGAAGTTGGTGGACTGGATCCTTTCGTTTTAATTAATCCACCCTACAAAATGGTTGATGGTATAGTAAGCAAACATACAGATTTCTTGGTTGCTTTAGCTAAAATGGCGCCAAAGTTAGACTTGGTAAACCTCAAAACTGAAAAAGTTGCCGAAGGATTAACCCGTGTTACCTTAAAAGTACTGAACACAGGAGATTTGCCAACCTATACGAAAGTGGGCGACCGTAGTTATTTCCTGAAAAAGATTGTGGTTAAACTAAATATGAATGCCAATCAGGCGGTAGTAAGCGGTCGAAAAACTCAAACGATTGAGAGCATTCAAGGCAAAGAGAACAAAGAATTAACCTGGTTAATTAAAGGAAACGGTAAAATAACGATTGATGCGGGAAGTCCAACAACCGGCAGTAAATCTATTGAAGTAACGCTATAATCAGACAGACGATGAAAACTAAATATACTATTCTTCTGGCCGTACTCCTATTATGCGCCGGAATTGTAAATGCCCAAAAGCCGGAAAATATAATAGCGGCAGTGGGGACACCACCAAACCCTAAAGTACAAGTGAGCTGGAATCGTTATAATGATTATGCGGCCATTACCGATATTTGTAAAAAATTGGCTGCAGCACATCCCAATTTGGTAAAGCTAGAAGCGATGGGAAAATCGTTCCAAGGCAAAGACCTTTGGGTAATGACCATTAGCGATACCAAAGTTGGTAATGTAGATAAAAAGCCAGCTATGTATATCGATGGAAATATTCACTCGAACGAAATTCAAGGAAGTGAATTTGCGCTATATACTGCATGGTATTTAGTAGAAATGTACGCGTCGGGCAATAAAGCCATCCAATCGTTATTGGGCGAAAAAACATTTTACATTGCGCCAACTATTAACCCCGATGCAAGAGATCACTTTATCCACCAAGCAAATACAGCACACTCGCCTCGTACAGGATTAATCCCAATTGATAACGATAGGGATGGTGCCACAAATGAAGATGGTTTCGACGATTTAGATGGCGATGGAAACATTGTAATGATGCGACGAAAAAGTGCTACTGGTCGTTATAAAGTAGACCCAGCCGATAATCGTAGAATGATTTTGGTGGGTGCAGAAGAGAAAGGTGAATATGAATTGTTGGGCGCTGAAGGCATAGATAACGATGGCGATGGCTTTGTGAATGAAGATGGTGAAGGGGCTTACGATCCAAACCGCGATTGGGGATGGAACTGGCAACCCAACTATATTCAAGGCGGAGCTTATAAATATCCATTTTCTTTGCCAGAAAACAGGGCAATTGTTGATTTTGTGATGAAGCACCCTAATATTGCTGCGGCACAATCGTATCATAACAACGGAGGAATGATTTTAAGGGGCCCTGGAGCCTTGGAAGATTTAGACACCTACAATGCACAGGATGTTAGGGTGTATGATGCTTTAGGTAAGAAGGGTGAAGAAATGTTGCCAGGGTATAAATACTTGGTGGTATATAAAGACTTATATTCGGTTTTTGGGGGAGAATTGGATTGGTTCTATGGTGGAAGAGGAATTTATACCTTCTCTAACGAGCTGTGGACAGGCTATTCGATGTACAATAAAACCGATGGCGAAGACAGTCAGAATCAGACCTATACATTTGACAAAGATCTTTTAATGAAAGATGCTTTTGTAGATTGGCATCCTTATAAACACCCGACCTATGGCGATATCGAGATTGGTGGGTTTAAAAAAACCTACACCCGTTTGCACCCTGGCTTTTTGCTAGAAAGTGACGCGCATCGCAATATGGCTTTTAGCGTTTATCATGCTTACAACACCCCTAAATTAAGTGTTGGGGAAATTGAAGTGCTGCCAGTTGCGGGTGGATTTACACAAGTTACCGCACTTGTGCATAATGAGCGAATGATCCCTACGCACTCGAGCCAAGATGTGAAGAACAATATCGAAACACCAGATATCATCACGCTTAGTGGCGGAACCGTCGTAGCGGGAATGATTGTGCTTAACCGTGATTTAGGCTTAACTACCGAGCAAAAAAGCGATCCAACAAATATCAGAGTAAATAATATTGCTGGAAATAGTTTTGTAACGGTTCGTTGGCTGGTAAAGGGCGGAACGAAGTTTACCGTTAGTGTATCAAGTAAAAAAGGTGGAATTGCAAGTAAAAGTAATTAATGGCATTAAACAACCTCGCAGGTTGCCAACCTGCGAGGTTGTACTCTTAAAACTTAACATAATGAAAAAAATTATACTCGCTCTCCTGTTAATATCGGCCGTTGCCCAAGCGCAACAAATAGCGCCCTTAACCGTAGAGAAAATAATGCGCGACCCAAAATGGATGGGTACAGCGCCAACAAATTACAGATGGTCTGCAGATAGCAAGACTGTTTTTTTTTCATGGAATCCTGAGAATAAGGAAAGAGACCAGCCTTATATGGCAAACGTAACCACTAATAAGCCCGAAGTAACCGACGATAAAAACATAGAAAAAGCAATAGGTGTTAACTATACTTACAACAAAGACCGTAGTTTAGGGCTTTACGAAAAAGGTGGGGATATTTATTTCTATAACTTTAAAACCAAAGTAGAAACCCGACTAACCAATACCGTAGAGCGTGAAACTGGAGCACGCTTTTTATTTAATAACGAAATTGTTTATCAACGTGGCGATAATGTTTTTCAACTAAATTTGGCTACAAACGAGCTTAAGCAGTTAACTAATTTCGTAAGGGGTAAAAGACCTGCCGTATCTGAACGGCCAATAATAAGTGTTCAAGACGCATGGTTAAGAACAGAACAGACCGAGCTGTTCGACATCATTAAGAAAAGAAACCGAACAGGCGGAAGGGCTGGGGGTTTTGGCGGGGGTGGACAAAGAGGTGGCTTTAACACAAATGCTGCTCAACAAAGAACAATTAAAGCCGTTTATTTAGACGATAAGGCCTTGTCGAGCATAGTGGTTAGTCCAGATGGGCGATTTGTAAGCTATAGAATTACCACACCAGTTACCACTAATCATAATACAATTGTTCCGAACTATATAACCGCTTCTGGCTATACGGAAGACATTCCGGGACGTACAAAGGTTGGCGAAACCTTAACTAAATCGGAAACCTTTATTTACGACGCACAAAAGGATAGCGTTTATGCCGTGCGTACCGATAAAATTCCTGGCATCAAAGACCTTCCCGATTATGTAAAGGATTATCCAAAACAACTGGAAGAACGGACTAAGAAAAATGAAGATCGAAACGTTAACCTTTTGGGCCCAATTTGGAACGAAGATGGAAGCAATGCTATTATAGTTGCCGATGCGGCAGACAATAAAGATTTGTGGATCTTAAAATTGGATGCGGCTACTG
The DNA here is from genome assembly GCF_037482965.1 of Pedobacter anseongensis. Classification (NCBI taxonomy): domain Bacteria; kingdom Pseudomonadati; phylum Bacteroidota; class Sphingobacteriia; order Sphingobacteriales; family Sphingobacteriaceae; genus Pedobacter; species Pedobacter anseongensis. The sequence continues at coordinate 1,209,075 of NZ_JBBHKB010000001.1, read as the reverse complement.
GTGAGGTAAGTTTGCTGGATAGGCAGAGAGACGAAGCATGGATTGGCGGTCCCGGAGTAGGAGGAAGAGGCTTACGATGGATCGATAAAAATCGTTTTTGCTACCAAAGCGAGGCTACAGGTTACTCCCATCTGTATGTGTTTAATATAGTAACTGGAGAGAAAAAGCAATTAACCTCAGGGAAATGGGAAGTGCAAAGCGTGCAACTGTCCAAAGACAAAAAAACGTTTTATCTGACGGCAAATAAAGAACATCCCGGCATTACGCATTTTTATAAAATGAGTGTGGAAGGAGGCGAATTAACGCAACTTACATCGATGAAGGGTGGAAATGAAGTAACCTTATCGCCAGACGAAAAATGGCTAGCCATTAACTACTCGTATATGGATAAACCTTGGGAGTTATATATTCAAGCGAACAAACCAGGTGCAAAAGCGGTTCAGATTACTAAATCTACGACGGCCGAATTCGATTCGTACAAATGGCGCCAACCCGATTTAGTTTCGTTTAAGAATCGCTACGGGGCAGATGTATATGCTCGTGTTTACCCAGCAACGAATCCACATCCCAATAGGCCAGCGGTTGTATTTGTACATGGAGCAGGTTATCTGCAAAATGTGCATTATTGGTGGAGCCAATATTTTAGAGAATACATGTTTAATAACCTATTAGCGGATAATGGGTATACGGTTATCGATATCGATTATACTGCAAGCTCTGGTTATGGTAGAGATCACCGTACGGGTATTTATCGCGATATGGGCGGCAAAGACTTAACAGACAATGTAGATGGCGTTAAAATGTTGGTAGAAAAGTATGGTGTTAATCCGAAGCATGTAGGCTTGTATGGCGGGTCTTATGGAGGTTTCCTCACCCTGATGGCGCTATTCAAAGAGCCAGAAGTGTTTGCTGCTGGAGGAGCTTTACGCTCGGTAACAGATTGGGCGCATTATAACCATGGTTATACAGCTAATATTCTAAATGAGCCTTACAACGACCCCATCGCCTATAAACGAAGTTCGCCGATTTATTATGCAGACAAGTTTAAAGGAAATTTATTAATGGCACACGGTATGGTAGATGTGAATGTGAACTTTCAGGATATTGTACGCCTTACGCAGCGATTTATTGAGTTGGGAAAAAACAATTGGGAGTTGGCCGTTTATCCGGTAGAGGATCATGGGTTTGTAGAGGCGAGTAGCTGGACCGATGAGTATAAACGGATTTTTAAATTGTTTGAGACGACATTGAAGAAATAGGGCTTATTAACCACATAGGCACATAGCAACATAGGCTACGTGCCTATGTTGCTATGTGGTTTGTTTTTGCGTATAGACGTAATAGATAAAAACTGTTTTCGGAAAAGCAACTATAGATTTTGTCTATATGTGTATAGAGATTAATGATGCACAATAAGTGTTGTTTCGTTGTTTTTGCCCCTAATTAGCCGTACTTTTGCGCCAAAATAAAAAACAATTAAATTATGGCATTTGTAGGTAAAAAGTTCCCTAACGTTAGTATTGATGCAATATCAGAAATGGGCGATGATATGAAAATCAATATCTTTGAAGAAGCAGTTAATAAAAAATCGAAAGTCCTATTGTTTTGGTATCCAAAAGATTTCACTTTTGTTTGTCCAACAGAATTGCATGCTTTCCAAACGGCATTACCCGAATTCGAACAAAGAAATACATTAGTTATCGGTGCATCGTGCGACACGAATGAAGTTCACTTTGCATGGTTAAACACAGCTAAAGATAATGGTGGCATTGAAGGGGTAACCTATCCACTTTTAGCAGATACGCACAGGCATTTATCGAGCATTTTAGATATTTTAGATCAAGAAGTACACTACGATGAAGAAGGAAACGAATCGTTCTCTGGTTCTAATGTTTCTTATCGCGCAACCTATTTAATCGACGAAACAGGCAAAGTATTCCATGAAAGTGTAAACGATATGCCGTTAGGCAGAAATGTGAAAGAGTATCTGCGCTTAATTGACGCCTATAGTCACGTTCAAAAACATGGCGAGGTTTGTCCAGCTAACTGGGAAACGGGTGCAGTAGCGATGAATGCCGACAGACAAGGTGTTGCAGAATATTTAAGTGCACATTTAAATTAATCGATTAGGATGTTTTTAGAATTAACAGAAGACAACCTTCAACAATTTTTAAACGATAATAGCAAAGTAATGGTGCAATATTCGGCCTCTTGGTGTGGAAATTGTAGAATTATGAAGCCTAAATTTAAAAAGCTAGCCTCCGAAAACGAGGAGGTTACCTTTTTAATGGTCGATGCAGAAAAATTCCCGAACTCGAGAAAATTCGCCAATGTAGATAATTTGCCAACTTTTGCAGCCTTTGAAGAAGGTACTTTGGTAGATCAAGTTCAAACCAACAAGGTTGAAGGATTAACGGAATTATTCACAAAAATAAAATAAACGATGAAAATCCCAGTAATTAGACAATTGTTTCAACAGAGTACGCCTCTGCAACTCGAAACCACACTAGAGGTATTGGAGTTATTTTGTGAATTTAGAGGCGTTAGTGAAATCGAAATTGATGTAGCTGGCGAAATGATCACCAACATTTGCGGAGCTTTAGAGGTGCATGCTAAAGTAAGTGAAGGAGTTTCAGAAAAAGATGCACTTAATGGATTTTCACAGCGTGTGATGGGATCTATTGATCGCTAGTTTTGGCGTGGAGCAAGGTGTAATTTACCCCCTTGCTCCGCGCTTTTTTATACCTCTAATTTCCCTTCAACCGAATCATCCAGCGTTTTCCCAATTATCGCACCTGCTACCATTTTTACAAAGGCGATGGCATTTCCATGCTTATTGTCCCAATAATAACCTTCGGTAGGCTCTACTTTAATAACCGATATGCGAGGGTCGTTTTCACCTTCGGTGAACCAAACTTTTAAAAGCGGTTCCCATAGTTCTTTAATGATCGCTTTATCTTCGCTTATCGAAGCTATGCCATAAATACTAAGAAAATCTGAATGCTTAGCGCCTTGAAAGAGCAAATGAACAAACGGATCTTTTTCAATTTCACTGTTCTTAAAGCTGTCGTTTGCACTTAGAAACCAAAAATTTCCCTCGTCGTCTACTTTTTGCACCGACATTGGCCGTGTAGAAAATGGAATTCCAGTTTTAATATTGCTACAAAAGAAACACGTACTGTTCTTTTCGGTCATTTCTTTTATTCTTTTTGCTGCTTCTGCTCCAGAAAGGTCTTGATGATTTTTTTCTGGTTGTTCTTTATTGATGCTATCCATAAGTTAAATGTTTGGATAGCTAACAATGCTAGGGATTTATTGTTTAGCAATTGCTAAAACTGGGGGCTCTAGGGTTTTTTACCAAAGCGAGTGCAGGGTGATTTTCACAGAGAACATGGAGTGTTTTTCTTAACCGCTAAGGGCGCGAAGACCGCAAGTTAGATTCATTTATCATCATTTCCGTTAATCTTTGCACTTTTAGAATCTTTGCGGTTAAAACTGACGTACGCTCTGTGTATTCTCTGTTTCTCGATGGTTAAATGTGAAAGCTACACTATCGAAACCTTAATTCCCAAACTTTCCAGTCCTTTTCTCATCACTTCACTTATTCCCCTATCGGTGATGATGCGATCTACTTTATCTAATCCGCAGATACGACCAAAGCCCCTTTTCCCGAACTTGGTAGAGTCGGCTAATACAATAATTTTCTGAGAGGCAGCAATCATTTGGCGGTTAAGGTGCGCCTCGAGTGCATTTGTGGTTGTTAACCCAAATTCTAAATCAATTCCATCAACACCTAAAAACAATTTGCTGCAATACGATTCGATAAGCATTCCTTCGGCATAAGGCCCGGTAACGGATGATGAACTTTTTCGCAATACGCCACCTAACTGTATAACCTCTACGTTGGTTTGGTGAACGAGCTCTAAGGCAACATTTAACGATGCCGTAATAACAGTTAGTGTTTCTTTAGGCTGTATATTTCTGGCAAATGCTAAAACAGTAGTGCCCGATGCAATAATAATCGAGTCGTTCTCTTCAACTAGTTTGGCGGCAATAAGCCCAATTTGCATTTTTTCAGTTGCCTGAAGTAATTCTTTCTCATTAACTGGCCGATCTACCGTATATGGATTGTTTAAGGTTGCACCACCATGTGTTCGGTATAACAATGATTTATCTTCTAGCAATTTTAAATCCTTACGGATGGTTACCGACGAAACTTTTAGCTCTTTACATAAAGTTTGAACGTCTAGGCTACCATGCTGCTGAATTTTGTTTAAGATATATTGATGCCGCTCTGCAATGCCAATCATTTTACTTGGTTTAATTGGGGTTCAAGATAAAAATATTTTGTCATACACAACTCGTTGGTTTAAAAATAATTCTTCAAGAGACTTTTACAATCTTAAACCTTGACCAAGTTAAAACAACAAAAAATAAAACCTTTCAAAATTTAGGTTCCACATTTCAAGTCGACAAAATAGTTGAATTAAAGGCAAAAAGAGAGTTTGAATTAGTGTAAATAATTAACAGTTATAGAAATAAATGAATTTATTTTCTTTTTAATTCAAAAAATTTTATTTAGTTTCGTTTAAGATATTCTTTTAACAAAACGAAAGCTATCGAAAGTTTAATTTTTGCAAAGACATTAACCAATAGGATGACTTTTAACAGAGAGACTTTTTTAGATCAACTCGAACATCAAAAAAACTGGGATGTAATAATTATTGGTGGTGGGGCAACTGGCTTAGGTGTTGCAGTCGACTCGGCTACAAGAGGTTACCGCACGCTATTGCTCGAGCAGTCTGATTTTGCCAAAGGAACATCAAGCAGAAGCACGAAGTTGGTGCACGGTGGTGTAAGATATTTAGCGCAAGGCGATATCGCGTTGGTTTATGAGGCTTTGCACGAGCGTGGATTATTGCTTAAGAACGCGCCTCATTTAGTAAAAGATCAAGAATTTATTATCCCTATTTATTCGTGGTTTTCGAAATATAAATACCTTGTAGGTTTAAAATTTTACGACTTATTAGCTGGAAAAAGTGGGTTTGGAAAATCATCATTCCTTAAAAAAGCGAAAGTATTAGAAGCAATACCTGGATTAAAAGAAGAAGGCTTAATTGGTGGCGTGCGTTATAGCGACGGACAATTTGATGATGCTCGCTTGGCGTTAAACTTGGCACAAACTGCTGCCGAAAATGGCGGCGTGGTTTTGAATTACATGAAAGTGACTTCACTAACCAAAACGGGCGAAACTGCTTCGGGTGTGGTTGTTGAAGATGTTGAATCGGGTAAATCGTATAGCTTAAGCGCTAAAACAATTGTAAATGCAACAGGTGTTTTTGTAGATGAAATCTTAAAAATGGATACCCCATCCAGTCACCCATTAGTACGCCCAAGCCAAGGAGCCCACATCGTTTTAGATCCTTCTTTCTTAAAAGGAGGTGTAGCCTTGATGATTCCTAAAACAACAGACGGACGAGTGTTATTTGCTGTGCCATGGCATGGAAAAGTGTTGGTGGGAACTACAGACACCCCATTAAATGCACACAGCCTAGAGCCTGTTGCCTTAGATCAAGAAGTAGATTTTATCTTATCCACCGCCGGGCAATATCTTACTAGAACGCCTACAAAACACGATGTTTTGTCGGTATTTGCTGGTTTAAGACCATTAGCTGCTCCCGGAAAAGATACCAATAGTACTAAAGAAATTTCTAGAAGCCATAAATTAATTGTTGCAAAATCGGGTTTGATTACCATTACAGGTGGAAAATGGACCACCTACAGAAAGATGGCAATGGATGTAATCGATAAAGCAATTGAGATTGCACAACTGCCCGAAAAGAAATGCATCACCCAAGATGTGAAGATTCACGGCTTTCAGAACGGAAAGGATAAAGATCATCTTGCTATTTATGGAGCAGATGCCGATGGTATACGTAAGTTAATGAAAGAAAACCCAACATTCACTACTTTATTAAACCCATTATACACGTTTAATAAAGCGGAGGTAGTTTGGATGGTAAGGAATGAGATGGCAAGAACAATAGAGGATGTGTTGGCTAGAAGAATGAGAGTTTTGTTTTTAGACTCAAAGGCCGCGATAACATTAGCCCCTGTTGTGGCCGAAATAATGGCCAATGAGTTAGGAAATAACAAAAAATGGATCGAGCATCAGCTTAGCGAATTTAACAAACTGGCGCAAGCGTATTTACTGTACGAAGTTGATTTGCCTCAAAAAGTTGCTGAAGTTGTGAGTTAAATTAGTAAGTTTAATTAATAAAGAGTTAACATAAAGTTTACCTAAAAAAGGGACATTTGCCCTGTTAGTTATACAATGAAATAATTCGAAACAAAAAAGAACAAAAAAACTAACCAAAATAAAATCAAAGAGATGAATAGAGTTTTACCTGAACACCTTAAGAAGAGGGATGCTTTAGTGTATAGACTTGGGATAACCAAGTTTTATACGGCTGTAGCATTAGCCTTGTTTTTATTTCAAGTACCGGCAATGGCTTTTGTCGGGCCCACAATGCTTATCCAAGCACAGGAAACGGTTACCATTAAGGGTAAGGTTTTGGACGATGCTGATAACTCGCCTGTTCAAGGAGCGACTGTAATGGATGCTCAACGTAAAGTTTTGGGTGTGACCAACGCCGAAGGTGTGTTTACTATTAGAATCCCAAAGGGAGCAACCTTCAGTATCAATATGATTGGTTATACCGCCAGCACCCGTACCGCCACTCAGGCTACTGATAACTTAATTGTTCGAATGATAAGTTCAAGCAGCCAATTGCAAGAAGTTGTAGTAACAGCACTTGGTATTAAGAGAGAGGAAAAATCGCTGGGTTATGCCATTACAAAAATAGATAGTTCACAGCTTACCAATGCTATTTCTAGTAACTGGACAGATGCGTTATCTGGAAAAGTGGCCGGTTTAAACCTAGTTAGAAATGGCGGTCCTGCAGGGTCAAACAAAATCATACTTCGCGGAGAAAACAATTTGACGGGAGATAACGAAGCTTTAATTGTGATAGATGGGGTGGTTGCAAGTAGCTCTTCAAGGCGGACATCAGCAACCGGTGGTGGTGTATATGGAACTTCTGGCGATATTATGCCGGCAGATTTTGGCAGTGCATTAAATGATTTGAATCCTGACGACATTGAAAACGTTACCGTGCTAAAAGGTCCTGGCGCCTCTGCGCTTTATGGTCAGCGAGGCGCTAATGGAGCGATTTTAATTACCACTAAATCAGGCGCTAAAAACAAAGGCCAATTTGCGGTTACCTTTACTTCTAATACGGCATGGGAAGATATAAATCGCAGTCCCGATATTCAAAGTGAGTACGGGCAAGGGCAATTTGGTGTTTCCTATTTTTCTTACGGCGCAACCATTGATGGTGGGAGCACGAATGCCACAAGTGCAAGTTGGGGTGCGCCCTTTGCTGCTGGCGGAAACTTTTTTCAATACGACCCAACCATTAAAGGGAGGAGTTTAGAGAGGATGCCATGGGTTGCTTATAAAAACCCAATCGATGCCTTTTTTAAAACGGGTTTAGAAACAACAAATTCAGTAAGTTTAGGTGGAACCTATAAAAAGGTTGCGTTACGCTTTTCGGCCAGTCACGGAACCAACGAGTGGATTGTGCCTAATACGGGGCTTGAACGTACTTCGGCCTCTTTATCTGCAAACACCAACCTTAATAAAAAGCTTAGTTTATCCTTAAAACTTACTTATAATAACAGGCATAGCGATAATTTACCAGCAACGGGATATGGAAATCAATCGTTAATGTATTGGTTTATGTTTGCACAGCCCAATGTTAACACCGATTGGTATAGAGACTATTGGGTAAATGACATGGTTAACCGCCAGTTTGTAAACATTACAACTACCAACCCAGAAAGCCCTTATGCCATTTCAGAACAATACCTAAATAAACAAAGAAGAAATGGAGTTTTAGGAAGTCTACAGGCAACCTATAAGTTTACGAATGAGCTGAGCTTATTGCTGCGCTCGTCTATAGATTATAATAAGGATAATCGCGATACTCAGCGACCGTTTGACGCTTCAGGAAATAAATTTGCTCAAGGATCGTACCGTGAACAGGTTGTTAACTCTTACGAAGTAAATGCAGATTTCTTGTTAAAGTATAACAAAAAAATCGCAAGAGATTTAAGCCTAACTGCAACTGCTGGAGGTAGTCAGATGAGAAACCACTACAATAAATCAGAGCTTAGAGCAGATGGTTTAGTTGAACCGGGGATATTTAGATTGGATAATAATGCGAATCCTTTAATCTCTGTTCCGGATACAGCACAATATCGCATCAACAGCTTTTACGGAGCAATGTCGTTTGCATTCAAAAATTATCTGTATTTAGATTTAACGGGCAGACAAGATTGGAGCAGTACGTTAGCAACGCCAACACGTACAGATAATGTTGGATTCTTTTACCCATCAGCAAGTATATCATTTGTGCCATCAGATTTTTGGCAAATGCCAAAAGCCATTAATTTTGCGAAATTTAGAGCTTCATTATCGCAAGTAGGTAGTGGAGGTACTTCACCTTACCGCACAGCATATAACTATTCTCTAGCTTCAAACGGAATTTATCCAGATAGTGCGATGACCAATCCTACGGTTTTGCCAAATCCAAATCTGAAGCCTTTAAAAACGACAACGATTGAGGTGGGAGCAGAGCTTAGGCTTTTCAATAGCAGATTAAACTTTGATCTAGCCGCCTACACTGGAAGTACAAAAAATCAGATTTTAAATAGGTTAGTTGATCGTGCAACAGGATACAATGTTGCGGTAGTTAATATAGGAAGGGTAGATAATAAAGGATTGGAACTTGCGGTAAACGGAACGGTTTTAAAGACGAAAGAGTTTAAATGGCAATTAAACGGAACCTTTACAGCTAACCGAAACAAAATTATTGAGTTGGCAGATAGTTCAGTTGTACTCAGAACAGGAGCCTTGGGCGGCGGACAGGTTGTAGCAAATGTAGGGGGTAGTATGGGCGACTTGTATGGTCGTGGATATCTTCGCTCTCCAGATGGGCAGATTATTTTTGACTCAAACACTGGAAATGCGAAAACCAATTCTACAGATTTGCTCTATCTTGGAAATACAATGCCTAAATTTAGGTTCAGTTTTGGAACAGGTATTACGTATAGACAGTTCAATGTAAATGCTTTGTTTGATGCACAGTTGGGTGCGGTTGGTCACTCGCTAACGTTTTCAAGAATGGCTGCTTTAGGGAAGTTAAAAATAACGTTACCCGGAAGGTATAATGGTGTAGTTGGAGAGGGAGTTGTTCAAAACGATGATGGGTCATATCGTAAAAATGATGTAATTGCTACGAATTTTGAGAGTTATTACACTTCACTTTACGGGTCTGATCAAGCAGAAGGAAGTGTATTTAGAACTGATTATGTTAAATTTAGGGAAGCTACAGTGGGTTACTCGCTTAAATCAAGCCTCGCAAAAAAACTGGGGTTAAGTCGCGTAACATTAAGTGTTTATGGACGTAACTTGTTTGTTTGGTCGCCGTGGCCTGCATTCGATCCTGAGTTTGGAACCTTATCTGGTTCAGATATTGTTCAAGGTTTTGAAACTGGCCAATTGCCATCAACCAGAACTTATGGGTTTCGTTTAGTTGTAGGCATTAATTAAAGAGAAAATGAAACCATTCATCACAATTGAAAATAAATTTATACAGATGAAAAAGATTAAAAATATAACCATTTATACGCTATTGCTAGCTATTGGAATTTCATTCTTTTCTTGTAAGAAGGACTTTAATGAAGTAAATAAAGACCCTATTGGGAAAACAGCTACAACAGCTAATCAATTATTGGCGCCGGCTTTAACAAGTGTGCTATATGCAAACATGGTACGTAACCGCAGCTTTAACAATGAGCTCATGCAAGTTACGGTTGACCTGGGAGATTCGGAAGGAAGAGTATTTAGATATGATATTAGACGGAATGTTGCCGACTACACTTGGAATACTTGGTATCCGCAGTTAACGAATTTAAAGGATATCTATACCATTGCAAGTAAACCAGAATCTTTAAATAAATCGTACCAAGGGATATCCCTTATTACCGAGGCTTGGGTTTATCAGCTCCTTACCGATGTGTATGGTGATGTTCCTTACTTCGAGGCCAACCAAGGTAAAGATGGTGTGCTTGAACCAGCATACGATAAACAAAAGGATATTTATCTTGATCTACTCAAAAAATTGGAAGAGGCGAATACCTTATTAGCGGCTGGAGATGCCATTATACCTACTGGAGATCCCGTGTATCAAGGAGATGTTTCCAAGTGGAGAAGGTTTGGAAATTCTTTGTACTTAAGACTCCTGCTTCGTATTTCAGGAAAGGCTGAGGTTAGTTCTACCGTAATTGCGAAAATCAAGGAGATGATCGATACTAATCCTTCCAAGTATCCCATCATGGAAAACAATAGCCACACTGCGAAAATTCTTTGGAATGGAACAAACAGTAGTTCTGCAGTGTATTCTTCGCCATTTATGATTAGTATTCGTGCGGTTGATTTTAGAACTCCAGCTATTGCTGAATTTTTTATAAATAATCTGACCACCTGGGCAGATCCGAGAATTAATCAGTCTTTAGGAAAAAATAATGTGAACAGGTGGGGCATTGCACCAGGTATGAATGGTTTTGCAGGTGTACCGAGTGGGTATGCAAGTGGTAGTACCATCATCAAACAAGCGTATTTTTATTCAGATGCACAAACAAATAATCCAACAACATTACAAACAGATCCATATACGGGTATTTTAATGAATGTTGCTGAAGTCGATTTCATTTTGGCGGAAGCTGCCGCAAAAGGATGGATAAATGGAACGGGCGAAACCTATTATTATAAAGGAATAGCAGAATCTATAAATTATTGGATGCCTAATTTATTAATCAACCCTTCTGATCCGCAAGTTATAGCCTATGCTGTTGCCGCAGATATAGATTGGGATAATACGCTTCCTTTAAATACAACAGTAAGAGGTACCCAAAGTAAAATGGAGTTAATTCATTTGCAAAAGTATTACGCATTGTTTTTGGTCGACTTTCAACAATGGATCGAATTTAGAAGAACCGGGCACCCTTTCTTAAACCCAGCAACAGGTTTGGCAAATGGAGGTAAAATGCCGGCCAGATTGAACTACCCAATCATAAGCCAGTCTACCAACCCAACAAGTTATAAAAATGCAGTTGCTTCTCAAGGTCCTGATGATATTAATACATTAGTTTGGTGGCAAAAACCATAGGTAAGAAAAGCAGTTTTAATTGCGCATTACGATGAAATTAAAATATAAAAAGATGAAACCATCCAGCGCTTCATCACCATTAAAAACAAATTAAATTCCATGAAAAAAACGTTAAAATATATCCTTTTACTAACTTCAATAGTTGGGATTTGGACAGGATGTAAGCGAGCCGACGATTATGTCAAAAGCACACCAAGCGATTTTATTTCTAATTTCGATTTAAAAAAGCTCTATAAGGAAAGTGATTTAGCCCTAAACTCAACGCTACTAGGCGGGGCCACTTCTATAAAAGGAGTAGTTATTTCTGATTTTAGATCTGGAAATTCTCCAGCTGGGCTATTGATTATGCAAAATAGCCGAATGGCCGGAAATGGAATAGATTCTTTACGAGGTATGGCTTTTAACATTGGATCAGACGCTTCTAAATATCTTCCAGGAGACTCTGTTCATATTAAAGTTGACGGTGCAACGTTAAAAAGGGTTAATGGAATTTTACAAATTGTTGGGGTTTCGAATGCATCGGTTACCAAAATTTCTAGTGGCAAAACGGTTAGAACTCAAGCTGTAAACACAGGTAAAATTTTAGCTAATCCTTCTTTTTACGAGAACACTTTAGTTACTATAAGTAGTGCACTTTACGACCCAGAACCTGATGATAATGCAACTTATGCTGGTGATAGAGTTATTGATGATGGTTTTGGTAAAGCTAATGTTCACACTGAACCAACAGCTGCCTTTGCGAATGAAAAGGTGCTGCCAACAGGGAATTTTACCGGTATTCCTTTTGTAACAGGTAGTGGGGTTTCGGCTAAAATTAATTTATGGCTACGTGATGCGGATGATTTTTTCTTTGTGGTATTGCCTAAACTATCTCCTATAATTATTACTGGTTATATGGTAGATCCGAATGGGGGAGATGGAAATAATGAATATATACAATTTTTAGCAACTAAAAATATAGATTTTGCAGCTACACCATTTGCGGTTTATACAACCAATAATGCTGGTGCTAGTGCTACGCCTACCTTGGGATGGAATACAGGTGGAAGTAGAACCTATAAATTTAACTTAACTTCAGGCACCGTAACTAAAGGAGAATACTTCTATGTAGGTGGCACCAACAAAAATATAGATGGATCGTCATCGACAGTATCTACTGATATTAGTTCTTCAAATTGGATTGTAAGTACAGATTATTCTACTTTGGATGGAGCAGATGGTATTGGAAATAAAACCTCAAATCTTTTAGCCAACAGTGGTAACGTAGCGGGGATAGCAGTATTTGCAGGTACAAATGTTACGCCAACTACGATTCCTTTAGATGTGATTTTTTATGGTGGTGCGGGTGGTGTTTTCTATAGCGCAGGCCCTCCCGAAGTTGGTTATAGAATTACAAACACAGATTATTATAGTACCATTAACCCGCTAACGAGGTTACCGCAAAATTTCTATGGTGCAGGTACGAATACTAATCGTTTAAGTTTTCCTTCTGCTTCAACCAGTTTCTCTAAACTGGGTGGTGTTTACGATGCTACCTCAGGAAGATGGGTTACCGGAAGAACATTAACTTCTGTTAAATTAACTCCTACCTCTCAACTCATAGAAATTGAAGAGGGAGGAACAAGCCTAGTTAATTAAAGTTAACATAGGGCCAGCTAGAAATAACTGGCCCTTTTTTATTATTAGAATTCAATTTTTTGCGGTTTCACTGCGAATAAAATTAATATGAAATAGCCATGTGCCGAAAGACACAAACACAAATGAAAATACATGGCGTATTCTATATCACAAATGGCGAAAACATTATCTACATATGAATAGAAGATCATTTATACAAAAATCGGGATTATTAGCAACTACATTATTCTTTAGCTTAAAAGCGCACTCTTTTTCCTTAATAGATAGCAACAATAAAATTTCTGGACGTATATCCAGCAAAGGAAAAGGTGTTGGCGGCGTTGTTGTTTCAGATGGTTTTAATGTTGTAAAGACTGATTCTTATGGGAATTATACCATAGCTATACACCCGTTAGCCAAATTTGTTTGGTTAAGCACCCCTTCAGGATACGAATTTAAGATCGATAGTTATTTGGCAAAACATTACGAAGCCCTAACTACAAAAACAAAGTTAAACTTTGAGTTAAAAGCATTGACTCAAAATGATGATAATCACAGGTTCATTATTTGGGCAGATCCACAAGTGAAAAACAAAAAGGATGTTGCTCAGATGATGGAAACGTCTGTTCCTGATGTACAGCAACTTGTTCGAGAAATGGGTAATAATGCCCTCGTTCATGGCATATGTGTTGGAGATCTTGTATGGGATAATTTACCCCTGTACGAAGATTATAGTTTGGCTGTCGCTAAGATGGGAATTCCCTTTTTTCAGGCCTTAGGTAACCACGATATGGACTATAGACAAGGTGGTGATGATACCTCTGATAAAACATTTAAAGAATATTTTGGCCCCACGTACTACTCTTTTAACCGTGGCAAAGCACACTACATTGTATTAGATGATGTGAGATACCTGGGTGTTGAAAGAACGTATGATGGCTATATAACCGAAGACCAATTGGCTTGGATGGAAAAAGACCTGTCTCATGTGCCTAAAGATAATTTGGTAATCATTAACCTTCACATTCCGGTACATAATTCGGTTAAAAACAAAGAAGATTTTTATAAAATCTTAGAGAGCTATAGCAATGTACATATCATGTCTGGCCATACGCATTATAATAAAAATGTAATTCAAAATGGCATTTTCGAACACAACCATGGCACCGTTTGTGGTGCATGGTGGACCGGCCCAATCTGCGAAGATGGAACGCCCAGAGGTTATGGGGTTTATGAGGTAATTGGTACCCAATTAAAATGGTATTATAAATCTACCGGCTTAGATAAAAAGCATCAAGTTAGTATCGATATCGAAAACCTTAACAATCAGAAAAGGATTATTGCCAATGTTTGGAATTACGACCCTGAATGGAAAGTAGAATGCTTTTTAGATGGTAAGGCAGTAATTATGGAAAAACAAATAGGTTTTGATCCAGAAGCTGTTCGTTTATATAAAGGTGATAAATTGCCATTGGGAAGAACATTTCCGGAGCCGAGTAGAACGGACCACTTATTTATGGTGCATTGCGACCCTAGTGTAAGTAGCGTAAAGGTTGTAGTAACGGATCGATTTGGAGAGAAATATGAAGTGGAGAAATAGTGTAAATGCAACAATATAATAATCAATATGAAAAGATACATTCTAATTTCACTAGCTTTAATATTAGGTTGCAAAGCCGTTAAACAGCAAAATATAATGGAGGTTAAATTTCCAGATTTTAGCGCCGAGGCACATCGTGGGGGCAGGGGCTTAATGCCAGAGAACACCATCCTTGCCATGCAAAATGCCATTACAATGGATCATGTTACCACCTTAGAAATGGATACGCACATTACAAAAGATAATCAGGTGGTTGTTACCCACGATGATTATTTAAGTCCCGGTTTTATGCTTACCCCAGATGGAAAAGAAATTCCTACTGCAGATGCAAAGAAATATGCCATTTACCAAATGGACTATAGCTTACTTAAAACATTCGATATTGGCACCAAGGTAAACACAGCATTTAAGCAACAAAAAAAGGTTAAAACCTACATTCCTTTGTTGTCCGATTTAATTGATAGCGTTCAAAAAGAAATCAAGTTAAAGGGTAAAAAGCAACTTTTTTATAACATTGAAACCAAGTGCGATTTAGAAGGTGATCATGTAGTTAACCCTACTCCAGAGGTATTTGTGAAATTGTTGATGGATGTAATTGAAAAGAAAAAAATTACTCCCTATGTGGTGATTCAATCGTTTGACAAGAGAACGATTCAAATCATCAATAAAAAATACCCAAAAGTGAAAACCTCATTTTTGCTGGAAAGAAAAAAAACTTACGAAGCTTACATTGCCGATTTAGGCTATAAGCCTTTCATTTTGAGTCCAAATTATAAATTGGTTGATGCAGAATTGGTGAATAAAGCACATGCAGATGGGGTAAAGGTTATTCCGTGGACAGTTAACACTCCCACAGAAATTAACCGTTTAAAAGCGCTTAATGTTGATGGAATAATCAGCGATTATCCAAATCTTTTTTAAAATCTTAACATGAAGAAATTACTTTATTTAGTGGTTCTATTGGGTTATTTTAATTCCTTTGGTCAAAACACAGGTACAATTAAAGTGTCAACCAATACTAATGAATTAATTTTTAAAGTAGGCAACAATAAGCGAATCTATCAGAGTTATTTGGGTAGCAAGATGGCCGATGAAAGCTATTCGGATAAACGTTTCGAAAGTTATCCAACAGGGGGGATGGATTTCGAATTTGAACCCGCAATTAGAACGGTACATGCCGATGGTAATCCTTCACTAGAACTGAAATATCAGAAACATACGGCGATAAATAATGCTGATGGTTCAGTTAAAACCGAGATCTCTTTAAAAGACGAAGTGTATCAAACCGAAGTGGTATTACACTTTTTAAGCTTCCCACAGCAAGATGTAATTAAGGCGTGGACAAGCATAAAAAATGCTGAGCAAAAGGAAATTCTGTTAACCAATTATGCATCAGCTATGCTGCATTTTAACGCGGATAAGTATTGGTTAACTCAGTTTAATGGCGATTGGGCAAAGGAGATGCGGATGCAAGAACAACCTTTAACCAGTGGGATAAAAATTATCGATAGTAAATTAGGAACGAGAGCCAACAAATACCAATCGCCTCATTTCATTTTAAGCCCGGGTACAAATCCTTCTACCGAAGATAGTGGCGAATTAATTGCGGCTACTTTGGCATGGACAGGCAATTTTCGCTTGTCTTTCGAAATCGACAATAAGAATCAACTTCATGTGGGTGCAGGTATAAACGATTATGCCTCAGAATATCATTTAAAGCCTGGAGAAACATTTACTACGCCAGCATTAATCTTTACCTATAGCAACACTGGAAAAGGCTTGGCGAGCCGTAATCTGCATGCTTGGGCGCGTAAATTTGGTGTGTTAGAAGGCGAAGAGCCACGGTTAACTTTATTGAATAATTGGGAGGCTACTGGATTTAAGTTTGATCAAAATAAGTTGGTAGACCTATTTGACAATGCAAAGAAGTTAGATCTTGACCTGTTCTTGTTAGACGATGGATGGTTTGGCGAAAAATACCCAAGAGACAATGATAAAAGTAGTTTAGGCGATTGGAACGTAGACAAGAAGAAATTACCTGATGGGGTACCTTATTTGGTGAAATCGGCTACAGAAAAGGGCATTAAGTTTGGGATCTGGATTGAACCAGAGATGGTGAGCCCGAAAAGCGAACTGTACGAAAAACATCCCGATTGGATATTAAAATTGCCGAACAGGGCAGAAAATTATCAACGAAATCAACTCGTTTTAGATTTAACCAATCCAAAGGTTCAGGATTTCGTGTTTAAAGTAGTGGACGATTTATTTACACAGAACCCAAATTTAGCCTACATAAAATGGGATGCCAACCGTACGGTAACGAATGGGTTTGCTCCATATTTAAAATTTAATCAATCTCATTTATACATTGCCTATACTCACGGCTTTTATGCCGTTTTAGACCGGATAAGGGCAAAATATCCAACCATTCCTATTATGCTTTGCTCGGGTGGTGGCGGTCGTGTAGATTATGGTGCCATGAAATACTTTACCGAGTTTTGGCCGAGCGACAATACAGATGGATTAGAGCGTGTATACATTCAATGGGGATATTCTTATTTTTTCCCAGCTAACACCATTGCTGCACACATTACCAGTTGGGGTAAGCAATCGCTCAAATTCCGTACGGATGTAGCCATGATGGATAAATTGGGTTACGATATTAATGTGAGCGAGCTTAGCAAAGATGAAGTTTTATTTAGTCAGCAAGCCGTTGCAAACTACAAAGTGTTTAGCCCTGTTGTGGCGCTAGGCGATATGTATCGTTTAGCTTCGCCTTACGAGGGTAACCGAGCGGTGGTGATGTATGTAAACCAAGCAAAAACGAAGTCGGTTTTGTTTGCGTATTTATTAAATTCACGGTACCGTGAGGTTTTTATGCCGATAAAATTACAGGGATTAGACCCCTTAAAAAAATATAAGATTAGAGAAATAAATTTAATGCCAAATGTTAAATCTGTTTTAGCAGCAAATGATAAAATATACACTGGCGAATACCTTATGAAAATTGGTATCGAAACCAATAAAGTTAACGCAGACCCACTTACGAGCGTAGTACTCGAAATTAATGCGTTAAACTAACCGATAAGGACATAACAATTAACCTAACCAACCAAATATGAGATTTTTCCCACCACCAGCCAAGCACAAACCATTATTACCTCCCGAAAAAGCAAAATCCATTTATACTTGGGAGCGCTTTAAAGTCTTTATAGGTATATTTTTAGGATATGCAGCTTATTACTTGGTTCGTAAAAACTTTTCATTCGCTGTGCCAGAGCTACAAAAGTTAGGGTTTAGTAAAGGAGAGCTGGGTTTGGCCGCCTCTGCACTTTCTATAGCATACGGGTTTAGTAAATTTCTGATGGGTAATATATCAGATAGGAGCAATGCTCGATATTTCTTGTCAATAGGTTTAGTATTGTCTGCATTCACGATGATTTTTATGGGCCTTGTTCCCTTTGCCACTTCATCTATAGCAGTTATGTTTGCACTGTTGTTTATAAACGGATGGTTTCAAGGTATGGGATGGCCGGCTTGTGGACGAGTGATGGCGCATTGGTTCTCTGTTCGAGAGCGAGGAACCGCAATGTCGGTCTGGAATTTAGCACATAATTTAGGTGGTTTTTTAGTTGGTCCGCTTACTGTTCTTGGGTTCGAGCTGATTGGCAACTTTCATGGAATGCTTTATTTCCCAGGATTGGTTGCTATTGTATTTGCCTTTATCACCTTGCTATTGGTTAGAGATACTCCCCAGGCAGTTGGTTTACCTCCTATCGAAGAATATAACAACGATTACCCCAAAAGCTACGATTCAAAAACCCAAGAACAAGAATTTTCGTCTAAAGAAATATTCTTAAAATATGTATTAAATAATAGGCTTCTTTGGTACATTGCAGTTGCAAATGCTTTTGTGTATCTGGTTCGAAATGGGATCATTAATTGGGCCCCAACATTTTTACAGGAAGCAAAAGGATATACCAAACTCGAAGCGGCTTGGGCATCTGGAGGCTATGAATTAGCCGCAGTTCCGGGAACCTTACTTTGTGGATTGATTAGCGACAGGGTTTTTAAAGGAAGAAGGGCTCCCGTAACCATTATCTACATGGCAATGACATTGATAGCGGTACTTGTTTATTGGAAATCGCCCAATGACAATCATCTCATTCAAAATGCATCCCTTTGGGCGATAGGGTTCTTTATTTACGGTCCTGTGATGTTGATTGGTGTTCAAGCGATCGATTTAGTCCCTAAAAAAGCTGCGGGAACAGCAGCAGGTTTAACTGGCTTATTTGGCTATTTTATTGGCGATTTATTAGCGAATGCAGCATTGGGTAGCCTAGTTGATAAACAAGGTTGGGATGCAAGTTTTATTGCCATTGCTTTATCTTGTTTATTTGCTATTTTCTTTACTGCATTTACATGGAATAGAGAAAAAGATAACTTATCCAACTTAACTCCATTATCACATTAAAACTAATTTTATGAAGAATATATTTAGAAAGTCACTTTTCCTTTTCGGAATACTAGCTGTTTTAGGAAGCACTGTTACGGCTCAAACCGTTAAATGGGACAGCACCTATCGCCCTGGTAAATACGCAGAACAGGTAGCGAAATTTAAATCAGACCCCATCGTAAAAGGCGATTATATATTTTTGGGGAACAGTATCACAGCTGGAGCAAATTGGGCTAAATTATTAAACTTACCACAAGCAAAAAACAGAGGCATTTCTGGCGATATTACCTTTGGCGTATTAGAACGTTTGCAAGAGGTAATTGATCGTAAGCCAGCTAAGGTTTTTATCTTAATTGGGATTAACGATATTTCGAGAAATATACCCGACGAAGTTATTTTAAGCAATTATAAAAAGATAATAAGTCGCATACGAGCAGGTTCGAAGAAAACACAGATTTATTTTTATACGTTACTGCCTGTAAATGCAGCTTTTGAGAAATTCAAAAACCATTATGGCAAAGATGATCATATTTTATATCTGAATGATCAAATTAGAAAATTCACGGCAAAAAAGGTGAAAGTAATTGATTTGTACCCAGCATTTTTGGATAAAGAGAATCATTTACGAGCCGAGCTTACTAAAGATGGATTGCATCTCATTCCAGCAGGTTATCAGGTTTGGAGGGAGCTGTTAGAAAGGGGAGGGTATTTAAAATAGGCTAACCATTTTGAAAATAAAGTTACTTATTTGAACAAAGCAGGGCTAACTTTTATACTATCAAAGTGGTAAGCTAAATACCATTCATTCTTAAATTTCTACAACTCATCTAAATTCTATTTGGGAATTCATTTTTCTGTCGCACTTTAGTAGCTATAAATTAATTTATTAATTTGAATAAGCTAAATGATAGAGAAAAGATTATCCTTTAAAGAACATGGTTGGTTGCGAACCAATATCAAATACGCTATTATTGGGATTATAGTAGGGCTGATAATAAGTTCAATGATAGCCCTCTTTTCACCTAATGGAATTGGGCTTCAAAGTGTGTTGTTGAATATACTTTTTAGTTTTTTCATTACTTTAAGTATTGCAAACATTATTGGACTTGTTCAGTGTTACTTTACACCCAAGGGGCATAATTTTTGGAAGTTTGTGCTGGTATATTATGCCTGTAATTTAGCGGGAATGTTTATAGGCATGGAGCTTTCATATTTGATCGTCTCACTCATTTTCCATGTTGAGTATAATTTGATGAGCCATATTGGCGATTATAAATTCAATATTTTCATCACCCTTGTTATAGGTACACTTATTCTTCTCTATCATTTTCAAAGGGTAAATGCGGAAGCCGTACTAAGGTCAAAAGAAATGGACCTTGTTAAATTAAATCAATCAAAAACGCAGACCGAACTACAAGCTTTACAATCGAAAATAAATCCACACTTTTTATATAACTCCCTTAACTCGATAGTAAGCTTAATTCATGAAGACCCCGATAAGGCAGAGGAGATGACCTTAAAACTATCTAAATTATTCAGATATAGCATTAACGCTCAAAATGAGAACTTTTGCGCTATAAAAGAAGAGATAGAAATTTTAAATACCTATTTGGATATCGAGAAGGTACGATTTGGTAACCGAATTCAGTTCATGATCGAAGTACCCAAAGAACTAGAGCATGAAAAGGTTCCGCGATTTTTGCTCCAACCTATGGTAGAGAATGCTTTAAAACATGGTTTGAAAGATGTTCGCGACCATGGAGAAATCCAAGTAGTGGTAACTAAAAATGAAGATCAGCTAGACCTGTTCATTTATGATAATGGCATCCCTTTCCCTAATGAACTTGAAGCGGGTTATGGTATGCAAAGTACATTTGATAAGCTGCAATTGCTATATAAAGATAATTACGACCTGCAGATTAATAATAGCCCCAAAAAGCACATTAAAATTTCTATCCCTTTAACTTAATTACCATGTGGAAGACTATAATTATAGACGATGAACAACTCGCTCGCCAACGCCTAAAACGGTTATTGAAAGTGTATGATGAAATAGAGGTAATTGCTGAGGCAGAAGATGGAGAGCGAGGGTTAGAAAGCATTAATACCTACAAGCCCGACTTAATCTTTCTTGATATTGAGATGCCGATTTTAAATGGTTTCGAAATGCTGCCAAAGTTAACCCATCAGCCTAAAATAGTGTTTACCACGGCTTATGATCAATATGCCATTAAAGCATTCGAAGAAGGCTCAATCGATTACTTGCTTAAGCCGATAGAAGTAGAGCGATTAGCTAAAACAATTAAAAAACTAAAGCAAACTAATTTGGTGGCTGCACCTGTGCAAATGGAAGAACTTATTCGCCAAATGCAGCAAAAAAAAGCCATTAAAACGTTAACTGTTAAGTTAGGAGATAAAATTTTACTCATAAAATTAACGGATATTGTATATGTTCAAGCAGAAGACAAATATGTCTTTTTGCATACAGCTGATGGAAAAAAGCACCTAACCGATTTTACATTATCTGCCCTCGAAGAAAAGTTACCAGAAGAGTTTATCAGAATTCATCGTAGTGAAATTATCAATATCGAGTACATTAAAGAAATTCGAAAAGGATTTAATGGAGCATTGGTTTTTGTACTAAACAATGTGGAAGAAACGAGAGTTACCTCGAGTAGGTCGAATAGCGAGGCGCTGAGAGAGAAGTTTGATATTTAACCATCGCACTTTTGACAATCTTTAAGGTTGTCAAAAGTGTGATGGTAGTTTTATCTTATTTCAAATACGGTTCCATAATTTTCTGCCAAATGGCATAGCCTTTCGCATTCATGTGCAGCATATCTGAGGTGAAAATATCCTTCATGATCGAACCATCTTTAGCATACATAGCATCGGCAGTATTGATAAATTTAGCACGATCCATTCCTTTTAGGATGGTTGCAATCTTTGCGTTGGCTTCTTTCATCTGTGGAATATACTTTTCGCGTGAAGGACTTGGTTTTATTGAAACGAAAGCAATATAAACTTTCGGATCATTACCTCGAATTAAATCGAACAATTTTTGAGCGCGAGCCACTACAACATCTGCAGTTGCATTGCCCGTAAAGTCATTCTCTCCACAGTAAATAACCACCTGTTTTGCATGGTAAGGGAAGATAATATCCTTTGCATATTCGATTACATGGGGTAAAGATGAGCCACCAAAACCACGGTTGATAATCACATGGTTAGGAAAATACGCCTGTACATCGGTCCATTTTGTAAAAGTAGAACTACCCACAAAAAGCACCGCATTTTTTGGTGGAAATTGAATACTATCTTTCTTCTTAAAATTTTGAATTTCTTTATAGAATGGAGCTTCTTGTGCGTTAGCGAATACAAAGGCACATAAAAAAAGGACAAATAAGGCTAGTTTTTTCATTTTGATATTTATTTTATTGGTTTTAAATTGTAAATCCGCTCTGCCAAAGGTTGTAAAGCAGGTAAATCATTTGTTGGTTTATCTAAGTAAAAATAACTGGTTGCCGAATAATCGTCGACCCTGTAAAACAAAACACCCCCTGGCCTAAATTGCTCGTCGGTAATTAATGGGGGGTGTTTCATCGCATTTAACTTCAAATATCCTGTTTTTGAATTTGCAATCACAGGTTTTAGGTTAACCCCTTTCTGGTGCAGTTCTCTTGCGCTTTCTAAACTAGTGCCACCTAGCTCTTGCAAGGTAACTTTTATACTTGTTTTAAAATAGATTTCGTCTGGCACATGGTATCGATAAAACGCAAAATAACCTTCTTTGTTATCCGCAATTAAGCAACCTTGATATTGGTGATTAAATGTGCCTAGTCCCCAGGCTGCACCCACATAATCTTCGGTTCCCGTACCATTTATAGTAGGATATTTAGTGTCTTCATCGATAAACATCTTAACTTCGCCTTCTCCCCACCAAGTACCATTATAAAGCGAATCGGTGATTACACCAATGTTGGTCCCCAAAAATCTTCCTTTTCCTTTAATTGTTGGTAAAATTTCGAAGTCTTTACCCAGGTCGTTCGTGATTTTTCTATTCCAAAAGGCATGAAAATAAAGTACATCCTCATTATGTGGGGGCGTTTCTAAAACATCAACATCATAAAATAAATTTACATTCAATTTGCTCTCGTTTACGAACAGAATTTTCACCTTCGAACGAAAAGGCATGGGAATAAAGCAATTGAATGACTTCCCTTCTGGGTCGCTAAAGAACGCCGACTCAAAGGGTCTTTTTTGACCTAAACCAATTCCAAAAAAATCACCAAAAGGAACATCTACTGCAGGCTTTTCGGAACCATCCCAAAAAATCTTTAAACGAATGGATCGCAATACTTCGGGCGACCTGTCGCTAAGGGTATACCACATCCGTTGGATAATGCCTGTGCCTTTATAGTCGACGATGGTTCGTGTAACGCCAGGTAAAATTGTCTCGGTTGCGTGGCCTTTCGCACCATCATTTTCTTTTCCGCCATTTCCTTTTTCACCACTCATGTTCTCGAAACTAATTAATCTCGAGTTTACATTATTGCGCATCCTGAAAAGTTCTTGCGCTTTACATAGGGTACTGGTTATAGCCAAAACAAGAATTAAAAAATAGAGTCTTTTCATACTACCAATTCATTTCTCTTTTAAGGTAGGCCGTTAATTCGCCTGCAATTTCTTTTTGCTCGGCTAATGAGGGATGACTACCACAGCCTTTGGTCGATTGTTTCGTAAAGAAATATGAACCTATATTTTTTTCACCCTGCGCTATTAGCGTTGCCTTTACTGCAGAAATGTATTTTACTAAGGCTGTTTTTAACGTTTTATCGGCCATCGGACTAGTCAAAAAAATCAGTTTAGCTTTTGGATAATAGCCACGTAATGTTTTTGCAAATTTAACATAAGCCGAACAAAATTGGGTCGAGTCCTGTACCCCATCATTCTGCCCTAAACATACCGTAACTACGTCGGGTTGGTATTTAGTAAAATCCCATTTTAGTTCATTTTTTGCCATGTTTATTTTATCAAATACTTGAGGCATAAGAATTTTCTTATCGCAACAACTATGAATTAGACCGATGCCTGAAACTGCAGATAAATGATACTGTGCATTCAAACTTCGGGCGGTAGTGGGACCATATGCCAGATAGGCATTGTGCTGATCATACCATTGAGAGCCCTTAGTGCCGCAATTTATTTCACTTTCATCACTTCCAAAGCCACAGGTAATCGAATCGCCAATGAACTCCATTTTTCGCTTTTGTTTGCCCGGAGGCGGCACTAATTTTTCGCAACTGATCCCTACTATTTCTACATAGCCATTCTCGAATTCGGTGTTTTTGCAAATGATAATCGTATGTTCACCTTTTGCCAAGCCGTTGGCAAGGGTAATTTTATTTTCTTTATTTTTTAGCTGAATGCGGTAGGCGGGTTGGTTATCCACTTTTATTTGAAGATAGTTATGTACAGTTCCATAAATTACCTCATCGTTAATTAGTAGTTCGCATGATGAGCCACTAATTTTAAAGATTAGATATGCCCCAGATGCCCACATTTTTGGCTTTAGTGGATTAGAGAAGTCTACACGGCCAATGTATTGGATTTTCGAATCGTTGGCAGGGTAAAAGGCGACGTTGTTTTTTAGGGCAAAACTTGTGTTTACCGCAAAAAGTAAAAATAAAATAGCGTAAAATTTTTTCATTGTTTTTCTTAACCTTCTATTTGGATGCCTAGAATTCCTATCGCACCCAATACTTTGTGCTCTTCGCGTTTTTTGCGGTTACCGAAATCGCTTTAAACAAAAACCCTATTCCCCGAAAGATTTTCCCTAAACTCCTTCGGAGTGCATCCTTTCTTCTTTTTAAATATTCTGTTAAAATTAGAGATGTTGTTAAATCCGCAATTGTAGGCAACCTCGGCAACCGATTCGGTGGTGTCAATTAGTTTTCTGGAAGCATGACCAAGGCGTATTTCAATTAAACTATCAATAAAACTAATACCCGTTCTGCTCTTAAAAAATCGACTAAACGAGACCTCGGTCATACTTGCAATTCTCGAAACTTCGGCCAAACTTACTTGCTTATCGAAATTCACATTAATGTATTCCATCACTTTTTCTACCCGCCTACTATTATACGAAAACTCGGCATTGCTAAATGTCGAGTCGGAAAGGGTTCGCATATTCCGCGAAGTCGATAAGTCGTGCAAAATCGACATCAGTTCTAAAACCGAGTCGAAGCCATGTTTTTTGTTTAATTTTATTAATCTCGGACCGATATTGGCCGCCGTTTCGCTCGAAAATAAAATCCCGCATTTCGATTTTTCGAACAATTCTCGAATTACTCGAAGTTGATTGCGGCGCAAAAATTTCTCGTCGAACAAATCCTTATGAAATTGTATGGTTACTTCATGAATTTCCTTGCCACTTAATTTATGTGTTTCCCAAACATGGGGTAGGTTAGAACCAACAAGTACCAATTCGATATCGCCAATTTCTTCGATGTGATCGCCAACAACCCTCCGCGCACCACTTGCGTTCGAGATAAAATTTAATTCCATTTCCTCATGATAATGCATTGGGAAATCGAAATCTCGCTTTTTTCGCTCGAAAATGGTAAAACAATCGCTATTAGTGAGCGGAGTAATTTCTTTTATTATATTTGATTGCACAATAAATGAATAAATAATATCAATTAATAGGATAAAATAATATCAATCCTCAAATATAGAGGATGACAAGCTAATTTGCTAATTAAAATACTTTAAACGAAGTTAAATAGACGTTAATGGAGAGTTATCAAATGTTAAAGCGATAAAAATATTATAAATGGATAAAATAGTATTATTTAGTGCATAGAAGTGAACGCTACTTTTGATTAAACCAAATATTATATGCTTATGCTTAATAAACTCTCTACTAAGTTATTTGTGCTAATTGTATGTCTGTTTTCTTTTGCCAATACCTTTGCCCAAGACAAGCGGATAGCAGGAAAAGTTTCGGATGAAGCTGGAATGGCACTTGCAGGTGTTTCTATTACCATAAAAGACACCAAGATCAGCACAGTTACCGACGGTAATGGAAATTTCTCTATAAGTGTGCCGGCCAATAGCACGACCATTGTTTTCAGATTTTTAGGAATGGAAAGCCAAGAAGTTTCCATTGGCAATAAAATCGTGTTTAACATTACTTTAAATGCAAGCAACACCACACTATCTGACGTCGTAATCGTAGGTTATGGAACCATACGTAAGTCGGATTTAACAGGTTCGGTAGCGAGAATAGGCCGAGACGACTTGTTAAAAGACCAGCCTACTAATGTATTGCAAGCACTGCAAGGCAAAATAGCAGGTGTAAATGTAACGCAAAATGACGGTGCCCCAGGTGCGGGACTAAGTATTCGTGTACGTGGCTCAAACTCGTTTTTAGGCGGAACAGAGCCACTTTATGTAATTGATGGTGTGCCTTTTAATAATTCTAGTTCAGGCTCCACGCCTATTTCTATAGGGGATGATGAAAAGCAAACTTTAAATGCAATGTCGTTCCTAAACCCGAACGATATCGAAACCATTGATATTTTAAAAGACGCTTCGGCTACCGCCATCTACGGTTCTCGTGGAGCGAATGGTGTAGTATTAATCACCACCAGAAAAGGAAAGAATGGAAAAGATAGAGTGGAAGCAAATTTTAACTACGGAATTGCTGAAGTTTCTAGACGAATGGATGTACTAAATCCTTCTGAATACGCAGCCTACCAAAATTTAGCCTACGCAAATTCTAATAAATACACGGGAACTGCTTATAATATGCCTTATCCAGGAGCACAAGTGCCAGACCCATTAAACCCAGGAAAAACCTATTATTCGAGAGGGCCAGAAGATTTTATTGGAGATAAAAATAGTTGGCAAGATCAGATCTTTAGAAACGGCGCATATCAAAATTATAGTGTAAACGTAGCTGGAGGAAGCGATGTAGGTAGCCATAGTCTAACTTTTAGCTATTTAGATCAGGATGGGACCATTTCAAATTCAGACTATAGCCGATTTGGATTAGGTTTAAACTTAAATCGGAACATTAGCAAAACGTTTAAGGTAGGCACAAGCACATCATTTGCGAACTCGATTACGAATGGGGTGAAAACTGGAACCGACAAGTCGGATGCTGCAAGTGCAGGGGTAATTCGATCGGCCATTACGTTCCCGTCTACTTTAACAGAGCGTATCGTGTACGATGGAGTTGGAGATGCTTTCATTACTAATCCTTATGTGTACGTAAATGATGTATTAAACCGAGTAAAAGGATTAAATATTTTTTCTTCTAGTTACCTAGAAGCTACTTTTTTGAAAGATTTTAAATTCAGACAAAATATCGGATTTAGCTCGGCAACCAGCACCAGAGATCAATATTATCCACGAAGTGTTTACGAGGGCTTTGCGGTGAAGGGATGGGGATTAAAGTCTGATAACGTGTGGAATAGTGGAGTTGCCGAAAGTATCTTAACCTATACTAAAAAGGCAGAAAAACACAGCATCAACCTAATGGGTGGGGCAACGTTCGAGCGTACCAACGGACAGAGCAAAAGAGCAGAAGCAAAAACTTTTGCAAACGATGCCCTCGAGAACGAAAATTTAGCCGCTGGCGAAGTTGTTCTTCCAATTATTTCTTCACGCTACCAATCTACCTTAATTTCCTTTTTAGGGAGAGCAAATTACAGTTTCGATGATCGTTACCTGTTAACCGTTTCCTTCCGTCAAGATGGCTCGAGCAAGTTTGGTAAGGATAACAAATGGGCAGGTTTCCCATCAGCCGCTGTGGCATGGAAAATATCAAACGAAAACTTCTTGAAAAATGTAAAACAAATTAGCGATTTAAAGTTGCGCTTTAGTTATGGTGAAACCGGTAACCAGGGTATTGGTTCGTATGCATCTTTGGCCAAGTTGAGCGTATATAATTATCCCTTTGGAGGGGCCGTACAAACGGGTATCGCCAACGATTTATATGCGGGTCCGGCCAACGAGAAATTAAGATGGGAAACGACCAGTGCCTATAACTTAGGCCTCGATTTAGGCATGTTTAATAATCGATTAACTTTTACTATAGAGGCGTACAAAAAAATAACCGACGATTTGCTTCAAAACCTTATCATTCCATCGTCTACCGGCTTCCAAACCAAATTGGTTAACTCGGGTTCGGTAGAAAACAAAGGATTGGAAGCAACTTTAGGAGCAACAATTATAAAGGGCAAAGATTTTGAATGGAACGCGAATGCGAACATTGCCTTTAACCGCAATAAAATTTTAAGCTTAAGCCCCGATGTAACGGAGCAATATGGACGTAATATCTCTACGGGCGATGCACCGTTTATACAGACCATAGGGAAGCCAATTGGTGCTTTATATGGTTATGTAGAGGATGGATATTACGATAACGAAGCTGAAGTTAGAAATGACCCTGCCTATACAAATTTAGGTACGCCAATTATTTTAAGAGCCATTGGCGAGATCAAATACAAGAACTTCGATGCTGATCCAACCAATATTTCTCAAACCGATCGTACTTTTATAGGGGATGTAAACCCCGATTATACTTTTGGTTTTACCAATAACTTTAAATATAAACGCTTAGATTTAAGTATATTTATTAATGGCGTACAAGGTAACGACATCATTAACATGAACACCCGATTTAATGGAAACTTGGGAACCAATAAAAACATAACGCAAGAAATGGCCGATGGCGCTTGGGCCGAGGGTAATGATAATAGCAATGCTACGGGCCCTAAAATTATGCGTCAATTCTTCAGAAATCTGTTATTTAGCAGGAGATTTATTGAGGATGGTAGTTTTGTGCGGATTAAAAATATAACCTTAGGGTATAATGTTCCGCTAAAATCTAAAACTATTTCGGCGTTAAAAGTTTCGCTAGGGGTAAATAACCTATTTACATTTACCAACTACTCGGGATATGACCCTGAGATAAATAGCTATGGCGATAACCCCGCCTTGTTTGGGGTCGATTTAGGGGGCTATCCAAACTCGAGAACTTTTAATCTTTCTTTACGCGCCAATTTTTAACCTTACTAGAAATTATATCATGAACACGATTTCAAAATATTTTATAGCAGTTGTTACAGGTTGTAGCTTGTTAGGCCTCAGCTCTTGTAAAAAAGCATTAGAAGAAACACCTTACTCATTTTATTCGCCCGAAAACTTTTATAAAAACGAAAGTGACGCAAAGGCTGCCATAAACGGGGTATATAGCGAATTATATACTTACGATTTATACTTACAACCCTTTTGGAATATTACCATTCTAGATGATGATCATGTATCTGGAGCCGACTGGTTTTTAGGCACTACAGGAGCAGGAAATCCACAAGCATATTTCGGTTGGGATAGACCATGGGTAGGCTGTTATGCCATTATTGCCAGGGCAAGTACAGTAATCGAGAATGTAGCTAAAATTGAAAATATGAATGCCGACACCAAGCAACGGATTATTGGCGAAGCGTATTTTTTAAGAGGATGGTCGTATTTCCAATTGGTGCAATTGTATGGAGGCGTGCCCATTCGTACCGCTTCTCTTTCGGCTGATAATCCCGAAGCCAATGTACCAAGAGCCACAGTGAAAGAAAGTTATGAGCAAGTAATAGCCGACCTAAAAGCCGCAGAAACGATGTTGTTCCCGGTAGGTGATGCACGAAGCGGAGAGGTAGGACGAGTGAACCAAGGGGTTGCTAAGGCCTTCCTTGCCAAAACGTACCTAACAATGGCTTCTGGCGCATTGGCGAATGCAAACCTCCAAGTGCGTGGCGGAATGGACAATGGAGTATATACCTATGCAAAAGCTGTAGTTGCAGGTTTAGAAGGTTTAGATTCGAAAGCTTACTATACTTTAGCAAGAGATAAAGCGCTAGAAGTTATAAATAGCAACCTTTATGCCTTAACACCTGATTGGAAAACGTTATGGAGCAAAGCCGGACGTAACAATAAGGAGCAGATGTGGGAATTGCAATCTTTAGCCGGTACCGCATTTATGAACAATTTAGGGGTGTACTTCTCGGCTCGCTCTACCTTTGGTGTTGGGGCAGTTTGGATGACGAATAATCACTACAACGATTATGAGGATGCTGATAAAAGAGTATTAGACGGCGTAACACATAATTATACTACGCTACAAGGAACAAATATATTTTATCCATTTGCACAAGCTGCATTGTATAAAACGGTAAATGGTGTGAATTATAATAACACAAATACGACCACTGCAGAACGAGCGTATATCATTAAATATAGCGATGTAGCCGATCCAAATGTGGCATTGAGTGATGCATTTTATCCGCTGTTACGTTATTCGGAAGTTATTTTAATGGTGGCCGAAGCCGAAAATGAAATTAATGGTCCAAATGTAAATGCCTATACCGCATTAAACACCATCCGTGCTAGGGTAAGTGCAAGTGATGCACCAACAGGCATGAGCCAAGAACAATTTAGAAGTTTTGTATTGGCCGAACGTGCGCGCGAATTTGCGCTAGAAGGCATCAGACGTTTCGACCTCCTTCGTTGGGGAATCTATCTTCCCGTAATGAACAAAATTACATCCGGACAGAATAGTATTTCTAAAATACGGTCCATAAAGAATCTTTTGCTCCCACTCCCGCTAAACGAACTCAACGCTAATACCGCCATCAAAGGAAACAATCCAGGTTGGTAAGCTAAACTAGAAAATTAAATCATATTCGATATGAACACAAATAGAATTTCAAAAATGGTACTGCTAATGATGAGCCTAACTTTGCTTATCATCGCTTCTTGTAAAAAAACAAGCACAGAGAATCAAGCTGCTCCAACCATTACCAGTGTAATTAATTTAACCGATAGGGGTACGCCGCTTTCTCAGGTAGATTATGGCGCTTGGATTATCATTAAAGGAGAAAATCTTGCCACTACCACCAAGGTAGATTTTAACGGAACCTTAGCCGCCGACTCGTTGCGCTATGCTACCGATGACGAAATAACCGTAAAAATCCCTTCTACACTGAAAGATCCAATCAACAATCCAATTACCGTAACCACTAAATATGGTACGGTAACCTACAACTTTAAAATTCTTCAACCTTTACCGCTAATTACTGGCTTTAATCCAGCTGCGGGTGCGCCGAATGATGAAATTACCATTAATGGCGATTACTTCAAAGGCGTAACCGAAGTACGATTCGATAACACAGTAGCTACAATTGTATCGAGTACGCAAACCGAAATTAAAGTTAAAATTCCTGCTGGCGTAACCTCTGGCTATATTTATGCAACTACTCCCGTGGGAACAGCAAAATCTGCTGATCCATTCGGATTAAAGGTGGTGATCTTTGACGACGCATTAGGAACCGTTGCAACATCAGGAACTGCATGGAGCAATACTTCATATAGTTCTACTTGGGATATGAATCAAAATGTAATCGTAAGAAGAGGTACCACTGCTATCGGACATAAATACTCGGTAGGCTTCGGGGCATTTAGAGTGAGAAGTATCCCTACATTTACCGTAGGTGAATCTACCATGTTAAAAATATCTATTTATGGAGGGCCAGGAACAGCAGGCAAAAAAGTAAGGATCTCGCTAACGCCAACAAAATCTACGTACCAATTAGTGCTAACCGAAGGGGTGTGGACAGACTATATTGTGCCGTTGGTTAATTTGGGAAGCCCAACAGTTATTGATTATATTACTTTCCAAGAGTTTAGCGGTTTTGCGGGTCAAATTTATATAGATGACATTGGGTTTTACTAAAGGCTTTTGAAAAACCTCGTAGGTTTAATAGCCAAACTAGCTAGTAACCTACGAGGTTGTATACCGATTAGTTAACCGATTAACCTAGAATAAATTGCCCTTGATAAATAAGCTAAGATGCGTTTAAAGACTTTAACTCTATTTTGCCTCCTACTATCGGCAAACGTGGCTCCAGCACAAGAACCAAAAACAAAAAACCTAGTCATCATCACCTTTGATGGTTATCGTTGGAAAGAACTTTTTGAAGGTGCAGATTCGTTGAATCTTTTTGGTAAAAAATTTACTAAACAAGACTCAACTTGGCGTGTAAAAAAATATTGGGGTAGCAATGTAAACGAACGTCGCGAAAAACTGATGCCTTTTATGTGGAATACTGTAGCTAAGAATGGCCAAATTTATGGCAATCGAAACTTCGGGAATCATGTCGAAGTGAAGAATAAATTCTGGTTCTCTTTTCCGGGGTATAATGAAATTTTTACAGGCTATCCCGATTCACTGATTAATTCGAACGCACATCCTGCAAACCATAATATTAACGTATTAGAGTTTTTAAATAAAAAACCGGCATTTAAAGATAAAGTAGCAACGTTTACCAGTTGGGATGCTTTTTATAAAATCTTAAATGCCGAGCGTTCGGGCTTTTCCATAAATTCGGGATACAACAACGTAAAGGGAGAAAAACTAAGCGATGTGCAAAAAGCGCTGAACGATTTAATGTGGTGGCTGCCCAAAGATTATGGTATGGGCGAACGGCACGATGGCATTACGTACGCTTTTGCCAAAGAATACGTAAAGTTAAATCACCCACGTGTATTGCAACTCAGCTTTATCGAAACCGATGCCTTGGCACACGATGGGCGGTACGATTTTTACCTGGATGCGGCTAATTATAACGATAAAATGATTGCCGATTTATGGCGTTATATGCAGAGCGATCCATTTTACAAAGATCAAACTACCTTTATTATTACCGAAGATCATGGCAGAGGTTATGGTGATAATTGGCAACATCATTACTATACGGTAGAACATAGCAACGAAATATTTTTTGCCGTAATGGGGCCAGATACCAAAGCCTTGGGCGAGATAAAACAAAAGCAAACTCTTTATCAAAATCAGGTTGCACAAACCATCGCATCGTTTTTGGGCGAGAAATTCGAAAATGGACACGAAACAGGAAAACCAATTAATGCCGTATTGCCCGTAAAGAAATAAACATGAAAGCCACCCGTATTTTTTATATCTCCATTCTTTTTTTAAGCATTTTAACGGCTAGGGCACAGCAATTAATAGATCCGCAGGCAACTAAAGAAACACAAGCTTTGTATAAAAACCTTCACCTATTGAGCAAGAGATATACACTTTTTGGGCACCAAGACGACCTGGCCTATGGCGTGAAATGGGACCATCGCGCTCATCCGATGAGCAGGTTAAAAACGAGTGCTCATCTGATGAGCGATATCAATATGGTAGTTGGCGATTTTCCGGCGGTTTATGGTTGGGACTTAGGGGGAATAGAGAAAAATTCACTTAAAAATATCGATGGCGTACCTTTCGCCAACATGAGGGAATATATTAAAGCAGGTTATCATCGCGGAGCTGTAATTACCTTAAGCTGGCATTTCGATAACCCCTTAACTGGTGGTTCTACCTGGGATACAACCCGACGAACGGTACATACTATTTTGCCAGGCGGTACGAAACACGAAATATTTAAAAGCTGGCTCGATCGTGCAGCAAGTTTTATCAGCACTTTAAAGGGTGCACATGGTGAGGCAATCCCTGTACTTTTCCGGCCTTTTCATGAGTTAAATGGCGATTGGTTTTGGTGGGGGAAAAACAAGGCAACGGCCGACGAATTTAAGGCGATTTGGAAATTCACCATCAACTACCTCAGAAATGAAAAAGGTTTACACAACCTCATTATCGTTTACAATACCAATAGTTTTGCCAATGAAACCGAATTTTTAGAGAAGTATCCAGGCGATGATCTAGCCGATGTGCTCAGTTTCGATAAGTACCAATTCACCAACAATAGTGAAGAATTTATCCGTTCTACACGAAAAGAATTAATTACAGTGGCACGTTTGGCAAATGAAAAAAACAAGCTTGCCGCCTTTGCCGAAACGGGTTACGAAGCGATACCTGATGCGAAATGGTGGACTAAAACCCTAGCGCCAATAATAAAAGGTATTCCCATTAGTTACGTGCTGGTTTGGCGTAATGCTGGCTATATGCCATCCATGAAAAAAATGCATTATTATGCACCGTATAAAGGGCAAGGCTCGGCAGCAGATTTTAAAAAGTTTTACCAAATTCCATCCATTCTTTTCGAAAAAACAACCAAGAAGAAAAATATTTACCAATAGCGAAAATGAACCTACAACTCATCGATATTTCAATTTTAATAGCCTACCTGGTTACCATGGTGCTTATTGGTATTTACATGCGTAATAAGGCCAAACAAGATAAGGAAAGCTATTTGCTAGGCGGCAAGAAATTGCCCTGGTATATGCTGGGGTTAAGTGATGCAAGCGATATGTTCGACATTAGCGGCACCATGTGGATGGTTGCACTTTGTTTTGTATATGGCTTAAAAAGCATTTGGATTCCATGGTTATGGCCTGTTTTTAATCAGGTATTTATGATGATGTTCTTATCGAAGTGGCTGCGGAGATCGAACGCGAACACAGGTGCGGAGTGGCTACAAACCCGATTTGGTTTAACAGGTAAAGGGGTTAGAGGTTCACACATGATTGTAATTGCTTTCGCACTGATTAGCTGTTTGGGCTTTTTAGCTTATGGTTTTGTGGGCTTAGGTAAATTTATGCAAGTATTTATACCATGGGATGTAGTTAAAGGCTATGTGCCTTTCGAAGTAGCCGAGAAATATGTGCCTCATTTTTATGGAATCGTATTTACGCTATTTGCCATGTTCTATTCTATTCTTGGTGGCCTGCATAGCATCGTTTTAGGTGATGCCATTAAGTATGCGATCATGACCATTGCCTGCATTTGTATTGGCGTAATTGCCGTTCGACATTTACAAGGACAAAAACTGAACGTACCTGAAGGTTGGAACGACCCATTTTTTAGCTGGCATTTGAACCTAGACTGGTCTAAAATTGCCGCAGATGCCAATAAGAAGATCGCAGACGATGGTTATAGTCTTTTTGGCTTATTCTTCATGATGATGTTGATGAAGGGCGTATTCGCCTCTTTGGCAGGTCCTGCGCCAAATTACGATATGCAAAAGGTGCTAAGCACGAGAAGTCCGAAAGAAGCGAGTAAGATGACCGGCTTTGTAAGCATCATTCTCCTTCCGATTCGCTATTCGATGATTACGGGGCTAACGGTTTTGGCACTTTTGTACTACAACCAATTGTATTTAAAAGGACCAGATGGGGTAACCGATTTTGAACGCATTTTACCCGCTACCATTAATAATTTTTTACCAGTTGGAGTGTTAGGCTTAGTGCTTACTGGCTTATTAGGTGCGTTTATGGGTACTTTTAGTGGCACCTTAAATGCAGCACAAGCTTACATTGTAAACGATATTTATTTAAAGTACGTAAACAAAACCGCCAGCAATAAAAAAGTAATGCGGATGAACTACCTATCGGGTGTAGTTGTGGTAATTGTAGGCGTGTTCTTTGGGTTTTTGGCAAAAGATGTGAACGACATTTTGCAGTGGATCGTTGGCGGCTTATATGGCGGATACGTAGCGGCAAACTGCCTAAAATGGTACTGGTGGCGCTTTAACGCCAATGGTTTTTTCTACGGTATGGCCGTAGGCATTGTTTCGGCATTGCTAATGCCATATGTAACCACTGGATTGCCGCTTTATTGGTGGCCTTTGCTATTTGTATTATCAATGGCAGGATGCATTGTTGGCACCTATGCTGCTCCGGCAACCGATGTTAACGTATTAAAATCGTTTTATAAAAATGTACGGCCATGGGGCTTTTGGAAACCGATACACGATCTTGTGGTAAAAGACGATCCTACTTTTGTGGGCAATAAAGCTTTTGTACTTGATATGAGTAATGTGGGCTTAGGGATTATCGCACAGTTGTGCCTTACCATTTTTCCGATGTACCTTATTATGGGCATGTATAAGCCCCTAGCAATAACAGTAGCACTATTAATCGTAATTGCTATTATTTTAAAAAGAACTTGGTGGAATAGATTAGAAGATTAAGAATAAAGATATGGAGACAAATTTCGAACAACGCATAGCCGATATGGCGATTAAACAAGAAGAACTTTTAAGAAAAAAAAATGAACCTTTAGCACATTTTAATGGACTCTATAATCGATATAAAAATCCAGTCTTAACCGCGGCCCATGTTCCATACACTTGGAAATATGATCTTAACCCAGAAACCAATCCGTTCTTAATGGAGCGGTTTGGTATTAATGCAGCGCTAAATGCAGGTGCAATAAAATGGAATGATAAGTATTTATTAATGGCTCGTGTAGAAGGGGTAGATCGTAAATCGTTTTTTGCTATAGCAGAGAGCCCAAACGGAATAGACAACTTTAGATTTTGGGATTATCCGATTACAGTACCAGAAACTAGCGATCCTGATACTAATGTGTACGATATACGCTTGGTAGCCCACGAAGATGGCTGGGTGTATGGCTTATTTTGTACTGAAAGAAGAGACCCTTCGGCGAGCGACGGCGACCAGTCGGCCGCTATAGCCCAATGTGGTATTATTCGTTCTAAAGACTTGCTTACTTGGGAGCGTTTAGCCGATTTAAAGACACCATCGCCTCAGCAGCGAAATGTGGTTTTACATCCAGAGTTTGTGCAGGGTAACTATGCCTTTTATACCCGTCCACAAGATGGATTTGTGGAAGCTGGAAATGGAGGTGGTATTGGCTTTGGCTTATCTTCGAGTATTGAAAATGCTACGATTACAAAGGAGGTGGTAATCGATAAAAAAAAATACCACACCGTTTACGAAGCAAAAAACGGCTTAGGTCCGGCCCCCATAAAAACAGAAAAGGGTTGGCTGCATTTAGCACACGGTGTTCGAAATACGGCTGCCGGCTTGCGCTATGTATTGTATTTGTTCTTAACCGATTTGATGGATCTTACTAAGGTTACGCATAAACCAGCTGGCTATTTTATAGCTCCCGAGGGCGATGAGCGTGTAGGTGATGTGTCGAACGTGGTTTTTAGCAACGGGTGGATTGCAGAGCCTGATGGAACGGTTTATGTGTATTACGCATCGTCTGATACGAGAATGCATGTTGCGACGACTTCTATTAATCAATTGTTAGATTATGTGATAAATAATCCTGCAGATGGATTTCGCTCGGCCACCTCGGTACAAACCGTTACTCAAATTATCGATAACAATAAAAAATTAAGAGAGTCAGAACCTACCTTTGTAGGGAGCCAAAATTGGTTGTCATCGGATGACGAAAAACATCTTTAGTCGCCATCGGATGACGGAGGGAGATTTATGAATGCGATTAAAGTTCAACTCGAAAAATATAAACTAGCACTCGACCTAGAATTGACCAGCTTACTGAGCTGGTGGAAAACGAATACCATCGATGAAGAACAGGGTGGCTTTTTTGGTGAGGTAAGCAATGATAACCAAGCTTTACGGGGTGAACCAAAAGGCATTGTACTGAACAGCAGAATTCTTTGGACCTTTTCTGCTGCTTTTCTGCTTAAAGGGCGGCTCGAAGATTTGGCAATTGCAAAACGTGCTTTCGAGTATATGGTCGATTATTTTTATGATTTGCCAAACGGCGGATTTTACT
Organism: Pedobacter anseongensis; assembly: GCF_037482965.1. NCBI lineage: Bacteria > Pseudomonadati > Bacteroidota > Sphingobacteriia > Sphingobacteriales > Sphingobacteriaceae > Pedobacter > Pedobacter anseongensis. The sequence goes on along the minus strand of NZ_JBBHKB010000001.1, from coordinate 1,171,531 downwards.
GGTCGCTAAGTGCGGATGGGAAAATGTTAGCAGGCAAAAAGCAAATCTACGGGCAAGCATTTGCCATTTATGGATTAGCCGAATATTTTAAGGCCACGGGCGATGAAAAAGCACTCGAACTCGCAAAAGAAACATTTCAGCTCATCGAAAAACATAGCTTTGATCCCCTTCATTTAGGGTACATCGAGGCCTTCGATCAAACTTGGCAAAGCCTAGCCGATTTGCGCTTGAGTGATAAAGATTTGAATGCCGAAAAATCGATGAATACGCACTTGCATATCGTAGAGGCGTATGCAAATTTATATGGAATTTGGAAAGACGAGCGATTGGCTAAAGCAATTAAAGATTTGCTCTTTGTATTCAAAAAACACATTATTATCGGGAGTAGTTTAAGTTTGTTTTTTTCGACTGCTTGGCAGCCGCTATCTGCCATAGTTTCTTTTGGGCACGATATTGAAGCGGCCTGGCTATTACAAGAATGCGCAGAAATTTTAGCCGATGAGGAAGAAATTGCATTCTTTAAATCAATCGCTCTGCAAATTACAGACGCAACGATTAAAGGAGTAGATGGAGATGGGGGGATGTATTATGAGTATGATGCAAGTACACACCATTTGGTTGACGAAAAGCATTGGTGGCCACAAGCAGAAGCCATGGTGGGGTTCTTTAATGCCTTTCAACTTACAGGGAACAGTGAATACTTAACGAAATCAATCAAAACCTGGTCCTTTATTTTTACAAAATTGAGAGACCATGATAACGGTGAGTGGTTTTGGGGAATTTATCGTAACGGTACATTAATGGATGAAAATAAAGGCGGTTTTTGGAAATGTCCCTACCATAATGGCAGAGCATGTATGGAGATTTTAAAACGCGCTACTTCACTTCAAACGTAAAAGTGGTTTTTCCCGGTATTCCATTTTCAGATAATCCATTAATTACACCAACATACGTCCCTTTCAGATCTGAAGTAAAGAAACTAAATGCGCCTTTTCCTTTTGCATCTGTTTTAACGGATGGCGACCAGTACAAAACATTTCTAAAATCTGGTAAACGGCTATTCAGTTGCAGGTCTGTTTCATAAGTTGGGTGATAAAATTCGCGCTGTAATTGCAGCCCTTCATAATCTAGCACCACCGCATTCGGGTTAATGTAACTCGTGCCAAAATTGGGTTTGTAGCTGGTAAAGTTTAAAATTCCGTCGAACACCGCTGGTCCATAATAGTATTGGTCTCGTACCACCTCTAATTTTTTTACTTTTTTGGGGTCAATCTCCATCACTTTATTCATGTTAAAGTAAGGCACGCCATCGAGTAATACCAGCGGACTTTCTTCTAGGTAATCTACGCCCCCTAAAATCTTTATACGATAATCTTTTTGGGCTTTAGAAATAAGAACCTCAGAAACATACTCCCGCAGTACATCTTCCATAATTGGGAATCGGGTATAATCGTCGAGTTTATAGGTCTTAAACGGTTTGCCAAAAAAGGTTGTTGTATCTACTTCTTGCGCATTGAATTTCTTTAGTTGATTGGCAAAATAGGTGTTTTGAACCTGCATACTTAAGCTATGGTTTTGCAATTCCTTAAGCAAGTTCGATTTAAGGCTAAGCTCTGGATAATCAAAGGTGCTAAATCGTTCAGAAAATGGACTTTTAATATCAATAATCGAAGTCGTATCTACCCGCGTGTCGGTTTGTACCACAATTTCATTCGCGCCATAAAAATCTTTGGTATTAAAAACAAATCGACCCAGTGTGTCGGTAGCAGAAGTATAGAATTGTAATCGATTACCCGGCACGCCCAAATATACATTTGCGTTTATTCTTGGCATTCCATTTACACCTTTTAATGTACCATTGATCAAATGCCCTTGCGCATCAGGTAAAAATTTTATCAATGCAGCCCTGTTGTTGATCACATCCGCCCATGCAAATCTTCTCCATCCCTGTGTAATTAAGAGGTTATCTAGGGCGCTATTTGTTTCTTTATCGGGGTTAAGAAAATAATAAGCGGGCGATTCTATACTTCCTTTAAGTTCAGAACTTAACCATAAATAGCTTAAAATATCGTTTTGATCCATTCCTTGCAAAGAGTCGAGTTTTCTGATGGAAACCGAGAGATCAGCATTTTCTGTAGCGTTTGTTTCATTCTTCAATTGAAGGTTAACCGTTATCTTTTTGCGAATGCCATATTTAGAAAAATCGGTTGTGCTTTCAATTTTTAACTGTTGTGTAGGTTGCTTAAAATATAAGCGCTCACTTACGGCTTGGCCATATTCATTGAATACCGTTAAATGCGAAATTCCATCATTCAGCTTTGTTTTTTCGATTTTAAAGACGGCTTTTCCATTACTTACTGTTCCGGCCTCGGCTGCTAAGGTTTTTTCGCCATTGTGTGCAAATAAGTAAACCTGATCTGCTTTAACATTTGTGCCTACAGTTAAGGTTAAAAAATCAGCATCATTGTCTGTTAACGTGATATTATAGCCTTGTTTTCTTGCTGTAGGTAAGTCTTTAATGATGATTTCTTTTTTAGTAACGCCAGCAATGGCCTTATAGGAGCTGTTGGGCATAGGCGTAAAAGAAAATTTGCCCATTCCAAATTTTAAGGATTGAAAGCGAGCAACTGTGTCGTTTTTTTGATTGATGATTACACCGTTTAAATCGATTCCTTTACCCTCTAAACCTACTACTTTAAAACCCACACTATTTGCAATGCCTTCTACTAAATCTCCTCCTTCTGGAAAGAATTGTACATCGTGTGCTGCTGTTTTCTTTTTTGGCTCTGGCGCAATAAGCGTATTGATTAAGGTGATTGATTTTTCGAAAAATTGGTCTGAACCAAAGTTCTGCATCCATTTGGTATAGGCACGAAATTTATAAGTCGCGCTTGTGATTGTTGTTGGAATAATTAACGACCCACTGCCAAGTCCGTTTTTAAGCTCAATTTTGGCTTGTACAATAGCCGTGTTATTTTGATCTACGATTTCTACATAGGCAACTTTGCTCAAATCTACTTTCTTATTGGTTAATGCGTCTACGTTATACACTTTTAGCCAAAGGAGTTCACCCGCCAAGTAGGTTTCTTTATCGGTTTGGACGAACATTTTTTCTTGAAATGTGCCTTGATACGCCTTGAAAGCATTTTGCACTTTTTCTAAAACTTGAGCTTTAACGGTCGACTGAACGACGATTAATAAACTTACTAAAATTATTTTTTGATAAATACGCTTCATATATCAACTTATTATTGCCAAAAATCAGGTTTTTTATTGGTGCCCCTTAGGGTACAGTCGGCACAAAATCTGCCCGAAGTATAAAAGGTAGCACCAGGCCCGGGACCATAGTCGATCGGAATATTTTCCCCCGATGCAAAAAAACCTGCATACTCTTCGGGTCTTTTTACTTCAACAATATGTTGTTCTGTACACGATGAGCCTCTAATCAAGAAAAAAGATGTTGGGATTTCGTTTTTAGAAATAAATATTCTCTTTTTCTGAACGGTGCCAGCGCCAATGTATCCAATTACCGATTCATATGGTCTGTTAACATTGTGTATATTTCCCTTTATTTCTGAAGGTTGTGCATCGAAAATAGAGCCTAAATTCTCCGTATTCTTTTTTAACTCTTCATAAAACTGATAGGCTTCTTTGGTAATGGCGTATTGCTTTACCAAAATACTATACTTTTCACCTAATCGTTCGGCATGATGATCGAGCAGTGTAATTGGACTTTGGAAAACAACATCGTTTTGGAGCTTAGCAGTAGATCCTATTAATACCGTACTCGAGCTGGCATTGCCCCAACATTGATAGATATTATTATTTCTACTAACTATCTTAGCGCCATCCCACATTAAGTGCGACTCAAAGGCTGCCCTAAAAATCCAAGTATCTGTATATTCCCATCGGTAATAGCGGGTTTTGTTGCTGGCATCGTGCGTGTTTACATAAACTTGAAGACCATTATCAACAACCTTCCAGTTTACTTCATCAATTGCTGGCGATTCTTTAACCTCAACAAGGTCTGATTGGTACTCGCTATTTTGGGCCGTTTTAATTTTTAATCTGTATTTTTTTTGTGCATTCAGTTGCAGCGAAGCAACTGCATAAATCCCTTTTCCTATTTCGGGTAGTAAGAAAACTTCGTTGGTTTCGCTTACCACGCTAACTGTTGCACCAACTTCGGGTTTTAAAGCTTTTTGATCGGCTAACAATACGCTTCGATTTAATTTTATGAGGGTAGAATCGGCGCCTGTATTAATAAAGCCCTCAACAATCAACAGGTTGTTGTTCGATTCATTAATTTCAGGGTTAAATGAATCCTTGCAGCTTTGTAATCCAGCAACAGCGCATATCAAAAATAGTAAAGGATAGACTTTTCTTCTCATCTGTTTATAATCTTGCATTTAGTGCTAAGATGTTCATGGTTAATGTTAAGGCCAAAATGCCGGTTTCCTATTCGTTCCCCTAAGGGTACAGTCTACACAAAATCTGCTCGCTCCAGTTCCTAAATCCACAGGGATATTAAAGCCACCCTCAAAATAAGCTTTTGCATCTTGGGGCTTAATTTCTACTGGTTCAATACAATCGTCTGTTCTGGGGATAATAAAAGTGGGGGGTAATGATGTTCTGTCTATATAAATTCTTTTTTCCGTAGTAGTGCCAATACTTACGAAGCCTAAAACGGGTTCAGCCGAGTTTGCAATATTGTGGATGTTTCCCTTAAGTTGGGAGGGTTGTGAATCAAAGATAGAACCCAAACTCTCTGTGTTTTTTTGTAATTCGCCCCAAAATTGATAAGCTTCTTTTGTTAATACATATTGTTTCACTATGATGCTATATTTTTCAGTAAATTTTTCGGAGCCAGATTGTACGAAGGTTATTGGGTTTTCGAAAATAACATCATTAGCTAGCTTTGCTGTAGAGCCTAGAAGAATGTTCGATGAGATTTCATTTCCCCAGCATTTAAAAATTCCTTCATTGAGTAGGCTTCTTGGTACCACAGCAACACCATTCCATTTAAAAAGGGATTCGAAAGCAGAATAAAATATCCAAGTTTCGACATATTCCCACCTGTAATAATTGCTGTTTTTTGTGTCATCATGTGTATTTAAAGAAATATTAACGCGGTTCCCATCTACTTTCCAATTTAATTGATCAATAGGCGGAGCAACTTTAACCTCGACAAAATCAGACAGATAGGTTTCATCTTTTAACGTCTTAATCCTTAAACGATATTTTTTTGCTTTGTTAAGATTTAATCCGACAGAAATGTAACTGCCGCTGCTTTTTTCTGCAAGCGCTATGGTTTCATTACTTTCGCTTTCTACGGTAACTGTTGCGCCTATTTCTGGTTTTGAGGTTTGTTCTTCTGAAACATTAGTGGTTCTACTCAGTTTAATGATGGTAGAATCCGAGCCCGAATTAATCAGCCCTTCAACCACAAGTACGTTGCTGCTAATGTCTTTGATCGCAGGTGAAAACGGTTTTTTGCAGCCCTCAAAAATTAGGAGAATAGCGAGTAGAAAGAGTAATATTTTAAACCTGTTTTTCATTTTTTTAAAACTTGATGTTATAATTAATGAATGGTATGGGAGCTGCAAAAATTGACAGTTTATATCCACTAATTACACCCCCCTCTTGCGTGAAATAAGTTGAGTAGGCATTTTTCCTCCCCGTTAGGTTATAAATACCGATGGTAAACGAGTTGTGGGTGCGTTGATTAACCTTATGATTTCCATCGATATTAAAGGAGATATCCGAACGGAAATAGTCTGGGATGCGGTATGCATTTCTATCCGAGTAATACACTCTTTCACTACCAGCATAATAATATTTAGCAACAGGAAGCGTAATAGGCCTGCCAGTGCTATACGTTAAGTTTAAGGATAGGTTATAGCGGTGCTTAAATTTGTAATTTCCCGTAAAATTGAAGGCATGCGGTTTATCGTAATTGGCAGGATAAAATTCGCCTCTATTTACTAATGTGCCATTTGCAGAATTATCCATTTTTAACAGGGTACGAGAAAAGGCATAACTCATCCATCCATTCAGTTTTCCGACGTTCTTTTTTACAAAAAGCTCTATGCCGTAGGCTTTGCCTTTTGTACTGATCACATCCGTTTCGATGTGGTGGTTAAGCACCAAAGTGGCTCCACTTTTATAATCTAAATAATCTTTTAGGTTTTTGTAATACACCTCTACTGAGGTTTCATAGGTCGACGATTCGAAATTCTTGTAGAGGCCCAGCGAAACCTGATCTCCAAACTGAGGCTTAATGTTAGGGTCGCTTAATTTCCACACATCAGTAGGGGCAATAGCAGTGGTATTGGATAGTAAATGGATATATTGGCGAAGTGTATTGTAGGCTGCTTTAATAGCTAGGTTGGGTTTTAAATTATACCTACCCGATATTCTTATTTCGGGGCCTTGATACGTATTAATCACCTTGTTTTTAGCGTAGGTGGTGGTGTTGATTAAGTTGGTTTCTACAATAGGCAATCCTGGAGCGTATTCGTTAATTGTTTTTGGGCCCAAATAATTATAGTACGAGTAGCGTAATCCCGCAGTTACCGAAAATTCGTCTGTGATATCGAATTGATCACCAATGAACAGCGCACTTTCTAATGCTTGCTCTGTAGGCACTAAATTTGGTGTAATCAAGGATTCGGTTCCTACAGGATTAAAATTCCCAGGTTTCAATTTATAGTAGATGGAGGAAAATCCATAGTTTAAAGTGTGTTTAGCATTTATGCTATGTGTAAATTCGTATTTAACACTAGATTGATTAATGTTAAAGTTAAGTTTATAGGCATTTACCGGATTAACCTCGCTTTGAATGTTATAATCATAACGATCATTAGCAAACGTAAGGGCGCTATTTAATTTTTCGTTAAAGGTATGTTTCCATTTAATCGATCCATTTTTATTGCTATAATTATAGCTGGTATCGCTATTTAATTTAAAATTATCCTTACTATAATAACCCGTAAGGTTAAGTTCGTTTTTATCATTAATTTTATGGCTTATTCCCAAATTGCCGTCATAAAAAGAAGCTCGGCTATTTTTATAGGCATCTGGCAATAATTTCAACAACCAATCAGAATAGGTCCCTCTAGCGCCAAAAATAAATGAGGTTCGGCCACTATCAATTGGCCCTTCAATGTTAAACCTGCTGGTAAGCAATCCAATACCAGCACTTCCCGTAACTTTATTCTTATCGCCATCCCTATTGGTTACTTCGAGCACGGAGGCTAAACGACCGCCAAATTTTTCTGGAATTGTACTTTTATAAAGCTGAACATCTTTTACAATCTCTGGATTAAATGCAGAAAAGAATCCAAAAAAGTGAGAGGGATTGTAAATGGTAGCATCGTTTAAAAGGATAAGATTTTGGTCTGCAGATCCGCCACGAACATTGAATCCCGTGCTCGCTTCGCCCACCGATTGAACACCCGGTAAGGTTAACACCACTCTCAATACATCGGCCTCGCCAAAAACAGAGGGTACACGTTTAATGGCTTTAATATCTAACCTATTTACACCCATTTCCAAGCTTTTGGTGTTGGATATTTTGTCAGAAGTAATATTCACTTCTTTTAAAGAAATATAATTCTCCTTTAAATCAATATTTAATCTGCCATCTGCATAAAGCATAATTTGGCGTTTAGAGTCTCTATTTCCAGCTTTGACCATTAAAGTATGAGCGCCATAAGGTAAGCTTAATGAATAAAGACCGGCTTCGTTTGTTTTGGCACTATATTTTAAATTGCTAGTGGTAATGCTTGCGCCCTGAAGTGGGTCGCCAGTGGTTAAATCTCTAACGTAACCTGCAATTGTAGCGGTTCCCTTTTTTAACACGTTGGTTTTAATGCCGATTTCGTAGATTTTATTCGGCGTAACCGCATCCAAAATCTTATCTTGTTGATCAATTGTGGCGATGCGTGTTGGTTTTTGTCCGGCTGAAGGTTGTTCGCTATCTGGATAATAACTTTGAGCAAGCGCAATATCGATAACCTTGTTCTTGGTTAAAAAAACGTTAGTGTTATGGATTAGAAAACTAACCGTTGTATTTTCAAATACTTTTTCTAATACCGTATTTAGTGGTTTCTGGTTAACGTTAACCGTAACCCTAATGCTATCCATGCTTTTTAAATCATAGTAAAAATGAACACCGCTTTTAGCTTCTAATTCGCTCACAATAGTAGCTATTGTGGCTTGCTTAAAATCTACGCTAAGCAATTGATTAGTTTGGCTTTGGGCAAAAAGGGTAGTGAAATTTAGCAAAAGAAAGCAAAAGATGCTGAAACAAGTTAAACGCATATTAATGGGATGAGCTTTCATAATATTTAGCTAAAAGTATCATTGCCTCCTCGGGCTTTTTCTTAAAATTAATCTTATTGTCTTTCAAGTGTTTCTTGAATTCGTTTTTTTGTGCTTTAAAAAGATTCATGAAAGAACTTTCGTTGCTAATTACAGCATATTTAGTTCCATTTTCTAAGTAATACGTTGTTTTCGGAACAAAATAATAGCCTACTTCTTTGCTATTTAATGTTAATTGCAGTTTTTTCATCCGTTTAGCTAGAATTTTCAATCGTCCATCATAAAGTACATCAAAAAAGCCAGGCTTAATTACGCTTTTGGTGGTATCGATTACGTTGATATATTTAAAATGATGATTTTTAAGATAGAAATCTGAAACTTTCTGGCTAATTAGGCTAAACATAGTTGATGTGTTTAGCAAAGAAATAACTTTATCCTCGTATATATTATACATCAAAGGGATGTTGTTAAATGGAATATTTTCATAAATTACATTACCCATAACAAAGGTAGAATCGTCTTCGAAATTTGCAGATCCTACAACGCTAGCGCCATAATTTTTAAATGAAGGGCCATTAAAAAGCCTTGATTGCTGTTTAATGTGGGCGTTGAAAAACCACTCTGCTTTTTCGATAGGTGTATTTAGGGCGCTATCTAACTTAGGTGTTTGCGCATGGGCAATGCTTAAGCATGCGATATTGAGGTAAAAGACCCTTATTAAGAGTTTTCCTATTCCATTCATAAAGATAGTTAAAGATAGTTTATGACTAAAGTACAAAATATATCATAAACTACAACATTAGTTGGCGACTAATATAGCGGCAGGTTTTCTATAATCGAAAATCTTTTGATAAATTAGCTGAAAGGTAAACCGTAAGTCTTCCCATGGTAAGTCAATTTGCAGAAAAAGGCTATAAAAGTATTTTTAACCACAGTCAGGCGGCAATGCTTATTGTTTCGCCAGACGAAGACTATATCATGATCGATGTTAATGAGGCCTACTTATTAGGCACCAATACTACTCGAGAAGATTTGGTAGGCAAATCTGTTTTTACCGTGTTTCCCGGGAATCCAACCGATGAGGTGTCTAAAAACATAGAAATGACCTATTTTTCGTTTGAACAGGCCATAAGGACGAAAAAACCACATACCATGAGCAATTATAGGTATGATATTCCCATTAGGGGAACAACTAAGTTTGAAGAACGGTATTGGACCACCACAAATACCCCTATTTTAGACGATAAAGGTGAGGTAATTTATTTTATTCATTCTCCGACCGATGTAACCGAAATCTACAAATTAAAAGAACGTGAGCAGGCAGGCGTAGAGGCACTTAAAAATCAGCGCAAGCAGCTGTATGCAACGTTTATGCAGGCACCGGTTGGCATTGCTATTTTTAGGGGGCCTGAATATATCGTCGACTTAATTAATCCTCCGCTATGCGAAATCTACAATAAAACGGTAGATGAGATGCTTGGAAAGTCGGTTTTCGATGTGCTTCATCATGCTCGTGGGTTAGGTTACGAGCAACTGCTCGATGAGGTTCGCCTTACTGGTGTTCCTTTTAAAGCACAAGCATCAGCAGCGCCCTTAATGCGAAATGGCGTGCTCGAAACGGCATATTTGAATTTTGTTTACGAACCTTTTTTCGAAGATGATGGTTCAATAAGCGGCGTAATTGCGGTGGTTACTGAAGTTACCGATGAGGTAGTGGCAAAACAGCATATTGAAGAAGCCGAAGAACGTGCCCGACTAGCGGTTGATGCAGTGGGTTTAGGAACATTTGATTTAAATCTATTAACCGGAGAAATTTCTACCTCCACGCTTTTTGCTAACATTTTTGGTTTCGAAAAGCCTGTATCTAGAAGCGAATACATTAACGTTTTTCATGAAGACGATTTAGAACTACGACTTAGGGCGCATGAGGAAGCGATAAAAACCGGCGTTTTATTTTACGAGGCAAGGATAATCTGGCCCAACAAGTCTATTCATTGGGGTAGGGTTGAAGGGAAGGTAATTTATAATAAGGCTGCTGAAGCCACCCGAATTTTAGGTACGTTGATCGACATTACAGAGAAAAGACAAGCTAGAGAAGAGCAGCAAAAACTACTCACCTTGGTGGCCAATAGTGTAGACCTGATGTCTATTTTAGGGCTTGATGGCATCAACTCGTACATAAACGAAGCGGGGAAAAAAATGCTTGGCCTTACCACCGACGAAGAGGTGCTAACTACCCCAATTTCACAATTGCATGCTCCTGAAGATTTTGATCTGGTACAGAACGAAGTTTTACCTACAGTGATGAGTAAAGGCCAGTGGGCGGGGCGAATGTTGGTAAAACACCTGCAAACTGGAGAGGTTTTTCCTGTATTTAACAATTGCATCCGCATAAACGACCCGATTACAGGAGAAATAATTGGGATTGGTGCGGTAATGCGCGATCAACGACCCGAATTGGCGGCAAAGCAAGCTTTGGCCGATAGCGAACAATTGTTGCGAAACATTACTACGGCAGCGCCCACGGGTTTATGGATGAGTAATGAAATCGGTTTGCTTACTTATGTTAACCAGACCTGGGTAGATTGGGTGGGCTTATCGTACGAAACGCAATTGGGCGTTGGATGGTTAGAGTCGGTTTTAGACAATGATAGGGAGAAGGTTAGGCAAAAATTTCTACGTGCAAACGTGAATCAACAGGTATTTGAGGTAGAGTTTCGCATTGTTCATGTAGACGGTACCATTCACTGGTGTGTAGCTACCGGCAAGCCACAGTATGACAAAAACGAAGATTTTAAAGGGTATATTGGCGCTTGCGTAGACATTACCGAGCAAAAGCATTTGCAGCAACAAAAAGACGATTTTATTGGCATCGCCAGTCACGAATTAAAAACCCCAGTAACAAGTATAAAGGCCTATACACAGATTTTAGAGCGCATGTTGCTCAAAAAAGGGGAAGAAAAGGAGGCAGGAATGATTAGTAAAATGGATGCCCAAATTAATCGCCTTACCAGTTTAATCGGCGATTTGCTCGATGTAACTAAAATAAACTCGGGCAAGTTGCAATTTAACGATCGCGACTTCGATTTTAATGAATTGGTTACAGAACTTGTTGAAGATTTACAACGCACTACCGAACAGCACGAGCTGATAGAAAACTATGAAAATATCGGGATTGTTTATGGCGACAAGGAGCGGATTGGGCAGGTGATTACGAATTTGATTAGTAATGCCATTAAATACTCGCCAGGGGCCGAAAAAATTATTATCCATAGTAAGCGTAATGAGAGTGAAGTAATCTTATGTGTAGAAGATTTTGGAGTAGGCATAGCTGAAGATAAACTGAATCATGTTTTTGAACAGTTTTATAGGGTAAGTGGCGATATGCAGCATACGTTTCCGGGCCTGGGCTTAGGCTTGTACATCTCGGCCGAAATTATTAAGCGCGAGCATGGGCGGATTTGGGTAAATAGTACACCAGGTAAAGGGTCTACATTTTGTTTTGCTTTACCGTTAAAGAAGAAAATAGTCAAGTCACGCTAAGCAGGTGAGAAAAATGCACCTTAAACAATCCTTCCCATAAGCGGATCGGTCTGCGTTTCTAAGCCTGTTTCTACTCTGCCTGCAAAGCGTTCTTCGAATGTGGTATTTCCTTTTATCTTAACACTTAAATCGTACCAATTGAAGGATCTTTGCAGGTTTATTACTACTTGGGATGTACTGTTAGCAGGGAGTTCTTTCGTAATTTCTTTTGCTTTATAGGCATTATCTGAAATGTTAAAGGTTAAAGGTTTTGAACTAATGTTAACTAAATTAACAACCACATTGCCTGTTAATTTAGTTGCCTTTTCATAAGTTAGTGCAATTTTAGCTATTGCATTATTTGCATTACCTTTAAATTCTCTAAAAAAGCCATTTGGTCCATTAACTCTTAGGTGATAGTTATTATCTTCGAAGGCATTAACAGGCCATTGATAGTTTAACATATCTCCGGCTTTAACCGCAAAGGCCCAATTTTTGCCAATTTCTTCTTCGTTAAACTTAACGGGTGTTTGAACGTTGAACGGACTGCCGGCCGAGGATTTTCCAAAAATGGAATCACCAGCCGCAAAGTTAATTTCGAAACTTTTCTGGTCAGCCGTTAATGCCCCATCTACATACAACTCATAAGGTAAGGCGCAAGCTTTTCTGGTTCCTTTTTCTTGCAAAGAGAAAGAAGAAGGGTTGGCGGTTATTTCTTCAATTTCGGCAGGAGATAACTTTTTAAATGCTGATGGGTCTTCTTTAAACTTAGCGTTAAAAATGGTTTCGATATTTGCATTCCTATTTAAGAAGGGAATTTTTTCAAGTGGCGCACCGTTGTAGGGCGTAAAAACAGAGGTTAAATTGCCACAAATGGTACGTCGCCATTCGCTGATGTTGTCGATTTTGATCGATTTCCCAAATTTTTTATTCGTAAAATGCGCTAAGAATTGTAATGTAGAGGTGTGGTCGAACACTTCAGAACAAACTTTTCCGCCCCTGCTCCATGGCGACGCCACGATTAGCGGTACTCTAAAACCTAAACCAATAGGGGCTTCTCGGGCCTGATTTTTTGGAATACCTTGCTTAATTTCGTTTGCAATACGCACATGTTCGATTTCAGTTTCAATTCCTTTTGATACTTTTCCAGTACTTGGAATAGTGTTATCTGGGATAGAAAAAGGAACTACATGATCAAAATAACCATCATTTTCGTCGTACGTAGTAATGAAAATGGTTTTCTTCCATATTTCGGGGTTTTTGGTGAGGATGGCCAACACTTCAGATACGTACCAAGCACCATACCATGGTGCGCTAGGGTGGTCGGAGAAGTTCTGTGGACTAGCTAGCCAAGAAACGGTAGGGAGTTTCCCGGTATCTACATCTTTTCTAAACTGGTGCAATACATCGCCCTTTGGCACCTTTAGCTTACGCTGTATGTCGTTATCCATATAGGTAAGCTCTATAATTTTGCGATAATTTGGGTCGCCAGCATTAACTGTAAATGCACTATGGTATAAGCTTTTTTGTTTTGCGGTAAGTTTCTCGTAGCTTTCTTTGTTCCAGATTTTTAGCTCATTTCTGGCATTGTCTAACGCTTCTTGTTTACTTTTTAAACTGGCTTTTGCTTTTAAGGTGGCTTGCTCGTCTGTCGGACTAGCTTCCTGTATTTTATCAATCTCAGCCGGTAAGGTTTCGACCTGTTTTTGTAGGCCTTGAATGTATCGCTCAGCGAACTTTACATTGTAAACTTTAAAGAATTCTAAAAGGTTACACCCAAAATTAGACAACCAAGCACGTTCTTCGCCAACAAAACCACCACCACAGCTAATTTCGTTCTGGTAGAAATTCCAAGAAATGTTGTTTTCGCTTAAGAGTTCTGGAAAAGTTTGCCAGCCTAACTTGGCACTGCTATAATCGGTATTTCTGATGTGCGCTTTTGGAAGTCCGTCTGTTTCTTCGGTAATTTTGCCTGTCCAAAAGAAAGAGCGATTGGGCGTGGTGCTGGTCATAGCCGAGCAAAAGTTCTGATCGCAAACGGTAAATGCGTCAGCCATTGCATAATTAAACGGTATATCTTCTCTAATGTAATGACCCAATGTTAACGGCATGGCTGCATAGGCTTTGTTGCTCGATTTTTTAGCTGGCAACCATTTGTCGTATTTGCCCTGGTTATACGCATCAACCTGACTTGCGCGAGAATGGGGCAATGCGCCCATCCACGTTACTTTACTGTCTTTTATATTTAGTCGGAATGGCGCATAGGTATTGCCTACAGCATCGGTCTGCAGCCAAACGGGGCGTTTATTAGGGAGCTGATGTGCTCTTGGATCGTTAAAGCCACGTACCCCTTGTAAGGTGCCAAAGCAATGGTCGAACGATCGATTTTCCTGCATTAAGATCACAATGTGTTCGGCATCTAAATACGTGCTTCCCAATGCCGGGTTTATGGCCATTGCACGTTGTATAGCGCTGGGCAATACATTTGCCATCATAGCACTGCCCGAAAGTAATGCGGCTTTCTTTAAAAAATCTCTTCTTGAATCCATTATCACTAATTATAAGTTAAATATACTAGTTCTGGCTTCAAAAATACCTAAGCTATGCTAAGCGAATTTTAAATTGAAACGAAATTGTTATCGTTCTCTTCTTAATTTTTCCCTGTGTAGTATTCCCCAGTTGGCTAGTGACTGCAGCACTTCGCTCAAGGTGTCGGCATACTCGGTAAGTTGGTATTCGACCATAACTGGGGTTTGCTTATGGTGAACGGTTCTTTTCACAAAGCCGTTCATTTCGAGTTCTTTTAGCTCGGCTGATAATACGCGAGCCGAAATACCCTCTACCGTGCGTTGAATTTCGTTAAAGCGTTTACTTTCTTCTCTTAAGGCTACGATTACACGTAATTTCCATTTCCCTCCAATTACATATAGTGCATCACCTATGGCGGTAAGCATGTTAGCACATTGTGTGGTAGTGATTTGGCTTTCTTTCATAATTAATTGATTTACAGTATGCTATCATAAAGTATAGCGCTAACCTTTTGTATACTACTAATATTTAATAAGTAAATGTAGATAGATTTGCCGACATGAAGAAAATATTAAATTTAATTTCGAGTCCAAGGGGCGAGAATTCGTTTAGCATAAAGTTGGGAAATGCGATAGTTGGGAAAATTCAAGAAGCTTATCCGGGAAGCTCTATTAAGGAGAGCAATTTGATAACGAAGCAATTTCCGCATTTAGAAGAAGCACATATCCAAGCTTTTTTTACTCCGAAAGAAAGTAGAACGCCTGAAAATGCGACGGCGATTAGGCATTCGGATGAAGCCATTGCAGAAATTATGGATGCTGATATTATTGTTGTTGGGGCACCACTATATAATTTTGGGATACATTCTACCTTAAAGGCATGGATCGATCATATTGCGAGGGCTGGGGTTACATTTAAGTATGACGAGAAGGGCCCCGAAGGATTGATTAAAAACAAAAAGGTCTATGTAGCGCTATCTGCTGGAGGAATTTATAGTGATGGGCCATACAAACCATTCGATTTTGTGGAACCGTATCTACGGGCTGTTTTAGGGTTTTTGGGGATGACTGATGTTACTGTTTTTCGTGTAGAGGGAACAAATGTTCCAGGAATAAAAGAAGGAGCTTTGGAAAAGGGGATTAATAGTATAGTGATTGATTAGTTCGGGCAATTCGTTAAGGATAATTTTTTTATATATTTGCGCCTGTTGATTAATTTTTCAGCAGGTCCCGTAGTTCAACGGATAGAATAGAAGTTTCCTAAACTTTAGATATGGGTTCGATTCCCGTCGGGACCACTTAGAGGGAATAGAGTTTGAAAAACTTTATTCCCGTTATTGTTTTGTTGTCTAAATGTTTGTTTACTAGGAAGATAAGAATAGGTAAAGCCTCTATTCTGGGGTTCGATAAAATTTAGCTAAAAACTTGAATTTCGAAGCCAATTTTAAAAATCTAAGGTAAAAAGTGGATTAACAGCTGTTTTAGAGGGTTCGATTCTCGTCACCTTTTTCGTCTTTTGGTACATATATATCAATTGCTAATTGGCCAAATTTGTACATGAAGTCTAATATCAATTCAGCTTGTTCATAAGAGACTTCTTGGCCATGTTCTTTTAAAATTTTGACTGCTTTTTGAGGTTTAATATAGCGTTTAGGGTTTAAGCATTTCATAATTTTTAATTAAATAGTTGATACTTATTATGAACATTTTAAGCGTCGACTTTGTTAATTAATGTTAAAGAGCAACAAAATATACAATATTTGTGTACTTTGTATATGTATAGTATTTTGTGATTTTATAATAAAGAATTTATAACTTTGCATGTCTAATCGAACGATGTATTCAAATAAACACCTCAAAGAAGTGCTTTGCACTTTTAAATTTCTTCCAGGCCCCATAAAATGGGACAGTGGCTTCTTCGGTCAGTTTTATGATAAGATTCAAGCGGATGGCTTTTCTATGAGGCAGGAAAAAAAGGGAATTGTTTTTGAAATAGGGAGCCTGAATAATGGTATTCCAGTCACCCCTAACGTTCAAGAGGCCGAATCGCAAATGATTTTTAGAAACCCTGAGAAGAATTTTGCTATCTCTATGGGCAATTCTTATATTACTTTTCATATTGTAAACACCTATGAAAATTGGGAGGTCTTCAATGAAAAGCTTATGCACCCGTTTATGGAAAAGTATCTTGAGCTGGGCATATATGACAAAATACAAACCTGTCAGGTCGTTTATCTGAATAGTTTCGAGATAGTTGCTGAAGAGCCTTTATCGGATTATTTTACTGTGGTTTCACCTCCGTTTACCAAATTTGGGAAAGAAGCAGCGGTTCAGATATCCAAAAATTATGTTGCTCCAAATGGAATAGTTCTTAACTTTAAAATTAATCCACAGCATACAACTAAACAAAATACGAAAAGTATAATGTTGGAATGTGGAGCTGTAGGAACAGTAACCATGGGCCGACAAATAAGTGATTGGAAGACAATATCACAAGATGTAAAAAATCCTGTTAAGGATTTTTTTGAATCTATTATTACTGAAAAACTTAGACAAATATTATAATGGAGTTTTCTGGATTTATACCGACTAGCTATCAGCCAAGCATGTTTTCTTGTGTGAGCATGGAACACGAAAGTGTTTTAGTAGCTCCTGCAAAAACAGAAGTGTTGGATATGTTTGTGACAGAATTTCCACGGTTCTCAGATGAGGATATTCCGCAAACACAATTCGCTTTTCTTTATTTTGAACAAGATAAAGTGGACTTCCTTAAATATCAGGATACAATCCAACATCTTTCAAAAGGTCTATTTGGCGACACTCAACTTCTTAGCGACTTTGAGCAAAGTATCCTCAACCAAACCTTTCAGAAGGCCTTAAAAGCTAAACCAACTAGGCCTAATAGGTTATAAAATGGCATTTGGTGAACACTCATGGGTTGAATTGCTGCCTTCTTACCTGACGAGTGAGAATAAAGGCCGCCTACAACAAGGGATTGAACAGTTTTATCCTGAAAATAGGAATGAAATTTCATATGACAATTTCTACAGAGACTTTGGTCATAAGTATTTCCTTCAAGGTGATATTGTTCTGGATGTTAGGATGGCAAATTGGAACACAGACACTGCTAGTTATGAAAAAACTTATATCGAAGGTTTAATACTTAGCAATACTTGCGACATTTCATTAGAAAATAAAAGAGATGTAAATCCAAAACAATGCTTATTCGCTCCTTTAATAAATTTGGAAGAATTTTTGGCAGATTTGTCAAGCAATGGGTTGTCAAACGACAAATTAGAAACATTTCGAAAAAATGTTAAAAGCCAGCTTTATTCAAACATTTTTTACATGCCAAGTGCTAGGGACGGTGAAAATGACCGGATTGCACTCTTGGATAAGGTATTTTGGTTTCCAATAGAAGAAATGGAAGGACTTATTGAGACAATTGATGAAGAAAGGATTGCTTCTTTGGATCATTATGGCTTTTACCTTTTGAATTTCAAACTATCGTATCACTTTTGCCGATTACCAGAACAATGTGACAGGGTAGCTTAAGGTTTTTCATGGTCTTATAATCCTTCCAAGGTTTAATTTGACTTTTTTGGTTTAAGAAATCTTCTAATTGAATTAGAAAAATGTTCTTCATTAAAAAAAGTTTGAAATCTGTCTCGTAGAGATATTTAAAATCACTCTTCTTTGCCTAGAATGTCAATAATCAGCTGTAAATCTTCCAAAAAATAGTTTGAAATTGGTGTCTTTGAGACCACTTAGAGGGAATAGAGTTTGAAAAACTTTATTCCCGTTATTTTTTTACAGCATAAGCTTCTGTTTATTAGCGAGATGTGACTGGCAAAATCGCCCATTTTTGGGTTCGATAAATTTTAGCTAGAAACTTGAATTTCGGAGTAATTTTAAAAATCTGAGCTAGAAAGGGCATTAACAGCTATTCTGAGGCAGTTCGATTCTCATCACCTTTTTCGTCTTTAAATACATATTGATCAATTGCTATTTGACCAAATTTGTACATGAAGTCCAATATCAATTCGGCTTGTTCGTAGGTGACCTCTTGACCATGTTCTTTTAAGTAGATCGAGAAGAGTAATTAGCATCTAAATAGATATTGGACGAGTTTTGAGAAAGGATAGCATATGGTTTTGGCTGCAATTGATCGATACTAAAAAGGATTAGTGAAGATGCCTTCTGCAGAATGCGCCCGCTTGATTAACAATTTAGCATTTAGTCTTTAAATTTTCAGATTCGATCCACTTCTTGAATTATCTATTAGATTTTCCTTTAATGGGAATATTAAAAGTGTCCATATTCTAGCAGCCCGAGATGAGGAGAAGGATAGTAATGATTGCTTTCATTGCAAATGATCTTTAACTACTTCGATATTTTCAAGTTAGCAAAATCTCCGTTCGAGTTATTGCCGACCCAAAAGCCAATTTTTTTACCAGAAGAATTTGGATTAAGTGTTGGAACCTCTAGGCAGGGCATTTGGCCTCCGTTCAAAAAAACTTTAATTCTATTCTCTTTCACTTCAATCTTAACATGGAACCAATCTGTTGCTTTCACAGTTGGGGAATTGATACCTGATTCATATTTGTCCTTGTGCGTATTACGGAGTTGTTGAAATCCGAACTTTGGCTCAAATGAGTATTGTACAGCATGGATCCTACGAACCAAATCAGTAGACTGGAAATTGAAGGGGCGAAAATAGACCGATTCATAAGTCTGATTGTCTATACCATGGAAAGCAATCCCAATAAAACTTTTTTGCATTAAATCACGGCCTTTTGCATCAAACTCAATAGTGCCCTCAGAAAAGAGTAAATCTTTTACCCAAGCTACACCGGCTCCGGTACCTTCACTTAGTCTGATGATCGAATTTTCGTTTTCTGTAATCTGTTCAACGGTACGATTGTAAGAGATATATGCTGATTGCAGTGATTTTGATTCCTGAGACCACGCCATTGAGAAAGAAAAGTAAGTCAGAATGAACAATATTTTGAAGTGTTTCATGGTTAAGGATTTTAAACGGGTAGAAGTGAAAGCTTTAGTAAAACTAGCAAATTAGTTTAAAGTTTGCAATATAGGTTTGATTACTATTTATGAATTTAAAAGTTGAAGCGATCAGGAAAGTTTGAAATCGGTGTCTTTTAGACAATTCAAAATGCTTATTTTTATGTTCTTTAATGCTTTGCCATGTTAAATAAGATTACCATCAT
Organism: Pedobacter anseongensis; assembly: GCF_037482965.1. Classification (NCBI taxonomy): domain Bacteria; kingdom Pseudomonadati; phylum Bacteroidota; class Sphingobacteriia; order Sphingobacteriales; family Sphingobacteriaceae; genus Pedobacter; species Pedobacter anseongensis. The sequence continues at coordinate 1,151,928 of NZ_JBBHKB010000001.1, read as the reverse complement.
AAAGCTTCCCGGCAATAAAGCAACAATTAGGCCTTCTAATTGTTAAATATATTTCACCTAAAATTATATAGATGTTATCTAACTTAAAATACTTCATTACTATCTGTCTATTGACCCTTCTTATCATCTCCGGTTGTACAGGCGAACAAGATAAAAAACGATTGGACGATCGTGAACGTAGCATCGAGCGCAGGGAGAGTGAAGTTGCGCGACGTGAGCAGCAACTCAAAGCCAGTGAAAAGCTGCTTATGACAAGGATGCTGCAATTAGACAGCGCAAACAATTTAACAGACAGCAATGGGGTATATAATGCAAATATTGTAGGCGCATGGAAAGTAACCATGCAGTGCACTGAAACCACCTGTACTGGATATGCCGTGGGCGATACAAAAACCGAACAGTGGAATATCACCTATGAAAATAATAGGGTTGTTGTTAAAGCTTACGCCAAAAAGAAATTTATTAGAACATATAATGGTATTTTTAGTAAAAATGCCATAGAGCTAACGGCCGACCAGCCGGAGCTAAAGATTCATCTCGACGTAACGCTGGCTCCAGAAGGTGGGCGTGACGAATTGATGACTGGACACCGGACGATCAGCAAAGAAGAAAACGAATGTCGAACCGTATTTGGCCTAAAGGCCGAAAAAATATAACATCATATGGTTCTATTAAATACTGATTTTTCACTGCCGTTGACAAATCCTGTCATTGTATTTTCCCTAGTGCTGTTCATCATCCTTTTCTCACCAATTTTATTTAACAAATTAAAGATCCCATACATCATCGGTCTCATCATAGCTGGAGTAGTAATAGGCCCATATGGCTTTAACCTTTTGCAAAGGGATGCTGGCATCGTATTATTCGGAACTGTGGGACTACTTTACATTATGTTCGTTGCAGGTCTTGAGATCGATATGGATGAATTTAAAAAGACTAGGCTACATAGCGCAACCTTTGGCTTGTTAACCTTTATTTTTCCATTAGTATTGGGTTGCCTAGCCGCCTTTTTCTTATTAGATTTTGGATGGATGCCAGCACTATTGCTAGGAGCGATGCTGTCTACCCATACCCTGCTCGCTTACCCGATCGTGAGTAAATACGGCATATCTAGGATCAGAGCGGTAACATTAACAGTTGGAGGTACCATTATCACAGACATTCTTTCGCTTCTGGTTCTAGCAACGGTAACGGGAATGACAAGGGGTAACATTGGGCCGTCTTTTTGGATTAAGCTTGCTGTAGGCTGTTTGGTATTTGGCTGTATCGTATTTTTTATTTTTCCGCTCATTGCAAGATGGTTCTTCAAAAAGTTTGATGACCACGTCTCCCAATACATCTTTGTGCTTGCCATGGTTTTTCTGGGTGCCTTTCTTGCGGAGGTAGCCGGATTGGAGCCAATTATTGGGGCCTTTTTGGCAGGGCTTGCGCTTAACCGTTTTATACCACATGTATCACCCTTGATGAACCGAATAGAGTTCGTTGGCAATGCATTTTTTATCCCATTCTTCTTAATCAGCGTAGGGATGCTGGTCGATGTAAGTGTACTTTTTAAAGGGCTAGGCGCAATCAAGGTCGCAGTAGTTATGATTGTAATTGCAGTGATCTCAAAATATATAGCAGCGCTGGTTACGCAAAAAACCTTCAGGTTATCCAAAGATGAACGTGGGCTAATCTTTGGGCTGAGCAATGCGAGGGTTGGGGCTACGCTTGCGATTGTGCTTGTAGGATACAATATTATCTTATCCGAAACCGCTTCCGGAGACCCCGTGAGACTTTTGGATGAGGACATACTGAATGGCGCGATATTGATGATCCTTGCTACCTGTACCATTAGTTCCTTTGCGGTTGAACGATCTTCAAAACGTATTGCCATAAAACAGTTGGGCAGTAGTGGTACAGATTCAAACAGTAATGAAAGAATCTTGATATCTCTGGCCTATCCCCAAACCATTGCCGAGCTTGTAGATGTGGGACTTATGTTTAGACAAAAAAAAACCGACGTGCCAGTATATGCGCTATATGTGAACGATGAAAATCTGCCTAACGGCAACAAAACTGCGATCGGTAAGAAAATAATGGATACTGCACTCAAACACGCAACCGCTACAGAGAATACGTTAATTCCCCTTTCGCGATTCGACAGCAGCATCAGCAACGGAATTATCCATTCGATTATGGAACACAAAATTACGGATGTGCTGATAGGGATGCACCATAATTTCGATGAACAGCATTTTTTCGGGCCTACTGCCGAGGATATTTTTAATCGTATATTAGAAACCATCTATATCTACAGGCCGGTACAGCCTTTTAATACACTAAAAAGGCTTGTTGTGGTGGTGCCAGCAAATGCAGAATTTGAAGCGGGATTTTTACATTGGTTTGCAAAGCTAGATACCTTTGCAAAGGCTTCGGGCCTGCCGATTGCATTTTATGCATGCAATGAAACCATTACCGAGTTAAAGCACGCCAAAGAAAAACGTGAAGCACCAGCACCAATGACTTTTAATGAATTTTCCAATTGGGAGGATTTTCTGATTTTTAGTGGAAAACTAAAAATTAATGATTTGTTTGTAATCGTGACCTCAAGAGTAGGACACTTGTCTCATAACGCTTATCTTGAAAAGCTCCCAGGCTACCTAACTGGTTATTTTAAACAGAACAGCTACATGATCCTCTATCCAAAACAAAACCCTTTAGAGGCTCCTTCTAAGATGCAGGATAGGCCGGTTAAAGTTTACCCTGATACTACACGGGTCGGTTTAATGAATGTTTTCAAAAAGATTTTTAAGTAATGCCCCCGTAGCCAATTTAACGAATACTTCAACCTAATCTTTTTAGATGTTTCAGGAATATTCGTCATCTAAATTATATTTTCTATTTTTGGCTGGTATTGTTATGTGTTAGAAGTTTAAATCCTAATTATAATAATTATGAACAAAATCAATTTTTTGCTGCAGAATACAGTTTTGATTAAGCTTTGTTTCTTATTTGTACTGATGTCGATTTCTTTCAGCACCCGTGCCCAGATTGGTAGGGGATGCTATGTAGGTGGCGTGCTCTATACTGCAAATACTGCCAAAGGAAATAAATATTTTTACCGAACATCGGGTGTGAAGACCACACCTTGCGAATTCGTCCGTACCGGAAATCAGGCGCACTGTAGGCTCTACAACGGCGGAAATATAAATAACAATGCAAGCTATACAAAATATCTCAATGCTTTTAGTAACGACTGGGATGAGGTTATCTGCCCCCTAGACCAATATGTATGGGTATTGTTGGCATCTTTCTCTACAATTTCCTTTTTTAGGTTACGCGCAGCCAACATGGTGGCCAACTAACTTTCCTTCCCTAAGGGTGCACCATTGCCCATCCTTGGTATTGTCGGATAATAATTTCACCATTGCCACTCGGTACATAGCTAATGAAATTAAACAGGCTATCTTTTTCTATCTTGCGCTCGCGGATGGTATTCTCGCACTGAGCCAAAATTACGCCTCTCTCTTTCAGCGCTAAGAGTGTTTTTTCAAAAGCACCGTCCTTCTTATACACCACAAAACCATCTCCAAAGGCAATTAGTTCCACATCCAATTTGCCTTTCAACCTTGGGTCGTCTAATGCATTCTTTAAGTTGCGTAGTGTACTCGTAATTTTTTTCTCGTCCCCACTATTAAGGATGTAAAGCGCTTTGTAGTTTTTACGTGTTGCTTTTGCGCCGATGAAAGGTTCTGGTGCTTGCTGTGCAAATGCCACTTGTCCGAACCCTAGGAATAGGAAAAAAAGTAAGGATAATTTATTCATCTGTAAATATGGTTTTTATTTTTTTTGAAATGCTGCGATTTCTGCAAAAGGGCCAAATTTATGTTGCTTTTCCGTAAATGAATCTGCATAAGGTCCAAAGGGCGAATCTACAGGTTTTTTATTCAAGTCTGGGTAATCTTTGCTTTGATCTTTATGTGGGCGGGGTTGGGAATTTACAAATGCTGCCACATCCCAAGCCTCTTCATCGCTAAGCTGAGCATTTGGATAACTTGTGCCAAAAGGCATATTGTTTTTCACAAACCCTGCAAAGTTACTTAAACGGAAAAGTCCTGCACCATCGTTATAACTATGTAACCCCCATAAGGGAGGATAAGTATATTCGTCTTTATTAGCCGAAAGCACACCTTCTCCACTTGTACCATGACAACTTGTGCATTTTTGTAAATACACAAGCTCTCCCTTTACCGGGTCTGCAGCCCTCTTCAAGTACATTAGCTTTTGGCTGGAAGTGCCGAAAACTTTTTCTCCCTTTTTTACGCCTTCACCCACCCATTTCATATAGGCAAGCATCGCCTTTACCTCTTTTCCCTCAGAATTAGGAGCAGTTCCATTTAGGCTGCGCTCAAAGCAATCAGCAATTCGTTCAGAAGGTGGGTCGTTTCTACCCGATCGGGCACTCACTTTTGGGTAGCCGGATAGGAAGACGGAATAATTATTTGCAAAAATCTTTGTGCCCCCCTTTAAATGGCAGTTCTGGCAATTCATGCCATTAGAAATTTTCGCTACCGATCCATTCGGGCCAAAATACCTACCAGTATGTATAATAAGGTCTTTTCCATAACGAATCATTTCTCCATCCTCTCCGTTAGGAATCGAAGAATCATCGGGAGCCGACCAGCCGGTAGCTGGCAATTTATTGTTGGTTACCAAGTTCGAAGGAGAATTACCCGTCCAGAAGAATGAAATGCAGAAAACGATTCCACAAACTACAAAGAGGATAGAAATTGTGGCGGTTATCCTAGACGTATAGACGATTCCTTTCTCTACCTTTTTATTTTCCTTAACGGTCATTTTTGTAGTCTTGTAGGAATCAAATTTAGAATAAATTAGCCTTCTTTTTCACTAATTCCCACAAAATTAAAAGGATCAGATTTTTAATCGATTTAATTTTAACTTAATTTTGAATATGATGAAAAGGAATTTCTTGCTTTTTTCTATTTTATTGTGTTGTGTATGTGCATGTAAAACTAAAATAAGCAATTTAACAGCATATAATAGATATCTTCAGAATTTTAATACACATATCTTAAACGACTCATTGCAATTGCATATTACAACGCCTGCAGATATTACTTATGTGATTGCTGAGCCGTTGATCAAACACGATCTGAAATTAAAAGGGATCAAAACAACTAATCCTATTTTGGTGTATGGAAAAACCACCGACCCATCGTATCAATTTTTAGTAACTATTGGAAGTAAGAAGGAGAAACCCCAAAAGAATAAAATAATAGCAGATACTCTTATCAACCAATTTAACCTGCATTTTTTAGGAATTCATGCGAATAACCCTGAGGGAGCCTCCCTAAAAGCAGATTTGAAAAAGATATACGGGAGCCTAAAATCTGGTTCCGATTATATGAAAGATACTGGTTCAGTAATGTCGATCGTAAATAAGTCGATGTCGTCTAATACCTTCTTGAAAGCCCTTACAGAGATTAGGCAGTTTCCAATGCCTAAAAATCAAGGCAATAGCTTAGAATTACAGATGCAATTAACATTTTCTTCATTTTTAGGCAACAATCCTTTTTATGAAAAATTAATTCATCAGATCGAAGGTTCTTTTAAACCTAATGATAGTATTGTAAGCATCATTAAAAAGAATTTAGTAGTTGAAGACGCCATGTTGGATACCATCATAGCCAAAGCTAAATTAACCAATGTGGTGATGATCAATGAAAATCATTTCTATCCCAATCATCGCTCTTTTATTTTGGCTATATTGCCTAAGCTTAGGTCTGTTGGGTATACACATTTGGCTCTGGAAGCACTATCTGCACCTTACGATAGCTTATTGAATGAGCCTGGGGCTTATCCTACCTTAAAAACGGGCTTCTATACGCGGGAACAGACTTACGGAAATTTGTTGCGTGAAGCAAAAGCCCTCGGTTTCCGTTTTGTAGCGTATGAAAACGAGAATACAAGTAAAGACAGAGAATTGGGGCAGGCCGAAAACCTATACGGCAAAACAATTGGTGTTAATGAACAGGCTAAAGTAGTGGTTATTGCAGGTATTGATCACATTTTAGAGGACCCCACATCTACTGGTAGAAAATGGATGGCCGCTCGCTTTAAAGAACTTTATCACATCAATCCCTTAACCATTAGCCAAACCCATTTTAATCTTTACCGGAAGAACAGCATAGCTAATTATCAACTGCTTAGTAAAAGTGAACTAAATGGAATTAAGAATAGTGCATCTGTAGATTATTTTCTTTTAAATAACAATTTAGAACAGCCATCACTTTGGAAAGAAAAATTTAACTATCAAAATCGTTTTGGGAATGAGGTGCAAATAAGTTTATTTTATAAGGAAGAAATGAAGAACGATAAAGATTATTGGCAAAATATTCCTTATTTTACAGCGCTTGTACCTGCTGGGGAAAGCATAAAAATACCCTATAATAAAGAAAAGCCTGCTTTGTTAATTACTTATGACAAACTAGGGAATGTCTTACAAAAACAACTCGTCCCATAAGTTTAACTGTTAAATAAGATGAAAACACATGTAATGAGAGTAAGGATATTTGTAATGGTTGGCTGTTTGATAATTTTACCAAACCTTGTTTTTTCCCAATCGAGGGATAGTTTACAAGTGCAATTAATAGAAAAATGGGCGAATGCCAAAACGTATGCCCTAAAAATGGCTGAGTTGATGCCAGAAAATAAATATAGCTTTAAACCAGTTCCAGAAGAGATGTCTTTTAGAGAGCAATTACTGCATATTGCCCAAAATATCGAATGGCTATCTACGAGTTACTTGGGTGCCTCACCAGAAATTACTAAAAAAGATACCGTTACCAAAACAAAAAAGGAAGTTATAGCCCTACTAAGTGCAGCATATAATAAAGGGTTGTCTGCTCAATTAAGCCTGGCTAGCGCCGATTTAAACACAAAAGTTAAATTTTTCGCTGGTCCTAAATCTAAGCGACAGATTTTGGTGTTACTCCATGATCATCAAGCGCATCATGTTGGTCAGATTATTGTATATCTTCGTCTAAATGGCATCAAGCCGCCTGATTATGTGGGTTGGTAAAGCTTAAACCCCGCTGTTTACAAAAAACCCCCCATCAACATTAATCACCGTTCCCGTCACAAACGCCGATGCATCACTCAATAGCCATTGCAAAGCGCCAATTAATTCATCGGTATTGCCAAAACGTTTAAATGGCGTTTGCTTAAGTACTAAATTACCGCGGTCTGTGTACGAGCCATCGGTATTGGTTAATAGCGCCCTATTTTGTTCAGTTAAAAAGAACCCAGGTGCAATCGCATTCATCCTTATTTTATCACCAAATCGATTGGCTAATTCTACGGCAAACCATTGCGTATAACAATCAATCGCGGCCTTGCCCATGCTGTAGCCTAAAACTCGAGTAATTACTCGCTTTGAGCTCATAGAAGAGATGTTTACAATGCTGCCGGTTCCAGCATCAAGCATCGCTTTACCGAAAATCTGTGTAGGAATTAACGTTCCCCATAAATTAAGTTCCATTGCCTTTCGCATCCCATCTATGTTCATTCCGAAAATATCATCATCTTTCATGATAATGGCTTCTGGAATATTTCCGCCTGCGGCATTCACTAAGCCATCAATTCTACCAAAAGCAGCTAAAACTTTATCCTTGGCCCTTTCCAATGCTTTTTCATCCAGCACATCTGCAATTAAGGCAATAGCCTTTCCTCCATTTTTAAGGATCTCATTGGCCCTTTCGTTAGCAACCTTTTCATTTCTGCCTAAAATCCCAACTGTTCCACCTGCTTCGGTGATGCCTTTTATAAACGATTTTCCAATTATTCCTGTCCCGCCTGTTACAACAATTACTTTGTCTTTTAAAGAGAAATTATTATTCATTATTTTATTTTTTTACCCTATAGGCACATAGAAAACATACCTATCTAGCCTATGTATCTATGTGGTTAAATTAGCATTTATAATTTACTTTTTATCTATTCAATTTGTTTTGATGTGTTTCATGTGGCAATTTCCACGTATCTGTTCTGAACGACGATGCCGGTAAACCATCATTATTGTATAATTCTGCCTTCACAAATTCTTTGTATGCATATCTTACCGCCACAGGTTTCGTTACTTTATCACTCTGTACAGTAACCTGGTTTGCTTTAAGCGTTGCCGTTGCTGGATAAAAAACCTTATCCTCTCCCGCAATTTCGAATAAGGTTAATGGCTTCCTATACGAGGTTAAATAGGGGGCATTATCAAATGTCAACACCGCTTTTTCGCTATCAATTTTCATCCTACTTAACTCTGGAGATTTATAGGCTATGCCTTTAATGCCATACGTTTGTCCTAACGCCCAATACGAAGCACGTTGCGCTAACGTAGTTTTATCCATAAAATGGATGTCGTTATCCATCCCCACATCGAGTGCCGAAATCATTCCGCTATTTGGGATAATCTTCGAATCTTTTAGCTGCGCTTCGCGCAATCTTGGACCGCTACGGGTTTTATCCTTGCCATCGTAAGGTGCAATTTGCACATAGTAAAAGGCCAATTCACCTAATCCCCATTGTTTTCTCCAGTCGGCCACCATTGCCGGAAAATAGAGCTCATAGCGTTCAGGATTGTGTCGGTTCGATTCGCCTTGAAACCATAAGAAGCCTTTAACGCCATAGCCAACAAGTGGAGCAATCATTGCATTAAAAAGTGTGGTAGCATATTTATGCTGATCTTTAACTTCTGTTAAACTAGATAAAATTTTAACTTCTGGAAAATCTTTTAGGCTACCATTACTCATCCACGCTTCCACGGTAGTGCCACCAACAGTCGATAAAATAATCCCTACCGGAACGTTTAACTTCTTCTGTAAAATTTGTCCATATTGAAAAGCTAAGGCACTATACTCGCGAGCAGTTTCTGAAGTAGAAGGCATCCAGTTCCCTTTTAAATCGGCTACAGGTGCTGCTGATGTGGCTCTACCAACTCTAAATAATCTCAACTTCGAGTTATCGGCATTCATGATAATTTCGGAAGCATTTAGAATTGGAGAGGAATTGCCTCTTAAGGGCATCTCCATGTTCGACTGACCCGAACATACCCAAACTTCGCCAATTAAAATATCATTTAACTTTAGCTTTTCTCCATCATCAAAGCTGATCTCGAAGGGCCCTCCCGCTGTTGGTGTAGCTATATTTACTTTCCAATTTCCATCATCATTTGTTTTTAGGGTATAGGTTTTTTTATCCCATGAAGGGATGATGATAACTGTAGCATTTGATTTTGCTTTACCCCATAAAGCAGCCTTGCTTTTCTGCTGTAAAACCATGTGGTTGCTAAAAATGCTCGGCAACGAGACTTTAGCAAAACAGAATGAGGTATAAAAGATTGAAAAAAGAAGGAGGTAACTAATTTTAGGTAAGCTCATAAGATATACGCTTTGATAAATAAAGGTAAGTTTAATTGAGGCCGAACCACATGACAAATGTATCAGAAATAGCGGCTAAAACGTTAATACTGCCATTATGGGCGAATTTTTAGTATATTTAGCTACCCAAATTTAAACCTTCAATTTTGAGCGACAAGTTAAAACCGCTTTTCGGCATTGCCCTTTCTTTATTCTTACTACTATCAATAGGAGTAAGCTCTTCTTATGCCCAAAATCAATTAAACTTTAAACATTTAACCATAAACGAAGGCCTTTCGCAAAACACCGTTTTTTGCGTCATGCAAGACAAAACAGGGTTTATTTGGGTGGGAACAGAAGATGGGTTAAATAAGTACGACGGCTACGATTTTACTATTTTTAAGCACGAAAATAATAATCCAAAAAGCTTAAGTCACAGTCAAATAAACGCAATGCTCGAAGATCCGAAAGGAAATTTTTGGATTGGCACTTCTGATGGCTTAAATCTTTATGATAAACATACCGAAACGTTTAAAAGAATTAGCACAGGAAGCAATACCGAAACAGGGTCTAATGATTTTATTTCAGCAATATTTTATGATAGCAGCGGTAATTTATGGATTGGCACCTTTGGAGGATTAAAACGCTACGACTATGCCGCCAAAAAAGTAGTGAATTATACCATAAAAACCGATGTACAAAACATTGCAGTAAGCAATCGGGTGCAGACCATTTTTGAAGATGAGAGCAAAACGCTTTGGGTAAGTATCGGAAATGATTTAAAGCGGATTGACCCTGCTACAAAAAATACCCTGAATCTGCCTTTGGCACTCGAAAAGAACATGCAACTGAGGAAGGGAAATGTACGCGCTATCAGACAAAGTAAAAATGGTGAGCTATGGTTCGGAACGGAAGGTGCTGGTCTTTTTCGATACGATTTAGGGGCTAACCAGACCGTTCATTACCAACACGATCTGAATAATGAAAATAGCTTACCCGTAAATATTGTACGGACCCTTTTTTCCTATTCGCCTACAGAAATGTGGATCGGTACAAGAGATGGGTTAAGCATTTTAAACACCAGTACAAATACCTTTACTAATTATAAGTATAATCCTTACGACGCAAAAGCCATAAGCCATAATTCGGTTCGTACTATTCTACGAGACCGAGCCGGAAACATTTGGATTGGAACCTATGCTGGCGGCTTAAATTTTTTCTCTTCTGGCGGAAATAACTTTTCGTATTTAGGGCAACAATCGGGCAGTAGAGTAGGTTTAACACACCGTGTGGTAAGTTCTGTCTTGAGCGACAATGGTGCACTTTGGGTGGGTACTGAGGGCGGTGGGCTTAATTATATCGACCGAAAAAAATCGATTACTAAAAACTATACCATCAACAGTGTTCAGCAGAACATTGTAAAATCATTAGCAAAAGATGAAAAAGGTAATTTATGGATTGGAACGTATGATGGCCTGAGTTATTTAGATGTTAAATCGGGCAGAATTACCAATTATGAAATTACGGTTAATGACGATAAGCCCGAGAATAAGCAGGTGTATGCCTTAGTGGTTGCCGCTAATGGATTATGGCTGGGAACGGATGGCCGAGGGCTCAAGTTTAGAGACCCTAAAGGAAAAATTACCAGTTATTTTCATGATGCTAAAAATAAAAACAGCATTAGCGGTGATATTGTGCTTTCTATCTTGAAAGATGTGGATGATAATTTATGGGTAGGAACCGAGCGAGGCTTAAACTACTACAATGCCCGATCTAATAATTTTACACAGTTTTTGCATCATAAAGATGATGTCTATAGCATTCAACATAACACCATTTTATCCTTATTTAGCGATTCGAAAAATAGATTGTGGGTAGGTACAGAAGGGGGTGGACTAAGCTATTACGATAAGTCTTCTAAACGCTTTTACGCTATTTCTACTAATCTAGGGCTTTCGAACGCCGTTATTCATGCTATTCGAGAAGATAAAAGTGGAAATTTATGGGTAAGTACAAATAAAGGCCTATCGAAAATTATTTTTAAGGTGTTTAAATTTCCTTTTAGCAAAAATGAATTAACCATAATGAATTATACGGTTGAGGACGGCTTGCAAAGCAATCAGTTTACCTCTAACGCTGCCGAAACTGGTGCAAACGGTGAATTATTTTTTGGTGGAATTAACGGTCTAACCTCTTTTTTCCCGGATAAGATTATCTACAATACGTTTAAACCTAAGGTGGTAATAACCGATTTCTTGATCAAAAACAATGATGTACCAATTGGTGAGGAAAATTCGCCCTTAAAGAAACCTATCGGAGAAACCGATACCATTACACTTAGCTACGACCAAGCTTTTATCACCTTTAAATTCGCAGCCCTCAATTTTATCAACCCAGAAAAGAACCAATACCAATATAAGTTAAAAGGTTTTTACGATGATGATTGGCACATGGTGGGCAATCAGCGAACAGCAACATATACCAATTTAGATGCAGGGGCCTATACTTTTGAGGTTAAGGCAGCCAATAATGACGGCATTTGGACCAACGAAATTAAAGCCATTCGTATAATAGTTTTACCACCTTGGTGGAAAACATGGTGGGCTTATGCATTATACTTTTTGGGAATTAGCTCTGTACTCTACTTTATTTATTATTATCTGGTTAAAACAAGTAAACTTACGCAAGAACTTGATTTCCAAAATAGGAGCCATGAAAAAGATCAAGAGCTCGCACAGCGAAAGTTAAGTTTCTTTACCAATATTTCTCATGAGATTAAAACACCATTAACGTTAATTCTAGCGCCAATTGATAAACTGATCAGTGTAAACGAGGGGAACAATAAAACCCAAAATCAACTTCGCCTTATTCAGCGAAATGGGGAAAGATTGGTTCGTTTAATTAATCAGTTGCTCGATTTTAGAAAGTTTGATTCAGGCAATATGACGTTGCAAGCTGCTGAAGGAAACATTGTACGTTTTGTGAAAGAAATTGTAATGGCCTTCGAATCGTATGCTAACCACCGCAGAATTCGCTTAAAGTTGATAACCGAACAACAGCGTATTCGCCTTTGGTTTGACCGCGATAAATTAGAGAAAGTGGTTTATAACGTGTTGTCTAATGCCTTGAAGTTTACTAATGAAGGTGGGCAAGTTACCGTTCGCATTCGGCCTCACCACCTACTTCCTGCTGAATTTTTAATCCTAGAAATAGAAGATAATGGAATAGGTATTGCTCCTCACCAAATAGATAAAATATTCGAACAATTTAACCATTTTGATGATAAAGGAATTAATGCTTCTGGAACGGGAATCGGCCTTGCATTTTCGAAAGGCTTGGTAGAGTTGCATAAAGGGAAAATTCAGGTAGAGAGTACGGTGGCTACGCCAAAACAAGATGGAAAAACGGTGTTTTCGATTACCTTGCCTATCGGAAGAAATCACTTATCAGAGGATGATATCATTGCCAATTATAAAGATAGTGAGAACATTGAAGGCTATCGCGAGGCCGAAATTTCGGCAGCATCGAGACTTGCCATCGAGAAAAGAAAACAACACGTTTTAAGCGCTGCAGATAAGGAAAAGCTAATCTTATTGGTAGTAGAAGATAATCCAGAGGTATTGGATTTTGTATCGTCGCATTTCGAAAATGAATTCGACATTCATACCGCTGCTAATGGGCTTATTGGTTTGGAGAAAGCACTAGAGTTGGTTCCCGATATGATCATTAGCGATGTAATGATGCCAGAAATGGATGGGATAACCTTATGTAGCAAATTAAAGACAGACGCAAGAACCAGCCATGTCCCCGTTATTTTATTAACCGCTCGTACACCACTTATTTTTAATATCGAAGGGTTAGAAACAGGTGCCGACGATTACATTACCAAACCGTTTAACTTAACCATTTTAGAAGCGAGAGTTTGGAATTTATTAGACTCTAGGCAAAAATTGCGCGACCGTTACCGTAAAGAAATTACGTTACAACCTAAAAACGTGGCCATCACTTCGCCTGACGAAAAATTCCTAGATCGCATTATGAATTTCATAGAAAAGAACATTGCCGAGCCCAGCTTAAGTGTAGAAGAACTGGGAAAAGAAGCAGGCATGAGCAGAGTTACGTTGTATCGAAAAATTAAAGCCTTAACCAATCAAACCGCTGTTGAATTTATTCGTAGTGTGCGTTTAAAAAGGGCTGCGCAATTGTTAGAGCAGAATAAATTAAACGTAAATGAAGTAGCCTACATGGTAGGTTTTCTAGACATCGATTATTTTAGAAGATGCTTTAAAGAAGAGTTTGGATTTACACCAAAAGAGTTTGCCAGTAATGCTAACGAAAAGGGAAAATAGGCTTCGGTTAACCACATCGGCACATAGCTATGTGTCGATGTGGTAAAATATGCAACTAATTTAATTTTTTTAATAAGTTCGAAAGATTATTCTGAATGCTGTCAATTCCGAAATTTTTTTCTGGAACAGACCAAGCGCTAAACCGATCGTGATTGCTTTTTGCTTTAATTCCTTTTAAAAGCCGGATAGATTCGAAGGCGCTCAGCACATGCATTTTCGCTGCCGTACCTTTGCCTAATTGCTTATCTCTATAGCCCTCTACCAGGTTGTAAAATGCAGTATTCGCTTCTTTCATAAATTGAACTGGAATACGTAACTCATCATTAAAAAACAGCTTTTCTTTAACGGGTAATTTTTGATAAAGTGCATCCGCTTTGCTTAGTACTAACTCGAAGTTTTTTGCAGAATTTTGTGTTCCAATAATAGCAGCGTCGACTTGGTTTTTTGCATTATTATCGGCCGGAACAATACTAAACTGTTTGCCATCTGTTGCCATTGCACCACCAATGCCTTTGTTTTTATCATTAAAAGGATTCGCCAAATAGGGCCAATCCCATAAGGTGATAAGTTGTGTTAAACCTTTAGCATATCTCAAATCTTGAAACACATATTGCCTATCGAATCCTGGTATGTCGCTTTTGCGTGGCAACCAAAAGGCGTAGTAATAATCCTTGTATAATTTAGCTATTTCATCGGCATGCATTTTCCCATAATAGGTTTCACAATACGATTTAAGAAAAGCATCGGTTTGGTACGAAGCGTAATTCCACATCATTGCAGCATTGGCACTCAGCTCTAAACAATGTTCACGGACATTTCCGGTATTTACCACCGAGAATGCTACGGGTTTTTTAATTTTTTGAGCGATATATCGATAGCTCTGTTCCATTTTCCAAGGACCTTCGCCTGGAACTAAATGGGATCCAGTTCCTGTAAATTGAAAATTTAAATAATAACCAATTGGTTTTTGAGCAAGTTTTTGATCAAAATTTTGCATTTCTTCTGGCGGATAATGATCGCCCCGTACATTGGCATAATTGAGGATTAGGTTGGGCTCATCAGGTAAATTCAATAAACCTTTGGCTAAAAAGTCGGACGCTTCGTTATAAATGGTTAACTTCATTAATGGATTGGCTTCGCCGGTTTCTTTTTTAAGTAAAGCGATTTGCAGTGCCAACATCGAATTGATGATGGCTGCTCGATCTTTATCTTCGGTGGGTTCATCAACCGCATCGACAAATGTTTTGCGCCAAAAGGGCTTATCGCCCAAACCCCTAAATCCGATTTGCCAAATTACGTCTAGCTTTGCACGTTTAATGGTTTCGATATGGTAGGTCCAAAATTCTTTCAATGCATCTACGTTTTTAAGCAGTAAAGGGGGTGCTTTCTTTAAGTGCCTAGTAGTTGTCCAATACCTTTCCCAATTTGTAAACGTAGCGCCAAATGGAGCGGTATGCGTAAAGCTGATTTTTAATCCACGGTCTCTTACGTATAAGGCTTCTTTACTTGCGGTATATGGCGTATTCCAGCCTCCGAGGTCGATCAAATATCCTTCTCTGGTATTCAGTTTTAAGCGGAGCATGGTTTCGAAAATTGCATCGTAATTTTCTGCATTTTTTGCTTGCCAAGGCGATAGTAAATCTTTATCGTTTGGGAACCACGCTCTCCACTTTACGCTTGGAGAGGGAAAATAAAGGTATGTTTTTTCTGGAATTAAGATTTTTGCTTTCTTAATTGGTTCATATGATGCCCAAATCCACAAGGGTGGAATTTCTAAATATTTTTCAGAGAAGGAATAAATGGCATATATCGTTCCCCTCATATCGGCGCCTTGTAAAACTACTGCTTTTATTCCATTGGCATTTGTAGTGGTTATTAAATGCGACTCGAATTCATTGATTTTCGAAGTACGAAAAGGTAGGGTAGAAATGCCTTTGCAAGACACTACGATAAGCGGAACATTTTTGTTGACTTCGGCTAACGTATGAATAACTTTTGGAGCTGTACCAAAAACCTTATTAAGGTCTCTAACTAAATCTTGGACTGCTCTTATTATCGGGCCACTTTCAGCCGAATCAATTAAAATGGTAGTGGTTGCAGTAACGCTAACAGCAGGACGATCATCAATTTGTTGCGCAAAAGAGGTATTCCAATTTAGGCTGCAAAGCAGTAACAATATGACGCATTTTTTGTCTAACATTATAACGAGCGTTTAATGCCGAGTTCGAGTCCACGTAATTCTGCCAAACCTTTTAAGCGCCCAATAATTGAATATCCGGGGTAGGTATTTCTGTGCCAATCGTCTAAAATTTTATGTCCATGATCTGGACGCATCGGAATGGCAACATCAGTTCTACCTGCTTTTTCACGTTTTTTCTGTTCTAAAATAATGTTTTTCATCACGGCATACATGTCGGTGCTCCCACTTAAATGTTCTGCTTCATGGAAACTTCCATCCGCCTCGCGCTGAACATTTCTTAGGTGGACAAAGTGGATATTCGCACCTAAACGCTCAATAATTCCAGGTAAATCGTTTGCAGCATTAGCTCCTAAAGAGCCTGTACAGAAAGTAATTCCGTTGCTTGTTGAGGGTGCAAAAGCTACTACATCTGCCAAGTCGGCTTCTGTTGAAACCACGCGTGGCAAGCCTAAAATAGGGAACGGTGGGTCGTCGGGGTGAATGCACATTTTTATTCCTGCTTCTTGTGCCGAAGGGATAATGGCATTTAAGAAATAAGATAAATTTTCTTTGAGTTTCTGTGCATCAACTTTTGAATAACGCTGTAAATGCTGCCTAAATTCCTCAACAGTAAACACTTCATCCGTTCCGGGCAGACCGGCCATAATGGTATTGGTTAAGGTTTTTATTTCGCTTGCGGGTAAACTTTCTAAGTAATTTTTTGCTTCGGCCTGCTGTGCTGGCGAATTGATTCTAAAGGCTTCTTCACGCTCTAGAATGTACAAATCGAACGCGGCCAACGCAATGGCATCGAAGCGTAAAGCACTCGCATTATTTTTCAATCGATAGTCTAAATGGGTACGAGTCCAATCTAAAACAGGCATAAAGTTATAACACACCACATTTAATCCGTGTGCTGCCAAGTTTTTTAAGGATTTGATATAAATTTCGATGTATTTATCGCGTTCTTGCGCTCCAATTTTAATGCTCTCGTGAATGTTAACGCTTTCTACGACTGACCAGGTTAACCCTGCATCTTCAATTATTTTTTTGCGTTTCTGAATTTCTTCTAAAGGCCATTCATCACCACAAGGAATATGATGTAGGGCGGTAACAATTCCAGTTGCTCCGGTTTGTGCAATATCGGCTAAGGTTACTTCATCATTCGGGCCGAACCAGCGAAAGGTTTGAGCTAAATCTTGCATGCTAATTTTGTTGGTTTATGTTGCAATTTAATAAGATAATATTACTAAGACAGCTGTAGTAACAATCAACCTGCACATTTGCACGAAATAACTGAATGGCATAGAAAATACTCCCATATCTTTATTAACCAACAAAATGTAGTATGACGAAATCAATGCTTTATCTGTGTGTGCCATTAATGCTCTTTTTTAAAAACACAAATGCAACTAACTATTACATCAACAATAAAGTAGGTAACGATATCAATGCTGGTAACACAAAAGAGTTGCCTTGGAAAAGCTTAGTTAACCTCGAAAAACATAAATTTTTGCCTGGCGATAGTATTCTCTTTGCAAAGGGATCGAGCTATAGGGGCGGTTTCGTATTTACAAGTTCCGGCACCTCCGATAAACCCATCGTTTTCTCAACCTATAGCGTAGGAGCCGATGTAATTATTAAAACTCCTCGAACAGCATTAACTCCTATTTTCGAAAAGTATGGTGCAGGTACTGCCCCTGCGTTTACAAACCCCGATTGGACCGTTTTAAGTGGTAATATTTTTAGAATAGAGGGAAACTATATCATTATAGATGGATTCTATTTCCATAATAATACGAATCCACCAGGTTCAGATAAAACCACAAAAAATGTACAGAAGCTAGGTGCTGTGTATTTAGCGTTAAACACACATCACAATGTGGTTAAAAATTGCGAATTTTTTAACACCCCAGTTGGTATAAAAGTTAAAGGCAAGAACAATTTAGTTACCCACAATTATTTGCACGATGCCAGCACAATGATGGCCTATTCTTGGGGCCCAATTGCCATTATGATAGTGTCGGGGAATAATGAAATCGCTTACAACAGGGTCGAAAACTATGGCGCTTATGGCGGTCCTTATGGTTCTGATGGGGGCGTAATTGAACTCGATGGTGTGGATGATAATTTTAAAGCCAATAACATTAATATCCATCATAACACCTCGAGAAATAACCATGGCTTTTTAGAGATTGCAGCCCGTGGAGTGGATAGCATTACCGTTGCCTATAATTTAAGTGATGATCGGAACCAGTTTATTGGGGGTGGTGGATATAAAGTTAATGTATTTAACAACACTGTAATTCGAACCCGTGAGCCAAATGTAGATCGGTATATTTTTTGGACATTTAATCCAGAATTAACATTTTTAACAGTAAAGAACAATATTTTCTATTTGGCATCCGATTTAGGTGTTTTTGGTCCAGTTAAACCAGTTTTAGGACATGTTAGAGTTGCCGTTGGCGAACAACAGCGAAGCAATAATCTTTATTTCGGAGGAGAAAATTCAAATCCCATAGGCATTAGCGCTGGAGTAGGAGATCGTGTAGCCAATCCCTTATTTTTAGATGTTGAAAATAGGAATTTCCGATTACAGCCAAATTCACCAGCAAGAGGAAAGGGCTTAAAATTAGGGTATACATCCGATTTAGATGGGTACCCACTCTCAAAGAAACCGAGTATAGGTGCATATGATTTTCCGTCAAATTAAATATGAGCGAAAAGAATAAAATTTCGAGAAAAAATTTCCTAAAAAACGGTGCTGCCACCTTAAGCTTGTTAACGATTGGGTTGCCTGAACTCTTCGCATCGCCAACCGCAAAAAGGACATTTTATAAAAGTGCTGATAGCAAAGCCGAAGTAAAAATAGCTGGAAGAATTAGAGGTTCGTGGCTTAGAAACGGCGAAGCAAAATTGGGAGACATCGACATTAGTCGTTGCGAAATCGTAGTTGCTAAAAATGAAAATTCTGCAGTACAACAAGCCGCTAAATTTTTAGCAAATGATTTACATAAGATTTGCGGTAATGAACCTAAAATAAACGATACAAAAAGTGCAAATCAAAAGGCAATAATTTTAACCACTTTTGGTAATATAACACTTCCAGAAGAAATAAAATCATCACAGTTAAATAACAAAAGGGAGGCGTTTCATATCCTTGCCTTAAACGATACAGTTTGGTTAGTGGGTTCCGATTTTAGAGGAACGGCTTATGCTGTCTATACCTTAAGCGAACGCTTAGGTGTAGACCCACTTTATTTATGGACGGGTTATGAGCCTGAAAAACACGCTAAATTAACGGTAGTGAAACTAGATTATTTTGCTGATTCTCCAACCATAAAATACCGTGGTTTTTTTCATGATGATGAAGATGTGCTGCCTCGTCCGTTCGACAGGTATGGTTATCCTTTACGCATAGGCGATGTGCCTTTAATATGGTATCAACGGTTTTTTGAAACGGCTTTACGTTTGCGTATGAATATGGTTGCACCGTATGTACGTGTACATAGACGGTATGAAGTTCAAAAATGCGCAAGCGATTGGGGACTATTTTATACTTCGCATCATTACGATATTTTACTTTCAAATCCATTCGGAATTGAACGGTTTCATTTGGCAGAAACAAGAGGAGTGAGCACAGAATGGGATTGGTTCGCAAAAAAAGAAAATATGATCAAGTATTGGCGAGGTGGTGTTGAAGAAAACAAAGAAATACAAGCGGTTTGGCCAGTTGGTTTGCGTGGAACCGATGATCATGCGTACGAATTTCCGAAAGATACTCCCGAAAAGGAACAAGCCAACGTGTTTAGAGAGGCAATAGATGCACAGGTAAAAACGGTAAAAGAACTCACGCAAACGCATGAAACTCCTGTATTTCATTTCACCTTGTATACCGAGATGTTAGAGAAATACAGAAAACACCCTGATGATTTTAACGTACCCGAAGATGTAATTTTAGTGTGGCCTGATAATAACGATGGCATAATGAGAGATTTACCAACAGGGAAAGACAGGTGGAAGCATGGTGTTTATTATCATCTGGCCTACTATGGTGGCGCACCTACCAAGCAAGGAACGCATGTGGTTACACCTACGAGGGTAGTTGAACAATTTAAGCGTATAGTAGATGCGAACGCTACAGCGTTTATGTTGGTAAATGTATCTGAGTTTCGGGAACATGTAATGGAAGCAAGGATGATTGCCGATATTTGTTGGAATGCACCAGCTGTGCTCAATCAACCTTTACCTGATCAGGCCTATTTAAAGTGGTGGACGAGGGAATATTTCGGAGAAAATGAGGATCTTTTGCGTGCTTATCAAGATTATTATGCGCTCATCGACAGCTCAGAAAAAACGTATTTTGGCGCAACACAGTTCGAGTTAATTTTAGATAATTTACATGCGAGGTTTGCAAATAAGCCCACCAATGGTCTAGACCCGGCCAAATTAGCAGTACTCAAAAGTAGAAATGCTAAATTTGAAGCGGCATTTGAAACTATTGATAAGCTGCTCCCAACCTTAACCAGAGCACAACAGCAATTCTTTTTCGAACATGTGGTTTTTGGTTTACGTGTAGATCAACGCCCAACACAAGCCGCTTTACTCTTGTTAAAGGCATTAGACTCACCGGATGATCATATAGCATGGAATTTAATTGCTGAGGCGATGCTTCCATTAGAGAAATTAGAAGTAGAGATTTTAAGGGCAGAACGGCCACCGTTCGACAAATGGTATATTCCAACTTGGATCAGAACAACCATTTCTCCATTTAATATTCACCGTTCCTATACGCAACTAAGAGAATTTATTACTAATGGGGGATCGGAATCGCCAATAAGACAACGAGTTGCCATTGGCCATAACATTGAAGGGGCCAAGCTTTGGAGCACTTACTTGGAGGAAGCCGAGAAGATTAAAGCAACGTATTAGGGTATCACAAAATGCAATGGAGCGCAATCTTAGGTAGGCCACTCTTTGTATTCAACAGATCAATCGATACGTAGAAAATGGATTAGAGCGATTGAACTGATAAAGTTAGTAAACCAAAAGGCAGCTAACTAGACAAAAGTTTGCCAGCCTCGATTGCAAATTCGATCATTTTAGATTTAACTTCCTGATTGAACCTAAAAGAGGGCAGATAGATACTGAAACTAGCTATGACTTTGTTATTTTTATATATTGGAACCGCAATACCAACAACTTGAACACTATCTTCAATTAGTGCAAATTTCTGATTTCTAATCAATTCTATCTGATCAAAAAATCCAATTCTTGATGCCGCTTTTTGCCAAACTTCTTTAGGTGGTAAACCATGTTTTTTTAGGTAAAACTGGATGTCTCTGTCTGGTAAGAACGCGATGAGCAACCTTCCTGTTGAAGAGTCATAAGCCATTTTTTCTTCGGGTGTGGTGGCCTGAATCAGATGATTACTGAATTTATTGACAATAACCTGTCTTTTGTCATTCTTTAGGATGGCAACTAAACTGTTTTCGTTTATTTCATTTGTAACCTTATTTAAAACTGGGATAGCTTGGATCATTAAAGCTTTATAACCTAAGCTTCCATTGTTGACTTCCGAAATCAGATCGCCTATGATATACCCTTTTTCATGTTCTGCCTTTTTTAAAACCCTCCTCTCTACTAAAGTTTTTACAATATTGGAGCAGGTGCCTAAGTTCAGATTAGAATCCTTAGCAATTTTTCCCATCAATTTGGGCTCATCGCCATTTTCAGCTACATATTCGAGGATGTCGATTGCCCTATTTAAAACTTGAATCATACTCAAAGGTAGAATTAATAAATTAAAAACTCCATAATATAAAGTTTTTGATTTATAATAAAATAATTATTTTCTTTGAATGTAAGTATTTCCTCACCTAATGGCTGAAAATAAAGCATCAAGCAAATTCGCTTTTATTATGATCATCTCACTATTTTTTATGTGGGGTTTTGTACATAATTTAGATCCCATATTAATTCCCCATCTTAAAAAAGCATTTAGCTTATCTACTTTACAGGCATCGTTGGTAGATTCTGCTGTTTTTATAGCTTATTTTTTAATGGCATTACCTGCGGGTGCCCTTATGAAGAGGTACGGTTATAAAGTGGGAATTCTAATGGGATTATTGCTTTTTGCGATCGGTTCTTATTTAATTATTCCTGCTGCAGATACACAATTATACACTTTTTTTTTACTGTCTCTATTTGTAATTGCCTGCGGGTTAACCCTATTAGAGGCAGCGGCAAACCCGTATGCTTCACTTTTAGGTCCGCCCGAAAAAGCAGTACAGAGATTAAATTTAGCACAATCATTTAACGGACTAGCCGCCACATTAGCTCCAATTATTGGGGCAAAGATCATCCTTACTAAAGGGAATTCAAGTGATACGTTGGGGGCGATGACCGCGTATTCAAGAGAGGTGGCCTTGGCAGCTGAAGCATCAAGCGTGAAAATGCCTTATTTCGTTTTGGGAAGCATAATCCTTCTTATTACGATCGTCTTTTATTTTATGAGATTACCTGAAATTAAAGAAGGTAGCGGCATTTCATCAGTAAGTAATGTGTTTCAAGCTTTGAAGCATCGCCATTTAAGTTGGGCAGTTGCGGCACAGTTTTTTTATGTGGGTGCTCAGGTTTGTGTGTTTAGTTTTTTCATCCTTTATGCTACAAAAGCAACTGGAATAAACGAAATGGAAGCAGCAACTTACGCAGGTTTTGGAGTGGGTATGGCATTCATGGTTGGACGTTTCGTAGGAACATTTTTTATGAGGTTTATATCGCCAGTTAAACTTTTGGTTATTTACAGTCTCATTTGCGCCATTTTATCGTTTATGGCGATGTTTATATCAGGTGTTATTGCCGTTTATCTCATTATTGGCATAGCGTTTTTCATGTCTATTATGTTTCCCACTATATTCTCTTTAGGGATTAAAAATTTAGGAGGTGATACAAAATTTGGGAGCAGTTTAATCATCATGTCAATCGTTGGTGGTGCAATCTTGCCTCCGCTATTCGGTTATATTAGCGATGTTACGCAGAATATACAAATGGGTTATATTGTCCCACTAGCTTGTTTTCTGGTTATCTTTTTATTTGGAGTTATAGGGCATAAAGAGGTAAAAGCAAGATGAAATATAATTAATGGAGAATTGATTCCAAAGGCAATAAAATTGAATCGGGATGATTTTATTTCTTGGAACAGGGTGCGAATTTATAATTAATAAATAAAAATAGTAGCGTGTTTAGTTTAAAAGGAAAGTCGGCGGTAATAACAGGAGGTGGAAGTGGCATTGGAAAAGCCATCTCTATTTTATTTGCTAGACAAGGAGCTGTGGTGCATATTCTTGAGCTGAATAAAAATTCTGCAGATGAAACCGTTAATGAAATTAATGCTTTCGGTTATTCATATGCTTATAACTGTGATGTGGCAAACCAAAAGCAAGTTAAAGAGATTTTTAAAAAAATCGGTAAAATCGACATTCTTATTAACAATGCAGGTATAGCACATATCGGGAAAGCAGCATCTACCGAAGAAGCGGATTTCGATAAGGTCTACCAGGTAAATGTGAAAGGAGCATACAACTGCTTTTATGCGGTTTTACCACTCATGCAAAATCAGGGGGGTGGTGTGATTTTGAGTACCGCATCGATAGCTTCTTTGGTCGGGATCTGTGATCGGTTTGCTTATTCGATGAGTAAAGGTGCAATTTATGCCATGAGCATGTCTGTTGCTAGAGATTATATGGCAGATGGTATACGTTCCAATAGTATATCTCCGGCAAGAATTCATACCCCATTTGTAGATGGTTTCATCACCAAAAATTATCCAGACCATCAGGAAGAAATCTTCGAAAAGCTTTCTAAAAGCCAACCCATTGGCAGAATGGGAAAACCTGAAGAAGTAGCAGCATTGGCCTTATACCTATGTTCTGAAGAAGCTGGGTTTATTACAGGTTGTGATTATCCAATTGATGGAGGATTTATAAAGTTAAACAATTAAGATGTAAACAGACGATGAAACTAATCAGATATGGAGTAACTGGAAACGAGAAAACAGGTGTTGTAATTGGGGGAAGAAAATATGATACGTCTGCTTTTGGCGAAGACTACGATGAGAAGTTCTTTGACAATAATGGTTTACGTAGGTTAACTACTTTCATAGAACTGAGCAAAGGTAGCTTGCCAATAATTAGAGAAGATGAAAGATTAGGCCCGCCAATTGGACGACCTTCAAAAATTGTTTGTGTCGGTTTAAATTATGCAAGGCATGCTAAAGAAACCAGTGCACAAGTTCCATCCGAACCGATTATATTTTTAAAGTCATCCACTTCAATAGTAGGGCCAAACGATTCGATTATGCTTCCGAAGAATTCTCTTAAAACCGATTGGGAAGTTGAATTGGCAATTGTTATGGGTAGCAAAGCCAGCTACGTTCCTAAGGATAGAGCAATGGACTATGTGGCAGGTTATGTTTTACATAATGATGTTAGCGAGCGGGCATTTCAACTGGAAAGGGGTGGGCAATGGGCAAAGGGAAAAGGTTGCGATACATTTGCACCACTTGGCCCTTGGATGGTTACAAAGGACGAGATTGCCGACCCCCATAACCTACGTCTTTGGTTAAAGCTGAATGGTAAAATGGTTCAAAACGGAAATACCGATGATTTTATTTTTAACATTCCTAGTATTATTAGTTACATAAGTGAGTTTATGACGCTTTTGCCGGGCGATGTCATTTCTACCGGCACACCTCATGGTGTGGGTCTTGGATTTCAGCCGCCACGTTATTTAAAGGAAGGTGATGTACTTGAGTTAGGAATTGATGGTTTGGGTGAAGCAAGGCAAACAGTAATAGCTTATGCTAAAGGTTGATACCCATCAGTATTTCTGATGCAATAGTGGCGTCAATGGATAATTTTATGCGTGAAGACTTATTTTCACTTTTAGAAATTCTCTGAGCAACAATGGGCTTTAATTCTAGGTCAATGTTGACAGGACAAGAGTGAGCTGGGATGCAATTTACCGGTACCAATTAGAATAACATATTATGAATTTACAGTTAAAAGATAAAGTCATCATTATTACAGGTGGTGCAAAGGGAATAGGTTTTGGAATTGCGCAAACAATTGCAAATGAAGAAGCAGTCGCCGTAATTGTTGGTCGTAAACAAGAGGATAATCAAAAAGCGATTGATAGAATAGAGAAATTAGGAGGAAAAGCTTTTGGTGTGGAAGCAGAATTAACAGATCCTAAGCAGTGTGAAGAAGCTGTTAATTCGGTAAGTATGCGATTTGGAAAAATTGATGCATTAGTAAATAATGCAGGATTAAATGATGGTGTAGGATTGGAAAATGGAAATTATGAAGATTTCATCTTAAGCTTACATAGAAACCTCTTGCATTATTACTTAATGGCTCATTATGCTTTACCTGAACTAAAAAAATCTAAAGGCAATATTGTAAATATTTCTTCCAAGACTGCCGAAACCGGACAAGGAAATACTTCTGCTTATGCTGCAGCAAACGGCGGAAGAAATGCACTTACCAGAGAATGGGCAGTTGAACTTCTAAAATATGGAATAAGGGTGAACGCTATTGTTGTAGCAGAATGCTGGACGCCTCAGTACGAGAATTGGATTACTACATTAAAGAACCCTAAAAAAATGTTGGAAAAGATTACCGCTAACATTCCTTTTGAAAACCGAATGACAAGCATTGAAGAAATAGGCAATACAGTAGCCTTTTTGTTGAGCGAAAAGTCTAGCCATACTACTGGTCAGATTTTACACGTAGACGGAGGTTATGTGCACTTGGACCGAGCTTTAGCAAATGCTTAAATTATAATATAAAGAGCGAATTGAGTTTCCAACGCCTAGCGTTTGGCGCTCGGTGGCATAGACCGAGAAGCTTAAGTTTTTTGGTTAGATTTATGCCGATAATTCATTTAAATAATGGGGAACTGCTAAATACAAACTTAGTGAATTTACCTTATTTTAAAATAAGACTTTAAAAAATGATGTCAAAGTACAAAGCATATTCTGATGAACAGCTTGCATCTTCTTTAAAAAGAGATGATCATCATGCTTTTACGGAAATTTATGAACGTTATTGGAAAAAAATGTTGCTTATCGCTTGGAACCACAGTAGTCAGAGCGCTCAAGCAGAAGATATGGTCCATGAGGTATTTATCTCCCTGTGGGAAAGAAGAGCAACTTTGGAGATTCAGAATATTTCAGCTTATCTGGCAACTGCCATAAAGTTCAGTGTTTTTAAATTTCATCAAAGAGAGTATCGAAAATCCGAGCTTTTAAACAAGAATTATATATTTCAAGATGTTCATTATGAGGACGCTGCAATGGATGCGTTATTTTTAAACGAATATATCAATCACATTGTAGAGGAGATGCCAGAAAAATGCCGTCTGGTTTTTTCTTTCAGTCGTATTGATGGCCTGAAAAATAATGAAATAGCTGAAAAAATGAACATTTCAGAAAAAGGAGTAGAAGCTAATCTTACTAGAGCACTGAAATTTATACGCAATGAATTAAAAGAACATTGGATGTTATATCTCATTCTTTTCCATCTGTAATATTTAATAACACCTACTAAAACGGTCTTCTTATTAGTGAGAAATTGAAATTATTTTTCAATAGATGTAGGGATGGATCTTGTTTGGGGTACCTATATAATAACAACCAAATTATAAACAGTTTTGAATATAAATACTATTTACTACCTAATAAAAAGGTATAGAGAAGGAGTAGCTAGTGACGAGGAGCGGAAAACTCTATTGGAATGGTATAGGAAAAAAGCAGATAGAAGCGCCGAGTTTCCTGACAGTGAAAAGGCCATCAAGGATGCAATGTTAAATCGTCTTCTGGCTGAAATAAAGCCAAAAAGGGGCGTAAAAATTTTCAAGCGACTTTCAATTGCTGCTTCCATACTTCTTTTCTTAGTGGCTGGTGTCTTTTATGCAATTAAAGATAAGGGGAAAGACCAAGTCGCTAAAAATAACACCATGCCTATTG
Organism: Pedobacter anseongensis; assembly: GCF_037482965.1. Lineage (NCBI taxonomy): Bacteria > Pseudomonadati > Bacteroidota > Sphingobacteriia > Sphingobacteriales > Sphingobacteriaceae > Pedobacter > Pedobacter anseongensis. The sequence continues at coordinate 1,124,958 of NZ_JBBHKB010000001.1, read as the reverse complement.
ATATTCATCCTGGTAGCGATAAAGCAATTTTAACATTAGAGGATGGGTCTGAATTCGCATTAGGAAAAGGAAGTGCTTATCAGACAGAAAACGCTAAAAGTAGCGGCGAAAACATCGAGTACAGGTCTAATAGTGAAAAATCTAGTAAAATTGTTTACAACTATTTAACTATTCCAAGAGGGGGTAAGTTCTTTATTAAGTTATCCGACGGAACAAAGGTATGGTTAAATTCTGAGTCCCAATTAAAGTTCCCTGTTAGTTTTATTCCAGGCGAGACCCGAGCCGTTGAACTGGTCTATGGTGAAGCTTATTTTGAGGTTTCACCCAGTACAGCCCATGGAGGTGACAATTTTAAAGTTTTAAATCAATTTCAAGTAGTGAAAGTTGTTGGTACTCAATTTAATATTAAGGCCTACAAAGGCGATTCCAACCTATATACCACTTTGGTTGAAGGTAAGGTTATTTTAGACAATGGTATTATTAAACATAATTTATTGCCAAATCAGCAGTCGAATCTAAATTTAAAATCCGGAAATATTACGATTAAGACTGTAGACGTTAATCCGGAAATTTCATGGGTTAAGGGACTATTTACTTTTAAGGAAATGTCATTAAAAGAAATAATGAAAGTGATCTCAAGATGGTATAATGTAGATGTCGTCTTTAAGAATAAGGATTTAGAAAATGTAAAATTCAAAGGTACTTTGAGTAGGGATCAGGATATCGAAGAGATTTTATCAATTATGAAATCGACTACAATTAAAAGTTATGAAATAAAAAATAGAACAATATTTATTAAATAGTCAATTTTTTAAAAATATCACCGACAGAAATTTCCTTTTAATAAAATATTTAAACCAAGTGTTAACCTAAAAATAACGTATGAAATAAACAAAAAAGGAGGACAGAGCATAACCGTGGAAAGTATTCAGCTCTATCCTCTTAGAATCTTTATTAATTATTTAACTAACCAATAAAACCAAATTTATGAATAAAAAAATTACAATACGCTATTTTCCAATCGGAAAAAAGGTAACACTTATTATTATGAAAGCATTCATATTTTTATTCTGTTTAACTATTTTCTCTTTTACACCTAATCTTGTTGTATCTCAAAATGCTAAGGTCAAATTAGAGAAAGAACAATTATTGTCTGTTGATGAGGTATTTGACCTCATCATGAAACAAACAGAGTATAAATTTTTCTATGAGGAGGGAATATTTAAGAATTTCCCCAAAATAAAAGTAGCAAAGGGTAGTATTACGACAAATAACTTGCTGAACTCTATTTTAACTCAAGGTAATCTCGAAATTACATTAACACAAAACAATGCTATTATAATTAAGGAAAAACCGATAGTAGCTTTGAAAAATGCAGAGGATAAGAAGATTACAGGTGTTGTAACCGACTCAAAGGGCATTTTGCTTCCAGGAGTTAATATCGTTGAAAAAGGCACAAAAAACTCAGTGCAAACGAATGAAGAGGGTAAATTCTCGTTAACTGTAGCGAATGAAAATGCTGTAATAGTTATCTCCTATATTGGTTTCGCAACAAAAGAAGTTGTTGTAAGTAATCAAACAACTCTTAAAATTGTCCTTGAGGAATCCACTACTGGTTTAGATCAGGTTGTAGTAATTGGCTATGGCAGTGTAAAAAGAAAAGACCTCACTGGCTCTGTAGCTTCAATAAGTTCTGAATCTATTGAAAGAGTTAACACACCTTCTATTAATGGTGCATTGCAAGGATTAGCTGCCGGTGTTCAGGTAACTGCTTCTGAAGGTAGACCTGGTGAGGCTAGCACTATATTAATTCGAGGAGGATCTTCTATATCTGCTTCAAATGAGCCTTTATATGTGATAGATGGTTTTCCTCAATTAGGAGGAGATAACCTGGATTTGAATCCACAAGATATTGCTTCGATAGATATTTTAAAGGATGCTTCTGCCGGAGCTATTTATGGAGCTAGGGCTTCAAATGGGGTGGTAATAATAACTACAAAATCTGGTTCCAAAAATGGTAAGATTAACATCTCATATACAGCAAGGCAAACAATGTCAACTATTATCAAGAAACTTGAAACTATCAATATTGTTGATTACGCCAAAATACAGCAGGTTTTAGCACCTTTGGATAAAAGAGATCAATTTGCAAACCCTAATCAATGGATAGATTCAACGGCTGTTGATTGGCAGGATAATATTTATAGAACCGCTAAAATGCCAATGCACGATCTGCAAATCACAGGAGGGAGTAAGAATACAAAGTATGCAGCATCTCTTAGTTATGTTAAACAAGATGGAATTGCTATTGGATCAGACTATTCAAGATTAAATTCTAGATTAAGACTAGAGACCGACATAAATGATAAACTAACGGCAGGTGTAAACATTTCATATGCTACAGACGGTCGAAATGGGCCTTCACTAAGTGGAGAAGAAAGTGCTGGAGTTTTTATATTAAGAGCTCGTCCATATATTCCTGGAGGTCCTGCAGATGATTTGGTGAACTATGTTGATCCAGATGTAGGAACGGGACAAACCACAACTAATCCATTAAGATGGATTACAGGAAATGATGCGCTGAAAAAAACACTAACATTTCGTACCATCAACTATCTTGATTTTAAGCCATTTAAAGGATTTACCTTGAGGGCTAGTGGTTCTTTAAGTAAAAGTAGTGCAGAAAATCAATCCTATTTACCCTCTGATGTTGGTATCGGACGTAATTATAATGGGATAGCTAATATCAGCCATGGAGAGAGCAATTCTTGGCTATTTGAACAAACAGCTAATTATAAGATTGGTTTTGCTGATCATAACATTGAAACTCTTCTAGGTTTTAGTGCTCAGTCCAGGATGGATGAAGGCTTTTCTGTTAAGTCTCAAAATTTCCCCATTGAAAATTTAGGCTATAATAATATAGGCTTAGGTGTAGATATCTTTAATCCTTCATCGAGTAGGGAAAAAAGTTCAATTGCCAGTTTATTTGGTAGAGTTAATTACACTTATAAAGACAGATATATTCTTTCTGCTTCTTTGAGACGTGATGGTTCTTCTAATCTTGGAAAAGATAATAAATGGGGGACATTTCCTTCGTTCGCTTTTGCGTGGAAAGCTTCTAATGAATCATTTATTAAAGGGTTAAATATTTTTTCTGAATTGAAATTAAGGACAAGTTATGGGGTGACAGGAAATAATTCAATAGGAAATTATCGCTCTTTAGGTACTTATAGTACCGCAAATGTCTCAAATAATGGAGCATTAGTATTGGGTTTGATGCCGGGTTCAATGGCTAATAAGAACTTAAAGTGGGAGCAAAATGAACAGCTTGATTTAGGAATTGACATGGGTTTTTTTAAAGGACGGCTAAATATTACTGCCGATTATTATAGAAAGAAATCTCAGGATCTACTACTCAATGCACCAATTCCAATTAATTCTGGGTATTCAACTTATGTATCGAACATTGGCGATATCCAATCCACCGGTTATGAATTTGATTTAAGAGGTGTAATTTTTAATAGTAAAAATTTTAGTTGGACCAGTGCGTTTAACATCTCCTTTCCTTCAACAAAGGTTCTAAAGCTTTCGGAAACAGATCAATTTTTTACCGGCAGTTGGTCTCATAAAACATCAATTTTTATTGTAAAAGTAGGTGAGGCTCTTGGTTCTATGTATGGTTATGTATATGATGGTGTAAATCAAAATCAAGATGAAGTAAATAATCTACCACAATTTGGAGGTTCTGGAAGTGTGGGTGGACCTAGGTATAGAGATATTAACGGACCTAATGGAGTACCTGATGGAGTTATTGATTCCAAATATGATAGAACAATTCTTGGCAATGGATTGCCTGATGTTTTTGGTGGATTTACAAATAAAATTGTATATAAGAATTTTGACTTAGCAGCGGTATTTACTTATAGTCTTGGGAATGAAATTTTAAATGCAAATAAGAGTTTTTTATGGAGACCTGGCTATTTAGCTGGGGGGTTAAAAGAAATAATGAATGCTTGGACTCCAGAAAATCCAACGAATGATAATTGGGCTTGGGATAAACAAGGTATAGAATACAACAACATTAGTAGTTGGTTAGTTGAGGATGGATCATTTGTGCGATTAAAAAATCTTACGATGGGATATGCTCTCCCTTCAAAGTTAATTAAATCCCTCGGTATAGAGAGGTGTAGAATGTTTATATCTGGAGAGAATCTATTGACCTTTTCAAATTATTCAGGTTATGATCCTGAATCTTCGATATCTCACAGTATGTTAACTCCTGGTGTGGATTTAACGAATTATCCTAATCAAAAATCCTTCACAATAGGAATTAACTTAACTTTTTAATATTATGAAAATTAGAAAAATCATACTCATATTAATAGTTTCTCTTCTCTTTTCTTGTAAAGATTATCTTGAAGAGAAACCTTACTCTTTTCTAAGTGATGAAAATTTTCCAGCTAAAGCAGCAGATGGTAGAATTGCTTTAAATGGTGCTTATAGGGTATTTCAAAACGCCAATATTATTGGATATGCTTATTTACTTAATACTCTTTCCGATACAGATTTTGGTTCCTTTGGTGCTAGTCTTTCCAATAGTTACGGTCTCTACCAAGATTTTCAAAGGAGCTCAGCAGATGGCTTTCCCAAATCAGTTTGGACAGATCTTTATAAAGGAATAGATATTTGCAATTCTGTAATTGATAATGTAACTGAAAAAAACTTTGCTGGTGGTGATCAAATTATTGCAGAAGCACAGGCATTAAGGGCATATTTTTACTTAGAAGTCTCCAATCATTTTGGAGACGCTCCTCTTAGAAAACATAAAACTAATGGGGTTGATGAAGTAAATGTTCCACGTGCAAGTGTCGATGAAATCAGAACATTCATTCTTCAAGATCTTAATGAATCAGAGACTATTATGAAAAGATATCCAGCGCAATTTGCGGTCCATAATCGTGGTGGAAATGTAACTTTGGGTGCTGTTAAGATGATGAAAGCCAGACTCCATATGTACATGGCGGGCTGGAGGAGGTCCTCAAAGGGTAACATGGTTCCCGGTGATCCCAATCATTGGACAAATGTAAGAGATATCTGTCTCGAAATAATTAATATGGGTATTTATAAACTGGATCCAGATTATACGAATGTTTTTAAAGATTACTATTTAGATATTTACAATAAGGAATCTATTTGGGAAATTGATTTTTCTATGCCAGCCTATGGATCTACGCTTCCTACGGCAATGACAGCACCTCCTTACAGTAGTACTTCAGCTGGAGGCTTTGGAAACATGAGAACCACAAGTCAGTTTTATAATAGCTTTGATGCATTAGATACCAGACGTGATTGGTCTATTGGTTCGGGAAGTTTCTCAGGATATACATTTGTTCCGTCTCCCAATGGAGTATCGAGCCGTCCCTATATCAATAAATACAGAAAAGTTCTTGGTATTGGATTTTTCACTTCTAGAACTGCTCAAAATAACCCAATCTATAGATATTCAGAAGTGCTATTGATGTTGGCTGAAGCCTTGAATGAAATAAACAAGGCTCCAACGCAAGAAGCATATGCTGCAATAAATGCGGTAAGGTATCGGGCAAGACCTGTTGATCATAAAAACGATGGCGTAGCCCTACCTGATTTGGGAGGGCTAGACTATACATCCTTTAAACAATCCATCGAGAACGAAAGGGCTTTTGAACTAGCTTTTGAAGGACAAAGAAGAATGGACTTAATTAGATGGGGAACTTTTATGCAAAAATTACAGTCCTTTCCAGATGCGACTACTGGTATGCATAAGTCGAAGAATGTACGTGAATATCACATGCTAATGCCGATTCCACTTGATGAATTAAACCTTAATCCTGAATGGGATCAAAATGTGGGATGGTAAATTTGTTAATCATAAAAGTCAAAGAGAGTTGTAACTAAACCCTCATTCTTTTGCGGTTCTCTTATGATTTGAACTTTTAAAAGAAGAGTACAAAAATGATTTAACTTAATTTTAAAGGGTAAAAATCGTGTTTTAAAATCAGTATTTAGTTGCTTAATTGTTGCTATGTGCTGAAAGTTTTAAAAAATCTTCCCTATACATCTTGTAGATCAACGTGTTTTATACAAATTCAAGATTTCAATCAATTCCTTCAAAAAAATTGAGGGTTTAAAAAATGAAACTTTAAACAAAATGAAAAATAAATTGAACCCTTCTTATGGGTTATTCCTCATCTTTTTTCTCATCTCCCTTTTAGGATTTGATTTAAGAAGCCATGCTTTCCACTCGTTCGAATTGAAAGAACGCAATGGAGTCAAAAACACATTTTATAAATTAAAAAACCGAGATACGGTTAAGGTAGCCTATTTGGGAGGTAGTATTACCGCTCAACCGGGCTGGCGAATTTTATCACGAAATTGGATGAGTGAAAATTTCCCTAAGACCAAAGTTGTTGAGATTAATGCAGCAATTGGTGGCACAGGCTCCCCTTTTGGCGTTTACAGACTTAAAGATCAAGTGCTAAAATACCATCCTGATTTGGTCTTTGTAGAGTTTGCGGTAAATGACGCCTCAACTAATGAACAGGAGATTACTAAGTCGATGGAAGGCATCGTTCGCCAAATCTGGAATCAAGATCCAGCCACAGACATCTGTTTTGTTTATACCATCAAGGAAGACTTCTTAGAAGACTATCTTAATGGTAAACTCCCTAAATCAATAGCTACCATGGAGAAAATTGCCAATCATTATCAAATACCATCAATCAATTTTGGTCCAGAAGTAGTTAGAAGAGTCTCAAACGGTCAATTACTATTTAAGGGCAATAAATCTGTAAAAGATACCATTGCTGTTTTTAGTCCAGATGGGGTTCATCCATATCCAGATTCGGGTCATAAAGTTTACAGTGAAGTGTTTGCTGAAGCGTTCAGCAGCATGAAAACTAAGTCCACTATGGAAATCACTCCGCATAAATTAGTTCCATCCCTAATGCCAAACCCTTTAGTTGATACTCGCATGGTAAGTTGGACAGAAGTTGATTCGAATCATATATTAATACCCATCAATATTAAGAATGACCCTGTTTTCAAGGGATTTTCCAAATATTTTGGTACAATAGGTGTAGGCCGTCCAGGAGATTCGATATCCTTCCAGTTTAGAGGGAGATCACTCGGTTTTTATGATTTAATGGGACCTGGATCAGGTACTATTCTCCTCACCATTGATGGCAAGAAATGGACGTTTGATCGCTTTGATATGTATTGCAACTACTGGCGTATGAGCTATAAAACTTTGAATAATTTAGAAGAAGGTACACATAACGTTACCATACAGGTGTTAGATAAAAAAATAGATAAGAGCGCAATTTTGGCTAAAAATGGTCGGAAAATGGATATGGAAAAAAATTATGAAGACAAGAATTGGTATCTCGCCAGAATATTAATAGATGGTGATTTAATAGAATAGTAAGATGAAAATGGGAATCCTCATCCCTATCTCAACTATCCCTCTATGGGAATTTCTTTAGCTGCATTTATACAAAGATATAGATGTTGACCATGTAAGTAAAGCGAAATACAAAATGATTAAAATAAAATTAAGAGGCATTTTCCAATTAAGAAATATGGCTTTTACAAACACTTCCATTTTTTTAATGGTACTTCTAGTAATATCAAAAGCCCACTCAAGCACCTATTTTGTTTCCCCAAAAGGATCTGATGCAAATCAAGGAACTTCAACTAGGCCATTTAAAACCATAAATAGAGCCTCATTTTTCGCGATGCCAGGAGATACTATTTTAGTACGTGAAGGAATTTATAGGGAGCGTGTTGCTCCGGTACGTGGGGGGAAAGTAGGTGCTCCTATTGTATATATGGCCGAACCTAATAAAGCTGTAATTATACGAGGTTCAGAATTATGGTCTCCCAGTTGGAAGGCAAAGGGAAAAGGAATTTATGCGGCGGTGCCTGAGGATAAATTATTTAATGATATCCAATCAGACTATATAGATGATTATAATCCATTCAAGGTGACCTTATCATCTACTCCTTACCAACGTGAAGGCAAAAGAGAATGGGAAAGAGGAAATAAATTGGCTGATTCTACACTAGTTTATACTTGTGGACAAGTTTTTGTAAATGGAAAATTATATCAAGAAGTCCCCTTTTTTAACGAGCTTAAAAACAATACATGGCACTACAACCCCGATTCTGGAGAAATCCAGATTTATTTTGGAAACATCAAACCACAAGATCAAGAGGTAGAAATTACGACAAGGCGAAGAATTTTTGCTCCGATAAGTAGAGGATTAGGCTATATCGTTGTTCAAGGGTTCATTATGGAACATTGTGGAAACAATTATCCCACTAATTTTTGGAGTACCCCCAAGTGGGGGCAACGGGGCGCTTTAGGTTTGGAAATTGGACATCATTGGGTCATTCGTAAAAATGTGATTCGTTATGCAAAGACATTTGCATTGGATGCTGGTCATGTAGATCAAAACGGCAAGTCTCAGGCAGCTCATGATAATTTGATAGAACTCAATTACATCCTTGAAAACGGATCAGGAGGTATTCTTTCAAATAGTTCATCCAATTTGATAATTCGTGATAACGTGGTTATGTATAACAATACGATGAATTTCCTGGGTGTAAAAAGATGGGAGCAAGCAGGCATTAAATGCCACAATATCTCGAATGGAATTATTCAAAACAACTACGTGGCCGACAATTATCTAACTTATGGCATTTGGTTAGATAATAAGTTTCCTAATTCTCGTATCACACGAAATGTGCTGCTCAATAATGGGCGTGCAGGACTTTTTCTAGAAATGAGTGACTATGGATATGATATGCTTTTTGTAGATAATAACATCATCATTGAAAATAAGGAAAATCCAATATATATTCATGATGCTTCTGGAGGAACTTTTATGCACAACCTGATTGCCAATACCGAAGACCAAGATAAATTTGGACAAGGCGTGATTATTCAACAGGTATCCGAGCGAACAAGAACTTATCATCATTCATTCTATAACAACCTTTTTATTAATAATCCGAAAGTCATAGATATCGACTACCCTTCACATCTTGGAGGTGACCAGCGCCTAGACTTTAATGTATATGAAGCAAAGCCTAATGACCGTGTTTTTATGATCAACAAAGCCTCAAATGACCCTTCTCCTTGGTCAGATCGAGAGTTTATGGATTTGGTCGAAAAAGAAATTAACGTAAAGGGAATTAAATATGCAAAAGGGGGGCTCAAAGGAAGAATTCCGTTAACTTTTGAAGAATGGAGAACATTTTGGAAAGCACATAATTTAGCAAATGATACCCATAGTGTATTAAAAGAAGGTGCTAATGTTCAGTACAATAGGCAAAAATATGAACTTGTATTAGACATTCCTTATGATCCCAAAGCAATAGGCTCTAAAAACCATGAAAGGATAGACTTTGATTATTTAGGTAATAAGATAGCTCAAGATGGAAATGCCGTTGCTGGACCTTTTCAAATGCTAAAGAAAGGACAAAACAAGTTCAAAATATGGAATGGACTACCCATTTTGGAAAAAGGGAAGTTGCCAGATCCGATCAAATTTACTTCTTATAACCAAAGCATGACTTACACTAATTAATCAGGCTGGATGCGAAAAGAAACAGAAAATTAGTAAATAAGAAAATGATAATAATAAAAACACTTAAAAGATTATTCTTGCCTGCATTTTTTTGTTTGGCTTGTACAATGTCTAAAGCGCAACACGGAGGGTATATCAATGCAGCAGATTACGGTTTCTCTCCAAATGCCACTGGTTTAGATAATGTAAAGGCCTTTCAAAAGGCAGTAGATCAATCAGGAACCATCATAGTAAGCAAGCCGGGCATATACAAGATGGCCGGCACCACTTACATTGGTAGCAATACTACGTTGGAATTTGGCAATGGTGTAATACTCCAAAAAGTTGATGAAGTAGGCAGGTTTACGCATGTTATTCTCAATAAAGGTGCCCTGACCAAAACCTATGATGAACACATTACAATCAAAGACTTACAAGTGAGTGTGAATGGAATGGATTTGAGATTTAATGAAGTATTTGGATTGAGAGGACAAATTGCCTTTTTCTATGTTAAAGACTTAAAGATTGAAGGATTTAGGTGTCGTGATATTATGCAACAACAGTTTGGAATTCATGTGTGCACTTTTGAGGATCTTACTATTGATAATGTAATCTTGAAGGGAGGCAAGGATGGAATTCACCTCGGCCGGGGAAATAGGTTTACCATTTCTAATGCGGTGATAGAGACCGTAGATGATGCAATAGCCTTAAATGCCCATGATTATGCAACTTCCAACCCCGAATTGGGCTGGATAGAAAATGGTGTGATTGAAAAGTGCAGAGATCTTGCGGGAGATCAAAAGCTTACAGGTTATTTTTGTAGGATACTTGCCGGAGGATGGGTCAATTGGAATAAGGGAATGGAAGTACAAAATGCCGATGCTGTGGTTTCTAATGGCAGAGTCTATCGCGTCGATGGAACCCTGCAAGATAACTCACCCGACGGAAAAAATTATAAGTCATTAACACGTCCAACCCATACTAAAGGGGTAAAAGAGCTTGATGGTATTAAATGGGTGTTGGTGCAAGATGATGTGCAATACATTGCTGGAGTTAGAAATGTTACCTTTAGGGATATTTATCTAGAAAAACCGCGAACAAGTTTTTCCATCCATTTTGACAACAGTAAGTGGAGCCGTTCTTATTATCCAGGAGCGCAAATACCGATGCAAAGACAACTTACTTTTGACAATGTTAGCGTATTACATGATGGGGAACGTGAATTTATGGGTATCGATACTCCGATAGATGCCATCACCATAACCAATTCTAGTCTTGGAAAAACTGGGATAAAATTTCGTTCCAATAACGCTATGAAAGAATACTTTCCAACACGTATTAGTATTTCTAATACGGTGTTTAATGCTAAAGGTGAAATGACCTTGCTCGAAAATACTGTAGAAAATAAGGAAATCACTTTAAAAACATCAGGTAGTATTGAAATTAATGAAAATTTTTTGGCTAAAATTAAGGATAAAGCAGGTAAAGTTATCGTGCAGTCAGATCTTAAAGGCTTAAATGAAAAGTAAATGGTATCATGCCACAGAAGATTACCCCCAATAATAATTGATTCCCACTTCTAAGATTTAAACGAAATATATTGTTATGATGAAAACTTATTCAAAACATTTTAAATTATGTATGTTACTTTTTCTAGGTATAGTAACCTCTTTATTTTTTCCTTGTGCTTGTAAAGCTCAAAAAAGCAATAATCCTTTTTATGAGAATTGGGATGTTTCGCCTGTAGAAGGCGCATTTAAAATGGATGGCTATATTGTGTGGGGTGGTTCTGTGATTAAGGGAGGTGATGGCAAATATTATATGTATGCGAGTAGGTGGCCTCTGAAACTCTCTATGTCGGCATGGGTGACGAATTCAGAAGTGGTTGTGGCTGTTTCGGATCTGCCAGAGGGGCCATATAAATTTAAGTCAGTTGTTTTACCTTCAAGAGGAAAAGAACATTGGGACGGAATGATGACTCACAATCCTACCATTCAGTACCATGATGGAAAATATGTACTGTACTATATTGGAGTTACCTACGATTTTGATAAGCCTGTTGATTCGATTCCATCTAGGAAAGACTACGAAACGGCGTGGAATAATAAGCGAATTGGTCTTGCAATATCAGACACTCCAACAGGCCCTTTCGAACGAAGGGATAAACCTATTCTTCTACCTCGACCTGGTCATTGGGATGGAGCAATCACTAGTAATCCTGCGCCATTTATACATGAGGATGGAAGTGTTATTTTGGTGTATAAAAGTGCCCCAGTGCCTTACCCTCAACGTAATAATAATAGGACGTTGCAATTTGGAGTAGCTAAAGCAGATAATTATTTAGGTGAGTATAAAAGAGTGGGTAAGGATAACAGAATCAAATTCACACCCGTGGATTCAGATGTGGAAGATCCATACATTTGGTATGATGGGAAAAAGTATCAGATGTTAGCTAAATGTATAAATGCATCTATAACCGGCGAAGCAGGCGCTGGATTTATGGCTTCATCTAAAGACGGTATTATCTGGAAAACTGCGGATGAACCTTCAGCTTATAGCAAAACAATAAACCTTTCGGATGGGACAAGAGTTAAGATGAAAAACCTAGAAAGGCCTCAAGTATTGATTCAAGACGGCAAGCCCACCCACGTTTTTTTTGCATGCCATAATCCAGAAGGCAAAATCTTTAATATGGTTAGACCTTTAAAGCGGTAGTAAAATAAGAACTCAAAGTATGGCATTAGATAATAGTAAAAAGCAGCAGCTGAGAAAGTTGTTTTTAAGTTGGATATTTTGCGTAAATTTTATACTCGCTCAAGCCCAAAATAAAAATATCTATCATACAGGTTGGATTGATTTTAATAAGAACGGTGTAAAGGATATTTACGAAAACCCTAAGGCTGATATTAATGATAGAATCGATGATTTGTTGAATCAAATGAATGCTAATGAAAAAACGAATCAGTGCGCAACACTTTATGGTTATAAGCGCGTTTTAAAAGATGAGCTGCCCACTATAAATTGGAAGAATGAAATCTGGAAAGATGGTATTGCAAATATAGACGAACACTTGAATGGGTTAAAGGCAACCCAATTTTCCTATCCTTATAGTAAACATGCAAAAGCCATAAACACTGTGCAACGATGGTTTATTGAAGAAACAAGATTGGGCATTCCTGTTGATTTTAGTAACGAGGGCATTCATGGATTAAATCATGAGAAAGCCACACCATTACCATCGCCAGTCGCTATAGGTAGTACCTGGAATAAAGAACTGGTAAGGCAGGCTGGGGCGATTGTTGGTAAAGAAGGAAAAGCATTGGGTTACACAAATATTTACGCACCCATACTAGACCTAGCTCGTGATCCGAGATGGGGGAGAGTAGTGGAATGCTATAGTGAAGACCCCTATTTGGTTTCTGAGTTGGGTATCAATATGGTAAAAGGCATTCAATCCCAGGGCGTGGCCGCTACACTTAAACATTATGCTGTTTACAGTGTGCCCAAAGGAGGGCGTGACGGCAGAGTTCGAACAGATCCACATGTTGCTCCAAGGGAACTTCATCAGCTGTATTTGTATCCCTTTAAAAAGGTAATAGCAGCTGCACATCCAAAAGGAGTAATGTCTAGTTATAACGATTGGGATGGTGTGCCCGTGAGCGCTAGTTATTACTTTTTAACTGAATTACTACGTAATACCTATGGTTTCAGAGGGTATGTCGTTTCGGATAGTGAAGCGGTAGAATTTGTTAGCTCAAAGCATCATGTATCAGAAAATTATAAAGAGGCTGTTCTACAAGTTGCCGAGGCTGGCCTGAATGTTAGAACTCATTTTACACCTCCTGAAGATTACATTTTGCCACTTAGGGAATTGATTAAAGATGGCGAGCTTTCAATGAGTGTACTCGACCGCAATGTTCGGGATGTCTTACGCGTGAAATTCGAATTGGGACTGTTCGATGAGCCATTTGTGAAAGATCCACAAGCTGCTGACAAAATAGTTGCTCAAAATACAGATGAATTTGTGCTAGAGATGGCTAGGCAATCTCTGGTTCTCCTAAAAAACAAAAATGATCTGTTGCCTCTGAATTTAAACGCTATTAACAAAATCCTGATAACAGGTCCATTGTCGGTAGATAAGTCGGTATACGTTAGTCGCTATGGTCCGCAAAACTTGGATATCGAAAACGTATTCGAAGGCATTCAAAAATATGTGGGCAACAAATCTTCTGTGGATTTTGCGCTGGGATGTAACGTGGTAGATGATGCCTGGCCGGAAAGTGAAATAATACCCATGCCATTATCTAAATCCGAACAAAAATTAATTGATGAAGCAGTAGAGAAAGCAAAAAAGTCGGATGTCATTATAGCGGTTATGGGCGAGGATGAACTTCGCTGTGGGGAGAGTCGTTCCAGAACTAGTCTGGGTCTTCCAGGAAGACAATTTCAATTGCTGCAAGCGCTTCAAGCTACAGGAAAGCCGATTGTGCTTGTTTTGATAAATGGACGGCCTTTAACAATTAACTGGGAAAACCAATATTTGCCAGCAATTTTAGAAGCTTGGTTTCCAAATTTAAAAGGACCTGCAGCAATAGCTCAAACCATTTTCGGCGAATACAATCCTGGGGGCAAACTTCCCATCACTTTTCCGAGGGCGGTAGGACAGTTAGAACTAAATTTCCCATATAAACCAAGTTCCCAGTTAGGGCAGCCATCATCCGGGCCGAATGGGGTAGGTAACACCTCTGTAGTTGGTGAGCTATATCCCTTCGGACACGGATTGAGTTATACAACATTCAAGTATGATAATCTCAAGATTACTCCGGAAGTTGGAAAAACACGGCAACAAATTGAAATCTCAGTAGACATTACCAATACAGGTAAGCTTAAGGGAGATGAGATAGTGCAGCTGTATTTTACAGATTTAGTGAGTAGTGTTACTGTCTATGATATTCAATTAAGAGGGTTTGAACGCATAACCCTGTTACCTAATGAAAAAAAGACTGTCAAATTCACGCTAAAGCCCGAAGACCTGCAATTGCTCGATAAAAACATGAACTGGACAGTGGAGCCAGGTAAGTTTGAGGTTATGGTGGGCGCAAGCTCTCAAGATATCCGTATTAAGGGAGGATTTGAACTGACAAAATAATTTTAATCATACTTATCGTGAAAGAGGAGTTCGTACTACTTTTACCATTTACGGCTTTATCGTGCCTATCTGAGTCACATTTCTAAATCTCCCGTCCAAAAGGGATGCACTAATTTGGGGTTTAGCTTCGACTTTTGCTTCCTTGGTATTCAAAAGAAAGGGGCAACCAAACCATTAAGGGTTTAACAAAATCAACGCGGCTGAATTTCCCTCTAACTGTAAAGGAATGGATAGATTTTTCGCATAATCATATGAATTTGTGCTGGTTTCGCTTAACGATTTGGCATTTGGATTGGTATAGATGTTGTTGTTTTTTGAATCAATCATGTATACCGTTGCGTTTATTTTTCCTGTGAATAAAGCTTGGGGAATATTATTGATTTGGACCTTAATTTCTTGATCAGGGGTAAAATTTGTGTAGTTATAATTCCATACCAAAATAGCCATTCCTTTACCATTTCCCATCGATGCAATGGCATTTATGCCTAAGCCTTTTTCCGATAATTTGGTAGATGTGGCTTTAATTCGTGTTACCCGATCTGATAATTCCTTTCCAAACATGAGCGCATAACCATAAGGATTCGGATAGGCATTTGTTAAATCGGCTAGCTCACTTTTATGCAAAATATCGCCATGAGCAATCGCCCAATTAAATACTCTATCAGCGCCGCCTTCATATAAATAAAAAGCCTTTGCCAATTGTGCAGGAGCCCATGCCGTTATAATCTGGGATTGAACCCATGCTGCAGGTATAAAAGTACCTCCAACAAGGCCGTATTCGGTTACAAAAACCTGACGAGGGGTAATTCCTTTCGCGTTTAAAGCAGCTGTAATTTGTGGTTTTACCGTCTCAAATAATTTAGGGTTGGTTTGTTCGGTATAGCAGTTGATACTAAAAAAATCTAATCGTTTCTCTGGATTGGTATCGGCAGCATATAAAGCAAGAAACTGATTGGCATAATCCATTGTACCAGAAAAGAAATTAGTAGTACTGGTAAAGGCCGCATTGCTTAATCGAATGGTGTTGTTGCCGGCCAAGCCTAATTCTGCATTGGCTGCATTTACTGCTTTATAATAATCTTTATATACTTCGTAATAGCTCGCTGCGGTTTCACCATTATAATCGGGCTCGTTACCTGCCTGAATGTATTTAATTTTAGGAAACTTTGTTTTATAATAAACGATTTGTTGCTTGATAAAATTTTGAAATAAGATTCCTTTGCCATTGCCAGGCAAAGGCGAACTTGCGGTTGGTGTATACGCTGTTAGGGCAATCAGCAAGGAATCTGCACAGGTAGAATAAAAGGCCAAAGAGGTTTCTACGGGAACACCACTATCGTATTTGTAATTTTGTCCCTCGTTATTAATTGTTCTCAATGCCAACCATGTTCTAATGGTTTTATGGTTCATTTGTTGCAGCCATGCTCTTGTTTTTTCTCCCGGTAATGCTGCAGTGGTCGAATGTACATTCGATTGCTCAAAACGCATTACATTTCCCTGTGTTACACCCGCATCAACAGTTATTACCGACGATGCCGTTCCGGAAGTGGAACCCGTTAAGGTGGGCATTTCGGGTATAGTAGGTTGTGGATTGTTTTTTACGCAACCCAAACCTAATGAGGCAATGGCCAAGAGGCCTATAATATTCTTTTTAAATGTAATCATCATATTATTTAGTTATAGTCCAACTGCTTCTTTCCATGATGTGGCAATTCGAATACCATCTACAGTAACTTTTAGTGGATTAGCCGTATCTTGTCTAATCAAATACCTTGTTAAAGAGGCAGGATCTGCCGCCCCTCCAGAAGAAGATGCCGTTGGTGTAGGAGGTTCGATTGCTGTAGGCGGGCCACTTAGCACATACATGCTACTTAATCCTGTATCAAATTCATATTTATGGACCACTAAGTATGTTGTTCCATAATCTAAGTTCGTTGCCGCATAAGCTGGTGTTGTGCTTGCATTTCTGCTCGTTCCTAATGAATATTGTGAACCGGCAGATTTAATGTACACACGATTGTAATAAACGGCTGAGGCTCCTTCGGCACCAGTAGCAAAAGAAGAGAAGAAAGTAGCTGATGTGGGTGCTGAAGAAACATTGATCAACTGTGCAGCATAAATTGCCCCACTCGATTGTGCAGTAAAACTTAATCCTGCATCTTCACTAGATTTCGATTGGTTTTCCATCGATAATGATCCACCTACACCAGAACCTATATAACCTAAATAGGTTAAGCCAGTTGGTAAATATTGAATAGGATTTGAGCCCGCTGCCGAAAATGCCACCCATGCCGCACTACTTGCCGTAGTTAACGCATCAGCGGTACTTCCATAAGCAAAGTCTTCCTTCTTAATGAGTACCCCAGGGGCCGCAACGCCGTATTCTACACCACTCACGGTAATTGTATTATCTGGTACTGTCCCCGACGAGTGGGTAATTGTTCCAGAAATAGATTGATTTGTGCCTGTTGTGGCATTAAATCTTGCATAAATGGTAAGCGGTGCTGCATTTGCAGTAGCAAATGGAACAGTAACCGTGCTTGCAAAATTGCTGTTATCTAAGGATACTTGGAAATTCGTAGAAGCTGTAATGGTTACATTTGCACTCAGTTTAACACCCGTTAGCGTGTAAGATTGAGAGATGGATGTGGTTGAAGTAACTACACTTCCAAAAGCTAAACCTGAGGTAGATGTTTTTATTTCGGGCAAGATAATCGGATTGCCTTTTATATTGATGGTTGCGTTAGCATTGGTATTCGAAACAGTTAAGCCACCTGTTGCTGAGCTCAACTTTAAAGCAAGCGTTTTTTCCCCTTCAAAGTTATTTAATGAATTTACTTTAAATGAAACCTCTGTTGAGCCTTTAGGTAAACTAAGCATAATGCCATTTGCTGGAATTGCCGGGGTAATCGTGTATTCGCTCGCAGCAATGGTACTCGAATTATCAACAGAAACCATTACGGTAGCATCTTGCTCTAAGGGCAACGACAATGGCAATACGATGGTTAAAGGGTCTATCGTATTATTTTCTATGGTATATGCATTTGCTTCAAAACGAATAGTACCTACATTAGTTGGTGCAGGGTTTATGGGTTCTTTTTGACAAGAATTAAGCATGAAGCCCATCACTATCATTGCTGCAATACTTGATATTTTCATATGTATAAAGTTTGTTTTTTAATGGTTATAAAGCTTTCCTGATTTACTCATTGGTGTATGTGATTGGCAAAGTCATGATGGTTTTATAAGCTAAATTTTAATAATTATTACCAACCTGGATTTTGCAAAAGATCGGCAGATTTATTTACCTCTCCTTGTGGAATAGGCCATAAATACCATTTAGGCGCTGTAAATACCGGTGTGCGGATATCAACAGTTTCGTAGGTATAGGCTGTACCAACTTTGGTGATCTTTGTTCCATGTAAAGTTTTATTGGCTACATTTTCTGCAATTTTCCATCTTCGCACATCCCAATAGCGGTGCTCTTCGATGGCCAGTTCAACCCGTCTTTCGTTTTGGATCACAATTCGCATCGCATCTTTGGTTAATCCAGTCGCTAAACCATAGTTCGCATCAGTTCCGGCCTGTATGCCCGCACGTTTTCTGATGGCTTTGATTTGATCGTAAGCAATTGAAGTATTGCCCGCTTCGTTACTTGCTTCTGCATAGTTTAACAAGATTTCGGCATAGCGAATTAAAGGGAAACAACGCTCAGTGGCTGATGATGTTGAACTGGCAATGGTATTATCGTCTAACATTTTTCGTAAGTAATACCCTGTTTTTGTTATTGGGAATCCATCTTGAGCTGCAGTTACATAAGTGAATACTTGAGCTGATGGATTTTTACTGACATCTAATCGTACCCCACCATTAAACATGATCGACCAATTAAATCGTGGATCTCTGTTCAGGTAAGGATTTGCTGGGTCGTAACCCGACGTTGGATCGGTTATGGGCTTGCCATTATTCATTCCAAATGCTTCTGCCAATTCTAAATAAGGCATAGCACTCCCTGAACCTGTTCGGGTGGCAGGGTCCCAAATCGCTTCTAAGGTTCTATTGTTGGCTGCCATAACGGCTAAAATGTATTCCGAATTTTTACGGGTTACAAATACGCGTTGAAAGCCGTATCCTGGTTTTGTGGTTAAATCCAAAAGTTGATATTGGTTGATGTCCATTACATCTTTCGCTGCCTGCGCTGCTTTAGCCCATCTACTCGGATCAGCCGTTGGATAGGCCAAAACTCCTTCCATATTATCTGTTCTCCCATTAAATAACGGACTTGCTGCATATAACAATAATCTCGATTTTAAGGCCATTGCCGCCCCTTTGGTAATGCGACCATAATCTAATGTGGTATGTGCTAAAGGAAGCGCTGCAGCCGCCTTGTCACATTCTGATTCGATGTAATTTACACATTCTTCAAATGTGGCACGTTTGCCAGGTACAATATCGGTAGCCGTGTAAACCACATCGCCAACAATGGGAATGCCACCATAATGCTTTAATAAAATGAAATAATACCAAGCTCTTAAAAATCGTGCTTCGCCAGCCGTTCTTGCACGTAAAGCTGCCGAAAGAGGAGTGGTTGGCAGGTGACTTAAATATACATTTACGCGCCTAATATTGGCATAGCTGGTATTCCACGCATCGGTTGGTATATTCAGCGCACTTACTGCTCCCGTTTGGAAGATAACATTAAAAGCACTGGCACTCTGTAATGAATATTCAACTTCATCGCCTAGGGCATAAATACCCACGCTACTTCCTAAATCTGCAAATCGCTTCGGATCAGCACTAAAACCAATATCAGCATATATTCGAGTTAAAAATTGCATCGTTCGAGCACTATCAGCGAAGGTAGTTTCTTCATTTAAATCTGTGGTTTTTACCTGGTCTAACACCCCTCCCTTTTCGCATGCCGCCAGCATTACAATGGTAAAAATTGCGGCAAAAAATAGTTTATTTTTCATCATCATTAAATTAAAATCCAACCTGTAGCCCTAAATTATATACTTTTTGTACCGGATACGTACCTGCACTGCCCAAACTGGCGATCTCTGGGTCTTGAGAATATAAACTGAAGTTAGACCATGTATATAAATCATAACCACTTAAATATACTCTAGCACTCGCTATTTTTAAACCATTAAGCCATTTTTTAGGTATTCGGTATCCCAGATCGACCGATTTAAGCCTTACGTATTTTGCATCAATTAGCCAAAAGTTAGATAAGTTTGATGGACTGCTCGGGCCAGCTAAATCACTGCTTAAACGTGGGAAAGTTGCATTTACAGGATTATCTGGTGTCCATCGGCCCAATGCCGATTCTTGTAAATTGCCTTGGAAAGGAATAACACCCGCTACGGCAATACGATAGCTATAATCAAAACTACCTTGAAATAAAACGCTTAAACTAAAACCTTTGAATTCGAAGCCAGCGGTAGCACCCAATACCGTTTGGGGTAAATTTGGTTTACCAATGGCTCTGTAATCTTGCTGATCTATAGCACCATCGCCATTGATATCTTCGTATTTTAAATCGCCAGGTTTTACATTGGCTAAGTGAGGGTAACTGTCTACCTCTGCTTGATTTTGGAAGAAGCCTAGCACATTGTAACCAAAACCTTGTCCTATTGGTAAGCCAGTTTTTGCTAAATAGGGATACCTAGGCGTTGCTTCTCCTTGAAAAAGGATTTTATTTTTAGCAACCGAAAATGTAAATCCACCATTGTAATTAAATGAGCCAATTTTGTTTCGGTAAGAAATCTGCCCATCATAACCTTTGTTTCTCGTAATTGCAGTATTTGTGGTGGGTAGGGTAACACCAATAATCTTTAACACATCGTCTTTAACAAAAAGCTGATCATACCGATAATCGTTAAAATAATCTGCAGTTAAACTTAATTTACCACTAAATAACTGAGCATCGATACCAATATCTGTTTTACGCGATTTCTCCCAGGTAATGTCTAAGTTTCCTAAACTTCCCTCCGCTATGCCCGTAAATGAATTACTGGTTTCTCCGAAATTATAACCTGTACTCGAGGTATACACTTGTTCGGTTTTATAGGTGTTCCCTCTGGTTACATCTGAACCGGTCATCCCCCACGACCCTCGTAATTTTAAAAGATCTATAAATTTGAAGTTGTCTTTTATAAAAGGTTCTTCAGCAATGTTCCATCCGGCAGATACGGCAGGGAAAAATCCTTTGGTTTTTTTGCCAACGAATTGACTGGTGCCATTGTAGGCTCCGCTAAAGTCGATGAGATAACGCTGCTTGTAATCATATCCTGCTTTAAATGTATAGCCTTGTGACGATACGGGAGCATACTCTTGAAAGGGAGAAGAAGACGAAGGTGCGTTCGCAATAATGGCTTTGTTTAAATTGTAAAGTACAAAGCCATAGGTATGGTGACTGCCAAATGTTCTGTCGAAATCTATTTTTGCTAAACTATTTATGGTTTTATTGGAAATGCTATTTGCAGCGGTACTGGATAAGGTAAGGGGTTCTAATCGATATAAGCCATTGCTATGAATAGTGTACGTATTTGTTACAGGGTTATAATAAAAAGCAGGAATGTTATTACGAGATAAACTTCTGTCGTATGTAATATCGCCTGCATAGGCAATTCGTCCAGAAATCGACAATCCTTTGGTAATGAAATCTAATCGATGATCAGCGCCAAATAAAATATTAAATTCATTTCTGTAGGTTTTATCATATCCCTGTAGCGCTAAACGACCAATTAAACTGGTTTCATAAAACGTATTTCTAGATCTAAATGCCCAAGGATAACTGCCATCTGGATTGGAAATGGGCTCGGCATACGGTGGAAGTCGCTGAAAACTGTATACCGTACTCAAAGGGGATGTGGCAATATGTGGCTCGGTCGTATTGCCAATTCTTCCTGTTACATCTAACCGCAATTTTAAGTCTTTGGTAGCCTGCATATCTAAGTTAGAGCGGAAGGTATAGCGCTGATAGGCATAGTTATTATTTGGCGCCTCGTATCCGCCAGTGCTAAAATTATTTAGTGAACCCGTTTGATAAAATTGACCTGCCGATACAAAATATTTTATTTTCTCGCTTCCACCAGAAATATCTACATTGTTTCTGAGTTGATACGCGTGTTTTCTGAATATGGTATGGTACCAGTCTACATCGGGGTGGCCATATGGATCATCGCCAGTGCGCCAATGTTCTAAATCAGCTTCTGTGAAATCTGGTGCAAGGCCATCATTTTTTAGCGCTTCGTTCCTTAACGTAGCCACTTGATAGGCATTTAAAAAATTTGGTTCATGAACTGCCGATTGTAAGCCCGATTCGGTATTAAAATTTACTTGTGGCTTGCCAATTTTCCCTCTTCTAGTGGTGATTACTAAAACACCGTTTGCGCCTTTAATACCATAAACAGATGTAGTAGAAGCATCTTTTAAAATGGTAAACGATTCAATTTCATTGGCATCTATTTGCGCTACCTGATCGTAGGTATATTCAACATCGTCGACTATAATTAAGGGCTTTTGCGATTCTGCAGATAATGAGTTAACACCACGTATGTAAAATTCTGCTCCTGTTTTTCCGGGCTGACCGGAGCGTTGTTGAGAGATAAAGCCAGGTGCTCTACCCGCTAATGTATTTTGGATATTGGGAGTAGGTGTAGATCGTATGTCTGCTGCTGAGATGGTGCTAATTGCTCCGGTATTCGTAATCTTTTTTGTGGTTCCAAAACCAACAATCACCACTTGATCTAAACCTTTCAGATCTTCTTTGAGCGTAACGATGATATTTGTTTTTCCAGCTACGTTAACCTCTTGTGTAATGAAACCAATTGAGGTAAGGATGAGGGTATTGGATGTTCCTCTTAGCGTAAGCTGAAACTCACCTTTCTCGTTCGTCGTACTTCCGTTTCCTTTAACATCCTTTTCTTGCACACCTACTCCCGGAAGGGGACCCATATTATCTTTAACCGTACCACGAATAATTGTTTGTGCAAAAGCAATGCTTGGAATCAAACAACATGTTAGTAGGATAAGCTGTATTAATTTCTTCATATCTGTATCATTTAGAGTTTTAATAACCCATTTAAGGCTTATTATTGATATCCTTCGTTTTGTGTTAGGTTAGTGTTTTTTGAAATTTCACTGTATGGAATGGCATATCTATACATGCGTGGCGCAATAAACTGAAATGGTGTGCCCAATTCTTCAACTTGATAGTTTAAAGCCGAACCAACTTTCGTAATCCGCATGCCATGTAATGGTTTATTATAAATGGTTTCTGCAATTTTCCATCGTCTTACATCCCAGAAACGTTGTTCCTCGAAAGCCATTTCTACTCTACGGTCGGCACGAATTAAATTTCTCATCTGGGCTGTGGTTAACGTACTCGATACCCCGTAGGTATCTGGAGCTGTACCTTCAATAATTCCCCCTCGCGCTCGTACTGCTCTTATATAATTGTATACTGAATCGGTAGGTGCGCCTGGGCCATCTACCTCATTTTTCGCTTCGGCAAACATTAACAGTACATCGGCAAATCGAAAAATAGGAAAGTTGTGCGTCTGGTTAGAGTAAGCCGTACCTGTAGCAAAATTCCCCATAAACTTACTCATGTAGTACCCTGTTTTAGTTTGCACTATCGAACCGCCTGGTCTGTCTTTGCCGCCATTAAAAGTTTCTACACCTCTGCTCAACCAGCTTACACCATTATAAAAAACCGTTTTATCTAAGCGAGGATCTCTATTTGCGTAAGGGTTATTTGGGTCGTAACCGATTGGGTTGGCTGTAGATTTTAGGTCGGTAGTAATAGGCAATCCTTTGCTTGTGGTAAAGGCATCAACCAATTCTTGTGTAGGGCTGGTTCTACCTCTACTTGCGGTACTGCCACTTAAATAGCCAATTGGAGCATTGTTCGTTTCTACATCGAACGTTACGGCTCTTTGGTATGCAAAAATAACTTCCGTATTTTTGCGCGTAAGAAAAACATTCGCAAATACAGGCTCTAAGCCAAAACCACCCACGGCTGCTTGTCTAATCACATCGGCTAAAGCATTTTTAGCTTTTCTCCATTTTGCAATATCGTTGCTTGGATTATTTAGTGGGCTTGCTGCATAAAGCAATGTTTTTGCTTTTAAGGTTAGTGCAACCATTTTGGTTATCCTACCATAATCGCCCGAGGCTACAGGATCTGCCCTTAGCTCGTCTTTTATCGCATCGCATTCATTTACGATATAGTTAACACATTCGTCGTAGCTATTGCGAGGAAGCTTTAAATCGTCGTTAATGGTTAAAACCCTATCGCCTAATAAAGGCACACCGCCATAACGTTTAATTAATTCAAAATAAAATAATGCTCGCAGAAAACGATTTTCGGCCTTCCAGTATTCCCCCTCTTGTACCAGACTTGCTTTTAGGTTTACTTTAGGGAAATTCTGTACAAAAAGATTGCATTTTCTTATGCTAGCATAGTTGTCTGTCCAAGAATTGTCGCCATTGGTAGTGGCAGAGTACCCGCCATTTGTAAATCTAGCAATGGCTGTATTATCAGCCGATGGCACAGCATCGTCGGTTGCGGCATCTAAAAGATTGCCATCAATTCTATTATAGCCTGTTGGGATGTCGCCATAAATATTATTTAGAAAATAACTGGCATTTGTGCCTAGCGAGTCTTTCGAATCCCACAGGTACTCTTCCGTAATTTTCTCGAAAGGTCTATCTTCTGCTTTCTGGCAGCTAAAAACAAGTAGCGATGCAGAAAAAAGTATGAGTAATGAATAGTTATATTTTCTCATGTTCTTAGCTTTATAATTTAACATTCACACCTACATTAAAGGTTCTGCGAATAGGAAAAATAGAATTATATCCTTCTGGATCGCTATAATTAAGTTGATCAAAAGAATAGAGGTTAAATGCATTTGCAAATATTCGAATACCCCTTAATTTGATTTTTTCTGTTAATTTTTCAGGAATGGTATATCCTAAATCAACATTTTGTAAGCGTAGATAATCCATCGGCTGCACCCAAAAAGACGATGCTCTTTGGTTGTTGGCATTGGCGCCGATAGAAAGACGCGGATAGGTTGCCTTTGCAGCATTCGAAGGTGTCCACCGGTTTAGATTTTGTTCGTATGCTTGCGCATTTCCACTACTTTGGAATTCGTATATTAATCCGTCGGCTACGTTATTCGCCCCACTTCCAATCACAATATCTTTATTCGCCACTCCTTGAATGGAAACACTTAAATCGAAACCTTTAACATTAAATCCGGCAGTTAATCCATAATAAATCATCGGCTTTTGTGTGCCTAATGCGGTGGCATCAAACTGATCGATAATGTTATCGCCATTTAAATCTTTGTATTTAATGTCTCCAGGAACAGGGGTGTATCCATCAACTTTTGCACTCGCATTAATATCAGCTTGCGATTGGAAAAATCCATCTGCCACATAGCCAAATACCTGACCTACGGGCAAGCCTGTTCTTTTTTGATAGCTGTACTGACGAAAAATCTCGTCCGAATAAAGTACTTTAGACTTTAATAGTGATGCATTTCCCGAAACAAAATACCCAACAGCACCCGATTTTCCGTTCCATGAAATGTTATTCTCAAATCCGGTATATCTATTTTTTCCAACGTTTTCGGTTGGATAGGTTTGGCCAATAATTGCGGTTGATGTTCCCCGCGTTTGCATCAAATCTGAATAGGTATCGTTAAAGTATTCTGAAGTAATCTTTAAACGATTCGCAAGGATTTCGAGGTCGAACCCTACATTTAGCTTATTTGCTTTTTCCCAGGTAGCGTTCGGGTTTGCCAAGGCTTGTTCTGCATACGACCTGGCTAGGGTTGGTGTTGCGCCAAAATAATAAGCGGCTGAGGTTCCGCCATAGGTATAATATTGATCGTAAACATAATAGCCTACATTTGCATTACCCGTTTTGCCATAACTTACTCGTGGCTTTAACACATTAAGCCAGCTCGATTCTTTTAGGAAATCTTCCTTTGCTAAATTCCAGCCTAAACCTGCACCATAAAATAGACCATACCTGTTTCCTGGGGCAAAACGATTATAGCCACCATAGCTTAATGCTGCTTCTATGAAGTATTTTTCTTGATAATTATAGGTTGCATTACCCGCAATGTTGGTGTATTGAGAAGGTAAGGTTAAATCTAAAGTTGTGGCCTGGTTGTCGGCCAATGCCACTACGTTTAGGGTATGGTCTCCAAACGCTTTATCGTAACCTAAACTTAATTTACTATAGGTATAGGTTCTACGAGCATTAAAGTTTAAGGTGTTAGGTTGATTGGTGTTGGTTCCAATCTGCGAGTAAACCGCTGCTCCGCTACCTATATTTAAACCGTATACCGCAAATGATTTAGATCGGTTTACCGTTTGCACAACCGTATTGTTGTAAGAAATATTTCCTTTTATCCATAATCCAGGGGTAAGTGCATTTAACTTTTGCGTAATTTCTATGTCTGCTGCTAAATCTCTTGCTGTAGATTTCGAATAACCGGCATTGTTAAGCATGCCATAAATATTGTCTGAGAATGTTGTGTTACCTCCTAATGATCCATTAGGATTAAAAATGCTGTAGGCGTTATTTGGGGTGTATGCAATGGATTGGTAAACGTCGGCGGTCGATGTTCCGGGTTGGTTCGCATTTTGGATGCGACCGAAAATATTTAAGCCTACGTTTAGATTTTTGGTTAAATCGATACTTACGTTAGAGCGTACAATATACCTATCTACTCCAGAATTAGTGCTATATGGGTTTAAATCGGCGGTATTTAAGAAGCCGCCTTCGGTTTGATAATCTAATGCTACATAGAATCGTGCGATTTGATTTCCGCTATTGATATTGATGTTATACCGATCGAGGGTTGCATTCTTATTTAGGAACAGCTTTTTATAGTCGTTATCTGGATGAAATAAAGGATCTGAGCCATTTTGATAGGCTAATATATCAGCGGCGGTATAAACCGGAGCTAAACCGTCATTATTTCGTGCTTCATTGTATAAAATTGCATAATCTGCTGCCGAAACGGTCTTCGTTTTATCGAGCTGGTCTTGTAAACCGTGTTGTGCAGTAAAGGATAGTTGAAGTGGGCTTTCCTGCGGCCTTCGGGTGATGACTTGAATGATGTTATTTGACGACTGTTGGCCGAACATAACAGACGATAGCGCATCTTTCATTACGGTAATCGATTGGATAGACTCGGGTTCGATAGAACTGAAATCTCTCGGTACACCATCGATTAAGATTAAAGGAACCTGACCACGTATTCTAAAATCGACCACCCCAGAAGGGTCGTCGTTGTCTTGAACCCCACTACGCTGACGCGTATATAAACCAGATAATTTCCCGGGCAAAGCCTGCAAAAATGATGGGGCAGGAGTTTTAATTAATTGATCGTTATAAACAGTGGCTGTTGATTGCAGTAAGTTGCTTTTTTGTTGGGTTTTATTCAACAAAAATATTCTGCCAGCCAAACTATCTACCGGATCTTTCTTAACGGTTTGCGAAAAGGAAGTGCTCGCTCCAGAAACTAATCCGAGCAATAAAAGCGATCTTACTATTTTCTTTTTTAAGTAGTAATTACACATAAATATTTGGTTATCAATATTCAATATTATGCTTTAATCCTATTATTTTAACAGGTCTAATCGTTCATAAGTACCCGTTACACGATAAATTTTAGGCTTAAGTAGCACTTTTTGTCTTTATTCTAGTTTGTCTTGATCAGCTTTAAAAAAACCACATCATTTTGCCGTAGAGGCAACTCGTATTCAAAGGTGCCATTGGTAATAGTTACAAGTGCTTTACTAATCGGTAAACCCGAAGAAAGCATCTTAAATTTCTCAACTTCGGCCTTTGTAATTTGAGAAGGTTTGCCCATCGTTAAGTATGTAGAATACGGATCATTTTGCTTATAGCCCACCTTATAAACCTCTACGCTATATTTTCCTTTGGCAATATTTGCCACTTTCAACTTTACGGTTTCTTTTAGAACAGAAGGTTGTTCTTTGCTAAAATAATCTTGGTTGTACGAGTTTTGATAGGGATGTGTCCAATCCCAAATTAAGGCTTGAACACCATTTGCAGATTTGCACACATAAGAGCTTTCGTCGGCATTCTTTAACTCGGTTTTGCCCAGTTCGTCCATAAACTTATAGGCATAATAACTAGGCTTCTTAATGTCTTGAAGATTCATTAATCCGAAACCTCCATGAAAAGGGGTTTGGCCTGGCCCAGCTTCTTCAAAAATATCGGTAAAGGTCCAATACGACATGGAGTTGCTATAGGCCGATGCTTTCTTTAGTACATGCAAAATATAGGCGGCATTTTGATAGGTATCGTGTATAGGGTCGCGAGACGATGGCGAGGTATTCCATTCAGTAAAGTGAAGTTCCGCTTTTTTATAGGCCGAGGCATTGATTATTCCTCGCACACTTGTTACATCCCTGGCAATAGTATCCCTAATATTTTTTAATTGTTGTTTTTTGGTGCCCATTTCGTCTAAAACCGATGTGGTTCCATAATCATGCGTAGTTACAAAGTCAACGGGTAATTTGTTTGCTTCGCAATAACCAAGAAAATCTCCTATCCACTTTGTGGCCGAAGTAGCTGGACCGCCCACTCTATAGGCTGGCGAAACGCTTTTTACAGCTTTAGCCGTATGATTATATAATTCGAAATAATCGGCCTGTGTGCCGTCGAAAAACCCCTTTAAATCGGGTTCATTCCAAACCTCGAAATACCATGTTTTTACTTCCTCCTCGCCATAGCGCTCTTTCCAGTGTTGTACTAATTTGGTGATGAGGGCATCCCATTTTTCGTAAGATTTTGGCTTACTCACATTGGCTTTCCACCAAAAAATGGTTTTTGTACCCGCCGCTAAATCACTTGGCATAAATCCGAATTCTACAAAGGGCTTAATTTTAATGCTTAATAGGTAATCATATAAGCGATCTATATTTTGCCAATTATAAATCGGTGCCCCCGTTTTTTTATCCTCAGCATATACGCGCATATCGTCGTGCAATAACCCATGAAATCGGATGTATTTAAAATGCACATCTTTTTGAATAGCGGCCAATTGTTGTTGCCAATCGGCACGTAATCCTTCATTTGCTCTGCCAGCTCCAATACATTCGTTGTAAACATTGCTTTTGTTGCCCGCAATTAGGTTTACATTGGCAGTAATGTTCCGAATATTTTGTGCCTGAACCCATACGGAGGCCAACAAAAATGAGTAGGTTAAACTTATTTTTATGATGGATATTATTTTCATGGCTGCTGATTTATTTTTTCCCTAAATTTTTATACCTCAACATGGCTTCTACAAAGTAATAATCGCCATACGTTAAAGGCACATCTACTAAAGCAGGACGTGGTAAATGCCCAACGCCATGTTTTAAAATAAAGCCTCCATTTTCTCCAGGTGCGGCTTTAAATTTGTCGGTAGAAAGTGTACGAATAATGGTTTCGGCAGCATCCAAATATTTTTTGCTAGATGAGGCATCTACATAACCTGCCAACTCAATTAGTGCTGCGGCATAAATAGACCCTGCAGAAGAATCGCGATAGGTGTCGGGCTGACCAGGGGCATTAAAATCCCAATATGGAACCTTGTCGGCCGGAAGGTTTGGATGATTTAAAATAAACTCAGCTATGTTTTTAGCTTGGGTTAAATATTTTTTATCCTTTGTTTCGCGATACATCATGGTATATCCATATAGGCCCCAACCCTGGCCACGCGCCCAAGCCGATTCATCTGCATAGCCCTGTACCGTTTGTTTTTTAATCACTTCGCCAGTTGCAGGATTATAATTTACCAAATGATAGGAGCTAAAATCAGGCCTAAAATGGTTTTTCATAGTGGTATTGGCATGCGTAACGGCAATTTTGGCGTATTTAGGATCGCCCGTTACTTTGGTCGCCCACATTAATAATTCTAGGTTCATCATGTTATCTACGATAACCCGGAATTCGCCAGGTTTCGACCCCCACGACATGGTACAGCCAACAATTGGATTAAATCTTTTAATTAAACTTTCTGCACTAGTGATTAAAATTTGCTTGTATTCTTCGCTAGGCTTAATCTGATTTGCTAGGCCAAAACTATCGAACATCATAAAACCAATATCGTGCGAATCGATCGTTTTAATGGGTTCCATCAGCGGCAATTTGGCTAACCCTGCCTCATACAGTGCTTTATCTTTAGTGCCTTGATAGAGGTAAAAAAGTGTGCCTGGGTAAAACCCGCTTACCCAATTTTTAGCAGTGATACTTTTCGACTTTCCCTTTTCAAAAGTCTCAGGCAAACTATCGGTAGGTACTTTTTTCATGAGTACTTTGTATTGTGCAGCAGCATCTTTTAAGTTCTTGTTGATGAGTTTAACGAGATCGGCTTTGGGTTTTAATACAGTTTGGCCATTGGCCGAGATAGTGAATGCTAGTATTGCAGTAGCAAATAATAATTTTAGGTTCATTTTGTACGTAGGTTGATTTATAATTCTTTAGTTTTCTTTATCTACAAGTGCATGATCGATTTCGATAAATTCGCCCTTCCATGCCTTTTTTGCCGTCCAATCGGCATAGGGAGCCGACCAAAGGCGGTCTGCACTCGACAAACCCAAAATCAGAAACGCTTCAGAACATAAGTATAAGCTTCCGGTAGAAATGTAATTCTCGCCTACCGAGGGCTGATGGCCAGCAAAACCAATGGTTAACCACCCGTCTTTATCGAAGGTATTCGGCATCTCTACTTGTCTCTTTATTACGGCATATAAGGCCGATCGTACCTGCTCTGGTGTTACATGTTCGGGTAATTGGTTTATTAAAGCCATTTTAGAAAGCAATTGAAAAGCGCCGAAACGGTACGCCAGGGATCTGCCAATTGGCGGAAAAGTACCTTCTGGAGAAATTAATCGTTCTTGTACTGCAGCATAGCGTTTTCCTCTTTCTACCATCAGTTCGTGATATTTTTTGGTGTCTTGCTTTGCATCTTGCATTACTTTCGTTACTTCGATTAGCATGGGCTGAATAACGAAACTGTTGTAATAATCCCAATGAAAATTTGGGCCATCGCCATAAGTGCCATCACCTTTGTACCATAGTAAGTGCTGTTTTAGGGCATAATCTAGCCGCATTCTATCGCCCGAATTATCGTACTTCTGCAAGGCGGCTTCGACGGTAGCGCTAAACATTAGCCAGTTTGAGTAAGAAGGTAGAATTTCTCTGCTCGAGCGTATAGCGTTAATTACATTCTTTTTTGTTTCGGTATCTAGGTTGCCCCATAATTGCTTTGGCGAGCGGATTAAGGCTTGGGAGAAAAATGCGGCATCTACTAAAGGCTGCCGACCCTGATTAAAATTCATAAAATCTGCAGCTTTTGGATCGGTTGCATTTTTGATGCACACAACAGCGAGATCAATGTATTTTTTGCGGAGTTTTCCTTCTGCGGTATCATCTGGACCAAGTTCTAACCAAGGCGCCATGCCGGCAAGTAAACGACCAAATGCTTCTAAATACGTGCTATACACACGATCTTTTGCTACCAAAGCCTCTACAGGCATGGTTTTCTTGAGTTCATTTTTGCTTAAGGCAAGCAATACCGGGTCGGCAATTTTAGTTAGGGTTTTAACTAGGTATTCTCTTTCGCCCAATCCATTGGCTGGATTAATTTTTTGTGCCCAAATAAGATGTGGCATCAACATTAAAGCAACTATGAGTAGTTTTTTCATTTTCATATCCATTAGCTTATTTTTTACTATACCATTTTATTTTTTGTTAAACGCGGTTTCTAAAATCACCATTCTCCTATCGCCTATGTAGCTAACACTTACTGCGCTGCTATCAACCGGAGCATCTACTACAAGTTTTTCTCCAGGTTGTATGGTTTTACTTACTTCTGGTAATCCGTTTACCTTAATGTTAATTGCTAATGGCACATCGCCAGGATTCCAAACTACCGAACTCATGTTATTTTGACCCTCTGGAATACGACACCAAAACTTACCTTCACCTAAAGGCGCAGTTCCCAATTTTGGCTGTCCGCCAAAACTTTGTACGAAAGGGCCCCAGGGTCTACGCCCATTTTGCACATATTGTAAGCCCGGACGAGTGTTAAATCTTCCGCCTTTGCCACCAGCCAATTGATAACCTTCTTTACTTACTTTAATACCTTCGTTTGCAAAAGCGCCGGTTAGGCGAGGTGTGGCATTTACTAAAAATCCGCTCGATTGATCAACCACAATTCCTTTTTCGGTTTCGTATTCGCCCCACACAATCGGACTGGTAATTAATTGATAGGGATAATGCCCAGCGTTAGTGCTCGCATAGCTAATCATATTTAAGAAAATTCGGTCGGCTACCGGATCTAATTCTGCACGATTAGCGATAGCTAATCCTGTTAAAATAATACTACCTGAACCCATAAATTGCTCGGCTAAAGCGATGCTTTGTAAGCCTGAGCTGTAATTCCCCAATATTGCCGTTGCACCAACACCTTCACGATCGGCTAACATGAAACCATCGGTTACAGGATAAATAGCAGGCTGCCCAGCTTTTTTAGGGTTCCATTCGGTATAATCAGACCAAACTTTTAAATTGTTCCGTGTAATTCCAGCAAAAATTGGATGTTCAGGGCGTTCAGGATTTATATAATATCCATTTCTTGGTGGTAAACTCGAAACCGGATAAGCAGCATTATCAATGTCGACCTTGTTGTTGGTTAATTTAAAGTCTAAAAGGGTATTAATGTTAATTAAGCTTATACTGTCTTGCCTTAACGAAATTACTCGGCCACCTTTTTTAATATAATCTTTAATCTGACTAGCATTATCCGCTACGTTTTTATCTGCTGCATTTTCGCCAATGAGTAAGAAACTGTTTGAAGGAATGTCATTAAATGATGAGATTTCTTTAAACGGAACCTTTAATTTGTTTAAGGCTTGTTTCGTTTTTCCCTTGCTATCATACAACAAAACAGTCGATTGAATGAGGGGCACTGAGGTGATAAATCTCTTGTCAGAAATAAATAAATTGAAGAAGTTTTCAGACACCACTTTACCGTTGGCAAAAACTTTCCCTTTTAACACATAATCGCCAGAAATTAATCCCTCTGGGATTTTAATATCCAAGCTTTTATCCGCCGTTGCGTAATAAGGAATGTTGGTTAAGTTTAAACTATCTTTAAACACCGCAGCTTTGGTTTTATCCAAAATTTGATAAACTAACTTCACATTTGTTAGATCTTTAAAGTCGTTATCATCGTTAATGATGTGCGCAACCGGCCTAATCGTTGATCCAGCATACACATTTGAGGTCCAGCATTCCCAGCTTAACAGCACCGGCTGATATGAAATTTTTGCTTGTTCGGTAACGGGCTTAGGCTTCATATCTGCAAAACTGGTAATGGTATCCCAATTGTAAAATAAGATAGTGAATGGGAAAACACCACTTAGGTCGGGATTAATAGATCGCAACTGCCTAAAACTTTCTGTGGCTTGTCTGAATGTAAAACTTTGATGCACGTCAGCTAATTGTGCCTGTAAATCTTGCCGTTCGTGGCCTGTCCACGATAACTGCGAACTTGGGTTTTTGTGCGCTGGTGTTTGATTATAGCGACCATCTGGGCCGGTATAATTGCCCACACATTCGGTGAACGTAATCGGCTGTGGTTCTTTTTTAGCAAAAGGAACGATTTTAGTATTGTCCCTAATGTTTAAGAAGGTATAAGGAGAGCTATAATACCATCCCCAATAGCGATGAATATCGAGAATATCGCCAGTTTTACCATATCCATAACCAGCATTGGCAATATAAACACGGGTTTCGTCCCATTTTTTAAGTTTGCCAAAGGCATACGAAAGAAATTCTTCCCACTCTAATGCCCGTTTACCCACAAAAGGTGTTTCGTTAGTCATGGCGTACACCATTAAACTCGGATGATGGGCAATTGCGCCTAATTTTTTATGTTCATACCAACTTACCCCAACATTTTTATCTTTCGGAAACCCATTATCGCCTTCGTCGCCCACTTGCTCTGCTGCCTCAACTTTATCGCCCTGTGCCACTTTCGATCCATAATTACCTCCAAAAACCATCATTCCAAGCTCATCGCATACGTCGTACCATTCTTCTGCATCGGGAATGCGAATAATATTTACATTGATGCTTTTCATGAATTTCACATAATCTAATGCAAAAGCTCTGCTTTCTTCTAAGGCTTCTGGAATTCCTCTTCCTGGTGGATTAATCGCTATGCCCCGTAAAAATATAGGCTTACCATTTAAGTATAAATTTCCACCTCTGCGCTCCATTAAACGAAAACCTGCACGTTCAGTTAAGCTGCTGATAACTTTTGTCCCTCTAAATTGCTGCAAAGTAACTTGATACAGATATGGATGGTTGGGAGTCCACAAGGTGGGTTTTAGGTTTTTAATGTTAAAAGCCAATTGTTTTACATCTACGTTTAAAACCACTGTGGGTACAATTGCAGCTTGGAATAAAAGTTTACCATCAGTAATTGATTTGATGGTTACTTTAAAAGTATTGGAAGCCGTAGTTTTATAATCGGCGTCGACCATAATGCGCATGTAATCCATTCCCGTGAAGGGGATCATCCGTTTTGGTGCTTTTACTTGCGCAAAGAGCGAATTAGAAAGTGTTAAGATTAAACAACAGAGGAGTAAAATTCGTTTCATGGTTTATTAATTTAAGGATGATAATTGCTATTGCCAAATGTGCAATTTAGGTGGCGCTGTAGTTTTAGAGAGAATTACCTTTCGGCCTTTGTCTTCATCGTCGCCAAGTTGTCGGGTTTCTCTAACGAAAACGAAGGTTATCCCTTCATTTGTATATTTTTTAAGTATATCGGTTACGTCTAAATAATGATATTTTTCTGTGGTATTGAAGGCAATTTCGCCAGCTACGAACGCCGCTGAACCTACCTTGTGGATCAAGGCTTCCTTACTGTCTAATAGCGGCGCTGTATTCCACGTGAGTTTGTTTTGGTCGAATGCTTTTTGCTGAGGAATTCCGTAAACATGTAGGCGGTACGGTTTCGTTCCAACATCTACGTGTCCACTCACTGCTAAAATTGTTCTTTTGATCGCCGCTTGCTTACCGGCCGCTAAATTAAAATGTACATAACTTACTTGATTATTTGAGGGAGTACTCGCATCTAATTGTACGGTTAAGTTTGGGTTGCGATTAAAGTTTAGGACAGCGTTTTTTCCACCTTTTAGGGTAACATTTGCCGAAGAAATAAGGGTGTTTAAAGTTAATTTGCCAGATGGGATAGTTAATAGAACCACACTTTGAGGCATTAAATTTACATTCAATTTGCCAGTATTCGCAAGGCTGATTACATCCGTTACTTCGCCATAATTTAAATGGTTAACTGTTTCTGCCGTAATCGGAGTACCTGTAGAAAGTTCTAAGGCTGCCAAATCAATAGTTAACTGATATGCTGATAAACCTCGTTGCACTAGCCACATGTAATAATTGCCCGTGGCTGCATCAAAAGAAGTATAGGTGTCTAAATCGGTGTCTTGAACATTTGCCTTTGTGCTTACTAACTTGCGTTCTTCTTTAAATCCTTTTGCAAATAAACGAACCACTTCGCCTGTGCGCTGAATGCCCGAAACGTTAAAATCGGCTTTCATAGCGGGTTCATCACCTTTGGCAAACACTTTAATTTCTCTTACTTTTAGGTTCCCTTTATCAGTACTTACAAAACGTATTTTATTGGTTTTAACAGGCTGTTTAAATACGGTAAACACTTGCGAGTATTTATTGTTATTTTCTGTCGTACCAGGAATATCGGTCCACCCATTTCCGTTTAAATATTGAAGTTTGAAATTCTTAATGCGATCGGGTGCCGTATAAACTCCAGCTTCGGCACCTGTATAAATTACGGCAGATCCTATGTCTAACGTTGTTCCTAAATCTATTTCTAACCACTTTTCGGCTTCATTGCCGTTGCCACTTTGCCATGCCGATTCATCCGTTTTCACTCCATCGGTAATTAATTTCGCAGTGGCAAATGAGGTACTTGAGGTAACGGGTTTATTTAGCGCCATGTTTTTATAAGCATCTTCTACAATACGCTTTCCTTGCCAAATGTAATGATGCCCAGATTTTATGCCTCTTGGGTAGGGGCCGCTTGCTGTATTGGCAAATTTAAATGCCCACATGCCATAGCCCCCGTTTTTCATGTTGTTAGCATAAATACCTGCCCATTCTGTGAATAACGAAGGGCTGTCCATGGTTTCTTCTTTATCGATTAAGTAAGCATTCATCCAACGGCCAATTTCGGTATACATAATCGGTAAACTCTTTCCTTCGGGATGGTTTTCTTCTAGTATTTTTCTAATGTTGCTTATCCGTGCTTCGTATCCGGCAGCGGGGGAGTTGTAAGAATGGGTAGAAAATAGGTCAACTTGATTAGACTGAACCGTTTTTCCATGGTAATCGGTGCGAATGTTTTTGGCTACCGCTGCCCACCAATCGTTATTTTGTCCGGCTGTAACAGGCCCTACAAATTTGCCTGAGAGCTTTTTGCCGTATTTTTTATTTACATCTTTAACGGCACAGTGAATGGCATCAGCCACAATTTGCTCGCCCATAATCCATTGGTCTAATTTCATCGGACCTGCATTTTTGTGGTTAGGTTCGTTCTGCATGGCAAACATTTCTACATCACCAATTTTTGCAGCGTGGTAGGCGATCGCATAATAGCGTTGCCATTGTTTCCATTTATTTTGCCAATTGTCGCTAAAATCTGTACTTCCTAATTGCAATACAACCTGGATGCCTAAGCGTTTCAACTCTGTTAACGCGTAATTAAAAACCATGGCGTTTGTTGAAGACGAATCAGGGATATCGTATAATGGCGTGAGCTCGTTCCATTTAATAAAGCGATTATTTTCGGGCGCTGATCGTAATTCGCTCTTTCTTTTATCGAATTCCTCGACAGTGGTTAACCCTTTATCTACCTGCACTGATTTTTCGGGCACAAAAGAGTTTAAGCTTGCCCACACCCTTAAACTGTTTACATTCGAATAGGCTAACCAACCCGAAATGTTGCTGCCAGGGAAATAATAGCCTTGATTATAACCCACAAATTTCATGGTTTTGCCAACGACAGTATTGGTTACCGTAACTATCGCTTTTTGTGTGCCAGTATGTGGATTTACTTTTTTAACGCTAGAAGCAAGCGTTGGTGGTGCAGGCATATTTGGTGAAATTTGGCCAAAGGCCTCAATTTCCATAATATTTATAGCCTCACCATCGTCGCAAACCAAACGAATTTTAAACGTGGTAACTGCAGGCATAAATTTAAAGGCGGCACTTACTAATCGGTTTTCGTGGATTTCTGCCTTAGGGAAGTCGGTCCAATTGGCATCATCCCAATATTGCATTTTAAAGTTTTTTGCCGACCAAAATCCGGCAGCTTGTGTCGTCTCATCAGGTTTTTTTTCGGCGTCTAAAATGCCACTATGAACCACCAATTCGGTAATGTTATAATATTTTTGAAGGTCTATCTCTACAATATGGGGGGCTTTATTATTTCCTGCTTGCCATTTCGAGTTTCTTGAAATGATACCGTCAGTAATGTTTTTTGCTGGAAAAAGTTTGTCTTCGGAAGAGGTGGAAACAGGCTTGTGCAAAGCAATATTAACGTGCTGTGCATACGCTCCAACACCCGAAAAAAGCACTAACACTAGAAATAATTTGATCTTCATTAATTTACAGCTTTAATTTTTATTCCACTTAATGTTGTTTTCCCTTTTTGGGCCTCGAAAGCAACATCGATTCCGCTACCATTGGCTGCGGTTATTATAAATTTCTTTTTCATAGCAACGCCAAACCCACATTCGCTGGTTAAATCGATACCGCTTAGTAAGGGCTCTCCATTCACGGCAACATCAAAAATACGCTGTCCATTTTCTAACTTGTCTGCTTCTATAAAACATAGTTCTAACTCGTAATTTCCATCTGGCACATCGAATTTATACGATTTTAGGTTATCTAAATACGAATAGAATAGGGGATTGTCGTTTGTATTTTTCTTAACGGTTTTAATATTTAACATCGCAGGAGTGCCACCTATGTAGCCAAAGCTTCCGGGTTTGTAAGGTCTATCTTCAATCCAAACGTGGTCCGACCCATCAATATATTGTACATCAGCACCTACATTAATGGCTACCTCTCTAAAATTTTGTTGTTTCAAATCATCGCTATACACACGGTACTTTATGGTAAAATAGTCAACAACTTGATTTTTACCTCTAGCCACGATTTTGTTGTCGCCATCCATTAATTGAATTACCCAAACACATTTTTTAATGTCGTTTGGTTTTTTTGTGCCGTATGGTTTCCCGTTAACGGTTAAGGTAACTTCGTCCGAATTCGAATACACTTCGATGGTTGATGGAGCATTTTTTAGCCCTGCTCTTGTTTTCCAATCTCTTGAGGCAATGTACACCAAGGGCTCAGCATTCCAATTGGCTTTGTATAAAAAATATGAATCTTTTGGTTTTCTATCCCAGGTTACGAGCCCTTTTTGATTCATGTTATTGCTTACACCACCTACATTGGGTTGCGAAAAATCGAATTCGTTCCAAATGGCTGTTCCGGCTAGATAAGGCATTTGTCTAATCTGTCTTAAATACGATTCATGAAAAATGCGTTGGTACTGTCCTGTAAAATCGAAACGAATAGGCCGCTCAGTATTTACCCTGTTATCGGCTTCGGCGCCATATTCACTTATAAATAGAACTTGCTTCGGATTGCTAACATGCTTTGCATCGATAGTAGGCTTAAATTCATCAGCCTTGCCACTATACCAACCATTATAGATGTTATAGCTCGCTAGGCCCGGAATATCAGACAACTTAAATTTATCATAATCGTCGCTCATGTGCATGGCCATGGTACTTGTGCGTGCGGGATCTTCTGCTTTAACGGTACTATCTAATTTAATTGCGTAGGCTTTTAATTTGTTTAAGTAAGTACTGCTCTCTTGCACTTGAATACGTTCTGCTTTTTCGCTCCAAAGCAAAACCTCATTCATCGAGCCCCAAATAATAACAGAAGGATGATTATAATTCTGCCAAATCATCTCCTTAATCATGGTTTGTGCATTATCTAAAAACTCTGGAACGGGGTTCATGTAGTTTACCAACGGGATTTCTTCCCATACCAATAGCCCCATTTTATCGGCCAACGCCAATACTTCGGGGGCTTGAGGGTAATGTGCCAAACGTAAAAAATTACAGCCCATGTCTTTAATCATTTTCATATCTCGAAAATGATCCTCGCTGGTTAAGGCATCACCTTTGTCTTTAAAATCTTGATGGCGATTAGTGCCTTTCAACATTAGTTTTTTACCATTTAGACTGAAGCCCGTATTCGGATCGAAAGAAAACCATCGAAAACCTAGCGGATTGCTCACCTCATCAACTACCTTCCCATTTTCTATAATTTTGGTTTTTACGTGATAGAGGTAGGGTACATCGGGCGACCATAAATTTGGTTTTTGAATGGTGGTGTTTAGGTCGACAATTAAACTACTGCCTGGCAAAACCGTGGCTAATTTACGGATGGTTGTGATTTCTTTTTGTTGCCCATCGAAAAGTGTATGTACAAGTTCGAATTGGCGCGCTATTTCTCCATCGTTAACTACATTTGCCTTAAAAGAAATGTCCGCTTTTGCTGCGCTAACCAATGGCGTGCTGATGAATACGCCTTTGGCGCCGTGATCTACTAAATCAAAGTGGAGTTTATCGGTGGCTACTAACCAAGCATCTCTATAAATACCCCCATACGATGCATAACCTATAGAAAGTGGTGGTAAGAAATCGTTTTGTGCATTGTTCACTTGTACAGCGATGAGGTTTTCCGTGGGTACATCGCCCAGCTTAACGAGATGAGTAATGTCGAATGTAAAAGCGGTGTAACCACCTTTATGTTGACCAATAAAAACACCATTAATATATACGTCTGCAACTTGGCCTGCCCCTTCAAAATTTAAAAATATACTTTTGTCTTTAAAACGTTTGTCGAGCATCATCTTTTTACGATACCAGCTAACGCCTCTTCGAGAAGTTTCGTCATCATCGAATGGATCTTTAGCATTCCATGTATGTGGAAGATTTACAGTTTCCCATTTCGAATCATCAGTTTTTGGACGTTGAGCAAAATCGGCTCCATTTGGCAAATATTTCCAATTGTCGTTCACAGACCAAATTAATCTTGATTGTGCGCCCGCAAAAATTGGAGCAAGGGTAAGTAGCAAAAAAAAGTAAAAAATAAACTTCCGAGTCATTACAATCGAATAAAATAGTTGGTTAGTATTTGTATCGGCAAGTTATGGAGCACAGAAAGTTTAAACACAGGTTAAATGAAACAGATGTACGTTACGAAATGAACACTTAGTGGGTTTTCCCCGCCGATTTTCGCTGATGCCGCCGATTGAGGTGATTTAAAATCCATGCTGGTGCAATATCACGCCTGCTCAAACGAAAAACCTGCGCAATCTCTGAAATCGGCGGAAGAGAATTTGGTATATCGTTTTCCCCGGCGATTAAAGGCCGTTTACTTTTCTAAAAATTGACAAGTAGATCCAGTTTTATCCCAGATAGTTTTACTTGCAGATTCTAATAGTCCTGGGCCAAGAGTGTTATACACAGTTCGTTTTCATCCAAAATTTTAATATTTGCTTTTTAAATGGATGATAGGATAAATATGCGATTTTTTGATAAAATTAAATCTCCGTAATCTGCGGGAAAGAACAGCATCATTTCTCCTGCATATCTGAACCAATCGCCTAGCATAATGGAAGGATAAATTGGTAAATTAGCTTAAAATTAAACCGATGTGCTTTAAAAACCGAATAAATTTTACCTTCCTTGTTTTATGCGTGTTGATTTTTACACGATGCGGAACAACAAAGCCCAAGGTTAATAATACAACCAAGAGCGATTCCATTATGCTTGTTACCACTAGGGTGATGAATTGGCAAGTAGACAGTATTAAAAAACATGGATGGCGACATGCCGAAGGGGATTGGACCAACGGGGCTCTTTATGCAGGATTAATTGCCTATGCAAACGAAATGAATGACGAATCGCTTTACAGCTTTCTTAAACAGCGTGTTGGCGAAAAATTGGCATATCAACTCCCTACCGATTCCAATCGATACCATGCCGATTATTATTGCATTGGGCAACTTTATACGGCTTTGTATTCAAAATATAAAGAGCCAACTATGTTGGCCGATTTAACAAAGCTAGCGGATAACTTATGGCTACAACCGCATACAGAATCCTTACTTTGGGTGAATAAAATTGCAAGACGAGAGTGGGCGTGGTGCGACGCACTCTTTATGGCGCCACCAACATTAGGCTTGTTAAGTAAGGTTACTGGAGAACAGAAATATTTAGATTTAAGCAACCAACTGTGGTGGAAGAGCACCGAGTATTTATACGACAAAGACGAACATTTATTTTATCGGGATAGCCGATTTTTTAGTCAGAAAGAAACCAATGGCAAAAAGGTTTTCTGGAGCCGGGGAAATGGATGGGTAATTGCCGGAATGGCAAGGTTGATGGAAACTATGCCCGTAAACTACCCCGACCGACCAAAATATAATCAACTTTTTAAAGAAATGGCTCAAAAAATCGCGGCTTTGCAGCAAGCTGATGGCACATGGCGAACGAGCTTGCTAGACCCCGATTCTTATCCATCAAAAGAAACAAGCGGAAGCTCATTTTTTTGCTTCGCTTTAGCATGGGGTATAAATAATGGTTTATTAGCTAAAAATGAATATTTACCGGTCGTAAATAAAGCATGGGATGCATTAACTAAATGCGTTCTACCTAGCGGAATGTTAGGTTATGTACAGCCTATCGGCAATAAAGCCAAAGCCGAAATTAAAGCAACTGATACAGAAGTATACGGAGTTGGCGGCTTTTTATTAGCGGGAGCAGAAATGCTAAAAATCAACTAACCTTATTTCTTCATCAACGTTAACATCCCTTTTGCGAAGCGCTCTCCATATAAGGTTGCCGAAGCACCATCGAAATGAGTACTATCGCCTTTATGAATTAAATCTTCTGACCTAACCACTCCAGTAAAAGGTAAGCTGGTTGGTAACTTATTTAATTCGGCATTAATAAGCATATAATTTTCACGAAAATTTCCCAATTCACCCACAACGAAAGGAAGTTTAGGATTTTTGGTTTCTTCTCTAATGTGCTCAATTAAGGTCATTAGTTTTGATAAATATACTGCTGCTGCTTTTTGATTACTATCCGATTCGCCCTGTAACCAAATGGCGCCGGTAATCTTTCCTATTTTCATGGCTTCTTTAATTCTCAACAAGGCATCATCATAAGGATGTGTATGTGTTGATGCGTCGACAGCACCAGGTTCCCACTTCGAAATGGAAGTGCCCCCAACGGCACAAGGCACAAGGTAAATGCTGTCTTTTGGATAAGCATCGGCCAAAGCCATACCAAATGCCAGGCCTGGTCCAATGCCTGCTACTTTTGGTTTATCGAAATGAATAGGATGCTTAGCAACCACCCATTCGTTATTTGCATTGAGCATTAGCACTCGGTTGTTATGCAAATCCTTAAATTCATCGGTTATTACTCCTCTGCCGGCCATGTTACTTTGCCCCATTAGGAGGAAAATTTGCTTGCCTGGTTTTTCTTTTGGCTTTGATACAAAACCATAGCAAAGACAGATAAAGGCAATAAAAAATAGGTGTTTCTTCATTATAAAAATCGTAATTTCTCTTCTTCTAAATCCAAATTTATTAAATGTTTACGGATAATATCTTCGTTTAAGGTAGGTTCGTCGTTGTTTTTGTTTAACAGCCACTGCCGTTGCTGACTGAGTATATCGAGATAAATTACCTTGCATGCTTCGGCCATTACCATGTCTTCGGCAAGACGGCTGCTATCTTGCCATTTGCGTTCCATTTGTTGTAAAACAGGGTCGCTAGCTAATTGCTCGCTATAATTAGTTTTCAAATGAGAAATAGCGTGATGCGCTAATTGCTTGCGAAGGTCGTGGTAAACTTCGTCTTCGGGAAGCTCATCATCCATATTTGGAAGTACAAGTTTTCTAATTAAATAGGGCAATGAGAGGCCTTGTATTACTAAGGTTAAAAGAATTACAATAAAAGTAATAAATAAGATTAAGTTTCGATGCGGAAAAGCCGTACCGTCTGCCAGCTGCACGGGAATAGAAAGTGCTGCGGCTAGCGATACCACGCCACGCATACCCGACCAGCCTAACACCAGAGGAATTCTAAAACCAGGATTTCTTCCGCCATCGGCAACAGTGATAAAATTTCGCATAATTAAGGTCACAACTACCGCTCCATAAGCCGATACTATTCTTCCAAAAACCAATAATCCGGCGATTAGTATTCCATAGCCTATGGCTGATGATAATTTTACGCCTTCGGCTTTTAATCCATCGGTAATTTCTGGTAAGGCGAGGCCGATAAGTATAAACACCAACCCATTTAGCAAAAAACAAAAGCTTTCCCATACATTTACCCCTCGTAAACGCGATGTGCTACTTAAGAATAAATGCCGTTTATTTGCGAGTAATAAGCCGCCGCTAACCACAGCTAACACACCCGAACTATGCACTTCCTCTGCACAAATGTACATAAGGTAGGGCGCCACAATAGAAAGTACAATATCAGTATTTGCATCGGTTGGCAAGTATTTATGAGCTTTCATGAATATCCATCCTACCAGTAAACCTACGCCAATGCCTCCAACTACCATCCAGCTAAAACTTAATGCAGCCTCATACCAAACAAATTGGCCGGTAGCTACAGCAATCATTGCAAATCTGAAAATAATAAGCGATGA
This sequence comes from Pedobacter anseongensis, assembly GCF_037482965.1. Lineage (NCBI taxonomy): Bacteria > Pseudomonadati > Bacteroidota > Sphingobacteriia > Sphingobacteriales > Sphingobacteriaceae > Pedobacter > Pedobacter anseongensis. The sequence goes on along the minus strand of NZ_JBBHKB010000001.1, from coordinate 1,081,281 downwards.
AGCGTCATTTAACAAACTTTCGCCCTCTAGAATAGACGACATCCGTTTAGGTACTTTAACAAAATTTAAAATGGCTCCAGCACTTACTGCATCAGGTGGTGAAACAATGCCACCAAGTAAAAAACCCAAGGCTAACGAAAATCCTGGTATAAAGTGGTTTGCTACAAACGCGACCGACATGGCCGTTAAGAACACCACTACGAATGCAAAACTGAGGATAATTCGCCTCCAATGCCACAATTCTTTCCACGAAATAGACCAAGCAGCTTCATACAATAAAGGGGGCAAAAAGATGATAAAAATAAGTGCTGGATCGATGTGGATTACCGGAATGCCAGGAATAAAACAAATAAGCAGTCCAGCCAAAACCAAAAGTACCGGATACGCTACTTTTATTTTATTAGACACCATTATGAGTAGCACAATGGCTACAACAAGGCTTAAGTAAAAGGGAAAATTTTCGATCATAAGAGTATACCGCTAAACAAGATAAAAATTTTTTATCTAATGTTAAAAAAGAGATTCCCACTGTTCACAAAAATCGTTTAAACTAGATGCGCAATTGGATGAAATCGATAAAATATAGGTAAGCTTTTGTGTACAATTGTAATTATTTATTAGGATACCTGCCCTAATTTTATATATTTGTATGTACATACATATTATCAAAGTTTTATTGTAGTTAACACATCTATTTAGTTCATTTTAACCAAGTATGAAAAGTATTAGCACGCTTTCTTTTTTATTGATAGTTCAGCTGGGCGCACTAACATCAGTCTTTGGCCAAAAAAAGAATACACAGCCTAATGTAATCGTAATTATGGCCGATGATCATGCCTATCAAGCCATTAGCGCCTACGGATCTAAACTCATTCAAACCCCAAATATAGACCAAATTGCCAAAGATGGGATGTTGATGCGACAGGCCGCAGTTACCAATTCAGTGTGTAGCCCAAGCCGGGCCGTGTTGCTAACTGGAAAATACTCGCACCTAAACGGCATGAAAGATAACGGCACCTATTTTAATGGCGCACAGCAAACGCTTCCTAAAATATATAGGGAGAATGGTTACCGAACAGCAATTGTGGGGAAATGGCATTTATTTAGTACGCCAACAGGGTTCGATTATTGGAATATATTGCCCGACCAAGGAAATTACTATAATCCTAAATTTATAAAGAATGGGAAAGATACTGCTTATACAGGCTATGTAACGGATATTATTACCGACCTGGCGTTAAATTGGATTGGTGAAGATAAGGAAAGACCATTTTTTCTGATGCTTCATCATAAAGCACCCCATCGCAATGTAATGCCGCCTTTAAAGTATTTGGATAAGTTTAATGATAAGGTATTCCCTTTGCCAGCGAATTTCTATGACGATTATAAAAATCGGGAAGCTTTAAAAATTCAACAAGTAACCATGAAAAAGCATTTGGATATTCGCTACGACACTAAAATCCCATGCGATACCTGTGCAATAACTAAAATAAACGACTGGGCTCCAGCAGAGTATCAACGAGAAATAGAACGGCTAAAGCCAGACGAACGCAAAGTATGGGATGCGACCTATAAAAAAGAATACGAAATCTTTAAAACCCTAAAAACTAAGGACGAGATTGTACGTTTCCAGTTTCAGCGCTATATGGAAGATTACTTAAGGGTAGTAAATTCGCTGGATGATAATGTTGGCAGGGTGCTTACCTACTTAAAAGCTAATCATCTCGATCAAAACACCATCGTGGTGTATCTATCTGATCAGGGCTTTTATTTAGGAGAGCATGGCCTATACGATAAACGCTTTATGTACCAAGAGTCGTTCAGAACGCCCATGATGATAAAGTACCCCAAAGCATTTAAAGGAAATCAAAAAACCGACAAATATGTGCTTAACCTCGATATAGCACCCACTTTGCTCGATCTTTCGGGCATAAGGGTGCCCACAGATATGCAAGGCGAATCGATGAAAAAACTATTGATAACCGGGAAAGATACCTCGTGGCGAAAGGAAGTGTATTATCATTATTATGAAAAATCGTTCGGGCTAACCAGGCATTACGGCATCCGCACAAAAAGATATAAACTCATCCATTTCTACGACCCTATAAACTCGTGGGAACTGTACGACTTGAAAAATGACCCGAATGAGATGCATAATATTTACGAAGACCCTAAACAGGGAAAGACAATTGCCGAATTAAAAAAGAAATTAAAGGCATTGCAGGTGAAGTATAAAGATGATATTGCCAACTAATCTCTTCTGCTTTCTACCGTATACACAAAGCTATCAGCCCTGTAATAACCCAAATTAAATTCAATAGGTCTATCCCCTTGGTCATATACAAAACGCTTTCTGAAGAGGATAGCGCTCCCAGGCTCTACCTCTAGCTTGGCACTAATAAACTTATCTGCGCCCTTCGCACTTATCTCTTCTTTCGAAAGGTTAGCGACTACAGAATGGTCTTTTTCTAAAATTTCGTATAACGGGCGCTTAAAATCCTCCTCGCCAGTTAGTCCTACTCGAGGATGGAAATAAGAGATAAAATATACAAAGGGGCCTTCGGTACGCCCCCTTAATCGTTCGAGCTTAAGCACCTTTTTATCTACCCCAATATCGAAAAAGTGCGCCAGCTTCTCGTCTGGATGTACCCAGCTAATGTGTAATTCGAAGTTTTTTATCGGAATGCCCCTCGCTTGCATCTCTTGCGAAAAGCTTAACCAATTATTCGATTTTGAACTTACCGAAACCTCTGCAACACGTGTGCCTATCCCTTTTTTTCGAATTAACAAACCTTCGTAAACTAATTTGTTCAGCGCCTGTCGCAAGGTAGTTCTCGAAATTGCCAATTGCTTTGCCATATCAACCTCGTTAGGAAGAAATTTTGTAGCATACTGAGGATCTCTAATAAGATTGCGCAATAGTTCTTCTGCCTGAATATGCAGTGGGATTGGACTTTTATGGTCGATTGAAAACTTCATTGAAAGGCGACAATTAGTTACGAACGTGTAAGCTAAGAAAAATAACTTGAAGCAAAAATATAAAAAAATTTGTTTTGTAATTAAATGTTTATATGTTTGTACATAACCAATGTATAAACTTATTTAATTGTATGAAAAGAGTAGTACACACTTATCTCAGGCCAGCATTCAGTTTTGGCCTCACCCTCGTGTTAATTACCTGCTTATCTTTTTCGGCGTTTGCACAAAGCACCATTAAGGTCCAAGGTAAGGTTACAGACGAAAAGGATGTTCCACTTGCAGGGGCAACCGTTACGGTGAAAAACTCAAAAACAGCAACCACTACAGATGGTGAGGGTAAATTTACCATTAACGCCAAGCTCGGCGAAACCATCGTAATTAGTTTGTTAGGCTTTAAGGCAAATGAAGTTGTTGCATTAAACGAAACTCCAGTTAAGATTACGTTAACATCAACTACCTCCGATTTAAATGAAGTTGTAGTAGTAGGTTACACCACGCAGAAGAAAGCAACCTTAACGGGTTCTATTTCTACGGTATCGGCTAAAGAAATTGTAACCACCAAGAACGAAAACGTTCAAAACATGTTAACGGGTAAGATTGCAGGTGTACGTGTAGTGCAAAACAGTAGTGAGCCAGGTTCATTTAATACCTCATTTGATGTGAGGGGTTTAGGTACACCACTCGTTGTAGTAGATGGGGTAGTGAGAAATAATTTTTCTCGTTTAAGTGCGGAGGATATCGAAAGTATTACGGTATTAAAAGACGCATCGGCAGCAATTTACGGCGTACGTTCTGCTAATGGTGTGGTTTTAATCACCACCAAAAAAGGGAAAAAGGGGAATGTTGATTTGAATTACAACGGCTCTTATTCACTTCAAAAGCCATCTTTTATGCCAAATTCGGTCGATATTTTCGAATACATGACCTTGGCCAACGAATATTCGCTTCACTTGGGCGGTGCAGGGAGTTATAATAAAGGACCAGTACGTTTTACACCGGCCGATTTTACGGCTTATCAAACCGGTAACAAAATAGCGTCTGACTGGAATGCGGCGGTATTAAGATATACCGCTCCGCAATCGCAACACGATATTAGCGCTTCTGGTGGTAACGAAAATACAAATTACTACGCAAGTTTGGGTGTTCAAGATCAGGAAGGATTTTTCAAATCTGGCGATTTAAATTATAATCGCTATAATCTACGCACCAATTTAACCACCAAATTGGCGAAGAATTTAACCTTCGACGTAAATTTAACGGGTATTATTGATCAAAAAAATCAATTAAAAGAAGATACGTATTGGGTTATTCGAAGTACCTGGTATCAGGCGCCCACCGAGCCTATCTTCGCCAATAATAATCCAGCTTATTTGGCAAAAGTTCCAAGTTCTTTAAATGCATATGCGCATGCTAACGCCGATGTAAGCGGATATCGTAATATTCAGAACAAATGGTTCCAATCTACCACGAGTTTAAATTACCAAGCCCCTTTTTTAAAGGGATTAAGTGTAAAAGGGCTATTTAGCTATGATTATCAGCTGGCTACAAATAAATATTATACCAAAACCTATAACCTTTATACCTATACGGCTTCAACCGATACGTATGCACCAGAAGCTCAATTTTCTCCTTCAACCTTAAGAAGGGAGTTCTACGAATACCCAAGTTTATTGTTCCAGGTTTCTGCAAATTATAATAAGTCGTTCGGGTCGCACAATATAGGCGCACTTGCCTTGTACGAGCGAAATACCTTAAGAGGAGATAATTTTTTCGCGCAGAGAAATTTAACTATTCCTGTTGATCAATTATTAGCAGGTTCTACCACAGACCAGCAAGGCTCAATGTCTACCGCTCAAGGTGCGCTTTTTAATAATCAAACCGCTTCTTATGTGGGCAAGTTTACGTACGATTATAAAGGTAAATATTTATTGGAATCGGGTTTCAGGGCAGATGGTTCATCGAAATTTGCAGTCGACGAACAATGGGGATTTTTCCCATATGCATCTGCAGGCTATCGTTTATCTGAAGAGGGCTTTTGGAAAAATTCTCCCCTAAAATTTGTAAATAGCTTTAAAATCCGTGGTTCGTATGGTTTACAAGGCGATGATTCTGCATCTACCTATCAATTTATTACAGGTTACAACTACCCGGCTACGGGTGCAGTATTTAATGGGACGTATGTTGTTGGGGCCTCGAGCAAAGGTTTAGCCAATCCAATTATTACCTGGTTTACGTCGAAACAGTTGGATATTGGTGTCGATGCCGAAATGTGGAAAGGATTGTTCGGGTTTTCGATCGATTATTTTGTGCGAAACCGTTCGGGCTTGTTAGCCACTCAAGCCAATAGTTTGCCCGATGTAGTGGGCGTGAATTTCCCTCAAGAAAACTTAAATGGTGATCGTTCTAGAGGGATCGATTTGGAAGTTAACCACCGAAACCAATTGGGTAAATTCTCTTATAGTGTGAAAGGCATAATGGGTATTACACGTACCATGAACACCACCCGTGTACAAGCGCGTGCCGGTAACTCTTACTTAAATTGGGAAAACAGCACGTTTACCGCTAACCGGTGGAACAACCTATATTGGGGTTATGGCACAACCGGACATTTCGAGAATTTTGATGCCATTAAAAATAGCCCGATTTATGCCTCTAGAACTACTGTTGTGGGCGATTATAGATATGAAGATTGGAACGGCGACGGTGTAATTAGCTCACAAGACTCGCATCCGATTTCTACGTCGGGCTTACCAACCTTAACCTATGGTTTAACGTTATCGGCCGCTTTTAAAAACTGGGATTTCAACACCACCATTAGTGGGGCAGGAAATGTGTATGTTTCGTACTTTGAACAACTAAACACACCACTTTGGGCAGGGGGTAATGCATTACGTCAGTTCTTAGATCGCTACCATCCGGTTGATCCAAATGCCGATCCATTTGATCCGAACACCGAATGGGTTCCCGGCTATTATGCCTATACAGGAACGGTACCTTTTACCAATACACTGGCCAACGCCCAAAATGCTAAATATTTCAGGATTAAAACCATCGAGCTAGGCTATAGCCTTCCACAGAAATTCTTTAATAGAATTGGCATCAAGGGATTGAGGGTGTATGCCAATGCATTTAACCCACTTACTGTTACCGATCTCAAATTCTTAGATCCAGAGCATCCATCCAGCGATTTTGGTTATGTGTACCCATTGGATAAAAAATTCACCTTCGGCCTTAACCTTAGATTATAATAAAAGCCATGATTAAGAAATTATATATACTAATAGCTGTACTGATTGTCTCATCTACAGCTTGCCAAAAACTAGATGTTCCGCCTGTAAATATTGTTCAGGATCAAGATCTTTTTACTACTGAAGCGGGTGTTGATGCCTATATCGCAAGATTGTACTACACCATGCCGATGGAAGATTTTAAATATCATCCCATAGGTGCTTTCAACCAAACTGGTCAAGTAGGTTCGCCCTTTGCCATTACTGGCGAAGCGGTAAGTAGAGATTTGGGTAACATTACCGAAACCCATAATTACTGGAGCGCAGGCTATCTTTTAATCCGCGATTGTAACTACTTCATCGCTAACATGCCAAGCTATGCCAGTAACTATAAGCCAGAGCAGATTAAAACGTGGATTGCGGAAGCGCAATTTATTAGGGCATTTACCTACTTCTCTTTGGTGAAACGTTACGGTGGCGTACCGTTGGTTGATAAGTTATTAACCAAGCCTGGAGAAACCATTTCAGAACTTGCATCGGAAATTGAGGAATTAAAAATTCCGCGTGCTAGCGAAGAGGCGATTTGGGATTTTGTAGCGAAAGAATTGGATGAGGTAATCATCACCCTGCCTGCAACCAATAAATCGAACAGAGCCAACAAATATGTAGCAGCGGCATTAAAATCGAGAGCGATGTTATATGCTGGGACGATTGCAAAATACAACACCATAGACCTTACTTCTGGAAATGTTCGCTTATGCGGTTTACCAGCGTCGAAGGCCGTTACGTATTTTAAAGCTGCTTACGATGCCGCCACTTTGCTAGATGGTAAATACGCGCTTTATAAAAATAAGTGGTCGGCAACCGATAAAGAAGCCCAATACCAAAACTTTGTGAGTCTATTTTTAGACAACTCGGCAAGTAACCGTGAGTCTATTTTTGCACGTCAGTTTAAATACCCAGACCTTACCCATATGTACGATGCACTTAACGTACCAAAACAATGGGAAGGCCCACAGGGAAACTACTCGTCAGAAACCTTACCAACCTTAAACCTGGTAGAAATGTACGAGGGTTTCCCAAAAAACCCCGATGGAACTATCCAAACCATGGATGCTAATGGGAAGTACTTAACGTTTAACAGCACAATGGATATTTTCGCCAACGTAGAGCCTCGATTAAGAGCAACTGTAATTTTGCCAGGCGATTTGTTTAAAAGTGTTCAGATTGAAGTACGCAGAGGAGTTTTTACAGGTTCTTCTGCAGGAGGTTTAAGTGATTTAACTCCAGGTAATGGAAGTACCGCTTATCCAGGCACACTTTTGGGGTCGGCTACTGTTGCAGCTAATCTTGATGCTGCAAACTTTGTCACACTTTCTAATGGCTCAAAAATAACACGAGCTGGTGCTAGTGGTATTTATACCGCAATTGGTGCGAATGCTACTGGCGGTACGTATACAGGTTTTTATGTTAGAAAATATTTAAGTCCAGAAAAACCGCAAGCAGAAACTTTGCCCAATCGGTCTGACCAGCAGTTTATCGAATTCCGTTACGGAGAGGTGGTGCTGAATAAAGCAGAGGCAGCCTATGAATTATCGCTTTTGGGACAAGCAGGTAATTACGCAAATGAAGCGTTAACACTTGTAAATTCGATTAGAGATCGTGCTGGTGCATCGCTTTATACTACTATTAACAGCATCAACGACATCAGAATGGAACGTAGAAGAGAGCTGGCCTTCGAAAACAAAACGCTTTGGGATTTAAGAAGATGGCGCATTGCCCATTTAGAGCAAAACAATACCATTTACAAGGCCTTGGTTCCTATTATGCTTCAAGATCAAAGTAAATACATCTTAGATGTAAGAAATGAGGAACGTGGTGTGTCTTATACTTTTCAAACCAGATGGTACTATAACCAAATTCCTACCTCAGCCATTGCTAAAAGTTTAAACCTTGTACAAAACCCAGGATGGTAATTTTTAAAATTATGAAAAAGATAACTTATTATATCGCAATCTGTCTTGCGCTTTTTACCGCAAGTTCATGCTCTAAATTCGATAATTATGATGCTCCCGATCAAACAGTGAAGGGAATTGTTACAGATGCTGGAACAGGAAAGCCGGTCCACACCGAAGTTACCACTACGGATGGAGCCCTAACTGCAGGCACACGAATTCGCTTAGTAGAAACCAGCTATAGTGCAACCGCTACAGCTCAATTTCTTGGTTCTCGGCAAGATGCTACCTTTACCAACACCAAGCTTTTTGCAGCAACCTACAACATGACACCAGAAGGCGCGTTTGTGCCCGTTACGCCAAAGGTTGTAGAAGTTAGGGGCGGGGTAACTGAAGTAAATTTTGCGGTAGAACCTTTCCTCCGTATAGAGTGGGTTGGCGAACCAACATATAACACAACAACCGGAAAAATCGATGCTCAATATACCATTGTAAGAGGTACGGCCAATCCTTCTTATCAAGATGCAATTGGCGACTGTGTACTCTACTTAAATAATAGCCAGTATGTTGGAAACTCAAACTTCACTATATTTACTAGACCAGCCATTCCAGCCTTAACAGTAACCAACTCTGTTTCGAGCCCAGTTACGCCTAAGGGTAGGGAGCTGTTTTTAAGGGTGGGCGCCAGAATAGGAAGTAGATTATATAATTACAGTTCGGTTAAATCTGTAGTAGTGCCTAACTAAGAAGAAGATTCATACGTTGCAAATGATATATGGAAGTGAATACTAAAGTGCTAGCAAAGAGCGAATGGAGATCGAGCTCTGAAGCTATCTTGCCCCAAACAATTAATACCGAAAGAAAAAAGACCAATGGCTACACTATTTATCCTTATCATGCCCTAGGAAATGGAAAGATAAACAACGGATATCAAACGCTCGTAAGTTGGATTATTGAACAAAAAACAGTTTGTATTGAGGGGTTTATCGGCGTATTTTGGGACGATGTGTACTACGAATTGAATGAAGAACTACAGAAAAAAGGGATTGCTGTAAACTGGGTTTTTATGACTGATAGCATGAAAGGAAGTGCTGAAATTCAGAAATTAGTAGATCCTTTTTTGGGCGATCAAGGAAGCGTTTGGGGAACAAAGGCAACCTTAGCACTTAGCGATTTCTTTTATGCCGACCAACTTTTAAATGAGAAACCAGATCAGAACTTCGCGGTAAACATTGCCATCGGGATAGGTTCGTCGTTGTTGGCGTGGAATGCTCCAGTTGTTTATTTCGATTTGCCAAAGGCCGAAGCACAATATCGTTTTAGAGCAGGCGCAGTAACCAATTTCGGCAGCACAAAAATAGAGGGGCAATCTGAAGCGTACAAGCGCTCTTATTTTGTAGACTGGCCAGTCCTCAACACCTATAAAGCACAAATTTTAAATAAGATTTCCATTGTAGCCGATGCGCAATGGAAAGATTCGATAAACTGGATGTTCAATTCAGATTTACAACAAGGGCTTAAAGACATGAGTAAATCGGTATTTCGTGTGCGGCCTTGGTTCGAAGCTGGCGCATGGGGTGGACATTGGATGCAGGATCGTTTCGAAGGCCTAAACAAAGAAGAGGTAAACTACGCCTGGTCTTTTGAGTTAATTGTTCCCGAAAATGGCTTGGTATTCGAAAGTGATGGCAATTTGCTCGAGGTTTCGTTCGATTTTCTAATGTTTGCGCAGTCTAAAGCTGTACTGGGCAAGCATGCTACGGTTTTTGGAACGGAGTTTCCTATCCGCTTCGATTTCTTAGATACCTTTGATGGCGGTAATCTTTCTATACAATGCCACCCTTCGTTAGATTATATTCAAAAAGAATTCGGCGAGAACATTACGCAAGACGAAACCTATTACATTTTAGATTGTAAACCCAATGCCGAGGTGTTTTTGGGCTTTCAAGAAAACATTGATCCTAAGCAATTCGAAGCAGAATTGGAAGCGAGCCAAGAATTGAGCAAAGAGATCGACATTACCAAATATGTGCAATCGCATACTGCTAAAAAACACGATTTATTTTTAATACCGAACGGAACGGTGCACAGTGCAGGAGCCGATAATTTGGTGCTCGAAATTAGTGCCACACCCTACATTTTTACCTTTAAAATGTACGATTGGATGCGAATGGGGTTAAATGGTCAACCGCGCCCAATCAACATCGATCACGCCTTTAAGAACTTAAATTTTGAACGCAAAGGCAATAGGGTTAAGGAAGAGTTAATTTCGAAACCTACCCTAATCGAAAAGGGTGCAGATTGGCAACTTATTCATCTGCCAACGCATAAAGATCATTTTTACGACGTACACCGTATCGAATTTGAAACCGAGATTACCATCAAAACCAATAACACCTGTCATATTTTAATGCTAGTTGAAGGAACAACCCTACATGTTGAAACCGAAAATGGTGTACATTTAACATTTAACTATGCCGAAACATTTGTAATCCCCGCTGCGGCAAATAGCTATAAGCTTATAAATGCTGATAAAACTAAAGCTAAGGTAATCAAGGCGTTTGTTAAGGATGATATAAAAATTTCCTTTAATTAATTATAAAGAAAAATGAGTTTACAGGTAAAAAGAATGCTGGTGTTTTTTGGGCTTTTCATAAGTGCTCTTTACCTGCAAGCGCAAAAGCAACCTGTAGATTATGCCGATCCTTTGTTGGGCACTTCTGAGTCGCGATGGATGCTAAATCCGGGTGCTACTTTGCCATTCGGGATGGTGCAACTTAGTCCCGATAATCAGGGCGATGTATGGAAATCGGGCTACGAATATTCGTTAAATAACATCGGTGGTTTTAGCCATATTCACTCTTGGACGATGGTAGGTCTATCCGTGATGCCAACTGTGGGCTTATTAAGCACCTATCGCGGCGCTGCCGATGCACCTACTACGGGGTGGACTTCGGGCTATCGATCTAGATTTGAAAAAAGAACCGAAGTAGCCAAACCGGGTTATTATGGCGTTACCTTGCTAAATGGAAATATACGTACAGAAATAACCAGCACTACTCGTGCAGGATTTTTTAGGTTCACCTACCCCGAAGCACACGATGAAGCACATATTTTGCTCGATTTAGATATTCCCGGCGAAGCAAAAACCGATATTCTCGATGCCAAGATTACTCGTGTTTCAGATCGAGAAATCGAGGGCTATTCTCATCAGAAATGGAGTTGGAATGAATATACAGTACATTTCGTGGTGCGTTTTGATCGGCCGATTAAATCATTTGGCGGTTGGAACGGTAGCAAAGTGCAAAAAAACATCAAAGAAGTAATTGGAAAAGGCAAAATGGGCGCTTTCGCCGATTTTAAGGTAAAAGCAGGTGATGTTATTCACATGCAAACAGGCATTTCACTGGTAAGTATCGATCAGGCGAGGTTAAACCTCGAAACCGAGATGAATCCATTTAAGTGGAATTTCGATACGGTTAAAAATAATGCCAGAACGGTTTGGAACGACGTATTAAGCAAAATTAAAGTTGAGGGCGGTACCGAAACGGATAAGAAGAAGTTTTATAGTAATTTTTACCGATCGTACGTTGCCCGCACCACATGGAGCGATGTAAATGGTAAATATGTAGATGTAAATGAGCAAGTCCGCCAGTCTAATTCTCCGGTTTACGGCTCTGATGCCTTGTGGAATACTTTTTGGAATTTAAATCAACTATGGTCGCTCGTTAGTCCAGATTTAATGAATAATTGGACAAAATCGCTCATCGAAATTTACAATACGGGTGGTTGGCTACCTAAAGGCCCTGCGGGCATCGAATATTCGGGCATTATGGAAGCTTCGCACGAAATTCCTTTAATTGTAGGGGCCTATCAGAAAGGGATACGTGATTTTGATGTACAAACGGCGTTTAAAGCGATGATGCATCAACAAACTACCCCAGGGGTAAGAACACCAGAAAATGGCTTTGCTGGCAATCGATTTTACAAATCGTATTTAGAATTGGGCTATGTACCTAACGAAGAAGGCCAAGTATCGAATACCTTAGAATATGCATACGACGATTGGTGTGTGGCACAATTTGCCAAAGCCTTAGGTAAAAATGAAGAATATTCCATGTTTTTAAAACGTGCCGATAATTATAAAAATGTATGGGATCCAGAAACCAAATACATCCGCATGAAAAACCGAGATGGAAGTTGGGTAAAAGAGTGGACTCCTTTCTGTTGCACGAGTTTTAGTGGTTCAGGCTATTTAGAGGGTAATGCTTGGCAGTATAGCTTTTTTAATCCACACGATGTGCAAGGCATTCTTAATCGGATGGGTACCGACGAATTTAACCATCGCTTAAACGATGGCTTCGAGAAATCAGTAAAGTATAATTTTAATGCCGAGGGCGATCAATACGATTTGGTTCCGGTAAACCATGGCAACCAGCCCAATATGCAAGCGGCATGGCTCTTTAACTATTCGGGCAAACCTTGGCTAACTCAAAAATGGACCAGAGAAATTATGAATCGCTATTATGGATCGACTCCACTTCACGGTTGGCTGGGCGACGAAGATGAGGGTCAAATGGGTGCATGGTACGTAATGGCAGCAATGGGTTTATTCCAAACCGATGGAGGTGTTTCCGAGAAGCCTTTTTATGAAATTGGCAGTCCCATTTTCTCCAAGATTACCATCAGCCTCGATGGCAAGTATTACAAAGGAAAAACTTTTATAATCGAAGCCCTGGGTACTTCGAACACGAATCGCTATATCCAGTCGGCTAATTTAGATGGCAAGGCCTTAACCAAACCTTGGTTCTACCATTCAGATTTGGTTGATGGCGGAAAATTGGTGCTACACATGGGAGCCAAACCCAATCAAAAATGGGGCAGTAAGCCTTCAGATGCCCCGCCATCAATGTCTACACGAACCAAGTAACATAAACATAAACGTATGAACAACGAATCAAAACGAATTAGCCTCTTCACCATCACTCTTGTAGCCTCTTTGGGAGGCTTCTTATTTGGCTTCGATATGGCTGTAATTTCGGGCGTTTTACCCTTAGTACAAAAACAATTTACCTTAACCGCTGCTCAAGAAGGCTGGTTTGTATCGTCGGCCTTGGTAGGTTGTATTATTGGTGTTGCCTTTTCTGGCGAGTTAAGCGATCGCTTGGGGCGTAAAAAACCATTAATTATTACTGCCGTATTGTTTGTGCTTTCGGCCCTTGGTTGTGCAGTATTGCCAAGCTTATCTGGCGTAATTGCCTCGAGGGTTATTGGCGGCATTGGTATCGGTATTGCTTCGAATGTAGTGCCGCTTTACATTTCAGAAATTGCCCCATCGGCCATTCGTGGTAGGCTGGTAACCTATTACCAATTTGCCCTAACTTTTGGCATTTTGATAGCCTATCTGAGCAATGCAGCGTTGTTAAATGGCGTTTCTACATTCGAAGTAACCACAGGCCTTTCTAATCTATTTAATGCCGAAGTATGGCGTGGCATGTTGGGCATGGGCGTAGTACCGGCGCTCTTGTTCTTATTTGGCTTGTTGGCCATACCCGAAAGTCCGAGATGGTTAATTCAAAAAGGCAGAACTGCCGAAGGGATAGCTATTATTAGCCGAATTAACAATCAGCCAGTTGGGCAAATTGAAGCGGAACAGAAGAAATTAACCAAGCAGAACGACAAAGGTTCGTACAAAGAATTGTTTGCGCCAAGCATGCGAAAGGCATTAATTATAGGTATTCTTTTGCCGTTGTTTTCGCAATTTAGTGGCATTAATGCTATCATTTATTACGGGCCAAGTATTTTAAGCAATGCCGGAGTTTCTTTAAGCAATTCGTTGCTAAGTCAAGTCATTTTCGGCCTTGCGAATATGTTCTTTACTCTAGTTGCCATTTGGAAGGTAGATAGCTGGGGGCGTAGGCCACTCTATCTATATGGAACTGCAGGCGCAACCGTAACTTTAATTTTAACAGGTATATGTTTTTACACTGGAGCTACTGGAAGCATTTGGTTATTGGTGTGTGTGTTAGGATTCTTAGCTTGTTTTGCGTTCTCTATCGGACCGTTAAAATTCGTTGTCGCCTCAGAAATTTTCCCAAGTGCCATTCGGGGCCGAGCATTGGCCATTAGCATTATGGTAATGTGGGTGGCCGATACCATCGTGGGTCAGCTAACGCCTATTTTATTAAAAGAAATTGGGAGTGCGGGCACATTTTGGTTCTTTGCATTTTTCTGTTTTGTAGCCTTTATTGCAGTATATAAATTATTGCCCGAAACTAAGGGGAAATCGCTAGAGCAGATTGAAAGCGATTGGAAAGAAGAACCTCTTATTATTCATTAAAAAAATGAGAAGAATTTTCATAACAGTTATATTGATGTTTGGTTGGACCATGGCTTATGCGCAGGTTTCGCGTTATGTAGATCCAAAAATTGGGACTGCGCATAGCCGCTGGTTTTACTTTACTCCTGGAGCCGTTCCTTTTGCGATGGCAAAACCGGCACCCTCTACTAATGGTTCTTATGGGAATGCCCATGGCTGGGATGCAGTAGGGTACGATGAGCGGCACCATTCGATCGAGGGTTTTGCTAATTTCCACGAATTTCAGGTTGGAGGCATTGTTTTTGCGCCCATCACTGGTAAACTACAAACGTTGGCAGGAAAGCTAGAAACGCCCGACGATGGATACCGTTCAAGATTCGACCGTAAAGATGAAATTGCAGCGCCAGGTTATTATTCCGTTTTACTGCAAGATTATGGTATTAAAGCCGAATTAACCTCAACACCGCGTGTGGCTTTTCACCGTTATACATTTCCAGCTTCTGGCGAATCGCATATTTTGTTCGATATTGGCCATAAGCAAGGCGAAAGTGGTGAAGTTAAAGATGCGAAGGTTTATCTAACAGTAGACGGACGAATTGAAGGTTACGTAACCACCTATCCGGTTTACGTGCAGAAGTATCAAAATGGTGCCGACGTAAAAATGTATTTTTCAGCTGTGCTGGATAAAGAGTCGAAGGCTCATGGCACGTTTAAAGGGGCAGAAATTTTTGCTGGCAAAGACGAAATTACTGGAAAAGGGGCAGGATTGTACCTTACTTTCGACACTAAAGAACAGGAAGCTATCACCATAAAAGCAGGTTTATCGTACACTTCGATAGAAAATGCTCGTTTAAACCTAAATACAGAAGCCGAGAAATTAAGCTTTAATAACGCTAAGAAGAAGGCGGCAAAAACTTGGGAAAGCTATTTGAGCCGTATTAAAGTGCACACAAACGAAGTAAAAGACATGACTAAGTTTTACACGGGCTTGTACCATGCTTTGTTGGGCCGAGGTTTAGCGAGTGATATAAACGGCGCTTATCCAAAAAACGATGGTTCGGTTGGGCAAATTGCTTTGGGGAGCGATAATAAGCCTATTCATAACCATTACAATACGGATGCCATTTGGGGTGGATTTTGGAATTTAACCCAATTATGGGCAATTGTTTATCCCGAGTATTATTCGGATTGGATTAAAAGTCAGCTGTTAATTTATAAAGATTCGGGTTGGCTGGCCGATGGCATTGCGAATAGTAGATATGTTTCTGGTGTAGGAACCAACTTTGTAAGTTTGGCCATGGCGAGTGCATACATGGCAGGGATTCGCGATTTTGATGTGAATTTGGCCTACGAGGCATCGTTAAAGAACGAATTAGAGGGCAATAATCGTGTACCTGGAGCCGGTAAACTAGACGTTGCCCAATTTGTAAAATATGGATTTGTACCACATTTAGATAAAGGTATAGGGGGAGGCGAACGTTGGCAATATTCGGCTTCGCATACTTTAGAATATTCGTATAGCGCCTATGCTGTTGCGCAATGGGCAAAATTATTAGGTAAAGATACAGATTATGCGCAATTGATGCGCTTAAGCAAGGGCTGGGAGCAAATTTACAATTCAAAAACGAATTTAATCCAACCAAAATGGGCCGATGGCAACTTTATCGAAGATTTTAAACCCAGTCAAAGTTGGCGAGGATTTCAGGAGGGAAACGCATGGCAGTACACATTCTATGTACCGCATACACCAGAATTTTTGATTGCTAAGATGGGAAAAGCGAATTTCAATATTCGTTTGGATAGTATTTTCACCACCTCACAAAAGAACAGTTTTGGGGGAGGCACAAAATTGGACGCCTTTTCGGGTTTAGAAGGATTATATAATCATGGCAACCAGCCCAACTTACATATTTCGTGGTTGTTTAATTTTTCGGGCAAACCCTCGCTTACTCAGAAATGGGTTCGCACTATTTGCAATGAGTTTTACGGTACTGATGGCATACATGGGTATGGATATGGGCAAGACGAAGATCAGGGGCAGTTGGGCGCCTGGTATGTGATTTCGAGCTTGGGTTTGTTTGATGTAAAAGGGTTTACCGCTATCGACCCGCAAATAGGCTTGGGTAGTCCGCTGTTTGATAAGATTACTATTAAAGGAAATAAAAAATATTATAATGGCAGAGATTTTAAAGTAAAAGTAAAGAATGGATCGGCTGATAAGATCTATGTGCAGTCGTTTAAGTTGAATGGGAAAATGCTAAATGAGCCATTTATGAAGTTAAAAGAGGTACAAGATGGGGGTAAATTGGTGTTAGAGATGGGTGCGGTAGCGAAAGATGATTACTAGGGCGTTAACTGCTAATTACCCTATAGTTCGCTCTCGCTACGTTGCCATATGATGGAAACGATGAGGGGTATGCGCCCAATGGAACGGCCTCATCGGATTTGCGTTTAGAAAATCAATGAGATGGGCCGAAAGAAATAAAAGCTGTTTGAGTAAAGCGAGTTCTTTTATTTCCGGTCCAGAACTTTGATTTTTAGCAAATGCGGTGGAGCCTTGATCTTTGGTTACCTTTCCATCAAGGGAAAGGTAAGAAGTCTCTCGGCAACAAGCCGAACAAAATAAATTTTAAGAAAATGAAACTAAAAACCCTATTCACATTCGCCTTAACGTTAAGCATTATCATCTCTAACGCCCAAAAAGTAATCTGGAAAATCGGCGAGGCCGACAACCAAGCTACCGGCATGGCACTTGCTCCAGGCAATTATAAAGAGTTTTTAGCGAACGATTTTGGTTGGGAAGATCAATACTTTTTAGTTGGCCATTCGAAAGCAGATCAGAACTTTCCATATGTGTTGCCTGGCCCGAAAGATGGCTGGGGTGGAACAGCGCCTACTGCAGGTATTCGATCGCATTTATCAACTATTTTGTTCGATTTAAACAATGTGCCGTCAATTGGCAGTTTCAAATTAATCATCGACCTTGTGGGCTACAATGGCGAGAAACCTCCGCTCTTTAAAGTGAACATTAACGGGAAAGGCGAAGTGATGCAGTTGCCAAAGGGCGATAAAAGCGACGTGGTTTCGGGCAATTTAACTATGGCAAAAGAATTTATTATAAACATCCCAATCGCAAAGGGCGTGTTGCATAATGGAGGAAACGAAATTCAATTAACTTCCTTAGATGGTTCGTGGTTGGTATTCGATCAGGTACGTTTAGAGGGGGCATCGGCAGTTAACTTAAAAATACCTAAAACTAGTTATGTTCGTGAGGCTAAAAGTGCAAAGTATGAGATTTTGCAGGGTGCTAAACGCGTTCAACCTTTGTTAATCGATGTAGAACAGTTAATTGGAAAACCAAATTTAATGGTGCGTTTAGATGGAAAAACGATACTACTAGAAAAACTAGAAACTGGGCGTTATCAATTTGAAGCACCGATGCCTGCGGTCAAAAAAACCACTAAGAGCACGTATGAAGTATTATCAAATGGTGTTTTAATTGCGAACGGAACGGTAAATCGTTCTGCGCAAAAATTGGGTATGTTTTCCGATTACGTAGATACACGTATAGGTACGGCGCATTCGCGGTGGATGATTGGTCCCGGTCCTTGGATGCCTTTTAGCATGGTTAAAGTTAGTCCCGATAATCAAAACGACGGTTGGCAGGCCGGTTACGATCCAACTTTCGAAAGCATTGGCGCTTTTAGTCACATCCACGAATGGACCATGGGTGGCTTGGGAATTTTGCCTGTGCGCGGACCTTTAAAAATTAAAGTTGGCGATCAACGAAGTGCGCCCGGCGAAGGCTATCGTTCGCGAATCGACAAGGCCAGCGAAGAAGCGCCGCTTGGGGCGTATAAAGTTAAACTCACCGATTACAACATCAAAGCAGAAGTAACCGCCACCACACGTGCTAGTTTTATGCGCTATACCTATCCTAAAGGAACCGATTCGAGAATAATGATCGATTTGCAAACCCCAGCCGAGAATAAATACAAGCTAAACGAAATCACCCTTAAAAAGGTAAGCGATTATCGTATAGAAGGGTATGCGAAACAATTGGCACCCCAAGTTTGGATTGCACAGGCCGGATCGAGCGAGCAAGAATATAACGTACATTTTGTAATCGAGTTCGATCAACCGATTAAAAAATTCGGGAACTGGGTAAATGACGATATTGGAACGGGCGATTTGGTTAAGGTTATCGATGCCAAAGATGCTGGCGCTTTTGTTGAATTCGATACTCGAGTTAATCCCATAGTACAAATGCGTACGGGCCTATCGTATGTGAGCATTGCAGGTGCTTCCGAAAATTTGGCTACCGAAATTGCTAAGCCTTTTGGTTGGAGCTTTGAAAAAGTATATAACAATCAGCGCAAAGTATGGGACGATTTGTTAGGGCGAATTACTACCAATAGCAACGACAGAAGAGAAAAGGTACGTTTTTACACCAATATGTATCGTGCTCTGTGCAGTAGAAATACATTTAGCGACGTAGATGGAAAGTGGATCGATGCTACAGAGAAACTGCAACAATTTAAAACTTCGGATGGAATAGCTTTAGGTTGCGATGCATTTTGGAATACCTTTTGGAATTTGAACCAGTTTTGGAATTTAGTAACGCCCGAATGGTCGTCGAAATGGGTAAAATCGCAATTGGCCATGTACGATGCCAATGGATGGCTAGCTAAAGGCCCTGCCGGGATGGAATATATCCCCGTAATGGTGGCCGAACACGAGGTTCCCCTAATGGTGAGTGCATATCAAATGGGAATTCGAGATTATGATGCAGAAAAGGCATTTAGGGCTGCCGATAAAACCCTTTCTACCCCACAAACTCGTGTGGGCGGTGCATTGGCAGGCAATCAAGACTTCGAAGCGTACATGAAGTATAAATACGTGCCCTATGATAAAGGTCGCTTTTCTAATTCCTTAGAATATTCTTTTGACGATTGGACATTAGCGCAGTTTGCCAAATCGTTAGGTAAGACCGAGAAATATAAAGAATATACTGATCGCGGCACCTGGTGGAAAAATGTAATCGACACCGCAACAGGTTATGCACGGATGAAAAAATCGGATGGCACTTGGCTTCCGAATTTTGATGCTTTTCAATCTGGTCGCAACGAGCATTATGTAGAAGGCAATGCATGGCAGCTCACGTTTTTTGTGCCTCAAGATGTGCCTGAATTGGCTAGGGAGATTGGGATTAACCGTTTTAGAGAGCGCTTAAGTTGGGGTTTTAATGAAA
This sequence comes from Pedobacter anseongensis, assembly GCF_037482965.1. Classification (NCBI taxonomy): domain Bacteria; kingdom Pseudomonadati; phylum Bacteroidota; class Sphingobacteriia; order Sphingobacteriales; family Sphingobacteriaceae; genus Pedobacter; species Pedobacter anseongensis. The sequence continues at coordinate 1,061,550 of NZ_JBBHKB010000001.1, read as the reverse complement.
GTGTAAAGTGGCGATTTAATGCGCCAAACGATCAGTATTGGGACTATCCCGTTACGCAGGGCAATCAACAATCGATGCATTTTGCTTTTCTGTTTAATTGGGTTAACCAGCCTTGGCTTACACAAAAATGGAGCCGTGCTTTGGTAGATCGCTATTATGGTTATGGGATAGCGAATGCTTATTTGGGTGATGAAGATCAGGGGCAAATGAGTTCGTGGTTTATTATGGCAGCATTAGGCTTGTTCCAGATGGATGGGGGAACGCGGGTTAACCCGATTTACGAAATTGGAAGTCCGATTTTTAATAAAGTTACACTCAATTTAGGCGAGCGATATGGCCGGGGGAAATCGTTCGAAATCGAAGCGAAGAATGTTTCTCGTACGAATAAATATGTGCAAAGTGCCACTTTAAATGGGAAAGTGTTGAATAAATTCTGGTTTTCGGCAAGCGAATTGTTGAAAGGCGGAAAGTTGGTTTTGGAGATGGGCCCTGAGCCGAATGAGGATTGGGGGAAGATGTAGGGGTGAAAACAACAGTTAAATAGTATATATTTGGGAAAGTGAGCATTAACCTAATCCAAATGTCGACAGTGAAACGGAAACTCTTATTTGCTTTTTTTGGCCTTATTGTCACCATCACCACTTCCCAAGCCCAAACGTGGTACAACCCCCTGCAACAAAAATTCCCCGTAATCCAAGGCCAAGCGTTGCCCTCAACCATCGGCGCAAGCTACCAGCGATTACCTAACACCTTAAAAGACGAAGTAAGACCACCTGTTTGGGCTTTAGGCCAAAATACCGCCGGCGAATACATCGAGTTTACGAGCTCGGCTAAAAAGATAACCGTGCGCTACCAAGTTAGTGGTTCATTAAATATGCCACACATGCCTTCAACGGGAGTGAGCGGGCTCGACTTATATGCGCACAACGAAAGAGGGATGTGGGACTGGGCTCCCGGAAAATATACTTTTAAAGATACCATCAGCTATACCTTCGATAATTTAGCATCGAAACATGGAAAAATCTTTAGGCTCTACCTACCCTTGTACAACTCGGTAAAATGGCTGGAAGTGGGTGTAGAAAAAAACGAAACTTTAACCTTTTTGCCTATCACTAAACAAAAGCCAATTGTAGTGTATGGTACATCTATTGCTCAGGGGGGGTGCGCAAGCAGACCAGGTTTAGCTTGGCCTTCTATCTTTGGCAGAAAAATTAATCAACCTGTAATTAACATGGCTTTTAGCGGCAACGGCCGATTAGAAACGCCTATATTAAATCATATCGCACAAACTGAGGCTAAGCTCTTCATCCTCGATTGCATGCCGAATTTAGGCTCAAGAACACTTTACCCAGAAGAAGAAGTCAGAAAAAGAGTAAACGAATCGGTAAGCACTTTGCGAAAAGCTCATCCTAACACGCCTATCTTATTGGTAGAGCATAGTGGCGGTGGAAATGAGCATTTGTTAGATACCCTAAGAAATAAAGAATTTAAAACCTCAAGCCAAATCCTTACCAAAATTTACAACGAACTTAAAGCCAGGGGAATAAAGAAAATTTATCTATTAACTACCAAAAATATAAATATGGGTATCGAATCTACTGTTGATGGTACACACCCTAATGATATTGGGATGATGGAACATGCTGTGGCGTTTGAAAAGAAGTATAAGGAGATATTTTAGTACTTTGTAAAATATTCTTAGGCTTTGCCATTTACTATTATTTGGAAAATAGGCAAACGACAGCACAACTTAACGAGCTAAAGCAATTAAAAGCAAGTAAATTTCTTTTTACTAGCTAAGACAGCTAAGAAACTATGAGGGATATGCGCCTAGTAGGATGGCCTCGAAGTTTAAGGAAGAAGAGTAGTTAATTTTACCTACTGCCGTCCCTAAGTGCAAACGAAGGGTCTTTACCTTTAATTAACAAGATGGCCAAATGGAGCCCTTGAGGTGGAATGGCCCTCTTGTGGCTAGCAAAAATTAACGTACTATTCGAACTTAAAATTCGCAGGTACTGTCTTTAAAACCAAATAAAATTCAATAAATATTTCCTTAGATTTGTACTAGTGAAAATTTCCCTGTGGAACTTTATCATGTGTAGCTCCGGAGTTTTCTGGGGCTATTATTTTTTCCTGCTGGTTAAATTTGGAATTATAGGTCTGGTTGTTTTTCCAAAGGTAATATACCATCACCAATAGCTTTTTCTGTACAGCTACATACCCCTTCATCTTTATTCCAGTTCGTTTCCTGATTGCTTAATAAATATAAAGATATGAGCCTTGATTGTTTGTTTCTTTGTTATCAAGAACAAAGAAAGAGCCTCTCGGCGGCGGTGAGCCGAGTTCAAATCCTACCTTATTACACTTCCCTCCTCAAATTTCGCACCAGGCGCAACAAATGTTAACTTCCCTGTAGAATCCTCTGCCATTAATATCATCCCCTGAGAAACAATCCCCTTAATTTCGCGTGGTGCTAAATTAACCAATAAGCTTACCTGCCGACCAATAATTTCCTCGGGCGAATAATACTCAGCTATACCCGACACTACTGTACGCTCGTCTAAACCTGTGTTAAGTGTAAGCTTTAATAATTTCTTAGTTTTCTCTACTTTTTCAGCTGCGATAATCGTCGCTACACGGATATCCATCGCAGCAAAATCATCAAACTGGATATTTGGCTTTGCCGGGGTAGCCTTTTTATTTGCCGCTATATTTTCGGCCTTGCTATTGTTTAATTTATCAATCTGCGCTTGTACTACGTCGTCTTCAATTTTCGAGAACAATAGAACAGGTTCGTTCAATTGGTGTCCGCGCTTTAATAGATGTATACTTCCAGCATCTGCCCATAGATGGCCGCCATAATTCAACATTTTTTGCAATTTGTCGGCCGTGAAAGGCAAGAAAGGCTCGATTAAGATTTCGAGGTTTGCCGCAATTTGTAAACTGATATTTAAAATGGTACGTACCCTGTCTTCGTCGGTTTTAATTACTTTCCAAGGCTCGGTATCGGCTAAATATTTATTACCCAAACGCGCTACATTCATCACTTCACCTAAAGCCTCTCTGAAACGATAATTCTCGATAGAAGCACTCACTTTGGCAGGCGCAGCTGCTAATTCGTTAATCACGTCCTGATCATAATCGGTTAATTCCATTAGGGTGGGCACTCTTCCCTCAAAATATTTATGGGTAAGCACCGTAACACGGTTGATGAAATTGCCTAAAATAGCCACCAATTCATTGTTGTTTCTGGCTTGAAAATCTTTCCAAGTAAAATCGTTATCCTTAGTTTCGGGAGCTGTTGCCGTTAATACGTAACGTAATACATCTTGCTGGCCTTCAAATTCTAATAAGTACTCGTTTAACCAAACCGCCCAATTTTTTGAGGTCGATATTTTTTGCCCTTCGAGGTTTAAAAACTCATTTGCGGGCACATTATCGGCTAAAATATAATCGCCATGCGCCATCAGCATCGCTGGAAAAATAATGCAATGAAAAACAATATTGTCTTTGCCTATAAAGTGTACTAATTTGGTGGAATCGTCTTTCCAATATTCTTCCCAACCGCATTTATCGGCTTCAATCTGGCGGATGTAATATTCTTCGGCCTTTGGATTCCAAACATCAAGCATTGCATAACTGCAAAGTTCTTTAGTAGCCGAAATATAACCGATAGGTGCATCGAACCATACATATAAAACCTTGCCATCTGCCCCTTTAATGGGCACATGAACGCCCCAGTCTAAATCGCGCGTCATTGCTCTCGGCTGCAGGCCTGCATTTAACCAACTTTGGCATTGGCCGTAAACATTAGGTCGCCATTCTTTGTGCCTTTCGATATAGGTGCGTAATTTATCTTCGTATTTATCTAATGGTAAAAACCAGTTCTTTGTTTCACGTCGCACAGGCGGTTCGCCTGATAAAGTCGATTTTGGATTGATTAAATCGGTCGCATTTAAGGTGCTTCCACAGTTTTCGCACTGATCGCCATATGCATTTTCGTTGCCGCATTTCGGACAAGTACCCGTAATATACCTATCCGCTAAAAAGCTTTGCGCCTTTTCATCGTAGTATTGTTCGGTTACTTCTTCGGTAAATACGCCGTCTTTATATAGTTTTGAAAAAAAATCTTGGGCAGTTTGGTGATGCGTTAACGATGAGGTGCGATGATAAATATCGAAAGAAACCCCAAATTCTTGAAATGAATCGCCAATAATTTTATGGTATTTATCTACAACCTCTTGTGGTGTAATGCCTTCTTTCTTGGCTTTTAAGGTTATAGGAACTCCATTTTCGTCTGATCCGCAAATAAATTTTACGTCTCTCTTATTAGAGCGAAGGTAACGCACATAGGTGTCGGCAGGCAAATAAACGCCGGCCAAATGGCCAATGTGAACCGGACCATTGGTATAAGGCAAAGCTGCCGTTACGGTATATCTTTTAATTTTATCGTTATCCAAAACTATTTTTTTAATTTGCAAAGATATGAATATAGCACCACCTTACTTAAAAAAAGGAGATAAAATTGCAATCGTTTGTCCCGCTAAAAAATTACCCCAACCCATAAATGGGGCAATCGAAATCTTAAAATCATGGGGATTAACCGTGGTACTTGGCGAGACAGTGACTGCAGATTATCATCAATTTGCAGGAAACGATAGTTTACGGGCAGCAGATTTGCAAACTTTTTTAAACGACTCGGAGATTAAAGCCATTATAGCGGGTAGAGGGGGCTATGGTACCATCCGCATTATTGATGAGCTGGATTTTTCTGCCTTTGAAGCGGAGCCGAAATGGCTTATTGGATTCAGCGACATCACTGTTTTACTCGCTCACACCTTTGCTCAGCTGAACACCCAAAGCATACATGCACAAATGCCCTATACTTTTGAAGAGAGTACACCCGAAGCTCTAGAAAGTTTACGAAAAATGTTATTTGGCGAAAAGGTAAATTATAAATATGAAAATACTTTCATAAATAAAATTGGTAAGACCGAGGGAATATTAATTGGTGGCAATTTAACCTTGCTGATTGCGCTAGAAGGATCAGTTTCAGAAATGGATTTTACCGACAAAATTCTTTTTATAGAAGATGTAGGGGAACACGAATACGCCATAGACCGCATGATGCGGATCTTAAAAAGAAAAGGAAAATTGAAAAAATTAAAAGGCTTAATTGTTGGTGCTTTTAATGAACTAGGAGAAGAAAAAATCCCATTCGGACAAACACCGGAAGAAGTGATTTATGAGTTGGTGAAGGAATACGATTACCCGGTTTGCTTTAATTTCCCAACAGGGCATATTAACGATAATAGGGCGATGGTATTGGGCGCAAACGTTTCGATACTCATCAACGAATACGAAGTTGAATTTAATTATATATAACAATGGCAATTTTTGAAAGCTTAGGCAAATACCGGAATGCCGGTTTGCTTATTATACGCATAGGTTTAGGTATTATGATGATGATGCATGGCTTCCCGAAATTTTCGGGAGGCACAGAAACCTGGATTAAAATTGGAGGCACCATGAAGATTATTGGCGTCGACTTTTTCCCCTTAGGATGGGGATTTATGGCGGCCGCCACAGAAGCTATTGGTGGATTATTTTTACTGCTTGGTCTATTTTTTAGACCCGTTAATCTATTGCTAGTGTTTACCATGATTATGGCCAGCTTAGTTCACCTATCCGACCCAAAACAAGGTATAATGGACGCTTCCAGCGCTATTCAGTTAGGCGTAGTATTTTTAGGCTTAGTGTTTTTGGGGCCTGGGAAGTATAGTGTAGATAAGAAATAAATATATTAAACACCTTGACAAACTTTAAAAGGTTGTCAAGGTGTTTAATGCGCTAGTAAGTTTCACTATCAGGCGGAATGCCATAATCAATAAATGCTACTTTTTCTTCTTTTTTAGTCTTTTTACCTGTAAAGAGTGATTTTACCACATTAAAAATACCTGATAAATGTTCTGCATCTAACGATTTTCCAACTTTTCCAGAAACGAGTGCGCCCAAGGCTTTTGTAATTATGCCAGAACCTCGAAAAACGGTACTGTTTAGCAACATTGGTAGCAGTATAGACATAATCTTGCCGCTGATATTAGTTTTTTCATCAAGCTTTAAAAACCCTGATGGAGTTGCATACTTTTTAATCAGATTACCTAGCGTAAATTGTTTCACATATGTTTTCGTGTCCTGACCAAGCAGTTCACCTCTTTGCTTATAATCTGTTTTTAACCGATGAATTTCGCTATGTAATTCTGCTAAGGTCCGTATGTTATTATTTGCTTTCATCATCATCGTCTTTATCGGCCACTTTATCGAAATATTTCCTGATAAACAGATTTATTAATCCTGGCTCCATAAATTTATCCTTTGTTAAATAAACAATAACGGCTAAAACTATGTAAATGCCAGCTACGCAACCAAAGCCTCTTGTATAATTGCCCAAAACATCAGAAAGGAAAAGCGCCAGCGTAAATGTTCCGAAAAGAAAGGCCAACATAAAACAAAGAATTACTGTGCCGTTGGTAATTAAATCTGCAAAAATTTTAGCGCCCTTCTCAACCGCCGTTAGTCGAATGTGTTCTACACGGATATCTACATACTCTTTAGCATCTAAAAAGATGTCTTCAATACCTTTTTCTTTCTCTTCTTCCATTTTAATCGATCAATAAATTAGATTGCTCAAACGTTCTCTACTTCAGTAGAATATTCATCCTCTACGTCACGCAATTTGCTTTTTATAGAATCTACAACCTTATCTTTTAGGCTGGTTAAGTTATTAATCTCGTCGGCCGCCTTATCTTTAATCGAATCGCCAAGATCTTTTAGCGATTGACTTAACTTGTCTCTAGTTTCGCTTCCTTTTTCGGGTGCAAATAATAAACCTATTGCAGCACCTGCCGCTAAACCTGCTAATAGTGCAATTAATACTTTTGAGTTGTCGTTCATGATCTTTAATTTATGTTTAACAATATAATTTATAACTCCTCTTGCTCCGTAATTGTTTTAATTCTTTCTAATCTTTCCGATGCTTTTGCACTGGTTTCGTATATGCGGATCAATAAAAAGAAGTAAGAAAATAAGAGCGGACCAAAAACCAGTCCTAATATACCAAATAAAGGAATACCAATAACCACGCCAATTACAGTAATTATGGGATGAATATTTCCTACTCTTTTAGCAATCATAAATCTGAGTACATTGTCGATATTAATGATTACCACAAAACCGAAGATTAACATCGCCCATGCACCGAAGGTATTCCCATCGGCCATTTGAAGCAATGCAGCAGGCACAAATACTACTGGAGGACCTAAAATGGGTACAAACGATATGAATGTAGTAATCACCCCCCAAAAAATAGGGTCGTTATAGCCCAATACATAAAATGATAAACTTACTAACGAACCCTGCACTATTGCAATAAATCCTTGCCCCACTACGTTTGCATAGGTAGTATTGCGCATTTCTTCGGCAAAACGCTTGGCATTCTGTTCTCTGAAGGGAGCATATTTTATGAGGGCGTTTTCGAACGATTCCCTTTCTATAAGCATAAAATATAATAAAAAGTACATTAACAGCAGTCCAAAAACAATATTAAACACCCCTGTAATTAGAGACGGAAATAGGCCGGTAGCCCAGGTTCCCGCCTTTTTTAAACCGTCTTCTATCATTTGAGAAGCATTTTCACTAAAATCGAAAAGATGTTTTATTTTATTAAGGAGGTTCGTAAAATAAATTTGATCGCTATTCAGTTCATTTATTTTCGATATCACCATGCTGCTTAACCCATAAAAGGGAAGTACAATCACCACCAAAGAAATAAATAAAAGTAATATTGCGGTAATACTCTTGTTCCATCTTTTTACCTCAGCTAATTGAATGTAAGCCGGACGAAGTATAGTATAAAGCACAAGCGTACTTAAAATAGAACCAAAAATGCCTTGCAGCGAATACGCAATAACACACCCCAAGGCTATAATAATAACCAGATTAATGTTATTTCGTTGTTTATAACTAAATATCGACATGCAGAGCGATTAGAGGTAAAGGTGCAGCAAAAGGTTTGCCAGTTTCTTATTTAGCTAATTAGTTAATTTGCAAATTAACTAATTTACTCCCCCAAGTCAATCGCCTTCATTTTATTATAAAGTGTTTTTCGATCTATATTTAAAAGCTTGGCGGCTTTGGTTTTGTTGAAGTTTACTTCTCGCAACACGTTTAAAATGGTGTCGTATTCGGCCTCTAGGGCAGCATTTTTAAGATCGCGTGGTTTATTCGATTTAGCAATTGTGTTTTCTACGGCAGCCTCAATAGCAAAAGCTTTTGCATAAGTAGATATTTCTAATGGGAGTGCTTTTAGTTGAATTTCTTCGTTCTCCGTTAATAAAGTTGCTCTTCTTACTACGTTTTTTAACTCACGCACATTACCTGGCCAATTATAGGTTAAAAAGCATTCTTCTACCTCTGGCGAAAATGAGGTAACGTTTCTGTTGAGTTCGTCGTTAGCAATTTTTAAGAACGTATGTGCAAACACCATAATATCTCTTCCCCTTTTGTGAATCGGAGGCAAATGAATTGAAAATTCATTGAAACGGTGGTATAAATCCTCTCTGAATCGACCTTTCTGAATAGAATCGCCTAAATTTTCGTTCGTTGCAACGATAATTCGTACATCTAAATCAATTTCTTTAGTGCTTCCAATGCGTTTAATTTTCCGTTCTTGTACAGTTCTTAGTAGGGCAGCCTGAATATCGTACGATAAATTTCCAACTTCATCTAAAAATAATGTGCCTCCGTTTGCCATTTCGAAATGACCAATTTTGGTGTATAATGCCCCAGTAAAAGATCCTTTTTCATGACCAAAAAACTCACTTCCAGCTAATTCTTTGGTAAGCGAACCACAATCCATCGCAACAAAAGGTTTATCTTTCCTCGGACTATTTAAATGAATGGTTTTTGCTACCGATTCTTTACCTGTTCCGCTTTCACCAGTTAAAATAACGCTATAATTGGTAGGTGCTACCAACATAATTTGTTTAATCAAATCTTTCGAGGCCTGACTCTGACCAACTACAAATTCGTCGGTTTCGATCAATTGTTTTGCAGATTTATCTTTCTTAGCATCGGTTGCAATAGGCTCTGAATCGCTTGCATTTAAAGCAATTTGAGTTTCAATTGCTTTATTTATGGTGTTTAAAATCTCGTCTGGGTAAAGCGGCTTAGTGATGTAGTCGTAAGCACCTAATTTAATAAGCTCTACCGCTAATTTAATATCAGAATAACCTGTAATAATGATTACACCAGTTTTGGGATAATTCTCCTTGATCTTGATTAAAATATCTTTTCCATCAGTATCCTCTAGTCGATAATCGCACAATACCAAATCAAATCGCTGCTTAGCCAGATATTCCATGGCCGAGGTTCCGCTTGTTGCGGTTTCTACAATAAAAGAGTTTCGCGTTAAGAATTTAGATAATAAAAGCCCAATGTTTACCTCATCATCTACTATTAGTATTTTCTTCATGATAAAAGCTGTAACCGATAATAATAGTTAAATATAGATAAATATTTAGAATGGGCAATATTCTCTACACTTTTTAATGTTAAGGAACTAAGAAAAATTAAGCCTTCTTAAATCCTTATTTTATAATTATAAAATTTATTTTCCCCCAAAAACGGCTTTTCTTTTTTCTAAAAACGCAGAAACCCCCTCTTTAAAATCTTCGGTTTGAAAACAATTTCCAAATTCTTCAATTTCAATAGCGAAGCCATTTACTTCAGGATTCAAGGATGCATTAATGGCATTTATAGCACTTTTAATAGCTAAAGGTGCACGTTGTTTAATCTTGCCTAAAATGGCTTCCGCTTTGCCGATGAGCTCGGCTTGTGGTACAACTTCATTAACTAAACCAATTTGTGCAGCCTTTTCGGCTGTGATCATATCGGCTGTGGTAATCATTTCCATGGCCCTTCCTTTACCTACCAATTGTGTAAGGCGTTGTGTACCGCCATAACCCGGGATTAAGCCTAACGTTACTTCAGGTAAACCGAGCTTCGCGTTTTCAGAAGCAATACGAATATGGCAAGCCATGGCTAATTCTAATCCACCCCCTAAGGCGAAACCATTAATAGCTGCGATCCAAGGCTTCGGGCAATTTGCAATGGCATCGAATACGTCGTGCTGACCACTTCTGCCCAATTCTTTGCCCTCGGCTAAGCTGTAGTTTTGGAATTCAGAAATATCGGCCCCAGCCACGAAAGCTTTTTCGCCAGCGCCTGTTAAAAGCACCCCTCTAACCTCACTATTTGTAGTTGAATAAGCAATTACATCGGCCAACTCGGCTAACGTTGCCTTGTTTAACGCATTTAATTTTGCTTCTCTATTAATCGTTACATAAAGGATATTTTCCTTTAACTCGGATCGTATATTTTGATACACCATATTAAAAATTTCTATGTTCAACCACCCAGTTTTCGATATAGGTTACTATGGTGGCCATCGGCGTTCCCGGAGCAAATAAACTACCTACACCTATTTTTTGAAGCGCAATCATGTCTTGTTCAGGAATAATTCCGCCACCAGTTAATAACACATCATTGAGTTGTTTTTCTTTCATGATGGCTACAATTTTTGGAAAAACCGTCATATGAGCCCCAGAAAGAATAGAAATCCCAATAGCATCTACATCTTCTTGTAAGGCCGTATTCACCACCATTTCTGGCGTTTGTCGAAGTCCGGTATAAATTACCTCCATACCTGCATCCCGCAAGGAAGTAGCGATAACCTTAGCGCCACGATCGTGCCCATCTAAGCCCACTTTTGCCACTAAAACTCGGATTGGTCTTTTGAGTGTTTTGTTCATTAGTTAACTAGTTCATTAGTCATTGGTTCACTAATATCATTGCCTCGTTACGCATTGATTCGCTCGATTAAAACGACCTGCACAGGTGAACTATTGACCAATGAACCAATGGTGTAATTACGGTGTAAATGTAAATATTTTTACCCACGTTTTATTACCCAGCGTTTAAATGCCTTAAATGCTCGAAATTGCTTCAAAAACTCGGTTAATTTATTAACTTTGGTGTTCAAAATCTACAATTAATATGAGCGAAGAAAAATCATTAAACTTTATAGAAGAGCTGATAGAGAATGATTTAAGTACTGGTAAATACGAAACTTTAGTTACGCGTTTTCCGCCAGAACCTAATGGTTATTTACACATTGGGCATGCTAAAGCCATATGCCTTAATTTTGGATTAACCCAAAAATATGGTGGATATACAAACTTACGCTTCGACGATACCAATCCTGTTACCGAGAAAACAGAATATGTAAATAGCCAACAAGAAGATATTCATTGGCTGGGTTTTGAGTGGAAGAATGAATTATATGCGTCTGATTATTTTGACCAACTTCATACTTTCGCCGTTTCTTTAATCGAAAAAGGCTTAGCTTATGTAGATCATAGCACGGCCGAAGAAATTGCCGAACAAAAAGGTACTCCAACAGAACCTGGAGTTGCGAGTGCCTACCGCGAGCGTAGCATTGCCGAAAACTTGGCTTTGTTTGCCAGCATGAAGAATGGGGAGTTCCCAGACGGAGCGTGCATTTTACGTGCAAAAATCGATTTGGCTAGTCCGAATATGTTAATGCGCGATCCGATTATTTATCGCATTAAACATGCACATCATCACCGCACGGGCGATGCCTGGTGCATTTATCCGATGTATGATTTTGCCCACGGACAAAGCGATAGCATCGAAAATATCACTCACTCTATTTGTACGTTAGAATATGTATCGCATCGCGAATTGTACGATTGGTTTATCGACCAATTGGGTATTTTCCCGTCTAAACAATACGAATTTGCGCGGTTAAATTTAACCTATACCGTAATGAGCAAGCGCAAATTGTTGCAATTGGTTAATGAAGGTTTAGTCGGTGGTTGGGACGATCCACGCATGCCAACCATCAGCGGTTTGCGTAGAAGAGGCTATACCCCAGAGAGCATCAAAGAATTTTGTGAGCGGATTGGTATTGCCAAAAGAGAAAATCTAATCGAACTTAGTTTATTAGAGTTTTGTATTCGCGAAGATTTAAATAGACGCGCTACACGTGTAATGGCAGTTTTGGACCCCATTAAATTGGTCATAACTAATTACGAAGTAGGGAAGGAAGAAATTCTAATGGGAGAGAACAATCCAGAAGCAGAAGATAAAGGTGGTTCTCGAGAAATTCCATTCAGCAATGAACTTTGGATAGAACGCGAAGATTTTATGGAAGAACCTGCTAAAAAATGGTTCAGATTGGCGCCTGGTGCAACCGTTCGCTTAAAGCATGCTTATATTGTTCAATGTACCGACTTTAAGAAAGGCCCAGATGGCGAAATTACTGAAGTACACTGCACCTATATCCCTGAATCGAAAAGTGGGGAAGATACAAGTGGAATTAACGTAAAAGGAACCATTCACTGGGTAAGTGCAGCACATGCAAAAACCGCCGAAGTACGTTTATACGATCGTTTATTTACGGTAGAATCGCCAGATAGCGAGGAAGGGGATTTTAAAGAGTACTTAAATCCTTTGAGTATGGAGGTGATAAAAAATGCCTATATCGAACCGTATTTGGCCACGGTTACTGAGCATCAGCCCTATCAATTTATCCGCAAAGGATATTTCTGTGTAGATAAGGATTCGGAAAAAGACCGATTGGTCTTTAATAGAACAGTAAGTCTGAAAGAAGCCTGGAAGCCGAAGGTTTAACAGTAGATTTCTACGTTTTCGTTATTGCGAGAGAACCTTGCGTCATTGCGAGGCACGAAGCAATCTCCATATAAATTGTTTAATCCTTTACTTATTCAATCCTTTCTGATTACGGGAGGGATTTTTTATATTAATAATAGATTAAATTTTCTTCCTAGTTAATAAAAGCAATATTTTATCATTAATATTGATTGATCATAATATGAGGAAAATAATCTTAAAGAGAATTACAATTGGTTTGGTTGTACTATCAGTAATTTAAAATTTATTAGATAGTTGGGGTAAAATTACTATACCAGTTGAAAATGCGACCCCATTAATGTGGGATAAAAATAGCTATTGGGCCTACCCATGGGGCGAATCAACAGTTCATCAGCAAAGCTGGAGATAATGAATTTACCGAAGTTCCGATTGCTAGCGATGAGAAAGTAATTAGGCTTTATAATTTTGCAAGGAAGGCCCAAGATGAAAAAATTAATTTGATAAGAGCTAACTCTTCTTTCAAAAGGCTTTTAATTTATAAAACGAAAAGTAAGAACTTTCACCAGCTTCAATTAACGTACGTGCCTGATTATGATTATCTACAACAAAATCACTTTGATGCCAGTAGGACTCAAATAAACAAGTTGGATAATTTTAGTGGATATATTGAATATAGTAGCGTAAAGGATGAAAAACCGATTTTCATCTTAAGATTTGAAAAAGGTAAGTTCATAAATAAGTATTATATTGGTGAAAAGAATGCTAAAACCGGAAAAGGTACGTTAAAGATTGCAGGAATTGAGGTTGGGGTAAAGGGATGGGATTTAGTATGTACACCTGTATACGGACAGGTATGCGTTCTTCATGGTGATCCGGAAGTTGAAACTTGTGGATCCATGGAAGTTGTTAGAGAGGATTGCGAGCAGGTTTATACACCTGATCCGGATCCAGAGCCGGATCCAGAGCCAGTGATTGATTGTGATGACCACCAGAATTTTTGGTTATGTGACCCGGAGAATCCAGAAACCCCAGACCCAGAAGACCCACCAGTGCCTGTTGAATATCAATGTGACGATTGTAGTTGCGTACCTGAAACTGAAATGGTTGATGCTGATGCGGCATTAGAACCAAAATGGGGACAATTAGGGAATCTGACTTCTATAAAGAATGAAGTAAATAAATTAATAGGCCAAACACAAAATTTCAACTTTCTAAATTTTAAAGATAGGCTAACAAGCTTAAAAAATTATTTCAATGCAAACAGGATGTACACAAGAGATGCAAATAATAACCTAATTGATGCGCCTGGCTCGGCATTCGTAGATAGATACATCTATACGGAAAATAATGGCTGGATAGATATGCACCACTTTTTTTATGCTGCTGCTTTAACAGAAGAGTATTCTCCAGCTTATGCTTATTCGTATACAGCTTCGGGAGAGTTAATACAAAGCATGTTGAACAGCCAAACAGCATCTGCATTTTCCTATGAAGATATGCCCTCAAATGCTGCGGGTATTGAGTTTTGGAAGGCATATGGCCAATCTTTAAAAAACGGAACTGCGGACTTTAACTCTGCTATACACAATTTCTTCAATCAATTAAATCCTAAAGATCCTTCTGACGCACCCAATTTTGAATATATACCTCATATTATTGATGGTTTAGCTCCAAAAAATAAATCTACTACAGGTTTAACAGGAGCTACATTAAGAAACGAGGCAAAGGCGAGTTTCTGCAAGAAATCTGCAAATAGCCAAAAAAATATAATTGAGGCACATACAAAACTTCCTCACTCTTCTCATTAAATATTATGAAATATATAATCATTATAATAATTGGATTACTGAGCCCTGTATTCGTTATCAACTATTGGCATGGAGATAGTGAGAACCTCCCAGCTGCATTAATATTTGCTTTTATTCTTTTATGCGCATTTATAGCGTGTTTTATAGTCGGAATAATTAGAAAAAGGAGAGTGCAAATTTTAGCACTTCCTGCTTTTGTAATTAGTATTATTGGGATGTTTGCAATTCTTAATTGTCAATCAGTTAGAAATAAAAAAAATGCAGACCGTATTATAGGGAGATTAGAAAAATTTAAAGGAAGTAAAGGTTATTATCCAAACACTCTTAATGAATTAATTCCAATATATTTAGAAAAAGTGCCAAAGGCTTGGTTTGGAATCTATTATACTGATTTTACTTATATAAATAGAAAGCACGAATTTAGTTTAAGAAACCAAGTACAAAGCGATTCCTATTCCGTATATGAAAGTGCATTGGGTGAATGGCAATTTTCTGATTGATAAGCAACTCTTAAGATAATAAAGTGTGTTGCCAAATCCTTCCCGATTTCGGGAAGGATTTATTTTATGGAAATTTTTGGCACTAAAATTACAATTTTAAAAGCCGCTCCTGGATCTAATTCTTTCGTTCTTTTGCAAAAGCAAAGCACAACAATTTCTAATAAACCTTGTTAATATAATTGTGAAAAACAATCTAAAACTATTGATTCTACTAACTGGAACAATACTTCCATCCATATTAAAGGCACAAAAAACCCAAAAAATAAATAATGGCGTTGAAATTACCTTTAAAGGTGTTATTGAGCAGGTGGGCCAAACTGCTGCTGAAGAATACGCAAAGAAAAATAAAATAGAATATTTGTCAGCATATGAAGGATTAAAAAATAGAAATATCTATACAGTAGATGGAATCATATTTACTAGCGTTAAAATGAATACAGCTGAAAAGAGGGGTTTGGAGAAGTTAAAAAAGGCTATTGATGAGAGAGCACTAAGCGTAAATTTAAAAACATATTCCTCTAGGATAATTACTAACCATGGATATAAAATATTGGTTACAGAAAATACTGCAGAAAATAGACTGAATTTTACCGCGATAGATAGCTCTGGTTATTCTTCTGTACTTGGTGTATTAGATTTTAATCCCACGAAAAGAAGTGAGGCAAAGTTACTCTTGGATGATATCATAAAAAGCATAAACTTTGAGTAAAGAATAAGCATCACATATATCCTCTTCTTAACGGAAGGGGATTTTTTATTTCCAAAATATCCGTACCAACACGTATATGCAAATACCGTTTTCTCGGTACATATTCCTTTAGGCTCTAAATTATTTTTGTTTGACAATTAAAATAAACAATTATGATGAACTTAAACTTAAAAAAATTGGCCTTAGCAGTGGTGCTAGCAGGTCTGGGTATTACCTCTTCATTTGCACAAACCTATAACAAAGGGGATAAATTATTAAACGTTGGCATTGGGCTTGGTGGTGGCTTTGGTACACCGATAGGTTTAAGCTACGAACATGGCTTTACGGATAAAATTAGCGGAGGTGCTTACGTGGCTTATGCCACAGAAACGGTACCTATTGGGTTCGGTGATTTTAAATACACCTATATTTTAACCGCCGCTAGAGCATCTTATCACTTCGATTTAGGTGTTGATAAATTAGACCCTTATCTCGGCGCTATCTTAGGCTATAACGTAGCTTCAGTAAAATGGTCGGGCGGAGCACTGCCTCCAGGAACCGATTCGGGTAGTGGTATAATCTACGGTGGGCATGCCGGCGCACGCTATCTCTTCTCTGAAAAAATCGGCATCTTCGCCGAAGCCGGTTATGGTATCGGAACCTTAAATGTTGGCTTAACGTTTAAGTTTTAGACCTGAACTAAACTAAGCATTATCCAATAAGCATCATGCTATATGCGCCCAGTATCGGGCCTCGAAGCTTAAGGAAGGAGAATAGTTAATTTTGCCTCCTATTCTGTACCTAAACCTCAATTTAACAAGACGGCCAAATGGAGCCCTTGAGGCGAAATGGCCCTCTTGTGGTAAGCAAAAAATTAACAAACTATCCGAACTAAAGATTCGCAGGTACTGTCTTTAAAACCAAATAAAATTCAATAAATATTTCCTTAGATTTGTACTAGTGAAAATTTCCCTGTGGAACTTTATCATGTGTAGCTCCGGAGTTTTCTGGGGCTATTATTTTTTCCTGCTGGTTAAATCTGGAATTATAGGTCTGGTTGTTTTTCCAAAGGTAATATACCATCACCAATAGCTTTTTCTGTACAGCTACATACCCCTTCATCTTTATTCCAGTTCGTTTATATACCCTTTCGAATAGGTTTCGGAACTGTGGCTGGTCATCACGTACGGCACATAATGCAGGCATGTGCAGTATTCTCCTTATCCTTGAGTTACCTTTTTTCGAGATTTTGGTCCGCCCTATGTGGCTTCCTGACTGATTTTCGACGACATCGTATCCTGCATAGCTAACAAGTGCGGCTGCATCTTTGAACAATGCAAAACCATTCGTTTCTGCTACGATCACACTAAAGGATAGTAATCCTAATCCCTTTATGGCCGTAATGTTCTCGAAATGTCTATTCAGCACCTCATCCGACTTGGTGATTTTGCCGACGGCTTTTTCCATTTCTATGATCTGCTTTTGCAGCAGTTTAATTGTTTTTTCGAGCTGCTTGATAATCTCTTTGTTCTGAAACTGACTATGGCGAATCGCCTCCAGCTGGTTGCTTATTGCCGTTTGCATTTCCGTTAGGTTCTGATGCTGGCGGGTGCAGCACCGTAGGTCGTACAAATGTCTACTCGGTGGAATCCATAGCTCAAGTCTTTTTTCAGCCCCAATCTGTGCAAGCCCCTGGGCATCGATCTTATCGTTTTTTGACTTGGCACCGTTCGCTTGGAGATATTTCTTTGCTTTGTTGGGCAGCAGTATGCTTACCGGAAGTTCCTTCCCGCTAAGGAACCACGCAAGCTGTTCATGGTAAACACCTGTAGCCTCCATTACAAAGAAGACAGGCAACTCTTCTTTCAAACCCCGATTTATCCAGTCCATAAACAGCTTGAAACCTGTAGATGAATTTGTAAACCGATGGCTAGCTTTTACTTTGACCGACTGCTGTGTGTCGATTATCGACAGGCAGCAGTGGAAATCTTTCTTGGATACGTCGATCCCTACCGAATACTTAAGGCTGCTCATAACTAAAATATTTAGGTTAGCAATCCAGAAAACTACTCTTAGTCTTTGCTCATGTTAATCGCTGATCCAGGCATTAAGGCTTGGTCAATAGGTACTGTTCAGACTTTAAGAAGTAAAAAAAGGAAGGGTTGTCCTGCGAACCAACATCTGTTAAATTATCGTGTCTAGCCTTGATCCAAGCTACCTCCCTTTTCCTGATTGCTTAATAAATATAAAGATATGAGCCTTGATCTTTTGTTTCTTTTCCATCAAGGGAAAAGAAAGTTATAAGTATTTCTTATACAAATTAAACAAAATCAACTTATCGGTTTCATCCAACGTTTTCTCATTATTCCCTCCTGTAAAATGAATTTTGAATGCATTTATCGCATTGCCTAAATTGGCTGTATTATAGCCAATAATTCGTAAAGCTAAAGCCGTATCGAAATCGGCAGGAGGCATAGTTAATACATCATCGTACCAAAAACCGAAACCTCTTTTTGCCAAGGTTTTCCAAGGGAAGTTTTTCGGGTCGTTTTTACGGCCTGGGGCATAATCGGCGTGACCGATAAAATTAGCGGTCGGTATACTATATTTCTTTTTTAAGGTAGCCAGCACTGCGCAAAGACTATTAATCTGTGCATCTGTCCAAGGATCGGTGGTGCCATTATTATCCATTTCTATGCCAATAGAGCAAGAATTCATATCGGTTACCGAGCCCCATTTCCCAACGCCTGCATGTTGTGCACGTAAATAATCGTTCACCATTTGATATACTTTCCCATCTCTGCCAATAACATAATGTGCACTGGTTTGAGGTCTTTTTATGGTGAAGGTTTTTAAGGTCTGTGCTGTAGAATCTTGGGCAGTGTGGTGTATAATTACGTAATTCGGCTTACGCATGCTCATGTTCACCGTACCTACAAAGTACTGCTCGTTATTTAACGAATCGATAGTTTGATTAACCGGAGGTGACGCTTTTATTACTTTCGAAAATTCTTTCGCCATGCGTTTATATTCTTTATCACTAGCGGCGTATTTCGATGTAGAACAGCCGCTAAATAGTACGGAAAAAGCAAACAATACGTAAACAGAAAATGTTAGTTTTTTATACACAATGTAAATTTTAAGTGGGTATTAGATAAATTAATTTGTAGCTATATTTTTTGCTAATTTAGTGCTTTGAAAGGATACATAGAACGATCACCATACAATTTTTACCGAAATGACGAACTTAAGGAAAAACAGCATACTATTTATTGGCTTATCGTTCACTATAGCGCTTTTTAGCTGCAACAATACCGATAAAACAACCGCAAAAAAAGCAACTAAAAAAGTAAATGATACTTTGCAAGATTATGTAGATAGTAGAATTAAGATTTACGAAAAGGTTAAATTATCTACCAATTTAAATCAGCTAACCCCGAGCGAGCGTAAAGTTTTGCCACTATTAATTCAAGCAGCAGCGATAATGGACGAACTATTTTGGAAACAAGCTTATCCGCAACGCGATAGTTTGTTAAACACCATCAAAGACGAAAGTACCAAAGAATTCGTTCGCATAAATTACGGTCCATGGGATCGATTAAATGGCGACAAACCTTTTGTTGCAGGTATTGGTCCAAAAACAGAAACGGGTACATTTTATCCTGCGGGCATGACCAAAGCTGATTTGGAACAATCTGATGTAAAAGATAAATTTGGTTTATACTCTGTTATTCGTACCGAAAGTGATAAATTGATCTCTGTTCCTTATCATGTAATTTATGCTTCAGAACTTCAAAGAGCCAGCAATCTACTAAAAGAAGCGGCTTTGTTAACAGAAGATACAAGTTTTAAGAAATACTTGAATTTAAGAGCCGAAGCCCTGGTAACCGACGATTATAAGGCCAGTGACTATGCATGGCTGGATATGAAAACGAATGGATTGGACATTATAATTGGTCCGATAGAGAATTACGAAGACAAATTGTTTAACGCTCGTGCTGCTTTCGAGTCGTATGTTTTAGTAAAAGATAAAGTGTGGAGCAGGCGATTAGCTAAATATGTTTCTATGCTTCCTGCCTTGCAAAAAGGCCTTCCAGTTGCTGCGGCTTATAAAAGGGAAGTTCCAGGAACCGATTCAGAATTAAATGCTTACGATGTTGTGTATTATGCAGGCGATTGTAATGCGGGCTCTAAAACCATTGCCGTAAACTTGCCAAATGATGAAGAAATTCAACAAAAGAAAGGCACTCGTCGCTCGCAACTAAAAAACGCCATGAAGGCTAAATTTGATAAAATCTTGGTGCCTATTGCCAACGAACTTATCGATAAAGATCAACAGAAATACATCAAGTTTGATGCTTTTTTTGCAAACGTTATGTTTCATGAGGTTGCACATGGCCTAGGTATAAAAAACACCATTAAAGGCAAGGGAACAGTTCGAAATGCCTTAAAAGAGCAATATTCGTGGTTAGAAGAGGGCAAGGCCGATGTTTTAGGGCTATATATGGTTACCGGGTTGCTCAAAAAAGGAGAACTAACCGGTGATATCAAGGAATTCTATACCACCTACATGGCAGGTATTTTACGGTCGGTAAGGTTTGGTGCCTCTGAAGCCCATGGAAAAGCAAATATGCAATGCTTTAATTTCTTTAAAGAAAAAGGTGCATTTGCTAGAACAGCGAACGGTGCATATCGTGTCGATTTCGATAAGTTTGCTGTGGCAATGAACGAACTGAGTAATTTCATTATCACTTTACAAGGCAATGGCGATAAAGCTGCGGTAGAAAAAGCGCAGAAGGAAAATGGAATAATTGGCGCCGAACTGCAGGGCGATTTAGATCGATTGAGCAAAAAGGGCATACCGGTTGATGTTATTTTCGACCAAGGCGTTGATGTTTTGGGGGTTAAGTAGCCAGATTAAAAAAAGTAAAAATTTCTTGTAACCTTTAGGTTCATCTCATCGTCTATATCTCATAACTAAAATAAAAGGGATTTCGGACCTTTTGAGCTAAACTAAAAATTTTTGGAATGTAAGCCATTGGTGTGCAAGCACCTTGACGTTTTTATGTCCTAATTTTTAACCTGAACCAACACAAACACATGAAGAAACATTACTTTTTAGCACTTACCATCCTAATTATCTTATCAATCAAGACCTCAAAAGCGCAAGAAAAAACAATTCAGGGAATAATCAACGGAACGGTTTTAGACGAGATTCAAAAACCCGTTGAATATGCTACAATTGGTCTTTTTAAAACCACCGATTCATCATTGGTTAAAACAACATTAAGCAACCCTGATGGAAAATTTCAATTCATAACCGTTAAAACAGGAAGTTATTTCGTTAAGGTAAACATGATGGGTTTTGCTACTCATAGAGGCAAAATGTTTACTTTAAGCGATGATAAATTAATAATAGATTTAGCTACCATCAACATCCGCGCTGAAGGAAAAACATTAAAAACAGTTAGTATTACCGCTGTAAAACCATTAATCGAACGCAAGACCGATAAGTTAGTGATGAATGTAGAGAACAGTAGCGTTTTAATTGGCTCTACTGCATTAGAAGTGCTACAAAAGGCTCCAGGTGTTACGGTAGACCAGAACGATAGAATTTCGATGCAAGGCAAACAAGGTGTGCTGATCTTAATCGATGGCAAGCAAACCTATATGAGCAGTGCCGATGTAGCCAATTTATTGCGGAGCATGCAAAGCGAACAGATCGAGAGCATCGAATTAATAACAAATCCGTCTTCTAAATACGATGCTTCGGGAAACTCTGGCATCATCAATATTAAAACAAAAAAGAATAAGAATGGCGGTACCAATGGCAGTTTAACGGCTTCTGCTTCGCAAAGCAAAAACTTTAGAGGAAATACGGGTATCAACCTCAATCACCGCACCGCTAAACTAAATGTATTTGGTAATTATAATTACGGAAATTACCGAAACAGTTCTCTACTGGATATTGATCGTATAGCGAATGGTACACCTAATACGTATTTTATGCAAATCGGTGAAACCACAAGAAAACGTGAGAACAACAATTTTAAAGCGGGTATAGATTACTTTATCGATAGTAAAAACACCATCGGATTTTTAGCCAATGGGTATTTAAACACTGGAAATGAATTTACCACAAATAATACGTTGATTGGAAGATCATTTAACCAAGTAGATTCATCGTTAATGGCAAATTCTAACCAAAAAGACAATTTTAAAAACCTTTCGTATAACCTCAATTTTAAATCAATTTTAGATAGTACTGGCGCTGAAATTTCGGCCGATTTAGATTATTCGCGCTACAATGGTAAAGAAATTGCCAATTATGAAAACGACTATTTGTTTGCCAATGGTACTCGAATTAGACCCTTAAATCTCATCAGAAATTCGACCCCAACCCAAATAGATATAAAAGCAATAAAAGTAGACTACAACGTTTCGCTTAGCAAAACTATAAAACTCGAAGCAGGTTTAAAAAGTAGTTGGGTTAAAACGGATAACGATTTACAAGCCGAAGAATTCATAAATTCAGTTTGGAAAAACGATGTGAGAAGAAGTAATCAGTTTATTTACGATGAGAATGTAAATGCGGCCTATACAAATATAAATAAGCAGTTTAAGAATACCAGTGTTCAGGTAGGATTAAGGGTAGAACAAACTAATTCTACAGGCAACTTAATCACCACAAACGATATCGTAAAAAGAAGTTATTTAGATTTTTTCCCTACATTTTTTGTGCAACAAACCTTATCGAAGAACAATCAATTGGGTTTTTCATATAGCAGGAGGATTGATAGACCGAGTTATGATGCTTTAAACCCTTTTGTATATTATTTGGATCAGTACACGTATAACAAGGGAAATCCCTTTTTAAAACCACAATACACTCATAATTTTGAAGTTTCGTACACGCTGATGCAAAAATATTTACTGTCTATAAATTACAGTCACGTTAATGATGTGATTACGCAAGTACTATTGCCCGATGAAAAACAAAAGGCACTTTACCAAACCAATGCAAATTTAGCTACTAATATTTCTTATGGCGCTAACCTTAACGTACCTATCAAACTTGCCAAATGGTGGGAGATGAACAACAATCTTAATGTGTTTTACCTCAGTTTTGAAACACCAAATTTAGGTGGTCAGTCTTTAAAAACAGGCAAAACATCGATGCAGTTTAAGATGCAAAATAGTTTCACTATAGTTAAAGGATTTACGGCAGAGTTGAGCGGAAATTACGAATCTCCATTAGATTATGGAACCTTAAGTATTGGCAGTCGTTATTTTATGGATATGGGAATAAGTAAATCGTTGTTGAACAACAAAGCGAGTTTAAAGCTGGCCATGAGCGATGTATTTAACACTATCGAACAAAATATAACCAGCGCATATCCAGGATTAAAATATGATCTCTATCAGAAAAACGATACGCAAATGGGAAGGGTTAGCTTTACTTATCGGTTTGGAAAAAATGAGATTAAGCCCGCCCGCCGCCGTTCTACCGGAACTGAGGACGAACAAGGAAGGATTAAGAATTGAGATTGCTTTTCTTGCGGTTGGCTTAAATTAAAACCATTAAGAAGTTAAGGTTATTATGGCTTAATTTTCTTAATCTCTTAATGGTTAAAAAGTAACATTAACCCAAACTCAATTTCACAATCTCTTCAAAATCGTGAATATCGAAAGGTTTCGCTAAATAGTTATCGGCGCCTGCTTGTTCGGCAAGGGCCTTAACATCGTTATTTGCCGAAAAGTAAATTACAGGTATGTGTTTTAATTCAGGATGATTTTTAAGTTCTTGTGTCGCCTCAACACCTCCAACATCAGGCAACCAATTATCCATGAAAATTAAATCGGGCATGTATGCACTTACTTGGGTAACGATATCATTAGATGTGGCCGAAGTTTTAGTTTCGTAACCTGCATCTTCAAGAATTAGGGTGCATAATTCTAAAATATCGCTATTATCATCAAAAATAAATACTTTTTTGTTCATCGTATGGAGCGTAATTAAATTAATGAATTAATATAATGTGCCATGTTTTCTGGTTTTAATACATGGTCTATGCTAACTTTTAGAATAGCCTGTTCGGGCATATAGCTTACCGAGGCCGTATTTGGATCTTGAGCAATGGCTAGGCCATCGTAGTTTTTAACTGCTTTTAATCCATTTACACCATCAGCATTTGACCCAGAAAGCAATATGCAAGCTAATTTATTGGTGTATACTTCGGCGGCCGACTGAAACGTAACATCGATAGATGGCCGGCTATAATTAACCTTTTCAGAGTAATCTAAAGAGAAAGAAAAATCTTTTTCTAATAATAAGTGATAATCTGAAGGTGCAATGTAAATGGTTTTAGGTCTGATTTGTTCTTTTTCTTCTACTTCTTTAACTTTTAGGGAAGTTTTTGATGATAATAGGTCGGAAAGGAGAAAATCGGTTCCTTGTTTTCGGTGCACTACAATAATTATTGGAAAACTTAAGTCCGTACGTAAATCAGGAAGTATTCTTAACAATACCTCCAAGCTTCCGGCAGAGCCGCCAATAACTAAAGCTTTACATCCTTTCATTTTGTTTCCTCCAAATCTTCTCGCTATCTAGTCGTTTATAGTTTTTTGCAATAGGCGAAAAATCGATTGTTTCTTTGGTTCCTAAGGCTAAATATCCCAATTTCTCTAAGCTATTGTCGAAAAGCTGTAGCACATTGTATTGTAATCCTCTATCAAAATAGATCAATACATTTCTACATAAAATTAACTGAAATTCGTTAAAAGAATGATCTGAAACTAAATTATGTGTCGAAAATATAATTTTACCCTTTAATTCCTCATTAAATTTAGCTAAAGAATAGTTTGCACTGTAATAGGATGAGAAATCTCTTTTCCCGCCAGAAGCAATATAATTTTCTGAATATTGTTTCATTTGGCTAAGCGGAAACATGGCTTGTCCCGCTTTTTCTAATACAGTAGGGTTAATGTCTGTAGCATAAATTAACGATTTTGATAAGAGATTAAGCTCTTTTAACATTATTGCCATTGAGTAGGCCTCCTCTCCAGTAGAGCATCCGGCTAGCCAAATGCGAATAAAAGGGTAGGTGCCAAATTGAGGAAGAACAGTATTCCTTAAGGTTTTATAAAATCCAGGATCGCGGAACATTTCCGTAACGTTAACCGTTATCTGCTCTACTAAGCGCTTGAAATAACTGTTGTCATTTGTAATTTTGTAGCGAAATTCGGCAAAGCTTACCTGTTTATCTAACGCGAATAATCTTAAAAGCCTTCTTTTTAGCGAAGCTCTGGAGTAACCTGTAAAATCGTATCCATAATGTTCTAGAACATCTGCTAGCAAAAGTTCTACTTGGTCGTCGCTAATGGCGGTTTGATTTGGCACTAGATATATTTATTAATATGGTTTACTAACTCATCTATATTTATTGGTTTGGAAACATAGCCTGCTGCACCTGCTTCTAGGCAACGTTCTTTGTCGCCCACCATGGCCTGTGCGGTAACCGCAATTACAGGAATATCTTTCATTTTCGGTATTTCTCTCATTTTAGACATGGCCTGATAACCGTCCATATCGGGCATCATCATATCCATAAGTACCAATGCAATATCCTCATCATTTTCAATAAGGCTAAATCCTTTTTTAGCACTTGTGGCCGATAAACAGGTGTATTTTTTTGCTTTCAAAACGGCTGTTAAGGCAAATATGTTTCTGCTATCGTCGTCTATAATTAATATTTTCTTTGTTTTAACGTCCATAAATTTTAAAACAATTTTTAAACTTTATCGTATAACCACACGCGTAGCAACGAAATTAATTGATCTACATCTACAGGTTTGGAAATATAATCTGATGCCCCTGCAGCGATACATTTTTCTCGATCGCCCATCATTGCTTTTGCAGTAACGGCTAAAATTGGTAGTCGTTTGTAAGCATTCATTTCTCGAATGGTTCGGGTAGTTTCGTAACCATCCATTTCGGGCATCATCATATCCATTAACACCACATCAACTTTTGGGTTTTCGCTTAACACCCGTAAGGCTTCTTTTCCATCTGTTGCAGATAAAACCTTCATATTATGTTGTTCTAAAGCTTTTGTTAACGAAAATATATTGCGCACATCATCATCTGCAATTAATACGGTCTTATCTTTTAATACTTGATGCAATCCGCCTAATTGCTCAGAGACCGAATGGTCTTTTTTGCTTTTTTCTTCTATCAAATGCAAGAATAGTCCCGCTTCGTCTAAAATTCGTTGGTAAGAATGTGCGGTTTTTACCACAATCGAATCTGCATATTGTTTTATCCTGCTTTCTTCTCCTTTTGATAAGTTTTTACCTGTAAAAACAATGATAGGCAGGTTTTCTAAACCATCGCTCTTTTTAATGGTTTCTAAGGTTTCATATGCTCCTTTATCAGGTACGCCCATATCTAGAATTACACAATCTACTTCTTTGCGTTTTAAAGCTTCAATGCTTTCGTGTACATTCCTCACCACCAAGGTTTGAATATTAGAGTTGCTTAAGAAATAGCTTAAGGCTTTGGCGTGTTGCTCGTTTTCTTCAACAATAAGCACTTTTTTCGGGGAGCGACTTAAGGCATCTTCTAGTTTCTCGAAAATTTGCTTCATGTGCTCTAATGCAACGGGCTTGTTAATGAAATCTACGGCTCCTTTTAGCAGGCTTTCTTTTTTTACCGCTAATGATGACATGATATGAACTGGAATAGGCCTAGTTTGCGGGTTGGACTTTAACTCTTCCATTACCTGCCACCCATCTTTTATTGGTAATTGTATATCTAATAAAATGGCGAGTGGATTAAAGGCGTTTGCCATTTCTATCCCTGTATCGCCACGTACGGCAACAATACCTTTGTAACCCCGTTTATGCGTAAAATCTAAGAGCGTTTTTGCAAAAGGGGTGTCGTCTTCAATAATTAAGATTACTTGATCGTCTGAGGTAATGTTATCACGATCATCGTCGATATCATTCGGAATATGATCTACGGTAAGTCGCTCTGAAATAACTTTTACGCGTTCGGCTAACCGATTTTGTTCTGCCAATTCATATTGGCTTTGCTGTTCTTCTAAATAAGCAGCATTATCGGCAAAGTTTATAGGGATAGTTAAGGTGAATTCACTACCTACATCTACCGTACTTTCTAGTTTAATATCACCACCTAATAATTTCGATAGTTCTTTACTAATGGATAAACCCAATCCCGTACCTCCAAATTTGCGGCGTGTAGATCCATCTGCCTGTTGAAAGGCCTGGAATACTAAATCGAGCTTATCTGGTGCGATACCAATGCCCGTATCTTTTACTTTAAAAATAATGGTTTTGTAGGTAAGGTCTGGAGTTAAACTCAGACTCACTTTTCCATTTGTGGTAAACTTAAAGGCATTAGATAGCAAATTCTTTAGTATTTGCTCTAAGCGCATCTTATCAGTTTCGATGTATTCTGGTAAATCTTGATCAACCGTAACTTCTAATTGCAGGTTCTTGTCTCTCGCAATTGGATTAAAGAGCGAACGTAAATCGGTAATCACTTCATTTACACTTACTTCTTCAACTTCCAACTTCATTTTGCCTGATTCGATTTTCGAAAGGTCTAAAATCTCATCAATTAAGCTAAGAAGGCCTTGTCCAGAACTTTGAATTACCTCTGCATATTCAGTATATTCCTTATCCAACTCTTCATTATCGGCCATTAATTTAGAGAGCAATAAAATAGAGTTTAAAGGCGTGCGTAGTTCGTGAGACATATTAGCTAAGAACTCAGATTTATATTTTGTGCTAAGTTCTAGTTGTTCGGCTTTTTGTTGAATTTCTACATTTCGTTCTTGGATAGTTTGATTTTTTTCTTCGAGCAAAGCGCTTCGTTCCTCAAGTTCTTGATTGCTTTGTAATAATTCTTCTTGCTGTACGCGAAGTTCTTCTTCTGAGGCTTGAATTTTTTGTGTTTGCGCCTCAAGTTCAGCATTTAGCCCCTCGAGTTCACTATGTTGTGCCTGTAGTTCTTCGGCCTGGGCTTGGGTTTCTTCTAAAAATTCTTGTAATTTTTTACGATTTTGGGCCACATGAATAGCAACACCGATGTTGTTCGAAACACTTTTCATGAAGTCTAGTTTTCGAGGGGGGTAACTGGTTAATGTTCCTAATTCGATTACACCAACCATTAAGCCATCCCGTAAAATCGGAACAACAAGGATGGTATTCGGTTTGGTTTCTCCAGTAGCATAGGTAATGGTAAGATTGGTGTTAGGTAAATTCTCGAGTAAAATTAGTTCTCTTGATTCGAGACACTGACCGATTATGCCCTCACCTATGGCAATTGCCGAATCGTTTCGATTTTTATTTAACGCATAGTGACCAGTTAAATGCAGATATCTATCTTCACCAAGCACATATAAGGCTGCTACATGGCTCTTCGTATGCGCCACTATCATGCTGAGCATGTCGTTTGCCAAAACGTTAAGGTCTTTTTCGCCAACCATGGTGTCATTTAACTTGGCAACACCCGTTTGTAGCCACTCTTTATCTTCTAATAAACCGAAAGAGTATTGGAGCGACTCGGCCATGTTATTTAACGAATTGGCTAAGCTTCCTAAGCTGTCTTTGGTGGCATCATCTAATCTCGCATTGTAATTACCACTTGCTATTTGACGAGCGATGTTTTCAATTAACTGGATGCGTTTTGCTGTTTCTGCATTTAATTCTTCTAATTTTTGCTGAAGGGCAACACGCGTGTTAAAATCCATCGACACCTTTCTATAGAAGAAAATCGTAATCAATAATGACAGAATTGCTGCGATAATGATTAGGATAGGGGTATACCTAGAGAACACGTTCATATCTGCAGTACGCTCTGCAAGTAATCTTTTCTCTTCGGTTTGCATATCGATAATGATTCGCCTTACCTTATCCATATAGATTTTTCCATCAATGAGATAACCTTCAGAAACTGTTGCGCCATTTTCCTTTACCTTAATCGTTTTCTCGATAATATTTAATCGAGTGTCGAGAATCTCTTTTAAGGTATCAATTTTTCGTTGCTGATAGGGGTTGTCGTTCGTTTCTTTTTTTATGTTGAGGTATAACGCATTAATCCTATCTTTTGAGCCATAATAAGGCTCCAAAAACACTTTATTTCCTGTTAGAAGATACCCGCGTTGCCCAGTTTCGGCATCTTTTAAGTTCGATATGGTATTGTCTAAACTATTCATTACCTCATTGCTGTGCGCCACCAAGTCGGTATTGTTAATTAAATTTCTTATGCTTATATAAGAAGCAAGCGAACTAAGGATTAATAAGATCAATGATAACCCAAGACCAAGACGGAGGTTAGATTTTAATGATAATTTCATTGAGATAGTTTAATTTAGTTTTCTGTTTGTAAGTTAATTGGCATGATGAAATAGAATTCAGATCCTTTGCCATATGTGCTATTTACGCCGATATCTCCGCCGTGTCGTTTAATAATTTCAGAAGAAATATAGAGGCCAATTCCTAATCCCTGAAAACGCTGAGAAGTTTCTTCAACCCGGTAAAATTTATCGAACACGTGCGCTAATTGCTCGGCCGACATGCCAATTCCTTGATCTTTCACGGCTACATATAGTTTTTCGTCATTTACATTTACCGTAATTATTATTTCTTCGGTACCCGGCGAATATTTTATGGCATTGGTTAAAAAATTAACGATAACTTGTTCTATGCGCATTTCGTCGGCAAAAATTTCACAACCTGCATGGCCTTTTTTGATAATTTTAAAGCCAGCATTAGATTGATGCATAATTTCGATTACATTATCTAACAACATGTCGATCGAAAAATTTTGCTTATTGAACTTCAATTTGCCACTCTCTATCTTCGAAATATCTAATAAATCTGCAATAAGGCTATTTAGTTTGTCTAATTGGATTTGTGCCTTGGCTAAATGTTTTTTTACGGTTTCGGTATCACCTTTTGCAATACTTCTTTCGAGTAGCTGGACATAGCCTTTAACGCTGGTTAAAGGCGTTTTTAGTTCGTGACTGGCAATACTTATAAATTCGTCTTTTTTGCGTTCGGCTTCTTTTCTGAATTCGATTTCGGCTAAAAGCGTTTCTTGCATTTCTTTTAGCTTTCGGCTTTGTTCGTAAATGTGATAGAAAGTCTTCACTTTTAACAAAAGAATGTTCATATCAACCGGTTTGGTGATATAATCTAAACCACCCGAAGAATACCCTTTTGCAATAAATTTAAGTTCTGTATTGGCTGCCGATAGAAAGATGATGGCTGTTTCTTTTGCCTTGCTGTAGCCCGAAATCGCTTCTGCAACTTCAAACCCATCCATGCCTGGCATCTGCACATCGAGGATAATTAAAACATAATTGTTTTTTAGTACTTTCTTTAATGCTTCTTCGCCCGAAGAGGCTGTGTCCACATCAAAATTATTTTTTTCGAGAACCTTTTTTAGTGAAATTAAGTTCTCGGGGGTATCGTCTACAATAAGGATCATTCTCAAAAATAATTAAAGCATATGAGAAATTTTTATAATTTATGCCTATAAGAAGGGATAACAATTAATATGATTATTTTGTTTTAATTATTTTTCAACGATTTGAATTAAATGTATCCCCTTCTTTAAAATCTCCAGTGTCGAAACCTTTTTTAAACCAATACATTCGCTGTGCAGATGTACCATGGGTAAAAGAATCGGGCGTAACTTCTCCTTGCGTTTGTTTTTGCAATTTATCATCTCCAATGGCATTTGCGGCGTTTAAGGCCTCGTCTATATCCCCTGGGTCTAATTTAAATAGGTCTAAATTCTGTGCTTTATTGGCCCAAAGTCCCGCATAAAAATCGGCTTGAAGTTCTAAGTTTACAGAAAGGCGATTGTAATCTGTTTCGCTTAACGTTCTTCTAGCTTTTTCCATCTTTTCACTTAATCCGAGTAAATTCTGTACATGATGCCCAACTTCATGCGCAATAACATAGGCTTGAGCAAAATCTCCTGCAGCGTTAAATCGATTTTTTAACTCCTCGTAAAAAGATAGATCAATATATACTTTATGGTCGCCCGGACAATAAAATGGGCCAACCGCTGCGCTTGCATTACCGCATGCCGATGGAACAGACTCTTCAAAAATGGTAATTGTTGGTCTTTCGTACTCCAAGCCTAAGGCCGTAAATTGGGCTTTCCAAACCGAGTCTGTAGATTCTAAAATACCTGAAACAAATTTACCCTCTGGATCGGTTGGAATACCACGCTTACCCTCGCCTTGTAAGCTTTCTGTAGGTAATGCGCTCATTAGACCAGTTAAATCCTGCCCGAAAAATAAACCTAAAATTACGACGATTACGCCAATACCACCGCCAATTTTCAGTCCGCCACCACCCATACCTCGTCTGTCTTCTATATTTTCACTTCCTTTTCCGAACCACTGCATAATGTTATTTTTTGTTGATGAACAATTTATATGGCAATTTAGTTTTTTTGACGGAAACTCTTGGTGTATCAATAGCTCTCTCCTTTCGAGATGGCGAATGAAGGGACGACGATGCTAGCTTGAGCGGTAATACTTAAGAGTTAAAAACTTTAACTGCATCTTTAATCCGCTGTTGCGTTTCTTCAGCTCCAAGTAATTCCGCAATCTCGAAAACACCTGGACCAAATTTTCCGCCCACTAGCATTATTCTAAATGGAAGCATTAATTCGCCAGGTTTGAATCCTTTTTCATCTGCTAAAGCTTTAAACTGCTCTTCCATTTGGGCCGCCCTTAAATCGGCATTTAAGCCTTTTGCAAACTCTTCAAAAAATGCAGCTTTTTCTGTCGTCCATTTTGGCTTCACTGCAGCTTCATCATACGCTAAGGGAGCATTGAAAAGATAAGCTCCTTGCGATACAAAATCGCCCAATAAGATGCAACGATCTTTTACCAGTTCGATTACTTTCGCTAGAAATTCATCGTCTTTAACCTCAATTCCAGCTTGGGAAAATTGATTTCGGACTTCCGACTTCAGACTTCCGACTTCAGATCGTTTAATCCACTCTTGATTATACCATTTTGCTTTCTCGAAATCGAACTTTGCTCCAGCTTTGCTAATGCGGGCAATCGAAAACAGTTCGACCAGCTCAGTTAATGAAAATATTTCTTTATCGGTTCCATCATTCCATCCTAACATGGCTAATAGGTTCACAAAAGCCTGGGGCATAAAGCCTAATTCTTTAAAGCCTTGAGTGGTTTCGCCAGTTTTTGGATCGGTCCAATTTTGCGCATAAACCGGAAATCCTAAACGATCGCCATCGCGTTTACTCAATTTCCCATGCCCGTCGGGTTTTAGAATAAGCGGTAAATGTGCCCATTGTGGCATCACATCTGCCCAGCCTAAATATTTCCACAATAAGATATGAATGGGCGCAGAAGGTAGCCATTCTTCGCCCCTAAAAGCGTGGGTAATTTCCATCGCTTTATCATCAACTACCACAGCTAAATGGTAAGTCGGCATTTCGTCGGCCTTTAATAGAACTTTGTCATCTACAAGGTTTGTGTCAAAACTCACCTCGCCTCGAATCAAATCGGTAAATACCACCGTTTCATTTTCAGGAATGAGTATACGAACTACATGAGGAGTATTTGAAGCCAGCAAATCGGCCACCTCTTTTTGCGTTAAGGTTAATGAATTTCGCATTTGCATGCGTGTGGCTTGTCCGTATAAAAAATTAGGAAATTCCTTGCGTTTTGCATCCAATTCTTCAGCAGTATCAAATGCATAATAAGCGTATCCACCGGCAATTAATTGTTCGGCATATTGCTTATAACTTGCTTTTCTTTCGCTTTGACGATAAGGGCCAAATGCACCTGGGTGTTGTGGACTTTCATCAGGCATTATGCCGCACCAGTTTAAACACGCTACAATATATTCTTCGGCTCCTGGTACAAAGCGATTCTGATCGGTATCTTCTACACGCAAAACGAATGTTCCGCCATGCTGTTTCGCAAATAAATAATTAAATAAGGCCGTTCTAACGCCGCCTAAATGTAAGCCGCCTGTTGGACTAGGCGCAAATCTAACTCTAACTTTTTGTTCCATATGTGTAATACTAGGCGCAAAGATATATAATTTGTTTCGCGTTGCGGTTGATGACACAGATTTATGGATTACACAAACGGAATATACACAGAGAAAGAAGTTTGCACTGTGTTTTCGGTGAAAATCACTTTGTGCACTCCGTGTTAAATAACCATGGAGTAAAAGAATTTTATACATAGTGCGCAAAGCTTGCTTTGGTTTTTTAACCGACCAAGCTCACAACTCCCGCCCCCAACGCCCAACTAATCGCCCTTGCTTTCTCCTACTTATTTCGTAATTTGCCTCTATCGTATGAATACATATCAGAAAAAACGTCGCTGGAAATTCTTCTTGCTCATTTTTGCCATAGTAATAGGAGGGGCATCAGTGGCTTATACCGATTTTTTTGTAAAGAAAATGGAAAGGGAAGAGGCAGCGCAGTTTCAATTACATACCAAAGTACTGGATCTACGTTTGCGCTTTTCTACTACTGACGAGCTTGACGAAGTTTTTCAGACCATGAGGAAGAATACGAAAATAGATGTAATTATTACTAAACAGGATGGATCTATTTGGGCTTATGATGGACTAGATACGACTAAAACTAATTACCCTACCGACAAGAGTAAGGTGTACGATTCGCTATATTATGTACGTCAGTTAAATAAAATGAAAGCGCAGCACAAACCTGTGCAAATAAATTATGGCGATGAAAAATTGTCTGTTTATTATAAAGATTCATTCATTTTAACACAGCTTCGATTTTTCCCCTATATCCAATTGGGTGTTATTGCCTTGTTTATTATGGCAGCTTATGTAGCTTTTAGTCAGGCAAGAAGAGCTGAGCAAGATCAGGTTTGGGTGGGGATGGCCAAAGAAACTGCACACCAGTTAGGTACTCCCATATCCTCCTTAATGGCTTGGGTAGAACTTATAAAATCTCGCTTCGATGCAGAAGAAGACCCGCTGATTGCCGAAATGCAAAATGACATCCACCGATTGGAGATTATTACCGATCGTTTTTCGAAAATAGGCTCTAAACCCATGCTCGAAGATCATATCGTGTACGCTGTAGTACAGAATTTTGTCAACTATTTCAAAGTCCGAACATCCGATAAAATTACCTTTGTAATTAAAGGCGATAATCAGGTACGTGCCATGTTAAGCATTCCTCTTTTCGATTGGGTAATCGAAAACCTGTTAAAAAATGCAGCCAATGCAATCGACAACGAAGGTACCATTACCATTAATATTATAGAACATTTAACCAAAGAAGAGGTTTTTATTGACGTTAGCGATACCGGAAGAGGTATTCCTAGCTCTAAGTTTGATACTGTTTTTCAACCAGGTTACACTACCCGAAAACGGGGTTGGGGACTTGGTTTATCGCTCACCAAGCGGATCATAGAAAACTATCACAGCGGAAAAATCTTTGTTAAAGATTCGGAACTGGGTAAAGGAACCACTTTTAGGATAATTTTAAAAAGCAGCATAACGTATGAACCAACCACAAACACATGAATACCCACAATGGGCACTCACCTACATTAGTCATGTAGAAGGTGACGTTTTAACTATTTTAGAAAAGCAAGCCACTGATTTCCCAAGTTTTATAAAGAATTTAATCGAGAAGGGCGATTATGCCTATGCACCCGGGAAGTGGACCATTAAGGAACTGGTAGGACACATGATCGATACGGAGCGCATATTGGTGTATCGCTTAACCTGTTTTGCCAGAGGGGAAAAAGCAAGTTTACCCGGTTTTGAAGAAGACGATTATGTAGCAAATGCGCATTTCAAGGATAGAGATTTATTTAGCATGGCTGAAGAGTTTTCGTTAATGCGTAAATCACATATGTATTTGATCCATTCTTTTAATGAGGATGAATTAAATAGAATAGGAAAGGCAAATGATAAGGAAATAAGCGTGCGCGCGATGGTGTATGTGTTAGCTGGACATGTTATTCATCATGCCAAAATAATTAAAGAGCGCTATTTATGATTTGGTTTAAATCGTTTACACCAGAAATGCTTAACGATCGGCCTAAAAATCATATAGGTGCTTTGTTAGGTATCGAGTTTACCGAAATCGGTGATGATTTTGTGAGCGCAACGATGCCGGTTGATGAACGTACACATCAGCCTGCTGGAATTTTGCATGGAGGTGCATCTGTAGTACTGGCCGAAACCTTAGGAAGCATTGCTTCTTATATGTGTATCGACCCTGATAAATATATGGCGGTTGGACTAGAGGTAAATGCCAATCACATTCGTCCGGTAAGTAGTGGCTTTGTGAAAGGCATTTGTAAACCCCTGCATATCGGCGCAAAAACCCAGGTTTGGGAAATTAAGGTGTACACCGAAAAGGGGAAATTAAATTGTGTGAGTAGGTTAACTGTAGCAATTTTACCTAAGCCACAAGGGGCTTAGGTAAAATTGATTTATCCTTGCTGATCAAGCCATTTCTTCTCGATGACATAAGAAACGATTAAGCCTAAGCCGCCGAATACACCAAGGCAACCAAAGTAAATGGCAACAGACTGACCTTCTTCAGCATTGGTCATCGAGTCTCCAAATACACCCCTTACCGTAAACAACGCAACGAGCAAACCGATGCCTAA
The DNA here is from genome assembly GCF_037482965.1 of Pedobacter anseongensis. Taxonomy (NCBI): domain Bacteria; kingdom Pseudomonadati; phylum Bacteroidota; class Sphingobacteriia; order Sphingobacteriales; family Sphingobacteriaceae; genus Pedobacter; species Pedobacter anseongensis. The sequence continues at coordinate 1,026,104 of NZ_JBBHKB010000001.1, read as the reverse complement.
ACCAACCAATAATAAGCCAAATTTTAAACTTAAAAAAGGTTGTGGTGTAGATTTACGAACGCCTGGATCTATTCCGCGCTCGATCATTGCCATTTTCTCTTTGTTGTTAAAATATCTTATTCCGAATATCATTGCAAATGTGCAGATGAAAAATGTGATGGGTACTAATATTCCTTCCATGATTTTATTTTTTAAATGTTAATTATTTTTTTTCGTTGATGAACCGTGTTCTGAATACTATGACAACAAGAAAAAAAATTAGGTTACAGGCGGGGATAAAAATGTTTGTGAATTGAGCATAACCCGACCTGCTTTTCCGAAAACTTCGTCTAATCGAATATAGCGTAACTTGTTCTTTGGTCTTTCTCTCGAGATGACGATTGTTTGTAGACTATTAGTATATTTATATTATAGCTGTAACCTAAAACTCATAGACGTCGTCTTACTCATATCTCATGCAAAAAGAAACAGATTTAGCGTTAATTACAGCTGTGCTAGCCGGGCAAACGGCAGCATATGAAGTGTTGGTGAAGCATCATCAGCGTTTTGTTTTTACGTTAGCGCTGCGTTTTGCTAAAAATAGAGAAGATGCCGAAGAGATTGCGCAAGATGTTTTTGTTAAGGCCTATAGAGCATTGGGCACGTTTAAACAAACTTCTAAATTTTCTACTTGGCTTTATACCATTACCTATACTACGGCAATGACATTCTTGCGAAAGAAGCGATTAGATACTTCATCTATTGATGATGATGAGCATGTAATGCAAATTGCCAATAACGGAAGCGATTTTGATGCTGGTAATGTTGTAGAAAAAAAATCTAGTTACGCTTATTTAAATCAAGCCATCGATATGCTTTTACCTGATGATGCAGCAATTATTACCTTATTTTATAAAGGCGAACAAAGTTTAGAAGAAATTGGTGAAGCTTTAGGCATGGAATCAAATACAATTAAGGTAAAATTGCATAGGGCTAGGCATCGATTAAAAGAAAAATTACAATATTTGTTAAAGGACGAAGTAAAGGAATTGATATGATTACGATAGAAGAACAACTTTGGAGCTATATCGACGGTAATTGCACCGCTGAGGAAAAAATTGAAATTGAAACTAAAATAGCGATCAATATTCAATACCATACACTTTATCAGGAATTGCTGAAGGTAAACGAAGAGTTAACTAAAATCGATTTGGAAGAACCATCGATGTCTTTTACCAGAAATGTGATGGAGAAGGTAAATCTCGAATTGAAACCCGTTGCCTTAAAAACGAAAATAGACAATCGAATAATATATAGTATTGGGGCATTTTTCGCGTTTTCTATCCTTGGTATATTTATTTATGCAATTGCAACTAGCACCGCTAGCTTTGATTTCAAAATGCCAACAATGAATTTTGATGCTGGCAAATACATTAACGCTACCACCATTCAAATTTTCTTATTGATTGATGTAGCCTTAGGCTTATTATACCTAGATAGTTTATTAAGAAAAAGAAATATAAATGCACAAAAAAAGGGAGTATAACTCCCTACAAAATATATCGTTATTTCGAACGCGGCACGAGTAGAAACCCAGTAACCTGTTCTCTTTTATTTCTTAAACCCAATTGGCAACATTACCTGAGTAGTGTCCCAAGCCATTACCATATTTGCGCCTTCTGGTGCGTCGATAAATACAATCGAAAACGATTCGATTGCTTTTTCTAATTTCGTTACAGGTACGGCAACACGAACAACATCTTTAGTTTCGTTGTACGTAAAAGCACCCCATCTATCGGTTTGTTTATTTACAATGATGGTCCACTTATCTTTACTTGGAATAGCAAATAAGCTATACTTTCCTGCTTTTAATTTTTTATCACCAATGGTTACTGCTCTGTCGAAATATACTTCAGTACTTTCGTTTGCACCTAAACGCCAAACTTTATCGAATTGCTCGAGTACGCCAAATACTTCTCTTCCTTTTTTTGCCGGGCGGGAGTATAATACTTTAATAATTGGCATTGATTCATCATCTTTCTTAACTTTTGCAGCATTTGCAGGGTAATACGCTACGTCTAGCGGACTAGCATCTATAGCTGGAAACTTTACAGCTGTAGTTTGAGCATTTGCCACAAAACCAAATAAGGCTAAGGCAATAGCCAAAATTAACTTCCTCATAATATAATGAATTTAGTATTCTCGACCTTTTACAATGTTATTTAAAAATATACCCGCCATAATTAAGCCGATGATGCCTCCTAAAAAGAGATAACCAATATGTAAGGTTACTGCGGCAACGGCTAAAATTCCTGTTAATAAACCAATTACATACCAAACCCACTCAAAGCTATTTTTTGTTTCTTCTGTACTCATTTTTTAAAATTTTACCAAAGTTAAAATTTTTATTTTAAAATGTTAAGGATTTGTGCTTTTCGATCCTTAACTTATATTTGAACCCTTAAGGCATTAAGAAAACTTAAAAGCTTAACAGTTCATCAACTTTTACCAATTGATAACCCTCTTTTTTTAGATAGTCAATAAGTTCTGGAAGTCTATTATAGAACTTATCCCTTCTTTTCGGGTCGGTGCCAATATGCATTAAAAGTATAAAACCATTTAAGCCATCTGATTTGCTTTTTGAATAATCGATAATCGATTGATAAATTTCATCAGTACTTCGATAAGATTTTCCCATTTCTGGAAAAGTATAATCGGCATTTGATCGGGTTCCGGGTGTAAAATTAATTAGATTTAGACCCATTTCTCCACTCCAATTAGCGATGCTTTGATTGTACCATTCGTAAGGGGGCAAAAAAAATCGAGCATCTTCTTTTTTGATGCCGAATTTTTCCATCGCCTTATAGTTTGCTTTTAAATCGGCAGTAAATTGTGTTTTGCTTACCAATAAGCTATCTCTTTTCGTCCAATCGTTATATAATAAATGTTGATCGGAGTGTGCACCCAAATAATTTCCATCTGCCTTTAACGATTTAATTACCGAAGAAAACGCTGGATTTCGATAAAATTTTCCAGTAAAAAAAAATGACGCTTTCGTGTTACTCTTTTTCAACGTGGAAGCAATCGCTTTTCCGCCATCGGCAAATTCATCGCCGGTAAAAACCAAGGCTACTTTTTTTTCATTCGTATTGCCACGGATGATGGCGCCTTGCATTTTCGTCGTTATCGGATCACGCCCGCCGTCATCCGATGACGGCATTTTCTGATCATCGAAAGCTGCCAATAAATACACCAATGAAGCGGTCCCGTCCATCGTGGGCTCGTTTGTGCTATAATCGCCATAATCATCGTGATACACCGCTAAATCGCTCTGAAAATCTTCATATTCATCCGCCTCAGCGAGTTGGATGCCAATCAAACTTTTATAAATATTGGTATATACCGGACCATCAACCAATCCCCCATCAATTGGATATTCTTTTAGGTGGGTAAAGGCCGAATGCGGATCAACTGGCGTGTCTTGCGAATCGGGCAAGCCATACACCATACTCGTTCCCCACGGATTGCAGCCAAAAAGCCAATCGAAATTAGCCTGTTCTAGCTCTGTAAAAGAAGCATCGCTTGTTAATTGTTTATACCAGTAACATTGCATGGTAAATGAAACCGTTAAATTATTGCTGCACCAAATAAAGGGTACGCCACGGTAAAATGCATTTTGCTTTGCGCGTTCCCAAACATAATTTATTCCTTCTTTATAGTTTGCAATGAGCTCGGCTTTTGTTTCAGCACTACTTTGTTTAGCCAATTCGTAATGCCCAAGATTGATGAATGGGTACCACTGATAGTGCTTCGCGGTATCAGAAATTAACCATGGAGTAATTTTTTCTCTTTTCGAAAAGGCTAAAGCCGAATCAAGATTTTTTGGTGATGATTTTCCATTTTTTTTAATACTGGCATACGCTAGTTCCATATCATCAACCCAGTTATCTTCGGCATAGATATAGGGCGATTTTACCGAGACTGTTTGTGTTACTCCTCGCTTTTTATTGGCAAACTTTAAGGCACTTTCGGCTTTTTTTGTTAATAATGCGGCATAATTAGGGTTTCGAGCACTAAATAAAGCAGCACCCAAACTAAATGCACTCGTAAATTTTGCTGCGGTAGAACTTGTGCCGGTAGTATTGTTCATAAACTTACCACGCTGCTGCGGTTCTCCGTTTATGAAATATAAGGGGCGCTCAAACCCTTTTCCGTATTGACTATCTTCTTTGGGTATACGCATCGAAATGTGGTCGCGGTCGTCGGCCAATTGATTAAACATAATCTTGTTGGTTGGATGCATTTTTAAGAGCCAATCTAATCCCCACTTCGCCTCATCCAATACATCTGCTACCCCATTACCTCCATCTAAGCCATTCGCTTGCTTTTCATCTTTAAATGCCTTCGGGAAATCGCGATACGCCATTAAGAGGTGGTAAGTGGCATTCGCCGATGTGGTGGCATATTGTAAATAATCGCTCGCATCGTGCCATCCGCCAGAGGCGTTATAATGGGTGCTATCTTTAATTCCTGCTTTTTCGCCATATAACACATAGCCGTCGTGCGTGTGGCAGCTATCTTTTAAATAGGGATTAAATCCACTTCGCTGTTGTCGCATATAGCGTAATGCAAAATCGGCCGTGTTGCGATAAACATCTTCGCCAATGAGCACATCGGGCGAAAAAATATTATTTACACGAATAACATATTTACCAGGAGTTTTAAAGGAGGTAAAATTAAGCCTTGCGGTAGTCTTGAATGGGCCATAATTGCCAAAAGATTGGATTGAAGTAGAGGAGAAAACCACTTTTCCAGTTTCTTTATTAATTAATTCGAACTTTTGTGGAGTTGTAGTTAACTTACTCGCCCAAATGGCCACTTTGCTCGAAGAGGGCTGGTAACCTAATAGATTTATCCTTATCCAACTGGTGCTCGCATCGGGATTGCGTTTAGGTATAAATGATGATAACGTAAAAATCATCACTATAAGAATAAATAAGTTTTTCATAGGTTAATATGCAATTCTATAAAGATATGGATTATCATCAAATTGTAAATTACAAATATTAATACAAAATTAATCAATCGATTGATTAATTTTGTGGCGTTAAATTTTTTAACTGCATAGCATCAAATAAACCGAGGTAATCGATGGAAAAAACAGATAAACGAAAAGATATTTTGCTTGCAGCGGAGACGTTGTTTTCAGAATTTGGTTTCGAAGGCACATCGACCCGTCAGATTGCAAAAGAATCGGGTGCCAATATGGCCATGATTAATTACTATTTTGGAAGTAAAGACGGTGTGTTTTTGGAGATCATGGAGAGTCGTATTTCAGGATTTAAATCGCAATTAAGCTTAATTAATGAAGAGCAAATCCCAGCAAAAGAAAAATTATTAAAGGTAGTAGATCAATATGCTACTCGTATTTTTTCGAACATCAGTTTTCATAAAATGATGCACAGAGAACTTTCTTTAACGCAACGCCCAGAGATGTTTTCTCAAATTAAAGATGCCATGGCATGTAACCGACAGGTAATCGAAGACATCATAGAGGGCGGTATAGCCGAAGGTACATTTAGGCAAGTAGATGTAAGAATGAGCATCGCAAGTATCATGGCAACCATTACACTTATTGCAACATCTCCCAACAAAGTAACCGATATTCAAGATTTAGACTTAAACGATCCTGAACAAGCCGAGCCACTTAGAAAAAGATTGGTAGCCCATTTACAAGATCTTATTATTACGCATTTAACACCCCAAAAATGATCATACCCTCATGAAAAAAACAATTTTCGCACTTCTCCTTCTCCCATTTATTTTAAACGCACAATCCGTGAAAAAACTTAGCTTATCTGAAGCTATCGAACTGGGCATCGCTAACAGTAAAAATTTAAAGCTCGCCCAAAATAAAATAGACGAGGCGGTTGCTAAACTCGAAGTGGTTAACGATAACGCTTTGCCAAACGCATCTGCAAGTTTTTTATACAATCACGCCGAAATTCCCACAAATACCTTAAAAATAGGTGGCGCTGAACCCATTCATTTGCCCAATAGGGCCGATGCTTTTGTAGGTACAGCCAGCATACAAGAATTGGTATATGGAGCAAACAAATTAAAATACGCTAAAGAATCAACAAAATTGCTAGCCAATGTTGCCCGTTTAGACCTCGAAAAAAACAAGGAAGAAATTAGTTATGCGGTAATTAACACGTATTTCTCCTTGTATAAATTAATGCAGAGCAAAAAGGTGGTTGAGCAAAATCTGGAATCAATTGCGAGTCAATTAAAACAAGCCGAACAGTTTTTTGCACAAGGGATCGTAACTAAAAATGATGTTTTACGATTTCAATTGCAACAGGCAAATGTTTCGTTAACCGCGCTCGAAATAGAGAACAACCGTAAAATTATCAATTATAATCTGGATATTTTACTGGGCTTGGCAGACAATACAGAAGTCTTAATCGACGAAAATGATGTTTCTTTAAAAGCTGTTAGCACATTAGATACCTATTTATCGAGCGCATTCGCCAATCGCCAAGAATTGCAGCAATTGGATTTGCAAAATAAGGTAGCCGACTTTGAGATTAAAACCATTAAGGCTGATAAATTGCCTACGGTTGGACTAGGAGCAAACCTGTATTATATTAATCCTAGTGGAAGCTTTATTCCACCAAGTAATCAATTTATTGTGCCCGTTACCGTAGGTGCTACCGTTTCGTGGAATGTGGCTAACCTTTGGAAAAACAAGAATAAAGTTGCTGAAGCAAGTATTAAACAGCAAGAAATTGGGGTCCAAAAAAATATAGTTACCGACCAGTTAAAAACAGAAGTCAATAGAAATTATCAGAACTACAACTTAGCCGTTCAGAAGATAAATGTACTTCAAACTTCGATTGCTCAAGCTACAGAAAACGATCGTTTGTTGGCCTCAAAATACAAAAACAACATTGCATCGGTAACCGATAGGATTGATGCCGAAACCTTATTGTATCAAGCAAAAATTAATCTCGAGATCGCAAAAGCGGATGCAGGATTAGCCTATTATACTTTATTAAAATCAACAGGAAAAATTTCAAAATAACATAAACCAAAAATGACAAAGGAAGCAAAAAAGAAGAATAAAATTCTCCCAATACTATTAACCGTACTCCTAATTGCAGGTATAGCTTTTGGGGCGAAAGAATATATATATTCGACAAAACACGTTGATACAGACGATGCACAAATAGATGGAGATATTAGTCCGGTAGTAGCTCGCGTAGGGGGCTATGTTAAAGAAATTAATTTCGAAGAAAATACCAAAGTTTCAGAAGGCCAGGTATTGGTAACTTTAGATGATCGCGACTACAAAATTAAATTAGAACAGGCTGAAGCAGGCCAAGTAGGTGCAAATGCTGGAGTAGGAGTGTCAGAAGCTCAGATAGCAGCGACAGCAGCAAATACAAGCATCGCAAAATCGAATATCGAAGCGGCTAAATCAAATGTCAAAGCGGCAAATGTTAAATTAAATTTAGCGGAGAAAGATTTTAATCGGTATGCTAACCTGCTGAAAGATGGTGCCATAACACAGCAAGCTTTCGATCAGGCAAAGGCCAATAAAGAATCGGCCGAGGCTGCAAAAGCATCAGCTCAGGCTGCCTATGAGGCAGCGCAAGACCAATATAACGCTGCAGTTAAACAAGTGGGCACAACGCAATCTCAGCTTAGCGTAAGCAATTCGGGTGTAACGCAACGCCAATCGGATGTAGATTTTGCAAAATTACAATTATCCTATACGCAAATTAAAGCGCCAGCTACCGGCATCGTATCGAAAAAGAATATTCAAAAAGGTCAATTGGTACAACCTGGTCAGTCTTTGTTCGCAATTGTTGATAATAACAGTCTATTCGTTACGGCCAATTTTAAGGAAACACAACTTCAAAAGTTAAAAGCTGGATTAAAAGTTAAAGTGATTGTAGACGCTTACCCTGATGAAGAAATTGATGGCGAAGTATACAATTTTGCCCCGATTACGGGTGCTAAGGGTTCTTTGTTGCCCCCTGATAACGCTACAGGTAACTATGTTAAAGTAGTACAACGTGTGCCTGTAAAAATTAAATTTCATGCTAAAGACAAAGCGTTTTTAGAAAAATTACGCCCAGGAATGAGCGTTAAAGTTTCCGTATCTATTTAACTTAAACGAACAATGGCCGAAGTAGGGTTTAAAAAATGGATCATTACGTTCACGGTAATTACAGCTTCCTTATTGGAGTTGATAGATACCACTATTGTAAACGTAGCGATTCCACAGATTCAAGGTAACTTAGGAGCAACGTTAGAAGATATCGCTTGGCTATCTACAGGGTATGCTGTTGCGAATGTAATTATATTGCCCATGTCGGGTTGGATAGGGAGTAGATTTGGTCGTAAAAACTACTTTTTAACCTCAATTGTTGTATTTACACTCGTTTCTTTTCTGTGTGGCAATGCAACCTCATTGAATGAATTAATTCTGTTTAGAATTTTGCAGGGATTGGCAGGTGGTGGACTAATTTCAAATGCGCAAGCTATTCTTATCGAAACATGGCCCCGCGAAGATGTAGGTATTGCTACGGCACTATTTGGACTCGGCGCTGTTGTAGGACCAACTGTAGGGCCAACCATTGGAGGCTACATTTTAGAAGTTGCCGATTGGCCTTGGATTTTTTATGTAAATATTCCAGTCGGGATTTTGGCCGCTTACTGTACAATAACTTTTATAAAGAAGACACCAAGAGATGGACAAGGGAAGCCGGTAGATTGGTGGGGAATTGGATTATTGGCCATTGCCGTTGGTAGTTTACAAACCTTACTCGAAAAGGGCGAAAGCGAGGACTGGTTTGCTACACCTTATATTGTTGCTTTAGCGGTGACATCTGTTTTTGGCCTACTGCTATTCATTTGGCGAGAATTGAGTACTGACCACCCGATTGTTAACTTTAAAATTATGGGTCATCGAAGTTTTTCTATAGGGATGTTTACCTCATTTATTTTAGGTTTTGGTCTGTATGGTTCTGTGTTCGTATTTCCTGTTTTTGCGCAAAATTTATTAGGATTTACACCTTTACAAACGGGTAAATTGTTTATAGCAGGAGGAGTTTGTACCATCTCTATGATGCCGTTTATCGGGATAATGCTTAAAAAAGGTGTTGCTGCACAATTTATGGCTACAGGAGGGATGTTCTTGTTTTTCGTGTTCTGTTATATGTTAAGCAAATCGACCTTATCGTCGGGAACGGGCGATTTTTTCTGGCCATTGGTGATTAGGGGTTTTGGAATGGCTTTACTTTTTGTTCCGCTAACCACCTTGGCGATGCAAGATTTAAAAGGATCAGAAATTGGACAGGGTTCGGGCTTGAACAACATGAGCCGCCAGCTTGGTGGATCTTTTGGAATTGCAGCATTAACTACCTTAATCCATGTGCGTCAAGGCTTTCATAGAAGTAATTTGGTGGCGAATGTAAACGAATACAATCCTGCATTTACACAAAAGTTCAGTGCATTAATCAACGGTTTTATGGCTAAAGGATCTTCTTATCTGGATGCAAAACTGATGGCAATGAAAGCAATAGAAGGATCGTTGATTAAACAAACGATGCTATTAACCTACAACGATGCGTATTGGGTGGCCGGGATGATAATGTTGTGCTCTATTCCTTTGCTGTACCTGCAAAAATTCAAAAAGAATGTAAATGTGCCTACAGATGTGCATTAAATAAAATAGTCCCGACTTTACGCCGGGACTATCTTTCCCAAAAAATTAACAATTTTATAAAATCTCTGAAAGAAATTTCATAGATACGTTTAAAAGATTTGTTTAAAAAACCTTTATAGGATACAAGGTAGTAAGTTATTTCGAAATTTGCAAAAATTATCACAAATTACTATCTTATCCCCCATGCAAGCACATCAGCCAACAAGTATACGGGAATCCGTTTTTAATAACGAGGTTATCTCTCGATTCGAACTTTACAACAGTCTCTTTTTAACCCTTCCATTTTATAAAATTAAGGATACTGGTACTTTATTGCCTTTATTTATTAAAAGTTGTGAAGATGGAGTTAAGAATCATGAAACTCCCGCAATACTTATCGAACGATTTTTTGCAAAATATTCAGCCACTACAAATAGTAAAGATATTACGGATTTACTGTTTCGGTTTATTCAATACATAGAGCGCCAGGTTGTACTTTTTGATGCCGTTGAAGATGCATCTTTTAACAAGCTGAACGTTAAAGACGAGCAAAGTTCGTTACGTGCATTGTTTCATAAAACGGTAGATAGTAAAGAATTGCACGAAAAAGTGGATAAATTGATTGAAGATTTTTCGCTGCGATTGGTGTTAACAGCACATCCAACGCAGTTCTATCCGGGAAGTGTACTGGCCATCATTAACGATTTAACAGCGGCAATAAAAATAAACGATATTAGCGTTATTAATCAATTGCTTCAGCAATTGGGTAAAACGCCTTTTTTCAATAAAAAATCGCCAACCCCGGTTGATGAAGCACTAAGCTTAGCTTGGTACTTAGAAAATGTATTTTACTTCGCCGCAGCAAATATTCAAACAGGAATTAACCAATTGTTAAGAGAATTTCATGTTGATTCGAAAAAAATTATTGAATTGGGCTTTTGGCCAGGAGGAGATAGAGACGGCAATCCGAATGTAGATCCCGAAACAACCTTGCAGGTTTCGAAAATGCTTCGCCAGATTTTATTCAGATGCTATTATCGCGATTTTAGAAACATAAAACGTCGTATTACCTTTAGGGGCGTAGAAGACACGATGGCTGTTTTGCAGGATATTCTTTATAAGAATGCCTTTGATAGTAATTTAACACCAGAAGATATATCTGAAAGTTTAATCACGCACTTAGAACAGATTAAAAATATTCTAATCACTGATCACGATGGCCTTTTTGCAACATTGGTTGATGATTTGCAACGAAAAGTGGAGCTATATCGATGTCATTTTGCATCGCTCGATATCCGACAGGACAGTCGGATTTTAAGAAATGTGCATGCGTATTGCCGCGAACAAAAACCAATAAATTCTTTGTTTAGTGAAAATTATAACAACTTATCAGAAGAGGAGAAAATAAAATCACTCAGCTTTAAAAGTGCGAAAATTATTTATGCCACCGAACCTGATGCATTAATCCACGACGCCTTGCAAACCATTACCGAAATTAAGCAAATGCAACAGCGCAATGGCGAAAAGGCTTGCCATCGATTTATCATTAGCAATTGCCAGCGGGCGAGCGATATTCTACAATTGATAGAATTGTTTTTGTGGAACGGATGGGAAGCGGAAGAGTTAAGTGTCGATTTTGTACCGCTATTCGAAACTGTGCACGATTTATCCGGCGCCGCCGAAATAATGGAAACACTCTATTCACATCCATTTTATAGCACCCATTTAGCACGAAGAGGGGGTAGGCAAGATATTATGTTAGGTTATTCAGATAGCACGAAAGATGGAGGTTATTTGATGGCTAATTGGTCTATTTTTAAGGCAAAAGTTTCATTAACCGCTGTAGCTGAAAAGCATAATATTCAGCTTGCATTTTTTGATGGTCGTGGCGGACCACCATCACGTGGTGGAGGTAAAACTCATCGGTTTTATGCGGCTATGGGTAAAGAAATTGCGAATAAGAATATTCAATTAACTATACAAGGCCAAACTATAAGCTCACAATACGGATCAATTGATAGTGCCGAATTCAATATCGAACAACTTATTAATGCTGGTATTTCTACCGGAATGAAAGAAAAACACAATGTGCTTTTGGATGAAGCTAATTTTTCTATTCTAGAAAAGATGGCGAACGATAGTTATAATGCTTTTTTAGCCTTAAGAAAACATGAGCTGTTTTTACCCTACCTAGAAGTCTTATCACCTCTAAGCCTACTTTCGAAAATAACAATCAGCAGCAGGCCAGTAAAGCGAAATTCTGGTGAAGCTTTAAAATTAGAGGACCTACGAGCAATTAGTTTTGTAACGGCCTGGAGTCAGCTAAAGCAAAATATACCCGGTTTTTACGGCATCGGAACTGCCCTTAAAAATCAAGAAAAGGAAGGCAATTGGGAGCAGGTAGCTAAAACCTATCAAGAATCGGGTTATTTTAAAACTATTATCGACAATTGTATGATGTCGATGAGCAAGTCAGATTTCTCGATTACCGAATACCTCGCAAAAGATAAAAAATTTGGCGCATTTTGGACAACATTACATGATGAATTCGAGCTTTCTAAAACCATGCTCTTAAAATTGGCAGGTCACCAAATATTGATGGAAAACTATCCTGTAGAAAAACAGTCGATCGCTGTTCGCGAAAAAATTATCCTTCCCTTAGTTTTAATCCAGCATTTTGCACTCGAAAAACTACAGCATAAGGTTACTGATGATGAACGCCAGGCTTACGAGAAATTGGCTATTCGAACCGTATACGGTATTGTAAATGCAGGAAGGAATTTGGCATAACCATGCAATTAACCTGGTCTTATAAATCCTTCAACGAATTAACAACTCTCGAACTTTACGCTATTTTACAATTGCGTAGCGAGGTTTTTGTAGTCGAACAAAACTGTGTATACCAAGATATAGATAATAAGGATTTAATATCGTTTCACCTTATAGCTTTTGATGGAGATTTGCTAGTCGCTTACAGCAGGATTTTACCTCCAGGCGTATCATTTGAAGAAGCAAGTATCGGTAGAGTAATCACCAAATCAAGCCATCGTGGAAAAGGAATTGGGATTGCTTTAATCGAAAAAGCAATACAAGCAACTAAAGCGGGTTTTGGCATAAACCCAATTAAAATTGGTGCCCAATTATACTTAAGGAAATTTTACGAAGGTTTCGGATTTGCTCAAACGAGTGAGGTATATTTAGAAGATGGTATTGAACATATTGATATGCTTCTTAATGTTTAAGCAGCTGCTTTCTACGCTCAACCTCTGTATCGACCCTCGTTTCATGAATTCCATCGGCCACTTCAATCCCAAAGTCTTTATCTTTACCAGCATCATACATCTGAACACTTTCTATACTATCTATAGATTTATCGTACGGACCCGGACTGCTCATCAATTTCACAAACACAGGTAAACATTCGAAAAAGATAAAGAGTAGCCCAATAAAGGTTACTGCAATTGCGGTATTGGTATCTCTGGTTCCATCTACGTTAAAACTTAACTGCCCCAGCGCCCAATTTCGATCGGCAAAGCCAGCAACGGCACTTAGGCTATCCAATTGTTTTGTGGTATAAAGTTTTTCCGCCATTAAACCATCAAATTGCTTCCGGCCATCTACAAATTTTTCTAAACCTCTCACATCACTATTTAAAGTATCTAAGTTCTGCTCCCTTTGCTTAAGCTCTTGCTCTTTTCTTTTTGCATACGGCCCATAACCCATTACACCCGATGTTTCAGTAGTCTTATTTCCGAAAATTTCGAAGTTCAATTTTTGCCGATCAGATTTTATAGTAGCCGCTAAAGAATCACGCTGCTTTTTCTTATCATTTAACTTCCCAATCTCAATTGTATATTTTTTATCAAAGGCTTTATTTAATGTGTCGATTTTTGAGCGCTGCCCATTTAAATAACTTACTTTTAAACGCTCCTTTATCTCTTTATCGAAAATTTTAAGTTCTAATGGACGAGAGATTACCATTCCAATCATAATAGCCAATAAAATTCGCGGAGTAGCCTGCAATAATTGCTTATTGGTCGACACATTTTTATTAATGCTCGATACAATGTATCTATCCATATTAAAAATGGCTAAACCCCAAATAATGCCAAAGAGGATGGCAAAAAGCCATGCAAAATCGCCTCCTGCAAACACAAAATACATAGCGTAACCGCCAGATAAAGCCGCAAATAAGCCAGTAAAGAAGATAGTAGCGCCAATGCCTACGTATTTATTTTCTTCGGTCGGATGTTTTTCTAAAGTGTCTTGATGTATGCCAGAGCAAAACCAAAAAAAGCGAGAGATGCTATTCATAGCGCAATAATAAAGAATTTATTATTAAACGCTTTAAAATAGAAGTTGTTACACGAGGCCAAGAAAAAACAAATAAACTACGTGTTATTGGGTATGTCAAAATACCAATTTAAGGGTATTTCAAGAGGTATAAATTTCGCCCAATTTTGAGGAAGGATAAAGCAAACCACTTATGCAACAACCATCTCTATTAAAATATTATCTATTGTTAACAGGATTATGCTTTTTTTTAAGCATTTCCTTTTCACTTAAATCATTTGCTCAAAAGCGCCCGGTATTAACGGAAGAAGAGCAAGTTCAGGAGGCGGTGACTAAAGAAGTAGACGCAATTATTAAAAGCGATGACTTTATAAAAAAGAAAAACAAAAAATTTAAAGATGTTAAAGGATATATCGTAGTAGATATTGGCGTAGTACAAAACGGTAAGCTTTCTTCTTTTTTTAAAGTAGATAGTGATATCAAAAACATCGATTTTATCGAATACGTTTCAGACCTATTATTGAAACAAAAATTTGAATTTAAACTACCAAAACAACAACGTTATAAGATTAGGCAAACGATAGCTATTGAATAACCATTGAAAAACAATTATTGATTAATGAAAACAATAAAACCATGAACAAAAAAAAAGCAATCATTTTTTTAATGCTAATCGCCATTGGCGGTGGAATAGCTAAGGCTCAGAAAAAATCTGGCAATTTTAAAACGGTTTGGGAATCAGAATTCTCGAATAAAGCGGATGTAATCTCTATGATTAATGAAGACGGATCTTTTGTATTGGGAACAGATGGGAACTCTGCAACCGTTCTTAATGGTGAAGGAAAACAGTTATGGGAAGGAGATTATAAAAAAATCACTACCAACAAAACCAACTCGGCTGAATTTCAATTCTATGTTAGGAGTAAAGATGGGGGTTATTTATTCTTGTTCGATGCGAGAAAGTTAGGTACCGATAGAATTGCTGTTTTAGACGTAAAAACAGGTAAAGAAATGTGGAATACTGAAATCTATCAGAACTTATTGTCTAAAGATGGCGGACCAGTAGAAACCGTAAACTATATCAATGAGCTTGATGCTTTTATGATTGCTCAAAAAGATGGGCTAAACATGGTAAAAGCAAAAACTGGCGAGAAAATTTGGGAAACTAAATTATTTAAAGGCAGTATTGGAAAGTATGTTTACGATAAAAACAAGAATGAAATTGTAATGATCAATTATAAACCAAATGCTTTGGCGGCCCTGTTTTCGGGATTTAAAAATCAATTGGTAAAAATAAATGCTGCGAATGGCGAGATTTTATGGGATGCTACGTTTAGAGGTACAATAGAGAAAAAACTGATTACCCGCGAAGCCTTGGTAAACCTTAACATCATTGGAGGTAAAGTGTATTTATGGCTAGATGGTTTACAATGCTTTAATTTAGAAAATGGCCAGAAAATTTGGGAGGTAGATTATGAAAACGACATGACCAAATCGGGAGGGTCGGGTCTTTTAGGGAATAAAAGCCAAAAGGGGATATATGGTACCTTGGCCGATCCAATTTTTACCGATGATGCGGTTTACATTGTTATCTTCGCCAACCGTAGTCGCACTAAATATGTCGAAAAACATGATATTGCGACTGGAAAATTACTTTGGGCTTCAGAAAAGATTGCTGGAGCTTTCTCTATGCCCAATATCCATTTAGGTAGCGGACGTGTAATGCTTCAAATTGGGGGCAAGGTAGAAGTACAAGAAATCACTACGCGTAGAACACCAAGCGGAGGAACGGAAAGAGAGGCAAAAATCTATACCGATTACATCGCACAAAAAAATGGTATTCTTTCAATCGACGATAAAACTGGGGCAACCGTTTGGCGTTCAGAAAGATTCGACAAGCGAATTACCGATATGATTATTCACGAAGATAAAACCGTTTTTGTAGGCGATGGTGATCAATTCTACTCTTACGATATTGCTTCGGGCAAACAGCTATTTGATGTAAAGCACAATGATGCAAGAGTAGGAAAGGCAACCGATGTTATTAATTTTGGAGATAATGTGGTGGTGCTTTCTGAGAAAGGTTTAGCGAGTTACAAAAAGGCCGATGGAAAAAGAGTGTATGCTACCGATAAGCTCCCAGATGTAGATTTCTTCTATGAAATTGGAGGTAATTATTTCTTGCGTAACCAAAAAAATTCTAAAAATGTAATTTATGGGGTCGACATGACAAATGGTGAAATTAAAGGTAAAGTCGAATCAAAAGGTAAAGGTGGTAGCGATCGTTATGGTGATGGGATCGATATTACACATGATGGAGAGTTTATTTTCGCCTTTAAAGGTAAAAAAGTAGAAAAAATTAAGGTTAACAACTAGTTGTGCAAGCAACATTGTTTATGGTTCGGTTGCAGGTTTACCTGCAGCCGTTTTTTGTGCCGATTTTGTCGTCCTGAGCGCTAGCGAAAGAACTTAACATTATATTTTATGAAAAAACTCCTCTTTATTTGTTTATCAATCCCGCTATTTCTTCAAGCACAGCAAATACAGTACGCTGCAAAAGTTTTAAAGTACTCTTCAGATTTAGGAGGTAAACTTAATAGCGTTAAACGGATTTTAGGGAAACCTGATGCCTTTCCTCAAGGAGGGGCAAGTGCAAATGCCTGGGTTTCTAAAGATGCTTTGGGAAGCGCTTTTGTTGAGGTTGAATTTGAAAAGGCACAAGCTGTTAAGCAAATAGCCGTATTCGAAAACCTCAATGCTGGTTGTGTAACACGGATACAAGTTGGCAATGTTTCTGGTAAATTACACACGGTAAGTAAAAAAACAGGGGGATATGCTAGGTGGATCACGTCATTGCAAACAAAGGGAAACCCAGATAGAGCATATTACTTTAATAAAAAGCGAAGAAAAATAGAAGTAGCCCAAAATGTCGAAAGCAATGCCGATATTGAGTATTTTCACTTAGAAAATCTCGAAAGCAATGTTAAAATTGTTAGAATTGAATTTAACTTTGGCTTAAAACCGGGCCAGAAGCAAATCGACGCCATCGCTATTTCTGATAGTGATGAGGCAATACAGCCGCAGGTAAATTTAATTGCAGGGGCTGATAATTTAACTGCACCGAATAAGTTAATTTACTCTCCCGATCGCGATTATGATTTGAGTGCTATTTCAATAATGGATAATAACCTTTATTATACGCTAAGTATGTACGAAAAGGCAGGAGAGATTCATGCCATCAACCTCAGTAATCCAACCGAAATTATAGATGTGACTAAAAAGATCAGGAACGACAAAAAATTGAATTATATCTTAGGATTTGTTCCTGAAACAAAAACCATGCTAATGGGGAGTGAAAATAAGTTTAGGTGGGATGGCGATGCTGTGGGATTCGATTTTTTTCAAGTTAACGACGGAATTTATACCTATCAAAAACCTTTAAAAATTACAGCATATAGCAATTATGGCGATTATGCAGATGCCTTTTTAACGAAAGATGGTCAGCGAATTATTTTTGGTCTCGAATCAGATTTAACACAAGGAGGCTTTGATCTTTATTTTACGCAACCAAAAGATGAAGTAACTTATGGGATTCTCCAGAATATGGGCCGAAGTTTAAATACAGCTGCCGATGAAACCAATCCCTTCTTATTGAGCGATAATAAAACGATTATTTTTTCGAGTAACGGCTATAGTGGTTATGGCGATTTCGACCTCTATGTGAGTACACGATTAGATGATACCTGGAAGAATTGGTCGGAGCCAAAAAATTTAGGACAAAAGGTAAATGGACCAAGTTTTGATACGAATCCATATTACGATGAGAAGACAGAAATGCTCTATTATGTATCGTTTAGAGACGGAGTGTCAGTGATTCATCAAATTAAAATTCCAATGGGTCAATTAACTGGAACGAAATAGGATTTTCGTATGTTTGTAAAAAACAACCAAAATGAAAGAAATTTCTGTACAAGAATTGAAGCAAAAAATTGATAATAAAGAAGATTTTCAGCTTATTGATGTAAGAGAAACGTTTGAATATGAAACTTCTAACCTTAATGGATTGAACATCCCATTAGGTGGAATTTTAATCGAAACGGATAAAATTGCAACTGATAAACCCGTTATTGTACAATGTCGTAGTGGAAAACGCAGTGCTGCCGCGATTATGCAGTTAGAGCAATTACATGGCTTTGATAATCTTTATAACCTTAAAGGGGGGATTTTAGCATGGCAAGAAGCTTTTGATCCAAATATGCCTGTTTACTAAATTTTAATAGTGAATGTTTCCCTAATGGGTAAAAAACTTGCACTTAACGTATTTTACAACCTGCTACTTATATTTTCAGTTTTAGGGATGGGTTGGGCGTTTAAAAATGATAGCTTATTGATCGTAGCCTTTTTTGCCGCTACTTTTACTGCTATACTTTATTTTAAGATACAATTGGTTAAAAATTTCAGGAAGTAGCACCCTGTTATTCAGGTAGCTTAAAATTTTGAGGTTCAGGATTTATTTTTAATGCTTTTATGGCATTATTAAGCCAAATATCATTATCCAATTCACTTAATTCGATCGCTAATTCAATAATTATTCTTGGAGCAACACCGAACAACTTTGCCATAAGATATATTTTCTCAACTTCTACACTTACTCTGCCATTTTCGATGTTGGCCAAAGTAGCAGTGGTGATGTTAATTTTACTGGCTACAAAATCTTGTTTAAAGTTAAGATGTTTTCTAAATGCCTTAATTACTTTGCCCGTTGCTTTTTTCATCCGAATATAATTTTGTTTTTAATGGTGATGAAGCTATCCTGATGATGGTTTCATGTTGATAGATTTAGAACTAAAATAGTAAAATCGATCAAATTATATTTTTTATACCTCTTTTGGCTAGTCTATTTTGTTCTTAAAATGAGCGTTTTTTATGGTTTTTGAAACGCGACTATCCTTTTTTTCTGTATAATTTCGATTTTTCAAAAAGCGACGAAAAATTAGGGTTCTCCTATTTTTGACCTCAAAGAATTTTTTTAACCATTTAGCTTAAGTGTGTTCTTTTATCTCATACAAAACGTAGTAATACTCAAAAATTTATTAAAGTAATTAAATCTAATTTAAAAAGTTTTTCACCCTACATTTTTTGTAGGGTGAAAGTTTATTTTTCCTTCAAAATCGCCTCTATCTTTGGTTTAATGTTTGGCCAACAGTAGAGAATGCAGAAAATCTAGAAAAGAGTAGGCGAAAATTTAGGTGTCTAACTTAATGGATGGAAAACCCCTAAAATTAAAATAAATTAAAAAATGAAAAAGATATTAATACTGTTAGTGTCCATAATAATTACTTCAATTACGAGTGTTTCAGCAAAAAATCTAATGGCTGTCTCAATGTTGTCTGTTAAAAATAATGGTGAAATTAATCTTACACTTAACTTAGGTAATGTTACCAATATGTCTGAAAGGGAAATCGAGTCAAAGATTCACAAATTCTTAACAAGAAATATTCCTGTAAAATCTGAGTTAGAATGCAGTTTAACACTAAAGGCTTCAGTAGATGTTGGCGTTGCAGAGGTTGAAATTGAAATAACGGTTTCTGGACCTTGCTCAGAAATGGCTTTAAAGGGAAAGAAATTGGCTAATGATTTTATGAAACAAGTGAAAGACGCCGTAAAGCAAGCATTTGAATGATTTGTATAAAAATTTATTGAAGCAAGGCGGCAGGCTTTATCAAAAACACTTGCCGCTTTTAAGCTTCTTTAAATTGTAAGCAGTTGAACAAATAAAACAATTTGCACTGAAAGACAAATTAGAACCTAATGAAACTATTCGTAATGCTAATAGCAGCTTTTTTTTATAATCAATACTGCTGGGCTCAAAATTATAAAGTAGAATATATTCAGGTCTTAAATCTGAATGCTAATCCAGACACTAATTTAGCGATCCTTTTATTTAATCGCCAAGAGTCAGTATATACCTATGGCAAGAACCATGAAACCGAAAATAGACTTGGCGATATGTTTACAGGTGACGATAATACTAAAAAATGGCATGTTAAATTGAGAGACCCTAAAGGATTTGCCTATTATTCAGATCTTAAAACTAAGGTGTTTACGAACAGAGAGCTATTATTTACAAAGCCAGTTATTGTGATTGATTCAATGATCAGAATAGAGTGGCATGTAGACACCATTAGTATAAAGAAAATAGGGGATTTAATTTGTAAAAAGGCAGTTGGCGAGTTTAGAGGGCGTACGTATGAAGTATGGTTTTCTGAAGAAATACCAGTCAGTTTTGGGCCCTGGAAGCTTTGGGGTCTCCCAGGGTTGATTGTTGAAGTGCGAGACTTTTATAATGATGTGATTGATATTAGATTAAAATCGATAAAACAAACGGATTTGAGTATCGTAAAACCAAGCGGCGATGAGGAATTAACACAATTTACCTATGTGCTATTGTTTAAGCAGAAGCTGGAGAATTTGGCTAAGTTCTTAAAAACTAATGGCGGAAAGTCAGATGGCTTCGAAACCAAGAAAAAAACGCAAATCAATGTTCTTGAGAGGTCTTTATTTTAGCATTATAGGCAGGGTTATGGCCTTGGTAATACTAATATTTTCGAAAAATCTATCAGCGCAAACTACGCTTAGAATAGACGGCGAAGTTTTAGTCGAAGGTAAGCAGCCAATTGTTGATGCGAATCTTATTTTAAAATCCAAAACTGGAGTAATAATCTCCTTCAGAAGATCCGATAAAAATGGAAGTTTTGTATTTGAGATTAATGTTAATGTAAAGGATTTCGTTATCGAAGCATCCCATTTAGGTTTTCAAAAGGAAAGTCAGCTTGTTTCCTTTAGCGAAGGTATTGAAGCGATAAGTCTTGTGATCGTATTAAAGGCCACAATTACTAGTCTACCCGAAATAAACATCGCTCATAAAC
Organism: Pedobacter anseongensis; assembly: GCF_037482965.1. Classification (NCBI taxonomy): domain Bacteria; kingdom Pseudomonadati; phylum Bacteroidota; class Sphingobacteriia; order Sphingobacteriales; family Sphingobacteriaceae; genus Pedobacter; species Pedobacter anseongensis. The sequence continues at coordinate 1,005,185 of NZ_JBBHKB010000001.1, read as the reverse complement.
CAACACCTATTTCTATAAAAAATGATACCACCACGTATAAGGTAAGTAGCTTTTTAAGAGGGGATGAAGAGGTTGTTGAAGATGTTCTAAAAAAACTTCCAGGAATTGAAGTTTCAGAAAGTGGTAAAATTACCTATAAGGGAAAATCAATAAGTAAGGTCTTAATTGAGGGGGATGATTTGTTTTCTAAAAATTATCAGAACGGCACTAAAAATATTAAATCAGCCGTGTTAGATAAAGTGCAAGCAATTGAAAATTATGTTGAAAATGGAAAACTTGTGGGCTTAAAAAGAACAAATGAAACCGTATTAAACTTAAAAATAAAAGAGGATGCAAAGAATAAACCCAATCTATCAGTATCATTAGCTTATGGCCCTACTAAAACTTATCAAGTAGATAACAATCTAATCGGTGTAGGTAAATCATTTAAATATTTTGTATTCAACACCGTTAATAATGGTGGTGCAAACCCAACTCCATATGATTACTTTAATTTTAATAATACTTCAGAAGAATCGCTTGAATTATCGTTGCCTCAAACAAAAATAATTGGGATAGATTATGCATTACCTATTCTAGAAGCTAAAAGAGGAAATATTAATCAAACTTATTTTTCAAACGGTAATGCTTTTATAAGATTAAATAAAGGTCTAAACCTTACCGCCAATTATTCGCTCTATGCTGATAAAATAACCGTGATTAAAAGTAGTTTAACCGAATTTGGAAAACTTGCGGAGGGTGTTTCATTTAATGAGCATAAAGTAATTACTAAAAAACCTATAATTGGTAGCGCTTTATTTATTGTTCAAAAAGATATATCAAAAAAATCAAATGTTGGCTATATATCTAGCTTTAGCACTGGAAGAATTAATAGTTCAGAAGAATTAATTGCTAATTATGGGGCTTTTGTGAGCTCACTAACGGATAAAAACACATCCATCCAGCAAAAGTTAGCGTATACGAATAGACTTTCTCCTAATAGCGCCTTAAAGATAGCAACGAGCTATTTTTTTATTCGTCAGCCACAAATTTATTTACTAAGTCCAACTTTAAATGTAGCTGATGATACGCTGAATAAACAAAGTATTGATCTTTATAGTAATCTTTTAAGCTTCGATTCCGAATATTTCTTTAAAAATAGACTCTTTCAACACTCATTCGTAGCTCAATTCGATAAAAAGGGGGAGGATTTTACAAGCTATTCTTTTGAAAGTAAATTGTATAAGAATAGTTTAAATAAAGAAGACTATCATGCAAATCTTGGCTATTCAAATACGCTGCCCTTAAAAAACATTCAGCTTTCTTCAAGTCTCATCTATAAGTTTAAAAAGTCAGCTACGCTAGGAGAGGAGATCAGTCCTTTAAACTATACTATTAATTTGCTGTCGCCTAGCATAAATGTACAGTATAAATTAAGAAAGTACGACAAATTTAGTCTCTCAGGTTCCTATGATAGTTTTTTGCCTGAATTAACAGACATGTACCAAAATTATATCTTAGTCGATAATAAGTCTATAAGCAAAGGTATTTATCAAAAAAGTGTGATTGGTAAATATTCATTAGTTTCATCTTTTATACACGCCGATTTATTTAATCAATTCATCTATTTTCTAAACTTTATTTACTTTAAAAATTCTAAGTCTTATGGAAACTCCCTAAAAATTAATCCTCAATACATCATTAATAATAGAGCCATCTTTCCAGGTGTTGGAAATTATATTTTGGCAGGGGGGGTCAGTAAGTATTTGCCTTTTTTGAACTCTACTCTTAAATATAATCATTCCTTAAGTGGGTATGAGTTTTTTGGTCAGGTTAACAGCTTGGCAATTAAAAGCTATTCCATATTTAACAGTAGCCAACTAGTTGATATTAAAAGCGGATTTGATGGATGGTTTGATTTTGAAGCGGGATTAAAGTATAACACCATTAAATTTAGATTAACGCATACTAAAAATCAGCATGCGCAACTCTATTCAAATCTTATACTTAAACCCGCCAACAAATTATTTTTTTCACTTTCAAGTGAGATGTATTTTAATAATTTAAACAGTATTAATGAGCAGTGCTATTATTTTTTGGATGTAAATGCGAGGTACAAATTTAATAAAAAAGCCACACTTAAGGTTGTAGGAGAAAATATTACAGATAATAGAACTTTTAAAACTAAAATTATTAATCAATTCTCTATCTCAACAGATCGCTATAGTGTATTGCCTGCAACTCTACTTTTTGAGTTTAGCTATAGATTTTAGTATTTTGCTCAAACAATCCATCCTTAATCCCAGTCAACCCCAATCCAGGTAAATCGGTTAAAACATATCTTCCATCTTTTAGCTCAGGCGTATCAAAGGGATTGTTTTTTGTTAACCAGGGGCCATCCAGATCGGCCCAGTCGCAAAGCGGTGCCAAAGCAATTCCCGCAAGGGTAGCAATCGACGTTTCACTCATACAACCTATTAAAACCTTCATCCCAAATTTTTTGGCTTTTAAGATCATTTGGTGGCCTTCATACATCCCACAGCTTTTCATTAATTTCACATTAATTCCATGATAAGCCCCTTTTAAACTATCCATATCTGCCAAACGCTGTACTGCTTCGTCGGCCAAAATTGGAATTGGGCTACGCTCTGTTAACCAGGCATTGCCATCTAAATTAAGTTTGTCCATTGGTTGTTCAATTAACAACACCCCCTGATTGTGCAGCCAATAAATCATGTCAATTGCTTGTTTCCTGTCAGACCAGCCCTGATTTGCATCCACAAAAAGCGGTAAATTGGTTACACTTCTTATGGTTTGAATTAGTTCTTTATCGTTATCTCTCCCTAATTTTACTTTAATAACTTTAAATGCTTCCGCATCTTTAAGTTTTTCGCGGATTACTTCAGGAGTATCTATTCCTACAGTATACGAAGTGAGCGGCATTTTTTTAGGATCCGCACCATAAATGGAATAACAAGGCTCATTGCTAAGTTTGCCCTGAATATCATTTAATGCGATATCAATGGCCGCTTTTATGGCTGGTTGGCCTGGTGCGATGCTATCTAGATAAGCAATAATCGCTTCGAAATTAAAGGGATATTGAATCTGTTGCCAGTCTACCGAGCTCAAAAAACGTGCTGCGCTGTCATAACTCTCTCCCATGTAGGGAACCATACTGGCTTCACCATAGCCAACAACACCCTCATGTTCAATTTTTAAAAGGGCTAAAGGTGTGCTGGTGCGGGTAAATTTAGCTATAGAAAAAGCATGTTTTAATTCTAATTCAAATTGCTTGCAACTAATCTTCATGTTCTGTCGTCTTATGATTAAAAGGTATTTACATTCGTCATCCGTTGACGATTAATTTTTATTGTTATGAAAACGATCTCAAGATTACGGTATTTTATTTATTTATCCATACTAATTGTTGGATGTACCACCGGAAAAAATGCATTGCAAAAAGGAGACTATGATGCTTCTGTTACCAAAGCTGTAAACCGTTTGCAAAATGCACCTCAAAATAAGGAGGCTATGCAGGTTTTAGCATCAGCCTACAAACTTTCAGTAGCTCAACATTTAAGAAACATCGACGAAGCAAAAATTTCTTCAGATGTGCTGCGCTGGGAATCGATCATTTCCGATTATCAACAATTAAATCAGTTAAGCAACGAAATTATTAGCTCGCCAGCTGCACTTGCAGTTGTGGGTAATCCACGAAAATTTGTTGCCGAACTTAACGAGAGTAAATTTAAAGCGGCTGAAGTTCGCTATGCATTAGGAGTTAATTTATTAAACGAAGGCGATAAAGTTAGCGCAAGAAAAGCTTATGAAAATTTCGAAAGAGTTAATTATTTATATCCTAACTATAGAGATACGAAGCAAAAACTAGATGAAGCGTATTGGGCTGCGGTAGTGAAAGTGGTGGTACAGCCTGTGCGTGTAAATAGTAAGGATTACCAATTGAGCAACCAGTATTTTCAACAAAAGGTAAGCGAGTGGATGAGTGCTTATCAACATAACAAATTTGTATTGTTTTATGACGAAGCGCAAGCCTATAAACAAAAAATTGTGCCAGATCAGTTGATGCGCTTACAGTTCGATGATTTTGTAGTTGGCCAAACTTATGTGAAAGAGCGTGTAGAAAAATTGAAAAAAGATAGCGTTAAAATTGGCGAAACTAGAGCAGGAGAACCAGTTTATGCTACTGTAAAAGCTACCTTAAGCATTTTTGATAAAAAAATAGCCTCATCGGGCTTATTAGATATGACGGTAATCGATTATGCCAGCAATAAGGTTATCCGTCAGCGAAAATTAGCCGGCTCCTATGTTTGGGAAGATCAATGGGCAAGTTACAAGGGCGATGAAAGAGCCTTAACCAAACAGCAAATTGCGATCAGTAAAAAGAAAGAGATATTGCCTCCTGCGCCATCTGCCTTGTTTGTAGAGCTTACTAAGCCTATCTACAGCCAATTGGTAAGCGAGATTAGTAGTTTTTATAATGGTTATTGAGATCTTCATCCGATGAGCATAGCAAATTGGCCATGCTCATCGGATGAAGAATTAAATATGCCTTACCCATAAATATGCTGTTATTGTGCTTGATTTTAGTTTTGTTTGAGTCGCTTTTTTCGTCAATTACCTTGGCATTTTTTTTGGAGACGTGATTGCCTCGTAGAAAATCCATGTCGCTTGTTGGTGTGTCATTAACGGTGTATTTTCCTAAAACAATCTAAAAATATGGGCTATCTTTTTTAAAAAGTTTCATCCCAATACCCCGCTGTTTTTGCCAAAAAGGCTAGCTCAGAAGCCTCCACAATTGTTTTACCATAATTTGTATTATAGTCAGTTATCAATCCTTGATAAGAATTTGCCCATGTATCATATGCTTTGTTGGTAGAAAAATTACGAATTAAAAACGATTGAAATTGTGTTTTATCCTCTATGGATAGCACATATTATTCTTGTTAATATCGAAATGAATTTCTTTTTTACTTCGTGTATCTTAAAATATCAAACTAAGTGAGCCATAATAAATTAAATAGTAATTAGTATGTTCATTGCCAGTAAAAGTGGCTTTAATGTTTTTTTTGATTTCCTTATCTATTTTAGCAATGTCTTTTAAACCGATTAAAGTATTACCATTTAAAAAATAAGAGATACTCTCTATTGAACCGTCTTGCTCTAAAAAAGCAAAGGAGAGGGCAATCCTATCTTTATTTGCGCTTAATTCTTTACGATTTGAAGCCAATACAGTGTTAATGATTTCTTTTACCTTTTCAACATCAAAATGAATATCCTTTTTACTTACGGGTAAGCCATAAGGGTCTTTAGGGGCAGGTGGTCTTGTATTGTAAAACCTGCCGACAACTGTTACAGTAATACTAGTTCTGCCACTGTAATCCGATGTTCTTTTTGTTATGGCAAATTTTTTGCCATCATATGTTTGAACTCCATCTTTCAAAGTACTTTGAGCAAGGCAGCTAGAGCACAATGTTAATGCTAAAAAAATATATGCTAAGGTTTTCATGGGCATGTTCTGTTGATGTTATTAAAAAGTCTGATTAATGCTGTTGGAGAAAGATTTAATGCGGTACTGCTGTTTACAGAAATATTGTTATAGATACTTAAAAATGAATTATAATTAGTCATAAAAGCATCATAGGCTGAAACTTCCGAAGATGTGCCGCTTGAATTTAGTTTAGGATAAGTAGTGCCATTTGCAGTCACATCGTCTATGGCAATGCTCATCGGATGAAGAATTAAATATGCCCTACCAGTAAATATGCTTTTATTGTGCTTGATTTGAGTTTTTCATGGGTAGTAAAATATCCCTAGAATTTGTCATAATATTTTGGTCCTTTAAGGTTAATAAGTAAAGGTGATAAGAATACCTGTTTTCTTTTGGGGTTGTTAATATTACTAGCGGTTAACGTGATCTGTTTCCAGTTATTTACTTTCTGCTCCCCTTTTTTAAAATCAAGGAATAATATTCTCCTCTTGATATCATCACTATTAGGGCCAACACTTTATTCTTATGTTCAAGAAAATCAGTTTAATTCTTGATTTATTTTTTTAAATCTTTTCCTCATCCGATGAGGAATTCAAATCGTAAATATTTTTATTTCACTTTGTATAAAGTAATATTAGTAGGCACAATAAATTCGGGATCTTTTAGGTTTTCTTCGCCAGGAAGAATAATCCCTCTTCTCCTTTCGTTAGGATTTAGTTTCCATAAAATTGAAGGTGTCGGTCCATCAATATATTCCATTGTTCCTCTACTCATAACAGCACGACGATATTCCCTAAAACGGAAGCTGATTATGTTTTTACTGGGACGTATTAAGTTGCCACTATGAATTGAATTTAAATTGTCTGAGTCGCTTTTTTCATCAATTACCTTGCCATTTTTTTTGAAAAGATGATTACCCCCTAGAAACTCCATCCCAGTTGCTGGCGTGTTATTGAAGGTGTATTTCTCTAGAACAATCTTAAAATATTGGCTATCTTTCTCATAAACCCAGGTTCCATAAAACTTTTCCAAGTCAGGCTGGCGAAATATCTTTGGCGTTTGAACTGGGTTTGCATTCGTTTTATGCTGTGCAAATCCATATAGGCTAATGAAAGTCAGTAGGATTAGAATTAGATTCTTTTTCATGGTTTGTTTAGTTACAGAAATCATTAATAATGGACAATGTAAAGGAGTCTTTCTTTATCGGCATAAAAATCCCAAAAGCATCTTTTTTAAATAGTTTTATGCCATTTCCCGCTATTTTTTGGAGAAATGCCAACTCCCAAGCTTCTCCAGCTGGTTTATTAAAGGTACTGATGTTTGCAGCTGCCAAATCCTGATATGAGAAAGACCAAGTTTCGAATGCCGTATTACTTGAAAAATTATTGCTTAAAAACGATTGAAATTGTGTTTTATTCTCTATGGATAGTACATATTGCCCATAACTGGTTGCTAACGTAAAAGTAAACGATTGATAGTTGTTTATCAAGCCAGCGGAATCAAGCTTATAAAGTACTTGCATATCGTGCTCACTAAATATAGGTAATCCAGAACCAAAATGGTTATGCCCATAAAAATCAATTGATGCTCCGATTCCTAAGGAAACATAGGGATCATTAACGGCTCCTTCCTCGTATTGCACATAATGTGTTGAATAATTTATAGCATAAGCTTTTTCGGTATTTCCCGAAACATTAGCGGCTAATGAGTCCATTCTTATTTTGAAAGCAGGGTTTTTAGCTGCTTCTCTCACAAAATCGCAGGGTGTAACAGGGTCTTCAATACATTCGCCCGTTTCTAATAATAGAATACCAAGACATTCGGGTTCAGGGTAAGGGTCAGGACTTGGTCCGCCATCTCCATCGCCACCAGGAGGGGGTGGACAGTCAATTTGTATATAATGAACATTATAAACTACTATTGGATCGCATGAAATTGGTGTAGTAGATTGTTCATTAGCATAATAACAATCCTGGTACCAATCCCATTCCAAAAAGTAACAGTTGTATCCATCAGGTGGAGGGAGGACCATTACTTTACCTTCACTCGCTTTCTGCGTTGCAGATACATTTGGTAATTTCCCTTGTAAACTGTTACTCATGTCGTATTTTTTTACGGGCTTTCCATTCTCTATCCGTAAAATAAATAAAGCCTTGCCATCCCAATCTTTATAGTGTAGATAACCATTAAAATCGTTATCAATGCGATCTATCCTATTATGTTCAATATTGTTTTTATGCCTCCTTAAATAATCGATATCTGGTATGAAACTAATTATGCGTTGATTTATTTTTTCATTCACATCTTTGTAAATAACTAATCGATCAAAGCTGGCGTCTATAATTTCTTGATCGGCTACTGGAGTTTGTAAAGGATTTTTTGTGATCATTAATGTTGGCGAGACTTTATGCTCATACTTTAATGGAACCTCCACGAAAGTATAAAGCCCTGTTTTCCCTTGGCTAGATTTAGCCCATATTGGTGTTTTCTTGTTGCTTTTTAACTCTGTTACGGTTGTCGTACCTTTAGTATTTCCCAGTTTAATGGCGAAGTTGTTCTTCTTTTCAAGATTTCTAGCATAGTAATCTTTTGCCCATGCTATGTCGTTAGGCTCTTCATCACCGCTAAAAAGGTTTCCAATATCTCTTTTACACGAATAAATCAATAAGCAGGACAGAAGGCAGAAAAGAACAAAGGGGGGGGGGTAAATTTCTTCATAGTTAAAATAGATTAACTAAAAATAGAATATTAATTTTAAGATTACAAATTTTTTAATTCTCTTTTCCTCATCGGATGACGAATAAGGGTGAAGAATTGCAACTCACCTACTTATTCCCTAATTTTGCGGGAGAATGAATAGCGCTTTATACAACCCTTTCAGAAACTTCGATTTCAAAAACCAACTTTGCTTTGTAAGTGGCGAAAAACCAGTTGAACAAATCCGTGTTTTACCAGATTGGTTGATAGAAATGGCCAATTTAACTGGCGAAGAACAAATTAAACTGTTAGACGAAAGCATCAGGACCTATAAAAGCTTAACTGTTCCGGCAAACACTCAAGTGTATGACGATTTTATCTTGAAATTAGAAAATAAAATCGAAGCCGCCTTTAAAAAAGGATACGCAGGCTTAATGGAACTCGAAGAAGTAGATTTATTTAATTGGATTGGCAAATTGATGTATAGCTTTCTGTATATCGAAATGCAAGGTGCGATCAGACTAAACCAATTAAGTGGTGATGGCATGAACATGTCGCAAGGCTTAATGCATAAATTTGGCAACCTGCACACGATGTTACAAAGTATTCATCGCAGCGTGGTATTTGAAGAATTTACGCCTTGGTCTATCGTTATTGTTCCCTTATCGGATGCAAATACAGCATTTAGCTTTCGCGATGAAATTAACACACTTACTTTTTCGTTAAAATTTAAGGATTTTGGCATTATTGCCTGTCTACAAGATAACGGCACCAATAAACGCTACCATCACGAAATTTTAAAATCCATAGACGATAAAAAACTCTCAGAACAACAGTTTGAAGAATTAGCAGCTCGGTTTTTTTATTCGGCTTATTTATTTAATCGTTTGCCAGAATATACGGTTATGCCAGTAGATGGTGTTGTCTTTATCGATGCCATGCCGCTAAAAGGCACACAGAATAAAGCATTATTCGATGTGTGGGCGAATAAAACCTACGCACAAGTGCTAGAAAATTTCTGGAAACCTTGGGGTCACACCCTATTCGAAATTATCAAAGATCCAACGGCTCCTATGAGCTATTTTGACGAGCCGTTTTTACCCGCCAACGCCTAATTGTTTGAGAAAGTGAGGGATAATTCCAGGCACCAATACCAAGGTAAAAACCATACCTGTTAATGCGCCAAAGAAATGGGCATCATGATTGATATTATCTTTTGCCTGTTTCGACATGTAATAGCAGTAAACAAGATACAACACGCCGAATAGGATAGATGGTATTCCAAAAGGAATAGGCAAGATCATAATTTTGTTTAAAGGGAAAAATAAGATATAGCTAAACAATACTCCACTAACTGCTCCCGATGCACCCAAACTATGATACCAAAAATGATTTTTATGTTTCGATACCGAAGTAATATCTGCTAAAACCATACTTGCAAAGTAAAGTAAGCCAAATTGCCAATGCCCAATTAATATCTCCAGCTGAAAGGCAAAAGCAAAATAGGTAAACATGTTAAAGAATAAGTGCATCCAATCGGCGTGGATTAATCCGCTGGTTATAAAAGTATACCACTTTTTCCCTTTTGCAATAGAGTAGGGGTGTAGCATAAATTTGCTAGACAACTGGGGGTCGTTAAAAGCATAGATACTGCTAATAATGGTAAATATAAAAATAATCGAAGCTACAGGAGTTTCGTTTAGGTATTGCATCATCTTATTTTAAATTCAGCTTTAAATCGTGTTGCATTCTCCCGATAGGATAACGCATATATGTTTTTTCGTAGTAATCGGAATTCTTATATACAAAATCTAATTGTGCTCTTCCGCTTTTTGCTAAGTCGGGATTTTTCAATTTTTCCGCGTCTAGCTTTTTCTTGAGCTCTGGATCTTTTTTTAAGAGCTCGGCTGCAGTATCTTCAAAAACGTAAGACGAATAGCCTTCTTTTTGCCCTAAAATCGAATCGAAAAAATTCCAGTTAAAAAAAGAATCGATGGCCTGCGGCTCCAAGGTTTCTACGATATATCTGTTATTCGGCTGATTAACATATACCACATAATCTCCTTCAAAGAACTGAACATCTTGCGTTACTGGATTTAGGTTCACTGCCGAATGTTGATAGTGTCCTTCATACGGCCGTGTTCCTGTTTTCATCTCGCCGATATAATACATTTGCAGATTAAGTTTTGTATCGGCAGCGAGCTGTTTCATTTTCACATTGTTTAGTTTAAGCAAGGCAATTACCTTATCCCAGGCTTTTGGAATAACATAGGCAATAGGTTTAGTAACGGTTAGGCTTGGCTCAAAATTGTCCCAATATTTTATCTTTTTAGTAAAGGGCTCATTTCGATCGTAATAAAGTCGGTTTACCCCACTAACCTCACTGGGCTTCTGTTTAGCAACAAATCCTTTAAACTCAATACTGTCATAGACCGATCGGTCTAATTTCCAGTCTAATGGAAAATCTTTTTGCTGCGCTGTAAATTCATCCGCTTTGCGTTTGTTTTCTCCAATACGTTTTGCATCGCGCGACACGATGGTTACATAGGTATGCAATAATTTTTGCGTCGATTCTACCCGTTTATCAAAATTTTTAAGCATATGTGTTTCGGGCATAAAACCAATCGTGTTATGCAAAGCAGCATAGCCTGTAGAATAACGAGGAGATTCTATGTAACCGGTAATTCCCGATTCAGGTGTTTCGCTAATGGAATTTACATAAGGGATAAGCTCATAGCCCTTTCCTTTCATCTGGCTATACAAATCGGGAACCAAGGTTTTTGTTAAATAACTAGATAGTATAGGGTTTAGCTTGTCTTTTTGAGTAGGGATGAGGGTCATCGTATATTGATAATCGGCTCCATTGCTCGTATGCGTGTCTACAAATATTTCGGGCTGCCAAACATTAAAAATTTGTTGGAATGCTTGTGAATTTCTAGAGTCAGTTTTAATAAAATCTCTATTTAAATCAAGATTTTTTCCATTGCCCCTAAAACCATAGGCTACGGGCCCATTTTGGTTAGCCCTGGAGGTGCCACTGCGATTATGACTGCCATCGATATTGTACATAGGAATAATGCAAATCACCACATTATCGGGAATAGTGTTATTTTTCAATAATTCCCTTGCAAACATCATGCTTGCATCTATTCCCTCTGGTTCGCCAGGATGGATGCCGTTATTAATCAGCAAAATTCGTTTATCGCTTGCTCTTATAGCTGTGGGATCGAATATTTTATGTTTAGATAAGACCATTAAGTGTAGGGGCACACCAAAATCGGTACTTCCATAGGTAAGTAACTTCGATTGCAGCGGATAGGTTTTGGCCAATTGCTCATAATAGGCAATGGCTTGCGTATAGGTTGTGGTCTCTTTCTTGTTGCTACGCTCGAAGGGAGTGAGTTGACCAAATGCTTTAATCGATAAAAAAAGCAGAAATAAAAAAGCGGCTCGTTTCATATGTAGATAATATTGTTTTCAATTGTCATATGGAATACGCCATGTATCTTCATTTGTGTTTGTGCGTTTCGGCACATGGCTATTTCATAAAATAATATATGGGCCTAATTTAGTTTTTTATTCTAAGAAGTAGGATTATCTTTTTTGATACATTTTACTAATTTTGATGGCTATGGACTATCACAACAACGAAGAGCGTCTCCAAAATAGATTTATCAGCTATGCCAAAATTGATACGCAATCTGACGCCTCCTCACCTAGTTATCCTTCAACAGCTAAACAGAAAAATTTAGCTAAAATTTTAGTCGCCGAGTTATTGGAAATGGGCATTGATGATGCACATTGTGATGAATACGGGTATGTTTATGCTACAGTGCCATCCACTACTACCAAACATGTTCCAGTAATCTGTTTTTGTTCGCATATGGATACTTCGCCCGATTGTAGCGGTGAAAATGTGAAACCCATCATCCATCAAAATTATCGGGGAGAAGACTTGATTCTACCAGATGATTCTGCAGTAATTTTAAAGTTAAGTGAACACCCAGATTTATCCGCCCAAATTGGAAATGATATTATTACAGCAAGCGGAACCACACTCTTGGGAGCAGATAATAAGGCAGGTTTGGCAGAGATTATGGAAGCAGCAGCCTATTTTATGGCTAATCCTGGTGTAAAACATGGGGAGATTAAAATTCTCTTCACGCCCGACGAAGAAATTGGCCGTGGGGTTGATAAAGTTGATATGAAAAAATTGGGTGCTGATTTCGCTTATACTATTGATGGCGAAACTGTGGGTTCTATTGAAGATGAAACGTTTGCTGCCGACGGTGGAAAACTCGTAATTCACGGCATTAGTGCGCATCCAGGCTTTGCCAAAGGAAAAATGGAAAGTGCCATAAAGATTTTATCAAGAATTATCACGTCATTACCAAAAGATAAATTAACTCCGGAAACCACATCTGGAAAAGAGGGATTTATCCACCCTGTTGCTATTAATGGCAATGCAGAGTTAGCAGAAGCGCACTTTATTATCCGAGATTTTGATGATGATTTATTAAAAGCGCATGAAAATACCTTAGAGGAAGTGGTTAAAAAAGAGCTGTTGAGTTATCCAAATTCGAGTTATGAGTTCGTAATAACCGAGCAGTATCGTAATATGAAAAAAGTATTAGATCAATACCCTCAAGTAATCGACTACGGCATTAAGGCCATAGAAAGAACGGGATTGGTGGCTAAGCGAAGAAGTATACGGGGGGGTACAGATGGCTCGCGTTTATCGTTTGTTGGCTTGCCTTGTCCGAATGTATTTGCAGGGGAACACGCTTTTCATAGTAAACAAGAATGGGTTTCTGTGCAGGATATGGAAAAGGCTGTACAAACAATTATAAATATTGCGTGTATTTGGGAAGAAAATTGTTAATTTTAACATTAAGAAGTTAAGGCGTATTAAGCTTAAATTTTCTTAATGCCTTAATGGTTTAAAACTTAAATGCTATTCGACAAGGTTAATCTAGCTAAATATTGATCTTCCCCGTCATCAAAAATGATTTCGGTTTCCCATCCATTTTCTTTTGCGATGTGAATTAAGGTTTCTTGATCTAAATACAGCCAATTGAACCAATTTCCTAGTTTGTTTTTGTAGGTATAGCTATAGCTTACTTCACCAAAATAATGATTTTCGGGTTTAACTGATTCTTCATATAGATAGGAAATGTCAGAGCTATCAAAGAGTAGTTGGCCCTTAGGAAGAAGAAGTTTTTTTGCATGATGTAAAAAGTCGATAAAGCCGGGTAAAGTGCCGGTTAAACCTATTCCATTCATTAAAAATAGTAGCGTATCATATTTTTTATTGGTTAAGAAAATACTTTCCTCAAAAGCCTTTTTAACACCTCTTTGTTGCATTATTTTAACGGCATCGGCCGACACATCTATTGCGGTAACATCTAATCCTATTTCTTGTAAGATGAGGGCGTGACTTCCAACTCCAGCTCCTACATCTAAAACTTTTCCATAGCACGCCTCAAGCGCCTTATGTTCAAGGACGGGCATTTCTTCTTCGGTTCTAAAAAAGATAGCTACAGGCATCTCTTCAATATCGCCGTACGAATTGTTAAGCCACAAAATATCGGCGTTGCCGTTCTTGTAAAAATCAGAAAGAGCTAAACCAAAAACATCCATAATCAAAGATACCTTTGGAAGAGCTTAATTCGAAACTTATGCTTTAACTTTTGCTAAATTCTCTGTGATTAGATTGCCGATTGCTCCAATTTGATCTTTTGAGTTTGATAATAGATCGCAAATCCAATTGCTGGCTTTCTGTTTCAGGGCATCGTTTTTATCTGATGCTAACACTAATGCAATTGCAGCACCTAGCGCTGCACCCGCCAATAATCCGGTTACTATTTTTGTTTGTTTTGTCATGATACGAGCTTTTAATACGTTAATAGTAACAATCTGTCTATGGAATTGTTCAGGAAGAATGATGTAAATTGCTTTTTTAAAATTTATGATACAAAAACTTTCTTCGTTTAACATCATTTTGGCCATCGTTTATGTGTTGGTTTACCTAAAGAGTGGAACCTTTAACTCTACGACTGGAATTTTGGTAATTATTGTTTTTAATTGGTTAGGAGTACGAAGTTTTCATTTGGATAATTACCGGTGGGGCATTTTGCATTACCTTACGGGGGCGTGGACCTTATATTTTATTGGGACCTTAGTTTATGGTGCTGTAAACATTGTAAGTGCATCAATCGAATTTGATTTTATTACTGATGATACACTTTGGTATTTAATTGTCAACTTTTTTTTCTGTACATTGGTGATGATACAGCTTACGCACTATGGATATAAGTATTATAAACAATTGAGGAAATTTAATCACTAAAACTTAAAAAATGAAAAGAGTAAACTTAATTCTCGGATTAGTATTGTTGTTTGCAATAGCCTGTAACAGCGAAAAGAAAGGCGAAAGTGCAGATACCAGTAGTGTAGCATCATCCGATACAACTGCCAAACCAGTAGATACTGCAGCAATGAATAAGGCATGGGCCGACTACATGACGCCTGGCGATTCGCATAAAATGTTGGCAAAGGCCGATGGAAGATGGGATGCAGAAATCTCATTCTACTATAATCCGGATTCTCCCAGTGTGAATAAGGTGGTTTGTGAAAGCAAAATGATCTTAGGCGGGAGATATCAACAATCTACCTATAAGGGCTCGATTGATGGGATCCCTTTTGAAGGGATAAACACGTTGGCTTATGATAATGCGAGGAAGATCTATATTAGTACATGGGTTGATAATATGGGTACAGGTATTATGTATATGGAAGGAACGTATGATGCAGCAACAAAGACCATGAACTTTAAAGGCAAAGCAACTGATGTAGTTTCGGGAAACGATATTGCCTTACGTGAGGTTTTTAAAATGGTAGACGATAAAACACAAGCCATGGAGATGTATGAAACAAAAGACGGAAAAGAGATGAAAACGATGTCGATTTTATTAAAGAAGAAATAGGAATAACGATTAATTTATAGGAAAGCCCGAGTGTTGAACGAGGGCTTTTTTGCGTTAAACCTAGTGCATTTTCTAATTAAGAAAAACTGAAAAACTTTTAAATCTTGAAGTCACAAATTGTGACTTAAAAGCTAAAATATCTTCTATATTTGGTTACCCATGGAAGACAAACAATCTTTTGCAATTCTATCAGATGATATCGTTGTGAACAAAATTTATGAAATAAGAAACATGAATGTAATGCTTGATAGTGATTTAGCTGAGCTTTATGGTGTGGAGACCAAGGTTTTGAATCAGGCGGTCAAAAGAAATACCGATAGATTTCCGGAGGATTTTATGTTCCCACTAACAGAAAATGAATGGGAATCTTTGAGGTCACAAATTGTGACCTCAAAGATAGGGAGAGGCGGAAGAACCTACCTCCCTAATGTTTTTACTGAACATGGTGTCTTGATGTTATCGAGTGTTTTGAGTAGCCAGCAAGCTATTACGTAAATATTCAGATCGTTAGGGTTTTTACAAGATTGAGAAGGTTGCTAAATGAACACAACGAGTTTAAATTAGAAATGGTTGACATCAAAAAGAAGGTGACTAATCATGATAAAAACATAGAAACCATTTTTAGTTATATTGATGAATTGACGGAAAGGAAAGCACAACCCAGAAAGCGGATTGGTTATATGCCCGATGATTTGTAAAAGCTATTATATTTTTCCGTTGTGCAAATCCCAAATAGGGAAGCACATTTCATAGTCGTTCCAAATAATATCACCGAATTCAACAGTGAAGCTTTGAAATGCGTTTGTTATAAACAAAATATTCAATCCATTTATTAACAATTTCAGTTCTGTAAGCTTCAACAAAAGCCTTAAAGTTTTTAAGGTTCTTTCTATCTAATGATTTTCTCCCCTTTACTTCTGAAATAATAATCTCTTTGAAAACACATCTGCTGTTCTTGATTTGTAATCTTGGGGCTTTTGATGGAATATTTAATCATTTACAACAGACTCTAGATTATAAATATTTAATAGCCTCAACGTCATCTTATGATGTTTAATGACCTAAATTACTCCATTAATATCAAGAAAGCAAAAATTATCATACGCATGTAGACTTTGCAACCCTAATTACTGGCGCAATCCTCGCCACCTAAATTGGGTTGCAGGTGCAAAGCCAGGTCATCTCTTAAAAACCACCACAAACCCTGCCTTTCAAAACCCTTTTTCAATCCCTGTTAAAGCTCCCAAACTCATAACTCACAACCCACAACTCACAACTTCCACCCACTAAACCAACCAGCCTTATCACTCGCAACTCGCAATCCTCAACTTTTTTTCTCCCAACTCTTTGCTAATTAAACTATTCTCCGTATCTTTGCAGTCCCTAAAAAAGAGGGAATTAACTATTTTTTAACAAATTAAATAAAAGCAAGTGAATACGTTAAGTTACAAAACTGTCTCTGCCAATGCAAAAACTGTTAATAAACAGTGGGTTGTTGTTGACGCACAAGGAGAGATTTTGGGGCGCTTGTCTTCTAAAATCGCTATGATTATTAGAGGAAAAAACAAGCCAGAGTACACCCCAAACGTAGACTGCGGTGATAACGTTATCGTTATTAATGCAGACAAGGTAAAATTAACTGGGAATAAATTTACTGAGAAAGAGTATATCTCTTACACAGGATACCCAGGTGGTCAAAGATTCATTTCTCCAAAAGAGTTAATGGCAAAACACCCTACCCGTGTTATTGAGAAAGCCGTTCGTGGAATGTTACCTAAAAGTCGTTTGGGCAAAAAATTGTACACCAATCTTTTTGTTTACGCAGGTTCAGAGCATCCGCATGCAGCACAATCACCAAAAACCATTACACTTTAATTAAAAGAGAAAAGAAATGTCAGTTACAAACACTTCAGGAAGAAGAAAAACTGCAGTTGCCCGTATCTATTTAAAAGAAGGCAACGGCACCATTACCGTTAACGGTAAAGACCACAAAGTTTATTTCCCTACCCTACCTTTACAATATATTGTTAACCAATCGTTCGAAGTAGCTGAACTAATTGGTAAATACGATGTAAATGTAAATGTGAATGGTGGTGGAGTAAAGGGACAAGCAGAAGCAGTTCGTTTAGCTATCGCTAAAGCTATTGTTGAATTAGATGCTGAGAAAAAACCAGCATTACGCGCTAAAGGGCTAATGACCCGTGATATGCGTATGGTTGAACGTAAGAAACCAGGACGTAAAAAAGCACGTAAGAAATTCCAATTCAGTAAACGTTAATCTTAAAGGAGACAAACACAATGGCAAGAACTACATATCAAGACTTATTGGATGCAGGTGTACACTTTGGTCACCTTACCCGCAAATGGAATCCGAAAATGGCACCCTATATTTTTATGGAGCGCAACGGAATTCACATTATAGATTTAAATAAAACTTTAACTAAAACTGAAGAAGCTGCAGCAGCGATTAAACAAATCGTTAAATCTGGTCGCAAGATCTTATTTGTAGCTACTAAGAAACAAGCTAAAGAAATTGTTGCTGAGCAAGCAAGAAAAGTAAATATGCCTTTCGTAACCGAACGTTGGTTAGGTGGTATGTTAACGAACTTCGCAACAGTTCGCAAGTCGATTAAAAAGATGGTTACCATCGATAAAATGACGAAAGACGGAACCTATTCTATCCTTTCGAAAAAAGAGCGCTTAATGATTCAACGTGAGCGTATCAAATTAGAAAGTTTATTAGGTGGTATTGCAGATTTAAACCGTTTACCGGCTGCAATTTTCTTAATTGACGTTAAAAAAGAGCATATTGCTGTAGCAGAAGCGATGAAATTAAACATCCCTACTTTTGCAATGGTTGATACCAACTCTGATCCATCAAATATCGATTTCCCAATTCCAGCAAATGATGATGCAACAAAATCAATTTTATTGATTACTGATGTAATTATCAAAGCAATCGAAGAAGGCTTAGATGAGCGTAAACGCGAAAAAGATGAAGAGGCTGAAAAAGAAGCTGTAGCCGTTAAAACTGCTGCTGATGCTCCTGAAGCAACTGCTACACCTAGAGAAGCTGGCGCTAAAAGACCAACGAAAAAAGAAACTGCTGAGGCAGAAGCTTCATCAGAAGAATCTTCAGAAGGATAATTTCAGTTGCGGGTTGTGAGTTTCGAGTTATGGGTCTAGTCCCGCAACCTGCAACCTGCAACCCGCAACATTTATAAAACATACAAAAACTTAATAAAATGTCTACAGTACAAATTACTGCCGCAGATGTAAATAAATTACGCCAACAGACCGGAGCCGGTATGATGGATTGCAAAAAAGCATTAGTAGAAGCCAATGGCGATTTCGAAGCTGCTGTTGATTTATTGCGCAAAAAAGGTCAAAAGGTATCTGCCGCTCGTTCTGGTAATGCTACTTCTGAAGGGTTAGTATCAATCCATGTTTCAGCAGATGGAACAAATGGTAAATTAGTTGCTTTAGCTTGTGAAACTGAACCAGTTTCTAAAGTTGAAGATTTCCGTAATCTGGCTCAAGCTGTTTTAGCTGCAGCAGTTGCTAACAACCCTTCTTCTACTGAAGAATTATCAGCAATTACATTGGAAGATGGACGTACAGTTGCCGAAACCATAACTGAACTTACCGGTAAAATCGGCGAGAAAATCGTTATTCAAGAGTACGCCAACGTATTTGGCGAGAAAATCGTTTCTTATATCCATTCTAATGGTAAAATGGGTGTTTTGGTAGTGTTTGAAGGCGCTAACGGCGTAGATATTACTGAAGCGGGTAAAGATGTTGCAATGCAAATTGCTGCAATGAGCCCAATTGCTGTTGATAAAGACGGTGTTGATCCTGCTACAATCGAGCGCGAAATTGAAATTGCAAAAGATGTAATTCGTCAAGAAGGTAAACCAGAAGAAATGGTAGAGAAAATCGCTGCTGGTAAATTGAATAAATTCTACAAAGACAGTACTTTATTAAACCAAGAGTTTGTTAAAGACAGTTCTGTTGATGTTCGTAAATTCTTAGATAATACTGCTAAAGGACTAACAGTTACTGCTTTCAAACGCGTACAATTAGGTGCTTAAATAATAATACTTTGACAAACTTCTACAAACTTTGTAGAAGTTTGTTATTGAGCTTTACTTCTTTACTTCATATCTTCCTACCTCTTTACCAGAATCATCTACCATAACTGCACTGAGTAGATTTTTATTCGCAGTAATCTTTGTTAGCGTTCGTTTCCCTTCTAATGGACCGCCCCCAATAATTAAAGGATAGTGATTTAATCCTTGCTGTGGTTTATGCACCTTATAAGTGTGCGTATGTCCACTAAGAACCAAGTCAACTTTGCCTTGATTTAATAAAGGCTCAAACACCTCTGTACAATGTTTTGGACCATGCGCATCACCCGAAAAACGTGGTGGAATATGCATCATTACAACTCTAAAAGGAGCTTTCTTAAACTCTTTTCTTTGCATTTCGGTTTTAAGCCATTCGGCTTGTTCTAATCGGTAAGCATCGAAATCTACTAAATTTGCATATACCGGATGAGTATCCTCCTTATCCTCTCCCGTATCCAATATTACAAATCGAACGGGGCCCAAGGTAAAAGCAAGCTTACCCACATTTTCGAAATAATTTAAAAACTCATCCCTAAAAATACCTCTTGTTTCGTGATTACCACGCACATAAACAAATGGTATTTTTTTGGCAAAAGAATCGATAGGCAGCAGCATATGGTCTATAATCTGTTGTTCATTGGTTTGGTAATCGAAAATATCCCCGTTAAAAAAAATAAAATCTTGTTCCTCTGCCTTGTCCAAACTCAACAGATGTGGAATTGATTTTGGCCGATCATGAATATCATTTAACATTAAGAAGGAAATTTGTTCTTTCGCAACATCAGCATTTACAAAACTCTCCGTTTCACCATTTATCAACGTACCGTACGTTAACTTATAAGGCTTAAAATCTTTAATTTCACTAGATACAATTTTATAGTAGTATTTTTGGCCCGCCTCAAGGTTTTTAAGTACAACCTTATTAATTCTTCCATCAGGCCGTAAGCCAAACATCGATTTGCCGTAAGCTTTATCTGTTAACTGCTGTGCATCTTTGCCATACTCTACCCAACTATTGGCATCCTTATTCGTTATCCAGTGGATAGCAATCGTATTGTTAAAAGCAGATTGTAAATAAGGACCAGCGATGATTCTGAACGCTTCATCAGGTTTGTCTTCGATTTCTTCTGCCGAAGCAAGAGCGGGCGCAAATAAGGTAGCAGCGCCCATTACAACTCCGCCTTTCAGAAAATTACGGCGTTGCACACCAAGGGTTGGAACATCCATTTTTAATAGTTTATCTTTAAAATTTCATTTCTAATATAGCGCATAATCTTACCACTATTCGCATAAAGCGATATAATTTTTACATATTTGACCATGCAAACGTTTGATAATTTTAGTTACTTTAACGGGAACAACTTAAAGCAGGCACAATCGATAACCATTACTAATGATAAAATCATTTCAATTAAGGAATCGGACAGCATTGGCAAAACTGGCGATTTAATTGTACCAGGTTTTGTCGATTTACAAATCTATGGAGCTGGGGGTAAACTATTTTCTGCTAGCCCTAGTGTTGAGACCCTTACACATATTGAGGAAGCCTTGATGAAAGTGGGCACTACAGGATTTCTAGTGTGTATGGCTACAAATACACCTGAAGTTTTTAATAGCTGCATCGCCGTTGCAAAGGAACATCGTAAAGCTGCAAAAAATTGCTTGGGAATACATTTAGAAGGCCCTTTTTTAAATCCAAAACGTAGAGGGGCTCATATAGAAAAATTCATTAGAAAAGCAACCCTAGACGAAATCAAAGCGTTGCTAGATTTCGGAGATGGACTCATTAAGATGATGACAATTGCCCCTGAATTGCAAGATGACAGTGTAATCGAATATTTGTTGGATCACCATGTGGTGGTATCTTTAGGACATAGTGATGCTTCTTTTGATCAGGCTACAGCCGCTTATAATAAGGGCATTCAAACTACTACTCATCTTTTCAATGCCATGACACCACTTCAACACCGTGCTCCAGGTATACCAGGTGCTGTTTTTAATCATCACAGCGCGAGGGCTAGTATCATCGCTGATGGCCATCATGTAGATTTTGAAATCGTAAAACTAAGCTATAAGTTGTTAAAAGAACGTTTGTTTTTAATTACTGACGCTGTAACCGAATGCTCAACAGGTCCTTATCAACATCAATTAGTAGGCGATAAATTTGTAATGCCCGATGGTACTTTGTCTGGTTCTTCATTAACAATGCTGCAAGCCGTAAAAAATTGCGTAACCTACTGCGATATACCTTTAGTAGAAGCCTTAAAAATGAGCTCAACCTACCCATCACAGTTAATTAGTGAAGATAAGCGAATTGGCGAAATTGCAATTGGTCGGCAAGCCGATCTGTTAGTTTTGGATGCTGAATTAAATCTCAAGAAGGTAATCGCTAAGGGGGTTGAATATTAAAACATTTATCCTATTTTTGCGGTCATGAACCCGACACGATTAAGATAATTATAAAAATATAGTTAGGCTAATTATTTTAATCATCAAAGGCTCATCTGACAAAAGAAAACATAGAAACAACCTGATGAACTACAAACGGATTTTACTAAAATTAAGTGGCGAATCGTTAATGGGCGATAAGCAATATGGTATTGATAACGAGCGCGTTAAACAATATGCTGAAGATATTAAAGCCGTTCACGATAAAGGCCTTGAAATTGCAATTGTAATAGGAGGAGGTAATATTTTTAGAGGCTTAAGCGCCGAAAAATCTGGAATGGATAGGGCACAGGCCGATTATATGGGCATGCTAGCCACCGTAATTAACAGCATGGCCTTACAAGATGCTTTAGAAAAGGTAGGTTTAAAAACACGCCTATTATCAGCCATTAAGATGGAGCAAATTTGTGAGCCCTTTGTGCGTCGAAGAGCCGTTCGCCACTTAGAAAAAGGTAGAATAGTTATTTTTGGTGCTGGAACAGGAAACCCGTATTTCACCACCGACTCAGCGGCTGCTTTAAGAGCAATTGAAATTAGTGCCGATGCTGTTTTAAAAGGAACCCGTGTTGATGGAATCTATACCGCAGATCCTGAAAAAGACCCTGCTGCAGTTAAATATACTGAAATCACATTTAAAGAAGTTTATGCAAAAGGCCTAAATGTAATGGATATGACTGCCTTTACGCTTTGTGAAGAAAATAAAGTTCCCATCATTGTTTTTGACATGAACAAAACTGGAAATTTCTTGAAAATTGCCAATGGCGAAGAAATAGGGACATTAGTAAGCGGCTAAATCTGACCAATTTTTATATTTTTGTATAAATACTACACATTATGAACGACCTCATAAAGAAACAATTAGAAGATGCACAGGTTGCAATGGAAAAGGCAATTGCGCATTGTGAAGCTGAATTAACAAAAATAAGAGCGGGCAAAGCTTCGGCAGGCATGCTTGATGGGATTATGGTAGATTATTACGGAAATCCCACCCCACTAGCACAAGTTGGAAGTATCAATACTCCAGATGCGCGTACCTTAATTATCCAACCTTGGGAAAAGCAATTATTGGTGCCAATAGAGCGGGCCATTATGGAAGCGAATATTGGCATTAATCCGCAAAATGATGGTGTAATCATCAGACTTGTTGTGCCGCCTTTAACAGAAGAACGCCGTAGAGAATTGGTAAAAAAGGTTAAGGAAGAAGCCGAACGAGGAAGAATCACTGTTAGGAATATTCGTAAAGACGCCAACGAAAAGATTAAAAAATTAAAAGGCGAGAGCGTTTCTGATGATGAAATTAAGACTGGAGAAGGTGAAGTTCAAAAAATAACCGATGCTTATATTGTTAAAGTTGATAAACACGCCGAAGTAAAAGAAAAAGATATCATGACTATTTAACTTTGACAAACTTTACGCATGATGCCGATAAGTTTGTCAAAATAATACAATATAAAAGGGAATGTAGCTAAGCTTCATTCCCTTTACTTATTTTTACAGCCCAAACAAAACAAAAAATGAATTTACTGATTCACTATTTAAAAGCACACAAATGGGTTGTGGTTTTAGCCTTAGTTCTTGCTGCCATGAACATCGGATTTTCGCTGATGGATCCCGCAATCACGGGGAAGCTGATGGACAGGTATATTACCAAAGCCCAGCTTTATCAAAATGATAAGCACGGCTATATTATGGGCGTACTCGAATTAATAGGCTATGCAATTGGTGTAGCGATGGTTTCTAGAATTGCCAAAAATTTTCAGGATTATTTTACCAGTATCATTATCCAAAAGGTAGGAGCGAAAATGTATTCCGACGGACTAAAACACTCTTTGGAACTTCCATATCAGGTATTTGAAGATCAACGTAGCGGGGAAACACTATCGATTTTACAAAAGGTGAGAACAGATAGTGAAAAATTTATTACCTCCTTTATTAGCATCCTTTTTATCAGTTTTATTGGATTGCTATTTGTAATTGTATACTCGCTTTCTATAAGCTATAAAGTGACGTTGGTGTACGCAGCATCTATTCCGATTATCAGTTTTATTAGTTGGTTTTTGAGCAGAAAAATTAAGGTGATTCAACGTTCAATCATCGCGGAGACGACTTCTTTAGCGGGTTCAACAACCGAATCGCTTCGAAATATTGAATTGGTAAAGAGTTTAGGTTTGGCCGATCAAGAAATCAACCGGTTAAATAATACAACCTATAAAATTTTAGGCTTAGAATTAAAGAAAGTAAAATATGTTCGAAGCATGAGTTTTGTACAAGGTACAACCGTAAACTTGGTGCGCAGTACCATGATTGTTGTGCTTTTAATGTTGATTTTTGAAAATAATATCACACCTGGGCAATACCTTTCCTTCTTATTTTATTCTTTTTTCTTATTCGGACCTTTACAAGAAATCGGAACGGTAATTTTGGCTTGGCGTGAAGCTGAAGTCTCCTTAGGTAACTTTAAGCGAATTTTAAGCACACCATTAGAACATAAGCCAGAAAATCCGGTTGCTGTTCAAAAAATAAATACCCTTGCATTCGATAATGTAAGCTTTAAGCATTTATCAGGCAAGACCAATGCTTTGAGTAATATCTTTTTTGCCGCTAAAGAGGGTGAAAACATAGCTTTTGTAGGACCATCGGGTTCAGGTAAAACCACCTTAGTGAAGTTGCTAGTAGGTTTATATCAACCGATGGAAGGAAAAGTCTTGTACAACCAGATTTCAGGAAAGGATATAGATTTAAATGGTTTAAGAGAAAAAATCGGCTTCGTAACGCAGGATACTCAGCTTTTCTCCGGCACAATTAGAGAGAATTTGCAATTTGTTAAACCTGGAGCAAGCGATGAAGATTGTATGCGAGTATTGCATCAAGCAGCATGTCAAAATCTTTTAGCCCGGGCTGATAAAGGGTTAGATACCGTGATAGGAGAGGGCGGAGTAAAGGTTTCTGGCGGAGAAAAACAGCGCTTATCGATTGCAAGAGCATTATTGCGTAATCCCGATATTCTCGTGTTTGATGAAGCAACATCTTCTTTAGATTCCTTAACCGAGGAAGAAATTACGGCCACTATTCGCGACGTATCGGAATTAACCAGTCAGATCACCATCTTAATTGCCCATCGCTTATCAACCATCCGCCACGCCGACAGAATCTATGTTTTAGAAAAGGGACACATCATTGAACAAGGGAAACATGCCGATCTATTAGCCGAAAAAGGATTGTATTATGCAATGTGGAGACAACAAGTTGGTGAGAGAACAGAAAATTAGCTATATTTAAGTTTAATAATTTAAATATGCAGCTGTTAGAATTTTTAAACCTTGGAGGAGCTGAAGTAATTTTGCTTCTTTTGATAGGGGCCCCATTCTTATTAACTATCTATTGCATAATTGATATTATACGATCCGATTTTAAAGAATCGAATACCAAATTGCTTTTTTTAATTTTAGTAGGAGTGTTGCCCTTTATTGGCAGTGTAGCTTACCTTTTCCTTAAGCGAAATTATAGTAAGCAGCAGCCTTTTAAATATTAGTATTTGTTCTAAACCTGATCTTCATTCTTTTCTGCAGGCTTAATATCATTTAGCGTAAGCGGTAATAAACTCTTCGTTTTTACATACGTAATAAAAGCAATGCCCAATGTCATACTTCCTCCAAAAACTACAGCCGGAACAGTACGCATCAGTTTTGCAGTTAATCCCGATTCAAATGCCCCTAATTCATTTGATGAACCAATAAACATGCTATTTACTGCCGAAACTCGTCCACGCATCTGATCTGGGGTAAGTAACTGCATAATAGTAGAGCGAATTACTACACTAACGCTGTCGAAAGCCCCTTCACAAAACAGGAAAAAGAGTGTTAAATAAAAGCTAGTCGACAAGCCATAGCAAATAATGCTTACTCCGAAGCCTGTAACTGCAATTAATAAATTTCGCCATGGTTTATTCATAGGTGGATATTTAGTCATCACCAACATGGTTAGTACTGAGCCTAATGAAGCGGCGGCACGCATGTATCCAGCGCCCTCAGATCCAACATGAAGAATGTCTATAGCAATAATTGGAAGTAGGGCAACTGCGCCTCCAAAAAATACAGAAAATAAATCTAAGCTTAATGCTGCCAACATCATTTTGCTCTTAAAAACAAATTGAACACCTTCTGTTAAACTTTTGAAAATACTTTCTTTTGGAACAAATGTGGGAGGATGAGTTTTTAGAAAAAGAATGCAAATTAAAGCTACTAAAATAAACGCCACAATTACCGAGTAAGAAGTGGTGATACCGAAATTTCCATAGAGCAGGCCCCCAGCAGCTGGCCCTAAAATGGATGCCAATTGCCAACTCGAACTACTCCAGGTTGCCCCATTAGGATATAGTTTTTTTGGGATAATTTGCCCCATTATCGAAAATGTGGTTGGACCAAAGAAACCTCTAGCTAAACCAATGCAAAATATCATTGCATATAAGATGGGTAAAAGAGTTCCAGTAGGAACATGCCATTGTTTACTGGTAAAGGTTAACATCACCAGTGAACATAACATTACCGAGGCAAATATTTTAATTAATAGCCCTTTTTTCTCCGTTTTATCAGCAATATATCCCCCGTATAACGCAATAGATATAGATGGAATGGCTTCACATAATCCAATAAAAGCCAAAGCCAGGGGATCGCGAGTTAGATCGTAAATATACAAGCCCAATACAACTGCTTGCATTTGATACGCGAATGTAAAAAAAAAGCGCATCCCTAAATAAGAGCGAAATTCTCTATACCGTAAAGCTGCAAATGAGTCTTTCTTTTCTTCAATAACTGATGGTTCTTCCAAGGAAAATAATTTCCTATAAAAGTAAGGTTTCGAATTTAAATTAAAGGTTGTGCAGGGTTATTTTTATAATAATCTAATTTATACTGAAACATTTCGCTCATTCTAGCCGCTCTCCATTTCGCTTCATCCGCCTTTGCACCTGTAAAGTGGGTATCAATAGTTTCGGTGAAGAGACGCATCCAAGTATCAAAATGCTCTTTTTCTATAGGTAATTTTGCATGTTTTAAAAACGGACTGCCGCTGTAGGCCTGAACATCTAATAAAAGCGTTTGCCAAAAGCCATACATTTTCTCTAAATGAACAGGCCATCTATCGCCAATTACACCATTAAAAATAGGAGAAAGCAGGTCATTGTCTCGAACTCTGCCATAAAAATCATCAACTAAGAGTTTAACATCGTCTAGGTTGAGTATATCTGCTTGGGAAGTATTCATTGTTCATCAGTTAATGCACCAAATATAAGCTGTTCAACTAGTTTAGACCTGTTTACAATCATAAAATGACCTGATTTTGGTAATTATTTAACGATTATATGGATATTCGTTTACCCAATTAAATTTCCTATTTATAAGTTTATATTTTTTTAGATCCACTTTTTTCAAACGGATCGAAACGGAATCCCTTGCAATCATACCCTTAAGAAAAAGAAGGTTTGCAGATAAATTATAGTTCAATTTGCTTTCAGCGTTGGCTCCTTCCTTAAACTTACTCTGCCGTAGAAAGGTGACTACTTTGAAACTTACTTGATCAATGGAATCGTTCATTTTCTTTAATTATTTTATACATTCCATAATTGATTAAGGTAACAGCCACATAGCAGCGAACCAATACCAATAACCAATAATAAAAGTGATTATAGTTTTTCCGTTTAAAATCGAGGGCAGACCAAATTGCTGCAAGAACAAAGGCTAAAATTAAGCTAAAAAGGAGTAATATATAATCATAACTCGTATCGCCGCTACCATTAGTGAAAATGCTATAATCATATTCATAGCCGATTATGTTTTTCGAAAACCAAGGAATGAATTGATGCATTCCTTCGGTTGGGTATTTTACTAAAATGTAGAAATAAGGGAAAGTGCCATTATTATTAAATATGATGACAAGCAAAAATAAGATCAGGAATAACCTAAAGCCATATTTTTTAAGAAAGCTCCAATTAGCACTTTCGTTTTCGAGTGGATTAATAGCTGCCCTATCCAAAGCTAGCCTATATAAAGTAAAAAGCAAAACTCACACCTCGCAGGTTCGGTACCTACGAGGTGTGATCGAGCACCGCATTATAAAAATCTTCATAGGCTATCCTCATATCTTGGGCTTGATTAATCGCCGATGAGGCGGCAATGCCAAAAATTTCAGTAGCTAATAATGGACCTACATCTTGCAAGGTAACACCCCCAACGGCTAAAATTGGTAGCTCAATTTGCTCTGCTTTTAACTTTCCCATGGCCTCAGCATAACCCTTAACGCCAAGTATAGGCGAGTTATTGGGTTTTGTTGTTGTTAATTTAAATGGGCCGAAACCCGCATAGTCTACACCTTCTTTCGCTAAACGAATTAAATTTTCGATGGTATTTGCCGACCCACCTAACGTATATTCTTCTCCGATTTGCTGGCGCAGTGCGATGAAATCTGCATCCATATTTTCGATATGAAAACCTTGTATGTCTGCTCGACCTTTTAAATGGATATGATCAGTTACAATTAAGGTTGCGCCCCAATCATCACAAATTTCTGCGATTAAATTTAATTCAGCTAAAAGTTGCTCGTCGGTTTTCGTTAAACAACGATATTGAATCCATTTTGCACCAGCTTCACATGCCAATTGTGCTTGCGCAATGTGTGTATGCTGTGGAATATCATGTGTTATAAAATGTAATTTTTCTATATACTTTTTCATTTTAAAAAAGATGCTCGTCATTTCGAGTTAGCAAAGCGGCGAGAAATCTCTGCCTTTATTAAGTACGGCCTTGGATAGCTCCTCGCTTCGCTCCGTTCGATATGACGAATTATTGAAGATTAAAATTTCAAATTCAAGCTTAACATTAAATTAGTGCCCGATTGTGCGAAATAAAAATTCTCGGTAGTTAATGTACCACCACTCTTGTAACCAAAAGTGTAACCATTTGATTCGTACTTTTTGTTCAGCACATTATTTACAAGTAAAGCTAAATTTACGTTTTTGAAGCCTTTAATCGCTAAATTGTACCCTAAACGAGCATTATTTACCCAATATGCATTTAATTTTCGAGCACTATTTTCGGTATTGTCTAAATATTGCTGCCCAACATGTTTCGACTGCCAGCTCAACGCCAATAATCTTGTCGGATGATAAACCACTTCGCCAGAAACAATAGCACTTGGTGAAAAGGAAATGGTCGTGTTAGAATAATTATTTTCTATTTGTCCGCCATTATCATAATCATCAATAAATTCTGTGAAGTTTTTTATTTTGTTGCGACTTAAAGCAGCATTAGCAAGGATTGATAATTGTTCGCTTAATTTATAGGTTAAATCTAGCTCTGCGCCCATTCGGTAGCTATTGGCTACATTCTGACGAAAGTATTCGCCAACATCGTTAATTTTTCCAGTAACAACCAATTGGTCTTTATACCACATTCCATAAACGTTTAATCCACCAGTTAATTCACTTCCATTAAAACGATAGCCTGCTTCAAGATTGTTAAGCCTTTCGGATTTTGGTAAATTGCCGGCATCTATATTCACATAATCATCTCTTCCGGGTTCTTTATTGGCTACACTAAACGACGCATAAAGATTAGCATTTGTACTTAAAAAATAACTCGCTCCAACTTTTGGATTAAAAAAATTAAGTTCATCTATAACATTTAACTGATTAATATTTTTATCCGTTCCTAACACATCATAATAGATTCTACGATATTGCAAATCGGCAAAAAGATTCAATTTTTCTGTAGGGTTATAGCCGATTTTTAAATACGAGTTAAAATCACTTTTAAACCCATCATTATCATAGTAATGTCGATCGTTTGAGCCATTGCTAGCATATTGTGCATAAATAACTTGCCCAAAATGATTGCCTTTATATTCATTATAGCCACCGCCTAATGTAAATTGCACAGTGGTAGAAGGCTTATAAGTAAACCCATAAGTAAACCCATAAAAGTCGTTATCTAACCATCTTCTCCTAACCAAATCGGTTCTGCTAATTGTTGTTCCGCCTACAACTACGGGTTGTAAACCGTAATTGGCCAACTTCTGCGATTCTTTAAATTCTTCGTAATAACCCTTGCCTGCTGTATAATGTAATGCACCGCTAAACGATAATTTATCACTAAACTGTTTCGCATAAAGCAATTGATAGTGGTCTTGCCAATAGTTATCTGTTTGATCTTGATAGGTAAAACTGTTATAAGTTCTACTGTCAGCACTTAATAAATTAGTGGCATCTGCGGCATTTAACCCATTTCTGGCAATATAGGCATTCATTCCAGCTACATCGCCTAGTAACCTAGACTCAGGAATACCATTCCATGCCTGATAAGTTTTTTCACTACCAGAAAATACATTAATTCGAAATAAGTCGGTTTTTCCGTGGTATGCGCCTGATAAAAAGTACGATTTAAGGTTGGAAGAAGCTCGATCTATAAATCCATCCGATTTAATACGTGATAAACGACCATCAAAACTCCATTTCTCATTAATTAGCCCAGTACCCACTTTGACCGTGTTTTTCCATGTGTTAAATGATCCAAAAGTGTTGTTTAATTCGGCATAAGCATCTGTTTCGCCACTTGTCGTTTGAATGTTTAAGCTTCCACCAAATGCACCTGCTCCATTTGTTGAGGTTCCAACACCCCGTTGGATTTGAATGTTATCTACCGACGAAGCAAAATCAGGCATGTTTACCCAAAAGGTACCTTGACTTTCGCTGTCGTTATAAGGTATTCCGTTTAAGGTAACATTTACGCGTGTTGCATCGCTTCCGCGGATGCGAATGCCCGTGTAACCCACGCCCGCACCTGCATCAGAAGTAACCACTACTCCAGGCGTATTGTCGAGTAAAAAAGGCAAATCTTGTCCGAAATTGTTTTTTGCAATATCTTCTTTGCTGATGTTTTTAAAGGTTGCAGCTGCATTTTTTGATGCACGAGTGGTGCTTACCACAATTTCGTTTGCTAAAAATGTAGCTTGTACAAGTTTAAAGTTTAGCGTAACATTTGCTTGAAGGTTAATGGTTTTTTCTCGGCTTTTAAAGCCCAGAAAACTCGCCACAACTGTGTAGTTCCCGGCGGGTAAGTTCTTTAATTCGTAACTGCCATTTTCATTGCTCGATACCGCTGTTGTTTTTCCCTTTAGGCGTATAGTTGCGCCAGATAAATTTTTGTTGTTTTCGGATACCATCCCCGAAATACTGAATTGTGCCATCGTGAGCATAGGGCACAATAGGGCAGCCAAAACTGCCATTTTAAATTTTTCCAATTTGTTTTTTACTTTTAGTTAAACCTGCCGACAGTAGGGGTACTCCCGACTTTAGTTAAACTCCATAAACCATTCCCTACGCCAGCATTATCTGGATCAGGTGCATTTGAAAGGTTAAAGGTTGAAATGTTGAATGTTGAAATGTTTCCATTTTCCATCGTCCATTTTCCATCTTCCATTCAAAATGGGTATGTTCTCAGCCCGTATTTGCGTTTTTTACAAAACAAGGCACCCCTTATTGATGGAGTAAAGGTAAAGCAAAATGATTGACAAATCGAAATTTTTTTAATTATCGCTTAAAAAACGATGGTTTAATCAGCGTGGTTTAAAAACTGATTAACTAGATTAATTACATTTTGTAAGCGATTTTCTATTCCACCAACCAATACATAATTGGCGTTTAAAGCTTTTAACTCTTTGTGCCAAACCTTCATAAAATGTTCCCGTTTATGCGGAAAATCACGAAGGGGGTCTTCTTGCCAAGGAAGATCAATGTCTAAAAGCACATAAAAATCATACGGCCTGCGCTGCAAAGCATCTAAAACAATTGCAGGTGTTTCGCCAAGCATCTCATCGCTCCAAATCTTAACGGTAAGAAAAGTGGTATCACAAATTAGAAATTCAGTTTCTGTCATTGCTAAAACCGATTCTTCAAGTGCCACCTGCCCGTGGAACATATTTATTTCATCTTGTAACGTACAATCTGATGTTAATGCCGCACAATAATAACGAGCATATTCAGGCACCCAAGGCACATTATAGTGTTTTGCTAATTGTTGAGAAATGGTAGATTTGCCAGTGCTTTCTGGGCCAACTATGGCTATTTTCTTAATTGTTTTGTTCACGATAAATTTTTCTCCAATCTAAATAACCCATCGTTGCAATACCGATGTAGAGGGTATACATTATTCCCGTTGCGTACAAATCTTTAGAGAAATAAACCCCTACGTAGATAATGTCAACAAAAATCCAGATTAACCAATTTTGAATTACTCTTCTCGCTAAAAAAATCTGCGCAATTAAGCTAACTGCAGTACAAAAGCTGTCAATAAAAGGAAATGAAGCATCCGTGTTTTTATGTAAAATAGAACCCAAAGCTAAGGTAAAAATCGCCACACCAACAAGTGATAGCACGATTTCCTTTTTAGTAATTGTGCTGATCGGACGCTCTTTGGTTGAGTTTCCTTTTTGCTTACTCCAATAGTACCAACCATATATGTTCATCGCAAAAAAGTACAGCTGCAGACCCATATCGGCATATAATTTACTTTCGAAAAAGATAAAAATGTAAATAAGTACACTAATTATTGCTACAGGCCAATTCCAGATTTTATTTTTAGCTGCTAACCAAACACAAAGAATACCCGTAAAAACACCGAACCATTCTAACAACCCCGTTCCAAAAAGAAATTGACGAATACTTTCCCTAAAGGTATCGATAAGTAACATGGCTCAAAAGTAGGAAATAGATTTAGAATTGTGTAGAAACAAAAAATCCGATAGGGAACAACCCCTACCGGATAATAAACCAAACAAACTATTTATGAAGAATATCCTCAAAAAAATGAGGAAGTTTTAAATCAAAACGTGTATCGTACAACTATAGTACAAGATTAAGGCCAATATTTTAAAACAAACATTATCATGACGTTCACATGACTACTTAACTATTAACAAATAGCATTCCAAAATGTTTGCCTACCTGAATAATGATTCTACTGTTAAGCGGGCACGAAAAAATGTATTTATTTCTAGACGTTTTTAGTGGAAGTGTACTTATTTTAACTATACGTTAGAGGCCTTGTGCATAAGAAAGCAATATTTTAAAAACATTCTCGTCATAGATATGTTCAATTACAGTACTGCCTTAACTAATGGATATAATTTGGAAAAATACTACGCTTACACTAAATATAAGTTAAACTAAAAATTAATCATTATGAAAAATTATGGTTTTTCTACTCATAAACGGATGAAATAAAATCATAATGACTTCATAACTTTAAAATTAAATTGTAAAACTATGAAAAAGGCGAGTTTAAATTTTTTAGCCGTTGCAGCGTTATCAGTTGGATTGTTTGCATTTGGCTCGATTAAAGAAGGCGGGATACAGGGAAAAATAACACCTGCCGAAGGGGTAAAAGAAGTAGTGGCTGTTTTAGGAACAGATACATTAAGATCCCAAATTAGCAATGGAGTTTTTGTTTTCGGTAAAGTAAAAAAAGGCACTTACACCATTTGGATTAAGGCAAATGCGCCCTATAAGGATGCTTCAGTAGAAAATGTAGCCGTTGCAGATAGTGCGACTACTGATATAGGAGAAATTAAATTACTTCAATAATTACCTAACCGTATTAAATTATAAAAAAAGAGGGCTACTTGCCCTCTTTTTTTATTTTAAAATCCTATCTTTGCATCCCGACAGATGAGTTGGGATTTTATATCATATTAGTGCATTATTCCCAAGCTATCGTCAAATTTTGAATTTACTTTAGACTTTTTTAAACCCCTACAATGCCTAAAGATACCTCCATACGCTCCGTACTTATCATTGGATCTGGCCCCATTATTATTGGCCAAGCATGCGAATTTGATTATGCTGGCTCGCAAGCCGCCCTTTCTCTAAAAGAAGAAGGAATAGCCGTATCCATTATCAACTCAAATCCAGCCACCATTATGACCGATAAGGTAATCGGTGATCATGTGTATTTGCGTCCATTAACCGTAGAATCGATTGAGCAAATCTTAATAGAACACGCCAACTCTTCCACATTACCAACCATTGATGCGGTATTACCAACCATGGGCGGTCAAACTGCGCTTAACCTTTGTGTTGACGCTGAAGAGAGAGGGATTTGGAAAGCACACCATGTAAAAATAATTGGAGTTGACGTTGCGGCCATTGAAAAAACTGAAAATAGAGAGGCGTTCCGCCAATTAATGGTCGACATAGGTGTAGGCGTTGCCCCCTCTAAAATTGCAAATTCATTTTTAGAAGGTAAAGAAGCTGCTCAAGAAATTGGTTACCCTTTAGTAATCCGCCCTTCATACACATTAGGTGGATCTGGAGGCGGATTTGTGCATAAAAAGGAAGATTTCGATGCAGCATTAAAACGTGGTTTGGAAGCTTCACCTACACACGAGGTATTAGTAGAAAAGGCTGTTTTAGGTTGGAAAGAGTATGAGTTGGAGCTGCTAAGAGATAGTGCCGACAATGTAATCATCATCTGTTCAATAGAGAACTTCGACCCAATGGGCATCCATACTGGAGATTCAATTACAGTTGCTCCTGCAATGACCTTATCTGATCGTTGTTACCAAGAAATGCGTAATCAAGCCATAAAAATGATGCGTGCTATTGGAACTTTTGCTGGGGGATGTAATGTTCAGTTCTCTGTTAACCCTGATAATGACGACATTATTGCAATCGAAATTAATCCTCGTGTATCACGTTCTTCGGCACTTGCAAGTAAGGCAACAGGTTATCCGATTGCAAAAATTGCAGCTAAGCTTGCGATAGGTTACAACTTAGATGAAATTGAAAATCAAATCACCAAAACTACTTCTGCTTACTTTGAGCCAACGTTAGATTACGTTATCGTAAAAATTCCTCGCTGGAATTTCGATAAATTTAAAGGTGCTAACATGGAATTGGGCTTGCAAATGAAAGCAGTAGGCGAGGTGATGGCTATCGGCCGAAGCTTTATGGAAGCCTTACAAAAGGCCTGTCAGAGTTTAGAAATTGGCAGAGCCGGATTGGGTGCTGATGGAAAGCAAAAGAGAAATATCGAAGAAATCATGTATGGTTTGGAGCATCCAAGCTGGAACAGACTGTTCTTAATTAAGGATGCAATGAGCATGGGGGTTCCTCTCGAATCAATCCGTAAGGTAACCAGAATAGACAAATGGTTTTTAACCCAAATACAAGAAATGGTGAATTTAGAAGTAGAATTAAAACGCTACTCGCTAAATAATATTCCAAGAGATTTCTTCTTCAACTTAAAACAAAAAGGATTTTCGGATGTGCAGATTGCGTGGGTTTTAGGGAATGTAACCGAAGACGATGTGTATAACCGCCGTAGAGAATTAGGTATCAAACGGGTGTATAAAATGGTAGATACCTGTGCTGCTGAGTTCGCTGCACAAACGCCGTATTTTTATTCCACATTTGAGGAATCTCCAATCCAAATTTCTTTATTAGGAAACGAAGTATTATCAACTGGTGATGAACTCGGAACAAACGAATCCATATCATCAGACAGGAAAAAAGTGATTGTATTAGGCTCCGGACCTAATCGTATTGGTCAAGGTATAGAGTTCGATTACTCTTGTGTACATGGTTTGCTGGCAGCCAAAGAAAGTGGTTTTGAAGCAATTATGATTAATTGCAATCCTGAAACGGTGTCGACCGATTTTAACATGGCAGATAAATTATATTTTGAGCCGGTGTTTTGGGAACATGTTAGAGAAATCATCGATCTTGAAAATCCGATTGGTGTAATTGTTCAGCTTGGTGGTCAAACCGCGCTAAAAATGGCTGAAAAACTGTACGAGAATAACATCAAAATTATTGGTACATCGTACAATGATATGGATGTTGCTGAAGATCGCGGTCGCTTCTCTGATTTATTAAAAGAACTGAATATTCCTTATCCAAAATATGGTGTTGCCGAAAATGCTGAAGAAGCTATTTTGGTGGCACAAGAAGTTGGCTATCCGGTTTTGGTTAGACCAAGTTACGTTTTAGGCGGACAAGGGATGAGCATCGTAATTAACGATGAAGATTTAGAAAAAGCGGTGGTGAAGTTATTAGGCGATTTACCAGGAAATCGGGTATTGATAGATCACTTTTTAGACCGAGCAGAAGAAACCGAATCAGATTCGATTTGTGACGGTATTGATGTGCATATTGTAGGTTTAATGGAGCATATTGAGCCGGCAGGTATCCACTCGGGCGATTCATTTGCAGTATTGCCGCCATTCAGCTTATCGGAAAAAGTAATTGCTGATATGGAGGCATATTCTAAGAAAATTGCAAAAGCACTAAACGTAATCGGATTATTAAATATTCAATTTGCAGTTAAGGATGATAAAGTTTACGTGATAGAGGCCAATCCTCGCGCTTCTAGAACTGTACCTTTTATTGCCAAGGCTTACGATGTTCCTTATATTAATATCGCTGCTAGAATTATGCTTGGTGTAAATAAATTGAGAGATTTTAACATTGTGCGAAAGCTCGAAGGATATGCAATTAAAGAACCAGTGTTCTCATTTGATAAATTCCCAGAGGTAACGAAAGAGTTAGGTCCAGAAATGAAATCTACCGGAGAATCAATCTACTTTATCAAAGATTTAGAAGATCCTTATTTCCGTAAGTTATATAAAGATAAGTCGATGTACTTGTCGAAGTAACGTGTTAAACTTTGTCAATCTTTTAAAGATTGACAAAGTTACAAATTACTGTTTCG
The DNA here is from genome assembly GCF_037482965.1 of Pedobacter anseongensis. NCBI lineage: Bacteria > Pseudomonadati > Bacteroidota > Sphingobacteriia > Sphingobacteriales > Sphingobacteriaceae > Pedobacter > Pedobacter anseongensis. Next base: position 968,680 of record NZ_JBBHKB010000001.1, on the reverse strand, counting down.
TCCAAATCCTTGTATTCAAATCAAGTTCTTTTACAATGCCAAACATGAAGCTAAGAATATACATGTCTTCATTTAATAAATCTGGTTTTAGTAAAGTTTTAAATACGGGAGGCTCAAAATAGTTGTTGTCTAAGGGAAATGCGATATAAACTGACGAGCTAATAAAGGATAGCGATACACAGTAAGCAGATCGATCGTTAAGCTCACTAATTTTCTCCATCATTGCTGGAGTTAAAATATATCGTGCTTCTACTTGGTCAGTGCTTTGGGTAACAAAATTTTTGTTGAAATAATCGTTTTCTAGTTGCACAACATCTTTATCGCCAAATGAATAAACATTTTTGGAGAACCAAGCACCAATGGACGACCCAAAATCTTTAGGACGAACCACGGTAGTTCCGTTAAAATGTTTGTTGAAATCTGCTATAAAAATAATTCCTTTTAAAATGTCATGCCAATGCACTTGGCGCCCATTCTTGGTTTGCGTTTCCGTTTTATATTCTGCATGTACCTCTGCAAAACAAAAGCTGGTTTTCTCGTCTTTCCCAGAAATTAGATCTTCTGTATGGTAACGATCGGGTGATGTGGTAAAGAGTTGTGCGTTAATAAATTCTGATTCTGAAATTCCATTTTCAGGCTCAAACGTTAAACTTTTATCAATATCTTTTAGTGCTGCACCTACCACCTCTCTTTTAAATCGATACTTATAATTTTTAATATCATCGCTTATGCGATACAATAAGATGGCGCCTGGAATTGCAATAGCAAAGCCAATAATAGCAGCGATGCCCGCACTTAAAATACACCCAATCGCAAAACAACTCACCCCCAGAATAACGAATCCCCAACCCTTAATTTGCGTAGAAGCAATTTTTTTTCGTTGGATTTCTAATTCAGCGATAACATTTTCTATTGCCGGACTAAGGTTGAAACTTTGTTCCATTAATTATTGAAGAGCTCTTTTGCGCTAACATTTTCGCGTTCTGCCGCAGCAGTTTCTAATAATGGCATAGTTTGATAGCCTAACATACCAGCAAACATATTTCCAGGAAACATCATCACCGCATTATTGTAGGTGGTAACTGTGGAGTTGTAATTTCTTCTGGCTGCAGCAATTTGCTCTTCACTTTCGGTCCATGTACTTTGAAGATTTAAGAAGTTCTGGTTGGCCTTTAAGTCAGGATAATTCTCGACGCTTACCATTAAGCCTTTTACGGCAGTGCCGATTTGAGAGTCCAATGCCAGTTTATCTCCTTCAGTTGCATCTGAAGCTAATGCTTTACCTCTTAATTCTGTGATTTTTGTTAAGGTATCGCCCTCATATTGCATATATTGTTTAACGGTTTCTACTAAATTTGGAAGTAGGTCGAAGCGTTTTTTTAGCATTACATCAATAGCGGAGAATGCATTTGTAACTTGATTTTTCTTGCTAATTAAAGAGTTATAGATTCCAATGCCGAATAATAATACGGCAATTGCTATTAGAGCTACAATGATCATGTTTTAAGGTTTATTTATTTTAAATATATAAAATTATACGTATAGATTAAAAATGATCTTTAGTGTTACAAAAAGCACAAAAAAACCCTACTCCGGAGAGAGCAGGGTTTAATCAATCAATATTAAAAAGGAGAACCTCTTTAATTAATTCAAAACTACAACTCCTTTTGCTTCAAACACAATTTCTTTTTTAGGTTTTGTAATTTTAGCAATTTCATCAGCAGATTTTTTTGCGTCTTCTGCAAAATGCTTTAAGTCTTCTACGGATGTTTCTTTTCTTTCTGCAAAACCATCAATTACTACTTTTTTGCCAGCAATGTCTTTTGGCATAAAGAAAGCATAATCTTTAAAGTTTACGAACATGGTTTCTCCATTTGGCATGGCTAAATTCATAAAACATCCTTTTTTCTGACAAACTAAGGTTACTGTGCCCGTAACTTTCATATCAGCTTTTGTTTTGTCGCCAAGCTTATTATTAATTTCTGCAGTGGTAATCACATTACCTTTGGTAACACCTTCACCAAACGATTTACCCTCAAATGAGGTAGCATCTTGTGCATATGCAAATACAGTAATTAAACAAAAAGCAATGCTTAACATAATTTTGTTCATGGTATAATTATTTAAATTGTAAATAGTATTATTCTTATTCGGTACAAAAATATTAAAATCTTTTAAAAAACCCCACTACCATCCGATAATGGGGCTAATCATCCCTATTCATTTAACGCTTTGGCTAGTTGACAGCCATGCATAAAACGAATTACAAATAAGAAACCAAATGTGCTAGTGATCAATTGGGATTGTTATTTAATTTAAAATCAGCAAGTTAGTTTGCATGTGATAACGATCCTTAAAAAACAGCAAAAATTATTTGGGGAAAACAGGGTGGAAAAAATCTTATTTTGAGAAAGAAAATTCTCTATTCCTCATCATTTAAATAGGGAACTAAAATAATTAACCAAAAAGCAATGAAAAAACCTCTTCAATTTTGCTTACAGTGATAATTTTTATCTTGAATTTATCTATTACCAATCCTTTAAGGTTATAATTTGAAATAAATATTTGCTCAAATCCTAATTTCTCCGCTTCAGAAATGCGCTGTTCAATCCGATTTACAGCTCTAATTTCGCCAGATAGGCCCACTTCTGCTGCAAAACAAATTTTAGAAGAAATGAAAATATCTTCGTGCGATGAAATAATTGCGGCCATAATTGCCAAGTCGATTGCTGGGTCTTCTACTTTAATGCCGCCTGCTATATTTAAGAAAACATCCTTGGCACTTAGTCTAAACCCACATCGTTTTTCGAGCACAGCTAACAACATGTTCATACGCTTGGTGTCGAAGCCTGTTGCAGAGCGCTGAGGCGTTCCATATGCAGCAACGCTAACCAAAGCTTGCGTTTCGATAAGCATCGGTCTGGCTCCCTCTAATGTAGCAGAGATGGCAATTCCGCTTAATTCCTCATCGCGTTGCGAAAGTAAGATTTCGGAAGGGTTAGAAACTTCTCTTAGACCGTTGCTTTGCATAGCATAAATTCCCAATTCTGCTGCAGCGCCAAAGCGATTTTTAATTGACCTTAGGATTCTATAAACGTGATGCCGATCTCCTTCAAATTGCAAAACCGTGTCGACCATATGTTCTAAAATCTTCGGACCAGCAATTGTGCCGTCTTTGGTGATGTGCCCAATTAAGAATACTGGGGTAGCGGTTTCTTTGGCGAATCGTAATAATTCGGCAGTACATTCTCTTACTTGCGAAACACTTCCAGGTGTAGAGTCGATATGTGCGGAATGTAGCGTTTGGATGGAGTCGACAATTACGATTTCGGGTTCGAGTTGCTCGATTTGCTTAAATATGTTTTGGGTTGAGGTTTCAGTTAAAATATAGCACTCGGCTTTAGGGTTAGCGGTAATCCGTTCGGCACGCATTTTAATTTGCTGTTCACTTTCCTCTCCAGAAACGTATAGAATTTTTCGCCCTGGAACATTTAGGGCAAGTTGTAACATTAAGGTTGATTTGCCAATACCAGGCTCTCCCCCAATTAAAATTACAGACCCAGCAACCAAGCCGCCTCCTAACACTCTGTCTAATTCTGCATCACCTGTGGCGCTTCTTTCATCAGTAGCTGTTTTAATCTCTTCAACTTTGCTTGGTTTATTTAATCTTTGGCTGCCATTATTCGATTTCCATGTAGGGATATTGGACACACCTTTATCAATAACCTCTTCTACAAAAGTATTCCATTGATTACATGACGGGCATTTGCCCAGCCATTTTGCAGACTCATATCCACAACTCTGACAGAAATATGCTGATTTTGTTTTAGCCATCAATTTTCATTTTTTTACCTCTTATTGTCATCCGATGACAATAAAATCTCCCCGCTTAAAGCAAATTTAATCCTAATTTAGATGAAAGTCTCACGAAGTTTTGAACATTAAAAAGCCTGAAATCACATTGAATTCAGGCCTTAAGCTTTCTTACTTTCTACTCTTAAAGTTTAATCTCTTCGTCTTTTGCCGAAAAAAAATGGAATTCAGTTAAATTATAGGCTGCTATTGATTTAACTTTTATTCGTTGACCAAATTTAAAGAACCATTTCCATTGTAGTGAAACCAATCCTTTTTTGATAAACGCTTCAATATAAGGGTGTACAGCAAGTGTAATGTTTTTTTCGTTCTGCTCTCTTAAAATGTAGGTAAGATTACTTTCAATATCATCCATTAATACGATACTGGCTTTAATTTCTCCAGTACCATCGCAAGTTGGACATTTCTCGACCGTAACGATATTCATTTCTGGACGTACTCTTTGACGAGTAATTTGCACCAATCCGAATTTACTTGGAGGTAAAATAGTATGTTTTGCTCGGTCGAGGAGCATTAATTCTCGTAAATAATCGAACAGCATTTTACGATTGGCAGGCTTGTGCATATCGATAAAATCGATGACTACAATACCGCCCATATCTCTCAGCCTTAATTGACGAGCAATTTCTTTAGCTGCTTCTTTATTCACCTGAAGTGCATTTTCTTCCTGGTTTTCTTTGCTAGCGGTTCTATTTCCACTATTTACATCGATAACGTGTAAGGCTTCGGTATGTTCAACTACCAAATATGCTCCGCCGGGAAGATTAACCGTTTTTCCAAAAGCATTTTTAATTTGCTTTTCAACACCGAAGTGCTCAAATATCGGGTCTTTGTGCTTATACTGCTTTACAATTTTCTCCATCTCAGGAGAAATTTCATGAACGTAAGAACGAATGTCTTCGAAAAGCCCTGGGTCACTAACATATACATTAGTAAAATCAGTGCTTAAAATATCTCTAATTAGGGTTGATGTACGATCCATTTCTCCCCAAACTCTTTTAGAAGGCTCTGTGTCAGGAAGTTTTTTCATAAAACTTTCCCATTTTGAAACAGAATCTAATAAGTCTTTTTGCAACTCGGCAACACCTTTCCCTTCTGATACTGTTCTAATAATTACTCCGAAATTTTTAGGTTTAATACTTTCGATAATCTTTTTTAAACGATTACGTTCGGTATTACTTTTAATCTTTTTCGAAATAGAGATTACATTAGAAAAGGGCACAAGAACAATGTATCTCCCCGCAATAGAAAGATCAGCACTCAGCCTTGGGCCTTTAGTAGAAATGGGTTCTTTAGCAATTTGAACAGGTAGAATTAGATTCTTGCTAACAACTTCGGAAATTTTACCCGCTTTGTTGATGTCAGCCTCTAGTTTAAGATTGTCTAATAAAGTTCCATTTACGGTGCCGTTGCGCTTAATTTTAGTAAGCTTTATTAAAGATTGCACTTGAGGACCTAAGTCAAAATAATGCAAAAACGCATCTTTTTCATAACCAACATCAACAAACGCAGCATTTAAGCCAGGCATAATTTTCTTTATGCGGCCTAAATAAATGTCGCCTACGGCGTAATTGTTGCTAATGTGTTCTTTATGAAGTTCTACAAGTTGCTTGTCTTCAATTAAAGCTATGGATACTCCCGTAGGAGTTGAATCGATTATTAATTCTTTTACCAAAAGCTACAGATTTTAAGGTAATACTACCTTATTTACACATGGACCAAAAAACATGGAATCCAAAAATAAATGCATAATTGTTCAAGCATTTATTTTTGGCCATTTACAAGATAGGAAAACCTATTTTTTCTTGTGTCTGTTTTTTCTTAAACGTTTTTTACGTTTGTGCGTAGCCATTTTATGTCTTTTTCTTTTTTTACCGCTTGGCATAATTTTTAAGTTTTAAATGTTTTTAATAATTCTGTTAATTTTTTAATTCAGCCACCTTTTTATCTATAAAATCAGATAACTTCGGGTTAGCTGCTAGTTTTTTGCTCATTAAAAAAGCGTCAATAGCTTCTGTATTTTTTCCCAATTTTTCATAAGCTGTAGCCAAATAAAAGTAGGCATCCGGGGTTGCTTTGATTGTAGTAATAATCGTATTAAAACGAGTAATAGCTTTATCAAATTGGCCAGATTTAATGGCAAAAACTCCTAAATTCATGTTCGCTTTTAAATTTTTTGGTTCTTTCGCTACAACCTCACGTAACATCATGATGCCCTCCATTGGAGCTCCCATTCCGTTTACAATGGTAATACCTAAGCCTGTTTTAGCATCTGTATTGGTTGAGTCTATAGCCATGGCTTTTGTAAAAGAAGCATTTGCTTTTAGTAAAAGCGCAGATCGCACGTCGTTATCGATTGAGTTATCAAAACCCTTTAAAAAACGTGTGCCAGCTTCCAACCAGTTCGTTAAACTGGGTTCATTGTTGGCCACAACCTCCAAATACATTGCACTTGGTACGGCTTGTTCAACATCATCCCACTTTTGGGCCAATTGCTTAGCTTGTACAAGCTGGTCGCTTCCAGAAGCACTTTTATATGCACTTTCTAATGCTGAAATTTCTTTTGCACTATTTGCACTTATTAAATCTTTTGCTGATGCTGAAGCATCTTCTATCGTAAACGAAGAAACGGTACTTGAAGCAGCTTCAACACCTGCCTTTGGTTTTGCATCTTCTTTTGGCTTTACTAAGCCTTTAACGTCACGTGTAAACAAAAATCCAGCAACTACTAGCATTGTAGCAATGATAATAACTTGTTTTGAACGGATAGTGTTAAACATGGTTGGATAAATTAAGCCTCTGCTTTAGTTTTTTTAGAGTTGTTCTTTACTTTATCAACAAATACTTTTGCTGGCTTAAAGCTGGGAACAAAATGCTCTGGAATAATGATTGCAGTATTCTTAGAAATATTTCTAGCAGTTTTTTGTGCTCTCTTTTTAACAACGAAACTACCAAAACCCCTTACATAAACGTTTTCTCCACCAATCATACTGTTTTTGATTACCTTAAAAAATGCTTCAACGGTTTCTTGTACGTCTACCTTTTCAATTCCTGTCTTTGTTGATATTTCTGATATAATATCTGCCTTAGTCATATTTTCTATTTATTAAATTATTGTATGTTATATTATAACTGTTTTGGGGTTGCAAAAGTATTGCTTTTTAATGAGATAGGAAAATAAAAGTTGATTTATTTACAATCATCTTAAATATTTCTCCCGAATTAAAATAATTACATTGTATTTTTGAAGCTATGAGTTTCCAGAATAAAATTATTGATTGGTATTTAATCAATAAGAGAGAGCTTCCTTGGCGCAATACCACAAATGCCTATATAATATGGTTATCTGAAATCATCTTACAGCAAACACGTGTAGAACAAGGCCTGCCGTATTTCTACCGCTTTTTGGAAAACTTCCCTACAGTTAAAGATTTTGCAAGTGCTAGTGAAGATCAGGTGCTTAAACTTTGGCAAGGACTGGGGTATTATTCACGAGGTAGAAATATGCTTTTTACTGCAAAAGAGGTAATGTCTGCTCACAAGGGCATATTCCCAACATCATACAACGAACTAATAAAATTAAAAGGTGTAGGCGACTATACAGCTGCGGCAATTTCTTCCTTTTCTACCAACGAAAATAAAGCCGTTTTAGATGGTAATGTTTTTAGAGTATTAGCACGTTATTTTGGCATAGAAGAACCGATTAATAGTACTGCAGGAAAAAAAATCTTTATCAAATTAGCTCAGGAACTTATCTTACAGCAAACGGCCTCGGTGTATAATCAGGCAATTATGGAATTTGGGGCCTTACAATGTAAACCAAAATCGCCCAATTGCGAACGTTGCCCGCTGGCCATTTCATGTTTTGCTTTTACCCACCAGCAAATACAAAATTTACCAGTGAAATTAAAAAAGGGAAAAATAAGAGAAAGATGGTTCAACTATTTCGTAATAGCCAAAGAAGATACCATTTTGATGAAGCAGCGTCAGCCTGGCGATATTTGGCAGCAACTATATGATTTTCCGTTGATAGAAACCACCTCCGCTCTCGATATAGAAGATTCTGAATTTAGCTTTTTGATAAAAGAACGGTTTGGAGAAAGTGTAATCGTACAGCCCATTAGTTCAAAAAGACATGTTTTGAGCCACCAAATTATATATGTTCGTTTTTTTGTTTTAGAGAATTATATGATTAACTTTAATCTACATACAGAAATTAAATCGGTGTTATTGGCAGATTTTAAGTCATTACCACATCCAAAAGTAATTGGCGATTTTATTGAAGTGTATTTATAAAACTAATCAAATATTTATGTCGGGTATTAACAAAGTTATTTTGGTGGGACACCTGGGTAAAGACCCAGAAGTTCGACATTTAGAAGGAGGGGTAACTGTTGCAAGTTTTCCCTTGGCAACTTCAGAAACGTATAATAAAGATGGAAAAAGAGTAGAACAAACCGAATGGCATAATATAGTGCTATGGAGGGGTTTGGCAGAAGTAGCATCAAAATATCTTCAAAAAGGAAAACTGGTTTATATTGAAGGAAAATTAAGAACACGCTCTTTTGAAGACAAAGAAAAGGTAAAGAAATATGTAACAGAGGTAGTCGCCGAGAACTTTACCATGTTAGGTAGAAAAAGCGATTTCGAAAATACACCTGGTCACGATGGCGGACTGCCTAAGGCTGAAGATGATGTTAAGGATACCGTAGCCGAGACGGGAGATTTTCCGTTTTAAACTAAAAACTCCGACTTAAAATCGGAGTTTTATTTTTTAACATTATGTGGTTAAGATTAGTAAGACTTAATTTTCTTAATTTCTTAATGGTTAATAATTTACTTTATTCTACGGTAACTGATTTCGCTAAATTTCGAGGTTGATCCACATTACAACCCCTCAATACGGCAATATGGTAGGATAACAGTTGCAAGGGAATAGTAGCTAAAAGGGGTAAAAATGCTTCACTAGCATCAGGTATTTCGATGCAATAATCTGCCATCTTTCTAACCTCTACATCACCTTCTGTAACTATAGCCAGTACAATACCTTTTCGGGCTTTAACTTCTTGAATATTACTAATTACTTTTTCGTAAGATGAGTTTTTAGTGGCAATTACAACAACAGGCATCTCCTCATCAATTAATGCAATAGGGCCATGTTTCATCTCAGCTGCTGGATAACCCTCTGCATGGATATACGATATTTCTTTGAGTTTAAGTGCGCCCTCTAACGCAACCGGGAAACCACTTCCCCTCCCTAAAAATAAGCAATTTCTCGAGTCTTTAAATTTTTCGGAAATTTCCTTAATAACGTTGTTCGATTGGAGTGCAACTTGTATCTTATCAGGAATACAATCTAATTCGGTAAGCAATTCGACTAACTTAGAGTTTGTAATTGTTCCTTTCTGTTGAGCTAGGTAAAAGGCAATAAGCGTAAGCACTGTTACTTGAGCAGTAAAAGCCTTGGTAGATGCAACACCGATCTCTGGACCCGCATGAGTGTACACACCAGCGTGGGTAATGCGTGGAATTGATGCGCCAACTACGTTACATACGCCGAAAATTGTTGCCCCTTTTTCTTTAGCCATTTCAATAGCAGCCATGGTATCGGCAGTTTCGCCAGATTGAGAAATGGCAATTACAACATCTTTTTCGGTAATAATTGGATTTCTATATCTAAATTCTGATGCATACTCAACCTCTACAGGGATACGTGCATATTCTTCTATTAGGTATTCGCCAACCAAACCAGCATGCCACGATGTTCCGCAAGCCACGATGATTATTCTGTCAATGTTCTTTAATTTATCTACAAATTCTTTTATTCCTCCAAGCTGTACTTTGCCTTCTGAAGGATAGATGCGCCCTCTCATGCAGTCTCTAATGGAGCGAGGTTGCTCATAGATCTCTTTAAGCATGAAATGATCGTACCCACTTTTTTCAAGCATTTCGAGTTTAAGTTCTAACTCTTGAATGTAAGGTGTTTGAACAACATTGTCTAAACGCTTAATTATTAATTCATCACGTCTTAAAAATGCAATTTCATTATCATTTAAGTAAATAACATTTTTGGTATATTCAATGATAGGAGTGGCATCTGAAGCAATAAAATATTCGCCTTTACCTACTCCAATTACCATCGGGCTACCTTTTCTGGCTGCAATTAATTGATCTGGATGATCTTGGTCCATCACTACGATGGCATAGGCGCCATTAACCTCGTGTAAAGCCAACCTTACAGCTTCTAACAAATCGGTATTATCATTTTTATACACCTCTTCGATGAGGTGTATAAGCACTTCCGTATCCGTATCACTGTTAAAAACATGCCCCCTAGTGATAAGCTCTTCTTTTATAGTAGCATAGTTTTCAATAATTCCGTTGTGTATAATCGATAATCGCCCATTATTTGAGGTATGGGGATGTGAATTTCTGTCGGATGGTGCACCATGAGTTGCCCAGCGCGTATGGCCCATTCCAACGGTACCCGAAAGTTTTTTTCCTTCAGTAAAGCGTTCAAGTTCCTGCACCTTTCCCGCTTTTTTATAGATGTTTAAGTTATTATCATCAATTAAAGCTATGCCGGCACTATCATAGCCCCTGTACTCTAATCTCTTTAAACCTTTAATTACAATTGGCCACGCTTCGCGATAACCAATATAGCCAACAATTCCACACATAGTTAAATAAAAAAATCCCCCCGAAAATAACAATTATCGGTGGGATTTAATAGAAATAATTAATTAATACCTTAGTTTACTTTGGTATAGTAAATATTCAATTTCATTGTACTCTCGCCAGCAGCCGGATTTTTCTTATTTGCTCCAATAACTGCACGTGCTGCACTGGTTAAAGAAGGTGTTACTAGAAATTCATTAGTGGGAGTTGGAGCCAAAAATGTTCCATAATCTTTAGTTTTATTATTAATTAGGTCTTGAATATAACTCGTAATTACAAAAACATATTGTCTGGTTAATGAATTAAAATATCCTCCAAAGATACTAGGGTCTTGAAACCCTCTAACATCGGTAGTTGGACTGTTATCTGGTAAATTTCCTCTTTGTTCGGCTATATCATAGCGGTAAAGGGAGAGTCTAGGCGCAGCTTCAAAAGGTTGAGTGTCGGTTCCCGAAGCTAAGTCGATCACCAATTCTGCTTTGTTCACTACAATTTTTCCAATGTTCGATGAAAATTTACTTAAGCTAGGAAACGAAATTTTATTTCTTAAACCCACCATAGGTTGCAAATAGGTCACTGCATATTGCTGATTTGGATTATTTAATTGTGTTTCAATTGGCGTTCCTACATAATTGTGTTTAATGGTCGATGCCACTTTATTGGCTGTCTTGCTAATTGGAAATGTAACCAATGTAGTATCAATTGCGCCACCACCTACTGCATCCTTTTTATAGTAAATAGATAAGTTTGAAGCTGCATTTTCAAAATCGAAGAAGGCCATGCCTCCATTACCCGTAGATAACGTTTTGTTTACCTGAACACGCAATCCATTAATGAAACTGGCAAGTGTAAAATCATTTTTTATCGTATTATTGTTGGCAGTCAGACTTATGAGATTTTGAACTACGAAGTTCGGGTCTAATTTTATCCTAATTTGAGGAACAACCGATCTAAGCGTGTCTTTACCCCCAACCACAATATCATTAATTTTAAATTTGGTATTTGGATATAATCGACCTGTTTTATTTCCTATCACTTCGTTATAGACACCATATTCCTTATTGCTGGGGAATGATTCGTTTAACGTAATGTTTGAATTAAGTTGATGAACATCAAAACTATAAGTTAAGGTGCTGTCTCCATAAAATTCCCCAGCATAGTTTAGAACTAACACTGCTGAGTCTAATGAATTAAATGCGCCGAAAGTGAAAGCGGTACTAGGTAAGCCAATAGAGAAAGATAAACTCGATTCACTAGTGCCGAAAATCGGGTCTTTTAAATAGCCAAGGGGGTGTCTTGTTAAGTTATTTGTGGCAATAACTTCGTCCATTTCGGTTCGTGAAGCAATCGTGAGTGTATCCACTAAAGCGCCTTCTACTTTACTAGTTGGGTCTATTTCTAGGCCTATGGTAGAGGTATTCTCGCAAGAAGCGAAAAGAAAAAGACTTATCAACAGGGTTAATAAGTCTAGTTTTGTAAATTTCATATGGGTGATAGTGTTATGTATTCTAAGCTACTGAAACCAATTCTTCATTAGAGATTTCTTCGTAAAAATTGAAGTAGTTCTCGTAATTTTCGGTTAAATTAAAGGCTAAAGTTGGCTTATTAGAATCTTTAACAAATTTTAACACATCATTATCTACCTTTTCATCGGCAATCACAACAGCATCAGAATGAGTTATTGCCCCCATATGCAGGCTATTACAGTCGGCATTAAGGAATGCTTTAGTGTCTTCATCCGTCATGCCTTGCATAACTGCTTTTTTGTGTAAATCGGCATTTAATTTCTCGGTAAAGCAGTTCTCATAAACAGAGTAAACCACTTTTGCATTTTTAAAAGTAGGGTCGTTTTTATAGGTTGTTTTAATATAGGCAGGTACCAAAGAAGTCATCCAGCCATGACAATGTACAACATCAGGGGCCCAGCCCAACTTTTTAACCGTTTCTAATGCACCTTTGCAAAAGAAAATGGTACGCTCGTCGTTATCCGTATAAAATTTATTCTCTTTATCTCTAAAGACATATTTACGTTGAAAATAATCTTCGTTATCTAAGAAATAAACCTGCATGCGGGCCGATGGGATAGAAGCAACTTTAATGATTAATGGATTATCGTTATCGTCGATTATAATGTTCATTCCCGACAAACGAATTACCTCATGTAATCTGTTTCTACGCTCATTAATGTTTCCAAACCTTGGCATCAAGATGCGGATTTCAAATCCTTTTTCTTGCATTGCTTGGGGTAATTGACGGGTAATTTCTGAAATTTTAGTTAGTTCGAGGAAAGGCGACATCTCGTGTGTAACAATCAGTAGCTTCGTTTTTGCCATCTCCATAGTATATATTAAATTATGTTAATTTAAAGATTATCAAGGTGCAAAGGTACGAATAATATTAATAATTATCAATAACTTGTGCAATAGGCTTTGTAAGTCTTAGATAATTGTTCAACTTTGGTGCTTTTATAATTTGTAGGTAATTTGGAAATTGTACATACCGTATCCGCATTAAAAGCGCTGCTATCGCCTTTAAAAGAGGCAAAATCTAAAGTTGCACTTGTGCCTACCATGGGAGCATTGCACAAAGGGCATCTTTCTTTAATTAAAATCGCTCAACAACAGGCAGAAATTGTGGTGTGTAGTATTTTTGTAAACCCCACCCAATTTACCGATCCGAAAGACTTGGAGAAATACCCTCGCCCATTAGAGCATGACATAAAAATGCTAAAAGATGCGGGATGTAACATCGTTTTTATGCCCACGGTTAAAGAAATGTACCCAACTTTTCCGGAGCCCGAAAATTGGCACATTGATTTAGGCCCTGCAGAGTTCTTGCTCGAAGGAGAATTTAGGGTGGGACATTACCAAGGTGTAACGCAAATTGTGAAAAAGCTTTTTGATGCTGTACTACCTGATATAGCCTTCTTTGGACAAAAGGATTTTCAGCAAGTGCTGATGATAAAAAACATGGTTAATTATTTTAATCTTGAGGTCGAAATCATTTCTTGCCCAATTATCCGGGAGGACGACGGTTTGGCCATGAGTTCGAGAAATATTCATTTATCACCACGAGACAGAAAAAATGCTTTAGTGTTAAGCAAGGCGCTTGCCTACGTTAAAGACCACATTAACGAAACGGATTTAGCCAGTTTATTATTAATAGCTAAAACTATGATTAATGAAACTGAAGGCGTAAAACTCGATTACTTTACCATCGCTGATGAAGATACATTATTGCCAATTATTGGTAAAGTAACTAATCACGCAGTTGCGTTAGTTGCTGCAAAAGTTGGCGAAACAAGGTTGATTGATAACCTACTTTTATAGTATATAGTGGTTGGTATATGGTATTTATATTGGACGTATAGGGAAACTGTTTCTTAGACTTTTTCTTTCCTTATAATCCCAAAATCATATTATGGCATCTTATCTAAGTACTAAGTACTAAATACTAACTAGTTTTACTAACTTTGCGCCATGATTATCGAGATTCTAAAATCGAAAATACACCGTGTTAAGGTAACACAGGCAGAATTAAACTATGTAGGCAGCATTACCATCGATGAAGATCTATTGGATGCGGCACATATTATTCCGAACGAAAAGGTTCAAATTGTAAATAATAACAATGGCGAACGTTTCGAAACGTATGCTATAAAAGGCGAACGAGGTACGGGTACCGTTTGCTTAAATGGCGCTACTGCAAGGAAAGTTCAAGTTGGTGATATTTTAATTATCATGTCGTACGGCTCCTTACCATTAGAAGAAGCCAAAGCCTATCAGCCCATTCTTGTTTTCCCAGACGACAATAACAAATTGCTGAAATAATAAAACCAATTTTTATTGACCTCGCTCAGCACTGTGCCGTTTAAAAACCTGCGAGGAAGGTAACCATGTAAAAAAATACTATGTTCGCATAGTATTTTCCAACAAAAATCATAAATTTGGAAAATCTAACCATTTATAAATTATAATTATGTTTTTTGAGTTAAGTGAAGAACAAGTAATGATTCAGCAAGCTGCGCGAGATTTTGCACAGCAAGAGTTAAAACCAGGCGTAATTGAAAGAGACGAGCATCAAAAATTTCCTACCGATCAAGTAAAAAAACTTGGTGAGCTTGGGTTTTTGGGGATGATGGTGGATCCAAAATATAACGGTAGCGGTTTGGATGCAGTATCGTATGTTTTAGTAATGGAAGAACTTTCGAAGGTTGATGCATCTGCTTCGGTGGTGGTTTCCGTAAACAATTCGTTGGTTTGTTATGGTTTAGAAGCTTATGGAAGCGAAGCTCAGAAAGAAAAATATTTAAAACCTTTGGCTAGTGGTGAAAGTATTGGGGCTTTTTGCCTATCTGAACCCGAAGCAGGATCTGATGCTACATCCCAACAAACTACTGCAGAAGATAAAGGCGATTACTATTTATTGAACGGAACCAAAAATTGGATTACCAATGGAGGAACCGCAAGTACCTATTTGGTAATTGCGCAAACTCATAAGGAATTAAGACATAAAGGAATAAATGCCTTCATTGTAGAAAAAGGTATGCCAGGTTTTACCATCGGCCCGAAAGAGAACAAGTTAGGTATTCGTGGTTCTGATACCCATTCGCTAATGTTTAATGATGTTAAGGTGCCTAAAGAGAATAGAATTGGAGATGATGGATTTGGGTTTAAATTTGCTATGAAAACCCTCGAAGGGGGCCGGATTGGTATTGCAGCTCAGGCGTTAGGTATTGCTGCCGGAGCCTATGAATTAGCATTGGCCTACGCCAAGCAACGGAAATCTTTTGGTAAGCCTATTGCAGAGCATCAAGCTATTGCTTTTAAATTAGCCGATATGGCAACGCAAATTGAAGCAGCCCGTATGTTGGTGTATAAAGCGGCATGGTTAAAAGACCAGGGCGAACCGTATACTTTAGCTGGCTCTATGGCGAAACTCTTTGCGAGTAAAGTTGCAATGGATGTTACCGTAGAAGCTGTACAAATACATGGGGGCTATGGCTTCGTAAAAGAATACCATGTAGAACGAATGATGCGCGATGCTAAGATTACTCAGATTTATGAAGGCACCTCAGAAATACAAAAAATGGTAATTAGTAGGAGTATTTTGGGAAAAGGATAGGGGGGATTGAGATTTCAGTATTACCCTTTAATCTTTCACTCCAAAAACCGAGTTAAGCACTATCTTAATCAGCGCCACAACGATGGCTAGAATTGCGGCAGCAAAAAATCCGCTTGTATTAAATCCCGTCATTAAATAATCAACTAAAAGCACCATTAATACGGTAATGATGAACGAAATTAACCCTAAAGTTAGTACATTTAAGGGAAACGTGAAAATACGGAGGATTAATCCAATGGTTGCGTTGGCTACTGCTATTAATACTGCGGCGATTATAGCACTTAAATAACCATCTACTTGAACGCCTGGGACAACATAGGCTCCAATTAGCATGGCTAATCCCATTAATAAAATTTCGACAATAAGTTTCATATGTTTATTTTTATATTTTAATTGTTATATCGAGCCTTTGATGATTAAAATAATCACGCACCTGTGTTTTTAATGATTATTTTAATCATGTCGGGTTCATGTTTTATATCTTAGTTAAATGTTAAAATTATTTACAGTTATCTTTTGTGTTTTTTTATGCTATTCTTGTAGTAAACATGAAAACAACCCGTTATCTATAAAGTTTTCTGCTGATAGCGCTACCATTGTAGTTTCAAATATTGATGCCGCCGCATTATTAAAACTTAAAAATAACATAAAAACAGATACCACGTATCAAAAATTAGTTTCTGTTTTATTAACACCTGCCGATGATGATTCTACAAGTATGGAAAGAGAGTGGCCTGGCAAATTGAGCATGAAAGAGGATAGTGTTGTTTTTAAGCCCGATAGCCCGTTTTTGAAAGGCAAAATCTATTTAGTAGAAACGAAATTAAATATGTCTTTTGGCGATGTCGAGCAAATGATAAAGGGGAATGTAAGAGCTAGGATGAATTTTCAGCAGCAAGTGTTGAAGCGATAGGGACTAAATAATGCAAATGATTTCTAAAGCCGCTTCAATAATATAGCGCCACTTTTTGAATCTTCAAAAATATTTCGTACATTTGCACAGTAATAGAGAAGGAAGAGGGGACTGAGTCCCCTCTTTTATTTTACAAGATTTTAGGATATGCAGGTAGAAAAAAGAGTTGTTGAGCTCGTTGAAGAGAAAATTGCAGACCGTCCTGAGCTTTTTTTGGTTGATGTTAAACTACTACCTAATCATAAATTGATTATCCAGGTAGATGGCGATCAGGGAATAAGTATTCAAGATTGTGCTGCAATTAGCAGACATGTTGGCTTCCATTTAGAAGAAGAAAATGTAATCGATAAAGCCTATAATTTAGAAGTTTCATCACCTGGAGTTGGTGAGCCACTTAAATTAACACGTCAATACACCAAAAATATTGGCAGGGAAGTAAGTGTTAAACTAGCAAATGGCGATAAAATTGAAGGAGAGTTGCTTTCAGTTAATGAAAACGGCATCGTAATCGAGGCTAAGACAAAAGAAAAAGGAAAAAAAGCGCAATTGGTAGAAACCCCGATTGAGTTAAATAGTATAGTAGAAACAAAGGTTTTAATTTCATTTAAATAAACAAATGAGCAATATTAATTTAATCGATTCATTTCAAGAATTTAAAGAATTCAAGAATATCGACCGCCCTACAGTAATTAGCGTACTGGAAGAGGTATTTCGTAGCATGTTGCGTAAAAAATACGGAACAGACGAAAATTGTGACGTAATTGTAAATCCTGATAACGGGGATTTGGAAATTTGGCGTACGAGGAAAGTAATGGAAGATGGTTTTTCGGAAGACGACGACCTGGAGATTGAGCTTGCTGAAGTAAAGCAGTTAGATCCAGATATGGAAGTTGGCGACGATTATATCGAACAAATTACCCTAGAAAGTTTCGGACGTAGAGCAATTTTAGCGGCTCGTCAGACCCTCGTTTCTAAAGTATTGGAATTGGAGAAAGACGAAATCTTTAAGAAATATAAAGACAGAGTAGGCGAAATCGTTACTGGCGAAGTTTATCAGGTATGGAAAAAGGAAACTTTGGTTCTTGATGATGAAGGAAACGAGTTAATGATGCCTAAAACTGAGCAAATTCCGGCCGACTACTTCAAAAAAGGAGATTCAGTTCGTGCAGTAATTTCAAAGGTTGATATGGTAAATGCAACTCCAAAAATTATCATTTCTAGAATTGCTCCAGAATTTTTACAACGTTTGTTCGAAATCGAGGTTCCTGAAATTTTCGATGGCTTAATCACCATCAAGAAAATTGTTCGTGAACCAGGAGAACGTGCTAAGGTTGCAGTTGAGTCGTACGACGATAGAATTGATCCAGTGGGTGCCTGTGTTGGGATGAAGGGATCTCGTATCCACGGTATCGTGAGAGAACTTAAAAATGAAAATATCGACGTAATTAATTTTACCAACAATATTTCGTTATACATCCAACGTGCATTAAGCCCAGCTAAGATTACGTCAATCAAATTAGATGACACCACTAAACATGCTTCGGTGTATTTAAAGCCAGATCAGGTTTCGTTAGCTATTGGCCGTGGTGGGCATAACATTAAATTGGCAGGTAAATTAACAGGATACGAAATTGATGTGTATCGTGAAGCTGGAGAAGAGGATGAAGATGTGGATATCGAAGAGTTCTCGGACGAAATCGATAGCTGGATCATCGATGAGCTTAAAGCAATTGGTTGTGACACGGCAAAAAGTGTGTTGGCATTATCGGTTGATGAACTGGTAAAACGTACCGACTTAGAAGAAGAAACCATAAAAGAGGTGATTAGCATTTTGCAATCAGAATTTGAATAAACGTTATATGCTTGAATAAATAAGAATAAACGTTACTTTTGTATATAATTTAGTAAATAATAGGATAATAGATGTCAGACGACAAAGCCATAATTTTATTTAAAGCAGTTAAGGAACTTAACGTAGGAAGCTCAACCATCATAGAGTTTCTCGGTAAGAAGGGCTTTACTGTGGAAAATAAGCCCACTACAAAACTCTCAAAAGAGATGTACGATGCATTATTGAGAGAGTTTCAGGGGGATAAAATCGTAAAAGAAGAAGCCAATCAAATCATTATAGGTAAAATTCGTCGTGATGAACCTGAAGTAGCTGAGAAAGCTCCTGAGGCTCCTAGAAAAAAACAAGAATTTGAAAACGAAGGTATTTTAATCAAAAATCTTCATTCATATACGCCTCCGGTTGAAAAACTAAAAGAAGAAAAACCTGTTGAAGCTAAAGCTGAAGAACCTGCTAAAGCTCAAACACCAATTGTAGAAAAAGAGGAAGAAAGCGCTTTGCCAGGGGTTAAGATCGTTGGCAAAATTGATCTCGACAATTTAAATACAAAAACTCGTCCCGCAGCTAAGGAAGAGCCTACACCTGTTGAGGTTAAACCGGCCGCGGCAGTCAAAAAAGAAGAAGCCCCAGGAGCTCCAAAAGTAGAAGCCCCTGAAGTAGAAAAGCCAGTTGAAGTGGTTGCAGAAAAACCAGTGGTAGAAACACCAAAGGTAGAAGAAACGCCTAAAGCTCCGGCTCCAGTTGCGCCTGCTGCAGAAACTCCAGCGGCAGACGACGAGGTTATTAAAGCACGCTCGGTTAAATTATCAGGGCCAAACATTATTGGTAAAATTGTTTTGCCCACAACCCCAGATCGTAGAAACCAACCGGTAGCGTCTTCATCAGCAGATAGCGAAGCTGCAAAACGGAAACGCAAGCGTAAAAAAACGCCTGGTGCACCGAATGCTTCTCAACAAGGACAAGGAAATCAAGGTCAAAACAACCCAGGCACCACCTCGCAGCAAGGTCAATCCCCTCGCCCAGCAGGTACAGGAGCTCCGATTGGGAACCGTCCAGATTTTAGAAACAATACAAATAATACAGCTGGTGGCCGTCCGAACTTTAGAAATGCAAGACCAGGTGGCGCAGCCCCAGGTGGACCAAAAGAGGAGCCAACAGAAAAAGAAATACAAGATCAAATCAAAGCAACACTTGCTCGTTTAAGTGGTGCTGGTAAATCTGGTAAATTCGCACAACGGGCCAAACTTCGTCGCCAAAAACGTGATGATGTAGCCTTAACAGCAGAAGAAGCAGCAGCTGAAGAACAATTACAATCGAAAGTATTAAAAGTTACTGAGTTTGTTACGGCAAATGAGTTGGCGAACATGATGGATGTGCCCGTAACGAAAATTATTGGTACCTGTATGAGCTTGGGTATGTTTGTATCCATCAATCAACGTTTGGATGCAGAAACATTAACCATTGTTGCCGACGAATTTGGCTACGAAATCCAGTTTGTAAAAGCAGATGAAGAAGCAGATAGTGTAATTGAAGAAGAAGATGCACCAGAAGATTTAGAAACTCGTGTTCCGGTGGTAACCATTATGGGCCACGTAGATCACGGTAAAACGTCATTGCTAGATTATATTCGTAAGGCGAATGTTGTGGCAGGTGAAGCTGGTGGTATTACACAGCATATTGGTGCGTATAAAGTAACCACTAACTCTGGCAAACAAGTTACCTTCTTAGATACACCGGGTCACGAAGCCTTTACAGCGATGCGTGCTCGTGGCGCAAAAGTAGCAGATATTGCCATTATTGTAATTGCAGCTGATGATGCGGTGATGCCTCAAACAAAGGAAGCAATCAATCATGCACAAGCTGCAGGTGTTCCTTTGGTGTTCGCCTTTACAAAAATTGATAAGCCCGGCGCAAATTCAGATAGAGTAAAAGAGCAACTATCTGCGATGAATATCTTGGTAGAAGATTGGGGGGGTAAATTCCAATCGCAAGAAATTTCGAGCAAAAGCGGCTTAAATGTCGATTTGTTACTTGATAAAGTATTGTTAGAGGCCGAATTGTTAGAGTTACAAGCTAATCCGAATAAACGTGCTACAGGTACCGTAATCGAAGCAACACTTGATAAAGGACGTGGTATTGTAACTACAGTGTTGGTTCAGGCAGGCACCTTAAGAGTGGGTGATCCAATTTTAGCGGGCAGTTATAGTGGTAAAGTTAAAGCTTTATTTAACGAACGTGGTGCAAAAGTGTCTGAGGCAGGTCCATCTGTTCCGGTTCAGGTGCTGGGTATGCAAGGCGCTCCAACGGCAGGCGATAAGTTCAATGCGATGGATAGTGAGGTTGAAGCAAGAGAAATTGCCAACAAACGTCTACAGTTAATGCGCGAGCAGGGTTTACGTACCCAGAAACACATTACATTAGATGAGATTGGTCGCCGTTTAGCAATTGGTAACTTTAAAGAGTTAAACTTAATTGTTAAAGGGGATGTGGATGGTTCGATCGAAGCATTGGCCGATTCATTGTTAAAACTATCAACTGAAGAAATTCAAATCAATATTATTGGTAAAGCTGTAGGTCAGATTTCAGAATCAGATGTGTTGTTAGCATCTGCTTCAGATGCGATTATTATTGGTTTCCAGGTACGCCCTTCGCCAGGTGCGCGTAAGTTGGCAGAGGCTGAACAAATCGATATTCGTTTATATTCTATCATTTACGATGCGATTAATGAGATTAAAGCGGCAATGGAAGGTATGTTGGCGCCAGAGTTTGAAGAGAAAATTGTGGCAAACGTAGAAATCCGTGAAACCTTTAAAATCACTAAAGTGGGTACCATTGCAGGATGTATGGTGTTGGATGGTAAAATTACCAGAAACAGCAAAATCCGTATTGTACGCGATGGAGTAGTCGTTTATACAGGTGAATTAGCTTCCTTAAAACGCTTTAAAGATGATGTGAAAGAAGTAGCTAAAGGTTACGAATGCGGATTGAATATCCAAAACTTTAACAACATCGAAGTTGGCGATATCGTTGAAGCCTACGAGCAAGTAGAAGTAAAACGTAAATTATAATTTAATTACATAAATTTAAAAGCGACTTTAGGGTCGCTTTTTTTGTGCGCTGCTACGCTTAAATATTTTTCAATTGTTTCGGATTCTTGCCCAGCAAACGGGTAATTTGGTTAATTTGATGCAAAAAAGCTTTATTGTGCAATTAAGGAGTAATATTAATTTAAGAATTAAGCCCATCTTTTAAGGCCTGCAAATACATCTCTCCCCATTTTTTGTCAGGTTCTAAATGACAGCCCTCTCCCCATTCGTTCCAAGCATTGATAAATAGGAATTGTTCGTTTTCTGGTAAGTTCGCAATCGTATATTCAGTCATCCTTTTTGTCCATATTCTAAATAATTCAGGAGTAGAGTTAACGTAAATGGTAGCGTTATCTTTACGTCTAGCCGAGTTATCCCATGAGGGACAAATACATCTAAAATATTTATAATCTGGAGCCGTTTTATTCATCATATTATCAACCACAGTAGGATATGAAAAAATCTTATTCTCAAAGTGTGCTGACTTTTTTATTCCAGTTTTATGGAATGCTTTTCTCATTATATATTCTGAAATATTCCTTTTCATAATCTTTTCACCTTTAAGCTTGCCATCGGGTGCAAATTCCATTCCTGCATCAAATCCGTGATTTTTCGGGTCTAAATTTCCAACAAAATGTTCCATTCTAATTAGAAATAGGTCTACAAATCCGGCTTTTTTGGCTTCTTGACGCCATAAATCCGTTGCCTTATTAATATCAGGATGCAACTCTGACCGATACATTAAAAAAACTGGCATACCGTTTATCTTAATATATCGTTCATCTTTAAAAAAGGGAATTAAATATTTGATGTGCTGTAGATCATCTGCTAAAGAGTATTCCTGTTTCATCAATACCTGCTTTTCGAGCCCATCCCATGTTCTGGTCCAGTTTTCATTGGCCCAAGAAAGACAGAATGGAAAATCAGGACTACCTGATTGGAGTAAGTTATTCAAAGGCTTCTCCAAAAGTAGTTTTCCATTAAACCAATAGTGATAAAAACAGAATCCATAAATTCCATACGCTTTTGCTAGCTTGGCTTGTTGATTCAACACATCGTTTGAACTTAAGTCATAATAATTTCCATCGATAGGAACATGTGGTTGATAATGATCTTTAAATAAAGGGCGCGCTTTTTTTACGTTTGTCCATTCTGTAAATCCTTCTCCCCACCATTTGTCATTTTCCTCAATTGTATGGTATTGTGGTAAATAAAGAGCAATTGGTTTAACTTTTTCTTTCATAAGGTTTTATTAAATGCGCAACTATAAATGAGGCTATGGGTTAAGGAATTTATTAATTATAAAGTTTTTTTACTTAAAATGATCGTTTGTTAAATTGGGGCATAATGCTTAATCAAAAGTGAGAATATACGTAATGAAAATGGTTGATTTCGAGAATCTTAAACAATCCTTTATATCTGCAATTGATCCTGTGCTTAGCGATTCAGGCATTATGAAAATTGCGGTATGTAAAGGCGAATAGATAACGTTTTAATTTTTTAGTATAGCGTATTGGCTTAGTCATTAAAAGCCTGCATATCTATTAAACGTTTATATAATCCATTTCGTGACATTAATTCACTATGATTACCGGTTTCAATTACTTCTCCTTTGTCAATAACCACAATGCTATCCGCATGTTGTATCGTACTTAAGCGGTGTGCAATAATAATAGAGGTTCTATTTTGCATCAAATTATTTAGCGCTTCTTGAACCAATTTTTCTGATTCAGTATCGAGTGCCGAAGTTGCTTCGTCGAGCAGCATAATGGGCGGGTTTGCCAAGACGGCTCTGGCAATACAAATTCGCTGTTTTTGTCCGCCTGATAATTTATTGCCTCGATCGCCTACAAAACTTTGGTAGCCTTCTTCTGTTTGCAGAATAAATTCGTGGGCATTGGCAATTTTAGCTGCCGCTATTACCTCTTCTTCGCTAGCGTTGGGTTTGCCAAAGGCGATGTTATTAAATATCGTATCGTTAAATAAAATACTTTCCTGATTAACAGTTCCCATTTGAGCGCGAATGCTTTCTACGGTTAAATCTTGATAGGGATGGCCGTCGATTTTTAACATGCCACTTTTAGGGTCGTGAAAACGAGGAATTAAATCCATAAGCGTGCTTTTCCCGCCACCAGATGGTCCGACCAAAGCAACCGTAGTTCCTTTTTTTATAGTTATACTTATGTTTTTTAAAACTTCTTTGTCGGAATAATTAAATGACACATTTTCGAATACCAGATCCTTGCTGAAAATATTTAAAGTTTCTGCATTTGGTTTATTTGGCAGCTGCGGTTTAGTGTCTATTAGATCCAAAACTCTTTCCCCTGCAGCGATACCAGAATATATCCCGCTAAATGAGTCTGTAAGTGCTTTTATAGGCTGCAATAGTTGCGAAAATGTTGCTAAATAAACAACAAATTGGTCTGCCCTTAAATCGCCTTTGCCACTTAGAATTGAGGTTCCGCCATATAAAAGAATAAATACAACCACTAATACCCCTAAAGTTTGAGAAACAGGTGATGCAAGTTGTTGTCTCCTGGCAATTTTGCGATTTAGATTAGAATAAAATTTATTTTCCTCACTAAATTTATCTTTTACTCTATCCGTAGCATTAAAAGCTTTAATAATTTTTATACCGCTTAACGCTTCATCTAAAAAGCCTATCATTTTGGCAAAAGATTGATGGGATTGAGCCGACTGCTGCTTTAATCTTTTGACAATCTTACCTATAACAAAGCCCGATACTGGGATAACTAATAAGGAGAACAATGTTAATTTAACAGAAATAAATAATAGGACTCCAACAAAGGCTAATAATTGAATTGGTTCTTTAAATACTACCTGAAGTGTATTAGTAACTGTAAATTGCACGACTTGTACATCTGATGCAACTTTCGATATGATATCTCCCTTTCGTTCATTATTAAAAAATCCAACATCAAGATTCATTACATTGTTAAATACTGCTTTTCTGAGATTTAATAGGGTGTGAACCCTCAGGTCTTCCATAAAACGTTGAGAAAAATAGCGGAAGAAATTTGCCAAGAAAACGGTAATTACGATAGCAATGCAGATCAGTTGAAGTTCATAAATGTCACCTTTAGTATCGCCCATTTTATGTACATATTCTCCAAATATCTCGGTTGGATTAAAAGACGATTTTTCGCCAAGTGCAGTGATATTCTTAGTTGCAGGGGCGTTACCTTTCAAAAATAGGGAAGTCATTAATGGTCCCAAAAGAGTAAATAAGAAAGTATTAAATACAATTGCAAAAAGCGTAACAATGATATAAGGAATCGCAAATTTCTCTATCGGTTTGGCAAAAGATAATAATCGAAAATAGGTCTTCATTAAGATGGTATTAAAGATTCAAAGTTACTACTTTTTAGTATCAAGTAGTTAGTGTCAAGTATCAAGATCGGATGCTTACCTTGTTTGGCGTTTTAAATGTAATACGCACAGCCTCAATTTATACTCACTACTCGATGCTTTCCTGCTAAGAAAATAATTCCGTTATTTGTAGTAAACACCAATCGATGAACGATTACCGAAGATTAAAAGACGGGATAGAAAAAGGAGACTTTAGGGCTTTAGCCCGGGGCTTAACTTTTGTAGAAAATGAAATTGCTTCATCATCCGACTTGCTTAAAAGCATTTCTATTAACCAACATATCCCCGTTATTGGAATTACTGGTCCGCCAGGAGCGGGAAAAAGTACTTTAGTTAATGCTATCCTTTCCCATTTTGTAGATAGTGGAAAAAAAATTGCCGTTTTAGCCGTAGACCCTACTTCTCCATTTAATTTTGGCTCCTTATTGGGTGATCGAATTCGAATGGCAGCACAATTTAATAAACCAAATGTTTTTATACGGTCTATCGCAACTCGCGGTTCTTTAGGAGGTATTTCGGCAAAGACGTTAGAAATGGTTGATCTAATTCGTTCCAGTACCTTCGATTTAATTTTAATAGAAACCGTTGGTGTTGGCCAATCGGAGGTAGAAATTGCGGGTTTGGCCGATAAAACCATTGTCGTGTTGGTGCCCGAATCAGGCGATGAAATACAGAACATAAAATCGGGGCTAATGGAAATTGCCCAAGCTTTTGTGGTTAACAAATCGGATCGCGAAGGCGCAGCAACTTTTGCGAATAACCTAAAGAAATTAATGACTCAGCAACATCAAACTATTCCAGTTTTTAAAACGGTGGCCGATAAAAATGAAGGGATTGAAGCACTTTGCAAATGGTTAATTGAGCCTGAATTGACAAACAACGAGCGTAGAAATTTTTTGTTGGCAGAAAAGGCCTTTCGGATTATTCAGCAAAAACGTACGGCTGATATCGATAAAATTAAACTTAGAGAAGATATTGCAGTCGAAGTATTAAAATCTGATTTTAATATTTATCGATTTGTAGAAAATCGATTGAACATTGGAACATCCGAGGCGAGACTCAAGACACCTGACTCAAGACTTTGACCTTGCTGTCTTAAAAAAAGGACTTGCCTGTATAACTCATTAGGACAGTTAAAAAAATTGTAATTAAGTTAACACTCAGATTACAGCCATTCAGTGGTTAGAGTTCCTAACCACAAGGGAATTTACAATCCTGTTATTTTTAGAGAATATTTGTTTGAACGTAGATAAGCCACTGTTTTTCCGAATTATGGTGGAGATAAATATATATGCATTTATTTAATTAATTTTTCTAGCTCATTATTAGGTATATTCGCATATAATATAAATGCTATTTTAACAAATTTTAACGCCATTTCAAGTTTGGAACGGAGTTTGTATAGTATTTTGAGATTATAAAAATTTGTTTAATTTTGTTCTACAAAAAATTATACAATAAATATTTGTTTAACCTTAAAAAAGAAAATTATGAATTATTCTACTTTAAAAAAGGGACTTGTTGCCTCTTTAGTGGTATTGATGGGAGCAACGTCTCTTGTTAGTGCTCAAGATGCACCTGCACCTTCTTCTACTGCCAAAGTTTTTGGTGGAAGATCACAATACAGAACCTGGAACATCGGGGTAAATGCTGGTATTACTACTCCAATTGTGTTATTGGGTGGTAGAAACGATTTTACTAACTGGGATGTTAATTTAGGTTATGGCGTTTCTGTGCGTAAACAACTAGGTCACGCTTTTGGCTTAGAAGCTAATATCATGAGAAGCAAATTATCAGGAAGCAATAAAGATGCTGTTGGTGGTGCTGTAAATGGTGTTAAAGAATTTGAAACAAAATTGGGTTATGCTGCTGATATCAGAGGTGTAATTAATGTTGCTACTGTTGATTTTTTACGTCGTGAAAATTCAGTTAACTTTATCTTAACTGCTGGTTACGGTTTAGCTGGTTATCAACCAGACGTAACTGCAGCTAATGGTACAGTAACAAAGTTAAGACCAACTGATGGCGATAAATACTATCATGGTGCATACATTCCAGTTGGAGCAGGTGTTAAATTTAAAGTTTCTGATAATGTATCATTTAACTTAAATTATACGATGAACTTCTTGGATGATACAAACTTGAATGGTGTTACTGTACAGCCTAACCCTAACTTCGATAAATGGAGTTATCTTAATGCTGGTTTAGAATTCTCATTGGGTTCGAAAGCTAAACCTAATTTGGATTGGGTTAACCCTCTAGCAATGATGTATGATGAGTTAAAAGATCCTTCATTACGTCAAGAACTTGAAGCATTGAAAAATCGTGTTTCTAACGTTGAGAAATCAATCGAAGACTTGAAAAAAGATAGCGATGGCGACGGTGTTGCTGATCAATTTGACAAATGTGCTGGAACTCCTGCTGGAACTAAAGTAGATGGTTCAGGTTGTCCACTTCCTCCGCCACCTGCACCAGTTGTTGCAGATGCAACTCCAATGTACTCAGGATGGGAAAATATTCAATTTGAATTCAATAGCTCAGTTTTAAAAACTGAAGCTTATCCAATCTTAGATAAATTATCTTCTGTATTGCGTGAAAACGGTGGTAAAATAACTGCAAAAGGTTATGCTTCTAGCGAAGGTACTGCTGCATACAATATGAAGTTATCTAAAGATAGAGCAAATTCAGTTAAAACTTATTTAGTAAACTCTGGCGTTAACGCTAGTCAAGTTACTGCAAAAGGTTTTGGTGAAGCTAATCCAATTGCTTCTAACGATACTGAAGAAGGTCGTATCCAAAATCGTCGTGTTGAGCCTTCAAGAAATTAATCTTTCTTAACTCAATAAAAAAAATCTCGACCATAGGTCGGGATTTTTTTTTATCCCCACAATATTCCTAAGTTTGTGCATGTATTTTTTCAGGAAAAAAGACCCTAACCGACCAACTAATTTTAATATTAAAGTTATGCATTGGATTAATGCCTTAGCAATTGCATTATTTGTTGGTGGTATTGCATGGAAATTAATCCAATGGTTTATATTAAAATAAGCAGATAAAATCTACAGAATTTTTAGCAAAGGTTCTATCATAAAGGTCATTCTATCATAAAGGTCAATAAAAACACTAAATGAAAACAATAATTAATACTAAAAATGCTCCCGCTCCAATAGGGCCGTATAGCCAAGCCATAATTGCAAATGGATTTTTATTTGTATCTGGTCAGGTTGCCATTAATCCTGAAAGTGGAGAGCTTAACTTATCCTCAATAACAGAGGAAACTCATCAAGTAATGCGTAATATTAATGCAGTGCTTTTAGAGGCAGAATATACCTTTGAACACATCATTAAAACAACCATTTTTTTATCAGATATGGAACTATTTGCTGAAGTTAACGAAGTGTATGGTTCTTACTTTAGCGGAACTTACCCTGCTCGAGAAACGGTTGCCGTAAAAGGTCTGCCTAAAGGTGTAAATGTAGAAATTTCAATAACCGCATTCAAAGGATAGGATTCGTTGAAATCGAAATCTCGTTATTTACTAGCCGCATTTTTATCGGTTTCGATTTGGGGTTTTTTTTCTATTCCATTACGAAATTTAAAAGCCTTCCCCTCTGAGGAGATTCTATATTATCGGATATTTACATCCCTAATTGTAATATGGCTGGCCATATTTCTGTTTAGAAGAAAGGAGCTAAAACAAGATATTCAATTTTATAAACTCGCTTTACCTTCGGCGAAAAAAGTGATCATCTATCAAATTATCGGGGCCACTATATTACTTACTTTAAACTGGTACACTTTTATTTATGCCATAAATAATATAAGCATTAAATCGGGTGCTTTTGCTTATATGGTATGCCCTTTAATAACAGCGTTTGGAGGCTACTTGATTCTTAAAGAAGCGCTTTCGAGACTTCAGTTAATTGCATTGGCACTAGCCTGTATTAGTATAGTTATGCTAGCAACTGGATCTTTTGAAGAAGTACTTTGGTCGGTGATGATTGCCACATTTTATGCATTCTATCTTATCATTCAACGTAAGATGCAACATCTAGATAAGCTTAATGTACTTGCATTGCAAATTACGATTGCCGTAATTTTAATGTTGCCCTTTTATATTTATCATCATGAGGGTTTTCCGGAAGGAATATGGTTTTGGAGTCATATTGTGATTATTGCGGCACTGTTTACCGTAATTCCATTATTTCTGAGTCTTTATGCCTTAATTGGTATTCCATCTTCTACACTAGGTATTATCATTTACCTTAACCCAATTATTGCTTTTACAGTTGCCGTTTTATATTTCGACGAAAAGATAAGCACGCATCAATTATTAGCGTATCTATTTTTATTGTCTGCTGTTTTCCTATTTAATTGGAACTTGATGAAATCATCATGGTTTTCAAAACATACAATAAATTGAATAAACAACGATTAATAATTATATACTGATGAAAGATATTTTTACTTTTAATAGAAAATAGCGTCATTTGTTTGCCTCAAATCTAGATACACCACTTGTATACCTTAAGGGCGTTGGTCCGAAGCGTGCCGAACTTTTGCAGAAAGAGTTAGGCATAAGCACGTACGAGCAACTTTTAAATCACTACCCTTTTCGATACATCGATCGAACTCGTTTTTATAAGATAAACGAGCTGAGTGAGGATATGCCCTTGGTGCAAGTTATTGGTAAAGTGAGTGCAAAAGATATTGTTGGCGAAAAGCATAAGAAACGAATACTAGTTAAACTTACTGACGAAACTGGAACAATGGAATTGGTTTGGTTCCAAAGCTTAAAATGGGTGGAGGATAATATCTTGCGTGGGGGTACCTACATCGCCTTTGGGAAGCCTACGCTATTTAACCATAGCTTTAGTATTTCTCATCCCGATATGGAGGTATATCCCCGGCAAACGGGTATAACTGGGAATTTAACTTTACAGCCTATTTATAATTCGACCGAAAAGTTAAAGAAAAGTTTTTTAGATAGTAAAGGAATTCAAAAACTCATCCACCATCTCATCGAGCTTCACATCAATGAAGTAAGAGAAACTCTGCCTAGCTATATTTTAGAAAAATATAAGCTCATCAGCAAAAAGCAGGCGTTACAGTTTATCCATTTTCCTAAAGATACACGTACCTTGCAACAAGCAGAACGGCGGTTGAAGTTTGAAGAATTATTTTTCATCCAGTTACAACTGTTACATAATAAGCAATTAAGAAGCTTGAAGTTCAAAGGAGCGCTGTTTAATGCCGTGGGCGACAAGATAAATACCTTTTACACTAAAATACTCCCTTTCGAATTAACGAATGCGCAGAAGCGAGTTATTAAAGAAATACGATTGGATACCCAACGCGGCGTTCAGATGAATCGCTTAATACAGGGCGATGTGGGAAGTGGGAAAACGGTGGTGGCCTTAATGAGCATGCTATTGGCAAACGACAACGGTTACCAAGCTTGCATGATGGCACCAACAGAGATATTGGCCCGGCAACATTATCATTCTATTGCTTCTTTGTTAAAAGACGATTTAGCTAAAGTTGCCATTTTAACGGGTAATACCACTAAAAAGCAACGGACCCTTTTACATGCGCAACTCGAAGCAGGCGATATCGATATTTTGGTGGGTACACATGCGTTAATCGAAGACAAAGTAAAATTTAAGAATTTGGGTTTGGTGGTGATTGATGAGCAGCATCGATTTGGCGTTGAGCAACGTGCTAAGTTATGGCGCAAAAATGTAATTCCTCCACATATTTTAGTGATGACAGCCACACCAATTCCGCGTACGTTGGCCATGACTTTATATGGTGATTTAGATGTTTCGGTAATTGATGAATTACCAGTGGGTAGAAAGCCAATTGAAACTAAGCATTTATATGAAAATCAGCGTTTACGAATGTTTGGTTTTATGAAGCAGGAAATTGCGAAAGGCCGGCAAGTTTACGTGGTTTATCCCTTAATTAAAGAGAGTGAAAAGTTAGATCTTTTGTATTTGGATGCTGGTGTAGAGCAGCTTCGCTACCAATTTCCATTGCCCGATTATCAGATTAGCATTGTACATGGGCAAATGCCAAATGCGGATAAGCAATACGAAATGCAGCGTTTTATTGAGGGTAAAAGTCAGATTATGGTAGCCACAACGGTAATCGAAGTTGGAGTTAATGTGCCCAATGCTTCGGTAATGATTATCGAGAATGCAGAACGCTTTGGCTTATCACAACTTCATCAGTTACGGGGTAGGGTTGGTCGTGGTGCCGAACAATCTTTTTGTATCTTAATGTCGTCTGCCAAACTCGGTCCGAATTCGAAGTTGCGCTTAGAAACCATGGTTAAGACAAATAATGGTTTTGAGATTTCTGAAATCGATTTGCAATTGCGTGGTCCGGGCGATATAACAGGCACTCAACAAAGCGGGGTATTAGAACTAAAAATGGCGAACCTGGCAAAAGATCAGGTTATTTTACAAGAAGCAAGAAACACGGTAATCGAGTTGTTCGAAAAGGATGCAATGTTAGAGAAGCCAGAGAATGTTTTGCTAAAAAATTATCTCGAGAAGCGCAGAAGGGCTATTGCTCTGGATAAAATTAGTTAGGATAGTTCTTCCTCAGAACTCGTCATCTCGAGCGCTGCGCTACATATAGTTTAACTAAATTAATCTTCATCACTTCCAGGCAGTGAACCAGAACCGCTGTATGCCCCTTTTCTAATAATAGGCATCTTTAGATATTTGAAAAGCTCGTCGAGGTGCAATAAACTCCCATTTGTTAAATTTCCTAAGAAAATAACCACAATATCTTTATCTAAATCGCGGATATAAATATGACGAAAGCCATGCCACCAACCGGTATGGTAAACTACTTTATCCATGCCTTTACCATCGAACATCCGCCAACCGTATCCATAATTAAAATGTCCATTTACAGGTTTATTTCTTCCTTTATAGGCCGAATCTAAACTCTTTTGTGTAAGAAGCCTTCCATTTTTTAAATATTTGTCAAATAATACCAAATCATGTATTGTGCTGTAAATTCCTTTATCGCCTACTGGCCCGTCTAAAAAATTCTGTGCTACAGAGTAACGCCAAGTACGGTCGTGCCCTACTACATCAACCGGAATTTTAGGATAAACGGTAGTGGAGTATACATGCGTATTCTTTAATCCGGCGGGTTTAAAAACATGCTCCATCATGTAATCCGCATAGGGTTTTCCGGTTACCTTTTCGATAATTGCCCCTAAAACCATATAGTTCGAATTGTTATAATGGAAGCGATCGTTAGGTTTAGTATACCGATTAGGTTTTTTATCCGCAATTATTTGCATTACTTCCTGATTGGATACTCCTTTCTTTTGATCTTTCTTTTCTTTGCGCCAAATATCGTCGATGAAGTAAACATAATTCATCATCCCGCTTCGGTGTGTTAGCAAAAGCGCTATGGTTATTCCATCGTATGGAAAATTAGGGTAAAATTTCTTTACGTTATCGGTAAGTTTTAATTTCCCTGCCTCTATTAATTGCAAAATGGCTACACTGGTAAATGTTTTAGTAACCGAAGCCAACTCAAACTCAGAACTAATTTTTAAGCTATCTCGATGCAGATAATCGGCCCAACCAATGGCTTTTTCGTATAGAATTTTACCTTTTTTTGCAACAAGCACATTGCCGTTGAAACCAGATTTTCTATGCAAATTCTGAACGAAATCTGCAATCCAACGGTCTCCCTTTTTAGGGTCATATGCTAATAATGCTTTATCGGCCGCATCGTCTTCTTTAACCCTAATCTTTTTGTCGGCTTCAACTTTTTTTGTTTTTTCTTCTTGACTTGAGCAAGACGAAATCATAAGGAGAGAGAGCAGGAATGAAAAGGATAATAAACGAAAATTCATAGCTTAACTGTACGGTAAGCTGGCGAAAATAAGGATTATTGTTTTTTTAATCGCAAAAGAGTTTTAAACATTTAGAGATGCATTGTTTTTCTAACACTGAACACATGGAGTTTTCACAGAGAAAAGAGTCTTTTTTTGGAAGTTTTTAATCAACAGACCTGCAACGTGCAACCACAACACTTTAACCACAGCGTACGCAAGAAGCACAAAGGTTGCTTTTACTTAGCATCTTCCTATCGAACGTAGCTTAGCGAGGAGATATATTCCTTGAAATCCCTATCCACCAGGCCTCACAACTATTTACATGCAAAGTGCGCGAAGAATGCTAGGATAATTATTAGTAAATAACTATAAACAATTAATTCCTGTAAAAAACTAAAGCCGTTGCAATGCTTGTTTAACTGTTTCTTTGTTAGGTTTAGAAACGGGTATCTTTTCTCCAGAGGTAAGGAGCAGAATACCACCATCTTCTTTTAACCAGCTTTTTACATATTTGGGGTTAACTAAATGGCTTTGATGCGTTCTAAGGAATCCGTTGGGGCGTAGCAAATCTGCATATTCTTTAAGGGATTTAGAAACTACTATTTTTTCGTTATTCGCCAAAAAGAAATAGGTATAACTATCGTCGGCTTCGCAGCGTATAATTTCTGATAGCGCAACATATCGTATTTCGCTGTGCATTGGTAGGGCAATCTTGCTAGCGTTTGTTTCCGGCTTTTTTAGTTGCTGCACTAAAAAATCGAGCTGAAGATTTTGTATGGGTGTCGACAATTTATTTTCAGCATTATTTACAGCATTTATCAATTCTTCGATATCAATTGGTTTTAAAAGATAATCTAGGGCTGCAAATTTTACCGCTTGTATGCCATATTGGTCGTAAGCGGTAACAAATATAACTTCGAAATTCCGCTTCGGAAGCAGCTTTAGCACCTCGAAACCCGTTTGCTCGCCCATTTGAATGTCGAGAAACACTACGTTTGGCGAATATTTTTCAATAGCAGCAACCGCATCACTTACATTTTGTGCGGTTGCTATTATCTTTAGCTGTGGACAATGCTTTTCTAGCAAAGTCTGTAGGTTTTCTAAATTAGAAATTTCGTCGTCTATTAAAATTGCCCTCATTATATTATAGCCAATCGGTTATGGTTAAGCTTATGTTAGTGCCCTTAGTGGTCGATTGCATAGCTAAAATAAAGCGATTTTCTTTATAAATAGTATTTAAGAGCGCTATTCTACTGTTACTTAACTGTAAGCCCAAGCCAATGTTCTGTTTTTCGATATCGAACCCATTTCCATTGTCGGTAACCGATAACATCAAATCTTTTGCTTGCTTCATAAATGTGATACTAATTTTTCCATCGATACCTTTTTTAGCTATGCCGTGCTTTACCGCATTTTCTACAAAGGGCTGTAGCAACATGCTTGGTATTTCGATGTTTGCTAAATCTAAGTTCTCTGAGCTAATAATTTCGTAGGTAAAGCCAAAGCGTAATTGCTCCATTTGTAGGTAATCGTCTAACAACGTTTTTTCTTGCGATAAGCTAATCAGTTCCTTATCATCAAGTACATTCCGCGTTAGCCGAGCAAATTTGGAAAGGTATTTATTGGCATTGTCTACCTCGTTTTTGTTCATTAAATTTTGGATGCCAGAGAGGGCATTAAACAGAAAATGTGGATTTAATTGAGAGCGGATGGAGTTGAGTTGAATCTTAGCCATGTTTTTTTGCTGTTCATTTTCTACTAGTTTTTTTTTATTTCTTTTTTTGATAAAGAAAAGGATAACTAGAAAGATTAATCCTAAAGAAAATGCTACGATAAGTGCATAGATTAAAAGCTCTTTTTTGGTATAGTTTTCTTCATCTAAAGTTATAGAAAGTGTATGTCTGGTGATGTATTTTTCTATCTCTTTGGGTGATATATCGCAATTACGGCAATTCGTCCAGTTAATCGATGGCTGAATACTAATTTCATATTCGCCCGACTTTTTGAAAATATTTTTATCGATTTTTATATAAGGTACAGCTTTATGATCTTCACTTATGATGCCACCATATTCCCATGCAGTTGATTTGAAGATTATTTTATTCGTTTTCTTATCTTTTATGGTAGTGTTGTAGAGATAGTCAATATCAGATACATCTTTTACAAGAGTTAGTTCATCATCTTTTTCAGTGAGAATAAGGTTAGTTTTTTCTTTTGGATCCTTGATCCAGTTGTAATCCACACCTAACTCAGTTTTGAAGCGCTTTGAAAAACCTTGGATTTTAGCCCTTGGAATGGGCTTCCCGTAGTACACGGATTTATCGATATCTTGAGCTTTTTCTATGTCATACACTAGTGTTGTAATAATTTTGCCTTTTATAGGGAAAGTGCCAAGTGTTGTGGACCTGAATACATCACCTTCTCCTCTGTCAACATCTTTCAATTGCGCTAGATCGATTGACTTATTTAGCACAACGGGTTTGTTATCTATTAAAATGGTATACCGATAGTTTGTTATGTTGATATTCTTTCTAAAATTAATTTGGATACTTACATTGTTTACTTCGGGTAAGTAATTAAAAGAGGTTTGAGGTAGATTTGGGAATATATGCCAATAAAATACATTTTTAGCGGCGCTATCTACACGCATTAGGAGTTTTCCTCCACCCGGATAGGTGCGAGAAAAGTCGATGCCTTTTTGCGCATTTACGTTAAATAGTGCAGTAAAGAGGATTAGAAATGTGAAGATTATTCTTTTCATAACGTTAAGTTTAATGTTCATCAAACTTGCATCAATAATAGCGAAACTAAAACCATAAAACAGCAAAGAGGCTTGTAGAGATAGCAGATAGGTTGGTTCGCGCAGTATTTGTCTTTAGCTTTGCGTTCTATGCGGTCTTTGCGGTTAATTTTTGCCGCCCAGTCTCCTATCTCATATCTAACTACGCATATCTAATCGAAAATTCCTAAATTTGAAGAAAAATTACAACAATCACATCATGAGTTTTAGAATAGAACACGATACCATGGGCGAGGTACAAGTGCCTGCTGATAAATACTGGGGAGCACAAACCGAACGTTCGCGTAATAACTTTAAAATTGGTCCTGA
The DNA here is from genome assembly GCF_037482965.1 of Pedobacter anseongensis. NCBI lineage: Bacteria > Pseudomonadati > Bacteroidota > Sphingobacteriia > Sphingobacteriales > Sphingobacteriaceae > Pedobacter > Pedobacter anseongensis. The sequence goes on along the minus strand of NZ_JBBHKB010000001.1, from coordinate 932,788 downwards.
AGCGAGTATGCCAAAGGAGATTATTCATGCTTTTGGCTATTTAAAAAAGGCGGCAGCGTTAGCGAATACCGAATTAGGAGTTTTAGCCGCAGATAAAGCCAATTTAATTGCTAGGGCTTGTGATGAAGTGATTGCAGGTAAACTAGATGCCGAATTCCCGTTGGTGATTTGGCAAACGGGCTCGGGTACACAAAGTAACATGAATGCCAATGAGGTAATTGCCAATAGAGCACACGTATTAAATGGGGGTAGTTTAACTGATGATAAAAAAGTACTTCACCCGAATGATGATGTAAACAAATCGCAATCGTCTAACGATACCTATCCAACGGCGATGCACATTGCAGCTTACAAACAAGCTGTAGAAATTACTATTCCGGGATTAGAAAAATTAAGAAATACCTTAGCTAAGAAGGCTGCTAGTTGGAATGATATTGTAAAAACCGGTCGTACGCATTTTATGGATGCGACTCCTTTAACTTTAGGACAAGAGTTTTCTGGTTACGTACAACAAATAGATAATGGTATAAGAGCAATAAAAAATGCTTTGCAAATGATAAGCGAATTGGCTTTAGGTGGAACGGCAGTTGGCACTGGTTTAAACACACCTTCAGGTTATGATGTTTTGGTAGCTAAAAAGATTGCTGAATTAACAGGTTTAGGTTTTGTAACTGCTCCTAATAAGTTCGAAGCTTTGGCGGCACACGATGCAATGGTAGAACTTTCTGGTGCCTACAGACGTGTTGCAGTTTCTTTAATGAAAGTTGCGAATGATATTAGAATGTTAAGCTCTGGTCCTCGTTCTGGAATTGGAGAAATTATTATTCCTGATAATGAACCAGGTTCTTCTATCATGCCCGGAAAAGTTAATCCGACACAACCAGAAGCCTTAACGATGGTTTGTGCTCAGGTTATGGGTAATGATGTAACTGTGGGCATTGGTGGTAGTAATGGTCATTTTGAATTGAATGTTTTTAAACCTGTTATTGCTGCAAACGTGTTGCAAAGTGGCAGGTTAATTGGTGATGCTTGTGTTTCATTTAACGATAAATGTGCGGAAGGAATTGAGCCAAATAAACCTATGATTAAACAACATATGGAAAATTCATTGATGTTGGTTACTGCCCTTAATCCACATGTTGGCTATGAGAATGCAGCTAAAATAGCTAAAAGGGCACATAAAGAAAATAAAACTTTACGTGAGGCAGCAATTGAATTGGGTTTATTAACCGACGAACAATTTACTGCGTGGGTTAAGCCTGAAGATATGGTGGGGTCGTTGAAATAATTGATAAGTTTAAGTAGTAAGTAATACATTGAAGAGTTTAAAGGCCTATTTATATAAACATGATTTTTTGTAGAAGAACATACTTATTACTTATTACCTGTTGCGTGTTACTTCTGCTATCGGCCTGTACTCGTCTCCCAAATGTGCAAGGAAATGGTGAAGCGGTTTTGCAAGGGATATGGAATCAAGATAGTGTAGCCAATTCAGAGCAATTATTAAACTATACACAACATAAATTTAAGTTCAGTTGCGATTCATTTTACGTTGATTTAACTACACATTCGAAAGTTAACTATTACGAAGAAGCCTGTTTTAATAAAGGCGTTTGGAAAGAATATGCGAAGGGCACCTATAAAGTTAGCGGCGATACTTTATTTCTTACTGGAACATTTACGAAGGCAAATTATAAGCAAAAAGTATCAGGATGCTATAGAAGCGGTCGATACATTAGTAATTTCAAAATAAGAGCTATGAGCTCAGGAAAATTAACGATAGAAAGTCTAAACGATCAAAAGGAATGCATATTGATTTTAAAAGAGAAAATAAATTGTGTACCTAAAGAATTATAATATGAAGAAATTATTAGTATTTCTAACCTTACTTTATTTGCCATATGCGGCCGGAGCATGGAATTTAATCGGACATCGAGTTGTTGGTGAAGTTGCCGATTATTATATCAATGCTAAAACCCGGAAGGCAATTCAAGCAATTTTGGGTTCAGAAAGCATTGCCATGAGTGCCAACTGGGCAGATTTTGTAAAATCAGATACCAGCTATAATTATTTAGGGAATTGGCATTACTTAAATATTCCAGCAAACCTGTCCAAAACAGAAATGTATAGCTATTTAGATCAGCAATCTGGGCCGAATATCTATAAGAAGATTAAGGAGATGATTGTAGTGTTAAAAAACACTACATCCACATTAACTGAGAAGAAATTAGCATTAAGAATGTTAATCCACCTGGTAGGCGATTTACATCAGCCGATGCATACAGCCAGAACAGAAGATCTAGGAGGAAATAAAGTACAGTTAACTTGGTTTGGCGAAAAATCGAATCTTCATAAAGTTTGGGATGAGAGCTTGGTCGACTATCAAAAATTAAGTTATACAGAGTACACAAAAGCAATTAATCACCCCACGGTAGCAGAGTTTACCACTTGGCAAAAAACAAGTTTAAAGGAATGTTTGTTTGAATCGTACCAGATTTGCAGTAAAATTTATGACGGCACGAAAAGCGACGATAAGTTGAGTTATAAGTATAATTTTGATTGGATAGCTACTGTAAATCAGCAATTGTTAAAAGGTGGGATTCGTTTAGCAAAAATTTTAAACGATATTTATTCGTCAAAAGCTTAAACATAACATTGGATTTGAAGATATTAATGGTTTGCATGGGGAATATTTGTCGCTCGCCTTTGGCAGAGGGGATTATGCGCCACATGGTTAACGAACAAAATTTAGATTGGGAAATTGCATCAGCTGGAACAGGATCATGGCATGTTGGAAAGGCTCCAGATAGTAGGGGTGTAGAAGTTGCAAAACTTGCTGGATATGATATTTCGGCGCAACGGGGAAGACACTTTAGCTCGAATTTATTTGATGAGTACGATCATATTTTTGTGATGGATAAAAACAATTACAAAGAAGTGGTTAGGCATGCAAAAAACCAATCGCATATAGATAAGGTGCACTATTTTTTAGCCGATTATGGCGAGGTGCTTGATCCTTATCACCATGATCATTTATTCGAGCCTGTTTTTGAAGAGATTGAAGCAAGGTGCAGGCGGTTAATTAAGCAGTTAAATAAGAGTTAAATGGAAAATACAAAATTGTTTATGATCTTATTGGGTGCTATGCCAAAAGGAAGAAATATAGAGCAGCACGATATATTTTTTGGAATAGCTTCTTCTTTAAAGGACTTATTACCCGAAATGAAAGCTTTTTGGCCAGAAGCAAAAGATAAAATCCATATCGATGCTTATCGGGTTGTAAATAAAGTTGGTGCATATAAGGTAGAGGTTATCGCAAAGGCGGATGAAATAAAGGAAGGTGCAACAAGCTTATTTTTTCTGAATTTAGGTGGTTACAAAGCTGGCGAATTTGAAGAATTGCACTACAAAATGTTAGTAGCTTCGGATCAAAAAGCAGTGGCGATAAAAGAAGCAAAGGAAACGGCATTCTATAAGCATACGGGCTTTAAAGGAGCTACTTCGCATATTGACGATAAATTTGGGATCGATGTGGATGATATTTTCGAGATCAAAGATATTTTAACTGCCGAAACAAAAAGTAAATATGCATTAAGGCTTTCGCAAGACGATAACTTGCTGGATGACGAATTGGTGCTTGGTTATATTCCTTTGTCGAAATTAGTTTAGTTTTTAACTTTCGAGATTGTCCACCATTATTTTTTCGTAGCCAACTGGCTGAAGATTGTGCAATAAAAGTAGTTTCATAACTTTAGGAAACTACTTTTGTAATTCAAAAATTTGCTAAGCTGGCTGGAGTTGAGTTGAAATGGCAATCCTATTCCAAGCATTTATGGTAACTATCATTATAATTACTTGGGCAATGTACTGGTCGTCGAATACAGCCTGCGCTTTTTTATAAGTTTCATCGCTCAGTCCACCTTTTGCAATCAATGTTATTTCTTCGGTCATAGCCAAAACCACACGTTCTTCTTCCGTAAATAATTCAGTTTCTCGCCACGCGTTTAACAAGTAAATTCGTTGCTCGGTTTCGCCATGTGCTCTAGCATCTTTAGTATGCATGTTAATGCAGAAAGCACAGCCATTAATTTGTGATGCTCTAATTTTAATGAGTTCCTTATGTGTTTTGCTTAATTTACTTGTTGCTAAAAAACTTTCTAAGGGAAACATGGCTTTATAGCCATTTGGCTCAGTTTGTTCGATATTAATTCTTTTGTCCATGATTATTTTTTTTAAATGATGAACAAAGATAATTGGGCGACGATAGGAAAAACTTAAACTGGTTTAAGAAATTATCCTCTTCCGCAACTCACTCAAATACTCTGGAGTTAAGCCTAAATAAGAAGCCAACATATATTGAGGTATGCGTTGTATAAATTCAGGAAATAGGGAAACAAATTGGCGGTAGTTTTCTTCTTTAGAGTAATCATAAAAATACTTAAATCGCATTTGTGATGCAGCGTAAGCTCTTTGAATACTAATTCTGAAATACCGTTCTAATTGGGGGAGTTTTTTAACTAATTCTTCCAGCTTTTGGTAGTCCATAACCACGATTTCTGAATTTTCGATGGCTTGAATGTAAAAATGAGAAGGTGCTTGCATAGTTAAACTCATATAGTCAGAAAGCCACCAATTTTCTAAAGCAAATTGGGTAATTTGCTCAACTCCTTTATCATTAATGTAATACATCCTTAAAAGGCCTTTTTCAACGAAGTAATTGGCCTTAGCTATTTTCCCTTCTTCGAGAAGGAATTCTTTTTTCTTAACTGTTATTGTTTTTACGTAGGAAGAAATCACATCGATTTCATCATCATTCAGCGGAAGATATTTTTTAATATGATGAATAAAATTCTGCATGTCTTTAAAAGTGTAAGTTAACTGGAATATTCTTAAATGCGCTAAGTAAGTTTAAACATTTCTTTCCGAACTCTGTTCCTTTAGCACATCAAAACAATAAAAATATGGAAACTAGAACAGTGAATGCAGAAATTTTAAACGACCTTATTCAAATCAATAACGATAGAATAGCAGGTTATGAAAGAGCGATCGAAGAGTTAAAACCTGAAGACGCTGATTTAAAAACGCTTTTTGTAAAGATGATTGGCGAAAGTCATAAACATAAAATGGATTTAGCTACCGAGGTTCAGGCACAGGGAGAAGAAATTGAAACTGGAACTACAAGTTCTGGTAAAATATATAGAGCTTGGATGGATGTGAAAGCCGTTTTTACCGGACACGATCGTAAAACCGTATTAAATAATTGTGAGTTCGGAGAAGATGCAGCACAAAAGGCCTATAAAATGGCAATTGAAGAAGAAGGGTTGTCGGCAAGCATAAAAGACTTAATTACTACGCAAAAAGCGGCATTAAGAATATCGCACGACGAAATTAAGGCTTTGAGAGATTCTCAGGCGTAAAAAAAGTAAACACTTTGACAAACTTTTAAAATTTGTCAAAGTGTTTATTTATTATTTTCTATCCAATTCCTTATCCAAATAATACGTTGCTTTACCAATCGCATTATCAATGGTATCGCTTAGTATTGTAATGAAAGAACCGGGTATTGCATTTTTAATTAAATTCTTCATGCAATCGTCGCCATTATTATTTACTTCAATTGGAATATCGGGTTTTACTTCTTTTAGTCCAACCATAAGCAAATCGATTAGCTCTTGTTGTTTACGTCCACGTAAATATTTCTCTTGGCAGATCACCACCTTATCGAACATTTGGGCGGCAATGCGAGCAGTTTCAATAATATCTTCATCCCTACGATCACCGGTTCCAGAAATCACGCCGACATGTTCAGTGGCTTCTGTAGATTGTAAATAGTTTTTAATGCCATTAAATCCGTCGGGGTTATGTGCAAAATCGACCAGCACTTGAAAATCTTTGAATTTAAAGATATTCATCCTTCCTGGGGTTTGTGCAGCTGATGGAATAAAGGTTTCTAGCGACATCCGAATGTCTTCTGTCTTGTACCCCCATAAGAATGTGGCTAAAGTAGCAGCCAACACATTTTGAATCATAAAGTCTACCGTACCATTAAATGTTAACGGAATATGTGTTGCTTTTTCAACTCTGATTTTCCAATCGCCCTTTTTAATCGTAACATAGCCATTCTCGTAAATTGCAGCAATTCCCCCATTTTTACAGTGTTCCTTAATTACGGGATTTTTTTCATCCATGCTAAAATAGGTCACATTACAATCGGCAGTTTCTGCAATCTTCAAACAGTAGGCATTATCAGCATTTAGTACTGCCCACCCTGTTTTTTTTACCGCGCCTATAACCACTGCTTTTACGCGTGTTAGATCTTCGAGGGTATGAATGTCGGATATACCCAAGTGGTCTTCCTGAATATTAGTGACCACGCCAATATCGCATCGATTAAAGCCTAAACCTGCACGTAATATTCCGCCCCTTGCCGTTTCTAAAACAGCCACCTCAACGGTTGGTTCTTTCAAGATAAATTCTGCGCTGAAAGGGCCAGTAGTATCGCCTTTCATCAACATCGTGTTTTGCACATAAATGCCATCAGAAGTGGTAAATCCTACTCTGCTGCCGTTATTTTTAACAATATGCGCAATTAATCGGGTGGTGGTTGTTTTTCCATTTGTACCTGTAACTGCAATAATTGGAATGCGGGCAGATTTTCCGGGTGGATAAAGCATATCGATTACCGGGGCCGCAACATTTCGAGGTAAGCCTTCGCTCGGTGCTAAGTGCATTCTAAAACCAGGTGCTGCATTTACTTCTAAAACAACCCCGCCGTTTTCGGTTAAGGGTTCAGTTAAGTTTTGTGCCATAATGTCGATGCCGCAAATATCTAAACCCACTATCCGAGAAATTCGTTCACAGTTAAACACATTTTGAGGGTGAACCTGATCAGTTACATCGATCGAAGTACCTCCAGTACTTAAGTTGGCGGTCGATTTTAAGAAGACGACTTCTCCTTTCGGAGCAATAGTTTCTAGGGTATATCCTTTTTTCTCTAATAAATCTAAGGTATCACGATCGACGGTAATTTCGGTTAGTACATTTTCATGTCCATAACCACGACGAGGGTCTTCGTTTTCTTTATCGATTAACTGCTGTACGGTTTGTTTCCCATCACCCTTAACATGTGCAGGCACACGTAAGGCGGCAGCTACCATTTTATGGTCGATTACCAACACCCTAAAATCGTGTCCAGTAATAAAGCTTTCTACAATAATTCTTCTCGAATATTCCTTTGCATAATGAAAAGCAGCAATGGCTTCTTCTTCATTTTTAATATTAATGGTAGCGCCTTTGCCATGATTGCCGTCAAGCGGCTTAAATACCAAAGGAAAGCCTACTCTTTTTATGGCGTCATGAACATCATCTAAAGAAGATGCCGTTACCCCTTTAGCCACTGGAATTGCAGCATCATTTAACAAGCGTTTAGTTTCGTCTTTGTTACCCGCAATATCTACGGCAATACTGCTCGTTTTTTCGGTCATTGTAGCCCTAAAACGAACTTGATTTTTGCCATAGCCTAATTGTACTAAGGAGCTTTTATTTAGCCGTATCCAGGGTATGTCTCTTGCAATGGCTTCGTCTACAATAGAACCTGTGCTTGGACCTAACCGTTCAGTTTCCCTCAACTCGCGCATCCGTTGGATGTCGTGTTCTAAATCATAATCGGTATCGTTAATCAAAGCTTCAGCAATGCGAACAGCCGATTCGGCGGCAAAAACCCCTGCTTTTTCTTCAAGGTAACTAAATACTACATTATATATGCCATCTGTTTTCGTTTGTCGGGTGCGACCAAAGCCAGTATCCATACCCGCTAAAGTTTGTATCTCTAAAGCGATATGTTCAATTACATGGCCCATCCAAGTACCCTCTTCAACGCGCAATAGAAAACCGCCAGGAGCGCCTTTCGAACAACGATGGCTGTGTAAACTTGGGATTAATTTTTCAATTCGCTCCCTAAAGCCTTCAATCACATTGGTAGGGCGTTGTTCTAGCTCTTCGAGATCTAAACGCATTTGAATTAACTTTTTTCGATTAATCGACCAAATGTTTGGGCCTCTTAAAACCTGTATGCCTAATATTTTCATTAGTTTATGTTTATTTTAATGGTGATGAAGCTAGCATGAGCAAGTTTTTTGCTATTTAATAATTGTTTGCTCATGATAGATTCATGTATGTTCTGTTTAAATGGTGGTAATGGAACGTTTATACTCTTTTAGGTATATAGCTCAAAGAAAAAATTAAAGTATAAAATTTTTTTGGATAATTCTAGTCAAACACAAAATCGCAGCTAAATGTTAATTAAAAATATATTATTGATAAAAATAATGTTAATTATTAAGCTGATGCCTATATATTTGGCGCAATTGCTAATAGTTAAGTAAGAAAAAAGGATGAGTATATACAATGTATATGCCCATGCTAGTTTCATTACCATTAGAGAACAAATGATATACCGATGAAATATGGCTCCAAAGGGTAAATTAATTATAATAGGTGGTGCAATAAACACAGGAAGTTTTGCCGAAACACAATTCGGATTACCGCAGAACATGAACTTTTTTGAACGTGGAATTTTAAAAAGAATAACTACCGAATCAATTAAAGGTAACGATTCTCGGTTCGAGATTATGACTACGGCTTCGTTAATTCCAGAAAAGGTAGGCGAAGAGTACATCAAAGCGTTTGAACAACTGGATGTTCACGATGTTGGGGTATTAAATATCGGAAGTAGGGAAGAAGCAAATAATCCGGCGCATGCCGAAAGGATTAGGGCAGCCGATGTAATTATCTTTACTGGTGGTGATCAATTACGGTTAAGCTCAATTTTTGGTGGGACAGAAATTCATCGCATTTTATTAGATAAGTATCAAAATACAGAAATCGTGATTGCAGGTACATCAGCTGGTGCTGCTGCAAGTTCTAAAAATATGATTTATCAAGGGAGCAGCAAAGATGCTTTGTTGAAAGGAGAGGTTAAAATTACTGGTGGACTAGGTTTTATTGATGATGTAATTGTAGATACTCATTTTGTTCAACGCGGCCGAATAGGTCGTCTATTATATGCTGCGGCGAGTAATCCAGGTATCTTAGGCATTGGCTTGGGTGAGGATACCGGCCTTTATATCCACGAACACGCTATGGAAGCAATTGGTTCTGGAATGGTAATTTTAGTTGATGGCAGAAGCATGGCCGACACCAATTTAACCGATGTAGAAATGGGCCAACCGGTTTCGATTAAAAATATGATCGTTCATGTAATGTGTGATGGCGATATTTATGATTTAAGCAATCATCAATTGGTAATTCATCATCCGAGAGTAATTCCGACAGAATAAGTTCTAATTTGGGAGTTCTCAGTCGGGAGTAAATTTATCTAAATACTATATACTAAATACTAGTAATGAAATTAATTATACATGGTGGATTCATTGGCGAATCGCTTACCACTCCAGAAGTAAAAAAAGCAAAGCAAGATTCATTAGGTAAAATTGCAGAAATGGCGCACGAATTTTTGAAAATACATACCGCTGCCGAAACCGTGGTGTATGCCGTGAGTTTATTGGAAGATGATGAATTATTTAATGCTGGATTAGGTTCTCACATCCAAAGTGATGGTAAAGTAAGATTAAGTGCTTCATTAATGGATGGAAACACGCAGAAATTTAGTGGAGTGATTAATTTAGAGAATGTGAAAAACCCAATTCAGGTAGCAGCTAAGCTAGTTAACTATGATGATCGAGTGCTTAGTGGCGAAGGAGCCTTAGCTTTTGCCAGAAAAAATGGATTTGATTACTACGATCCTATTACTTCCCAACGCCAGTCCGAATACGAAGAAAAACTTAACTTAAGCGATAGAAAGGGTACCGTTGGCTGTGTAGCTTTAGATGGCAATGGTCATATAGCTGCGGCAACCTCTACCGGAGGCAAAGGTTTCGAAATCCCTTGTCGTGTGAGCGATTCGGCAACAGTTGCAGGCAATTTTGCCAACGAATTTGCAGGAATTTCTTGCACTGGTGTGGGCGAAGATATTGTTAGCGGTGCCTTAGCCGCAAAAATTGTAACCCGAGTAACTGATGGGTTTACGCTATCCTCAGCCTGTGATAAATCTTTTGCTGAATTAAAGGCGTTTGATGGTTTTGCTGGAGTTATCGGAATCGCTTCAACTGGAGAAATTTACCATTGCGATTCGCATCCAACTATGGTTTGGGCATCTTTTGATGTTAATTTACAGGTGTTTAACTAAAATTATTCGTATCTTTATGATATGAACAAAATTTGCCTAGCGTTAATTTGCTCTTGGATCGCTTCAAATGCCCTTGCACAGTCCAATGTTTCTGGCCCTCAAGATATAACTTCTTATGGCCCAGCAATTAATGTGGCGGTATCTAATACAGATGAAACTGAGGCCGACATTTTTTTTGCAGATGCAGAGCGTAATGAACGTAGGGGCGATTTGAATGAAGCTTTAACCTTGTTCGGCAAAGCAGCTTTTGAATACAATAGCGATAAAAGGCTTACAAAATACGCTACATCTTTGCTCAGAATGAGCAATGTTCACCTATTGCTCTCGCATTATACCGAAGCCGAGCAGGTGGTGTTAAATGTGGCCTTAAAAACCTATTCTCGTATAGGTAATAAAGCAGGCCAGATGGCTTCCTATAATCAGTTGGGAAAAATTTATTTTGGAGCAAATAAATTAACTCAATCAATGTGGTTTTTTACCCAACAAGGTATATTGGCAAAGCAGTTAAAAAATAATGCAGCATACATCGAATCGATATTAGGAATTGCCACCGTTAAGGTTAAGAAAAAGGAATATAACTTAGCGCGTTTAGATGTAAATAAAGCAGAATCATTGGCCAAATATTTTAAAATGAGCCAATTTAATAGCCAGATTAAAGCAACTAAAGCATCTATTTCTGAAAAACAACTAAGCAAAAAATTAATTCTCTGAGTGCCTAGTTAAATGTCGAATACGCTTTTCTGCCTTTTTTCATTTATTATTTTAAAGATACTCTTCCTATCTAATCCTACGTTTGCACAACGTAATCCCCTATTAGATTCTGCCCAGCATATATTTCGTGCCCATCCTGATAAGGCCACTGAAATTCTAAAACAGGTTAAGTTTTCTGCCGATAAAGCAAAAGATTATTACGCATTGGTTAATGCTGATATCATTTTAGGCAACATCGCATATTTTAGCGGTAAGCACGAGCAGGCACTTAAAATTTACTTAACGGCGTTGCACATTGCAGAGAAATCTGATCGACACGAATTAATTGCAGCTGTTTGCAATGAAATTGGGACGCTTTTAAAGAAAAATAAATCCCTAAAGGACGCATTGGCTTATTATACAAGGTCTTTAAATGAAGCTTCCTTAGCAAAGAATAATTCGCTAATTGCCAACGCCTATAACAATATTGGTTTGGTTTACGAAGAAAAGGGCGACTATAAAAAGGCACTTTCTCAATACCAATTCTCGTTAAATGCCTATCGAAAGGTGAAAGAGAAATTAGGCGAATCGTACAGCTTGGAATATATTGGTTATGTGTATAGTTTGATGAAGAATTATCCACCAGCTATAGAAAATCTAGAAAAAAGCTTAGCCCTTAGAAGGGAAATTAAAGATAACTATGGAATTGCCATCTGCCTAACTGAGCTCACTGAAGTGTATAATGCAAAAGGTGAGGTAGCCAAGGCGATAGCTTATGGCAAGCAAGCCATTACGTTTAGCAAGGGAATTAACTATCCCGACATGTTACAAAATGCCTATTTGCTCTTGTCGAAAATCTATGAAGAAAATAAGGAGTTCGACGAAGCATACGCAGCCCATAAAAAATATGTTTCGGTAAAGGATTCGATATTTAACGCCACAAAAAGTGAACAAATTAGCGAACTGCAAACTAAATATGAAACTGAGAAAAAGTTGCAACAGATTTCGCTGTTAAATAAGGAAAATACCATTCAAAAGTTAAAACTATCGCAACGAGATTTTGTAATCATGGCCATCATTAGCCTGTTTATTTTAGCGATATTTATCAGCTATTTAATTTATAATCGTTATAGGTTAAAACAAGATGCAAGATTACAACAAGAAGTTATTTTGCAGCAAGATTTGGCTACTAAAGCAGTGTTACAAGCCGAAGAAGTGGAGCGAAAACGAATTAGTGGAGAGCTACACGATGGCCTTGGCCAGATGTTTTCTGCCGTAAAAATGAATCTTTCGGCATTGGCAGACCACCTTCAATTTGAAGATAATCATGCTGAAAAAATGTTCGAAAAAACACTTTCACTAGTAGATGAGAGTTGCAGAGAAGTACGTGTTATTTCCCATCAAATGGCTCCTAATATCTTGCTAAAGTCGGGTTTAGCCACTGCTTTGCACAATTTTATCGATAAAATCGATGCTCGGAAACTAAAAATAAACTTGAGCACATTTGGATTAAACGAACGCTTAGACCAAAATGTAGAAATGGTATTATATAGGGTTATTCAAGAAGCGGTTAACAATGTAATCAAACATGCAGAGGCCAATAGCTTAGCTATTCAACTAACGAAAGAGGAGGAAAGTATTACGGTAATGATAGAAGATAATGGAAGAGGCTTTGATCGTTCGTCTTTAGACGACTTCGAAGGTGTTGGCTTAAAAAATATTAGAACTCGTGTCGAATACTTAAAAGGTCAAGTAGATTTTTCTTCAACACCAGGAGCAGGTACTCTTGTAGCTATCTTTATTCCTTTGTAGATTAGTGGCGTGGAACCTAAGCCGAAAACAAACTTATTTATTGTTGATGATCATCAGTTAGTAGTAGATGGTTTGCGATCTTTACTTGATAACGAAGAGCACTACACCATTGTGGGCTGCAGCAATCGGCCTAAAGAAGTACTAGACAAGTTAGCAAATCTTGAGGTAGACGTGCTGCTAACGGATATTAATATGCCAGAAATGACTGGTGTTGAGCTCACACGAAACGTAAAAAAGAAGTTCCCCAAAATTAAAGTACTTGCCTTATCGATGTTTGGCGAGCGGCAAGTGATTAGAGAAATGATTGATGCCGGTATCTCAGGTTATATTCTTAAAAACACGGGCAAACAAGAATTATTAGAAGCCTTGGCTAAATTGTCTGGTGGCCTCAATTTTTTTGGTGAAGAGATCACTAAAGAGTTGATGAAGTCGTTTACCAATGACGATGAAAGCTCACACCTAACCAATAGAGAAATCGAAATTATTCGACTTATTGAAAATGAATATAGCAATAAGAAGATTGCTGACCTTTTATTTATCAGCGAACGCACAGTAGAAACCCATCGCAAAAATATTTTTAGAAAAACCGGAACACAAAGTATCGTAGGCTTGCTAAAGTACGCGTACGATCATAAGATAATTTAGCTTTTAAGTAGTTGGTACATCGTAGTTAGTATTTAGGCAATGGACAGGACACCCGGCTAAGCATAACTAGGCAGTTAAATATACCCATTTCAAGGTATTGCTAAGAGTTAAAGGTTTTTTCACATTTGTTAGGTAAACCTTCTAATCCCTAATCATGCAAACTTTAAAAAATCCTTTTAGTACCCTAAGTAAAAGAGAAGTTGAAATTGTAAGATTAATTATCCAAGAGCTTAGCAATAATGATATTGCAGCTAAATTAGAAATAAGTAAGCGTACCGTAGAAACCCATCGGAAAAATATTTTCAAGAAAACGAAAGTAAAAAGTGTAATTGGATTGGTCGTATTAGCGCTCAAAAGCAAGGTTATTTCTATCTAATTAAAAATAAATTATAAAAATTACAAAAAAGATACACGCAAAAGCTGTATCTTTTTCGTTTATTTAACAAATTGGTATCATATTGGATACGGGATTACTAAGAAATGGATTTTAAATTATTCAAAGCGATGTTAAGAAGAGTTTTAATGATAACGTTTACAGCCGCGGCATTGGCGTGTAGCGCAAAGCCTGAGGTACAGAAAGTGGTTGATGGCGTTCAGAATATTAAGCCAGATGATCAACAAGCGTTGGTTTGCAAGGAATTGGTAGGCTTAATTGAAAATTATAATTATAAGAAAATTAAAATTAATGATTCTATTTCTTCGATCGTTTTCGATAGATATATAAAAGCATTAGACCCTTCGAAGTATTATTTTTTAGCGTCTGATATTAAGGAATTCGAAAAGTACAGAACTACTTTAGACGATGCATTTAGAATTGGCGATCTTAGTGGGCCATTTTATATTTTTAATGTATACTTGAAAAGGTATAACGAGCGAATTAATTATTCTATAGCTCAAATTACAGGCAAGTACGATTTTAACCAAAATGATACCTATGTATTTGATCGTGAAAAAATGCCCTGGACTACAAGTACTACTGCTTTAGATGATATTTGGAAAAAGAGGGTTAAATATGAGTTGGTTAATTTGAAGATTGCGAGCTCAGATATGGCAAAAAATCAAGAAACCTTGAAAAAACGCTATGAGAATTTGAAATCTCAAGCCGCAAAATTTAATAATCAAGATGTATTTCAAATTGTGATGGATTCCTTTACTGAAGCCATTGATCCACATACCAATTATTTTAACCCAAGAAATGCAGAGGTGTTTAACCAAGAGATGTCTAGATCTATCGAAGGTATTGGGGCTACGTTGCAATTGGATAATGAAGTTGTTAAGATTATGTCAATTGTGCCAGGCGGACCTGCATTTAAAAGTAAGTTGGTGAATACAGGCGATCGTATTGTTGCTGTAGCGCAAGGTGTAAATGGCGAATTTGTCGATATCGTAGGTTGGAGAATTGATAATGCTGTTTCTAAAATAAAAGGCCCAAAAGGTACAACAGTGAGGTTAAAAATTATCCCTGTGGGACAAGAGCTTTCGGCTAAGCCAGTTGTGATTACCTTGGTAAGAGAAAAAGTAATTTTAGCGGATCAATCGGCTAAGAAAAGCGTAAAAACTATTCAATCGGATGGCAAACCTTATAAAATTGGAATAATCGACGTACCTGCTTTTTATGCCGATTTTAAAGCCGCTAATGCAGGCGATCCAAATTATAAAAGCACTACTCGTGACGTACGTTTATTAATAGATACCTTAAAAAATATAGACAAGGTTGATGCTATTGTAATGGATCTTCGTGCCAATGGAGGAGGTTCACTAATGGAAGCAATCGACCTTACTGGTTTATTTATAGATAAAGGTCCGGTTGTACAAGTTAAAGATTTTAGAAATGCAGTCGATGTAAGTGAAGATAAAAACCCTGGTGCTGTATGGACGGGTCCATTTGGAGTGCTTGTTGACCGTTTAAGTGCTTCGGCTTCAGAAATTTTTGCTGGTGCAATACAAGATTATGGAAGAGGTATTATTATGGGCACGCAAACCTATGGTAAAGGAACGGTACAGAATTCGATTGATATGAACCGACTTTTTGAACCATCATTTTTACAGAAACTTTCGGCAGCACTAAGATCGGCTAATAACGCAACCGTTGGTAAAATAGGTGGAGTAAAATCTGAAAAAGTAGCCATTAGAGATTCTAGCGGAACCCCAGCTTCTACAAGTTCAGCACCTGTTGTAGACAAGGATGGTATTATTCAATTCGGGCAAATTAATTTAACTGTGGGTAAATTTTACCGTATCAACGGAAACAGTACACAACATAAGGGTGTTATTCCTGACATTAGCTTCCCATCGGTTTATCCTTTAGATAAAATTGGTGAAGATACCGAACCTTCGGCATTGCCATTCGATATGGTAAAGCCATCTAATTATACCAGTGTGGCCGACTTGAGCGCTGTGAAAGCTAATTTGCTAAAGCTGCACAACCAACGGATGGCAAACTCGGTCGACTATAAAGTATTAGTAGAAGATATTGCCGATGGTAAAAAACGGGATGCCGAAACTACAGTTACTTTAAACGAAACAAAACTTAAGGCAGAACGTGATGCAATGGAAGCTAGATCGCTAGCAAAGGTTAATCAGCTAAGAGCGTCGAAAGGCTTAACTCCACTAAAAAAGGGCGATAAGCTTACGAAAGAAGAAGCATCTGATTTTGTACAAGATGAAAGTTTAAAAGTAATGATCGATTATATTAAAATGACCGGTTTAGACCAGAAATTAAGTAAGGCAAATCCGAGTATTAATAAGTAGAGTAATAAGGAAATTTGAAATGGGAAATAGAGGATGCTACTCAGGCAAAAATCTGTTTCCCTTTTTTGTGTTTAGTCGTCTATTCGACAAGATTTAAATCATTTTCTTCAAAGCTATGCTCAAACAAGTTACAATTTCAACTTCGAAGAAGAAGTCGACAACATTATCATATACAAAAAAGGTAATTTAAACCTGCACTTGCGCAAGTTATTTTTCCCGGAATCTGAATTCAGCAAGGTCATATACCATATCAGTCTTGTTGAACCCTTAAATAATAGCACAAGTGCGGTAACCATGATGCCGCCATCTATCTAATAGGCTCTCACTACATTTACCCCTTCTTGCCTTCCTTTGCCATCTGCATTGCCATCATCTCTTTCATCGTTTTATTCATCCCGTCGGTAGAACCGTCTAAGAAAATTACATTTCCATCGCTGTTTTCTGCAAAATGTTTAATCGATTCAGTCCACATGGTGAAAAGAATAACTGAAATATCGAGATTGGCTTGCTCCATTTCCTGAGCAGCTTTAGTCATACCATGCGCTACTTCGGCACGGAATAACGCAATACCTTGTCCACGCAATTGTGCCGCCTCCCTTTCCGCGGCTGCGGCAATTTTAATCGCATTTCCATCAGCCTCTGCACCTTTAGTTTTGGTAATTAACAGCGCCTGCCCTTCATTTTCGGCTGCAGCTTTTAAATTATTAGAAGCAACTACACGGCTCATTGAACGCATGATCTCTTCATCGAACGTAATATCGTTCAATTGAAGATCTTGCAAATGATAGCCCCAGCTTTCGAGTACCTGATCTATTTGATGCTTTACATGGTCTACAATCTCGTTTCTTTGTGATAGTACATTCGCTTGCTTTTGGGTCGCTACATACGCTCTAATCGATCCTTCTATGGTTCTAATTAACGCTTGCATCAAGTTGGTCGAGTCGACAAACTTAAAAGCAACATTTTTAATTGTTTCTTCATCGTGGTTAAGTACCGAATACAAAAGCATCGCTTTAAAATAAACATTTGCCTGATCTTGCGTTACGGCTTGAAAAGAAAGCTCTACCGAACGATTTTGGATAGATATTTTAGAATGAATTTGCTCAATCAAAGGAATTTTTAAACTAAGGCCCGGTTTTAATTGCCTCCGATATTTTCCGAAAACAGTAACCACAGCAATTGTTCCTTGTTTAACCGTTACAAATGAACTGAAAAGAATAATAAGTGCAATAAAAAGTAAGACTAATGGGACGTAATTGTACATGGGGTTTTGGTTTAATTAACTAATCAATATTACGTAATATATTGATTTTCTGTGTACATTTAATTTAAATATTTTTTAATCAAATCATTATGAATCTAAAACTAGGTTTTTTAGTAATAGGCCTTGGTCTATTGGTTGCTTGCCAAAGCAAAAATGATGGCGAAGCAGAAAGAACAGCATTCTTTGATACAGCGGGAATGGATACTACCGTTAATCCTGGAGATAATTTTTTTGAATATGCGAATGGTAAATGGATGAAAACTACGGTTATTCCTGACGATCAAAGCGGCTGGGGGAGTTTTTATACCTTGAATGAAGAGAATGTAAAAAACTTGAAAGGAATTTTAGAAGATGCCGAAAAGGCCGGTGCAGCAAATGGTTCGGTTCAACAGAAATTGGGCGACTATTATGCTAGTGGTATGGATACGGTTACCATCGAGAAATTGGGCGCCGAACCCCTAAAACCTGTATTGGCAAAAATAGATGCGGTAGGCAACAATCAAGATTTAACAGCTTTGTTAGCAGAACTCGTAAAAACCGATGAAGCTGAACTTTTGGGGATGTATGTTGGGGCTGATGAAAAAAATAGTATTAAAAATATTGCATCATTCTATCAAGCCGGCCTTACCTTACCTGAAAGAGAATATTATTTTAAAACAGATAGCTCATCAAAGGCGGCAAGAGCTGGATTAATTACTTATGCAAAAACCTTATTTGCCTTATCGGGATCAGATACGGCAACGGCAGCAAAAAATGCGGCAACATTGCTTGCTTTAGAAACAAAAATTGCGAAATCGCACTTAAGTCCAGAAGCGCTTAGAGACCCTCAGAAGAACTACAACAAAATGAGCGTTGCTGATTTTAAAAAAATGGCACCAAATCTTAATTTTAGCGGCATTTTCTCTGCAATGAAGATTAAAACAGATAGTATAAATGTTGGTCAGCCCGAGTACTTTAAAACGTTAAGCACCTTATTAGCTAGCGAGCAGCTTGCAGATTGGAAAACTAAATTAAAATTCGATTACGTCAATAGAAATGCTGGTTTATTAAGTAAAGCTTTTGTGAATGCAAATTTCGATTTTGCAAAAATGTTTAACGGGCAAAAGAAGCAAAGAGAACGTTGGAAAAAAATAGTTGGTAGTGTAAATACCAACCTAGGCGAGTTGCTTGGACAGCTTTATGTAGAGAAATATTTTAAGCCAGAAGCTAAAAGTAGGATGGACGAATTGGTGAATAATTTGCAGAAGGTTTTTGCCGTTCGGATTAAGAATCTCGACTGGATGACTGCAGAAACGAAGCAAAAGGCAACAGAAAAATTGAATATTTTTTTAAAGAAAATAGGCTATCCATCTAAATGGAAAAATTACGATGATGTTACGATTGTTAAAGGCGATTATTTAAATAATAACAGAAGTGCTAGAGTACATACATATAACGAAACGATTGCAAAAATTGGTAAAGCGGTAGATAAAACAGAATGGGCAATGTCGCCACCAACCGTAAACGCATATTACAATCCTACATTTAATGAAATTGTGTTCCCAGCTGGGATTTTACAGTTCCCGTTCTTTGACGCAAATGCGGATGATGCCATTAACTATGGTGCCATTGGCGCTGTGATAGGCCACGAAATGACACACGGCTTCGACGATCAAGGACGCCAGTACGATGCACAAGGAAACATGAAAGATTGGTGGACAAAAGCAGATGCTGATAAATTTAAAATGAAAGCAGATAAAGTAGTTGCGCTATATAATGGATTTACCTTATTGGATAATCAACACGTAAATGGTAAATTAACCTTAGGAGAGAACCTTGCAGATATTGGTGGATTAGCGATTGCTTATGATGCTTTTAAATTAACAGAACAAGGCAAAGAAGCAAAGAAAGAAATTGATGGTTTAACGCCAGATCAACGTTTCTTTTTAAGCTTTGCTCAAGTTTGGAGAATTAAAGATAGAGATGAAAATATGCGGGTTCGTTTACAAACCGATCCACATTCGCCAGAAATGTTTAGGGTTAACGGTGCCGTTTATAATTTGGAAGCATTTTATAGAGCATTTGATATTAAGCCAACGGGTAAAATGTACCGATCACCAGAAAATCGCTTGGTAATTTGGTAGCAGGCTTTGCCATATAAGGAATGTAAGAAACATATAAGAATCCTAAACCTCCAGCTTATATCAATCTTACATTCCTTATATGGTGGAATTAAAAACAAATATTACGTTTATCTTGTTATAGGTTAAAATCTATCAACATGAACGTAAAACGTATTTTTGGAACTATATTAACTATACTCGGTATTATTGGATTAATATGGGCTGCAGTTGGATTTGTAAATCATAGCATACAAACGCGAGAGCTTGCCGTTATGGGAATTATAGGTATTATCTTCTTTGTGTCCGGAATTGGGCTTGTTAGGAATACTAAAGACGAGGCTTAGGAACAGGTAGGCAGTTTTAATTATTAGCTGTCTGCTTTTGTATAATCAGATTGTTCGCAAAAATTAAATTATTTTCTGGAAAATCGACCTCCGTTAAATACTTCATTCTTTTAAATGCAGCGAATGTTGAATCGATTTGTAATCGGTTAATTTTATCCTGTTTAACAGAAATTACATTAGCCGAAACAAAATCTCCTTTTCCATTCAATTTGAGTTGCAGTAGTGGGGCAAAGCCGTTTGACCCTTTTAAGCTAAACATGCCGTATGTGCAAAAGTTGCCCAAACTATAGGCGATAAATTTATTTTTATATACTTCTACTGCTCGAGTTACGTGTGGGCCATGGCCTAAAACTACATCGGCTCCGGCATCAATTACGCCATGCGAGAAGGCGTAAACATTACCCCGATTTTCTTTATAAAAGATTTCGGTTTTACGGGTAACATGTTCGAAACTTGCTCCCTCACCACCTCCATGAAAAGATACAATTACAATATCAACTTGCTTTTTTAATGCTGAAACTAACATTTTTGCGCTGTCGATGTTTTTTATCGAAACGGTATTTTCATTTGGAGCAAAAGCACAAAATGCATACCTCATGTTATCTTTTTCGAAAATCGCAAAAGGTTTATCTAGTTGACCAGCGTAGTTAATCTGTAACGAATCAAGAATTTTTGCTGTATTTTTCCTTCCTTGTGAGTCAAAATCGCCAACATGGTTATTAGCAACACTTAAAACATTAAATCCAGCTTTTTTAAAGATAGCTGCATAGCGATCGGGCATTCTAAAAGCATAACAGCTGTTCGGGTTTACACCTTTGCATTTGTTTGAATTACCTGAGTTTAAAAAGCAACCTTCTAAATTGCCGAAAACAACATCCCCTGATAGAAAAGAATCAACTGCAGAGAAACTACCAATGGCATCATCGGCAGGAAGATTTAATTTACTAGGAAAAGCAGAGCCAAGCATCATGTCGCCAACGGCAGTAATTCGAATAGTATCTTTTAATTTTCTTAAGGTATCTGTAACTTGAGGATGTTCAGCAACGGCAACAGCATTATTCTGGCAACTTAAAGAAATATAAGAAGCTAACGTTACCATACTAAAAAAGAAAAAAAAGTTCTTCATCCTATTGCATAAAAAATCCTCCAGATTTTACATCGGGAGGACCATATTTTATTGATTTTAGTACTTATTCCTCAACAAAGTCTTTCTTTGAAGATTCTAAAATTCTTCCACCTTTATAGAAATAGCGACTATAATAAGGTTCGTTTAAATTACTTATTTTAACCCCACTAGAACTTGAATGCGCAAAACGGTTATCACCTAAGTACACGCCAACGTGAGAAATGCTACGACTTTTAATTTTAAAGAAAACCAGATCCCCTTCTTTTAATTCATCTTTCGATAAAGGGTCGGTCATACTAAAAATATCACGCGAGTTGCGAAGGATAGTGGTATTAAATACTTTTTCGTAAATGGTTTTTGCGAATGCAGAACAGTCAATTCCTCTCTTCGTGTTACCACCAAAGCTATAAGGTGTACCGATCCACTCGTAAATAAATTTGTATAATTTTAAATTAGAAGTTGCGTTTATGGCAACACCCATTACCTGCGAAAAATATTGCGAGGCTAAATTATCTGGGTCTTCTTCTGATTTAGTTTCTTGTTTGGCTTTAGTTTGGGCAAAAACAATGCTAAAACTTGCTAATACAATGAGAGTCGAAAACAAAAACTTTTTAATCATGTTATACTGTTAAGTTTGGGTTGTGAAGCACTTACACTTAAACGTACACCACTAGGGCTTATTGTTAGGAAAGCAAAAGTAAGTGATTTGTATTTGTTATCCAAATGTTTTCTGTTCATTATGAATTTAATGCGTTATTATCTTCATCATGCAGCACAATTCGCCATATATAAATTTGGGAAATCTTTAAGTTTTGGGTTAAATAATAGTGTGAAAAGGGATCGCTTATCGAAATTTAATTCGAAACACATCCAGATGTATAAAATCTTATTTGTTGATATTGATTTGTGAAGCCCATTCACCCTATATGTAATGCCTCGTCAATAATTTATAAATAGTAATTTTAAAGATAGATTATCACTATTTTAGTCTTAATTGTACCTTAAAATACAAGAAAAAAAATTAGATTTGCTCTCGTAAATAAAAATCAATACCGCTAACATGAGTGCAGTAGAAATAAATAAGGATACCTATTTGAAATGGTTCGAGTCGATGTTGCTAATGCGCAAGTTCGAAGAGAAAACGGGCCAGCTATACGGACAACAAAAAATTCGTGGATTTTGCCACTTATATATTGGTCAAGAAGCAGTAGTTGCAGGTGCAATTTCTGCCATGGGCCCAGAAGATTCGATGATTACCTCATACCGTGATCATGCGCATGGATTAGCCTTGGGAATGAGTGCAAATAGCATCATGGCCGAAATGTATGGTAAAATTACAGGCTGTTCTAAAGGTAAAGGAGGCTCGATGCACATTTTTAGCAAGGAGCACCATTTTTATGGCGGACATGGAATAGTAGGTGGTCAGATGCCATTAGGTGCCGGTATTGCATTTGCAGAGAAATATAAAGGCACTAAAAATGTAAATATTTGTTACATGGGCGATGGTGCTGTTCGTCAAGGAGCGCTTAACGAATCGTTTAATATGGCCATGTTATGGAAACTACCTGTAATTTTTGTTTGCGAAAACAATGGTTATGCTATGGGAACGTCAGTAGAGCGTACCACAAACATGACTGATATTTATAAAATTGGTTTAGGTTTTGATATGCCATGCGCTCCAGTTGATGGAATGGATCCAGTTGCAGTTCACAATGCAATGGATGAGGCCATACAACGTGCTCGTAATGGAGAAGGACCAACATTCTTGGAAATGAGAACTTATCGTTACCGCGGGCACTCGATGTCTGATCCAGCGAAGTATCGTACCAAAGAGGAATTGGAAGAATACAAAGCAAAAGATCCGATTGAGCAAGTGAGGGAAGTGATTTTGAAAGAGAAATACGCCGACGAAGCTTGGATTACATCAGTTGAAGAGAAAGTGAAAGAAATTGTAGACGAGTCGGTAAAATTTGCAGAAGAGTCGCCATGGCCAGATGCATCAGAACTTTACAAAGATGTTTACGTACAATCAGATTACGCTTATCAACAATAATTTTTAACAACATATTACATAGATATAAAATAAATGGCTGATATAGTTAAAATGCCCAAAATGAGCGACACCATGACCGAAGGGGTAATGGCGAAATGGCATAAAAAGGTGGGTGATAAGGTAAAAAGTGGTGATGTTTTAGCCGAAGTAGAAACCGATAAGGCTACGATGGACTTAGAATCGTACTGGGATGGAACATTATTATTTGTTAGCGTTGAAGAAGGTAAGGCGGTTCCTGTTGATGCCGTAATTGCAGTTATCGGAAAAGAGGGCGAAGATTATAAAGCGGCGTTGGAAGCTGAAGCGGGAGTTTCAAGTACAGATTCGGCAGTCTCGAGTCCGGAGTCAGAAAGTCCGAAAGAAGAGAATAAGGAGCAAGGAACAAAGAGCAATGATCAAGCAGCAGGCCTAAGTGAAGAGGAGTTAAGTAAAAAAGGAGTAACGGTAATTCGTATGCCTTTGCTTAGCGATACCATGACTGAAGGTGTAATTGCTGAATGGCATAAAAAAGTAGGTGATAAAGTAAAGGATGATGATATTTTAGCTGATGTAGAAACCGATAAGGCAACTATGGAAGTAATGGGCTATGCCACTGGAACCTTATTGCATGTCGGTGTAAAGAAAGGCGAAGCGGCTAAAGTAAATGGTATTATTGCCATTGTTGGTCCAGAAGGTACAGATGTTTCATCAATTTTAGATAGCGGATCAGCGCCTGTTAAGTCAGAAAGTCAGAAAGCCGAAAATCCAGACTCGGCAGTCTCAAGTCAGAAGGCGGATAGTCCGAAAGCAGAAGAAAGAGCACAAGTTGTAGCCAATGCAAATGGCGGAAGAATTATTGCTTCACCATTAGCGAAAAAGATTGCGAAAGATAAAGGAATAGATTTATCACAAGTAGCTGGAAGTGCAGATGGTGGAAGAATTATTAAGAAGGATGTAGAAAACTTTAAGCCAGAAAGTCCGAAGTCTGAAAGTCCGAAAGAGGCAGAAAGTTCGAAAGAGAAAGGAGCTTCATCAATTCCAGTATTTATAGGAGAAGAAAAATATACGGAGAAACCAGTAACGCAAATGCGTAAAGTAATAGCAAAGCGTTTAGCTGAAAGCTTGTTTACTGCACCTCATTTTTATTTAACCATGAGTATTGATATGGACGGTGCAATTGCCGCCCGTACCAAAATAAATGAATATGCGCCTACTAAGGTTTCGTTTAATGACTTAGTGTTAAAGGCATGTGCAATAGCATTAAAGCAACACCCTAATGTGAATTCATCATGGTTGGGCGATAAAATTCGTTATAATGAGCATGTTAATATCGGTGTAGCTGTTGCCGTAGAAGATGGCTTATTGGTACCTGTTGTTCGTTTTGCAGACGGTAAATCCTTATCGCACATTTCTGCTGAGGTAAAAGATTTTGCGCAACGTGCTAAGGCGAAGAAATTACAACCTGCAGATTGGGAAGGAAGCACATTTACTATTTCTAACTTAGGTATGTTTGGCATTGATGAGTTTACTGCCATTATTAATCCACCAGATGCATGTATTTTGGCTGTGGGGGGTATATCTCAGGTTCCTGTGGTAAAAAATGGTGCTGTAGTACCAGGTAACGTAATGAAAGTAACCCTAAGTTGTGATCACCGTGTGGTAGATGGCGCAACAGGCGCAGCATTCTTGCAAACCTTAAAAGCATTGTTAGAAGAACCGGTTAGGTTGTTAGTATAATCCAACTCTTTAAGAAATATTCAAGCCTCGATGTAAAAATCGAGGCTTTTTTATTATGTTACTTATTTGTTAAAGGGTTAAAATAGTAGCCAAAAAAAAAGTCCCGATGCAAATCGGGACTTTTTTCAATCGTTAAGATTAATTAATCTTTAAGAATCTTATGAACTGTTTTCGAATTTCCAACTGTTAACGTTAACACGTATAATCCTTTGTTCAATTTCGAAAGATCAACAGCTACTTGTCCGTATTCAGATTTTTGTAAACTACTGTGAACTAATCTTCCGTCGAGTGCATGAATTTCTACTTTAACGGTATTCGATTCGTTACTTCCAGTAGTAATGTTCAAGACATTTTTAACTGGGTTAGGATAAAGTGAAATGACATTGTTTGTTAAGAATGTTTTCGTAATTACACCTTGACAGTTTAGGTCAGAAGATATCTTAACGATGTTATTTCCTTTTATTAGCGGAACAAGAACCTCTTGTTTATTTGTTGTGATGATCTGTCCGTTTACATCGATTCTGTACGAATCGCTACCTTCTAAGGTTAAAAGTACCGAATTTCCATTGTCCTTAATGCTCGAAAATACCGCAAGATCTTTTGGCTCTTTTATCACCAAATCAAAACATTGTTTGTAGTTAGGCTGTCCTGCAACGGCGATACAAACATTGTAAGATCCAGCTTGTAGATTATTTATTGCTAGCACCGTGCTAAATGGATAAGTTGTAGTTCCACCATTTACCGTTACAGACGCAGTGTAATTCAACGCTTGAACAGCTTGAATGTTTATTGCGCCATTGTTACTTGCTTTGCATGTTTCGTCCGTTGCTTTAACATTGAAATTGCTTACAGGTAATGTATATACAACATCTAATGTTTGTGTTACCTCTGCTGCAGCATTATAATTGGTGTTACCTGCTTGCGAGGCGGTTATTACAGACGAACCAGATCCTACAATATGAATTTTTCCAGCTACAATTGTGGCTACTGCGGTATTTGAACTACTATAGCTAATCGTTAAGCCAGAACTTGCTGTTGCTAATGGGTCAAAATCTGCATCAGTTGGCGCTTTAAGCGTAAGCGTAGGGAAGGTAATCGTTTGATTGCCCTTGTTTACGGTTAATTGAACAGAAACTGGGGCAGCAACACCAAATGTGGCGTTACCGACTTGCGTTGCTGTAATTGTACTTGTTCCTGCGCCAACGATATGAATTTTTCCAGCTACAATTGTGGCTACTGCGGTATTTGAACTACTATAACTCACCGCTAAACCTGAGCTTGCGGTTGCCCCTGGATCAAAATCAACGGTTGTGATATCTTTAGCGGCAATGGCAGGGAAATTAATCGTTTGTGCAGTTTGAGTAATCGTTAAGTTAACAGATGCTGTTGCAGGTGCTACATCGATTGTGCCGGCTTGCGTAGCAGTAATTGTTGTTGTTCCTATGCCTACAATATGAACTTTGTTAGCAACAATGGTGGCTACTGCAGGGTTGCTGCTAGTATATACAATTGCAAGACCTGAACTAGAAGTGGCTAGCGGGTCAAAATCGGCATCACCCACACTTTTGTTCGCAATTGCAGGGAAAGTAATGTTTTGAGTAGCTTTTGCAACTGTTAAGGTAACTGAAGCTGTTGCCGAAGCATAGGTTCCGTCGCCGGCTTGAGTGGCAGTAATGGTAGTGGTTCCTACACCAACGATGTGAATTTTGCCAGCAACAATAGTAGCAACTGAAAGATCACTACTTGTATAAACAATAGGTAGCCCTGTATTTACAGTTGCTCCAGGATTAAAATCAGCATCACTAGGTTTTTTATCTGCAATTGCACCGAAGATTAAAGTTTGTGATAGCCCTTTTACGGTAAGCACTTTGCTTACGTTTAGTGCTGCATCGTAATCTGCAGTTCCTGCAACTGAAGCTGTAATTGTAGAGTTTCCTAAACCAACAATATGAATTTTTCCATCTACAATAGTGGCAACATTCGTGTTCGAGCTAAGGTAAGTAACGGTAAAACCAGTATTTACAGTCGCTCCTGGATCAAAATCTACATCAGTTAAGGCTTTAACTGGAAGGTCAGGGAAGGAAATGATTTGAGCTCCTTTCACTACCGTTACCGTTTGGAAGGCATTTAACGAAGGATTGAAGTTTGTGTCGCCCGGCTGAGAAGCAGTAATTACTGTTGATCCCATACCTACAATTTGGAGACGATTTCCGATCACTACACCTACCGAAGGATTGCTACTTGTATAGAATACTGTTAAACCAGAAGAAGCGGTTGCTCCGATTGCAAAATCAGGATCGTTTCTTTGTTTATTTGGAATAACAGGGAAGGTGATCGTTTGATCTGCTTTCGTTACGGTTAGTGTAGACACCGCTGTTGCACCTGCAAATGAAGAATTACCTATTTGTGTAGCTGTGATTATACTAGTACCTACTTTATTGATGCGAACTCTATTTTCAATAATGGAAGCCACAGCTGGGTTACTACTGGTGAAGGTTAACTCTAAACCCGAACTTGCCGAAGCCTCTGGAGTAAAATCGGCACTGCCAAACACTTTGCTTATTGATGAAGCAAAGGTGATTACTTGAGGGTTCGCACTCACGTTAAATACTCTAGCTACGTCGGTTGCCGGATTAAAATTGATATCGCCAACCTGAGAAGCAGTAATGATTGTGCTACCTAAACCAACGATGTGTATTTGTCCAGCTACAATAGTTGCCACAGCAGGATTACTACTTGTATAGGTAATTGGTAATCCCGAGGCTACAGTTGCTCCTGGATCAAAATCGGCAGTTCCTAAAATTTTCGCTGGAATTAGCGGGAATATGATAGTTTGGAAGCCTTTTCCAATGGTCAGTGTTCTTACGATATCTGTTGCTGCAAGATAGTTGGCATTACCGGGTTGAGAAGCGGTAATTGATGTGCTTCCTAAACCTACGACATGTATTTTCCCAGCAACGATTGTTGCCACACTCGGATCGCTACTTGTGTAGGTAATGGGAAGACCAGAACTTACAGTTGCTCCTGGATCAAAATCTGCCGTAGATGGCGATGTTTGAGGAATTGTCGGGAAGGTAATAAATTGAATCCCTTTGTCAACCGTTAAGGTTTGACTTGCTGTTGAGGCATTGTAATTTGCATTTCCTGGTTGAGACGCGGTGATGATCGCTGTTCCAACACCGACTAAATGTACCTTTCCGTTTACGATGGTCGCCACTGATGGGTCGCTACTTGAGTAAGTAATCGTTAAGCCTGCAGTAGTTGAGGCGAAAAGATCAAAATCGGGGTTATTTACAATTTTATTAGGAATACCTGAGAAGAATATTGTCGGTGTTCCTTTAATTACAGTCATTGATGTAGAAGCGCTTGCTGCAGCAAAGTTTGCATCTCCAGGTTGAGTAGCGGTAATGGTAGTTACACCAATACCTACAATATGAACTTGGTTATTAGCAATCGTTGCTACGGCAGGGTTGCTGCTACTAAATACAATGCCCAAACCGCTCGTAGTTACTGCAACTGGACTAAAGTCTGATGTGCCAAACGGTTTATCAGGTATAGGCGAAATGGCCACGGTTTGTACTGCACTACCATTAACGGTAAGCACTCTGCTTACGCTTGTTGCAGGTTCGTAAGTGCCATCTCCAGGTTGTGCTGCGGTGATGGTTGTTGTTCCCGTACCTACAATATGAACGATTCCACCTGTTACCGTTGCTACTGCAGGGTTGCTGCTGGTGTATACAATGGCTAATGGCGAATTTATGGTTGCTCCCGTTGCAAAGTCTGCATCTCCAATCGTTTTAGTTGGCAAGATCGGGAAAGTAATCGTTTGAATATTTTTAGTTACAGTTAATGGGCGTATTCTGCTTACGGCAGCCGCATATACGCCGTTTCCAGGTTGCGAAGCGGTGATACTTGTTGTACCTACACCAACAACATGTATTTTTCCGGCAACAATAGTTGCTACTGCAGGGTTGCTGCTGGTGTAAACAATGGCAAGTGGAGAATTTACAGTTGCTCCTGGATCAAAGTCTGCATCGCCTGTTGCTGCATTTGGAATAGCAGGGAAATTAATCACCTGCTCTAAGGCAGCTACGTTAAGTGTTCTGCTTAAGCTAGCAGGCTCATAATTTGCATCACCAGCTTGGGTGGCCGTAATTTGGGTAGTTCCAATGCCCACAATGTGAACTAGTCTACCTACAATAGTTGCTACTGCCGGGTTGCTGCTGGTATAAACCGTTTGTAAACCCGAGTTTGACGTAGACCCTGGATCAAAATCTACATCTGCAGGGTTTTTAGGAGCAATAATTGGGAAAGTAATTACTTGAATTCCTTTATTTACCGTTAAGGTTTGCGTTACTGCCGGTGCAGCGTTAAATGATGCATCACCACTTTGATTTGCCGAAATTACTGCTGTACCAGCGCCTACTAAACGAATCGTGTTACCAACAATAATGGCAACTGCTGGATTACCACTACTGTATGTAATTGGTAAACCCGAGGTAGAAGATGCTACTGGGCTAAAATCTGCATCACTTCTTAATTTTGTTGGTATTGGATCGAAAGTAATTGTTTGGTCTCTTTTGCTTACCGTGAAGGTAGCAGAAGCGCTTGCTCCAGCGTAGTTCGAATCGCCCAATTGGTTTGCTGTAATGGTTACTGTCCCTGCTCCAGTTATATGAATTAAGCTGCCAACTACAGTAGCTACAGCTGTATTAGAACTCGAATAAGTAACAGGTAAACCACTAGAAGCAGTTGCATTTGGATCGAAATCTGCATCTCCAACCAGTTTCGGAAGTATTGGAGGGAAGTTAATCACTTGCCCCAAACCACTAATAGTAAGCGTTTTCGATACACTCGTGGCGGCATTATTGTTTGCATCACCAGGTTGTGCTGCTGTAATGGTTGTTGTTCCTAGGCCCACTACATGTACTTTATTGGCCACAATGGTTGCAACGGCAGGATTACTACTAGTATAAACAGCAGGTAAGCCCGAAGAAACCGTAGCACCCGGATCGAAATCAGGGCTGCCCAAAGGTTTCGATGCCATGTCTGGGAACGTAATAATTTGATCTGCTTTAGTGATGGTTAAGCTTTGTGTTACATCAATTGCAGCATTATAATTTGCATCGCCTATTTGAGAAGCGGTAATGGTTGTTGTTCCTACTCCAGTAATATGTATCTTATTGGCTACAATAGTAGCTACTGCCGCATTGCTACTGGCATAGGTAACTGGTAGAGTAGAGCTTGCACTACCTAGTGGATCGTAATCTGGGTTATTAAAACTTTTAGTTGCGGTAGAACTTAAAAAGATATTTTGATTTGCTTTACCTACGGTTAATGTAGTAGAAGCACTGGCGGCCTGATAAATTGGACTGCCGTTTTGGAAAGCGGTAATTGTTGATGTACCAACGCCTACAATACGTATCGATGTTGAATTGAAGACAGTTGCAACTGCCGGGTTACTACTAGTATAATAGGTAATAGGTAAGTTAGAACTCGCAGAAGCGCTAGGTACAAATACAGGATCGAGGTAAACTTTATTAATTGGCGCAAAAGTTATCGTCTGTGCATTCGGACTCACGCTCAATAATCTAATTTCACTTGGCGCTGCATTATAATTTGCATCACCAGGTTGAGAGGCTGTAATGTTCGAGGTTCCTAAACCTACAATATGAACTTTGCCAGCAACAATGGTAGCTACGGCTGGATTACTACTAGTGTACGTGATCGCTAAGCCTCCGTTAGAAACTGCTCCTGGATCGAAATCTGCATCAGAAATCGATTTAGCAGGCATTTCTGGGAAAGAAATGTTTTGAAATCCTTTTACCAAAGTTATAGTTACCACTAAATCTGGAGCGGCATTATAGGTGGCATTTCCAGGTTGAGACATGGTTAATACAAAAGAACCAACACTAACTTGATGAATTTTATTTCCAACGATGGTAGCTACTGCCGGATTATTCGACGAGTAGATTATGGGTAGCCCTGACGATGCATAAATAATCGGACTCAAATCGAAGTCGGTATTGGTAAAGTAGTAGGTGGTAGCATATGGCCCAGTGGTAACGATCGACTGATTTAATCCTTGAGCTTTAGCAAATTGTGGGAACACAAGTGTTAATGCACACAGCATCCCTAGTATATATATTTTTAAATTCTTAAACATTATCGTAGTATTAAAGGTGTTTTGCGTGTTGATTTAACTAGTTGGTATAGAAAACGTAAATTCCAGAATCAGAGGTGTTTCCTTTATTATCTCTAGTAATCACTTTCCAGTAATAAGTTGTTCCGGCATTTACAGGCACGTCTGTCAAGGTTAAACCGGTTTGGGCTCCTTTTATCAAGACAGGAGTATTGGTTGTTCCCAAATAAATATCATAGTTTAAGATGTCGTTATCTGCATCACTACCCGTCCATGTTAAATTAAGTTTGCCAGCTGTAGGCGTAACATGTTGTGCCATTTTAGGGAAGGTTAAATCGGCAGGGAAAGGTGCAAAAGCAGTAGAGGCTTCTCCGGCATTGTAGAATTTCCAGGTATCGCTAACTGCGGTTGTAGCAATTTTAGACGACTTAGCAGTTACAAACCACGAATAGGGCATGTTTCTAGTTAAGGTTACTGCTAATTCTGGAGTTGTAGTGGTTTGTGTAGTGGTAACACCAGTCTCAAGATTTTTTATGGTAAGTTCATACGATTCAGCATTCTGAGAGGCAGTCCACTTAAATAGAATTGAGCTTAATGTGGGCGAAGTAACTGTGCCACTGGTACATGCTTCGTTATTTAGCGGTAGCGATAAAACGGCTTTTGTAGGCGGATCGATTATTTTAACTGGTTTCTTGCAGCTTATTACGGCTAAACATAGTAAAACTAATAGTAGAGGTTTTTTCATAGGAATACAATTTGTGTTTTAATAGTTATGAAGCGATGATGAGATTTTTAATGTATAGAGGAGAGTGCTTGCTCATAACGGTTTCATTTGGTATAATTTAGTTCATACAGAATGAGGTATATTATTCTCATTCAAGTTTAATTTTTAGTTAATTATGTGAGTCCTAACGCTAATTTCCAACAATAATAAGGAAATTAATTCAAAATAAATAGGGGTATAAAATAAAATACAAAAGAAAACGTTGCCTAAAAGTTGTAAATCAACTAATAAAGCAGTTAGGAGTAATTAAGTATATAGTTAAGGGCAAAAATTATTTAAAATTTAATATTGAGGAAATGTTTTGGAAGGCAAAAGTTAAATGCACTATATTTACCTCAACAAAAAGAAAAATTATAGATTAGAAATTAAAAAAGACATATAAAATAAGCGTTTAGCGAAAAAACCTGTATTCTGAAAGTTCGAAATATTCAAAATACCTACAGGGAAGTTTAAGCTAGCGCTCACGGTAAAACGTGGGCGTTACTTTGCTTTGTAGGTATGGGCTTCGAACCCCACAGAATACGAGCATTGTAACTAACCCGCGTTTTTTTGTGCACTAAATTTTTATGCCTACACTCCATTGGATTGGTAAAAATAAAATCATTAATCATCATTTAGAGGTTCCTTATAAAGTACTAAACCACAAGTATAGTTTTTCTGGCACTGTAAAAAGAACTACTCCAATTACCGACGGCAACATGATTATAAATGGCGATAATCTCGAAGCTTTAAAATCTCTTTTGCCTAAGTACGAAGGCAAAGTAAACTGTATCTATATTGATCCACCTTATAATACGGGAAATGAGGGGTGGGTGTATAATGATAATGTAAATTCTCCACAAATAAATAAATGGCTGGGGAAGGTTGTAGGGAAAGAAAGTGAAGATTTAACACGCCATGATAAGTGGTTGTGTATGATGTATCCTCGGTTAAAATTGTTACATAAGTTGTTAGCAAATGATGGAGTAATATTTATTTCTATTGATGATAATGAATTAGCACATTTAAAGACAATTCTAGATGAGATATTTGGCGCATCTAACTTTATAGATTATTTCTGTTGGACGAAAACGTCTACACCGCCTAGTCTGGCTAATAAATCAAGAAAAACTGTTGAATACATAGTTTGCTACGAGAGAAAAAGAACAAATTTTAAATATATCGCAGAATTAGGAGATGGAGGAGATGCTCCTCTGATAAACTCTGGAAATCCATTGACTAAAATTAAATTCAAAAAGGAAGATGTTTTTTTTAAAATGGAAGATTGTGAATTTCCTTCTAAACAGTATGAAAAGGCCTACTTACATCAAACCATAAAGATAATTAATGGTTATTCGGATGTTGATTTTGAGCTAAGCAGCAATTTCAAATGGATACAAAAAACATTAGATTTTGAAGTTGAGCAAGGAACCAAATTTGTTATTAAATCGGATATGTTTTCAATAAGATTTTTAAGACTAGCAGAGAGTTTTAAAGCCCCGACTAACTTACTTAAACAAAAGTACTTCTCGGTTACATTAGATAAAAAAAATGACGATATAGATACTAATGAAGGAGCAAAAAAAGAACTAGAAAAGATTTTTGGAAAACAGATTTTTGATTACCCTAAACCAACTTCTTTGATTAAGTTCTTTATTAATTTAGTTGAAGACAAAAACTCCATCATCCTCGATAGCTTCGCTGGCTCTGGTACCACGGCTCATGCTGTTTTAAATCTCAACAAACAAGATGGAGGCAATCGAAAATTTATTTTAATCGAAATGGAAGACTATGCACAAACCATCACTGCCGAAAGAGTAAAACGTGTAATTAATGGCTATGCCGATAAAGAACCAACTGGTGGAAGCTTCGATTATTACACATTAGGAGAACCGCTTTTTAATGAAGATAATAACCTCAATGAAATTGTAGGAGAAGAAAAGATAAGAGAATACGTGTGGTTTACCGAAACAAGAGTGAGTTATTCGGGAGATAACACAAGTCCTTATCTCGGATCACATAACGATACCAGTTATTATTTTATTTATGATGGGGATGGTTTAACCACCTTAGATTACGAGGCTTTGGCAGACTTTGTTAAACATAAAGCAGAGCGATATATCATTTATGCCGACAACTGTTTACTCCCTGAAACATTTATGAGAGAAAAGAACATTGAGTTCAAGAAAATTCCTCGAGACATTACCCGGTTTTAGCTTATGGAATTAAAAACCTACCAAAAGCAAGTAATAGACGATTTGCAGGAGTACTTTTCTCATCTCCAAGAACATAAAAGGGCCGATAAGGCTTTTAATTCATTTTGGCAAAAGGCAGGCAATTACAATCCAATAACAGGTGAGGGAATGCGTCCATATCAGAATACTGTCCCTGGTGCTGTACACCTGAGCATTAAAGTGCCAACTGCTGGTGGAAAAACATTTATTGCTTGCAATTCGCTTAAAACTATTTTCGATGCAATGCCCGATTATAAAACAAAAGCGGTTGTTTGGCTAGTGCCCTGGAGTAACTTATTAGATCAAACTGTAAAAAACCTGTCTAGTCCGGATCACCCGTATTGCCAAAAGCTAAATTCATTATTTAATAATAGGGTACAAGTATACGAGAAGAAGGAATTGTTACAAGGAGCGAGTTTTAATTCTTCAAGCGTAAAAGAGCAGTTAAGTATTATGGTGATGAATTTTGCATCTATAAGGGCAAAAAATAAGGATGATCGTAAGATAAATGAACAGAATTCTAATCTCGCAAATTTTGCTGATTCTATAGACGAACGTTTCGTGTTAGAAGGGACAGAAAAGGAAGCATTAATTAATGTTATTCGCAGCCTTAATCCAGTTTTGGTGGTTGATGAGAGTCATAATGCAGAAAGCGATTTGAGCATTGAAATGCTTAAAAATTTAAACCCTAGTTTCATACTCGATTTAACGGCCACCCCAAAACAGAATGCAAATATAGTAAGCTTAGTTTCGGCAATGGAGCTCAAAAAAGAGCACATGGTTAAATTGCCAGTTATTGTTTACAATCATCAAAACATAGAAGGGGTTATCGAAAGCGCTTTACATTTGCAAAGGAAACTAGAAAATGAAGCGATTAGTTTAGAACAAAATGGTGGAAAATATATTCGTCCAATTGTTTTATTTCAGGCCCAATCGAAGGTGAAGGAAGATAATACTACATTCGAAAAACTAAAGGCTCAACTCACAGCTGTTGGCATCCCAGAAGAGCAAATTAAGATCAAAACAGCTAATAAGGATGAACTAAAAGGCGTAGACTTAATGAGTAAGGAATGCCCAGTTAGATACATTATTACCATAAATGCTTTAAAGGAAGGTTGGGATTGCCCTTTTGCTTACATTTTAGCTTCCCTTGCAGATCGGTCTTCTGAAGTTGATGTGACGCAAATTTTAGGTCGTGTTTTACGCCAACCGTATGTAATGAAACATAACAGCACGATGTTAAATCTTTCTTATGTAATAACAGCATCCTTAAAATTTCAAGATACACTCCAGAACATTATAAAAGGATTGCAACAATCGGGATTCAGCGAAAAGGATTATCGTGATAAAGATATAATGACTGAGGTAGTTAGGGAGGAAATTAAGCAAGTAACACTAGAAGATTATTTATTTCCTAAACAAACCCAAGTTCAATTAGAAGATGTTGGAGTCGATATTGAAAACATAAAGTTCAATTTGGCAGTAGATCATCCGTCCCCTCCAACTGCATTACTTGAAATTGAAGCTATGGCATTGGTGCAACAAGAACAATTCCAAGCACTGATAGAAAGTCAGTCGTTATCCAATTCTCCTTTTCAAATTTTTACAGAGGTGGGCATAAAAGTAAAACAATATCGAATGCGTGAAAGCGTGGCAAAGCAGGCTATGGAAATTGTTTTGCCGAAATTTGTAATCGAAACACCAAAGAATGAGTTTTTATTGATGGATGAAGG
Organism: Pedobacter anseongensis; assembly: GCF_037482965.1. Lineage (NCBI taxonomy): Bacteria > Pseudomonadati > Bacteroidota > Sphingobacteriia > Sphingobacteriales > Sphingobacteriaceae > Pedobacter > Pedobacter anseongensis. The sequence goes on along the minus strand of NZ_JBBHKB010000001.1, from coordinate 897,167 downwards.
AGGTGTTGAAATGTTAGATAGAGTTAACCTATTAAAGCATTTTAAACTTTCTGATAAGGATACTCAAATTCATTTTAAAAGTGTTTCTTCTGATTTATATAAGATTGACACCGAAGAAATAAGTGAGGGAGAGTATAAGATGAGCCCTTTTAAGATTGAGGGGGATGTTCAACAACAAATCACAGATTACATTTTGGCAAAGCCGAGAGAAGGGCAGATTAAAGATTTGACCTATTTTGTAATTAAACAAATTGGTAAAATGCCTCCAATTGCTGAAAATGAGATTAAGAAATACGTATTCCGAATTTTGGAGAATATGTCTGCTCAAGAATTACAAGATTTTAATCAGTATAAACTATCCTATAGTGATTTAATTAGAAAAAAAATAAATGATTTAGCAGACTTAAGTGCTGAGGAAATATTTAACGATTGGATACAAACAAGTAGAATTAAAGTACAACCCATTTGGAAATTTGAGGAAATCATTGTTCCTCCAAGAATTGGAAATGATATAGGCAATTCGTTATATGCGCACGAAGCAGATATGAATGGTTTGGAAGAACAATTTATTAGAGAAGTTTCAAGTGCCCCAAATATTTCCTTTTGGCATAGAAATTTAGTTAAAGGGAAAGGCTATTCGCTTAATGGATATAAGTCAAATCACTATCCAGATTTTATAATCGTCACAAAAAGTAATAGGGTTATTTTGGTAGAAATCAAAGGTTCAGATCGAGACAACTCCGATAGTGCTGCAAAACTTAGGCTGGGAAAAGCTTGGGAGCGATTTTCTGGCGCTAATTATAACTATATGATGGTATTCGATAAGAATGCAATCGATGGTGCATATTATTTAGAGAAAGCAGTTTCCTTAATTAAGCAAATGTAAGGTAGAGGTTATAGAACATATCTTTAGCCGAATGACTAACGCGCTGCATATCATTATCAACTATACCACCTTTGTTAATTATCTCAACTTGGTTAGAAGCTAGTTTGTCTTTGAATAATTTATAGACTTCAATTACATCGGACGTGTAAAACTGGTTTTTGGTTTCGCCTCAATAGGAGGTATGACTAATTACTTGCCACTCTAAAATAGTCGTAGCATTTTCAATCCGCTGATCTAAAGAAATGGAAACTAATTAAGCAAAGGCAGTTTTAAATTATAAGAATGTAACCGTAAATTAATCCTTCACCACCTTATGAACCGTTTTCGAATTCCCAATTGATAGTGTTAATACATACAAGCCTTTATTTAATTTAGACACATCTACCCCTACTTGCCCATATTCTGATAGGTGCATGCTGCTGTGCATCAATCTTCCATCGAGCGCATGAATTTCTACTTTAACAGGGTTCTTTTCGCCGCCGCCAGTGGCGATATTTAATCTATTTTTTACGGGATTAGGATAAAGCGAAACGCTGTTGCTGGTTAAAAATGTTTTCGTAATTACACCCTGACACGTTTTGTTTGAAGCTATTTTAACAATGTTATTTCCTTTAACTAATGGAAGCGTGATTTCTTGATCGGTAGTGGTAATTAATTCACCATTAAGCTCAATAACGTATCGCTCGCCACCTTCTAATTTTAGGAACACCGAATTCCCATTATCTTTAATGCTAGAATATACCGCTAAGTCTTTTGGCTCTCTCACCACTACATCGAAACATTGTTTGTAGCTAGGCTGCTCAGCCACGGTAACACATACATTGTATGTTCCGGCATCAAGGTTATTTACAGCTAATACTGAATTAAAAGGATAGGCTTTTGGTATACCATTTACTGTAACCATTGCTGTATAGCTTAATATTTGCGTTGCTGTAATATTTATGGAGCCATTGTTACTGGTTTTGCAAGTCTCGTCGGTAGATTTAACAGTGAAATTGCTTACTGGAATATTAAATACCACATCTAAATTTTGGGTAACCTCAGGAGCTGCATTGATGTTTGCATTACCCACTTGCGATGCGGTAATTACAGCAGCTCCACCTGCAACGATGTGCACCTTTCCACTTACAATTGTAGCTACTGCGGTATTCGAACTGGCATAGGTAACTGCTAAACCTGAACTAGCGATGGCATTCAAATCAAAATCTGCATCGGTATGGTTTTTAAGTGCTATTTGAGGAAAAGTGATCGTTTGCTGAAGCTTATTTACGGTTAAATTAACCGAACCGCTAGTTGCATCGTAAGTTGCATTACCTGCTTGCGATGCGGTAATTGATGCCGTTCCAGCACCAACAATGTGAACTTTATTATTTACAATAGTGGCTACATCGGTATTGCTACTGCTATAGGTAAGTGTTAAACCTGAACTTACTGTAGCATTTAGATCAAAATCTGCATCGTTAAAGGTTTTTGTGGCAATTTGAGGCAAGTTTATCGATTGTACGAGCTTGTTTATCGTTAAATTAACGGTTGCGTTAACTACAGCAGCATACGTGGCATCGCCCGTTTGGGAAGCGGTAATAGTAGTTGTACCTGCGCCAACAATGTGTATTTTACCAGCAACAATAGTGGCAACATCAACATTACTGCTGGTATAGCTAATGGGCAATCCCGAACTTACGGTGGCTCCAGGATCGAAGTCGGCTGCGGTAACATCTTTAGCGTTAAGGCTAGGAAAGTTAAGGGTTTGCGTTAGTTTACTAACGGTTAGTACAACTTGTTTACTTGCCGATGCATAAATTAAATTACCAGCTTGCGTAGCGGTGATGATAGAAGTGCCGGCACCAACAATGTGTATTTTATTATTTACAATGGTAGCCACATCTAAATTGCTGCTGGTGTAGGTTATAGGCAAACCAGAATTAACGGAGGCACCAGGCTCGAAATCGGCTTCGTTAACTTTTTTGTTTGTGATTTCTGGAAAAAGAAGAATTTGAGGTAGGTTACTTACTTTTAATTCGTACGCAATACTTGGAGCAGCATTATAATTGCCATCGCCGTTTTGTATTGCTGTAATGGTTGTTCTACCGGCAGCAAGAATATGAACAATGCCATTGCTTATGGTGGCAACTGCTGGATTCGTGTTTAGATAGGTTACCGGTAAACCAGAATCAGCCGTGGCATCGAGCGTAAAATCGGCATCGGTAGTTAGTTTTGCAGGTATGCTGGTAAACGAAATATATTGAGGTGCTTTGCTAACCACAAAAGAAAGATCTATGGTTGCTGGATGATAAATCGTATTCCCTGCCTGAGCAGCAGTTATCGTTGTTGCGCCCGCACTAACGATATGAATCATATTATTTATAATCGTTGCTACATTAAGATTGCTGCTCGAATAGGTAATGGGTAAACCACTGCTCGATATAACCCCAGGGTCGAAATCTCTTTCCCCAAAGATTTTTGTAGGTAAAGGATTGGTAGATAAGTTTTGGGCTAACTTGGATTGATAGGTAAAACCAGAAAGGATAGCGCTGCCACCCGAGGTAAATACCGTAATATTTCCGGTTGCCCCTGATGCTACTACCGCTGTAATTACGGTAGGCGATACTACCGTTACAGAAGTTGCTCTAACCGAACCGAAATATACTTCTGCAGCGCCCACAAAATTGGTTCCGGTAAGGGTTACGATATCGCCATTAGTAGCTGTTGTAGGTGCAAATGCGGTAATTGTCGGTGCTGGTGTGGTAATTACACCAGTACACGATCTGGCACTCGCAGCGGCGCTGTTAGTAAGCATATATGTGCCACCCTCAATGGCTTCGGGCGTTAAACTCCTTCTCATGGTACCCGGAGCGGTGGTATGGTACATGGGGTCGCCCATGTTATTAACATGAACCAAACCATGGGCATGACCAAGTTGGTGCAAAGCTACGGTTTCGAAGTCGTACTGGTTCGGTGCGGGAGGACCGCTAGAAAAATTCCAATTTAATGAGCTATCAAAAGTAATATCGATATCTACCAACTCTAATTCTCCACTTGTACAGGCTCGAAAATGTATAGCCGTATAGGCAAGTGTGCCGACAATAATATCTGCTGGTGGACCAAATCTAATAACATTCACATTGTCTGTTGCTTCTACATTAACCGAGGTGTTCGAACCCATTTGCCAATTTATACCCGTAGCCGATTTCCAGGCGTTAAATGCTCTCGTAAAGGTAGCGTTGGCATCGGCATTGGCTGCAAAATTATTCTCCATCCTAAAGGTATAGCCCCCAATGCCATTGGTATTGGCTAAAATTAAAGGTACGCTACTGGGCGACCCAAACACGGCATATTTAACGTTCAGCGAACCCGAAGAGAATACCCAATTACCATTAATAAGCACAGCTATTTGCCCAGAACCCGCACTTTCATTTACCCTAACCACAATTCTAGTATCCGTCCACGATACCACAGATGCCGCACCAACCCACGAATTCGTGCTGTTTTCGCTCGAAGCTCGGGTATGTACCGAGCCTTGGGCAGTGCCAAAACCCGTTCCATTTATGGTTAATAAACTTTGCGTACCCGCCGCAATAGAGGTGGGGCTAAACGAAGAAATCTGTATAGCATTGGCAACGGTTAAGGTTGATAAAATAAAAAAGCGTACACCTGCAACCGCAATCATCGGACTACCGGTTGCCGCACGTGCAGGCACCCTTACTTGAATTTGAGTATCTGTCCACATTAAATAATCGCCACTTAAAGGTAAAACCGAACTTTGGTCGAACGTAAGCTCTCTTGGAAATGAAACATAAGAAGTGCCCCTCGTAGCACCAAAACCCGAACCCGTAATGGTTAAAATACTACCGGTATTAATAGTTTTTGGCGAAAAATCGGTTGTTTGACCACGGCTCACTCCAGAAAAAACCAACAGTAGACCAATAACCAATGAGAAAAATAGATTTAGTTTTTTAAGAGGCATTTTTTTAGATCTTGAAAGGAGCTTTTTGGACAATTTTAACGTTTATTTTGGTTTGGGACATAATTTTCTGATACAGATCTGCACCCACATGTTTGTATTGGTTAAACAAATCGGCAGCACTTCCATCCGTTAAATTATATTTAATAAAGCCTTGAATACCAGCATAGGTTTTAAACTTAGGAAGGTTAGCGCCTGTTGTTAATGCCTTTGTGTTTGGTATAGCTGTAAAAACACCGGTATCTCCAATGTTTAAGGTGAGCATATTCGTAACGCGTTCTATACGGTCGCCAACTACGCCGCCCATCGTAATCATTTCCACTTTGGTAGACGCTAATTGACCCTTAAATAATTTATATACCTCGACAACATTGGAGGTGTAAATGTTGGCTTTCGTCTCGTCCCAATAAGAGGCCTGGCTAATTACTTTTCCTTCTAAAATAAGAGTCGAATTTTCAATTCGTTGCTGTAACGAAACGGGAACAAATTGAGCAAAGACTTTATCAGAATGTAGAAAAAGTATAGCGAGCCCAATGATGACTATAAATACATTTATTTTTAGCGTAGAAAATGAGCGCATAGGTGAGTACTACGTATTTAGTTGGTTGAAGATAAAGGATTCTTTCAGAAGGAGAGTATTTATTTTGAAATAAATCCTATACCTTTAGTTAACCTCTTAATTTTTAACTAAATGGATAATGCACTCAATCAACCCATTCAACCGAACCAACGAATTTTAATTGTAGACATTCTTAGAGGATGGGCACTTTTTGGAGTGGTGTTGATGAATTATTTCGACTTCTTTACCTTGGGCAGAAATTGGGAAACATTTAAGCCCGATGTATTAACAAATGTGTTAATTTTTATAACCAGCACGTTCTTTGCGGCTAAATCGTGGACCATGCTAAGTTTACTTTTTGGATATGGTTTTGCCGTATTGATGAACAATGTAAGAGAAAGGGGCCATAATCCCTACGGGTTTTTCGCCGGGCGTATGTTTTGGCTCTTGATATTGGCAGGAGTTAACAGTGCTTTATTTTTTGGAGATATTTTGAAGGATTATGCCGTGCTTGGCTTTGTGATGTTGATTTTTTATCGAAGTTCTGCAAAAACAACCTTCATCACGAGTATCGTTTTGTTAATAGCTACACCCGCAATTGTTGCTTACGTTAACACCTTACCAGATAGCGGATGGGCCACTGCTGCAAAATTATATCCGATGTATCAAAGTGGAAATTTGTTAGACGTTTTAATCTTCGGATTAAAAGCCACTTTTTTCGCTCAAATGATTAGCAAACCTTACCTTATTTCGGTGCATGTGGTGATGATGATTTGCTTTTTGTGGGGCTTTTCCTTATATAAAATTAATTTCTTTAGCGAGTTAAGCACTAAAATTAGCTATATAAAAAGGACGTTTTGGATTAGCTTAAGCATTGCCATTTTTTTATTGGTGTTTTTTACGATTGCAGGAAAATTGAAATGGACTTTTTTAGAACATTATCGATTGCGCTATTGGCTAATTTTATCGACCATGCTATGGATTGTGAGTTCAATGTGCTGGTTAGTTGTAAGTGGTAAATTAAAGTTATTCTTTGCCAATTTATCAATTATCGGAAAAATGACGTTGACCAATTACATGGTGCAAAATTTAGTCGGTTTGTTGGTGTTCTCGGGCTTTGGTCTTGGGTACTGGAATACAAAGCCCCTATGGTTTTATTTATTGCTTGCCGTAGTCGTATATAGTGCTCAAGTATATTTCAGTAAATGGTGGCTTTCTAAATACAACTATGGTCCTGTAGAGTGGATATGGCGACAGTTAAGTTATCGGAAACACTTGCCTTTGAAGAAGGGTTAAGCGACCTTTTCCATCTTCCATCTCACATTTTCCATCTAGTTTCGTACTTTTGCCCACATGTCTATTAATAAGCCAAGTTTACCAAAGGGAACCAGAGATTTTTCGCCACAAGAAATGGTGAAACGCAACTATATTTTTGATACCATTAAAGCGGTGTTTAAAAAATTTGGCTATGCTGAAATACAAACCCCAAGTATGGAAAATTTGGGCACCTTAACAGGAAAGTATGGTGATGAAGGCGATAAGCTTATTTTTAAGATATTGAATTCAGGTGATTTAATTGATCAAAAACTCCTAAATCAATTTGATGAATTATTAAAAGCATTAGAAGCTGAAGGTTATAGTGTCAATAAAATTGTTGACGAGAAAGCTGTATATAGCGATGTTATCTCTAAAAACTTAGAAGAAGCTATGGTTAGAATGATAGGGTTTGGCGAATATGATAAAGCAAGTCCTTTATATCGTAAAAGTAATAAAGATTTAGTTTACAAAATTTCAGAAAAAGCCCTTCGTTACGACTTAACCGTGCCATTTGCCCGTTATGTAGTGATGCATCAGAGCGAAATCTCATTTCCTTTTAAACGCTTTCAGGTACAACCCGTATGGCGTGCCGACCGACCGCAAAAGGGGCGTTACAGAGAATTTTATCAGTGTGATGCCGATGTGGTAGGCTCTTCATCCTTGTTAAATGAAGCGGAGTTTGTGCTCATTTATCACGAGGCCTTAACCAATTTAGGTTTAAAAGATTTCGACATCAAAATTAACAACCGCAAGATTTTATCTGGCATAGCCGAAATTATCGGCAAGCCCGAATTAATCGTCGATATGACCGTGGCGATCGATAAACTCGACAAAATTGGCTTCGAAGGGGTTACTAAAGAATTGGTAGAGCGTGGTTTTACCGAAGCCGATATCGATAAGTTACGGCCGGTTATTATGCTAAAAGGTTCGAATGAAGAAAAATTAGCAAGCTTAAAAACTGTTTTAGCCTCATCTGCCATTGGCTTAAAAGGAATTGAAGAAATCGAGATAGTATTCGAATACTTAAACCAACTTCAAACTCCAACCTCTAAACCTCAAACTGAATTGGATATTACCCTTGCTCGTGGGTTAAACTATTACACAGGGTGTATTTTCGAAGTTAAAACCAACGAAGTGGCAATGGGAAGCATTGGTGGTGGTGGTCGTTACGACGATTTAACGGGAATGTTCGGATTAAAAGATTTAACTGGGGTTGGAATTTCTTTTGGCGCCGATCGTATTTACGACGTGTTAGAAGAGCTACGTCTTTTTCCTATCTCGGCGGCTCAGGGCACAAAAGTGTTGATTAGTAATTTTGATGCTATTGCCGAAAAATATGCATTGCCTTTATTGCAAAAATTAAGAACGGCAAACCTTTCGGCCGAGCTTTATCCATCAGCTGCAAAGCTTAAAAAACAAATGAGCTATGCCGATGCCAAGAACATTCCCTATGTAATTTTAATTGGCGACAGTGAAATGAGTAGCGGCCTTTTAACATTGAAAGATATGCAAAGCGGTGCACAGCAACAGTTAACCATCGAAGCAATTATTGAAAAGCTGAGTTAATAGATATGTTTACTTATATGGTTATAAACGCAATTAATCTATCTTAAATTTTAAAAACCTTTAAAATAAGTGGAAAATGAATGCTTCTTATTTGTTGTTCTCCCCAAGCTTTTTTTAAACCTTCAAATACAAATTCGATTGGATTTTTATCTTTTGCTTTGATATAATGCTGCAAAGAAGACCACGTTTCTAAATAACCGATCAACTGATCGAAATTCCAGTCCGTTATGATTTCAAAACGTGGACTTTCGATTTCTTCGAAGGGAAAAGGAATGTTGAGATAGCCATTTTCGATATGTTTTCTTTCCGTATCCCAATAAGAGCCTAAAATTGTTTCGTATAGGTGGTAAACAAGGGTGTCGATTTCAGGGCTTATCTTCATCAATCCATAACCGAAGGTGGCAAATACCCCATTCGGTTTAAGTAAACGCTTTACTTCTAAAAAAAAATCTTCGAAATTGAACCAATGGATGGCTTGTGCAACGGTAATTAAATCGAATTGATGATCCCCAAAATCGGTATGCTCTGCTGCCTCTACTTTGTAGTGAATGTTTGGAAGTTGAGGGGCTTCACCTAATTGTTTGGCACTAATGTCAGTAGCATAAACGGTTTCGAAGTGCTTTGCTAGCTCTACTGCAACTTGGCCATTTCCAGTTGCACAATCCCATGCCCGTTGTTTTTGATCAACCTGATGTAACAGGAAATCATATAACGCTTTTGGATAGGTAGGCCTGAATTTAGCATATTTTGAAGATTGAGCTGAGAAATTGTCTTTCATAACGAAAAGCGGATTTAAGCATTTAGAAATTAAGATTGTTGAGACTTAAGTTTTAACTAATACTCAAGGCTAGCTAGCCTAAAATTCTCTAGATTTTTCATTGCTTGAGCCGAAACTTTTTTGTTTAAAAAGCTAGTCCACCCCAATAGCATACCGGTTAGCCCTAATGCCTGTTTAGCCCAAGTGTGGAAGTTAAAATTATCGGTATGCTTAACAATTTTTCCGTTTTCGATTTCAAAAGTGGCATCGATACGATTAATCACTTTTTTTCCTGTTGCCGAGAAGGTATAATAAGCGTCCCAATGTGCCTTTGCGGTGGTATCTGTTGCAGAAATATCCTTGAATTCTAGACGAAAATCTTTTCCTTTGGTGATAAGCATTTGCCACATTGCTTTAACCTCTTGAGCATTCAGGTTTTTAAATACTGCATCACTGAAAGTTGCTTTATCGGAGTAGCAATCTTGCATGCCTTTAAAATCTTTGTTTTTAAAACAAATGTAAAAATGCGCGATTAATTTTTCGTTTGCGATACTCATAGTTACAAATACGTTTTGCCAGCCAATATTCCTTCAATTTTATCTAATAAATCGTCGATGTCGAAAGGCTTAGCTAAGAATCCGTTGGGCTTATGCTCCCCATGCTGGATGTTTTCGGCAGTATATTTAGCAGAAATCATCAACACAGGAATAGCTGAAGTTACTTTGTTATTTCGAAGTTGCGTTAATAATTCACGTCCATCGGCATCGGGCAACATGATATCAAGGATCATCATGTCTGGCTGAAAAGCACGAATATGATCCATCATATCTGCGCTCTTGTTTAATCCAGCAACTTTATAAGCCTCACTTTGAAGGATTAAGGTAATTACATCCAAGATTGCATGATTGTCTTCGATAACCAGAATATTCTTATAGTGTTTAGTTTTGTTTGCCAATGGTTAAATAATTTAATTTTTATGCAAATACATTTTTATGTAATGATTTTTAAACATACTGAATTTCTAAGAAATTAGCTTTAAATTTATTTTCAGAGGGTAGTTACCTGAAAACAATTTATGTATAAAAATAGTTCATTATTAAATTAGAAACAAAAAATGAAGAGAAATGCAACTGCTGTTTGGAATGGCACAGGAAAAGATGGAAAAGGAACATTAACCACACAAAGTGGAACATTAACTGATACTCAATATTCGTTCAAAAGTCGTTTCGAAGAGGGTGTGGGTACTAACCCCGAAGAGCTTGTTGCAGCTGCACATAGTGGGTGTTTTTCGATGAAGCTAAGTTTTAATATTTCTGCAGAGAATATTACACCAGAAGAAATTGTAACTAAAGCCATTGTAAATCTAAATCCTGAAAAGGGAGAAATTACCGATATACATTTAGAGGTGAAAGTGAAAGCCCCTGGTTTATCGAAAGAAAAATTTGATGAGCTAGTGGCGGATGCAAAAGCCAATTGCCCAATTTCGAAACTTATGAATGCTGAGATCACGATTGATGCAGAATTACTAGCATAAAATTCACACAATCTATGTTTTCACAATTTTTAACACTAAAGGGTTTTTATTATTATTAACTTTGGGTTCCTCTAACTGTGGGGTAATTTAATGTTATGAAGAAAATCTTTTTATTGGCGTTTTTAGTTTTCCTTGGTAAAGTTTCGTTTTCGCAAAATGTAATCAGTCTTTTTAATAAGGCGAATAACTTTTTCTATTATATGGAAGAAGCGAAATACGATAGCGCACATATGTATTTTGATGAAACCGAGCAGGCTAAAATTTCTGCAGAAGATTTAAAGAAGATTTGGACAGCTATAAAATCAAAATTTGGAAATGTTAAATCGCTAGAGGCGATACAAAGTAAGGTACAGGGGCAATTTTTTTCTGTAGTTGTTGAGGGAAAATTTGAAAACGATGATCAGAATTTTATATTGGGATTTAATAAGTCCGAAAAATTAGTAGGCCTATATACACTTCCAAAACCTGTAACCTACACGCTGCCAAGTTATGCTGATACCGCCATGTATCAAGAAAAGTCAGTATATCTGAATACAAAGGGACATCAATTAGCTGCGGTAGTTACTACCCCAAAAAACACAAACAATTTTCCCATAGTTGTGTTGGTGCATGGTTCGGGACCAAGTGATATGGACGAAACTATCGGAGTTACTAAGCCATTTAAGGATATTGCATTGGGGCTAGCTGCAAAAGGAATTGCTTCTGTTCGTTACGTGAAACGTACTTTATTGTATCCAGGCGATTTTACCAAAACATTTACCGTAAAGGAAGAAGTAACCGACGATGCATTGGCCGCTATTGCAACAGCAAAAACCGTAAAAGGTGCAGATCTTAAAAACATTTATCTTTTTGGACATAGTTTGGGCGGGATGTTAGCGCCACAAATGGCTACATTGGCGCCAGAGTTGAATGGTATAATTTTAGCTGCCGCACCAGCTAGAAAATTAACGGATATCATAATAGAACAAAACAAATACTTTTTCGATCTTGCTAAAGATACTACAGCCAAAGGAAAGAAAGAATTTGATGCCGTACTCGCAGATGTGGCTAGAAGTAGAGTTAGCGAACTTGGTGCCATGAAACCTGATTCGGTAATTATTGGTTTACCCGTTTCGTATTGGATAAGCTTAAATAGCTACGATCAGGTTGCTGTTGCAAAGAAGTTAAATAAAAGAATATTCGTTATTCAGGGCGGAAATGATTTTCAGGTCTCGCAGAAAGATTATGCCCTATGGGATGCTGCATTGAACAAAAAGAAAAACGCTAGCCTAAAATTTTATCCAGAGTTAAATCACCTGCTAACTCCTCAAACCGAAAAGGGAACTGCTGCACAATATCAAATACCCGCTAATGTATCTGAAAAAATGATTGATGACTTAGCGCTATGGATTAAAGGGCAACCAATAATGAAGTAAGTGTTTTGCCCTCTAAGGCATCTTAGAAAATCTAAGTAAACATCGGCCCCGACTATACCCCTGACCTTAAGCTGCCTTAAGATTTCTTCGACGGTAAAAAATAAAGTCGCTATCAAAATTAGTCGATTTCTCTTGCAATTCTTCCTCATAATCAGTACCTTTGCACGAATTATGAAGAAGGTAGGCGATTACAGAAAAACTTTAGGTGTTACTAAAGCAACAGATCTAAAAGAAATTAAAAGCATCTATAGAGGGTTGATGAAAGATTGGCATCCTGATAAATTTTCTGAAAGTGCCGAAAGTATGCAAGCTGCCGAAGAGAAAAGCAAGGAAATTATCGAAGCCTACACTTTTTTGGTAAGCATTGCTCCTGAAACATTGGAGCATAGTAAAGAAGAGTACATTCAAACTACAAGCTTATCTAATATTCAAGATTTTCAGTTTAAAGATCAAATTCTACGTATCGATTTTTTTGATGGAAGCGGTTACGAGTATTTCGACGTGCCGAGGGCTATCTATATTAAACTGGTAAATGCAGATTCGCCAGGAAGATTTGCTAGACGACACATCTACAACGAATATCCTTACAGAAACGTGAGTAAGTTGACCATGGCATAGACCTTAGGTACATTTACACTCTCAATTTTCTTCCAATCTAACAACTCATTTACAAACTCTGGTTTTTCGAAGCCCGAAGTAATGCAGGCCCTTGTATAAAAATCGGCCCGAGTAGGATGCGTTGGCGCTACACCATGATAGATTAATCCAAACGCTTGCTGTTGTAAAATGGCTTTCGTTAATCCGATGCAATCCTCTAAGTGAATTAAATTAATAGGGGCTAACCCATTGGCTATTGCCTTTTTTCCCGCAAAGTGTTTCGCTAAATCCCGGTTCGGACCAATTAATCCTCCAAAACGAATTATCGTTGTGGTAAACGTCATGTTTTGCCTTAAAAGCGTTTCTGCTGCGAGTAAAAATTTACCAACCTCACTAGTTGGTTCAGGAATAGTGTTTTCGTCTACACTAAAGTTTCCATCTTGGTAAATGCCGGTAGAACTGATAAATATAATCTGCTTGCTTTTGGTTAAGGTACAAATTGTTTTTATTTGATCAATTGGGCTTAACTTTCCCTCCTCTCTTCTGCGAGAAGGAATACAGATCACAAGTACATCACTCGTAAAAAAAGACGAATCAAAAACATCTTTTTCGTTAGCTATATTTACTAAATATGGCGCAATCCCATGCGCTTTGAGCAATGCTAATTTGTTTTCACTTGTCGTAGATCCTTTAACAGCATATCCTTCAGCAACTAGCGATTTCGCAAGTGCCAAGCCATACCACCCACAACCTAAAATACTAACAGTTTCTTTTTTCAAAGTAAAATTTGTCGTGCCAAGATAATGAGAATTATGGATATTGAATAAGATATACCTATTTTAGATTCAGAAATAACAGTAATCAAACAAAAATGAAAACATTTATTAGATCTATTTTAGTGCTTTTTGTAGTGCTGGGCCTCCAAACTGAAAGTAATGCTCAGGAACTTAAAATGCCGGCTCCAAGTAGTACGCAAACCATTATTCAAGAATTTGGATTGGGTAAAATTACATTAACCTATTCTAGGCCAAGCGTTAAGGGCCGGAAAATTTTTGGGGGTATGGAACCGATGGATAAAGTTTGGAGAACAGGAGCAAATGCTGCTACAATAATTACCTTTACGGAGCCTGTTAAAATAGAGGGAAAAGATTTGCCAGCGGGAGAATATGGTTTATTCTCTATCCCTAATGCTAAGGAATGGACAGTTATTTTTAGTAAAAACGCCAAACAATGGGGCGCTTATACGTACGACCAAAAGGATGATGTTTTGCGCGTAAAAGTTAAGACGAATAAGCTGAAAGATAAAGTAGAAACCTTAACCATGCAATTTGCAAACGTAACTGAAAGTAAGGCTCAACTTCGATTAATGTGGGAAAACATGTCTTTTGCCATAAACTTAACAACTGATGTTGATGCCAAAACCATGGCGAATATTGCAGAGGCAATGAAAGGCGAGAAAAAACCATATATGCAAGCGGCAATTTACTATTTTACCAATGGGAAAGATTTGAAAACTGCTTTGGACTGGATGATGGAAGCGGATAAAGCCGACCCGAAAATGCCTTGGACGAAGTTGTGGTTGGGTAGAATGCAGCTTAAATCTGGCGATAAGGTTGGTGCAGCTGAGAGTGCAAAAGCTGGCGTAGAAATAGCAACTGCAATGAAGAATGATGAATATATTCGATTAAATACACAATTGTTGGAAGAGGCGAAGAAATAACGTAGGAATTTAAAATGACTGTATAACCTCTGGCTCAATTTTAACTAGCCGTTTCACTAGCTGAAGCGGCTTTTTTTAGAATCAGTTTTTGAATAATTAAGGATAGGAAGACCACCAATAAACAGCCTATTACATTTAACCACAAATACGCCACAACCTCTTTAAATCCGCAAATGCAAACAATTACTTCCGTTAAAATAGCTGCAGAAAATACAGCTTTCGCACCTACATTTTTTAGATAAAATGCCACCACAAATATCCCCAAAATAGTTCCATAAATAAAGGAACCTAAAATGTTTACCGCCTCTAATAAATTGCCAATTTTACTCGTAAACAATGCCATAAGAATACATATAATCCCCCAAATTATGGTTGCCCAACGCGAAGCGCTCACATATTGCCCATCTGTGGCGTCCTTATTGAGCAATCGCTTATAAATATCAATCACGCTCGTAGATGCTAATGAATTTAATGCACTGGCAGTTGAACCCATCGATGCTAGGAAAATGATGGCGATTAGCAAACCGATTAATCCTTTAGGAAGGTATTCGGTAACAAAGCTTAAAAAGATATAATTATTGTCGTTAACTGCCGCTTTCGGATCGTTCTTCAACATTAATGAAGTTAAGTCAGCTCGTATGGTTTTGGTTTCTTCGTCAGCTCTCTTTACCGCCACGCGTTGCGCATCAATCGCCTTTGTATCATTAACCGCTAAGGCTTTGTCGAGTTTAATTACCTCTTGCTTTTTTGCTTCAAAAACTTGATTATAGTTTGCTGCTATTTTTTTTAATTCGGCTTTGTAAGGACTTTGCTCTAGTTTATTTAATTCGTAACTATTAAAAAATAATGGCGCTTTATTGTATTGATAGAAGGTAAAAACAAGTACGCCAATGAGCAAAATTAAAAACTGCATTGGTATTTTAACTAAACCATTCATCAATAAACCTAATCTACTCTGGTTAACCGAAGCACCAGTTAAATATCGCCCTACCTGACTCTGATCGGTACCGAAGTACGAAAGTTGCAAGAAAAAACCGCCAATTAAGCCACTCCAAACGGTGTAAGGATTATTCCAATCGAAATCGAAGTTGATGGCATTCGTACGCCCCATTTTACCTGCAATGGCAATCGCTTTACCAAAACCCACCTCGCCTGGCAATAGGTGCACCACCATTATTCCTGCCGCAAATAATCCACAAAAAATAATACTCATTTGTAAAAGCTGTGTATAGGAAACCGCTTTTGTGCCACCATATACGGTATAAAACACCACTAAGCTGCCAATAAACAGGGTGGTATAGGTAGTGTCTATGTTAAGGATGATCGATAATATAATTGAAGGGGCATAAATGGTAATTCCAGTAGATAAACCCCGCTGAATAAGAAATAGAAAGGCTGTTAATGCCCGTGTATTTAAATCGAAACGTTGCTCTAAATATTCATAGGCGGTGTACACTTTTAGTCGATGGAAAATAGGTACAAAAGTAATGCACAGTACAATCATCGCCAGTGGCAAGCCAAAATAGAATTGAACAAAGCTCATTCCTGATGTATAGGCCAAGCCTGGGGCCGATAAAAATGTAATTGCACTTGCCTGAGTGGCCATCACCGAAAGGCAAACCGTATACCACGGTAAACTTTGGTTACCTAACAAGTACGAATCCATGCTTTGTGCACCTCTACTTTTGTACACACCATAGCCAACAATAACGAGTAAGGTGGCTACTAAAACTGCCCAATCGATGTTACTCATCCGAAATGTTTAGTAAACGCATAAAATAATGCAATTAATACCACTAGCCATGCCACTAATAAAACGTAGAATTTATTGAACCCTTCTTTCATTTTAAGGTTGTTTTGGGGCTAATAAATTTGCAAATAGCCGATAAGCTCCTGGTACTCCTGCAGGTAGTTCTCTAAAGAAAACTAACGAAGTGTATACAAACTTTCCTTTACCGTAATCGGCAATAAGCAATGATCCATCTGACGGGGCCTCGCCTCTATCGTTCATGCCTAATAATGTGGTGTAATTAGGGTCTATTTCTGTTGCAAAATAGAGACCACGTTCTTGCACCCAACCTTCGAAATCTTTGTCGGTTATTTTATTCGGATAATTTAAAGCAGCATGCTGAGGGACTAAAATATTCACTTTGGCATCTTCTTCAGTAACCCTTTTATTGGCTAGTTTAAAGGGATAGGGGCCAATGTTTTGCGTTTTAAGATTCGTGTTTACATTGTATTGAACAAGTACTGTTCCTCCATTTTTTACATAGCTTAATAACGTTGGCTGAATACTTTTTACTTCTTCGCTAATGTTGTATAAGCGAACCCCGGTAACAACGGCATCGTATACCGAAAGATCGTTTGTTAGAATTTGAGCAGGTGTTAAATGGGTAACCTCATAGCCTGTTTGTTTTAAGGCATCGGCTACTAAATCGCCGGCACCATCAATATACGCAATTCGTTTACCAACAATTCTTAGATCAATTTTTTCTACGCTTGCCGCTGCTTGAGGGAAGATCGTAATGTTAGGAATATGATCATAGCTGATTGTTTTTAAACCCTTATCACTAAGTGAGCCATTTGTATTTACTTGCAAAACAAGCCTGCCACTGCTTGTTTCATTTCCTGGGGTGATGGTAAAATTAATAGTTTGTTCGTCGCCTTTTCGTGCGAGATTGAAGTCGATTTTTTCAGGATTACTTTTCCAACCTTTCGGCAATTTTGGCGTAACAAAGCCACTGCTTTGGCTACTGAAGCTTCTTAGCTGCACCGTAACTGTTTTCGGCGTATTCCCATTAAAAATATAGGCTTTCTCACTTAAAGTAGCCGTTACGCGAGGGGCTAAAACTAAGGGTTGGTATTTTTCGCCCTTAATAGGGTCGGTAGCTTTGTAAACTATCGGACTATTGAGTTCAATTACTTGCCCGTTTATGGTTACTCGCACTTTTACACTTAATGGATTTGGATTTTCGGGATAACCAACCAACGTTTGTTTCTCGATAGAAAACTGCCCAATAGGATGATCTTTTCTTAACCAATAGGGTTGCGTACTATTTTCATCCGCCGAGGCGATTTTATAATCGTTGCTCATCAATTTATTATGCTCAAGCACAAGTGTCTTTTTGCCGTCGATGGTTAAAGAAATAGGATAATTTGTTTTTACTCGAGCAATGGCTTGGATTTTTATGGGAATCGAGTCGCCTAATGCATACGTATTTTCTGTTGTATTGGCTTCTATCCAAATTCCTGCCGATCCTAAAATAAGTTCGTCTAAGAGCTGGTGATTAAAAATTTTTCCTTTTAGGCGGGCTTTAAGATTCAATAGTTCTTGCAGACCAGCATTGGAGGGTAGAATGCCATCAGTATTTTTAAGGTCTATGCCGTCAAAGAGTGATGTTTTTGCCGGGTCGCCAGCTACATGACTAAAATATTCAAAGGCTTCGCCACGTTGTAGCGTAGAGCCGAAACCTTGACTTTTATGGTTCGTTCTGCTAATTGCAGCAATCTCGCCATAGCTTTTGCCTAATATTGGGTTGAATAGGCCCACATCAATTTTTAGTTGGTCGGCTGCGGTGGTATTTGTACTCCCAAAATTAAACGTATTCCAAACTAAGCGTTTTGCTTGCCAAACACTAACGTATTTAAGCTGCTCAGGAAAACGTTTTGGGTCGGCAGCGGCCGAAAAAGCTTCTCTTGCAAGGATAGCCGAGCCCGCATGATGCCCATGGCCCGCTCTCGAATCTTCTGGAAACCGAGTGATAATTACGTCGGGTTTAAAATTCCGAATCACCCAAACCACATCGGATAGAATTTGTTCTTTTCCCCAAATCTTAAAGCTTTCTTCCGATGTTTTAGAAAACCCAAAATCGTTTGCACGGGTAAAAAATTGTTCTGCGCCATCCACGCTGCGCGCTGCAAGCAATTCTTGTGTACGTATTAAACCTAATAATTCGGCTTGTTCATTTCCAATTAAATTCTGCCCACCATCGCCTCTTGTTAGTGATAGGTAGCCTGTTCGAACTTTGACCTCTTTAGCCAAGTAGGCCAATAAACGTGTATTTTCATCATCGGGATGCGCAGCGATATACAGTACACTACCCTTAATGCCTAATTTTTCGATGCCTGCGGCAATTTCTCCGCTGTTCATTTGCCGCATTTGCGCCTTCAGTAAAAACGGAAAGCAGCTAGCGATTAAGAATAAATAAAATCGGATATTCATAACATGGTTTAGATGTACTAAATTAGCGAAAAAATCGTTATCAACGCATGAAGAACATACTACTCCTTATTCTATCTGCTATAATTGTTACAAGCTGTGGAATAAATAAGCAAGCCCAACAAATTAAGGCACTCGAACAATGTGAGTATAAATTTATAGATGCGAGTAAGGTAACTGTTGCCGGAACAGATATAAAAAAGTTAGTCGACCAGCAGCGCATTAATCTAGCGAGTTTACCTGCACTAGCTTTAGGATTTTTACGTCAAGATATACCCTTAAAAGCATCCTTGACCGTTGAAATCACCAATCCTTCGACTAATTTGGCTGCCATTAATAATTTCGATTACATCATTTTAATTAACAAGCAAGAAATTGCAAATGGGGTTGTAGATCAACTAATACAAATTGAACCTGGACAGAAAACACAAGTTCCGGTGCAATTAAACGTTAATATTTATCAATTTTTGAGCAATGGAAAAACGCTCGAAGAAATTACAAAATTCTTAGCTGGTTCTTCAACAGGAACTCCTGAAGTGGGTTTGGTAACCATCAAAATTAAGCCATCTATCCGTGTCGGAAATGAACTGGTTAAATACCCAGGCTTTATTACCATCGATAAAGAAGTGAGCAACAAAATTCTATTGTAGCTACACGCATTTCGTCACATTTTCTTTAAAGTTTGTCACATTTCTAATAATGCTGCGTCTTGTTGGTAGAAATTAGTAGAATGTTAATGTGGTTAAATGCTCATTATATTTTTAGTAACTGATTATCAGTTGTTTAATTAAAATACTAATTGATTAGTAGCAATACTAATTAATTAGTATTAAATTGGTGCTTTTTAATTCGACCCCTATCGTTATACCCTTTATTTATGAAGAAAATAAAACTTACCCTCATTTTAACCTTCGCTATCGCTACTGCATTTGCCCAAAAAGGAAGTATTAGCGGTGTATTGCTCGACAGTGCCGATCTAAAGAAAACCCTAAACTATGCTACCATTTCGGTATTTAAAGTAGGCGACAGTGTGCTCTCTACCTACAAATTATCAGATGAAAAAGGAGTGTTTAAAATACCAAATCTACAATTAGATGTAAACTATCGTTTGGTGATTAATGCTTGGCAATATAAAGTACTTCGAAAAGAAATAATGCTAAGTTCAGCAACACCAGAATTAAACCTTGGAAAACTAGAACTTTCTTTGGCGAGCAATGCCTTAAACGAAGTGGTTATCATGGCCGAGCGCCCGCCGATTATTGTACGGAACGATACCATCGAGTTTAATGCCGAATCTTTTAAAACTTTGCCTAGTGCGGTGGTTGAAGATTTACTGAAGAAATTGCCAGGCGTGGCGATAGCTGCTGATGGTTCTATTCAGGTAAATGGAAAAGCGGTGAGTAAAATTTTAGTAGATGGGAAAGAATTTTTTGGTGGCGACCAGCAAATTGCTACAAAAAATCTACCCGCTAATATTATTGATAAGGTGCAACTTAGCGACGATCCTGAAGCAAAGCGTAGAGATCCGGATATTGTAGCGGGTAATGTTCCTCAAATTATTAACTTGAAGCTAAAAAAGGCAATTAAAAGTGGTGCATTTGGCAAATTGTATGCTGGCGGTGGACCAAGATCGCTTTTTGAATTAGGGGGCATTATGAATTTCTTTAGGGATACCACTCAAGTAAGTATTCTTGGGTATGGCAATAATGTAAATAAACCTGGATTTAACATTAGTGATGTGATGCGTATTGGTGGATTTTCGAGAACGGGCGTGAATTCGATGATGGTGAATAGTGAAGGCGGATTTGCACTTAACGGTATCTCGTTCGGTGGTGCAATGTCTGGGGGTGTACAGCAATCGGCCGGAGGTGGTGCAAACTTTAATACCCTCACCAAAAAAGGAACTAAAATTAATGGTAAATACTTTCTGGGTTATAGTGATAATTTCTTGGATCAGTTAACAGATGTAGAACAAACATTGGGTAACAATAAGTTGTTTACCAATTCTAAATCGCTACAAACTAACCGAAATTATAGTCACAATTTAGGTGCTAGAATTGAAAGTAAACTCGATAGTTTAACTACACTAACCATAGAGCCAAGCCTATCGGTAGGTATTTCAAATAATAGGGGTGATTTGCTCACAAGTAGCACAAATGCAAATGCTGCGCCCGTAAATAACGGTACTAATATTTCGAGGCTGAAAGGAAACGATACACAATATAACCTATCGACAAGCCTTTGGAAGGATTTTAAAAAAGCAGGTCGCTCTGTAAATTTCACCTTAAATTTAACGCAGAGAAATAACCTGACAGACAATTTTAATACAGCGCAAAATAATTATTTCAATCCTGCATCTACTACCACTTTAGATCAATTAAGAGATAACAACGTAAATAACTTTAACATTAACCTTAATGGGAATTATAATGAGCCTTTAAACAAAGTGCTGAGTTTAAATATTGCTACCAACAGTAATTATATTGATAATGAAAATGCTTTGAATACTTTTTATAAGAACCCGAGCAATCAAGCTTATGATATTGCGATACCTACATTAAGTGAAACCGTAGTTCAAAGTGGATACAAGACAAATAATAGGGCAAGTTTACGGTGGAAAGTGAATAAGGATTTCAATATTCAACCTGGTGTAGTTTTTAATACCATTGATTTGGAAAACAAGTTTCAAAATAGTGCAAATTTTGAACAACATTTTACATTTTTTGCCCCACAATTGAACATTAGATTTAAAGACGTAAGTTTTAGTTATACTCCATCGTTTAGAGAGCCAGATATCCGATATATACAACCTGTAGCGAATAACACAAATCCATTATTTATCCAAAATGGAAATCCTAATTTGCTTCCATCAAAAACGCACCAAGTTAACTTAAATGTATACAAATACGATACGAAGCGTACCTTGAGTTACAATGCCTATTTGGGAGGAAGCATTCAGAATGATGGTGTCATTATGTCGAGAATTGTGGGCAGCGACGGCGTACAAACCTCTACTCCTGTAAACGAAGATGGTATTTGGCAGTTTCATGCTAATGGTAATTTGTCTAAGGATTTTAAAAATACGAAAAGACAATTTACGGTGAATACGGGCTTTTGGTCAAACTTTAACCGTGGTATTGTAATGGTGAATAACATTAAAAGTCATACAGATAACTTTACGATAGGACCAAGGGTTGGTGGAAGAATTAATTTAAACGATAAAATAGAGTTTAGCGAGTCGTATAGCATTGCTTTTAATAAAAGCACGTATTCAGATCCTTTTTTCGCTGACATCAACTACCAAACCCATAGTAGCGAGAGTGAGCTGATTGTTCGTATGCCAAAAAAGATAGTTTGGGAAACAAGCTATCGCTTGCAATACAACACACAAGCGGTAGGAGGGGTGAACAACAATATCCAGATCTGGAATGCTGCTGCCACACTTCTTTTCATGAAAAATGATCGATTACAACTTAAATGTTCAATAAATGATATTTTAAATACAAACACTAGAAGGTATTTGTACATTACAGAAAATACGCTGAGAGATATCAGGACAAATAATTTGGGTCGCCATGGCTTAATTACATTAACCTACAATATCCAAAATTTTGGAGGCAAAGTTGGGGGTAAGGAAACGATGTTTAGGTTTTAGCGAAATCGTCACCTCGACGATAGGAGAGGTCTATGGGTGTTTTACTAGCTATGTGTTCGATAGCACGATTTAAGTTGGGAAATTGTAGTTTGTAAATTATCATTCCTATTTTAGTACTGCTAATTACTAAATGATGAAATTAATTAAAACGGTAATCTTTTTCTTGACTATTTCCATATCCGCTTTCGCGCAAAAGGAAATGTATGTTCAACTTAAAGGAAAATTAAAAGGCTTTAATAATCAAGTTCAGATCGAAGACATGTCTGAATTTCAATACTTGCTACCACCTTCCTCAACCCGCATGATCATACCTGATACAGCAGGAAATTTTAACATCAAATTTAAAATCACCTCGCCAAATTATTTTCGATTAGGACGGAATGCACTTTACCTTTCGCCTAATGATAATTTAGAAGTATATATCGATTACAGCGATCCTCGGAAAGCAACATTTAGGGGTTTAGGTGCCGAAGCAAATAGCTATCTTAAAAACACACCTTTTCCGAAAGGAGGGTCGTTTGTAGAAGCTGGTAAAAATATCAAAGCTACCGTCGAAGAAACCATTGCCACTGTAGAAGAAATGGCGCTGAAAAGAGAAAAAGAATTAGCTATGGTTACAAAAATTACTCCGGAGTTTAGAAGGTTGGAAACAGCACGCATTAAGGCCGATTTAATTAATAGCATAATTAGCGGAAATGTGTATAGTATTATGAAACTGAAGTTAAAGGATGAGGCCGCAAAAACATTTTCAGAATCATACAAAGCGATAAGCGCTAAATACATTACCAAGTATGCTAAAGACTTTACTGATGCGAGCTTTATGAAATTGGTGGTCTACCGTGACATTGCAGAAGAACTAATCGCCAATGGCGGAAAAACAGCTGATATCGATAAAATAAAAGAATTTTATACCGCGAGCAACCTAGTACGAAACCTGCAAAAGCAAAGCGATAAACAATTGCTCGCTCCTTTTAAAACAGAAATCGATAATTTAAAAGTACCAACTTACAAAGCGGCTACCAAGCAAATGCTTACCTATTTAATGGCATTTGGTAAGGGCGATACGGCAGTAGATTTTATCGCACAAGATCAAAACGGCCAAAAAATAAACCTCAGCAGTTTAAAGGGTAAAGTAATTTATGTAGATCTATGGGCAACCTGGTGTGGCCCATGTATGCAAGAAATGCCGAGTTACGAAAAGCTTAAACAGAAATATGCAGCCAATCCAAATGTGGTATTCGTGTCATTATCTATCGATGATAATGAAGGTCTTTGGAAAGCCAGTCTTGCACAGCGCAAAGCCGACGGACAACAATGGCTCATTAATCGTTCGAAACTTCAAGCGTATAATATAGTAGAGATTCCAAGAAGCTTATTAATCGATAAGAATTTTAAAATGGTAAATATGGTCGCACCAATGCCATCAGAAGCTGCTGCAGATAAGGAGATAGCAATACTGTTAAAATAATCTACATAGTCTGATATTGCGTAATACGTTTTGCCATGCCATCGAAGATAAATAGATGAAAAGGATACATGGCATACCAGTATATTCGTCCCCAGAGACCGTTCGGTCTAAAAGTTGCAATTTGTGAAAGGTAAGACTTTCCGTGGTAATGAATTATTTTAAATTCTAGCCAAGCTTCTCCTGGAACTTTCATTTCTGCATACAACAATAAACGTTTATTAGTTTTATCGGCAAGGAGTACCCTCCAAAAATCCAGTACATCACCAGCTTGTATACTGGTATTGCTTGTTCTACCTCGGCGGGTACCAACTCCACCAAATAACTTATCTAAAAATCCCCTAAAACTCCAAAGCCAATCTAAATAATACCACCCCCTTTTTCCACCTATTTCCCAAATGTTATCGAAAACTTCTTCTGCTTTACGCTCAAAAGGCATTTTAACTTTATATTCTACCGTTCCGTTTTGTGGCACTTTAACCTGGTCCATGAAAGAAGTCTCTAAATAGCCGCGATTTAGGGCGTCTTTCCAACTGCTTACAATAGAGTTCTGCTCAATTTTTTCGAAAGCTAGGTTTAGCGCGCTTTCATAGGTTAGGCAATCTCTTGGAACAACTTTTTTAATATGTTCATTCTCACAAATGACCTCATTTTTCATGCTATCTACCAAACTCCGTGCTAAAGCATAAGGAACGGCCGTCACCAAATTTAACCATAACGACGATAATCTGGGTGTTAAAACTGGTACAGTTAAAATATAGCGCTTTAAACCTCTCGATTTTGCATAGCCCAACAACATTTGCTTATAGCTCAAGATGTCTGGACCGCCAATATCGAAAACTTCGTTGTATGCTTTCTCGTTCACTAACACACCACTTAAATAGCCCAGCACATCGCGAATGGCAATAGGCTGGCATTTGGTGCGTACCCATTTTGGAGCGACCATAACAGGGAGTTTTTCTGCTAAATCTCTAATAATTTCGAATGAAGCAGAGCCTGAACCAATAATTATCGCAGCTCTTAAAATTGTAAAGGCTATGCCAGATGTTTTCAGTACTTCTTCAACTGCTAATCGAGAATTTAAGTGCTTAGAAAGGTCTTCGTCATTCGCAATCCCCGTTAAATAAATAAGCTGTTTGCACTGCGTGTGTTGAATGGCTTTTACAAAATTTTGCGCCGACTCCAGCTCCAACGCCGCAAAATCTTTGGCATTGGCCGCCATCGAATGTACAAAATAATAGGCGGCATCTATATCATTTGGTATTTCCTTTAGTGTTTCGGCTTTTAACAAATCTCCAATAACGATTTGAACTTTATTGCCAAAATCGCTTTCTAAAACGAAACGACGTTCGTCTCTAACCATGCAAACTACTTCATGATTGTCGGCTAATAATAGAGGCAGCAGCCTTGTTCCGATATATCCATTTGCACCTGTAAGTAGGATTTTCATCGTATATGATTAGGTTTTAATGGTTATTCGCCTTAGTTGTTTTTATTGTTAAACGTGCGGCTTAAATGTATCGGTTCTCACGGTTGCTTCTAATTCGTGTAAAATGTTATACAATCCGAAATTAGTGCGATTGATATAAATAAAGTGTTTTACCCCCCTTGCTTGTTTAAATTCGGGCATTTTCGTTATTTTCTCGCCATATTGATAAAGATCATTAAAAAAGCCCTCTTCACTGAAATCGAATGTAGGTGTTACATATGGCTTCGCAAATAAACTGATCATCTCTTTGTACCATTTATAGTAAAACTCAATTTGAGCGGGATCATCATTAGGTAAAATCATTTCCAACTCTCGAAAAGCTTTTAGTGTGGCTGTTTTATCCTCAAACAAACCGGTAGACGTTAGCGAAAAAAAAGGGGTATAAAAATCGTCTGGCATTTCTTTAATACAGCCAAAATCAATCACGCCAAGTTTTTCATCTTTAGTAATTAAGAAATTGCCTGGGTGTGGATCAGCGTGAACTGCCCTCAACTCATGTTGCTGGAAATTGTAAAAATCCCAAAGGGCCTGCCCAATTTTGTTTTTTAAGGCTTGACTAGGGTTCGTTTGCAAAAACTCTTTCAAATGCATCCCTTCTAGCCAATCCATCGTTATAATTTTACTGCTAGAGAGCTTTGGATAGTAAGTAGGAAAAACAATGTCGTTTAAGTTTTTGCAAGCTTCAGAAAACTCGATCGAACGACGAACCTCTAATTCATAATCCGTTTCTTCGAGTAGGCGCTCTTCTACTTCTTTAATATAAATGTTAAGTTCTTTCTCGCTCATCCCCAATAGTCGGAAAGCAAAAGGCTTTACCAGCTTTAAGTCAGACGAAATGCTATCCCCAACACCCGGATACTGAATTTTAACCGCCAATTTTTTTCCATTTAATTCGGCTTCATGCACTTGTCCGATCGAAGCTGCATGCGTAGACTTAATATTAAATTTATCGAATATTTTTTCGGGTGTTTTCCCAAAGCTTTTGCTGAATGTACGCACAATAAGCGGTCCAGATAGTGGTGGCGCATTGTACTGCGATTGCGTAAATTTGTCGACATAAGCTCTTGGTAGGATATTTTTATCCATGCTTAGCATTTGCGCAATTTTTAAAGCAGAACCTTTTAATTCGCTTAGGGAATTATAAATATCGGAAGCATTATCTTCGTTTAATTCATCGCGACTAAGCTCGGGATTGAAGATTTTTTTAGAATAGTGTTTGATATAATTTCCGCCAATCTGAAAACCTGTTTTTACAAATTTTGCAGAACGCTCTACCTTGGTGGTAGGCATGCTTTCTTGTGCTTTCATTTTCGTTTTAAAATCCCATTCTTTCTTTCAACTTACCATTTTGAGCCAAAAACTTTCCATATTCGAAAAGATTATCAATTGGCGAACGCTGAAATAAATCGAATGTAACTTGGATACCTTTTTCAATCGCCTCATCTGTTTTTTCGAAACCAGCACTCTCATCGCCAATCCAAAAGTTTAAAATAAATGCATATTGTACCCATAAGGCATCTTTATAGCGTTTGCTGAAGAATTTGCGCTCGGCTAATTCGCCAGTTTCTAAGCCCTCGTTTATAATCTGCTCTGCAAAATTTTCGAAAATGGGTTTTACACCAGAGAGTACCTCGGGAGTAGATAACCTTTTACCATGACTTTTCAAGCTATAGACTACAAAGCTCCGTTGCGATTTTAGCAGCTCTACATAGCTGTAAAAGAAAGAAAGCATTTTCTCGCGCGAGGTATATTGAACCCACAATTCTTGCTTTTGAATTTCATCAATCGTTTCTGCCGTAAGCTCGAACCAAATCATTTTTTCGATGCTCTCAAAAGAAGCGTAATAGGCATAAAAATCGGCCTCGGTGAGTTTTAGTTTTTTAACAAAGCTATAAACAGACTTCGGTTTTTCATCGTGTGTTAACACATAGTCGATATAGCCTGTTTTGATTTTTTCTTGGGTTGCCATGTTCTTTTTCTTTAAAAACGTAAAATTCGATTACCTAGTTTCAAATTTAAGGCTTTATTTATCATGGTTTTGCAATAAATTGGATTGTTAGTATGGTGAAATTTGAATGCACTACTCAACTCCGAGAATGAAACTCATTTGAAAAGTTGGCTATCGATAATTAAAATGGGAGAATTGTCTAAAGACTATTATATTGCTATTGATCAAAATAAAGCCATAAAAAGCGATAGGTACTTTAATGATATTTGTGAAATTATTAACACTTCAAGAATTGAAATGCATGCATACACTTTAATGCGCTATTTTGACAAAAGGAAAGATAAGGCTACAACTGATTTTTTGAATAAATGTTTATCCCATCCTTTTGAGCGTGTAAAAGAAAGAGCAAGGCAATTATTGAACGACTAAGCAAAGTAACTACTAAAATATTTTAATTAGCATTAACCCTAAAGCTACAGCCAAAAACCCAACCAATACGCTGGCAATCGTATATCCGATTAAAGTTAGATAGTTATGGCCCTGCCATAAAGAAATATTCTCTGCTGCAAACGTAGAAAATGTGGTATAACCTCCGCAAAAACCAGTTATGAATAGAAATTGCAAATTCTGATTGCCATTTTTACTAAAATAGCCGATCAACACTCCGATTAAAAAACAGCCCAAAACATTGGTGATGAATGTTGCTAAAGGAAATGTATTTGCGTAATACTTTGCAGTTAGCAATGATGTTCCATAGCGAAGCATGCTTCCTAATGCACCACCTAATCCTACATATAGAAATTGTTTGATCATAATTTTTAATGCCGACTTCGTAAGTCGCTATAAACCTAACCTATGTTTCCTCAGTGTATCTTTTGCAATGTCGTATCCCGCATCGGCGTGACGGATAACCCCCATTGCAGGGTCGTTATGTAGTACTCTTTGTATGCGTATTGCTGCATCATCTGTTCCATCTGCCACAATAACCATCCCCGCATGAATCGAATAGCCAATACCAACACCCCCGCCATGATGTAACGACACCCAGCTTGCACCACCTGCCGTGTTAATGAGTGCATTTAAAATCGGCCAATCGGCTACCGCATCTGAACCATCTAACATGGCTTCGGTTTCACGATTTGGTGAAGCTACCGAACCTGTATCTAAATGATCGCGGCCAATTACTATAGGGGCTTTTACTTTACCATTGGCCACTAATTTGTTAAATGCTAAACCCGCTTTCTCACGTTCGCCTTGTCCGAGCCAACAAATACGTGCCGGTAAGCCCTGAAATGCAATGCGTTCTTGCGCCATGGTAATCCACTGCCTTAAGCTCTCATTTTCGGGAAACAATTCCAATATCAATTTATCTGTTTCATAAATATCCTGCGGATCTCCACTTAAAGCAGCCCAACGAAAAGGCCCTTTTCCTTCGCAGAAAAGTGGACGAATATAGGCCGGCACAAAACCTGGAAAATCGAACGCATTCTTTACTCCGGCTTCTAATGCTCTGCCCCGTAAATTATTTCCATAATCGAAAGTAATGGCACCTCGTTTTTGAAGTTCTAGCATTTGAGTTACATGCTTGGCCATGGTGGCATACGATTGCTTGGTGTATGCTGCTGGATCGTTTGTTCGTAATGTACTTGCTTCTGCTACACTTAATCCCTCTGGGAAATACCCTATCAACGGATCGTGAGCCGAAGTTTGGTCGGTTAACGTATCTGGTGTAATGTTACGGTCTATCAAGCGTTGTAAAAGTTCAACTGCATTACACACTAGGCCAATCGAAACGGCTTTGTTCTCATTTTTGTATTGCACGGCTCTATCAATCGCTTCGTCGATGTTGTAAGCAATTTCGTCGATATATCTGGTTTCTAAACGTTTTTTTATCCGCCATTCTTCCACATCTGCCGCCAAGCAAACGCCTTGATTCATGGTAATGGCCAAGGGTTGTGCACCACCCATGCCACCCAAACCGGCGGTTACATTTAAGGTGCCTTTTAAATTGCTTTGAAAATGTTTTTTGGCTAAGGCCGAATAGGTTTCGTAAGTGCCCTGAACAATGCCTTGCGAACCGATATAAATCCACGAACCCGCAGTCATCTGCCCGTACATCATCAATCCTTTATCTTCCAGCTCATCGAAATGTTGTTGTGTTGCCCACTTTGGCACTAATTGCGAATTGGAAATTAATACTCTTGGTGCATCTTTATGCGTAGGCAGTACACCAACTGGTTTCCCCGATTGGATGAGTAAAGTCTCGTCATCTTCGAGATTTTTTAGCGCTTTGATGATTAAAACTAATGCTTCCTTATTACGAGCAGCTTTTCCACGCCCCCCATACACAATTAAATCTTCTGGTCTTTCGGCTACTTCGGGATCAAGGTTATTTAACAACATCCGTAAAGCGGCTTCTTGTACCCATCCTTTACAGGTTAACGTAGTTCCATTTGGTGTTTGTTTGGTTGATAAGTTTAAACTTTCTGCTGTAATTGTGGTCATATCAAGGCAATGTTACAATTTCAAATGTATGAAATTTATGTTATTTGCTTAGGTTTGTTGTCGAATTGAAAATTAGGTGTTTACATATCAACCAAATCCTAACGGTGATGATGCTATGGGTTTTTTCCCTTGCTATTACGCCGTGGAGTGCCTTTCATCATCATGCCATTGTGCAGGAGGGGCCGGTTGAGAAACATTGCACACATAAGCTCCACCTTAAAACCGCGCAAGAAAATTGCTTCATCTGTAAAGCACATTTCGAAAAGAATTATACCGTTTCTGATCTTTTAGCAATTAGCTATTTAGAAAGCGCTCTGGTTAAAAGAGTAGTTCTAGCTCCCTCGAGTTCTTATACACCCTTAATTTCTACCTCGCTAAGAGGGCCTCCTTTTTTTTATAGTTAAACACATGTTGGCATCCTGGCCAACAATTTAATCCAGTTTTTACTATAAAGAAAATAATAATGAAGAAATTACACCTTTTTTTGGTGATGATATTGACGATTAGTATCGTTAACACGGCCCTTGCGGCAAAACTAGCAGAAATCAAAGGAAAAATTATTGATGCTAAAACCGGTGAGCCTTTAAGTGGCGCAACCATTTATATATCAGATTTAAAAGCCACTACAATTAGTGATGCAAAAGGCGAATTTTTAATCAAGAATGTCCCTGCTAAAGGAAAATTCTTGGTCGAGGTGCGTTATATAGGCTATAAAACGGCTTCTCAATTGATAGATTTAAACACTTCTCAAAATTTAACCTTTTCACTAGAATCTTCTGTTATCGAAAGCGCCGAAGTGGTAATTACCGGAACACCTTTTAGCGCTAATAATAAGACAAACAGTTTAGCCGTGGTTTCGGTTAACCGTGAAAAGTTGGCCCAAGCTGCCGGAACAAACTTAATAGATGCCATTGCAAAGGTACCAGGCATTTCGCAAGTAACTACAGGAGGAGCAATTTCAAAACCTTCGATCAGGGGGTTAGGGTATAATCGAGTGTTAACGATTGTAGACGGTGCCAGAGAAGAAGCTCAGCAATGGGGCGACGAACATGGGGTGGAAGTTGATCAGTTTTCTGCCGCTCGGGTAGAAATTTTAAAAGGTCCGGCTAGTTTATTATATGGCTCTGATGCTTTGGGCGGAGTAATTAATATTATTGATGATTTTGTTCCTGCGGAAGGAGATTTTAATGGAAACTTTACCACAAATTACGCTACTAACAATGGCTTATCGGCTTCTTCGATAATGTTACAGGGAAATAATAATGGCTTTGTGTATCGTGGCCGGGTTTCTTATAAAAATGCTCATGGCTTCGGCTATGCGGATAAAACCGTTCCGAATTCGGGATTTAATGAAACCAATACGAATGCAATGCTTGGCTTAAATAAAGCTTGGGGGTATACACATCTTAGTTTATCGAGATTTAACACTAATGTGGGTTTGGTTGAAGAAGGACCTGATGCGAATGGGAATTTTATTGATGCGGACGGGAATGTAATCAGCCAGAATGAGGCTCGAAATCGCAAAATGAGCCTTCCCTATCAAAATATTAATCATTATAGAGCGGCATTAAATAGTAATATTTTATTGGGAGGCGGACAATTAAAAACCACTTTTGCCTTTCAGAAGAACATTCGTAAGGAATTTGAAGAAAGTGCAGACGAACCGGGCTTGCACCTCGACCTTAATTCGTTTACCTACGATGCAAAATATTCTTTTGCCAATAATGGAGTTTGGGAGCCGACAATTGGTTTGCAAGGAATGGCTCAACAGAATGCCAACCTTGGCGTTGAGTATTTAATTCCTGATTATGCAAGTACTAATTTTGGGGTGTTCGGCTACTTAAAACGAAACTTTGCAAAAGGAGCAGTTAATTTCGGATTACGTTACGATTATAAAAAGGTGAGCGGAAAAGATTTAATTGAAAATGGTAACAATGTATTTTCGGCATTCGAAAACAGTTTTTCTAATGTTTCGGGTTCAGTTGGACTTGCATATGAATTGGCTAAAAAATTGGTGTTTAGGGCAAATGTTGGTTCAGGATTTAGAGCGCCAAATATTGCTGAGCTAGGAGCAAATGGAAGGCACGAGGGTACATTTCGATACGAAATTGGAAATAGTAATTTAAAGCAGGAAACAAGTTTGCAGGTCGACCTAGGCTTAGAATATACTGGCGAAAAAGTAACATTCGGATTAAATGCCTATAGTAATCGTATTTATAATTATATCTACCCTGGTAATTTTAATAATGAAACTACTCCGTTTACCGATGAGGGCGGATTAACAACCGTTTTGCCTGTATATCGTTTTGTGCAAACGGATGCAGAATTAATTGGGGGCGAAGCTTCAGTCGATTTTCACTTCGTAAAAGCTATCCACTTCGAGAATACATTCTCATATGTAAAAGGAACAAATACTGCTAATGATTCGGCTTTGCCTTTTATTCCCGCCGCAAGCTTAAATAACGAACTGCGTTTCGAGCCTACAATTAAAGGTTTGAACGATAGTTTTATTAAAATTGGTTTAAGTAACGTGTTTAAGCAAAATCGTTTCGATAGCTTCGAAACAGAAACGAATGGCTATGCGTTGTTAGACGCGGGTATTGGAACCGCATTTAAAGTAAAAAATGGTAAAATTAGTGTGTGGATTACCGGTCAAAACCTTGGTGATAAATTGTATTATAATCACTTAAGCAGATATAAACCAGCAGGCATTTATAATCAAGGCCGCAATGTGAGTTTCGGAATTAGCGTGCCGTTATAGTTGTGAGTTCCGAGTGGTGAGTTTTTGGGCTGAACATCTTCGTCATCGAATGACGATTATAGCTTGATGCTTATTTACAAAACAGCGAGAGTAGCGACGAGAGGCCGATAGTAAAACTCTTTAGATATCTCCTCGTTACACTCGTTCGATTGGACGATTTTTGAAAGTCAAGGCCGCAGATGCGCTGATTATTAATCGGAGCATTCGCGGCTTTTTTAGTTAATGTCGTCACCTCGAGTGAGCGCAGCGACGAGAGGTCTATAATAAAATTCTAAAGTTATCTCGTCGCTGCGCTCGCTCGATATGACGATTTTGGGACACCCTTGATTTATTCATTAGTACTTATATTTTCATTGGTATTCATGCTTTCCGCTGCGCTTCAAGATTGTTAAACTTTTTATCAAGAAAAAGTTTAGAAACACATTTGGCAATGAGCCGAAAAAAAATATTTTTTCAAAAAAATTTGGTAGTTCCAAAATATCGCCATACTTTAGTGTATTATTTAACTAATACAGTAGAGCATGATTAAAATCAACAACCTAAATTTTGGGTACAGCAAAGGCAAACTGTTATTCAAAAATATGAGCATGCAGTTAAGCGCAGGTCATATTTATGGCTTACTCGGAAAGAACGGCGCTGGCAAATCGAGTTTATTAAAAAACCTGGCTGGCTTGGTCTACGCCGAAAGTGGAACGATGGACGTATTGGGCTTCGACCCCGCTAAGCGCCAGCCTGAATTGTTGCAGCAGGTTTGTTTTATTCCAGAAGAGTTTTACTTGCCATCAGTAAAAATCGACGCCTTTGTAAAAGCAAATGCCGCTTTTTATCCAAACTTTGATCACCCTTATTTTACCGCTTTGCTGGCGGAGTTCGACATTCCCGTTGCGCAGAAACTCATCAACATGAGTTACGGGCAAAAAAAGAAAGTGATCATTGCCTTTGGCCTCGCTACACAATCGAAACTGGTTATTATGGACGAACCCACCAATGGCTTAGACATTCCGTCGAAAGCACAGTTTCGAAAAATTATGGCCACAGCCATGACAGACGATCGTTGCATTATCATTTCTACTCACCAAGTACGTGATTTAGATAATTTAATCGACACGGTGATTATGCTCGACGAAAGTAGCGTTGCTTTAAAGGCATCAGTAGAAGAAATCACTAATAAATTATGCTTTAAGAAAGTAAAAGAGCTCGATGAAACGGTAATCTATTCCGAACCATCTTTAGCTGGATATAATGTAGTGATGCCAAATTATCACCAAGAAGATAGCAAGTTAGACATCGAATTGTTATTTAATGCAATACTTGCTGAAAAAAATAAATTAAAACCAATTTTTAACTAAACACAAACAGACATGAACAACACATTTAGTATTCAACGTTTTGGCCTTCTGTTGAAAAGACAGTGGTTAGAATTTGGGAAGATTTATCTGATTAGTTTGGCAGTGGTGCTAGGCGTAATTCTTACCTTTTATGGCTTTAGTCTATGGTCGGTTTTAAGAGAAGAAACCTCATTTAACGAGCGCAATTTGAATTTTAGGGTTCCTTTGTTTTTAATCTTTGGTTTCATATTCGTTAGCGTTATCGCCAGTACTTATTTTGCACATTTGGGACAAAAACCGAAAGCCATCATAGATTTAATGCTGCCCGCTTCAACCTTCGAAAAATTTGTAGGAGGAGTTTTCTTTACTGCTATATTAAGCGTTTTAAGTTATATCTTACTATTTTACTTGGTTGATTTAGCTTTCGTTGCTAAGATCCGGGCACTTTATAAAAACGATGATCAAAGTATGCGCTACTTCTTTGAGCAGTACAATGAAGATGTATTTCAACCTCTTTATTTGGCGCCAGTTTTCGTTACTAGCATATTTTTATTAGGATCTATCTACTTCGAAAAATTCCATTACATTAAAACGGCCATCTGTGTAATGATTTTCTCTGGAATTTGGACTGCGATTATCGCGAAATCTGCAAAGTTACTCTTCGAAGGTCGGATCCAGGTAGTTAACGAAAACTCAAGGCATTTTTTTAATGAAAAGGATAGTGCAGAATTGTGGATGACGGTTTTATTGGTTGTACTTACCCTAATTTTCTGGGCAATTACCTATGTGCGCCTTAAAGAAAAAGAAGTTTAATTTTAAATGGTATAGATATGGAATTTAGAGATAATAAGGCAATATACCTTCAAATCGCAGAATTTGTGTGTGAACATATTTTGCTCGGAAAATGGAAGGTAGACGATAAAGTGCCGTCGGTAAGGGAGTTAGCCGTTACACTCGAGGTAAACCCAAATACAGTGATGCGTACCTACGATTTGCTGCAAAATATAGACATTATTACGAACAAAAGGGGAGTAGGTTTTTTTGTGGCCACTGAAGCCCTAAAGAATGTTAAAAGCTATCGGAAAACTCAATTTATGGACGATGAACTTCCAGTAGTTTTCCGAAATGTGTATTTGCTAAACATTGGGTTTGATGAGCTGGAAGCCCGCTATAACACTTTTGTTAAAGAAAATTTTAAATCGTAAAGACATGAAGACAAGTAATAAATTATTAATAGCGTTCGCATCAGCATTAATCTTAATTCCATTAATGGGAATGATTTATGTATCTGCAGTAAAATATAAAAAGGGAAGTTATACCGATCAGGTAGATGTAGTTTCAAAATCTGAAAAGAATTTTAACACCCCCACAGAAAATATGGAAAGTAAAGCCATTTCTACGGCATTCGAATCGATAGATGTTGAAGATGCTAAGCAACATGGACTTTACATCAACTTTGTTAAAGATGAAAATTACGGGGTAAAAGTTCCGAAAGAATTAAAGGATTCCATCAACTTTAAAGTGGATGAAAAGGGCCAATTACAGATAGCTTTTAACATGAAGCGCAACGAAAGAGGTAATAGGTACATCACTATACATGTTTATGGTAAGAACCTCAAACAAATGAATATTTCTAATGCGAACTCACTTTATTTCGATGTGACGGGAGATTCGGTTCAGTTAAATTTGAGAAAAATAAAAAGTGCTGGACTGAATAAGGATATAACCCTCAACGCATTAAACATTACCACTGATGAAGTGGAGAGCTTGGATGTAAATGAAATTAAGGTAAAATCTTTGAATGTTAACTTGAATGGAACGAATTTTAAGAGCGATGAAAGTTCTTACGATAGCTTATCCATTACGGCAGCAGGAAAAACGGAGATCGAACTTAATGGATCTGATAATAAAAAAGATAAAAAGTACTTTATCAAAAAACTATTTATCAAAACGCTTAATGAAGCTGATGTTAAATTCGAAAACATAAAAGTTGATCAATGCTCAGGTAGCTTTTCTGACCAAACCAAAGTGCAAATGCCAGCGGTTAATTTAAATCAGATGTATAAAAGGTAATCTCATCATTAAACCTCGCAGGTTTAACTGGCCACTTTGCTAGGAACCTGCGAGGTTTAAAATGTAGCTGTTCATAAACTCAACACTCGCTTTAATATCTCTCGACAATATCCGATCGGCATCATTAAAGGCAACCACTTTACGATATTCACTCACCAATTTTCCAATTTTAACCGATGATTTTTCTTCTCTTAATTCTAGTGCTTGTGTGGCTGTTAACAGCTCTATAGCTAAAATCCGTTCTACATTTTCGCAAATACGTAAACATTTTGTAGCCGCATTTGCACCCATGCTTACATGATCTTCTTGTCCGTTGCTGCTTACAATACTATCTACCGAAGCAGGTGTACACAATTGTTTATTCTCACTTGCAATGGAGGCTGCGGTATACTGGCTAATCATTAATCCCGAATTTAACCCCGCATTTTTCACCAGAAAAGGGGGTAAGCCTCGTGTTCCAGAAATAAGCTGAAAAGTTCTTCGCTCTGAGATAGAACCCAACTCGGACAAGGCCATTGCTAAAAAATCTAAGGTTAAGGCCAAAGGTTGTCCATGGAAATTCCCCGCTGAAATAATCAAGTCTTCATCCGGAAATACGTTCGGATTATCGGTTACCGAATTCATCTCCGTTTCGAAAACCGACTGACTATAATTTATACTGTCTTTACTTGCTCCATGCACCTGTGGTACGCAACGGAACGAATACGGATCTTGTGTTTGCTTATCTTTTTTAACAATTAATTCGCTGCCCTCCAACCAACTAGAAATGTTTGCTGCAGTAGCAATTTGTCCGGCATGTGGCCTAATAATATGACTTAAATTTAAAAAGGGATCGATTCTACAATTAAATGCATCGATAGAAATAGCAGCAATGGCATCGGCCCATGCCGAAAACCGTTGTGCACTTAATAGGCAAAATGTACCGTATGCACTCATAAATTGAGTGCCATTAATTAGCGCTAAACCTTCTTTGCTTTGTAAGGTAAGCGGTTCCCAATTTAACTCAGCATACAGTTCAGTTGTACTTATTTTATTTCCTTTATGCCATACTTCACCCTCGCCAATTAAAGGCAAAGCTAAATGTGCTAGCGGTGCTAGATCGCCCGAAGCCCCTAAAGAGCCCTGCGTATATATTACAGGTAAAATATCGTGATTATAAAAATCGACCAAACGTTGTACGGTAGTTAAAGCAACTGCAGAATGACCGTAACTTAACGATTGTATTTTTAATAAAAGCATGAGTTTTACAATCGGTAAAGGCACATCTAATCCAGTTCCACACGCATGGGATAATAAAAGATTGTGTTGTAGTTGAGTTAAATTTTCGTTGTCGACCTTTACGTTTTGCAAGTACCCAAAACCCGTATTAATCCCATAAATTGGATCTTCATTAGTACTTAATTTATCGTCTAAATAGTTGCGACATTTCTTAATCCGCTCGATAGCAAGCGCTGATAATTTAATTTTTGAGATGTCTTTTATAACCGAAAGTGATAATTGCCCCGAGCCGATTTCGTAAACTGTCATGTACTTCTATTTGGTGTGCAAAAGTAGGGATAATAGATGGAAGATGGAAAATGGAAGATGCAAGGTGTAAATTTTAAACACAATAGGGAATAGCATTTGTTATTCTAGTAATGAAATTCACCTTTTTAATTGCCGTTTCAATGTTGTTGTCGATTTTCAGCGCAACAGCACAAAAACCAGATACCCTTTCCATTACCTTAGAAAGTGTAAAATATGCCTATCCAGTTCACTATTTTAACATCCATGTAGAAAATCAGGATCTTAAAATGGCCTACATGGATGTTGCCCCCACGGGTAAAGCAAATGGAAGAGTAGTAATGTTATTTCATGGGAAAAATTTTGGAGGTTACTATTGGACCGAAGTTATTCAAACGTTAACGAATGTTGGTTTCAGAGTAATTGCTCCAGATCAGATCGGGTTTGGTAAGTCTTCAAAAGCACTTATTTCCTATAGTTTTCTCCAGTTGGCCGAATGGAATAAACGATTGCTCGATTCTTTAGGAATCCAAAAAACCAGTATTCTGGGTCACTCTATGGGCGGGATGTTAGCCACCCGTTTTGCACTGCGCTATCCTGAACGAATAGAAAAGCTTTTATTAGAAAACCCGATCGGATTGGAAGATTATAAAACGTTTGTGCCTTATATTACTACTGAACAACAGTATCAAAAGGAGTTAAAAGCAACCGCAAAAAGTATAAAAGCGTATTATTACAATTCTTACTTCACCCTATGGAAGCCAGAATATGATGAATTGGTTCGCATTGCAGCTGGGGTTACATTAAGTGCTGATTATCCACGTTGGGCAAAGGTTGCTGCACTAACCTATACGATGATATATGAGCAGCCCGTTGTGTACGAATTTTCTAATCTTAAAGTGCCAACCGTACTTTTCATCGGCAAAGAAGATAAAACGATTGTAGGTAAAGGTTTGTTAACTCCAACCCAACAAGCATTACACGGACGATATAAATTACTAGGTAAGCAAACCGTTGCAAAAATCCCCAAAGCTAAATTAATAGAATTAGAGGGAGTTGGACACATTCCTCACCTCGAAGCACCTACGGAGTTTTTAATTGCACTTTTAGGTAGTTTATAGTTTTGAGATTCTGGACTTCAGACTAATGCTCCAAGATACCTAGCTGAACCAAAATATCCTCTTCCGTAATCGGATAAGGCACATCATTTACAATGTTTTGATAAACAGCATCGAAAATGCCCATATAATCTCCTTTCTCTGAGGCTATAACGCTCGTTTTTCTACCTCCATCTTCGGTAACTAATGTTAAATGACCAGCATCTGTTGGGTTTTCGATTCCATAACTTTCGTCTGTTGGTTTCATGTTTTTTAACAATTGCATTTCTTGTACATCAGCATGGTTCTTATTAAACGACCCCATCATTCCGTTCACTACAAAGGCATCTTTAATTTCGGCTACCAACATACTAGCGGTTAAAAAAACATTTAAATCGTTCGGATAACTTAAATGAATCGTAAAATAATCATCCACCTGTGTGTTTACACGGTGTTTGGCTAAGGTTTTATGAAATTTATCGGGCTTGCCAAATAAACTAATGGCCTGGTCTAGTAGATGTGGGCCTAAATCGTACAATAAACCACTTGCTTCGTAGGGTTCTTCTTTAAAAAATTTCGGACTGATTTCATTTCTGTAACGGTCGTACCGGAAATGAACTTCAACCAATCGACCCAATTGGCCCCCATTAATTACATTCTTAACCGCATTGAACCCACTGTCGTACCGTCTGTTCTGATACACTAATGCCTTTTTGCCTACACTTTTTGCCAAAGCAAAAAGTTCTTTCGCTTGTCCAGTTGTTGCAGTAAATGGCTTTTCTACCAGAATATGCTTTCCGGCATTTAATGCCTGTTTTGCATAGTCGAAATGGGTAAAGTTTGGCGTGTTGATAATCACTAAATCGATTTCATCATCAGCGATTAACTCGTCGATGCTGTTATAACTGATAATGGAAGGATAATGGGTTGCTGCAATTTTAGTGTTCCGTTCGGTAATACCTCGCAAGATAAAGCCTTTGTGGGCTTCGATAAAAGGTGCATGAAATACTTTTCCAGACATTCCGAAAGCAAGTAAGCCAGTGTTAATTTTAGTTTCCATATAACAAAGCTAAAAAAACTTGGCGTACATTTGCCTTATGAAGCCAGCAGAAATACATGCCAAGTGGAAACTTTTACAAATTAAAATCGCAGAAGAATTTGATTCTGATACACCCGATTTAAAGGTAATTTTATTTTTAATTGGCGTTCAAGAGCTCGGTAAAGGACCGGGTAAGTATAGCAAGCGTCAAAAAGAAGAACTCATGCACATTGCCACCTGTAGGTTATTAAGTGAAATGGGGTTTTATGAGCTCGAAGGATTAGATCAAGATGGGTGGCCACATTGGAAGTTGGTAAAGCCCGTTCCATCGTATGCATTAATGGAGCAAGAATTGTTGCTCAAAGGTTTGGCGATAAATTATTTCGAGGATATTTATTCTTAGTTTAACACAGCGTACACAGAGTTATTGTTTTTTAACCGCCAAGAGGCAAGAGCGCCAAGGGCTTATAGTTAAACTATAAGTGTTTACGGTTTTTATTTTAACAGAGAAATTCAGTTTTGATCTCGGTACTCTCTGTGTAAAACTCCTTTACTCGGTGGTTAAAATTGAAACGTTCCAAACGCAAAAACCCCGCTGCAAAATAATCACAACAGGGCTTTACGTTTATAGGTAAATATAAATTCTTTAGCTTATTTGCCAGATGCACCAGCTTCTTTTTTCAATTCATCGTTAGCCACGATAACAATCTCAACTCTTCTGTTAAGGGCTCTACCAGCATCAGTAGCATTATCGCCAATAGGCTCTGCATAACCTTTACCTATGGTGATTAATCGTGAACTTGGTACACCTTGCGAAACTGCATAAGCTTTAACCGCTGCTGCTCTACGCTCAGATAAGCCCATATTATATTCTTCTGTACCACGACTATCGGTATGGCCAATTACTTTAATATCTGTTCCTGGGTATTGATTTAATGAACTTGCTAACGATTGGATATTCTGCTTAGCGGCATCTTTTAAGGCGAACTTGTCAAAGTCGAATAAAATACCACTATCAAATTTTACAATAATACCTTCGCCCTCTCTAATTACTTCGGCATTAGGAATTGCATTTTGAATTTCTGCAGCTTGTTTATCCATTCGTTTTCCGATAAACCCACCTGCTGTACCACCAACCGCGGCACCAATAATAGCACCTACTGCCGTATTTCCTGCTTTTTTACCAATAATACCACCAATTACACCGCCTGCTGCAGCACCAATTCCTACACCTTTTTGAGTTTTAGTTAAACTGTCGCAACCTTGAAAGGTTAAAGCGGTTACGGATAAAGCAATACTTAAGGTAGCTATTTTAAATTTTGAAGTTGTCATTTCTTTGAATTTTAGTTTATATAGATGATCTATTCAAAGGCAATGCCAATTTTAAAGAATTGTAACAGATATGCGATAAATCGTGAAATAAAGATTATCTATGCTGATATAGATAAAATCTATGGAAAAAATTGACTAGTTTACTGTACAGATTTAGTTATAAGCGCCTAGACCTACAACTCACAACTCGCAACCCACAACATTTTTTACTCAGAGAAATACGCCTCTAATTCTTTTAGTGTATTTTCGTCAGTGTAAAAATCTTTAATTACTAAGCCCTTCTCTAGCAATATAATGCGATCGCATACATCGGTAACATGATTTAAATCGTGGCTGGAGATTAATGTGGTTACTCGTTCTTTAGTTTTTAGCGATTTAATTAACGATTTAAGCCTAATTTGTGTTGTCGGATCTAAATTTGCAAAAGGTTCATCCAACACCAACAATTCTGGTTTTTGCATTAAAGCCGCCGCAATACCCACTTTGTTCTGGTTTCCTTTAGAGAAATCCCTTATGTATTTTTTGCTATTTAAGATTTCTCCATTAAAAAATTCCTCATAGGTTTTTAAATAATTACCTACATCTGCAACACTTAACTGATGCAAACTCCCAATAAATATGAAGTATTCTTCGGGGGTTAAATAATCAATTAAAAAGCCTTCATCTAAATAAGACGCAGTATAATTTTTCCAATCATCGCCTTGCATTACATTCTTGCCTTTAGATAAAACTTCACCCGTGGTAGGGCGGATTAGGTCGAGTAT
The DNA here is from genome assembly GCF_037482965.1 of Pedobacter anseongensis. Lineage (NCBI taxonomy): Bacteria > Pseudomonadati > Bacteroidota > Sphingobacteriia > Sphingobacteriales > Sphingobacteriaceae > Pedobacter > Pedobacter anseongensis. The sequence continues at coordinate 855,677 of NZ_JBBHKB010000001.1, read as the reverse complement.
CATACGGAAGAAAGTAGTTTTTCCCGCACCGTTATTTCCTACTAAACCAATCGTTTCGCCTTCACGAATAGTTAATTGGTGAATGTTAACTACAGTTTTTTCTCCGTAGGTTTTGGTTAAATTCTTAATTTCTAACATATTTTATTCTCTAAAGCCTTCGGCTATTTTATATCGTTGTTGTTCAAATCTTTTAAAAATAATATCGACCCAAAAATTTCGAGTCAATACCATGAGGAGGCCAAATGCCGCGATGGCAATTAATCCCCAATAGGGTTTATTCATGGCGCTAAATGGCCAAAAAATTAAATAAGGCACTGCCATAAATGGAATCATCAATAGCCACTGCCCGGCACCTACGCCTTGGTAATTAAAGGTTGCACTTTTCGTAATGTCTATTCTTTTGTAATTAAAAGTGGCAAGAAAAAGTACCAAAACCGTACTAAAACCAATATTATATAAATAGGCAGCAACATGCAACAAAAGAAGTTTTGGACTGAGAAAGAAATAAAAGCTTGCTAAAACAGTAGTAATGGTACAAGCTATTGTAAACAGTAAGAATTTTGCCTTTATGTAGTTCTTAAAATTCATTTTACTGGTTAATAAGCCATCAAAATGGGCACTTTGCCAAGCAAACATGAACTGACCGTAACCAAGAATACTAAAGCCAGTCATAAATATCGCACCAAATATCATCATTTCAAACGCATCTCTATTCAATGCTTTTTCTTTATAGAATATAAAACCATAGAATAAAAAGAGGAAACCCATCATTACCGTTGTTTTTGAACGCTTATGGCGAAGAATCAGTTTTAACTCTAATGCCGCCAACTCCCCAACTTTACCAAAACGGTTTAAAAAGGCATAGTCTGTACTTACTTTTTTCTCTTGTTTTTTACTTAATTCTTCAACATAAAGGTTCCGTACTAGGTATTCAGAATTTATCTTGAAGACACCAAATGCAGCAAGCGTAAAAGCTAATCCTAAAAACGGGTAGCTAGCCATGGCACTAAACACGTAATTAGATGCCGCCATTATAGAAATTACTTTATAATATTCTAAGGCAGCAAATCCCCCAATCAATATAAAACCACTTACGGTATAAATTAGGTTGGTAATCGATTTCCTTTTGATATATAAAATGAGATAATTGTTAAATACTGTAATTGAAAGGATAGCAATAATATACATTAGCCCTGCAAAATAACCCTGCAAGCCAATTATCGTCATGAAACAAAATGGAAAGAAGATAAAAATAGGCATGATGTTAAATCCAGAGAATAAAGCTTTAACATTTAAGAAGTTGATAATCTTTTTTTTGGTGATATTTAGATGTAAGTAGGGAATGATACTCAGCGTTGGTAGTTCTTGTAATTGCAAACGCAATAAAAAATCGAGTGCAAAGTAGTATAAGATTAAACCATTAAAACTTTTTATTACATCTTGATTAGGGAAGATTTTTGGCAGGAGAAAAGGCATGCCAAAACCAGCAGCAACGGCCAAAGCCAAGAAATAAAGCATAAAGAAACCCAGTAAAATTTGAGCAGCAATACTGCCTCCTCTATTTCGGCTGCGCCAAAAATCTTTCCACTGGTGATTTAAAAAAGTTGATAGCATATTAGTAGTTGTATTTTTCTTTCCAATTCTGTTTTAGTTTCTCTCTCAATTTTTCTTCTGCTGGGTTTTTTCCTGGGTCGTACAACTTGGTGCCGCTTAATTGCTCAGGAAAATATTCTTGCGGAGAAAAATTCCCCTCATATCCATGCGAATATTGATAATCTTTTCCATACCCAAGGTTCTTCATTAATTTAGTAGGTGCGTTGCGTATAGGTAATGGGACGGGTAAATCGCCAGTTTGTTTCACCAATGCCAAGGCTTTATTTATCGCCTCATACGAAGCATTACTTTTAGGCGATGAGGCTAAATACGTTACGCATTGTGATAAAATTATTCTAGCCTCTGGATACCCGATTACATTTACGGCCGTAAAGCAATTATTTGCTAAAAGCAAGGCATTCGGATTGGCATTCCCAATATCTTCAGAAGATAAAATCAATAATCTGCGTGCAATAAATAGCGGGTCTTCTCCGCCTTCGATCATCCTCGCTAACCAATAGACCGCCGCATTTGGGTCGCTACCACGGATAGATTTAATGAATGCCGAAATAATATCATAATGTTGTTCTCCTGCTTTATCGTATAGCGCAAGATTTTGTTGTGCATGGTTTAGTACACTTTCGTTGGTGAGCGTAATTTCGTTTCCTCCGATACCGTTGATCGCGATTTCAAGAACATTGAGTAATTTCCTTGCATCCCCCCCAGATAAGCGAATCAATGCTTCGTGCTCTTTGATTTTAATCCTTTTCTCTTTTAAAACTATATCCTTTTCTATTGCTGTTTGTAAAAGTCCAGATAGCTCATCCTCACTTAAGCCTTGCAAAATATAGACTTGGCATCGAGAAAGTAAAGCCGATATGACCTCAAAAGATGGATTTTCTGTAGTGGCACCAATTAAGGTAACGAGCCCTCGCTCTACTGCACCCAACAAACTATCTTGCTGCGATTTACTGAAACGATGGATCTCGTCGATAAATAAGATAGGCAAGCCTAAGAAACTATCTTTCAATGCAGCGGCTTTATCGATTACTTCTCGAATATCTTTAACACCAGAATTTATGGCGCTTAAATTAAAAAATGGCCGATCTAAGCTTTGGGAAATGATATATGCTAAGGTAGTTTTACCTACTCCTGGTGGACCCCAAAAAATCATAGAAGGGAGTTGACCACTTTCTATCGCTTTACGCAATACCGCTTCGGGACCAACCAAATGCTTTTGCCCTACATACTCGTCCAAATTTTGAGGGCGCATCCGTTCGGCTAATGGCGGTAGGTTTTGCATAGCCTAAAAGTAATGAATTTTTAGGGCAAAATTGAAATTTACTTTTAGTTAAGCGCCAAGTCTCACAACTCGCAACTAAACCGTAGGTTTCGGTTTCTTCTTAAAGAACTTCTTCTTTCTAGGATAAGCTGTTCTTTCTGGTGCCGCATCGGCGGATGGTGCTTCGCCTAAATGTTCTGGCAAAGGCATGCGTTCTATTTGTCGTTCGATTAACTTCTCAATATTTGATAATTTTCGTTTATCCTTATTGTTAACCAAGGTAATGGCTGTTCCTTTAGTTTCGGCTCTTGCCGTTCTACCGATACGGTGGATATAATCTTCTGGGTCTTGAGGTGCGTCAAAATTAATCACTAAATCGATACCTGTAACGTCGATACCTCTGCTTAGCACATCCGTTCCAATAATTACATCAAGCTTGCTATTTTTAAAATCGAGCATAAGGGCTTCACGTTCTTTCTGCTCTAAATCGCTATGGAAAGCGGCTGCCCGAAGGCCTAATTTTTTAAAAACCTTGCCAAGCTCTTTCACTTTCTCTTTTCGTCCAGCAAAAACAATAATCCGTTTATAAGTGGTCGATTTAAGAATTTCGGTAAGTAAAGGTACTTTCTGCTCGTCGTGGATCAGGTAAACTTGCTGATTGATACCTTCTGCTGGTTTCGAAATGGCTAAACTTATTTGCTCAGGCTCTTGTAATAAAGTTGCTGCCAATTTTCTAATTTTTGGCGGCATGGTTGCCGAAAACATTACCGTTTGACGTTCCTTTGGTAAATACCCAACAATTTTCATAATGTCTTCATAAAAACCCATATCCAACATTCTGTCGGCCTCGTCTAACACTAAATATTTTAATTGATCCATTTTTAACAGACCCGACGAAAGATGAGCGATCAATCTCCCAGGTGTTGCAATAATAATATCTACACCTTCACGCATCGAACGTTTCTGTTGTTCATAGGCAATGCCATCGCCTCCGCCAAAAACAGTTAACGAACTAATATTAGTGAAATAGGAGAGTGCCTCTACCTGCAAATCGATTTGTTGAGCCAATTCTCGTGTTGGGGTAAGAATTAAGGTAGTATTATGCCTATCGTGATTTTCGGTAAGCATATTCATAATCGGCAATAAAAAAGCACCCGTTTTTCCGGTCCCCGTTTGTGCGCATGCAATAAGGTCTTTCTTGGCTAAAATAAGCGGAATGGCTTGTTGTTGTATCGGCGTAGCGTTCTTAAAACCCATGGCCAGTAAACCCTCTAAAAGTTCGGGGTTAAAATTAAAATCTTTAAAATCCAATGTTTTTTGTTGTAAAATACTGCATAAAAGTACCTTAAATTAAGGCAAAAAGCAAATTACTACTTCTTCGTATCGGCATAACCAAAAACCTTCTGCAATAAAGTAGTAGAACGTGCGCTAATATTTTCCCTAATTTTTAACTCTTCTAAGGCTACTTGATAAAACATTCCATCTATCGCTTTTTGAGCAACATAATTTGAAAGATTCGTATTCACAGGTTTAACCAATGGAATTTTGTTATATGCACTTGCTGCATCGCTCCAATATTTAGTCGCCCCAACTTTACTTAAACTTGTAGTAATCACAGGTTCAAATTTTTGCAAGAGTTGTTGGGTAGTTACGCGCTTAAAATAGGTGGTTGCTGCATCCTTGTTGCCAAGCAAAATGTTAGTAGCATCGGTAATGGTCATTTGCTTAATGGCGGCAATAAAAATTGGTTTGGCTTCTTTTGCAGCATCTTCGGCAGCACGATTGATACTTACAATAACATTGTCGGCCAATGCATTGAAACCAAGGCTACGTAGCGTTTTCTCTACTTTTTGCGCTTCTGGAGGAAATAAAATTTTGATGGCCAAGTTTCCTAAAAATCCATCTTTCGCCGAAAGTTTATCAGAACCTTGTGAAGTGCCAATTTCTAATGCTTGCTTTAGGCCTGCTCCAATTTCTAAAACAGTAGGGTTGCCATTGGTTGGAATTTGCTTTAAAATGCTCCCGATTTTATTTTGGCTTTGCACATCACAACCGCTTAATGTAAGTAGAACCGCGGCAAAAAAATAAACACTAATCTTCTTCATATGATTTGCTTTAAAAGATTAGTGTTTATTCAGCTAACCCTTATTCTTCTTTTGCAATAGTAAGCAAATCTCTTGCCATTAACGCTGTAGACTTCGCCAATTTTAAAAATTCAGCGCGATAGCCTTCTTTATCTTTGCCCAAGGCTGCAGTTGCCAATGCGATTACCTGCTCGTAACTGCTATTCTGCTTAAAATCTGACCCACGTAAAAGCATTCCAAACTCTGCAACAGCAGCTGCAAACCTAAAGTTATCACTTGTATTGGTTTGTACGTTATCCATTACCACTTTCTGTAGGTTTTTACTAGTGTTTTCATCGGGTTTTTTATAGCGTAATTTAATCGTTAACATTTCATTGCCTGGGTATGAAAATTCTGGTTTAGGTGTAGCTTGATATTTTAAATCATCTACCGACCCGGCAAAACTACTTTTTATACCAATCGGTATAATTTCGTAAAGTGCGGTTACGGTATGGCCGGCACCCATTTCTCCAGCGTCTTTTAAATCATTATTAAAATCTTCGTCTTTAAGCATTCTATTTTCATAGCCAATTAAACGGTATGCTTGTACTTTTGCTGGATTGAACTCGATCTGTAATTTCACATCCTTTGCTACCGTAAACAATGTTCCACCAAATTCGTTGACCAACACTTTTCTGGCTTCATTGATATTGTCGATATAGGCATAATTTCCATTTCCTTTATTGGCTAAAATCTCCATTTTACTGTCCTTATAATTCCCCATTCCATAGCCCAAAACGGTTAAAAATATTCCGCTTTTTCGCTTTTGTTCAATTAATTGTTGCATGTCGCTATCGCTACTTGCACCTACATTAAAATCGCCATCGGTAGCTAAAATGATTCGGTTATTTCCACCTTTTATAAAGTTCTCGCTGGCTACTTTATAGGCCAGTTGTATGCCTTCACCACCTGCAGTTGAACCACCTGCAGCTAATTTATTTAAAGCTTCTTTAATGGTCCCTTTAGCGTCACCATTGGTAGCTGGAAGAACTAAACCTGAATTGCCGGCATACACTACAATAGCTACTTTATCTTTTGCTCTTAGTTGATCGGTTAATAATTTTAGGGATGAAATCAGTAAAGGTAGTTTGTTGGTTGCGTTCATCGAGCCAGACACATCAATCAAGAACACCAAATTTGAAGCAGGTAGATTGTCGGTGTGTATGCTTTTAGCCTTTAAGCCAATTTTAACCAATCTATGCTTGTTATTCCATGGGGCAGGGGCTAACTCCGTTTCAATGTTTACGGGATTGTTGCCAATTGGTTGCTCGTATTCGTAATCAAAATAATTAATCATTTCTTCAATTCGAACCGCATCTTTTGGAGGGAGGTTGCCATTGTTGATAAATCTTCGAACATTGCTATAAGACGCTGCATCAACATCAATAGAGAAGGTAGATAATGGGCTTTTGCTCACGTTATGGAATTCATTTTCGCTAATGCCGACATAGCTTTCTGTTGCTGCGGGCGATATTTGCATCCCTGCAACTTTGCTTTGCAAGCCTGAGTACCTTTTACTCTCCTTCTGAGCTACAAACGATAGAGCCTCTTGATGCATAATACCCCCAGCTGTAACCACTACTTCCTTTAAGTGGTTGTTGTTTACCTTAAGCTTAACATCGATAAACTTTTGGTTCCCCAATTTTATGGTCTGGCTCGTAAAACCCATATAGGTGATAGTTAATTTAGTATCGGTTTCAGGTAGTTGCATGGTAAACTTACCCTTGCCATCGGTAACGGCCAAAGTCTGACTTGGAAAACTTTTTAAATGGGCACCAGCAATGGCTAGTCCGTCGGCATCAGAAAGCACTTGTCCGCTTACGTTTCGGAGCGTACCTGCTTTAAATCCTACAAAAAGAATGAGCAGGAAAATGGGTGTCAAAAATTTCTTCATGATTGAGTTTATTAAGTGAATAAAAGGTGATTGGTTTTTTAATAGTGATGTAAGGTTTATCAGATTTCCATACCCTTATCGAAAAATATTTTTTATACTTGAGCAAATAATTCGGAAAAACCCAATTTTGAAGTTTATAAAAAACACATCTAAAGACAATACGCAAGACGACCTTGCACTTATTGCTAGCTACAAGCTAAATGGCGATTTGGAGGTTTTGGGTGTGCTTTATAACCGATACATGCATTTGGTTTTTGGGGTCTGCTTTAACTATTTTAAAGACGAAGAGCAAAGTAAAGATGCGGTAATGCAAATTTTTGAAGAGTTGGTGGTAAAGCTAAAAGTACATCAGGTACAAAACTTTAAAAGTTGGCTGCATGTTCTTTCGCGTAATCATTGTCTGATGGCCCTACGGAAGTCGTCTAAAAATCCAACCGTTTCTTTAGAAGATAATTTTGTGGAAAACAACGATTTTGTGCATCTTGATATCGACGATGCAAAAGAGACACAGTTAACGGTGATGGAGAAATGTATGGAAACCTTACCAGAAGAGCAGCGCAAAAGTGTAGAATTATTCTATTTACAAGAAAAATGCTACAAAGAAGTTGCTGATATAACAGGATATGATATGTTAAAAGTGAAGAGTTATATCCAAAATGGAAAACGGAATTTGAAAATTTGCATAGAAAAGAACAGTGAACAATAACGAGTGGTTAGCTATAGATGTATTGGAAGATTACCTGGATGGTAAGCTTGATGCCAAAACTATGCATCGGATTGAGCGAATTTCGCTCGAAGATCCATTTGTGGCCGAAGCCTTAGCGGGCTTAAGTTTGTCGCCAAAAAGAACGCAATCTTTATCTTTATTGCAAAAGCAATTGCAAGAGCGAATTGCTCAAAAACCGATTGAAGTTAAACGTTGGCAGATTACTTCGCAACGATTAAGTATTGCAGCTGCTGCGGCTGTGCTTTTTGTAACGGTGAGTTTATTGTTTTGGATGAGGGAAAGTAGTAACCGCGAAAAGATTGCAGCAAGTGCACCAAAAAAAGTTGAAGTGGCGATAGCAGCTACGAATGAACCGGAAAAGGCGAGCATAAAGGCAAAGGAAGAAGTGGAAAAACTGATTGGTGAAACAAAGAAGAATAGGTATGCAAATAAATTACCAAAGCAACCCACAAAAGCAACCCTAACGGCCATCAATTCAGCGGCCGATATTTCAAAAGCTTCATTGGAGAATAAAAACGACGAGATATCTTTACGTACTACAATGGCTCAGGAGAAAAAAAAGGAGTTAGCAGTGAAACAAGCTGCTTCTGCTTTATCTGGAAAGGTTGCGGGAATACAAATTAACAGACGTAATCTAATTAATGGTGTGGTTTATGGTGACGATAAAATGCCTATTCCAGGGGCAACGGTTAAGTTAAAAGAATCTTCGCAAAGCGTAACCACAGATAAAAAAGGACATTTTAATTTAGCAATAGATAGCCTATTAAAAAACCCCACACTTAATGTGGCATATTTAGGTTTTATGCCTAAAGAGGTAAGCGTTAAAAATAATGAAAATCTTGCTATCGAATTAAGACCAAGCGCTGAATCATTAAATGAAGTGGTTGTTAACGCAGAAGGGGTTAATAAAAAGGTGCTAGAGGCTCAAAAAAATAATCTAGTTGTTAAAGGAGTTGTTTTAGATGAAAATAATAGGCCAATTGCTGGCGCGGTTGTAAAGCTGAATGAAGGTCGGAAAATGGTAATCGTGAACTCAAATGGCGAATTTAGTTTAAAATTAGATAGTATCACGGGTAATCCAAAGCTTAATGTTCTCCATGGGGGGTATCTACCTAAGCAAGTAGACGCGATTCCAAACGAAGAAATTATTGTGCAACTCATAAAACCCACCGAACCTTATCACATTGTGTTAGGGGGACCCACACCAATTGATGGTTTGCCTTCTTACAATAAGTATTTGAAATCTAATAATAGGCTAACACAAAACGGATACATTTACAAGGATGTATTACTTCGTTTTGATATTGATAAGGAAGGGCGTCCTTCAGATATAAAAGTTCAATATGGCATAGATAAAATACATGATGAAGAGGCCATTCGTTTAGTAAAAGAAGGTCCCAAGTGGAATTTTCGCCCAGTCGGACATAATGCTGTTACTCTATCTGTTCAATTCTAATGTATAAAAACCCTCAATTCGAAGAAAAGGATACAGATAAGCTTGTCGCATTTATGCAAGCCCATTCTTTTATCACCCTTATCGGTTATGATGGCGATTATCCTGTAGCTACGCAAGTTCCCGTGAAAATTGAAAATCGTGAAGATAAAATCGTTCTTATCGGTCACGTAATGAAAAAAACGGATCATCATCAAGCCTGTGCTAAAAACGAAAATGTGTTAGCCTTATTTACGGGGGCTCATGCTTACATTAGTGCTTCAGTTTATCGAGATCCGGCAGTTGCATCAACCTGGAATTATAGTGCTGTACAAGCTAAAGGAAAAATTAAGTTGCTGAACGAGGCAGAAACCCGAGAAGTAATTAAAGAATTAACCAATAGTTACGAAAATCCTGAAACAAGCAAGGCGGCATTTCATCACATGAGCGAAGACTACATCGAGAAAAACCTAAAAGCAATAAGTGGTTTCGAGATTTCAGTAGAAAGTATGACTGGCGTTTTCAAATTAAGCCAAAACCACCCCGCTGTAAATAGGGAAAATATTATCAATCATTTAGCTTCGAGCAACGATGCGAACGACCAGCAAGTTGCGGAAGACATGAAGAAAGTCTAGAGTCGGGAATACATAGTCTTGAGTCTATTCCTACTTGAAGAAATCGTCATATCTAGTGAGCGCGGAGACGAGATAGTCGAAATAATCTTTATCCCAAGAAAAAGCTCAAAATATAATAAATAATCGCTGCTAATAAAGCCGAGATCGGGATAGTTAATACCCACGCCCAGATTAATTTTATCGTTACCCCCCATTTTACAGCAGAAACGCCTTTCGTTAATCCCGAGCCAATAATCGAACCGGTGATGGTGTGCGTAGTACTTACAGGGATTTTTAAGTGTTCGGTAAAATATAAAGTTAATGCACCTGCAGTTTCAGCAGTTACTCCTTCAAAAGGGGTAACTTTAGTTATTTTTGAGCCCATCGTTTTCACAATTTTCCATCCGCCACTTAAAGTCCCGGCAGCGATGGCACTATAACAAGCTAAGGGTATCCAAGCAGGCATGTGTCCAGCAATTTCTTCACCATTAGGTCCTTTAGAAGGCAGGGCCACATGAAGCCAGGTTGGTAAACTCTCCATTGCTACCCCACTGGTATGGATATAAACCACAACTGCTGCAGCGATAATGCCCATTACTTTTTGTGAGTCGTTACCACCGTGGCCTAGGCTAAACGATGCAGAAGATAATAACTGCATTTTTCGTAACCAAGCGGTAGATTGCGATAAGTTCAAGCTGCTAAAAATTAAGCAAAAGAAACTTATCGATAAGACAATAAAAGCAACCAATAACCATTTAATGTTATGCGATTCTAGTATTACGCTTAAAAAATGGGATTCAAAACGGGGTTTTTCAATTTCGCTATAAAAAAGCATTTGTTTAGTAACGAACCATACTGTGGCTATAATTAAAACCGAAGTAAATACTTTTGGCCAAATGCTTTTTTTCGAAGAGTGCAGGAGCCAAATCGAGATAAAGTATGATACAATTGCACCGATAAAAGGTGCAAGCACAATAAAGCCAATAATTACCAATACTCCTGTTGGCATTTCACCAGATTTACCTTCTTTATACCAATTTACTACATTTATGCCTGCATGCGCAATAGCAGCACCCGCAAAACCACCGATTAGGGTGTGCGAAGAACTCGATGGAATACCGAACCACCAGGTAAATAAATTCCAAATAATAGCTGCAATTACACCAGCGAGGATTACCACTAAATTAATATCCATGGTATGTGCAGTTTTGGCAACTGTATCGGCTACGCCAAAACCAAATACCCAATAGGCTAAGAAGTTAAAGAATGCAGCCCAAACTACGGCTTGAAACGGACTTAAAACTTTTGTTGCTACAATAGTTGCGATAGCATTTGCCGCATCATGAAAACCATTGATGTAGTCGAAAATCAGTGCTAAACCGATAATTACAAATAAAAGGGTTAAGGTCATGTTTTTAGCTTATGCGTTTTTAACCAAAATAGATTCCAATACGTTTGCTGCATCCTCACATTTATCGGTTGCAATCTCCATCGTTTGTAAAACTTCTTTTTGCTTAATTAATTCTATAGCATTAGTTTCGAATTCAAATAAACGTGCGATAGCAAGATTACATACATAATCGGCCTGGTTCTCGGCACTATTAATTCTTACACAGGCATCGGCAATTACACGGATGTTTTTGAAGCTTCTTAACTCTTTGATTGCCTTTTCAAGGTCTCCGCACATTTCAACTAACAGTTCGGCGAGTTTAATCATGGCATCGCCAATGTTGGTTACCTGATACAATTCGATGTTACCTGCAGTAGCATGGATATAATCGGCAATATCGTCGATTGCGCTGGCGAGGGTATGGATATCTTCGCGATCAAATGGCGTGATAAAATTCTTACTTAATTCGATAAAGATGGTATGTGTAATATCATCTCCAACGTGTTCTAGTCGTTCAACTTCTTTAATGGCTTCTTTCCTTTTTTCCATGTCGTTCGTGGTTACTACCACTAATAAGGCCTCTGCAATTTTTAAAACATTGCTTCCTGCTTGTTCAAACAAGGGTTGAAATTTTTTATCTTTCGGAGTAAAGAAGCTAAAAATACTGTTCATGTTGATTTAAATAATATATGCTGCAAAGCTACAACCGCAATGTTAAGTTAATGTTAACAAACACATGAATTTCGAAACTTGATTTGTTAGCTCCTTTTACCCCTTCTCCAACGTAAACGCAAATGTTGTCCCAATATTTGGTGTACTTCGAACGGAAATGGTTTGTTGATGGGCTTCTAGAATGTGCTTTACAATAGCTAAGCCCAATCCTGTTCCACCTTCTTTTCGCGAACGATGCGAGTCGATGCGGTAAAAACGTTCGAATAATCGAGTAAGGTGTTTTTCTTCTATGCCGATGCCATCATCAGTTACCTCAATTAGGTACTGATCGTGAAGTTCGAAAATTTTAATCGCCGTAGAGCCGTTATCATTCCCATATTTGATGGAGTTTTGAAGGAGGTTGATTAAGATTTGTCTCACTTTTTCTCGGTCGGCATTTACCAGTGTTGGGGTAGCATATTTTTCTTTAAATGATAATTTGATATGGTGACTATTTGCACTATCTTCCAAACCGTCCATTACTTCTCTGGCGAGGGGTACAAAATCAAACTTTTCGTAATTGATAGGCATCTCGCCCGTTTCCAATTTAGAAATGGAATCTAAATCGTTGATGAGGTAACTCAACCGCTCTACATTATTTTCGGCCTTTTTTAAAAATTTCATCGCCATTTCTGGATCGTCTGTTAAGCAATCTTGTAAGGTCTCGATGTAACCTTGAATGGCAAAAAGGGGGGTTTTAAATTCATGTGAAACATTTGACAAGAACTCTTTACGGAACTGCTCTTGCTTTTTTAGCAAATCTATTTCTCTTTTTTTTGCGCCCGCCCACTCTTTCACTTCCTGTTCTACATCACCTATAGGGTCCGAGCTTTTATATTCGCCCAGCGCTTCTTTTAAATCTTTTCCAAGCTTAAGGTTGTGAATTAACTTATAAATCAGTTTAATTTTAGTGTAAATATATTTTTCTAATAAATAATAAAATACCAAGAAACTAGTAACAAAAGAGACCCCGAATGAAATTAGTAAATAATACCAACTACCCTGAAAATGAAAATTAACTAAGCCGATAGAAAGGCCCACGGCAAGGGCTGTGATTAAAACAAGTACACTTAGTTTCATGAAGCTAATTTACGGATTCTAGGTTAAGAAAATGTTAAAGGGAAATTTTAGTGTATTTTCTAATTTTGACTATTTGAGGATAATATCTAACTAAATTCTTTTTCGGTTAAATATTTCCAGTACCTTTTTGGTACATGTTTAACATGCAGTTTGGTGTTTTTTCTTGAAACGATATTGGTGCTTTTAAAATAATCTCTCCATAAGACGGAGTACAATTTTTCTTTAGGGGCCATTACTAAAGAGGGATTGTTTTTAGCGAAATCGCTGAAATCCATATTAACTTCTTCAACAGTTTTTAAATTATAGTATAATCCGTATTTTCGTTTGATGTCATAAACCAGCCAATGCTGGTCGGCATATCTATCTTTAAAGTGCTTTACAATTAAAGGCAGTACATTAAAATCGGGATCGATTCCACAATAGAAAATACCATCTTTGGTTTCTTTGAAACGGATAAAAGCTTCCATTCGGTGTTTTTCGCGTTCAACGCTTTTCGCATATTTCGAGATGGCAAGCACGTGCTCGTTACTGTAGTTTTTTTCTGCTTGGGGCGGCTGATTAAAGATGTAGGCTATAAAATGGAAGATGTGATTATAAGCTTCGGGAATTTCTGATAAATAGCTGCAATATAATTTTCTTAAAGAGGCTTTATCGAGCCTTTTCTGCAAGCCTTTCCATACTCGGTCTGCTTTTTCGCGATTTGTATAAATTGTTAACTCAGTAGAAAAGGCATCGGGCTGATGAGTGGAGTTTAGCATTAATTTAGTGTCTCCGGGTTTTCTTTCAAACCATTCGAATACTGCAGTAAGTAAGCCTTCTAAGGAACCGTCGAATAGGTATATTTTCATTAGTTCATTTATCATACGTGCATGAAAAATTAATTTCCAAATTCTCAAATCGGCACATTTTCAAATTTAAAACAGTAATAGCTGATTATCTGCTGTTTTTAAATATTTACTCTCACTTTCTGAAAGGATAAATCCCTTAATTTGATGGGCTTGAAAATCCTTTAACTGAAAAGGAGAGTCGATGCATTTAATAAAATGTTTAGCGCGATTATAAGCTACACCTATTTTTTTGAGCTGATCTATTCTTAACTTCCCAAATTTTCTTGCTTGGATAATTTTATTGGCCGATTGAATGCCAATTCCAGGAATGCGCATGATCATCCGATAGGCTGCGGTGTTAATGTCGACCGGAAAGTGCTGTAAATTCTTTAGTGCCCAACTCAGTTTTGGATCGATATCCGTTTCGAGATGGGGATTTTCATCATTTAAAATCTCCCTTATGTTAAAGCCATAAAAACGCATTAGCCAATCGGTTTGATAAAGTCTATTTTCGCGCAATAAAGGAGGTTTTGTGCCTAAAACTGGCATTCGTGTATCGTTACTTATAGGTATATAGCCCGAATAATATACCCTCCGCAGCGCAAAATTTTTGTAATAAGCATCGGCAGTATACATAATATCTTTATCCGTTTCGGGTGTGGCGCCAATTACCATTTGGGTGCTTTGTCCGGCTGGTACAAACTTTGGAACCTGCTTAATCAGCTTTTTCTCGTCTTTAAATTGGATAATTTGCTTGTTTACGAAATCTAAAGGTTTAATCACGTCTGCGTGACTTTTCTCGGGAGCTAATAATTTTAACCCAACTTCAGTTGGCATTTCGAGGTTAATGCTCATCCGATCGGCATATAAACCTGCCTCGCGAATCAAGTCTTCACTCGCGCCTGGAATGGTTTTTAAATGGATGTAACCATTATAATTTTCCTCCAAACGCAATTTTTTAACCACTCTTAATAAACGTTCCATCGTAAAATCGGCATTCTTAAAAATGCCAGAACTTAGAAATAAGCCTTCGATATAATTTCTGCGGTAGAAATTCATGGTTAGGGCAACCACCTCATCAACCGTAAATGCCGCGCGTTCTATATCGTTACTTTTTCTCGAAACGCAATATGCGCAGTCGAAAATGCAATGGTTGGTTAATAAAATTTTCAATAGCGAAACGCATCGGCCGTCTTCAGTATAGGTATGGCAAATGCCAGAACTATGCCCGTTACCAACACCTTTATTCGTGTTTTTTCTGTCACTTCCGCTCGAAGAGCAAGACACATCGTATTTGGCAGCATCAGCTAATAGGTTTAGCTTTTCACGAATTCTATCAAACATAGGAAAAAATTTACTAACAAAATAGTAATTAAAACTAAAAATATTAGTAAATAAAATATAGCCTGGAGCTATAAAATGATGTAGGAAATGATTACCTTCACTAAATACACCCACTTATGAAGATTTTAAATAAACTGCTTTTACTTGCCGTTTTACTAATGGCAAATTCAACTTCATTATTTGCTGATAGCCAAACTACTAATACTGTTATTGGAAATGGTATTGGAATGGGAAGTGCATTGGCTTATCTTTTACCTTCCCACTCCCCATAAAACTGTTCCAAATAATTAAGCATAAACTGATGACGCTCCAAAGCAATGGCCTTTCCTGTTGCTGTATTCATGGTATCCTTTAGAAGCAATAATTTTTCGTAAAAATGATTAATGGTAGGGGCAGTAGTGTTTTTATAGCTTTCTTTTGAATGATTTAAAACGGGCGCTATAGCATGATCGTACAAAACTCGATTTTTATATCCACCATAGGTGAACGCTCTTGCAATACCAATTGCGCCAATGGCATCTAAGCGATCGGCATCTTGTACAATTTGCATTTCTTTTGAAGTAAAGCCGCCCGAATCAAAACTATTTTTAAACGACATGTTTTGGATAATCAGTTTTACATGGTCGATAATAGCACGCTCAACTTTAATAGAATTTAAAAAAGCTTCCGCTTTGTTTGGCCCAATTTCTTCATCACCATCATTAAATTTTGGATCGGCGATATCGTGCAGCAAAGCAGCAAATGAAACCACGAATTCATCACCTTTTTCGATGCTATTGATGGTTAAAGCGGTTTTAAACACCCTTTCGATGTGGAACCAATCGTGCCCAGCTTCGGCATTGGCTAGCGTTAATTTAACAAAGTTGATGGTTTGCTGAATAGAATGATGCATTCGCAAATATAGAAAACTTACCTGCGACGATTGTATTTTTCTGCATCAAATTGAAGAAGTTCCATGACTTCGACTTCTAAAATAATGGCAATATGGAAAAGCCTGTCTAATGTAATTTTACTATAGCCCAATTCAATTTTGCTATAAGCGTTTTGTGATATCTCTAATTTGGCGGCTAAATAGTCTTGCGTATAATTTCTATACTCACGGACCTTACGGATATTGCCGGCCACCGCCTTCATCTCTAATTTTAATTTCTCTTTCATAAAATAAAGCAAAATCTATGATCTTGCCCTATTAACGAAAAAAGGGGGTAGAAGGTTTTAAATAATTAGTTAATTAGCCTTGAGATGGCTTAGGGCGCTCTTCTTCAGGCCTTCTACTGCCATCGTATAGCTCATATTCGAGCATGCGACAGTCTAACTTACCATTATAGAATTCTATTTTTTTATCGGCCTTTAAGCCGATTTTTTTTGCCAAATCGGGATTTCCTGTAAAGATATAACCAAAGTAACCTTTGCATTTCTTTTTCATGAAATCGCCAATGCGCTTATAGGTTAGCTCCAGTTTACTGTGTACCCCCAAACGTTCTCCATATTCGGGATTAAAAACAACAACGCCTTTCCCGCCTTCTGGAACATCAGTATCTTCAAAATCGCATATTTCGAAGGTAATTAAGGTATCTACACCGGCCGTTTTTGCATTGCGGCGACTTACTTCAATCGCATCTTCAGAAATATCGGTTGCAATAATTTGGAGGGCTGTATTTTTGATCACTTGATCCTTCAATAGCCTTCGCTCCGCAAAAAAAACTTCTTCATTATAACCCAAAATGTGCATAAAACCATAGTTCATTCTGAACAGGCCAGGTCGGCGGTTTGTGGCGATTAAAGCCGCTTCGATGGCTAAAGTACCCGAACCACACATCGGATTAATAAAGGGAGACTTTTGATCCCAGGCACTGGCCAACACTACGCTAGCGGCCAAAGCTTCTAACATTGGTGCTTTTCCGGGAATTTTACGATACCCGTGTTTAGCTAAGGTTTCGCCACTGGTGTCGATAAATACATCCGCTTCGTCGTCTTTCCAATATAAATGGATCACGGTTTTATTGGCGTCTGAACCCGAATTTGGACGGATATTTTTCTTTTCTCTAAAACGATCTACAATGGCATCTTTTACCTTTAAATTGGCAAAAAGAGGGGTGGTGATGGTAGGATTATCAACGTTCGACGTAACTGAAAAATAACCTGCAAAGTCGATTAATTCTTCCCATTCTATAGCCACCAAAGCCGTGTAAAGCTCGTCGGGCGTGTTGGCTTTAAAGCTATTGATGCAATACAAAATCTGGCTCGCGCAACGCAAATTTAGGTTTAATTTTATGCACTCGGTAAGCGTAATGTTTAACTCAACACCGGTCGGAAAAGAGCGCTCAATCTCATAGCCTAAAGCAACCACTTCATCTTGTAAATAAGGCGAGAGCCTTTTATTGCAGGTAATAATAACCTTGCTTTTCGTTTCGAAAACTTGCATCATAGTAGGGCAAAGATAGGGTTTTAGTACTTAGTATTTAGTAGTAAGACGAAGTGCTTAGACTGGCAGATCGGTATGCGTCCAATCAGGATACTACTTACAATGTACTAAATACTAAAAAAACTGTGGAAAACTTGATTCATTTTTCTTCTGAGATATCAATAAAAATTTGGAGATTTGAGTGAAGACGAAATTATTAGCATTGATATGGAAATTAAAGGAAAAGTGCACGAAGTTGGGGCATTACAACAAGTAAGTGAAACGTTCAAAAAACGTGATTTGATTATAGAGTACGCAGAAAACCCAACCTATCCAGAGTACATTAGGTTCGAAGCCTTGCAAGATAAAACAGCTTTGTTCGACTCATTAAAACAAGGTGATGAAGTAGAGGTTTCTTTTAATCTGCGTGGCAGACCGTGGACCAATAAAGAAGGGGTAACTTCTTATTTTAACAGTTTAGTGGTTTGGCGTTTAACAACCTTAACCAATACGGCTGCCGCAACTGCAGCTCCACAATATGCACCACCAGTAGATCTTAATGCTACAGCAGGTGAGGAAGATGACCTTCCATTCTAAGATCTTTTTTAAGAAAACAATTTAGGCAATGCCGTTTCTGAGGAGGAGCGGCATTTTTTTATGTAGATTTCGCGATTTTAATGCCAGCTGCTGTGTTAAAAAGTGTTAAAACAAAGGCGTTTCTTTATTAATCAACTATTTTTGAATAGCCTACGATGCAGAAAGAATGAAAAAAGGAAGTCTTTGGATCATAACCGCCCTCATGACACTAGCTTTGCTAGGCGTTTTTGTAATGCAATTGTATTACATTAAGGAATCGTATAAATTAAAATCCGAACTTTTTGATCAAAACGTAAATGCTGCATTAAGTGCTGTAGTAAATAAAGTGCAAAAGAAAAATGCCTTTGTTCACATCAATAAAAGGGGCGATGAAATACAAAAAAAGAAAGAAAAAGGACTAAAAAGACAGATGGATGCCATCGTTGCCTTTAAACTTAAATTTAAGGAAAATGAAAATCAAAGAAAATTTAAGCAAGAGAAGCAGGCGTATGAATACTTGGTTTTTCAAGATAGCGCAATAAAAGCCACATTTTATAAGCCTTTCATGATCACTGAGGAACAGTATCGAATGTATGCCAAAGGTAAGCAGAAAGAGCTAGGGGAGATACAGGATATCAGAGACATCAATGGCAACCGAGTTAAATTAAATGTTATCGTACATATTCCTCGACTTAAAATAAATTTAGAAATTGGGAACTTACCAGATACAATAAGATATTTTGCATTTAGTCCTGAAGATTTTTTTCCAACATTTGTAGGCTTTCCATCAAAAGACCCTGATCTAATCGCCAAATTTAAAATCGAGGATGCAAAAGCGGAACGCAAGTATCAGATGGAATTAAATCAGCTTTATGCAGACACCCTCAATCTTTACGGCGAAGAAAGTTTAAATCTGGTAAAGGATGTCGCATCTGAAATGGACGATCCAAATATTCCCTTAAAACAACGAATTCCGTCAAAAGAATTTTTAGATACCCTCATCAAAAAAGAACTGCTTAACAAAGACATTACACTTAGTTATGCGTATTGGATTACCCCGGTTCGTGAGAAAAATACGATCATTTACCAAAATGTATCCCATACCGATGCATTGCCATTGGCGGATAATGCCTACGAACATAGCCTGTTTAGCAACGATTTAATTCGCGACCCAGGCATGTTATACATTAGTTTCCCAAATAAAAATTCTGCTCTTTTAGAAAATCTATTTGCCACGATGGCCTCGTCTGCTGGACTTTTATTGGTGCTAATTTTTATTTTTACCTATACAATTTTAGCCATCATCAAGCAGAAAAAACTGTCTGAAATGAAAACAGACTTCATCAACAACATGACCCATGAGTTTAAAACTCCAGTGGCAACGATTATGATAGCGAGCGAGGCCTTAAAAGACCCAGAAGTAACTGAAGATAAAAGTAGAATAAAAAGGCTTGCCGGTATTATTTATGATGAGAATGTGCGATTAGGTAATCATATTGAACGTGTATTAAGTGTTGCAAGACTTGAAAAAAAAGACTTGAAACTCGACCTCAATCCTGTTGATCTAAATGATCTAGTGAGCGCTGTAGTGGATAGTATGGATTTGCAGTTGAAAAAGAAAGAGGCAATCGTAACGTTGAATTTGGCCGCCAAACCGGCAGTGATTATGGGGGATGAACTGCATCTTTCGAATGTAATTTATAACTTGATAGACAATGCCAATAAATACAGCAACAATGCACCTAGAATCACCATTAGCACTAGGAATACCGTTAAGCAGCTTTTTTTAACCATAACCGACGAAGGTATTGGCATGTCCAGAGATCATACCAAACGAATATTTGACCAGTTTTATAGAGTGCCAACCGGCAATTTACACGATGTTAAAGGTTTTGGCTTAGGATTGAATTATGTTCAGGATATTGTAACCAAAATGGGAGGAGCCATTAAGGTAAATAGCGAAAGGGAAAAAGGCACCACCTTCGAAATCACACTACCATTTAAACACAGCAATTAAAATTATGAAGAAGATCTTATTGGTTGAAGATGATCCTAATCTCGGATTGTTATTACAAGACTACTTGCAATTAAAAGGCAAGTTTGAAGTGATACTGTGCGCCGATGGTGAAGAAGGATTAAAAGCGTTTAATAAACATAGTTTTGATCTATGTATCTTGGATGTAATGATGCCCAAGAAAGACGGCTTCACCCTAGGGAAAGAGATAAGAAAGACCAATGAGCATGTGCCCATTATTTTTGCAACGGCGAAGGCGATGATGGAAGATAAAGCCTCGGCGTATGATCTAGGGGGTGATGATTATATTACCAAACCCTTTAGAATAGAAGAGTTGCTGTTAAGAATAAATGCTTTATTGAAACGCGTTTCGAAAGATAACACCGCTATAGAACCGTTACAAACTCAGTTTGAGATTGGAAAGTACGCCTTTGATTATACTACGCAACTGATTCATTTTAACGGACAGCAACAAAAGCTGTCGACCAAAGAAGCCGAACTTTTACAATTGCTTTGTATTAAGAAGAATACTGTGCTTACCAGAGAAGAGGCCTTGTTAAGCATCTGGCACGACGATAATTATTTTAACGGCCGTAGCATGGATGTGTTTTTGAGTAAACTTAGGAAATATTTAAGAGAGGATCCCAAAGTAGAGATCCTCAATGTTCATGGTAAAGGGTATAAGTTGTTGGTGAACTAAAGCGTAAACACTTTCAACATTTCTTGGGTACTTTGCCCCCAATCTTTAAGTGCTTCCTTTAAGATATCCATCAACTTTTTTTGATCAGCTACTTTTCCTTTTATGGGTGCAATTAACTTATTAGCGGCAATAGGTTGATCAACTACTGAAGTTGCAAACCAGGTAACGTGTTCGTATGGAAGGGCAACCCCTAATATCATGCCTGGCAAGCCACTAAAAGATTCTGGTCCGCCAGAAACTGGAATTTTATCGGTATAAAATGCCACTACATAAATCGAATCCATAATTAATGCATTTGCTCTACGGCAATCAAAGCCGGCTATAGTACGAATCTCATCTGTAATTTTCCAGTTAATTTTTCGCGTACTATCTTTTAATAAATAGGTTTCTTCATATATTTTTTTCTGTGCAATAGCTGTTCTATTCGTTGTTTGTGTATAAATAGTGTTATTCTGTTGCGCCATAGGAAAATTAAACCATCCAGATTGCATTACTGTTTCTGGAATTGGAGTAAATAAAGTTTGATCTTTATCAAAAGTTAATGTGCTTTTTAGTGTTTTAAATTGAGGATTATTCTTTTTATAGTCTTCGAATACTTTAGGGCCGAAAGTATCATCTGGATATTTTTTAATCTGTTCAGTAATTAAAGCATACATATTTACCTTTTTCTCAAAAGTTATTGTTCCTTGAGTTGTAAAATGGATATTTTGTGCATAACTAAATTGGCAGATTATGGATGCCAAGGCTAAAGTGATTATATTTTTGATCTTCATATTTTTAGTTTTTAGTGGGTGCGCCACCCATTTTGTTAAAGTCCCAAATGAGTGAGAACATAAAATATCTGTTAATGTTATTGTAACTGGTTTGAGTGATCATATTTGCACTAGCATACCTGCTAAAGCCACTGTTTTGGTTTAGTAAATCATTTACTTTGATCATTGCTTTCAACTCTTCCTTCTTAAGGAAACTTTTTGTTATCGATGCATTAACAATCGCCTGCTCAAAACTGGTATTAAATGAAGCAGAAGCTGGTGTGTACGTGTATTGGGCATCGGCTTGAATGGTCACTTTTTTAGGAAGTATAATTTTGAAATTTCCATATCCTGATTTTCCCCATCCCTTGTTACTTCTGTCTTTTTGCAGCGATGCTTCCTGTCCATTGTAGCTCGGGCCAAAATTAAGACTTAACTCAAATTTATCCTTATATCTACTTACTCTAAATTGTGGGCCGAATCTACTACTTGTTGTTTTATTCAGTTCACTATTAATGTAGCTGTAATTTGTACTTCCGCTTGCATTTAGGTTCAGTCCTACGTCCACTCCTAATGCTTTAACTTTTCTGCTAACTCCGCTATATACATTAAAGTTTAAAGGTGTTTTCTCTTTAAGGTTAATCGATTGTCTAATTGATTTCCCTGATAGGTCTGTAGTTGTATTGTTCACGATTTGATTATTTGTAAACCCAAAGTTAGTACCTATATAAATAGACTCATTGCTGAGCATCTTATACGAATTATAGCTCAAACTAATATTGCTACTGTATGAAGGTTTCAGATCGGGGTTCCCGAGTGGGATGTTCAAAGGGTCTGTATTTACTTTTACAGGTTGCAACTGATCAACCGATGGTTGGTTAGTATAGCCATAATAGCCAAATCGCAATGAGCGTTGATTGGAAAATTTATATTGATAGTTTATCTGTGGAATCCAGTTTAGGAAGCTTCTATTATAACGCTGATTTGAGCGCGCTTCGTATTGATTAAAACGTACAGCATTTATTTTTGTGCCGAAACTCCACACGGTTTTAAGTTTTTTATAGTTAAACATTGCCCCACCCTGATTTGTATATTGTGTAGCCTCAAAATCATTGCTGTATTCAGGATCTAAAATCGTATAGTTTCCCGGAGTTGAAGCATTAAAAGATTTTCGATCCGAGCGACTACTACTTAAACTAAAACCATAATTTACCACTAGAGTTAATAATTTGCTGAGGGGTTCATTAAATGTAAAGTTTGAGTTAAATGAGCTAGTTTTAGTATCGTTCGTTTTATATTGATCGATAATTTCACTACTTGTTAGCACGCTTGAAGGGTCATAAAAGTCATTTTTAGATTTTAGATAGCCATCGCTATTTTTGTCGCTCAATTTCTCACTCAGATTGATCGAGAAATTTCGACCTGGCTTTTTGAGTTTTCTGGTATAAAATGCTGAAATGTTAAACAATTGGTCCTTACTATGATTATCAACAGATCTTTTACTGGTATTGAGCAATGAATTGTCGCCACGCAAGCTTATTGCGTTATAATCGGTTACGTTATCCGAATTTTTTAATGTACCATCAACCATTACTTTTAAGTTCGATGAGGTGTCTAACTTAATGGTATACGTAGCATCTAATTTTTGGCGGAATAGGTATTTATCCGACATTTCTTCGCTTGTGTTATTAAAAATCCCAGTAGGTAGGTTGTTTTGGCTAATCACATTTTTATTTGCCTTAATGCCCAATGAGCCTAATTTGTAGTTCGTATTGATGGTTTCTTTATCAGCGTTCCATTTGGTGTCGTAATGCGCCCCCCCATTACGGGCTATCGGAATCCCTTCTCCATAATATTGACCTTCAAACCCATCGATATCATCGCCACTGCCAGAAAAATAAATACCACCATCAAAAATTTCCATATTACCCCCACTACCTCCATACTTGCTGGCATCATCCCAATTCAATCCTGTTTTTCCATTATTTCCCGCAGTACCATACAAAGAAAATTTTTGTTTCGCTTTAAATTTATTAAACATTACCTGCGCTTGGTAGAATTCATCTGTGCCAGCTCCAACATCAACTTTGCCGAAATAACCACTCTTTTTATCCTCTTTTAATTTTAAATTAATAGTTTGCGTCTTTTTACCGTCATCCACCCCCGTAAAAGCAGCTTGATCACTACTTTTTTCGAAAAGCTGTACTTTGTCTATCATGTCTGCTCGCAAATTTTTTGTTACCAGGGTGGGATCGTCTCCAAAAAATTCTTCCCCATCCACTAAAACCTTTTCAACTGTTTTGCCTTGAGCGGTTATCTTTCCGTCTTTATCGATTTGAATGCCCGGCATTTTCTTCAAAAGATCCTCCACCTTGTCGTTGGGTTGTATCGTATAACTTCCAGCATTAAATTCGGTAGTATCCCCCTTAATTTTTATAGCAGCGGCTTGTCCTTTTATAATTACCTCATTTAATAAGGTCGCTTTAGTTCGCATGTTAATGGTTCCAAAGTTAAAACTTGGATTAACCTCGTCTAGCTTAAACTGGTACACATAGTCGGCATAATCAGGATAGGTAAGCAATAGGATAAAATTTCCTGACCGCATAGGCTGAATGTTAAATTCGCCATTTACCGTAGCTCTGGTGAATTTATAAAGGGTAGAATCTTTAGCATTGAGAATGCTGATGGTGGCGTTTTTGAGTTTTAAATTGGCTGTAGAATCGGCAACGATACCTTTCACTTGAAAAAGGCTTTGAGCAGATAGATAGGTACAGCAAAAGCATAAAAATAACGCTAAGCTTAGTTTCTTCATATAGGTTTGTTTGATGGCTAAATATATAACTAAACTTTTAATACTAAAAATTTAGTTGTGAATATTTAACACTTGATAACAAACTTTAACATTTGTTACATTGTATCTAAAGTGCTCAATTTGGTTCTTGATTTATTCGTATCATTCTCCTGGCCAAGATGAAAGCCAATTAGCCGTTTCATTTTCTAAAACCTTTCAGCCAAGGCTTAGACCCTACACCTTTACCGAAGCAGATTATAATCGGGCAACCACATGGCCGTAAATTTTAAAGTTATTTGTCTTTAAATTACAAAAAACTACATCTCCATTAATTCTCCTTCACTAAAACTATATTTTTGATCAAAAATAGGCGTTTAGCCTCAAAAAATGTATCTTCACCAACCTGTGATGTATACTTAAAATGTTAAACGAATCTGAAGACCAACAGCCTGCAAAACTTGCGGCAAAGTTTATAAATTTAACTTCTCGTCATATTTTCCTAACTGGAAAAGCGGGCACGGGCAAAACTACATTTCTGCGAAATTTAATTGCTGCAACACACAAAAAAGCGGTAATTGTGGCGCCAACGGGTATAGCAGCCATCAATGCCGCAGGCGTAACCATTCACTCGCTTTTTCAACTGCCCTTTGGCACGTATTTGCCTCGAAATCCAACAGCAGAATTTGCAACAGCTGATCAACATTTTAATACCCCGAAATCAATCATCAGGCATTTAAATATGAATGCGACAAAGCGGCGCATTTTATTAGATCTAGAATTGCTTATCATTGATGAAGTAAGTATGCTAAGGGCCGATTTGCTCGATGCGATCGACATGGTGTTACGCTACATTCGGAAAAACAATGCATCAAGTTTTGGGGGTGTACAGGTTTTATTTATAGGAGATTTACATCAACTTCCTCCCGTTGTGAAACCGAATGAATGGAATTTATTAAGTACGTTTTATAAAAGCATTTATTTCTTCGACGCCTTAGCCTTGGAGAAAGAACCTCCAGTTTATATCGAGCTCGAAAAAATCTATCGTCAAGCCGATGAAGTATTTATTAACTTGTTAAATAATTTAAGAAATAATCAAGTTACGCCTGAAGATATTGCTTTACTGCAAAATTATTATCGCGAAAATTTTAAACCTAACTTAAGCGATAATTACATCACGCTAACCACACACAATCAAAAAGCAGATGCGCTAAATAAAAGTTCCCTAAATGAGCTAAACGGAAAAAGCTATTATTATCGAGCAACGATTGAAATGGAGTTTCCCGAATCTGCTTATCCCGCAGAACACACACTCGAATTAAAAGTGGGAGCACAGGTGATGTTTATGAAAAACGACCCCACCGGCGAACAGCGTTTTTTTAATGGAAAAATTGCCACTGTGGTCTCGCTGAGCGATGAAGTAATAAAAGTAAAAGCCAATGGATCTAACGAAACCATTCTTATCGAAAAATACACCTGGAAAAACATTCGCTATACTACCAATAAAGTAAGTAACGAAATTGAGGAAGAACTCATCGGCACCTTTACGCAATTTCCTTTAAAATTGGCTTGGGCCATTACGGTGCATAAAAGTCAGGGTTTAACCTTCGATAAAGCCATTGTTGATTTGGGAGATGCCTTTGCTCCCGGACAAATTTATGTAGCCCTTTCACGCTTGCGCTCGCTAGAAGGATTAGTGTTAACCTCTCAACTTTCTGGAAGAACGATTAGGCAAGATCCAAATGTGAGTCACTTTGCAAGAACAAAAGACCAACAAGAAAACCTTTCCTTACAAATAACCAGAGAAAGTGACACTTTTTTAAGGAATTACCTACTACAAAGTTTCGATTTTAAGACGCTAGACAACTATGTTTTCGAACATGTGTTTAGCTATACCAAAGATGCTAAGCGATCTACAAAACAAAAACATTTGCCCTGGGCTCTGAAACTGCAACAAGAATTGATTTCTCTAAAAGCTGATGCAGACAAGTTCCTTAAGCAAATCGAACGTTTATCGCACGTAAATACACCCGAAAATTTAGTCTTGCGTTTAGAAAGAATCATTGCAGCCGAAAATTATTTTAATCCTCAAATTGTAAAACTCAGCGATTCTATATTTGAGTTAATCGAAGTCGTCAAGGCAGAAAAGCAAACCAAAGAATACCTGATAGAATTGGTAGAAATGGAAGCGATGTCTTATGAGCAATTTAAGAAAGTGCGGAAGGCTAAAGCGATGTTAATGGCGAGTTTAAATGGTGAAGAATTAACAAAAGAAACCCTAACAGGCTTATACAACGAGGCAAAAAGAGCTGAGCAAATTCAAAAGGCATATCGATTGCCAAATAACGAAGAGCTTGGCGCTAAAACAAAAGCAGCTAAAAAACAAAAAAATCCAAAAGTGATTAAAGAAGATACAAAGGAGATCACTTTTCGATTAATAAAGGATGGCAAAACCCCTAACGAAATTGCGCTATTACGTAAAATGACTTTAGGAACAATAGAAGCCCACATTGCTCATTTTGTGGCTAAACAAGAGCTGGATCCAAAATTATTTATGTCATCAAAAAAATTGAATACACTGTTAACCGCAATTAATGAACTTAAATCGATTAAACTTAACGATCTGCGTGATCATTTAGGGCGAGATTATTCGTTCAGTGAAATCAAAATTGGCATAGCTGCGCATTTGGCAGAAGGTAATTAACGCGATAAGACGAAGCACCTTAATGCCCGATCCATAGCGGTCAACTACTTTTACAACTTCCCTTCAAAAACTTTCTCCGCCGGGCCGCATAAAAAGATATTGGTAAATGATGCCCCATCATAATCAAATTTAATATTGATGTTGCCACCCAAAACTTCAATTGCCGTTTCGATATGCCCTGTTTTATGCAAGTGCTTGGCCATTGCTATGGCAACAGCGGTAACTCCAGTTCCACACGCATACGTTTCATCTTCTACACCGCGCTCAAACGTGCGCACAAATAAATGGTCGCCTTTATCTTCTACAAAGTTAACGTTGATTCCTCTTTCTTTATAGGTTTCGTTATTTCGGATGTTTTTCCCTGCTGTGTAGACATCAAGCTCTTTTAAACCCACCACTTCTTCTACATAATGTGGCGAACCGGTATTTAAAACGTAAGCATTTCCATCTTTATTAATTTGATTCACGTTAATCATTTGTAGATCTACCCAATTCCCTTCTGCTGAAATTTTGGCATAATGTGGCCCGTCGACTGCCAAAAAATTAGCTTCACTGTCAATTATTCCTAGATACTTTGCAAAAGCTACGATACAACGCCCACCGTTTCCGCACATACTGCCCAGATTTCCATCGGCATTGTAATACACCATTTCAAAATCAAATTTATCATGCTTTAGCAAAAACATTAATCCATCGGCCCCAATGCCAAATCTGCGATCGCAAAGCTGTTTTATGAGATTATTGTCGATTGTTTTTAAATTGCTCATACGATGGTCAATCAAAATAAAATCGTTTCCTGCACCTTGGTATTTATAAAATTGCATGTTCATGAATTCTTCATTTTTATGAGCTATTTTTGATTTAACATTTTTTAACACAAAATCAGATATACTAAGTATACAAATATCGTTTATATGGTATTAAATTTGAGTAAATCTTTCGTAAAGGTATAGAATAATAAAAACTTGAAGGCGATTATAATCTTTTAAAAGAGTAACCACAGATTATGATAGCTTGAATACAATTAAAAAACAAATATTAACATATGAAAAAAATAGGATTAATGGTGTTTACTGCATTCTTAGGGGGTGCAGTTGCAATTGGCGCTTATAAACTATTAGAGCGCAACAACGATAGCTTTTCTTTAACCGAAAAGCAAAATATGATGTTTGCTAATAACCCAATTAAAGTGTCATCAACAGGATCGGTAGATTTTGTACAGGCAGCGGCAGCAGTTTCGCCAGCAGTGGTACATATTAAAACTACCTATGGAACTAAAACGGTAGACAATGAACAAGCTGGTGGCGGGTTCGAAGATTTGTTCGACTTTTTTGGTGGCGGTGGACGAAGAAGTAGTGTTCCGAGGGCAGCTTCAGGTTCAGGCGTAATTTTAACATCAGATGGCTATATCGTTACCAATAATCACGTAGTTGATAATGCTGATAAAATCGAGGTTGTATTAGCGAACAGACGTAAAGTGCTGGCAAAGGTAATTGGGAAAGATGCAAATACTGATTTGGCTTTAATTAAAATTGAAGAAACTGGTTTGCCTTTTGTTAAAATGGGTAATTCTGATAATGTACAGATTGGCGAATGGGTGCTTGCAGTAGGTTTCCCATTAGATTTGCAAACCACCGTAACGGCCGGTATTGTAAGTGCAAAAGCACGTAGTATTGGAATTTTAGATCGACAAAATCAAGGAATGACGCGCGAAGAATGGATGGAGATGCAACGTACTGGAGTAAAACCTGAGCGTCCTGCAAATACATCTATAGAAGCATTCATTCAAACCGACGCTGCGATTAATCCAGGGAATAGTGGAGGAGCATTGGTTAACGCCAATGGAGAGCTTATCGGTATTAACTCTGCAATTGCTTCGCAAACCGGAAGAAATGAAGGCTATGGGTTTGCTATTCCGGTAAATCTTGCTAAGAAAATCTTGGAAGACTTTAAGCAATATGGTGGGGTAAAACGCGGTTATATTGGTGTTACTTTTGAGCCTTTAGATGCTGATGTTGCAGATAAGTACAAAACAAAAGAGATTAATGGTTTATATGTAAACGGTGTTTCTCCAAATGGAGCTGCAGCATCGGTAGGCATTAAAGAGGGCGATATTATCAAAAAAGTAGAAGGTATAGCAATTTATGATTCCCCTGATTTACAAGAGAAAATAGGTCGCCTACGCCCTGGCGATAAGGTAGCTTTAAGTGTTTTAAAAACCGACGGGTCATTAAAAAACGTTGTGGTTACGCTTAAGCCAGAAAGTAGTGTTAGTTTGGCCTCATCTAAAAAAATGGCAGTAGTGCCTACAGGAACTACAGTAGCTAAGCTTGGTGCGAGCTTTGCGCCAGCATCAGCAGAATTGAAATCAAAATATAAGGTAACAAATGGTGTGGTGGTAACCAATGTAGAACCTGGTAAGATGTTCGATTATTTCGACGTAAAAAAAGGCTTGCTAATTACACAGATAAATGGTAAGCCAGTAAATAGTGCTGCCGATGTAGAAAAAGCAATCACTGTTTCTGGGAATGGTAAAACTACAATCACTGGAGTTGGTGAAAACGGTTCTTATACGTTCTCTTTTAATTAAAATTTTAAACTTGTTAATAGGAACCCTGATGTAAAATCGGGGTTTTTTTATGCGCCCAATCTTGCGCCGAACAGCTGAAAACATGCAATTTTTTTAGAATGTTTCTAAATAACCACTTTCTGATGATTTTGTATTTCGTATTCTTATTTTGAATCATATTTTAAATACTTTTGTACCAACTGAATAAAAAAATAAAAGCTAATGGGTAGTATTGCAAACGCTTTTTCCTCATCCATAGGAAAAAAACTAATAATGGGCATCACGGGCCTTTTTCTAATCTCTTTTTTAGTGGTACATTGTTTTTTAAACTCCTTTGTATTTTTTGATAATACGGGCGTACTTTTTAATGAAGGCGCTCATTTTATGGCCACTAATTGGATCATCCGGGCGATGGAAGTCGTGTTAATGGCGGGTTTATTACTGCACATTGTACAAGGCGCACGATTAACTTTCGAAAATCAAGCGGCTAGACCACAAAAATATGCCTACAACAATGGCAATGCCAACAGTAAATGGTATTCAAGGTCGATGGGCCTCTTAGGAACCTTATTGCTAATTTTCTTAATTGTACATCTTTCGCAATTCTGGACGGTTTCTCGCTTTACCGGTATCC
The DNA here is from genome assembly GCF_037482965.1 of Pedobacter anseongensis. Classification (NCBI taxonomy): domain Bacteria; kingdom Pseudomonadati; phylum Bacteroidota; class Sphingobacteriia; order Sphingobacteriales; family Sphingobacteriaceae; genus Pedobacter; species Pedobacter anseongensis. The sequence continues at coordinate 825,519 of NZ_JBBHKB010000001.1, read as the reverse complement.
CAACAACTGATGCCGCAGGGCATGAAGATCTATATGCAGTAATGAAAGGCACCTTTAGTAACATTTGGTTTGTAGTACTTTATGTGCTTTCGATGATATCACTAGCCTACCATTTATTACATGGTTTTGCTTCTGCTTTTCAAACCTTAGGTTGGAATCATAAAAAATATACCCCAATTATTAAAGCAGTAGGCGTTTGGTTCTCCATCCTTATCCCTTTAATCTTTGCCGCAATGCCAGTTTGGATCTACTTAGGTCTTTAAAATAATTTTTGAACGAATAAAGCTAAAGATAATGTCAGCATTAAATTCAAATATACCTGAAGGAGAATTAACCCATAAATGGACGAAATTTAAATCGTCTGTGCCTTTGGTTAATCCTTCTAACAAAAGAAGTTTAGAAGTAATTATAGTAGGTTCTGGTTTAGCTGGAGCATCAGCCGCTGCTACATTGGCCGAAATGGGCTATAAAGTAAAGTGCTTCTGTTTTCAAGATTCACCTCGTAGAGCGCATTCCATTGCTGCACAGGGTGGTATCAATGCTGCAAAAAACTATCAGAACGATGGCGATAGTACTTATCGTTTATTTTATGATACCATTAAGGGTGGCGATTACCGTGCACGCGAAGCAAATGTTCATCGTTTAGCCGAGGTAAGTGCAAACATTATTGATCAATGCGTTGCTCAAGGTGTTCCATTGGCACGTGAATACGGTGGCTTATTAGATAACCGTTCCTTTGGTGGTACTCAGGTTCAACGTACATTTTATGCAGCTGGTCAAACTGGCCAGCAATTACTTTTAGGTGCATATTCTGCTCTTGAGCGCCAAATAGGAATGGGTAAGGTAGAAATGTTTACCCGTCACGAAATGCTTGAGGTTGTTAAGATTGATGGAAAAGCACGTGGTATCATTGCCCGTAATTTAATCACAGGCGAATTGGAGCGCCACTTTGGCCACGCTGTAGTTTTAGGAACAGGTGGCTATGGGAACGTATTTTACCTATCTACCAATGCCATGGGAAGCAATGTTACTGCTGCATGGAAAGCCAATAAGCAAGGTGCATTTTTTGCAAATCCCTGCTATACACAAATTCACCCAACCTGTATCCCGGTTTCGGGAGATCATCAGTCTAAATTAACCTTAATGTCTGAGTCGTTACGTAACGATGGAAGAATTTGGGTGCCTAAAAAGAAAGACGATAGCCGTAAGGCTTCAGAAATTCCTGAAGACGAAAGAGATTATTATTTAGAGCGTCGCTATCCTGCTTTCGGTAACTTAGTCCCGCGTGACGTAGCTTCTCGTGCAGCTAAAGAGCGTTGCGACGCAGGTTATGGAGTAGGTACATCAAAATTGGCTGTATACCTCGACTTTAAAGCCAATACCGAACGTTATGGTAAAATCGAAGCTTCTAAAGCAGGTATTCACAACCCCGACAAAGAAACGTGCATGCGTTTGGGTACTGAAGTAGTGAAAGAAAAATATGGTAACCTATTCGATATGTATGCACAGATTACGGGCGAAAATCCTTATGAAACCCCAATGCGTATTTACCCGGCGGTTCACTATACCATGGGTGGTTTATGGGTAGATTATAACTTGATGACTACCGTTCCAGGCCTTTATTGTGCTGGAGAGGCAAACTTCTCCGATCACGGTGCAAACCGTTTAGGCGCATCGGCGCTAATGCAGGGTTTGGCAGATGGTTATTTTGTATTGCCATATACTATCGGTGCTTATTTATCAAAAGAAATTTCGGTAAAAGCAATCCCAACAGATCATCCAGCATTTGCTGAAGCAGAAGCCAAGGCAAAAGGTATATTAGATACATTAATCGGTATTAAGGGTACTAAATCCGTAGATCATTTCCACAAAAAATTGGGTTTAATTATGTGGGATAAATGTGGAATGGCACGTAATGCGGATGGATTAAAATCTGCTATCGCAGAAATTCAACAATTGAAAAAGGACTTCTGGAGCGATGTACGTGTTCCGGGAGAAGCAAACGAATACAATCCAGAATTAGAAAAAGCTGGCCGTGTAGCCGATTTTATCGAGTTGGGCGAATTAATGTGCATCGATGCTTTAAACCGTAACGAAAGTTGTGGCGGTCACTTCCGTGAAGAATATCAAACCGAAGAGGGAGAGGCCTTACGTGATGATGAAAATTACGCTTACGTAGCTGCATGGGAAAATAAAGGAGATGGAACGTTTGAACTTCATAAGGAAGAGCTGAAGTTTGAAAATATAAAAATCGCACAAAGAAGTTATAAATAGAAGGGCGCTGGTATAGCGTATTGAGATATGAGTATTGAGACGAATTCAATAGCAATATCTCAATTTAATCGAAATTAATGCGCAAAAGATATAAATAGTAAGGTGTAATGCGTACAGGGATTTACTGCTAATCTCCATACTCAATACTCCATACTCAATACTAAAAAAAATGAGTACAGGAAACATGAATTTAACGCTAAAAGTTTGGCGTCAGAAAAACACCCAAGCTAAAGGAGCAATGGTAGACTATAAAGTGTCTAACATTTCACCAGATATGTCTTTTTTAGAAATGTTTGATGTTTTAAATGAAGATTTGATTACCAAAGGTGACGACCCTATTGTATTTGATCACGATTGTCGTGAGGGAATCTGCGGTATGTGCTCGATGTTTATCAATGGCCGCCCACATGGTCCCAAAGATGCGGTTACCACTTGTCAGCTTCATATGCGCTCGTTTAAAGATGGTGATACCATTGTAGTGGAGCCATGGAGAGCAAAGGCTTTCCCGGTAATTAAAGATTTAACTGTAGATAGGTCGGCGTTCGACCGTGTTATCGCGGCTGGAGGCTTTATTTCGGTAAATACAGGCAATGCACAAGATGCGAACAACCTTCCTATACCAAAAGCACAAGCCGATGCTGCGTTTGAGGCTGCTGCATGCATTGGTTGTGGTGCTTGCGTTGCCACGTGTAAGAATGCTTCAGCGATGTTGTTTGTTTCGGCAAAAATTTCGCAATTAGCTTTATTGCCTCAGGGCCAACCTGAACGTTATAAACGTGTACAGAATATGGTTGCACAAATGGATGCCGAAGGTTTCGGGAACTGTACCAACACGGGTGCTTGCGAGGCTGAATGTCCAAAGGGAATTTCACTTGAAAATATTGCCAGGATGAATAGAGATTATTACTCGGCGAAATTTGTTAGTGAGGAAGAAGGGTAGTTGGTTCATTGGTATTCGCTCATTAGTCATGATGTTAACAAATGAACTATTGAACTGAATAATTTGTTTTTAAACTATTAAATCACTAGATTTAAATGTCCGAGACAGAGGAGACATTAAACAAAAAAGCCCGACCATTTTGGTAGGGCTTTTTTGTAAGGCTGTCCCGTCCTGAAAAAAGTTGACCAATTAAAAGTCAACGATATGAAAATACAGGAAGTTAGGGTGAAGATCACTGTCCCCAATCCCAAGTACAGTGAGAGTTTCAAAAAAGCGGTAGTCCAGGATTACGAGAGCGGGCTTTTGAACAAGGATGAGATACAGTTGAAATATGGCATTGGAGGCAACAGCCGGGTTTTGGAATGGTGCCGGAAGTATGGTAAATTGCACTACCCGAAAAAAGGCAGCTTGGGCAGACCGATGAAAGATCCACAGAAGCAGCGTATCAAAGAACTCGAAAAACAACTGGCAGAAGAAAAGCTGAAGGTACTGGCCTACCAAAAGCTGATCTCCATCGCCGAAAAAGAGGAAGGGATAAGCATCCTAAAAAAAGACGTAGCCAAACAATTGACGAGCTTGCCAAGACCTACTCCAGAAAAGTGAGTATGTTTTGTGCATTGTTTGGCTTTAGCAAACAAGCTTATTTCAAACATAGACAGCAACATCTTAAATCGCAATCAACGGAACTGGAAGTGAGGAGAAGGGTACTGTTGGTCAGACGCCTGATGCCAAAGATTGGCAGCAGAAAGCTGCATTATCTGCTGAGATCGGATATAGGTATTGGCAGAGACCGATTGTTCCATCTTCTAAGGGAGCAGGGGCTGCTGATATTCAAACGGAAAAAGTATACCAAGACCACCAATTCCCGCCACTGGATGCGCAAGTATCCAAACCTAACGGCAAACCTGAAACTTACACGTCCGGAACAGCTTTGGGTTTCCGACATCACCTATGTAGATACGACGCAGGACGGCAACAGCTATCTTCACCTTGTAACCGATGCGTATTCAAAACAGATAATGGGCTATGAACTTTGTGGCGATATGGAATCGAAATCTACGCTCAGGGCACTAAGAATGGCTTTGGGGAATCGCAGATATGACCATCCGCTTATACATCATTCAGACCGTGGACTACAGTACTGCAGCAGGATATATGTGGATGAACTTGAAAGGAATGGCATAATGATAAGTATGACAGAAAATGGCGATCCGTATGAAAATGCGACTGCAGAACGCATCAATGGTATACTGAAGAGCGAATTCGGACTCGGAGATGTACTGAACAATCTTTCTGAAGCAAAGGTACTGGCCAAACAGAGCATAGCCATCTATAATAGTCTGAGGCCACATCTGAGCTGCAAAATGCTGACTCCGATACAGATGCATGGGCAACAGGAGGTAGAACTGAAAACTTATAAAAAAACCCTGAACAAGTGTTAGTTTGTTCAAGGTTTTTCATCAAATTTGAAAATCAGAAAATAGTCAACCTATTTCAGGACTTCACAGGCTATTTGCCTTGTTTTTGAGTAGTAATCGAGCCTTAATTACATCGTAAATTTAACAGGGATATTGTATTTAACGCGAACAGGCATCCCGTTAATTAGGCCAGGATTCCACTTTTTAGACAATTTAACTACTCTTATTGCTTCTTCATCTAATCCAGAGCCTAATTTTCTTCCTTCCGCTTTAATATCTGTAAGTGAACCGTCTTTTTCGATAGTGAAGGTCACATAGGTTGTTCCTTTCACTTTAGCCTCTGCTGCAGCTTTTGGATATACCATGTTGCTGCTTAAAAACTTATACAATGCTGCAATCCCACCCGGATAGGTTGGTGGTGTTTCCATAGCGACCTGGTCGTATACCGTATTAGGTTCTACACGGGCGGGCGTTGCTTTGGCTGTGGCTGTGGCAGTTTTTACATTTGGCTTCTTATTGGGGATAGTAAACTTTAAGGGCAAATTGAATTGTGTCCGAATTGGTTTGCTTGCAACCATTCCGGGATTCCACTTTTTAGCTAATGTAAGTACCCGAATGGCTTCGTTTTCTATTCCATATCCTAACTTTCTACCTTCAGGCTTTATACCAGTTAAAGAACCATCTTTTTCGATCACAAACGTTATGTATACGGTTCCCTGTATGTTATTTTCGACTGCAGACTTGGGGTACTTCAAATTGGATCCAAAAAATTCATAAAATTTCTGAATGCCGCCTGGGTATGTAGGCGGGTTTTTTAAGGATACATGATCGTATACTTTGTTGTCTTGTGCATTGGTTTTGCTAACGCATACGTTGAGCAGTAACACCGCTAGTAGCGATGAGAAAATTTTTAATTTCATCTTTTTTAGGTTTTAGTTTAGCGTACTAGTTTTTAATTATTGCGGGCGTTTCTTTCTTGGTAACAATTACAATTACACCATTTTCTGCCCCTTTCCCGTATAAGGCTATGGCCGAAGCATCTTTAAGAACGGTTACAGATTGAATTTTATTTGGATCTAATTCATTGATGCCAGTTTGATCAAGTATTTCTCCATTTAAAACCATTAGGGGCTTTTTGCCATAGACGCCATTTCCTCGAATGATTATATTGTTTAAATCGATTTTTTCTTCGGGCTTATTTTTAGTTGTAATTAAAATTACACCGTTGCCGCCTTCTTTTCCGTACTGTTCAAAAGCTGAGGCATCTTTAAGAACGGTTAAGGATTCGATTTGGTCAGGACTTAAACCGCTAAGCGTAACGCCTACCACTTTTCCATCTACCACATAAAGCGGTTCTTTACCGAAAGATTTAGCACCTTCAACGTTAATCGCTATCGGTTTCTCTGGTGTACTACTCTTGATTTGTGCATTAACACCTGTGGTAATGCAAAACATCAATGCAGTTAACGATAGGAATGTAAGTCGTTTCATAAATTATTTGGTTTATTTAGTGGTAATTAATATGGCGCCATTTTCAGCTTCTTTTCCATAAAGCGCAATTGCGCTGGCATCTTTAAGAATTTCTACACTCATAACTGTTGCAGCTTTCAAATTATTAAAAGCAAATTCAGCTTCTTTCTTACCATTAATGATATAGATTGGCTTTGCTCGTTCAGTAGAATTTTTTTCTTTTAAAGTAACCGAAGTGGCAGCAACACTGATGTTAGCTTTATTTCCAGCTGCTTTTATTTTCGCCGTTTCTGCTGGCATGGTAAATTTTATAGGAATGTTATATTTAACACGAACGGGTTTACCATTTTGCATGCCGGGATTCCATTTTTTACTCATTTTAACTACGCGAATGGCCTCATCTTCAAGTCCATATCCAAGCTTTCTGCCTTCAATTTTAACGTCGTTTAACGCGCCATCTTTTTCTACTGTGAAAGCAATATAAAGCGTTCCTTGTATGTTATTTTCGGATGCGGTTATAGGATATCTAATGGTATTGCCTAGAAAAGCATATAATTTTGCAATTCCTCCAGGATATGTTGGTGGGTTAATTACCGAAATATGGTCATAAATGGTATTATCATCTACATTATCATTTTTTGGCACCGCCGAAACTGGATAGCTGGAAATCGTAATTTTTGGAAGCTCATTGTATCCATTAGGTGCTTCATTGGCCATAGCTTCTTCCTTACTACTAAGCTGATTTGACTTGAAAGCAGTAACGAAACTATAATTTCCATCTTCAGCAGGTAAGTCTTTAGTAAAAGCTAAAATGCTCTGCTTTACCTCTTGCTCAGTACCGTGGCCCAAAGAGCCAACAACATCTACTTTATTAATTTTACCCGCTTCTATATCGAAATTAACACGTACGTTCCCCTGAATTTGATGATCGATCGCATCTTTTGGGTACATTATATTATTGGATAAAAATCTGTAGAAATTATCCCATTTTTTGTGAGTTGAATAGCTTTTTGTAGTGCCAAATGCAGTCGCATCAAAGGTTGTTGGAGCAATTTCAAGAGCTGTAATTCGTAACGGCGCCTCAATGGTTTCACTTACAACAGTCTTAATATTGTTAAGCGGAATTTGTTCGGAAACAGCAATTAAATTATCATTTTTACGAATAGTGGCTGATGATAAAATAAGGGTTAATGCAAATAGGGGAACGAACAAACCATACTTTAAGATGGCGGTTTTTTTAGAACGTTGCTTGTGCAACATAAATATCCTTTTCTTGATTAACGATTTGGTAAAAAAACCATTGGTTAAGGTACTCGGCCTAGTGCCAAAGGCCTGACTTAATAGCAATAGAGAATACATTTCCTTATCCCCCTGAAATTTTGCTGCTGCTTCATCGGCCAAGAACTCGTGGATGTTTTTAACTGTGTATTTGTAAGCGTAAATAATTGGATTGAACCATGTAAATATGGCTAAGAACTCAAAAAAGAGCACGTCAATTGTGTGTTTTTGTTTAATGTGAATTTCTTCATGAAGGTCGATAGTTTCAGGTTCGGGTACATCATCTGCTATTGCTTTCCTGTTAAGAAATGAAAATGCTGCACCTTTACTTACATTATAAAACATTTTTCGAACTGCAATTAACTGATAAATAAATCGACAGATAAAAAATAAAATACCACACGCATATATTGCTACAATTAAATTACCCCAGTTAAATTTCTCTGCACTAGGATGAATTACACTTGCCTGAGATACAAAACCACTTATTTGATCAACACCGAGATATACTTGTTGCGAAACGGGTTGAGTAGTTAACCACTCGAAGCGCAAAAAGGGGATAGCTAAGGATAGCACACCAGATGCAATCAAATATATTCTGTTTAAGATAAAATAAGTTTCTCTATCCAATAACAGTTTATAAAAGCAGAAAAATACAATCAGGTAAATGTTTACCTGTAGCAAATAATGCGCCCAACTCATTTTGGTCTGTTTTTGAATTTATTGATCATTTTTAAAATTTCATCCACATCGCTTAAATCAAGCTTTTCTTCTTTAACGAAAAAGGAGAACATGCTTTCTACGGAGTTCTCGAAATAATTTCCTAATAATTTCTCAGTTGCATGACGCTTATATTCTTCGCGGCTAATCAGTGGATGATACTTATGGGCTTTGCCAAATGCTTCGTGACCGATAAAACCTTTAACCTCGAGTATTCTGATAATGGTTGAAACGGTATTGTAGGCGGGTTTCGGTTCAGGCAAATAATCCATTACCTCTTTTACGAACGAGTTTTCTAGTTGCCATACAATTTGCATGATTTGTTCCTCTGCCTTTGTTAAATCTTTAATTTCCATGATAATTGTTGTTTTTTATATTAATTGAGCGTTTTTATAGAATTGGGTGTTATTATTTGAGTAATTTAAACAAATAATTAATATAAATCTAAAACTAATATTTTAGTTTACATAATTTTTTTTCATTTATTTTCAAACGTCAATTTTTAATATGAAATAGCCATGTGCCGAAACGCACAAACACAAATGAAGATACATGGCGTATTCCATATGACAATTAAAAACAATATTATCTACATATGAAAATAGCCTTTCATGGTGCGGCTCAAACGGTTACAGGAAGCAAGCATCTGGTAACCTTAGCAAATGGCACTCAAATTCTTTTAGATTGTGGTTTATTCCAAGGAATGGGCCGAATTACAGATGGATTAAATGAACATTTCGGCTTTCACCCCTCTACGGTAAATTATGTTGTGCTTTCTCATGCGCACATCGACCATTGTGGTTTATTGCCTCGTTTTGTAGCTGAAGGGTTTAATGGCTCTATTTATTGTACGCCAGCTACCATGGATTTAGCGAGAATTTTAATGCTCGATTCGGCTAAGATACAAATGCAGGATAGTGAATTTGCTAATAGACACTTACGCCCAGGTGAAGAAGAGGAGAAACCATTGTATACTGATCAAGATGCGATTAAAGCAATGGGATTGATGAAGGTTGTGGCTTATGAAGAAAATTATCGGATAAGCGAAGATATTGTTTTGAAATTTACTGATGCAGGGCATATTTTGGGGAGCGCGGCAGTACATTTAACGCTTAGAGAAAACGGTAAGGAAACAAAATTAACGTTTAGTGGCGATGTTGGGCGCTATGGTGATATGCTACTTAGAAGCCCCGCAGTGTTTAACCAGGCTGATTATATCTTGCTCGAATCTACCTATGGCGATTCGTTGCACAAGGATTTAGAACCTATCGAAAAGAGACTGCTCGAAATTATAAATCACACCTGTAAAGTTAAAAATGGTAAAGTAATCATCCCTGCATTTAGCGTTGGGCGAACGCAAGAACTTTTATATGCGCTAAACGGATTGGAATTAAAGCATCAACTACCCGACTTAAATTATTATGTAGATAGCCCGCTCTCCGCCCAAGCTACTGCGGTACTGAAAAGCCATACCGAAGTCTATAACCATAATGTAATGAAAGTGTTGGCGGTTGACCATGATATTTTTGCTTTTAAAGGATTAAAATTTATTGAAAGTACAGAGGAATCAAAGGCCCTAAATGCCGACCCTCGTCCATGTGTAATTATATCCTCTTCAGGTATGGCCGAAGGGGGCCGGGTTAGGCATCATATCAAAAATAACATCAGCAATTCGAAAAATACCATTTTGATGGTGGGTTACTGTGAACCTTCTTCTTTAGGTGGGCAATTGATTGGAGGGCAAAAAGTGGTAGAAATTTTTCGGGATGATTATGAAGTTAAAGCCGAAGTGCAATCTATTCGCTCGATGAGTGCACATGGTGATTATGAAGACCTGTTAAGGTTTTTATCTTGCCAAGATCCTGCGAAGGTTAAACGTTTGTTTTTGGTACATGGAGAGTATGAGGTTCAACAAAAATTTGCACAACAATTAAGGAATAAAGGATTTAGTCATATTTCGATTCCGGCTCTTCATGAGGAGTTCGAGTTAGATTAGCTCTATATTCTGATCAACCCATTCTTTATCCCATAAACCACTAAGCCCGTTCTCGATTTAATATGAAGCTTAGCGAACAGGGATTCTCGATAATTATCTACTGTTCGTGGACTAACGTTCATTTGAATAGCAATTTCCTTATAGGTAAATTCAGTACTGCAAAGCTGCAGAAAGGTGAGTTCTTTTTCTGTGAATACGATTTTAATAGGGTCTTTTTTAATAGAAGACAATAACCTGCCCGATACAAGGTCGTTAATGTAAAATCCTTTTTCTTTTATGGTTTGGATGGCCATTAGCAAGTCTGATGGTTTCGATTCTTTAAGCAAATAACCACCTGCTCCAGCTTTAAGCATTTCGATAATTGCTTTTTCATCTTCGAACATGCTTAGTGCTAAAATATTGATGTCTGGATGATTTGTTTTTAACCACCTTGTAGTTGTATAACCATCCATAATGGGCATGCTGATGTCCATTAATACTACTTTAACAGGGCTATAGGAGTTTAATTTCTCTTGAAAATCTAATCCGTGTACGGCTTCAAAAACCACCTCAATTTCATCAAACTCTTCTAATAAGTTTGCTAATCCCGAACGGAATAAAGTATGGTCATCGACAATAGCGATGGCTGTTTTTTTGTGGAGCATAACCTAGGGATAAGGGATTTCGATGGTAATTAATGTGCCTTGGGTTGGTTTCGAATCTATTTCTATTTTTCCATCAATCATTTCAATGCGTTTGTGGATGGAATAGAGTCCAATTCCTCTTTTCTGGTGTTTTATTTCTTCGTAATTAAACCCAACACCATTTTCGGCTATGTGCAAATAAAGTATTTCCTTCATTAACGAAGTGCTAATGTTTACCTGGGTAGCTCTTGCATGTTTGATAATGTTATTGATAATTTCTTGGAGTAGGCGTAATATAATGAGATCTTTCGTTGGCGATGAAACTTCACTAGTTAATAATTGATTTTTAACTATAAGCTTGTAACCACTAACGCTTCTTAACCGATCTAACTCTTGCTTAATAGCTTCTCCCAAGCCAATTCCTACCAATTGCTCGCCTTGTAACAGCCTCGCCAAATCGCGTAGCTCTTTAATGGATTGGTGAAGTAAACTTAACGAATTATTTATCTTTTTTTCAGATTTTTCTGCCTCATTTAACTTAATAGAACTTAATGTTAATGTGGTTAAACTTAATAACTGCCCAATGTTGTCGTGAAGATCAGTTGCAATAGTTTGCATGGTTTGTTCTTGTACTTCAATTTGTGTTTTTAAAATTTCAGCTTCAAATTTTAATTCCATATTATGCTTTTCTTCCAAGTCTTTTGCTTTTAAAGAATTGTATTCCTTAATATAAATTAAAAGAAATAGCGGTGCCAGCAAAAAAATAAAAGTGGCTAGGAGAATGATGACAATAATTTCCGTTGACGAGAATTGCATATAAAAGAATAAATCCAAATGCTATAAAGTAGTAAGTTTAAACCAAGCATAATATAAATTAAAACGGCATAAGATTTTGGAAAATGTTGATATAAAAAGTGAATAAATAGATTGTAAATGGTGCTTCCGAAATAATAAAATAATACTGCTGTAATCCACCAAAATTGAGGGTGGATTTTTAAGTTAATAGGGTCTTTTTGCTTAATAAGTAAATAAAAATAAATTAAACTAATAAATACGAATAGTACTGACACTATAGTTATGCTTAAAGTCTGAAATTTCAAGAAACTGTGCCTGAAAATTTCAAAAATATAGTTAACATAGAATATAGTTAGGGCAAAACCACAAATAACGATGGCATTAGAAATTAATGGTTTTAAAGCTACATATAGTCCATAAGAAATATAAGTAGCTTCGAAAAGGATAAAAATATTGTAGATCCATGCGTTCGATTTGTGGAAGGAATTAACATACAGCAATCCAAGAATTTCAGTAATACATACAATGGTTAAGTAGCTTACCGTAAGGTAAGAAAATTTTGTGCCATCGCTCCTCAAAAAGAACAACGAAGCAGTCAAACAACTCATCTCAATAAGAATGTTTATGATATGGGTCATGGAAATTCACATAGGGGTAGATTTTCATCATTAAAAATATCACTTGAACAATCGCATCCGCTTTCGGGTGGACAAAGCCCTCCTCGATTAAAGGGTTCAGTTCTAACTTCTACTTCAATATTTTGAAAATAGTCGTTATGTTTTTCAGGACGGCCTTCTACACTATGTGTTGAAATTAATACCACTGTATTTTTATCTGCATAGTTCTCATGTCCTTCTGGAGGAGTATCGCCATAATTGGCGAAATAGATTCTTAAACCATCAGTTACCTCATTTGGTGTTTGCTGGGAGCTTGCCTCTCGCTCAGCATTTAGCAAATCTGTAATATCATTTAACTGTTCGAGGCTAAACCAAACAGAAACGGTATTGTTCAATTGCCCCTGCTCATCTCTACCAATAGTATCGATGTAATTATTTACCATTTCTTTAGCTTCCAAAAATGGAATGTTCAATAATACACTTTTTTCGGTTGATCTTAATTTTTCCATGATACGCGTTTTAATTAAATGATAGGATTTGTTAATGCTAAAATTCGTTAAATCGCTAACTATCGTGTACCGTAAAATTACCCTAATTATTACCGTAAAATTACCTTTTTTTTAAAGTATAAAAGAAGCCCAGTAAGTTAAACTCACTGGGCTGGTTTATGAAAAGGAAAAACGTAAAAAATCTAACCTTCGTAAATCTAAATGTTAATTTCCTGGACGTGGAGCTGGCATTACCGGCATTGGCTTGCGTGGTAATTTTTCTGCGCGTTCTGAAGTATGATATACGAAAGAAGCTACAATGGTTGCAGATTTTTTCAAATCATCTTCTACCAAACGATCAAATGTATCCATGTTCGAGTGGTGTGTACGGGTATTGTAATCCATCGGGTCTTGAATAAATTGGAAGCCTGGTAAACTCATCGCATCAAACGATTGGTGATCGGTACCCCCCGTGTTTCCAACATTAATTGTTTTCGCACCTAAATCTTCAAAAGGAGCTAACCAAGCTTTAAAAATATCTCTAACTGCTGGATTGCTTTGCAAATATACGCCACGAATGGTTCCTGTGCCGTTATCTAAGTTGTAATATGCACTTAATTTCTCATGTTCTGGTTTTACCACAAGCTCTTTTGCCGGGCTTGCTGGGCGACCATTAAACGCTGGTGTAGCTTGTGATGGCGGGGTGCCAAAATGTTCAGCAACATAGCCTCTCGATCCAAATAAACCCTGTTCTTCTGAACTCCATAACGCAATACGGATGGTTCGTTTCGGTTTAAAGTCTATTGCTTTTAAAATCCGCATCGCCTCGATCATCACGGTAGAACCTGCAGCATTATCCGTTGCTCCCGTTCCCGAATGCCACGAATCGTAGTGGCCACCTAACATTACAATTTCACTTTTTAGGGTAGGGTCTGTTCCTGGTATTTCTCCAATTACATTATATCCTTTAGGGTCTTTGTCATAAAATGAAGTTTTTATATCAGCCTCTACTTCTACTTTCTCACCACCTCTTAATAAACGCAACATGTGTAAATAATCTTCTGGAGCCATTTCTAATTCTGGATTAACCGGTTTAGCATCTAAACGGTATGATGCACCATTGCTAGTAAAGAATGTACCATAACTTCCTCTACTTGCCATTGTAATTCTTAAGCCAATTTTTTCGGCCAATAACATACTATCAATTGCAGCTCTTACCGCACCTAATCTTAACATCATTGCCCTTTGATTTGCACCATTGCCAGCAGCACCTGGTCTGCCCCCAAAACGACCACCTCCTCCGGCTCTTAAGGTTGTGGTATCCATTCTGTATAATGCAGCGTCATCATAACGTACAACATCAGCAGTATATGAATTTTTTAAAGGCTGTGTTAAAGCCGATTCGATCATTACAATTTTACCTGCCAGTTTTCCTTTATATTTTGCTAAATCGGTAATGGTATCCGCTTTAATCAAAATTACTTCCGATTTAATTGGGCCTTTAGTTCCAGGGGTCCATGCTTTTGGTGAGGCAATCATAGCGTGATAATAAGGAAGCGTAGTTGCTGCATAATATTTATCAACTTGCCATCCTTTACCAAATTCGCCCCAAGCTTCTAGATGCACATTTTTAAGTCCGATTTCGTTAAAGTATTTCACTGCCCAATCTTGTGCTCTTTTTAAGCCCGGAGAATTCGATAAACGTGGTCCAGATACATCAGTAATGTGATAAGCAATATCCATGGCTTTAGATTTCTCTAAGCCCTCGGTTCTGATTTTTTGTACAGCTGCCGAATTTACGGGCTCTTGTGCAAAAGCAGAAAAGCATAAGCCTATGGCCAATGCGCTAAAAGTAAAATGTTTATTCATAATTAATTAGTTTTTTAGTTTTAGTTAAGTAACGTTGTTGTTGGTGAATTTACAGGTATTGCTAAATAGTTGTACCTTTCTATTCATATTTTTACACATGTCTTTATGATTAAACGAAAATTCACCACCGTTTTATTTTTTTCGTCACTTTTTTTGGGATTTAACCTATTTGCACAGAAAACCGAGGTCAAAGATTCCAATATCAGCACTATGCTGAGCGAAGTTTCGGCAACGAATTTGGAAGCTGTGATCAGAAAACTCGTTTCTTTTCAAACGCGTCATACGTTAAGCGATACACTTAGCAAAACCACAGGCATTGGAGCGGCAAGAACTTGGATAAAATCTGAGTTTGAAAAGTACGGCGCCAGCAGTGGCGGAAGATTGCAAGTAAGCTACGACACCTTTATGCAACCTGCTGATGGGCGACGAATAACGGCCCCCGTTATACTTAAAAATGTAATTGCAATTTTACCTGGAACAGATCCTTCCGATAAAAGAATGCTAATGCTTTCGGGCCATTACGATTCCCGAGTTACGAATGTGATGAACATTAAGGATTTTGCACCTGGGGCTAATGATGATGCATCAGGCGTAGCCGCAGTAATGGAAATGTGTCGGATAATGAGTAAGCAAAAGTTTAGCGCCACTCTTGTTTTTGTAGCCATGGTGGGCGAAGAACAAGGTTTATATGGTGCTACTAATTTGGCCAAACGTGCAAAAGAAGAAGGATGGAATGTTCATTTGTTGATGAATAACGATATTGTAGGTAATTCGTACGGAATGGAAACGGATCTGAAAGATAATAAGAGCGTACGTGTGTTTAGTGAAGGGGGGGCAACAGGTGCAGAAAACGATGGCCAGGCTCGTCAGGCTGCACGTTACATTAAGGAGGTAGCAGAACGCTATGTAGATCAGCTCGATGTTAAATTAATTTACCGAAGAGATCGCTATTTAAGAGGGGGCGATCATACTCCATTTTCTTCTGCAGGCTTTACGGCAGTGCGCATTACCGAAATGAATGAAGATTTTAACCGTCAGCACCAAGATGTACGAACTGAAAATGGCTTTAAGTTCGGGGATTTGCCCGAGTATGTAGATTATACCTATTTGCAAAAAGTAACTAGAATGAATTTGTCAGTCATGGCCAACTTAGCATGGTCTTGTCAAGAGCCCGAAAATGTGGTGGTGCAAACTTCTGGACTCACCAATAAAACGGCTTTAAAATGGGAGGCACCAAAAGGAAAAACACCGGCAGGCTATTATGTGCTTATGCGTGAAACCAGTAGCGCCGTGTGGGAGCGTAAATTTTTTGTGAAAGAAACGTCGGCAACGTTAGGTTATTCAAAAGATAATTACTTTTTTGGCGTTCAATCAGTTGATGAAGCGGGGCATGAAAGTTTGGTGATTATCCCGAAACCGGGGAGATAAATTTTTTTACCACAGAGTGCACAGAGGGGCTTTCACAGAGGGTACTGGCAAGGTCTTAGTGGCAAAACCAATTCGTAGTTGTCTGTGTAATATCTCCGTTTCTCCTATGTTTACAAAGTTATAATAGCTTATGGTAGCTGGCGAAGGTTAACTACTTACCCGTTATTTTCCGGATAAACTCCGACTAACAATTTTGTATTTCCCACATTTGTTTGCGGCCAATTAGTATAAAGCAATCTCTTTTCTCCAATATGGAACAAAAACCAATCGTAATTTATCAAACCCCAAGGTATAAAAAGGATAGCCGATAATGCGCTTGTTGCATTAACGTTAATGATTGCAGAAAGTAAATCAGACGAGAAAGAAATAATGGTTAAAGTTGTGGTTAGCTTAATTAATTCAAATAACTGATGGTTTATATGATAGAAATTCAAATAACAACAATAGAATTTTGTTAATTAAGGATAATAAGCCTTAACTCTCTTAACGTTTTACTCGCTCAATTCGCAACCGAACTTTCCATTTTTGGTGTTTAATAAGTTCAAGTTTATTTTATCGTCTTTTTAGCGACCAAGAAGTAACCAATTACAAAAACTACTACTCCGTAAATTAAGCTATTGTAAATCCCTTGATCAAATATTATCATTTTACTGATGTCACCTTTGGTGGCCATAATTTTCGTAACCGTTAAATTTGGATAGGCATATGGTAAATAATCTACATATTTCCAGTTTACACTAGCCGTGATAATCCCCATGATGGTCATTAAAAATCCTATTCCGAAGGGTTTTAAGAAATCATTCCACATTAAATTCATTAAAAACTGGATAGAAATAATGCCGATAGATGATAAAAATAGTTTTCCAAAAACTTTAATGATAATGGTGTTTGGGTTGTAATCGCCAAATTCTAATTGCGGTTTTATTAATTGAATCACATGTCCAGATCCAATAATGAACACCGCAAAGAGACACATGGTTAAAAACGTTAGGAATACAATGTATATATATTTACTGGTATAAATCGAAAGCTTAGGGAGAGGTAAAGAGAACAAACTTTTCCAGGTATCTCCTTTGTATTCCATATTGGTAATGGCATAGGTGTTATAGATCACCAAAATTGGTAATAGCAAAACCCCCATTACCCCTAAAATTGCAGAAATGTACCTGAACCATAATACCATAGCCGGGTCGTTCGCTAATTTAGTGGCTTGATTGATGAAGCCCCAACTCATAAGTACACAAATTACTAAAGGCAATAATATGGCACTCCAAAAGGCAAGTGTTTTTCTCGATTTATAAAATTCTGAAGTTAAAGAAACAAATAATGAGCGCATGATATTATTTTTTTGAAGTAATGTCTAAGAATAAATTTTCGAGGTCTTTTCTTTCGGTTCCAATAGCGTAAACTTTTACGCCATTTGCAACCAATATGGAGTTAAGATTAGCGATATCATCTTTGCTATTAAAAGCTAGCGTAATAGTATTTCCTTTTTGGTGAAGGATTTCGGTAGTTTCTGTTAATAGCGCTGTTGCTTTTTCAACATCGTCTATTTCTAACTTGATGGTAGGTTTAGATAAGTTATGCAAATCGTCTATCGTACCTTGAAACAAAAGCTCACCTTTATTGATGATGCCCACATGCGTAGCCGTACGTTCAATTTCGGCCAACAAATGGCTCGATACTAAAATGGTTTTATTGTGCTTAGTAGCTAATTCGATCATCAAATTTCTTATTTCGATAATGCCGTTTGGATCTAAGCCATTAGTGGGCTCGTCTAACAATAACAATTCTGGATCGGATACCAAAGCAAGCGCAATACCTAAACGTTGCTTCATGCCTAAAGAATATTTGCCCGCTTTTTTATCGGCTGCATCGGTTAATCCAACCAAATTCAGCATTTCGGCAGCTTTACTTTTTTTGATGCCCAAAAGTAAACAGCGATTAACCAAATTTTCTTTTCCCGTTAGGTGACCATAAATAGCAGGCTGTTCTACTAAGGCACCCATCCGTTTTAAACTGGCAATGCGATTGGTGTTAATGTCGTTTCCAAAAATGAAAACCTGGTCGCTAGGCGACTTTAACAGATTTAGCAAAATTTTTATGGTGGTTGTTTTCCCAGCGCCATTTGGCCCTAGAAACCCATAAATACTTCCAGTTGGCACTTGTAGCGATAAATTTTTAACTACGGTTTGTGTCCCGAAGTTATAGGTTAATCCTACGGTTTCTATAGCTAGTGTACTCATTTTATTTTAAGATTGCTGTGGTAGCTTTAACTAAATTGTTTGATGGGGTAGTTTTTACTACAACTACTTCTTCAGTTTGGCTAGCACTGATGGTTGAAGTGGCAAATGCCAATACGAACATCATAAATACTGGAACTAATAAAAGGATAAATGGCGAAACGTTTGATAACTTTTTCATGTCTTTTTTATTTTGCGGTTCTGGGTTGTTTTGTTTTGTTGAACAAATAGAATAATTAATTAAAACATGCTAAAATGTTTTAGACCAAGTGCATTTTATTATAGATAAACGGGTAAAATGACTAGTTTTATAACTCGTTGCCATTTTTAGCCATTTGGTAGAAAAAAAATGCCCGTTCGTCGAAAGTTAAGCTTAGGAACAGGAAGAATACTTACTTTGGAGTGAAATAGAGGCATTAATTAATTTTTTTAAAATGATAAAGAGCAAAGGTGCACTAATCGTAAATCTTTTATTTTGGCTGCTTGTTGGTGCTTTGATAAGCTTAAGGTTTATAAAAGGAACAGAACCATTGAATTGGTTCGAGATCTGGGTAGAATATGGCTATTATGGAATTATTAATGTTTCCTTATTTTTTATTAATGCACTGATTTTAATTCCAGACATTATTAAGAAGCGTCAAAAATCTTGGCTGTATCTTTTTTTAATCATGGGGTTAATAGTGGTTACGGTGGTGATTAAGCTAGGAATAGGGGTGATGTATCCAGAAATTATTTTGAGTCATTTTAGTCCCAAAGAAGGGAAAATGGTTCCAGGAAGTTATACTAGTTACCTAGTAGAGGCCTTTTTTACTTCTGGCTTTTTTGTGGTGATGAGTTCGCTACTGAAATTTGCTACCGATTGGTTTTCTAACGAGCGCATCCAACGTAATTTAGAAAGTCAGAAAAAGGATATGGAGTTACAGTTTCTGAAATCACAGTTAAATCCACATTTTTTATTTAACTCCTTAAATAATATCTATTCACTTGCCTATCAAAAATCGGAGAAAACGGCCGATGCCATTTTAAAACTTTCGGAGATTATGCGCTACATGATTTATGAGAGTAACGATAGCTGGGTAGCTTTGAGCAAGGAAGTGGAATATGTGCAGAGTTATATAGAACTGCAAAAATTGAGGTTTAAGGATGGTGCGGCGGTAGAGCTGACCTTAAACGGCGAAATCGACAACCAGCATGTGGTGCCGTTGATTTTAATTTCTTTTGTAGAAAATGCATTTAAACATGGTGTGGCAAACGATCCTGAAGATCCGATTCGGATTAATATTATTGCCAACCAGAAAATTTTGCACTTCAGCATCACCAATAAAAAAAGTAAAACCAATAAAGATGCTATGGGTGGTGTTGGCTTAAACAACGTAGAGCGAAGATTACAATTGTTATACCCCGACCGATATAAATTAAATATTGTAAATTCGGCTACCCATTACACAAGTGAATTGATGTTAGATATATGATATTAAAATGTATTGCTGTAGATGACGAGCCCCTAGCGCTCGATATTATTGAAGATTATATTTCGAAAGTTCCATTTTTGGAATTGGTTAAACGGACCGAAAATGCCATAGAAGCTTTGCAATTGGTGCAGGCTGGAGGCATTGATCTTGTGTTTTTAGATATCCAAATGCCCGATTTAACAGGAATTCAGTTTCTGAAAATTGCAAGTGGGAAGTCTAATTATATCTTAACAACTGCTTATTCCCAGTATGCTTTAGAAAGCTATGATTTGAATGTATCCGATTACCTGCTTAAACCGATTGCTTTTGATCGCTTTTATAAGGCAGTAGAAAAGGTGCGTAACCAGATGCAGAAAGAGGAGGTAGTTGCGCCAGTTGTGGTAGAGCCTACACCAAGTGCGGTATCTTCTGCCGCTGCACCCGCTCAAGATTTTATTTTCGTAAAAACGGAACATAAAATTCAGAAAATCCAGCTCGATGATATTTTGTATATCGAAGGGTTAAAAGACTACATTTCTATTTTCACGAAGAGTGAAAGGGTAATTACCTTGCAGAACATGAAAAAAATGGAAGAAACCTTGCCCAAAGGAGAGTTTATCCGTGTGCACAAATCGTATATCATCTCTTTAGATAAGGTGGAGAGTATAGAGCGGAGCCGTATTTCGATTACTGGTAAAATTATACCAATAGGTGATACGTATAGAGATGAATTTTTTAAATTAATTGAAGGGAAGAATATTTAATTAGCTAATTCACAAATTATCACATTAATTTGTAGCCAAGGGCTTTACCGTAAATCCCTTCTTTTGCAGGGCTTTAATCAACCCATCCTGGCCTACCAAGTGACCAGCGCCAACGGCAATAAACAAACTTCCGTTTTGCATAAGGTCTGGAAGTTGTGCCATCCATTTCAAATTTCGAGTTTTTAATAGCGATTCAGATTCTGCTGGCGTGTAATCTTCTATTTTTTTAAACGTTTTTTCTAAGCTCATTAAGTCTTGCGCAATATAATCGTCGTATAATTTTTGGCTTTCTTTTTTGTTCTTTTTTTCGTTGCCGATACTCTTTAACAAAAGCTCTTTTTGCCTTTGTAAGCTACTCCCAAATAGCACTGTTGCTTGATCTTCGGCAGTTTCTAATCCGACTACAATTTTGTGATTTGCTTTTCCATAATCTTGTATGTACTGGTCGAGTGCTGGATTAGCTGGCGTAATGGTGCTTTTAGGCGCTGTAAACTGTAAGATAGTCATTTGAACAGTAACAGGTTTCATGATATTGAATGTTTGGAGCTCGTAACCAGAAACTTTTTTCAGATAATCGGACACATTTTGATATTCCTTTGGACTTAATAATTTATCTAAAGAATTATCTGTCATAATCATAAAGGGAACCAATCGTTTCGTAAGCGTACTATCGATAATTAATTCTCCCACTATGATATCGGCCTGATTTAGCTTTGCATTTAATACTTTCATGGTGTCGATAAAATCTTTACCAGCATAATGATAGGTGCCAAACAGATAAGACGGTTTTTGTAAGCCGTTGCCCGAGATCTCCCATAGCAACGAATTTTCATTCTTTTTTTGCTGGGCTTTGCTGTTGAGTGCAAGGCTTAAGAAGCCAATTAAAAGGTACTTTATCATGTTTGGACTTGATTTAATTTCGCTTTTATGGCATTTTCAGCTTCGAGAGTAATTTCTTCAGGGTTCTTGTTGGTCTTGTCTATTGGTTTTAAAACTGTCCACCGAATAGCATTGCCTATTCCAAGTGGAAGCTGCCCATAACGTACAATTTTCCACGAATTTTCAATGGCCACTGGCACCACTAGGGCATTAGGGACAACTTTTAATAAGGTGGCAATTCCTCCAACATGAAACGATTTTACCATCCCATCTTTTGCACGTGTGCCTTCGGCAAAAATTACGGCACCCCAATTGTTTTCTTTCATTCTTCTCCCTAGCTTTATGAGCTCAGCAACCGATTGTTTGCTGTCTTTTCGGTCGATATTTGCCCCACCTCCATATTTTAAATTAAAAGAGATAGAAGGAATGCCCTTTGTGAGTTCGATTTTAGAGATAAATTTAGGGTGGTATTTCCGTAAATTCCAAATCAATCCCGGGATATCGTACATGCTTTGATGGTTGGCCACAAAGATAATGGGGTGGTTGATGGGCAGGTTCTGGTTATTGAAAAACGTTACGGAGTTTAAAAGAATGCCATTGCAATAGGTTAAAAAGAAATTCAAAATATCTACCGAGACTTTATGCGCTTTGTAGCCGAATAATCGATAGCAAATCCATTGTATTGGATGAAAAATACAAAGGAATAAAAAGAAAAAAAAATGAAATAATATGCCAAAAATATAGCCGAAAATCTTCTCCATGTTAAACTTTTCCTTGATCTATTAATAGTTTTGTTTTTAAAATGCCCGCAACGCTCATGCTGTCGGTAATTTCGCCATTTATCACCATTTGATAAGCCTCCTCAAAAGGCACTTTACGTACCATTAGCTCTTCTGTTTCTTCTGGCGAGGATTGCCCCATTTGCAAGTCTTGTGCGATATAAATAATCGCATATTCATCACTCACTGAGTTAGAGAGATGCATACGTTGAATTTCGGTAAAGGTAGATGCTTGTATTCCGGTCTCTTCTTTTAATTCCCTTTTGGCGCTTATGATGGGATCGGCGTCTAAAGCTCCTCCACCCTCTGGAATTTCCCAACTGTAGGCCTTTAGAGGAAAACGATATTGCCCAACCAACCAGGTGTTGTGGTGAATATCGAGTACAACAATGCCAAGAGCTAAATTTTTAAAATGAACTTCGCCATAAATTCCCTTTCCGCCTGCTGGATTAATAACCTGATGTTCAGTTAATTTAATCCACGCATTATCATAAATTTGGTTACTTTCTAAAACCTTCCAAGGGTTGTGTGCGCTCATGGTGCAAGATAAGGAATTATTTTTTTTAACCACAAAGATCGCGAAGCGCGCAAAGATGGTTTGAAGGAGCACAGCGGTTCTGTGTTCAAATGTAAAACGTAATAGGTAAGATGGAAAATGGTTTGTACGCTAAAAAGCTAAGTAAAAAACAACCTATACCTTTGCGTTCTTTGCGACCTCTGCGGTTGGTTATTCGTCAAGCCATCGTCAACGTTAAATCACGGCATCGTTACTCCATGCAAAAAAGGAACCTAGAATTATATTTCAAAATGTAAAAGATTAAAAGTAGCTTTGCCGCTAGAATGAACCACTTTGTTGCCATATCATTAGTATTTTTTAGCTTAACTCAGCTTGCGAAAGCCGATAGAGCTGAAGGGCTTAGGCTTTTAACTGAAGGCTATTGCAACCAACAACAGGTTTCTGTTCAGAAATATACTCAGAATGCTAATCCCTTAAACGATGAGCTGAGTACCTATTTTTTATCGTCAAGCGAACTTGCCTTAATCGGTGCGCTTTCTGAAGCACAAACTACAAAATACAGCTTGCAAGATCAAAATGTGAGCGATTTAATCGTAGTTGGCAAACCCAATAATAATAGCCCTTAACCTAAAGCCTGCGCCATTTTTTAGCGTAATCTATGCTTTAATGCCCCCCATTCGACTGCCAAGTTGACTTAAAATGTTAATGGCTTGGTTGTTGTGAATTGATCATTTTTGAATTTTTAACTACTAATTACAAAATACCCATGTTAGGATTTTTAACCAAGATATTTGGAAGTAAATCGGAACGCGACATTAAAGTGTTGCAACCATTGGTTCTCCAAATTAATGAAGAATATGCAAAATTATCGTCGATCAGTAACGACGAACTCCGCCATAAAACGATAGAATTTAAAGAAACCATTGCTACGGCATTGGCCGATACAGATGCTAAAATTGCCGATACAAAGCAAAAAGCAGAAAACGCAAGTTTATCATTAGCAGAAAAAACTGCTTTATACGATGAGGTTGATGCCTTGGCAAAAGAACGTGATGTTGAGCTTGAAAAGGTACTGCAGCAAATTTTACCTCAAGCATTTGCGGTAATCAAAGAAACATCGCGCAGATTGAGCGAAAACGAGACACTCGAAGTTACGGCAAGTGCCTACGATAGAGATTATGCGGCTCGCAAAAGCAATGTTAAAATTGTGGGCGATAAAGCGTACTGGGCTAATAAATGGGAAGCTGCTGGAACAGAGGTTTCGTGGAACATGGTGCATTACGATGTACAGTTAATCGGAGGTATGGTTTTACATGGTGGTAAAATCGCCGAGATGGCTACTGGAGAGGGTAAAACCTTAGTGAGTACCCTTCCGGCGTATCTAAATGCACTTGGCGGGCAAGGCGTACACATTGTAACGGTAAACGATTACTTGGCACGACGCGATTCGGAATGGAATGGCCCGCTATTCGAATTCCATGGGTTAAGGGTTGATTGTATCGATAAGCATATGCCCAATTCTCAAGAGCGTAGAAATGCGTATTTGGCAGATATTACCTATGGAACCAATAATGAATTTGGCTTCGATTACTTGCGCGACAATATGTCGCAAACCCCTAACGAGTTAGTGCAGCGTAAACTTCATTTTGCAATGGTTGATGAGGTCGATTCGGTATTGATTGATGATGCCCGTACGCCATTGATTATTTCAGGACCTGTTCCTTTTGGCGATCAACACGAATTTCATGAGTTAAAGCCTCGTATCGAGCGCTTGGTAAATGCACAACGAACCTATGTTACGCAAGCGTTAAATGAAGCTAAAAAGTTAATTAACGAGGGTAAAACAGGAACTGAAGAAGGCGAAGGTGGCTTAGCACTTTTACGTGCACACCGTGGTTTACCTAAAAATAAAGCCTTAATTAAGTTTTTAAGTGAGAGTGGCGTTAGACAAACCTTGCTTAAAACAGAAAATCATTATATGGCCGATCAATCTAAGAATATGCCGAAGGTAGATTCTGAATTGTTCTTTTATATTGATGAGAAAAATAATCAGGTAGAATTAACAGAAAAAGGGATTGAATTAATTACCCAACAGGGTGAAGATGCCAGTTTCTTTGTATTGCCAGATGTGGGTACTGAAATTGCAGAGATTGAAAAATCATCATTAAGTGGTGAAGAAAAAGTTGCTAAAAAGGATAGCTTAATGCGCGATTATTCTGTTAAAGCAGAACGGATCCACTCGGTAAACCAGTTGTTAAAAGCCTATACCTTGTTCGAAATTGATGTTGAATACATTATTGATGAGGGTAAAATTAAGATTGTTGACGAGCAAACGGGTCGTATTATGGATGGCCGTCGGTATTCTGATGGCTTACACCAGGCAATTGAGGCAAAGGAAAATGTAAAGGTTGAAGATGCTTCACAAACCTACGCAACGGTTACTTTGCAGAATTTCTTTAGAATGTATCACAAACTTTGTGGTATGACGGGTACTGCAACTACAGAGGCGGGCGAGTTCTGGTCGATTTACAAATTGGATGTAGTAGAAATACCAACCAACAGAGTAATGGCGAGAAAAGATGAGCAAGATTATGTATATCGCACCATTCGCGAAAAATACAATGCCGTTGCTGAAGAAATTGGAAAACTAACCCAGGCGGGTAGGCCAGTATTGGTGGGAACTACATCGGTAGAGATTTCGGAATTGTTGAGTCGCATGCTTAAACTACGTGGCATTAAACACAACGTTTTAAATGCAAAAATGCACCAGAAGGAGGCGGATATTGTTGCTGAGGCGGGTAAAGCAGGAACGGTTACCATTGCCACAAACATGGCTGGTCGTGGTACGGATATTAAATTAGGTGAGGGTGTTAAAGAGGCTGGGGGCTTGGCGATTATTGGTACCGAACGTCACGAATCTCGTCGTGTAGATAGACAGTTACGCGGTCGCGCAGGACGACAAGGTGATCCAGGTACTTCACAGTTTTTTGTTTCGTTGGAAGATAATTTGATGCGATTATTTGGATCGGAGCGTATTTCTAACATCATGGTAAAGATGGGAATTGAGGATGGTGAAGTTATCCAACATTCGATGATTACGAACTCCATCGAACGGGCACAGAAAAAAGTGGAAGAGAACAACTTTGGCGTACGTAAACGTTTGTTAGAGTATGATGATGTGATGAATTCGCAGCGTACGGTTATTTATGCTAAACGCAGGAATGCATTGTTTGGCGATCGTTTGGATGTAGACATGAACAATATGGTGTTCGATGTTGTAGAAGATATAGTAACTGAGTATAAAGAGTTATCGAATTACGAAGGATTTAAACTTGAAGTTATTCGAAATTTCTCATCAGATACAAGCATTACTGAAGCGGAGTTTAACTCAAAAAACATCCATAGTTTAACAGATCAGTTATTTGAAGAGGTTACTGATTTTTATGCGCGCAAATCTGAAGGCATCATGAACCAATCGATGCATGTATTGAAACAAGTTTTCGAAGAGCGTGGAGAGCAGATTGAGCAAGTTATTGTTCCATTTACAGATGGAATTCGTCAGATTAATGTGCCAGTTGATTTGAGAAAAGCCATTGCAAATAATGGTCGTGAGGTAACTAAAGCCTTTGAAAAAACGATTATTTTAGCGTTAATTGATGATAGCTGGAAAGAGCATTTACGTGAAATGGATGAGTTGAAGCAATCGGTTCAAAATGCGGTTTATGAGCAAAAAGACCCATTAATTATTTATAAAATGGAGGCATTCAATCTATTTAAAAGTATGTTGAATGTGATAAACAAGGAAGTTGTAGGCTTTTTGTATAAAGGTGGGATTCCTGTTCATCAAGAACCAGATGAGGTGAGAGAGGCAAGAGCACCTAAGCGTGAGCAAACCAAGTTGCGTACTTCCAAGGCAGAATACGGCGATACAAGCAATGCTGCGGTGATGGAAGATACGAGAGAATTTGTTCCACAACAACCTATCAGAAAAGAGGTAACCGTTGGAAGAAATGAACCCTGCCCGTGTGGCAGTGGCAAAAAGTTTAAAAACTGCCACGGAGCGAATGGGTAATGATATAGAGGCAACACACCGTGTTGCCTCTATCTTTTTATTTGTATTCCCCATCAATTATGTCGATTTTTGCCTGTAATGAGAAAGCTATCCTTCTTTATTTTGATTCTTTGCCTATCTATGGCAAGCTTTGCACAAACAAAAGGCACGGTAACCATCATAAAAGATCCATTAATTGACAGTTTAATTGCAAAGCGGATTGAGTTAAATACCAAGAAGCCAACGAGTACAAATCCTACTAGTACGGTACTTGTTTCCCAAATGGGTTATCGAGTTCAAATCTTTTATGGCTTAGATCGTCGCGAAACCTTTAGTGAACAAGCGAGATTTAAAGCACTTTACCCTCGATTAAACACTTATATTACCTACAAAGAGCCCAATTATTATTTAAAAGTAGGCGATTTTAGAACACGTTTAGAAGCGCAAAACCTACTTAACGAATTAAGACCAAATTTCCCTACATTATTTATCTTTAGAGAAAAAATTAATGCCCCCATCTTAGATTCGGGCAATAATTAATGCAATTGGTTATCGAACTGGCCAACTAACCAAAACCAACCATCCAAAAACAATGAAGCAAAAAATACAAGAATTATCTGCTAAAATTTACAATGATGTAGTTGGCTATCGTCAGCACATCCATGCTAATCCTGAGTTGTCTTTCAAAGAATTTCAAACTTCATTATTCATCAAGGAAAAGTTAACGGCCTGGGGTATCGAATTTAAAGAAATGGCAAATACAGGTGTGGTGGCCCTCATTAAAGGCAAATTGCCTTCTGATCAAATCATAGCCCTGCGCGCTGATATGGATGCTTTACCTATTCATGAAGCAAATGATAAACCATATAGATCGAAAAATGAAGGCGTTATGCATGCCTGTGGCCACGATGTGCATAGTTCATCACTGTTAGGAACCGCTTTTATTTTAAACGAATTGAAAGCAGAATTCGGCGGAACGATTAAACTTGTTTTTCAACCGGCAGAAGAACTTCTGCCCGGGGGTGCCAGTATTATGATTAAGGAAGGCGTATTAGAGAACCCAAAACCGCATGCCATGTTGGGACAACACGTAATGCCGTTAATCGAAACTGGAAAAGTAGGTTTTAGATCGGGTATTTATATGGCCTCTACCGACGAATTGTATGTAACCGTGCATGGCAAAGGCGGTCATGGTGCCCAACCTCATCAAAATATTGATCCCGTTTTAATTACAGCACATATTATTGTTGCTTTACAGCAGATTGTGAGTAGAAATGCCGACCCACGCCTACCTTCGGTACTTTCGTTCGGAAAAGTAAATGCAAATGGCGCAACCAACATTATTCCCAACGAGGTTAAATTGGAGGGGACTTTTAGAACGTTGAACGAAGAATGGCGTAATGAAGCACATCGTTTAATGAAGAAAATGGCTGAGGGTATTGCCGAAAGCATGGGGGGCTCGTGCGATTTTAACATTATGCGCGGCTATCCATTCTTAATTAACGAAGAAAAGTTAACGGCAAACGCAATTTCTTTTGCTCAAGATTACCTGGGCAAAGAGAATGTAATCGATTTAGATATTTGGATGGCTGCAGAAGATTTTGCGTATTATTCGCAAGTTACTGATGCTTGTTTTTACAGACTGGGAACCG
The DNA here is from genome assembly GCF_037482965.1 of Pedobacter anseongensis. Taxonomy (NCBI): domain Bacteria; kingdom Pseudomonadati; phylum Bacteroidota; class Sphingobacteriia; order Sphingobacteriales; family Sphingobacteriaceae; genus Pedobacter; species Pedobacter anseongensis. The sequence goes on along the minus strand of NZ_JBBHKB010000001.1, from coordinate 797,267 downwards.
GGAATACTGCTAAAGGAACTACTTATTCGGTACATACCCCTAATTTTGATATTGATGAGGATGCGCTAAAAACCTCTACTGGTTTAATGGCTTATTTGGCCTTGAAACAACTAGGGAACTAACCTCGCAGGTTTATTAGCAAGGTGCATATTAAACCTGCGAGGTTGAAATAAAAAGGCATTATTATTGTTATACACTCATATGAAGAAAATTTTCTTACTTCTAGCTTTCGCTATGTATTTCTTTACCGTCAAAAGTCAGGAAATACCTCGATTTAATCCAGATACGATTAAAACCATTCGATTAGATTCTGCGGTGAGCATTAAAGGTAAAAAGTTTGGAATAGAAACTTTTATACAAGCCATTATTAACGATACTAGCTTTTATCAAGCATTCAGGAACATGAAGCGTTATACCTTTATCGCTGAAAACCGGATTTTTACCTACGATAAAAATAATAGGGTTGATGGAAAGGTGTATCGTAAAATAAAGCATAATAACGATGGACCATATAAGATGGAATACTTGGTAAAAGAAGATAATGGGAAAGTCTATAAAAAGAACGGAAAATATCAATTGTACACCGTAGAGATGTTCGATTATATTTTCATGAATGCCTACAATACTGATTTTGTTCCAAATGCTCCGCAAAGTAATGGTAAAGGCGGTGGTGCAAATGAAAGCTATAAGGATAAATTAAAAACCTTAATTTTTAATCCTGGGCGACCAATAAAAGGCCTCCCATTTATCGGCAATAAAACGCAAATTTTTACTTCAAATATGCGCCAGTATTACGATTATTCGTTTTATAGTGCAACCTATTTAGATTCAATTCCTGTATATCGTTTTAAAGTTGCTGTAAAGCCAGATTTAAGCAATTGGACAAAGGATGGTTTGATGATTAAAGAATTGGTCACCATTTTTGATAAGAGGAACTTCGAAATCCTAGGTCGTTATGTAGATATGAAATATAGCAATATGCTATTCGATTTTGATGTGCAAATGAACATCGAAATGAGTTATTTTGGCGAAGATAAATTGCCTACAAAGATAACCTATCAAGGCAATTGGGATTATCCGTTTAAGAAAGAAGAGCGCGCCAGTTTTTTAGTTGTCCACAAAGATTATAGGCTCGGAAAAGGCAAGTAGTTTGTGATTTTTAGTATCTTAGATACTCAATTCTAAAATAGTAGCAATGAAGTTAAATTTTCACATTACGCTCTCAATTTTATTGGCGACGGTACTTATTTCCGGTCTAAAATTAAACGCACAAGTATTAACATCTAAACAAATCGATAGTGTTGCAGAGCAAACCCTTCGCACCTTTGATGTGCCCGGAGTAGCGGTTGCAGTAATTAAAGACGGAAAAGTAATTCACGCTAAAGGATATGGTGTGCGTTCTATTAAAACCAATCAAAAAGTTGATGAAAACACGCTATTTGGGGTAGCATCCAATACAAAAGCATTTACCGCTGCAGCGCTTGGTATGTTGGTTGATGCGCAAAAACTAACTTGGGATACCAAGGTTATCGATGTTATCCCCGAGTTTAAAATGTATGATCCCTATGTAACGAGCGAATTTACCATTAGAGATTTGCTCACACACCGTAGTGGCTTAGGCTTGGGTGCGGGCGATTTAATGATATGGCCAGATTCATCAACCGTTGATAAAAAACAATTAATTCATAATTTAAGATATTTAAAGCCCGTTTCATCTTTTCGTACAAAGTACGACTATGATAATTTGATGTATATTGTTGCAGGTGAGGTAGTGGCAAGAGTATCTGGCATATCTTATGAAGAGTTTATCGAAACAAAAATTATTAAGCCATTGGGGATGAATAAAACAGCAGCTTCTTGGTATCGCCTAAAGGATAAATCGAATGTAATTGATGGTCACGCACCCTATCAAGGCAAATTGCTTCCGGTAGGATTAAGCTTTGGCGAGGTTGCAAATGCAGCTGGTGGTATATATTCGAGCATTACGGATATGAGTAAATGGGTAATTGCCATGATGAATACAGGTAAATATGGTGATAAATTGGAGCAAAAATTATTCAGCCCTGCTGTACACCGAGAATTATGGACTCCTCAAACCATTATTAGCGGTGGAAATCCAGCAAGCTTTAGTAGTTATGGCTTGGGATGGTTCTTGAGCAATGTAAACGGTAATTTTCAAGCTACACATACAGGCGGATTATCTGGGATTGTAACGCAAGTAACCATTTTGCCCGATATGAAATTGGGTATTATTGTGTTAACTAATCAACAATCTGGGGCTGCATTTAATGCCATTACTAATTCCATTAAAGATGGTTATTTAGGAATTAAAGGTCTAAATAGGATTAAAGCCTATAATGATTCCCGATTGGCAAGAGAAAAGCACGCCGATGAAATGGTGGCAAAGGTTTGGGCAGACATTAGCGCTACGCAAAAATTGACGACTTCTAAGCCAGATCCTAAAAATTATTTTGGCACGTTTAACGATCCATGGTTTGGCGAAGTTACGGTTAGCGAAGTAAATGGGAAAATGCACTTTCAAGCTAAAAATGCGCCGAAACTTAGGGGCGATATGACATATTATAAAGGGAATACTTTTATTGTAAAATGGTACGATCGGAGTTTAGACGCCGATGCCTTTGTTAACTTTACTTTAAATAGGGATGCGAAAGCAGATGGATTTAAAATGGCAGCTATTTCTCCGCTAACTGATTTTAGCTTCGACTTTCAAGACCTCGATTTTAAATTAATGGATAAGAAATAAATTAAATAAAAATGAAAAGCTATAATAAAATAGGCAGCTTCTTAGTTGCCGCATCAATTTTAATTTCTTGTATGGCGATGCAGCAAAAGGCAAAAAAAGTAATTTTCTTTGGTGATTCGATTACTCAAATGGGCGTATGGAAAAATGGCTACATTAGCTTGCTTAAAAAGTCTTTAGATAGTACGAAATATGAATTAATTGGCGCTGGAATTGGGGGTAATAAGGTGTACGACCTTTATCTACGCATGGAAGACGATGTTTTGAATAAAAAACCTGATTTGGTGTTCATTTATGTTGGAATTAATGATGTTTGGCATAAATTGGGAGCAAGAACGGGGACAGACTACGATAAATATCTAAAATTTTATCAAGCGTTGATTAATAAGATACAGGCAAATGGAAGTAAGGTTGTACTGTGTACGCCTACAGTGATTGGTGAGAAAAGAGAGGGTGCAAATGAAGTAGATGCCGACCTTAATAAATACGCAGCTGGAGTAAGGGAATTGGCTGCAAAAAATAATCTCCCACTGTGCGATTTAAGAAAGGCCTTTGTGGATTATGAAGCAGCGAATAATACAGAAGATAAAGAAAAAGGAGTATTGACAACCGATAAGGTACACTTAAATGATGTTGGAAATAAGTTGGTGGCAGACACGATGTTGCCTTTTATTAAATAGTGTTGCGAGTTGTGTTGTGTGTTACAGGTCTGGATTCATAAATAGGATGCTCAAAAAAATAAGAAGGTTTTAAACCCTTTTGACAAAGATATTCTAACCCACAACCCACAACCCACAACCCACAACCCACAACCCACAACCCACAACCCACAACCCACAACCCACAACCCACAACCCACAACCCACAACCCACAACCCACAACCCACAACCCACAACTTGTAAATGATAAACCGCGAAACGATAGACAAAATAATGGAAACTGCCCGGATTGAAGAGGTGGTTGGCGATTTTGTGCATTTAAAAAAACGCGGCGCGAGTTTAATAGGAAATTGTCCTTTCCATGGTGAAAAAACTCCTTCATTTCACGTTTCGGTAAGTAAAGGAATTTATAAATGTTTTGGCTGCGGAAAGGGGGGTGATTCTGTTCGCTTTGTAATGGAGCACGAAAAATATTCATACCCTGAGGCACTTAAATTTCTGGCTCAAAAGTATAATATTGAGGTCGAAGAAACCGTAGAAACGGTTCAAGATGTTGAAGCCCAAAATGCAAGGGAAAGTCTGTACATCGTATCGCAGTTTGCATCAAACTATTTTGAAGATCAACTTTGGAATAGTGCAGAGGGTAAAGCAATTGGTTTAAGTTATTTTAAAGAGCGAGGATTTAGAGAAGACATTGTTAAGAAGTTTAACCTAGGCTATTCGCCTGATGTTTGGGATGCCCTAACTCAGGATGCGATTAAGCATAAACATACCGAAGAATATCTAGAGAAGACGGGTTTGGCTATCAGAAATGATAAAAATAAGCTGTACGATCGATTTAGAGGACGAGTGATGTTCCCCATTCATAATTTTACTGGTCGAGTAATTGGTTTTGGGGGTAGAACCTTAAAAACTGATAAAAATGTTCCCAAATATGTGAATTCGCCCGAAAGCGATATCTATCATAAATCGAATGTTTTGTATGGATTGTTCCATGCGAAAAAGGCGATCCGTGATTTGGATAATTGCTATCTGGTTGAAGGGTATGCAGATGTGCTATCGGTACATCAAGCACATATCGAAAATGTAGTGGCATCTTCTGGAACTTCGCTAACCATTGAGCAAATTAGACTGATCGGTCGATTCACGCAAAATGTAACTATTTTATATGATGGCGATGCCGCTGGTATAAAAGCTTCATTGCGTGGTTTAGATATGATTTTGGAGGAAGGACTAAATGTAAAGGTTGTTTCTTTTCCAATTGGTGATGATCCTGATTCGTATATGCATAAAGTAGGGGCAGGTGCCTTTAAGGTCTATATTGAAGATAATCGCCAAGATTTTATTTTGTATAAGGCTAATATCTTATTGGCCGAAGCAGGTACGGATCCTATTAAACGTGCAGGCATTATTAGAGACATTGTAGAGAGCATAGCTAAAATTCCAGATAACATCAAAGCCTCTGTTTTTATTCGCGAATGTAGCAGACTGTTAGAAGTTGAAGAAAGAATACTATTATCGGAGTTAAATACCATCCGTGCGGCAAAACTGAAAAAAAGTAATACAGTTTCTACTCGGCAACAACAGCAAGATCTTCCTCCTGATAATTTATTTGCGGACGATGCCTTAGTCGCAATTGAATCAGCAGCAAATGACGAATTACAAGAACAAGAAATTGTACGTTTATTATTGGCTTTTGGTCACGAATTAGTGAGTTGGGACAAGATCGATAACATGTATATCGGCTCATTTATTATGCAAAACCTTACCGATGTAACTTTCGAAAACGCACTTTGCAAGAAAATCATCGACCATTACCGAACAGAAATAGAAAATGGTCAGCTACCAACAGCAAATCATTTTATTAAAAGCGAAGATAGAGCTATTGCTGATTTAGCCATCACCCTTTCAACTTCGCCCTATACTTTAAGTGAAAATTGGTACAATAAACATAATATTTACGTTAGAGATGAAACTATAAATTTAAAGGCGACTATTTTAGGAGGATTATATCACCTCAAAAAGCGGAAAGTAGATCGAATTTTGTTGGATTTATTAAAGGAAATTAAAACAGAAAGCGATGCGTCAAACCAAGAGATATTGATGCAACGTTATTCCTTTATTAAAAATGTAGAGAAGGAGATTTCAAGATTTTTAGGTTCTGTAATTGTTAAATGAGTTGTTATGTGTTCAACCCACAACCCACAACCAAAATATGGCACAACACAACGATTTAGGGAAGCGTGGTGAGCAACTTGCCAAGCAGTTTCTTATCCAAAAAGGTTACGAAATCTTAGACGAAAATTGGGTGTACGAACGGGCAGAGATTGATCTAATTGCATACGTAAATAAAGTAATTGTTTTTATAGAAGTAAAGGCACGCAGCTCAACCGGTTTTGGCTTACCAGAAGATTTTGTAAATATCGTTAAGCAACAACATATGGCTAATGCTGCCGATGCTTATTTAGAAATAATGAACCACGACGGTGAGGTTCGTTTTGATATTGTATCCGTACTTTTTAACCCCAATAACCAAACTATTAAACATATTGAAGATGCATTTTGGCCTTAAAATTAACTCCATCAAAAATTTACTACTTGTTGGAATTACACTTGTTCTTCTGAGTTCGTGTAAAAACAATTCGACGATTACCTATCGCAACTTTCTTTCTCCAATTGCAGGAGATAATGTTTCTGCAGGAAATGACTTTGAAGTTAAAATACAATTTGGCGCTGCGCAAAAAGTAGACTCGGTAGTATATCTAATTGATAGCGTTAAAGTGATATCGAGAACAGATACATTAGCTATCAATCTTAAAACCAAGGGTTTGAAACTTGGCAGTCACCTTTTAGTCGCAAAAATATTCGGTGAGGGGAAATCAGATGATTTAACGGCGAATATTAATGTGTTACCAACCCAGTCTCCAATCCAATACTCCTATAAAGTGATTAAAACCTTGCTTCACGATACCTCATCTTATGTAGAAGGTTTAGAATATCACGATGGTTTTTTCTACGAAAGTGCAGGCGAATATGGCCAATCGAGTTTACGTAAAGTAGATCCATCAACAGGTAAAATCCTTCAAAAAACAAATTTGGAAAAAAAATATTTTGGAGAGGGAATGACAGTTGTAGACGATAAGATTATCCAAGTAACTTGGCAAGAAAAAACTGGTTTTGTATACAATAAAGAAACCTTTAAGAAATTATCTGAATTTACCTATAATGAGGGCACACAAGAAGGCTGGGGCTTAACTTTCGATGGAGAACGAATTTTAAAAACAGATGGGTCGAACACTATCTTTTTCTTAGATAAAAATACTTATAAAAAGATTGGATCAATTCAGGTTTTTGATAATAAGGGGCCTATCGATAAGCTAAATGAATTAGAATATATTGAAGGGAAAATTTATGCAAATGTATATACCACAGATACCATTGTAATTATTAATCCAAAAACAGGGGCTGTAGAAGGTAGAATTAATTTATTAGGTTTACTTCCTTTAAATTATTTTAAAGATGAATATGCAAAAAATAATAATGTTTTGAATGGAATTGCTTATGATAAAGCCACTAAAAGATTATTTGTAACTGGCAAGAAATGGCCAGAAATTTATCAAATTGAGTTAAAGAAGTAAACCTACGAAGTTTTTAAAACCGCATAGGTTTACTATTTGCTGAGTTCCTTTTTTGGCTCGCTTATGTATCCATTATAGGAAATCGACTGTTTATTGATACTACTTACAGTTAAGGAAGCGTAGCCGTTAGCAGAAATCGTAAAATACATGCGCACACTGTCTTTAGAGTCTTGGGGATTGATTGCGATTTGCCAACCTCCCTTTTTCATTGCAGTAGGCTGATAGCTAAACTTGGTTGAGGTGAATTTATAACCCGCATCATCTCTGGCTATTGGAGCAGTAAAAGCTCTTCCATAATAAGGAAGGTCAACAAGTATGCTGTCTGAGGTTACTCGAACAGTATAATTGTCCCCTACTAAATTTATATTACCTCCACCACCATTCGCACCCGGCATTTTGCTAAAAATGGTATTTATTTCATTACTATTCATTGGTAAAGCCGATGAAGCAACGAAGGTAAAATTTTTAGCTTCTACAATTCTCTTGGTAGTTGCTTTATCGGTTTGTGCATATACACTTAACGAGATAAGTGTAAATAATATTAAGATTAAATTTTTCATACCTACTAAACGCTTAATTAGTAAACACTAATATAACGAAATAGTTTGCTATTTTACTGTTGCCGTTAACGTTGTTCCTGTTAGCGTTAGTGGATAAACTTTTAGTGGGCTTGTGGTTCCGCCATCATTTGGTTGCCTTGCAACACTCCCAGAAGCCGTATATTGTGAACTATGTAAAGCACATTGGATAAGGTTGCTTGCTGCAATCCAATTCAGTGCGCCACCTTGATGTGGGCAAGTGGCTTGTGTAGCCGTAAAAGAACTGGTGGCATTTCCAGTTTCTAAGCGAACAAATAGGACACCATTTACCGTTGTAAACGATCCTACGCTTGTAAGTGCAGAACTTATATCTATACTCGCTGTGATTCCTGAAGGCTGTCCACCTCCCCCTGGGTTTGGAGTTGGGGTTGGATTGTCAGATTTTTTTCCTCCACAACTAGATAAGCAGCTGCCTGTACACACTAAAGCCACTCCCAGCCCTAATGATTTGATAAATTCGTTACGTTCCATAATTTGGGTTTTAATAGATGGTTGATTTTGTATCTGGATTTTTGTTTTTTGATTTGAAAAGACTAAAATTTCTAGAAATGGTGAAACCAAAACGCACACAACCTTCTTTCCACGATTTTTTGGTAGAAGGGATAAAACTATTTTCGTTTATATACTCTGAATTCATAAAATTAAGTGAGAAGATATGCCCCCCGGTTTCGATTTCTAAACCGATACCCAGTGGATTATATAATTCTGCCACTAGATCATTCCTCGACAACTCATTTACCAAAGTATATTCGGCTACGAATGATAAACGCTTGTTCAATTTTATTCTTCCTGCAAAGCCCAGGCTAAACAAATTCTCGGGATCTGCAGCGCCTAGCGTTTTTGAACGAATCAACAAAGCTGGCATTACTTGAAAAGAGAGGCTCTGTGAAAATTTGCGTGAAAGTAAGGGTTGAATTAGAAATGTTGATCTACCACCCCCATCGAATTCACTATTGGCGAAGGATTCTCTCGCTATAATCCCCATTTGTGCAAAAAGGGTTAAATTTAGTGGCATTCCTTCCGTATTTTGTTGAAATAACTTTTGTTTAATCAAAAAATTAAACAATTCATCGTGTTTACTTCTGCCAATTCCAATGGTTAATTTATCACTAATGCCATAATCGAAACCAATATAAAGATCAGTGGCTACATCTAAACCATATAAGGTATGTGCGTTGCCAAATTCACCTCCAATATCGCCAAAGTGATGACGAATTCTAAAATCGAGATCTCTTTTCTTTTGCGTTTCTGTAGATTGTGACAATACAATGTGCGTAGCCTTAAATGTTGACTCCACTTTGTTAAACTTTTGATCTTTACTCAATGAATTCAACAAAGAATCGACCTCTTGAGCACTTGCCCTCATGGCCAATACGGCAAAAATGAGCAGTAAGAAAATAACAAGTTTAGTTTTTTTCATCTTGATTTAGTTTAGTTGGTTTAGGCTTCCTTGTACTTTTACTTGTATTACTTCTGCAATTTTGGTAAACACAAGGCTGGGTATCTTAATTTGATGGTCGGCACAGCTAACATTAAATGCGCTACTGAGGCTGGCGATTTTGTTTTTTATCGTAATTTTTCCATTTATCGTACGCACCTGGTTTACACCATGAACGTTTAATGTTCCTTTTGCAGATACATTATATTCGCCATCTTTTACCCAATCGATCTTCGGTTCAATAACCCCTTTGAATTTAGCTAATGGATATTTATCGCTTTCCATATAATTTTCATTAAAATGCTCTTGCATTAGCTTTTTGTCAAATTCAAGGCTTTTTATGGCTATTTGGATAGCAAGTTCTTGTTTTGGAGTAGACAGCACAGCAACCCCAGTGTAGCTTACTGCCTTGATATCTTCGATCGGGGTGGATGAAAAAATATTAAATTTTATATTCTTGCCCGTATAGATTTGTGCATTTGCCTTTGATACAAAGGAAAAACAGATGAGCAAGGCTAAAAGTAACTTACTTCTTTTTGATGAGTTCATAGTTTAATTTTAAAGAAATGCCACTTGATTTTAAAGGCACGCTTCCTTCGCCAATCCCACTTATCGGGATTTTAACATAGGGTTGAACACCTAATGCAAATTTTTTATTTTTTAACCTAACATTATAAGTGGCCGATAAATCGATTACACTTAGGTAATGCTGATTTGCATTTTTTTCTTCTAAAAACCGATCTTTGCGACCCGAAGCTTGCGTATAAATAAATCTGTAATTTTCCTTTAACATCATATAACTCGAAAGACCAGCACTTAAATCGATGCTGTTTTTCTGGTTATCCATTATGTTATATGAAGCACGTAAAGGAATCTCAAGTACTTTACACGAAGCATCAATAGCGGAGATTAAACTCACTACATTTGGATTGTTAAATGAATAATCATACCCCTTGGCTTCATAATTTTTTGAGCCATAATTTATGCCAGTTTGTACGCTTAACTTTTTGCCTATCGGAACACTTAGACCAATGCCTAAGGCTATTCCGTGTTTCCCACCAATTGTATTTTCAGTTGAGCTAAAATCTGGCCCTAGAAGAATAGAAAGTGCAATTGCTCGTTTTGGTTTCAAATGAGGAGTTGTGGTTTCATTGATAGGAACTCTTACGTCTGTCTTTACATCTGAAATAGGATTATTTTGAGGAAGAACTTGATCCTTTGCGATTGTAATTGAACTGTCTATCGTTACATTTTCAATAGCCATTGAAATTGTCGGTGTTTCTACAATTTCTTGTTTTGTAGCAAATAGGTTGTTTTTTGAAGCTAAATCCCTTATTTTTTTGTTCTTCGATGTGAATAATGTGGTTTTATGAAGCTTTTCAGCAAAAATTTCATTGTTTTTCTCTAAAACCTCAATATTCGATTTTGGTGTTGCTTTACTATTTTTTGTAATCTTAACGTCCTTAATAGCTGTTTCGCTACTCATCTTATAAATTCCAATGCCAAAAGATAGGAAAAGTAGAATAATACTCGCATTTCGTAGAAAAACATATCGATTTCTAGCACGTAGCTTTTTCTCCATTTTAAGCCACGAATCCTCTTCAAACTCAAGATATCCGTCTTTTATCCTGTTTTTGAAAATCTGATCAAAATCTTTATCATTCAGCTCTTCCATTTTTAAGGATTAATATCATGGTTAACCGCCATTTTATTCTCGATTAACATTTTTTTTAAATTTTCTCTGGCCTTAAATAAATTCGATTTCGAAGAGCCTACAGAGATTTGTAATAAGCTGGCAATTTCTTCATGTGTGTATCCATCTATTGCAAATAGGTTAAATACAGTTCGGTAGGCATAAGAAAGTTTTTGTACCAAGTTAATTAAGTCTTCATAATTTAAATTGGAAAGTATATTCTCTCTATCTTCAACCGGATGTTGTTCATTTAACTCTTCCATTTCTAGTTGTTTAATGCGTTTTCTATAGTTATCAATTGCAGTGTTGATCATAATTGTACTCAACCAACTGTTAAATGATTGGTTAGTGTGGTAACGTGCGATATGTGTGAACACTTTCATGAAACCATCATTAACTACTTCAACAGCTTCATCTTTATTTTTTGCATAGCGTAGGCAGATACGAAGCGCATAGCCATAATAAAGCTTATACAGCTCTTTTTGGCTCTTTCGATCCTTTTTTACACAACCTTCTATTAATTTAGGAGTTAGCAAAATTTAAAAATGAGTTTAGTTTTTTATATAGGTACGTCAAATAAACAAGCACGGTTGCTTGTACCTTAAGAAATTTACTCAAAATTTTTAAAATACTGTGGAAGTACGAATAATTACCGAGAATTCTTTGCCAAGATTTAGCGCCACTTCTTATATAGATTTATCAACCCGTTGGTCGACGAATCATGAGAAAGTATAGTTTCGTCTGTAGTGAGTTCAGGCTGTATTTTTTGAGCTAGCTGTTTACCTAGTTCAACCCCCCATTGATCAAAGCTAAAGATGTTCCAGATGATGCCTTGCACAAATATTTTATGCTCGTACATCGCTATTAAGCTACCTAAACTATAAGGCGTAACTTTTTTTAGCAGAATAGAATTGGTTGGTCTATTTCCATCAAACACTTTAAAAGGGGCTAATTCCGCAATCTGACTTTCGGTTTTTCCTGCGGCTTTTAATTCTTTTACTACTTCTTCTTCGCTTTTTCCGTTCATTAATGCTTCGGTTTGTGCAAAAAAGTTCGACAATAAAATAGAGTGGTGATTACCCAAGGGATTTAAGCTCTGTGCCGGAGCAATAAAATCGCATGGAATTAAGCGGGTACCTTGGTGAATTAATTGATAAAAGGCATGTTGACCATTGGTGCCTGGTTCGCCCCAAATAATTGGCCCGGTTTCGTAATCAACCGCCTTTCCATTGCGATCGACGTGCTTACCATTACTTTCCATATCGCCTTGCTGAAAATAGGCTGCAAAACGATGTAAATATTGATCGTATGGTAAAATGGCTTGTGTTTCTGCATTAAAAAAGTTAATGTACCAAATACCCAAAAGGCCTAAAATAACCGGAATATTCTCTTCGAAAGGCGTTTTTTCAAAATGTTGATCCGCAGCATGCGCACCCGCTAACAGTTGTTTAAAATTATCAAATCCAATGCCTAAAGATATGGATAAACCAATGGCGCTCCATAGCGAATAGCGGCCACCAACCCAATCCCAAAATTCGAACATATTTTCGGTATCAATCCCGAATGTAGATACATCTTTGGCATTTGTAGATAGGGCGGCAAAATGTTTGGCAATATCTTCTGTTTTAGCACCACTTTCTAAAAACCAGGCTCTTGCACTATGTGCATTGGTCATGGTTTCTTGGGTAGTAAATGTTTTCGAAGCCACTAAAAATAAGGTAGTTTCGGGATTAACAATTTTTAAAGCTTCTGCTAGATGTGTGCCATCTATGTTTGAAACGAAATGTAAATTTAAATGTGTTTTGTAAGCTTTAAGGCCTTCTGTTACCATAACTGGGCCTAAATCAGAACCTCCAATGCCAATATTCACAACATCAGTGATGGGCTTTCCCGTATAACCTTTCCATTCGCCCGAAATAATGGAATTGCTAAATTTTTCCATCTTGGCCAAAACCGCATTTACCTCTGGCATTACATCTTTTCCTTCAACTAAAATTGGCCAGTTACTTTGGTTGCGAAGGGCGACGTGCAAAACAGGTCTTCCTTCCGTTTGATTGATTTTATCGCCCCTAAACATGGCGGTAATTGCTTCATCCAATTTGCATTCTTTAGCGAGTTGAATAAGAAGCGCCAACGTGGTAGAATTTATTCTGTTTTTAGAAAAATCGAATATTATATCTTCAAAAAGGATAGAGAATTTCTCAAATCGTTCGGCATCTTCTTTAAATAGTTGTTTGAGATCGTTTTCATTAATAGTGATGAAATGATCGGCTAAGTATTTGTAAGCGGCTGTTTTAGTAAAATCTATTTTAGGAAGCATAAGGAGTGATTTAGGGTAAAAATAGGAAAATTAGCACTAAATTTCATTATCTTGCTTTAACTAAACTTGCATCCATGAAAAAACTTTCCTTAGCTGTGCTTTTAATCGCACCCTTATTTTTAGCGGCTCAAAAGCCAACTTTAAAAACAGAAGCTGCGAAACGTGCTGATGCCGTAACGGGAAAAGTAATTGCTTGGCGTAGAGATTTTCATGAACATCCTGAACTTGGAAATTTAGAAACCCGTACAGCTGGCATAGTGGCTGCGCATTTAAAAAGTTTGGGGATTGAGGTAAAAACAGGCGTGGCCAAAACTGGAGTGGTAGGTGTTTTAGTTGGTGGGAAACCCGGTCCAGTAGTGGCTTTGCGTGCCGATATGGATGGATTGCCAGTAACAGAGCGGGTGCCTTTACCTTTTGCTTCGAAAGTTAAAACGATGTACAATGGCCAGGAGGTAGGAGTAATGCATGCATGTGGGCACGATTCGCATGTAGCGATGTTAATGGGGGTTGCCGAAGTGTTGGCTGGAATGAAGAAAGACCTAGCGGGTACTGTGAAATTTATTTTTCAGCCCGCTGAAGAAGGTGTGCCAGTTGGAGAACAAGGTGGTGCAGAACTGATGGTTAAAGAAGGGGTTTTGGAGAATCCAAAAGTGGATGTTATTTTTGGTTTACATATTAACTCGCAAACGCCTGTCGGCGATCTTACCTATCGCCCCGGGGGCACAATGGCTGCGGTTAACGACATGAAAATTACCATTACTGGTAAACAGGCGCATGGCGCTTACCCTTGGAGTAGTGTAGATCCTGTGGTGGTTGCCGCCCAAATTATAACCAGTTTACAAACTATTGTAAGCAGAAATTTAAATATTACGGAGAATCCCGGTGTAGTAACCATTGGGGCTATACAAGGCGGGGTAAGGTCTAATATCATTCCTGAAAAAGTAGAGATGCTAGGGACGGTGCGTAATTTCAGTGCAGCTGATGAGAAAATGTTTATCGAACGGATTAAAGCCATTGTTACAAAAACCGGAGAAGGGGCAGGTGCAAAGGCAGAAGTGTTAATCCCTTATAGTGCACATTATCCTGTAACCTTTAACGATATTGCTTTAACCGAAAAGATGTTGCCTACTTTACAATCAACCGCTGGAGCAGGAAATGTAAAATTAAAACCACCGGTAACGGGTGCTGAAGATTTCTCGTTTTACCAAGAAAAAGTACCCGGATTATTTTTCTTTTTAGGTGCAATGCCTAAAGGAAACGACCCCTTAAAAACGCCATCCCATCATACGCCCGATTTTTTCATTGACGAAAGCAGTTTTAACTTAGGGGTAAAATCGCTTATTAATTTAACATTAGATTATATGGCCATGAAGAAGTAATAAATTGTTTAAAGGTTGAAACGTTAATGGTTGGAAGGCTCTGGATGTATAACATGAAGTAAAATCGTGATTTTGTCGTTGTAAATTTATACACATAGCCATTTCAACATTACAACTTTTCAACATTACAACAAGAGGAATACTCGCTTTTGATGCCGAAAATTTCCTTATATTTGCTATATGACTAAAGAAAATTTAGATGATTTAAGGGACAGGGTAACGTCGCTGAGGAGGTATCTTTGACGTCGATGAGTTAATTTACCAGATTGGTGAAGAAGAAAAAATAACATTAAATCCTAATTTCTGGGATGATCCTAAAAAGGCCGAGGGCATTTTGGCCAATATCAGTACAAAGAAGAAATGGACAGCGGGTTTTTTAACTGCACAGGCTGCGGTTGATGATACTTTTGTGTTGTTTGATTTTTTTCAGAGTGGAGATGCGTCAGAGGAGGAGGTAGATGAGCAATATGAAATTGCCTTAAAAATTGTGGAAGACCTTGAGCTCAAGAATATGCTGAATAGCAAGGAGGATCAATTAAATGCAGTAATGCAAATTACGGCTGGCGCTGGTGGTACCGAAAGCTGTGATTGGGCGTATATGTTGATGCGGATGTACCTAATGTGGGCCGAAAAGAATGGCTATAAAGTAACTGAACAAGATTATGCAGAAGGTGAGGTTGCTGGAATTAAATCGGTAACCATCCAAATTGCGGGCGAATTTGCCTACGGCTATTTGAAAGGAGAGAATGGAGTACATCGTTTGGTGCGTATTTCTCCCTTCGATTCGAATGCGCGTAGACATACTTCTTTTGCTTCAGTGTATGTTTATCCATTAGTGGATGATACCATACAAATTGATATTAATCCTGCTGATGTAGAATTTGAGACATTTAGGGCCGGGGGTGCTGGCGGACAAAATGTAAATAAAGTAGAAACAGCCGTTCGGTTATATCATAAACCCTCAGGCATTATTATTAAAAACCAAGAGTCGAGATCGCAATTGCAGAATAAAGAGAATGCCCTACGGCTGCTTAAATCACAATTGTATGAAATTGAACAACGGAAAAGAGCAGAAGCTTTTGCCGAAGTAGAGGGAGCAAAAAAGAAGATTGAATGGGGTTCGCAAATTAGAAGCTATGTGCTAGACGATAGGAGGGTTAAAGATCACCGAACGAATTATCAAACATCTAATCCTCAAGCGGTGCTTGATGGAGATATTAATGAATTTTTAAAAGCTTATTTAATGGAATTTTAGTAAGTTTAAATTATGAAACAGTTATTCATTTTTTTGTTTTTTCTTTCAGTTTTGATTAATCAAGCAAATTCTCAGGAAGTTATTCCGTTATATGGTTCTAAAATTCCAGGTTCAAAAACTCCCCCTGCAGATTATAAAGAAATGGTAGTTTCAGGTACGGATGGCGTATCGCGTGTGAGTAAAGTTACTGACCCAACCTTAACAGTTTACTCGCCTGCAAAGGGAAAATCTAATGGTACCGGGGTGATTATTTGTCCCGGAGGTGGTTATGGCATTTTAGCATTCGACAAAGAAGGCACAAAGGTAGCCGAGAAATTTGCCCAGATGGGTGTAACTGCTTTTGTACTCAAATATCGCTTACCAAGCGATTTTATTATGGAAGATAAATCAATGGGCCCTTTGCAAGATGCTTTGCAAGCCATTTATCTGGTCCGCAAAAATGCCAGCGTTTGGGGAGTTAATGTAAATAAGGTTGGAGTAATGGGTTTTTCGGCTGGTGGTCATTTAGCCGCCTGTCTCACTGTTCATTACAACGACATGAAAATCCAAAATCTAGAAGGCATTAGTTTAAGACCAGATTTTTCCATATTAATTTATCCGGTAATTAGTTTTGGGACGGTTACACATGCAGGTTCTGTTAAAAATTTATTGGGAGATTCACCTACTCAAACGCAGCGTAATTATTTTTCGACACAAAATTATGTGAATGCAACAACGCCACCTACTTTTTTGGTGCATGCAAATAACGATACGGCTGTACCCGTAAAAAATAGCATCTTATTTAACGAAGCTTTGGTAAAATATAAAGTGCCAGCCGAAATGCATGTTTACCAGTCTGGCGGGCATGGATTTGGCCTAAAAGGAACTTGGTTCGAAATGATGAAGGATTGGATGGGAGCAAATAAGTTGCTGTAAAGAATGTCTAAAAAACAACTCCTCGCCATTTTAGGGAGCACTAGCACTCATTCTGCAAATAAACGGCTATTAAATTATATCACGTCTTTATCGGGTCCATTTTTTGAGGTGGCGACTTTTGATGGTATTGATAAACTCCCACACTTTAATCCAGATTTAGATGGGGCTGAAACTCCTAGTATAGTTATTCAATTCAGACAACAGCTCATTGAAGCAGATGGATTACTTATTTGTACGCCAGAGTATGTATTTAGTCTGCCTGGCAGCCTAAAAAATGCAATAGAATGGTGCGTGTCTACTACTATTCTTTCAAATAAACCAACGGGCTTACTTGTAGCGGCCGCTTCTGGTCTTAACGCGTTAGAAGAACTTAAATTAGTGATGCAAACTTTGGAAGCTAAATTTACGGATGAAACTATTTTACTGATTCAGGGAATAAAAGGGAAAATAAATGCAGCTGGAGAAATTTCAGATATTGAAACAGCAAATAGCCTTATAAATTTTTTAGCAGCCCTTAATGATTTGGTAGATTTTTAAACTAGCACTTACGACTTTACCGCCAACTGTCCACAAGCGGCATCAATATCTTTTCCTCTGCTTCGGCGAATATTGGTGTTTACACCTTGACTTCTTAAATAATTGGCAAAAGCATCGATTTTATCGCCATCTGCATTAATAAAATCGGCGAATTGGATAGGGTTATATTCGATGAGGTTAACCTTGCAAGGTACGTGTTTGCAGAATTTTGCCAATTCCATAGCATCTTGAATTTCGTCGTTAAAATTATTAAAAACGATATACTCGTAGGTAACCGGATTTTTGGTTTTCTGGAAATAATATTTTAAAGCTTCAGCTAATGCTTTTAATGAATTATGTTCTGTTATTGGCATAATTTCGTGCCTTTTTACGTCGTTGGCTGCATGTAGCGATAATGCTAAATTAAATTTAACGCCATCATCTCCTAGTTTTTTAATCATTTTTGCTATGCCTGCGGTAGAAACAGTTATGCGTTTGTATGACATATTTAATCCATCAGGAGCAGTGATGCGTTCGATCGACTTTAGTACATTTGCATAATTTAATAAGGGCTCGCCCATTCCCATGTACACAATGTTGGTAAGTGGGATGTTGTAGTTCTTTTTAGCCTGTTGGTCGATTAAAACAACCTGGTCGTAAATTTCGTCGGCATTTAAATTTCGTTTTCGATCCATGTAGCCTGTTGCACAAAATTTACAGGTTAAGCTACACCCTACTTGAGAACTTACACAAGCTGTCATTCGTTCTTCTGTAGGAATTAAAACCCCCTCCACAATGTTACCATCGTATAACCGGAAAGCATTTTTGATGGTGTGATCATTACTAAATTGGGCATTATTTATTTCAACAACGTTGATGGAATAGTTGTTTTCTAATTTTTTGCGAAGATCTTTAGAGACGTTGCTCATTTCTTCAAAGCTACGGGCAGATTTTTCCCATAGCCATTGATATACTTGCTTTGCGCGATAAGCGGGCTCTTTCATTTCAGTGAAATGTTGTTGCAGCTGAGGCAGGTCTAGGGAACGAATATCGATTTTTTTTGAGCTCACCATTTGGATGCAAAGATAATGAAAAGGAGTGACCACACGAAGCATTACTTGTTAATGCTCTTATGATGAGTGGGAAATGAGGGTATGCTCCATTAAAATATACTGGCATTGGTAAAAGAGGGAGCATGGATTTAGGTTAATTAGGAGAGCGCATGCCTATTTATTCAATTCTCTGAAAGCTTGACCGATTGATAACAAGCTGTTTTATTTCCGTTTCGGACTGCGTGTTTTCGCTCCAGGGGCGCCTTGTTTTCCGTTAGATGGTCTACTCGGACGTTTACTTGGGCCGTTTGATTTAAACCAGTCGTTTGTAGCGGAATTCGATTTGCTTACTGGTCTACTTGCCGATTTTTCGCCTCTAGCTGTCCCTTGCTCTTTTGTTCTTGGTCCTTTATCTTTTGCAAACCGCTGCGCTGGTCGCTCTTCCTTTTCCCTTGTAGATTTTTTAGTAACTTGCTTTGGAGTGGCCGGTTTTTCGGAACTCGATTTCGCAACCATTTTAAAAATCTCTTCCTGCTCCTGTGCAGTTAATTCACGCCAATCCCCCACAGGAAGCCCCTTAACACTAATGTTCATAATTCGAACACGCTCTAGTTTGGTTACTTCATAATCGAAATGTTCGCACATTCTTCGGATTTGTCGATTTAATCCCTGTATTAATGTAATCTTAAAAACGAAAGGACTTTCTTTGGTAACCTTACACTTTTTTGTCATGATGCCCAGAACGGGGACCCCTTTGCTCATCCCAGCAATAAATTGATCGGTGATGGGCTTATTAACTGTAACTATATATTCTTTTTCGTGATTATTGCCTGCTCTTAATATTTTATTAACTAAGTCGCCATTATTAGTTAAGAAAATTAATCCTTGCGAATCTTTATCCAATCTTCCAATCGGGAAAACCCGCTCGCTATGGTTCACATGGTCTACAATATTACCTTTAACATTAGCTTCGGTGGTACTGGTAATTCCAACAGGTTTGTTGTACGCTAAAAGAATGGTATTTTCTGCCTGTGCGGGTTCAATGGTATTCCCATTTACGGTTACTACATCCCCAAAAAACACCTTATCCCCAACTTTTGCTTTACGGCCGTTTATTAAAACTTGGCCTAGCTCAATGTACCGATCTGCTGCTCTTCTAGAGCATAAACCGCTTTCACTTATGTATTTATTTAACCGTGTTGTAGAATCAGACATTGAGTAGAATTAGTAATTTGAATTTACAAAGTTACTCAAAAAGGAACAAGGAACAAGGAGTAAAGAGCACCGATGGTACGTAAGGTCTTTATTCTTTGTTCCTTACTCATTGTTTAAAAACTCTGATCATCAGCGCTTGGTCCATAGCTTCCTGGAATTGGAATATTCAATAGTCGCAAATACACGCCTAATTGTGCCCTATGGTGGGTGGTTTGACTATAAGCGTGACGAATAATTTCATATTTGGTCATCGTTGCATAAATTTGATCAGCATTTCGCAATACCCACTTGCCTGTTAAATCTTCTTCTTTAGCTTGTGTTAAACTTCCCTTGCCATCTTCATAACTTTTTTCGAATAAAGCTAAAATGTCTGCTGTTGCTTCGACAGGAGCGGGTTCATAAGGAGCAGTTGCAAAATCTAATTCCTCTGTAGTTAGGCCCAACGTTACCCAACTTGGTAATTCGGCGATATGGGTGGCCAAAGCTTTCATTTTCATGCTTTTTTCGTGAGGTGCCCAATCAAATTTATTAGCAGGTACTAAGGCTAACATTTTACGGGTAACTTGAGCTTCACGCTCCAATTCGGTCAATAATAATTCGATGATTTTCATATTTCTTTGTTTTAATAACACAAAGAAATAAGGGGTTAGTGACAACCCTATGTCAGCCGCTAAAAATTTACAGGCAACATTTTCATGTACTCACTTATTTGCATATGTTCTGTTTTTTGAAAGGGGATTTCGGTACATCTTACTTTAAGGATGTTATTGAGTTTAAAATCGCGGTATTCTTTTCGAAGATAGCACCAGCCAATAAGATGCCAACTAAACGCATAGAAAATAAGGCCTATTGGTTCCACTTCACGTTTGCTAACTTCTTGTTTGTTATTTTTATAATTGATTTCGATAATACATTTCGAAGAAATGGCATTTTGAAGTAACGACAGATATTCGAAATCGTTTTTTAAACGTTCTGGTAATTGAAGTTTGATGTGTTCGTTTAAGGTTTCCAATTTTTCTTTCTGTACCGTTCTAAGTACGTTTTTCACCTTATTTAGGGCTGAAGTATAATGAGTAAGGATTGATTTATCGGCAAAGCCTTCTAAAAATCGTTCCATCAATAGCAATGCATTAGCCTCATCAGAATTGAAGGAAACGGGTGGAAGAAAATAGCCTTGTACAATGAAATAGCCTTTATTTGGCTCAAAACTTAGCGGAATTCCTTGTTCGCCCAGCGCTTTTATATCGCGATAAACCGTTCTAATACTAATGCCATATTGTGCCGCAATTCGCTCTGCAGACGTGTATTTTTTAGATTGCAATAAGATTAAAATTCCAAAAAGCCGGTCGATGCGGTTCATTACGTGATTCGAAAATGGGATAATTAGTTAATTCGCAAATTAGCTAATTCTTTACAAAAGTGACCTATTACGTATGCGAAGGAATACTTTCTCAACTTAATTAGCCAACACATTCTCAAATTAGCACATCCACAAATTAACAAATTATCACGTAATTTGCATCATGGTTACCTACATCTCTTCGAACATAGTATATCCGGTAAGTGAGCCTCCATTAAAAAATGGTGTGATTGGCTTGAATAAGGATGGCAGTATACATTCGCTTTTGAACCAAGAACAAGCCCAAAATATTACGGGAATAAAACACTATAATGGGGTTTTGGTGCCGGGTTTTATAAATACCCACTGCCACTTAGAGTTATCGCACTTGTTTGATAAAATCGAGGAAAAAGCAGGGTTAACTACGTTCATAAAATCGATATTATCATTAAGGCAGCAGCCTGATGAGCTAATTATCAATGCCATGCATAAGGCGGATGAACAAATGTATGCAAATGGGATTGTTGCGGTAGGCGATATTTCGAATGTGCTACTTTCAAGAGGTGTTAAACTGAAAAGCAAAATTTATTATCATACTTTTATTGAGGTATTTGGATTTAATAGACCCTCAGCACCCATTATTGCTGAAGGGATGAGCTTAAAAAATGAATTTTTACCTTTAACATCTTCCATTGTTCCACATGCACCCTATTCGGTGTCGAGCGAGCTTTTTGAGGCAATTAGGGCAATAACTACAACAAACGATATTTTATCTATTCATAACCAGGAAACTATTGGCGAAAATGAGCTATTTGAAAAGGGTGGTGGAAAGTTTGCTGATTTCTTTGCCGAATTAGGTATTGCTCAAAGCAATGTGCATAACTCCGGAGAAAATTCCTTACATTATCATTTGCCCCAACTCGCAAAAAATGTAAATACTTTACTGGTGCACAATACATTTACCTGCAAATCTGATGTCGAATATGCGAAGACAATTCATGAAAATCTGTTTTGGTGTTTATGTCCGAATGCCAATCTTTATATCGAAAATACATTGCCAGCTATTGAGCTATTAAAAAACGAAGCGGTGAAAATCACCCTTGGAACGGATAGTTTAGCAAGTAATCACCAATTAAATATTTTGGCGGAGATGCAAACCTTGCAAAATGATAAGGGTATTTCATTTGAAGAATCGTTAGCTTGGGCAACATTAAACGGAGCGGAATTTTTGAAGATTGACTCGCAATTTGGAAGTTTAAGTGTTGGAAAAAAGCCGGGAATAAATCTTATCCAGTTGGGCGCTGATCAGAAAATTGAAGATATAAAAATTAAAAAAATAGTGTGAAAATTATGAGTCCAATTTGTAAACTATTCAGCATTAAATTCCCCATTATTCAAGCTGGAATGGTATGGTGCAGTGGGTGGAAATTGGCTGCTGCAGTTTCTAACGGAGGCGGATTGGGAATTATTGGTGCAGGATCAATGTATCCAGATGTGTTGAGGACCCACATTCAAAAATGTAAAATTGCAACAAATAAGCCCTTTGCGGTAAATGTTCCACTGCTTTATCCCAATGTGAAGGAGATTATGGAAATTTTGGTCGAGGAAGAAGTGAAAATTGTGTTTACCTCAGCTGGTAATCCAGCAAATTGGACTAGTTTTTTAAAAGAACATGGAATAATAGTAGTTCATGTAATTGCGAATACGAAATTTGCATTAAAGGCCGAAGCTTGTGGGGCAGATGCAATTGTAGCAGAGGGATTTGAAGCGGGTGGACATAATGGAAGAGAAGAAACCACCACCTTATGTTTAATTCCGATGATAAAGGCAGTTGTTAAGATTCCGGTTATTGCAGCCGGTGGTATTGCAAGTGGAAGAGCCATGTTGGCGGCCATTGCTTTAGGTGCAGATGGGGTTCAAGTGGGTTCGGCTTTTGCAGTGGCTGAAGAATCGTCAGCACATGAGAATTTTAAAAATAGAATTTTAAATGCTGAAGAAGGTGATACCAAATTAAGAATGAAAAAATTGGTTCCCGTTCGCTTGCTAAAAAATGAATTTGCCGATAAAGTAGCGCAAGCAGAGGCTGAAGGAGCGAATATAGCACAATTGACCGAACTTTTAGGCCGAGCAAGAGCAAAGCAAGGGATGTTCGAGGGCGATATGGAACAAGGCGAATTAGAAATCGGTCAAGTTTCAGCTATGCTGGATAAAATAAAGCCTGCCGCACAGATTTTAAAAGAAATTTGGGAAGAGTTTGTGACAGCCAAAGAGAAATTGGCAAAGTTTGGCACCGATAGTTAACTAATCATGGTAAGCTCCATTTGACCATAGAAAAAATGAAATAAACAGATGAATAAAAAATGTTAATTATAAATAGTGCAATGGTAATGGGTATTTTGGGGTTAGTTTACCCCTTTATACCAAATGAGATTACAGTAATTCATAGCTATTGGCAATTTTATGCATTTTATGGTAAGTAGTTTGGCGCTTTTGAAATTTTTTCTCGCACATGCAGATATGAAAATGATGATTATACCTTTAGCAGGATATTCAATATTTGCATTGTGTTTCGGAAAAGTGGCGTTTGGAGGTTCAACATTTAAACAGTAGAGCAACAAAATGAAACAGATCAATATAAAAGTAAAAGGCAAAGTACAAGGCGTATTTTTTAGAGCAAGTACAAAAGCGGTAGCCGATCAAATGGGCATTAAAGGCCTTGTAAGGAACGAAAAGGATGGTTCGGTGTATATTGAGGCAGAGGGAGATGAAATTACATTAGCTATGTTTTTAGAGTGGTGCCATGAAGGGCCAGAAAAGTCTGTGGTAGAAAATGTTGTTGTAGAAGATGGAGATGTAAAAAATTATCGCAACTTTGAGGTTGTAAAAAAGTAGCAAGTACTGAGCATCGAGAAGCAAGGTTTAATTGTCTAGGCTAATTGATCTTTATACTTGATACTTTTGTCTTTATACTATGAGCGTACTTAAAAAATTTCTAGGACAAACCGCAATTTACGGCATCAGTACCGTTTTTTCGAGATTGTTTAATTTTATTTTAACCCCAATTTATACTGAGGTTTACGCAAAAGGTGTATATGGCATATTTACCAATATGTACGCCAATGCCTCTATTATTAATGCTGTTTTACAATTTGGGATGGAGAGCACCTATTTCCGCTACCTCAATAAGCATGAAGATAAAAAGCAAGCAGTTTACAACAATTCCTTTTTATGTATTGCCTTTATCTCGACATTATTTCTAATTACTGGATTAATTTTTTCGAGCTCCATTGCTTCTTACTTATCATCTAATGTTGCAGAAATAGCCGATTATAAGCAATATGTTGCTCTTTTCTTATGGGTTTTGTTTGTAGATGCCATTTGTGTAATTCCATTTGCAAAGTTACGGGCTGACGATAAGGCTATGAAATATAGCCTTGCTAAATTCTTAAATATTGGTGTTTTTGTAGGGTTTAACCTCATTTTTATTTTTGCATTGCCATCCATTATTAAACACCATTGGATAGGAGCAGACTGGTTTTCTTCTTGGTACCGCCATCAATGGATTGGGTATGTATTTTTGTCGAACTTAATTGCCAGCATAGTTACATTTGTATTTCTATTGCCTGAATTTTTAAAACTTCAACTTAAGTTCGAAGGCTCTCTTTTTAGAACTATGTTTTCGTATAGTTGGCCAATATTAATCGCCAATCTCTCTTTTATTGTAAACGAGAACCTGGATAAAATTGCATTGAAGCATTTATTGCCTGCAGATAATGCTGATGGTGAAGTGGGAATATATGGTGCAGTTTGTAAAATCGCCATTTTCTTGAGCATCTTTATTACGGCTTTCAGGCTAGGTGCAGAACCTTTCTTTTTTAGTCATGCTAAAAACGAAAATGCCAAAAAAACATATGCTACCATTCTACATTATTTTGTAATTGCACTTGTTTTAATTTTTGTGGGCTTAATTGCCAATATTGAGATCTTAAAATACTTTATTAGAAGAGAGGAGTATTGGGTGGGTTTACCTGCCGTTCCATTTTTACTATTGGGCTATGTTTGCCTAGGTATTTACATGAATCTTTCGGTTTGGTATCGTTTATCAGATCAAACGCGATTCGGATTATATATTTCGCTAGTGGGAGCAATAATTACCATAATATTAAATATTTTGCTTATTCCGAGATACAGTTACATGGGCTCGGCATGGGTAAGTATGATTGCTTATTTTGTAATGATGGTGTTATCTTATGTATTAGGACAAAAATATTACCCTATTCCTTATAATCTAAAGAGAATTTTTGTTTATTTGGTTGTTTCAACAGGAATTGCATTTACTTCATTCTTTCTTTTTGATCGAAATATCTATATTGGGAATGCATTGTTAATTGTTTTTTTAGCCTGTATTTTTTACCTTGAGAAAGAAGATTTGATGAAGATTTTGAAGCGAAGCTAGAGAATGTAAGATGGAAAATGTAAGATGGAAAATGGTTGCATGGTTAATCCTACTACTATGCCAAACCTTCGTATATGCACAAAACCCCCTACAATCTAAGGCAAGGGACAGTAACATCGTAAAGGAGCTTTTTTTTGCTGGCCTTAAAGAAAAGATGCTCGAAAATTATGTAAATGCGAGTGCAAATTTCAATAAGATTATTGAATTGGACAGTAAAAACGACGCTGCCTTTTTCGAATTGGCAACGGTAAACTTCCGCCAGAATAAGCTCCTAGAATCAGAAATTGCCATCAAAAAAGCAATTGCCATTAATCCTCAAAATAGCTGGTATTACAAACTGCAATCAGAGATTTATAAGCGCAATGGGAATATGGATGCTTTGGTGCCTGTTTTCAATAAATTAATTGAAATGCTGCCAGAGAATGATGATCTTTACTTCGATCGTGCCAATGCACTTTTTTTGTCTGGCAAGCCCGAGGAAGCACTTAAAGCTTATGCAGAAATTGAACAGAAATTTGGAAGTTCTACCGCACTAACTACAGCAATTCAGCGCATTAAAATGCAAAATACAGAAGCACCTTCAGACAGCGCAATTGAAAAGCTGATTGCTGAAGAACCTACTGATGTAAAAAATCATTTGTATTTAAGTGGAGTGCTTTTAGAAAAAGGCAAGAAGGACGAAGCGCTCGCCTTGCTTCAAAAGGCAAAGCGAATAGAACCCGAGAATTTTGAGATTGATCTGGCCATCGCCGATATTTATCAATCTCAACATAAAAATGAACTGGCCATTGTGCCACTCAAGACTGCTTTTGCCCATCCAGCGATGCCAGTTGAACATAAGATAAAAATTGTAAGCCTGATGTTGCCGCGTTTTAGCAATGCATTGGTTGTTAAAGATGCTACAGAACTTGTTCAAATTGCCGTAAAGATACATCCTAACGATTCGAAATTGATGATTTTATATGGGGATGTATTGTATCAGCAGGGTAATTTGATAGCTGCAAAGGAACAATATCAAGCCGTATTAAAAATTTCGGAACAGGTGTATCCAGCTTGGGAAAAGCTACTTGCAATACAAACTGTAATGGGACAATATGCGGAAGCCATTAAAACAGGTGAAGATGCGTTAACAATTTATCCCAATCAAGCCATTTTGTATTATTACCGTGCATTTGCGTTGCACAGAAATGGTCAAAATGCAGAAGCAGGGCTTGAAATTAAGTCGGCATTGGTATTAGATGGAGAGGATACAAAATTAAAGGCAATGATTTTCGCCTTGCAGGCCGAAGTGTTAATTGATCAGCAAAAATTAAAGGAAGCCGATGCGGCATTTGATAAATCGATTTCATTAGCCCCCGATAACTATTTAACCCTAAGCAATTATGCCTATTATTTAGCGTTAAGGAACCACGATTTACCTAAGGCAGAGTCGCTGGCCGCGAAAGCAGCAATGGCGCTTCCAAAAAATGCATCAGTTGCCGATACCTACGCATTTGTACTTTTTAAACTAGAAAAATACGCACTGGCCAAAACATGGATAGAACGAGCACTTCAAAACAATGAAGCTAAAAATCCTGTTTACTTGGAACATTATGGAGACATTCTTTTCCTTAAAGGAGAGAAAGAGTTGGCACTTTTGCAATGGCAGAAGGCCAAAAATGAAGGGAATGATTCCGAAAAATTAATTAAGAAATTAAATGAGAAGAAATATATTAAATAGATTTTTGCTATTTGCTTTGGTATTGTTGGCAGTTGCATGTAAACCTAAGAAGTTAATTGTGGCACCACCTGTAGCTGGATCCGTTCCAGATGTGGTAGCACCCAATAAGAAATCAGAGAATTTAGCCATGTTAAAAGGCAAGGATCTTTCGTTTAATACGTTATCATTAAAAGGGAAAGCAAATTTAAACGTAAATGGTAATGAGAATAACGTAACTATGCTCATCAGAATACAAAAGGACAAGAAAATATGGGTTAGTGTTACTGCTGTTGTTGGAATAGAAGTAGCACGTGCGGTAATTACGCCTGATAGCTTGTTTTTGCGAGATAATCTGAACAAAACTTATGCTAGGAAGCCATTTAGTTACATTTATGGCTTTACGAATAAACAAATTAATTTTAAGTTATTGCAAGCTGTATTTGCAGGGAATACCATTCCTGATTTAATGAACGTGAGTTCAGCGTTGGAGCAAGAAAATGGGGTTTGGGTATTAAGTGGCTTAACTAATGATTTAGCTTACCGCAGTTTGTTTAACACCCTGTTGAAAGTGAGCGAAACCAGTTTAAATGATGCGAAAGCGGCTCAAGCCTTTAAAGTTGTATATGGAAGTTATACCCCTTTAAATTCGACATTATTCCCTTCGAACCTAAAAATAAACTCAATGTCGGGTTTAAAAAAGATTGATGTTGAAGTAGAATTTACCAAAATAGATCTTAATGTTCCTCTCGAATTTCCCTTTACTGTTCCCAAAAGTTATGAGCTAATCAAGTAATTTTTATATTTTTGTTGCAATGAGGTTAAACAAACTATTTCTTTCCCTGCTATTTATCGCCCTAAGCAGTACAGCTTTTTCACAGTCTATGGAGCAATTGAAAAAGAACAAGGAAGCATTAGATCGGCAACTTGAACTTGCACAAAAGAATTTGAATAAAACCGTTAACGGTAAGAAATTAACACTTACTCAAATTAATACAATTAAGGGTCAGGTTCGAATGTACCAACAAAAAATTTCGATTATCAATTCAGAAATGAAAAATTTGGATAATCAGATTCATGAAAATACAGGGAAGGTGCATAATTTACAAGGGCGATTGGCCGATTTAAAAAAGGAATATGCTGGCATGATTCGTTTTGCGCAACGCAATCGAAACGCTTACGATAAAATGATGTTTATTTTTGCCTCCAGCGATTTTAATCAGGCGTACAAACGCATTAAATATTTACAACAATTTGGGCAATATCGTAAAAAGCAAGCCGCATATATTCAGGGTACAGAGAAAGAACTTAGCGATAAAATTGTTGTATTAGATAAAAACTTAAAAAGTAAAAATAACCTGCTAAAAGAGCAATTAACTGAGAAAGTTAAGCTCGATAAAAAGAAAAGTGAACAAACGGTAGTGTTAAAAAAACTAAGTAATCAAGAGCGACAAATTTCTCAAGATATTCAGAAGAAGAGAAGAGAGCAGGATGCAATTAATAGGAAAATTAAAGCTGAATTTGCACGGATACTTGCTGCAGAGCGTAAGAAGGAAGAAGATAGATTAAAGGAAGAACAACGACTTGCAGTTGCTAAAGCAAAAGCTGAAAACAGACCCATTCCCGTTGCTCCAGTTGCGAAGACTAAAACCAATTCAGAGTTACTAAGGGCTACACCTGAGGCGGCTAGGCTTTCTGAAGCCTTTGAAAGTAATAGAGGGAGTTTACCTGCGCCAGTAGCTAATGGATACATTACCGTCCATTTCGGAAAATATATGGTGGATCAAGCTTCTGCAACTAATGATGGGGTTACCTATCAAACAAGCGAAGGGGCGGGGGTAAGATCAGTATTTAATGGTACGGTTACGAATATATTACCCATCATGGGAAAATATAATATACTAATTCGACATGGTGAATATTTTACGATTTATCAGAATTTAAAGAGCGTTAGTGTATCAGAAGGCCAAAAGGTTACCACCAAACAAACAATTGGTATAGCAGGGCTAAATGATGGTGTTGCTGAAGTTGGTTTTCAGATCAATAAGGGAGGTGCTTCTTTCCAAAATCCAGAAAGTTGGCTTGCAAAATAAACCATTAGGCAGGTAAATTGTCTATATTTCTTTCTGTATAAATATATTTTCAATAAATGGGGGAAAAACGATAAACGGCTTTGGCATTCGTGAAAACCTTAGCGGATATAATTGCGTATGAATAATTACTTTCATATGCTAAACTAAATATATTGCATGTAAAAGTAAATAACTAAGTTTGTATAAAATCTATTAAAATGTATCAGGGAGCACTATTAGAGTTTTTAAATATGGGCGGAGGTGAGATTATGCTCATCGGTATCGCCGTACTTTTGTTATTTGGAGGTAAAAAATTGCCTGAATTGGCAAGAGGCCTCGGAAAAGGAATCCGCGAATTTAAAGATGCATCAGAAGGGGTGAAGAGAGAAATCCATCGTAACATAAATTCCGTAACTACTGAGATAGAAGAACAGAAAGAAGAATTGAACCATAGCGATTATCATCATCCAACGGAAGACCAACAGTTACAATCTACCGCTGATGTTGATTATAATCACCCAGAAGGATCACAGCCGCATTTAGACGAACAAATTCCTGCAAAAGGAAAAGAATCACATATTGAATAAAGATTTTAATTAAAAATATTATGACACAACCAATAATTTTAGCCGGACTAGGTACTCCAGAAATAATTTTAATCGTTTTAGCATTATTATTATTATTTGGAGGTAAAAAAATTCCAGAATTAATGCGTGGATTAGGCAAGGGAGTAAAAGAATTTAAGGAAGGTAAAGATGGAGTTGATGGTGATACCACAACAACTACAAACGATAGAAAACCGCTTTAAATAAGCTTTTAACCTTTTTAACATTAAGTTTTGAAGAAATATACCTCTTTAAAAGAGATACAAGGAAAACTTACGCAAAGACAGCTCAAATTACAAGACGTACTTGCGTACTACTTTGAGCAGATAGAAAACAAAAAACACCTCAATGCTTTTAATGAGGTGTTTTTTGATTCTGCCACTTTACAGGCAAATAGCATTCAAGAAAAGATAGAGGAGGGTACTGCAGGGAAACTAGCAGGCATGGTAATTGGTATTAAAGATAATATTTGCTATCAAGATCATCACGTTTCTGCTTCTTCAAAAATGCTAGATGGATTTATAGCCCCTTATTCATCAACCGTTGTTAAACGATTATTAGCAGAAGATGCTGTAATTATTGGGCGACTAAATTGCGACGAATTTGCCATGGGCGGATCAAACGAAACCTCTTACTATGGTCCAGTTAAAAATGCTGCTAACGAAGAACGTGTTTCTGGAGGCTCGTCTGGAGGATCAGCAGTGGCCGTACAGGCTGATATGTGCTTAGCAGCTTTGGGTACCGATACAGGTGGTTCTGTACGTCAGCCAGCCGCTTTTTGTGGTTGCATTGGCTTTAAGCCCACCTACGGACGAATTTCGAGATACGGTATTATCGCCTATGCATCATCATTCGATCAAGTTGGCACCTTAACTTCATCTGTAAGCGATGCGGCAATTTTAATGGAAGTTCTAGCTGGGGTTGATGATGATGATAGCACTGTTTCAACATTACCCGTGCCTAACTACAGCAAATTCCTCACGCAAGGCGGAAAAATGAAGATAGCGGTGTTAGAAGAAGCCCTCAACAACAAGGCACTAGATCCAGAAATTAAACAGGCAATTTTAGCAGCGATAGACAGATTAAAGAACCAAGGTCATACCATCGAATATGTATCGTT
This sequence comes from Pedobacter anseongensis, assembly GCF_037482965.1. Taxonomy (NCBI): domain Bacteria; kingdom Pseudomonadati; phylum Bacteroidota; class Sphingobacteriia; order Sphingobacteriales; family Sphingobacteriaceae; genus Pedobacter; species Pedobacter anseongensis. Next base: position 766,538 of record NZ_JBBHKB010000001.1, on the reverse strand, counting down.
CGATTTATTGGATTATCTCGTTCCTGCGTATTACGTATTAACTACGGCCGAAGCCTCGTCTAATCTCTCGCGCTACGATGGCGTACATTTCGGTTATCGAAACAAAGACGCAAAAAATTTAACCAATTTGTATAAACTTTCGAGAGCCGAAGGTTTTGGCGAAGAAGTTAAACGCAGAATTCTACTAGGTACTTTTGTATTAAGTGCAGGCTATTACGATGCCTATTACCAAAAGGCACAAAAAGTTCGCCGATTAATTAGAGAGAAAATTGAAGACTTACTTCAAAATTACGATATGTTAATTAGTCCAGTAACACCTACTCCAGCCTTTAAGATAGACGAAAATATGCAAGATCCATTGGTGATGTATATGGCCGATATTTATACGGTTTTGGCATCATTGGCTGGGATTCCGGCAGTAGCCTTACCATTGGGCAATAATGCTGCAGGCTTACCGTTAAGTATGCAGATAATGACCAAACACTTTAGCGAGCAAGAATTATTAGCTTTATCGTATAGTTTTTTAAACGAGTCTTAAATTACCTTGACAAGCTTTTAAAGTTTGTCAACGTGTTTTGCCTATGAAGAAATTAATGCTTTCACTATGTTGTTTTTCAGTATTTTTTGTTGCTTCACTACAAGCGCAAATTATAAACAAAGGTGTAGATTCTTTACTTACGAATAAGGATACTATCGCAGTTCCGATAATTAACCCCACTGGCTTTTATAACTACAATTTTACCTATAAAAATAGATTGGATTCCATTCAAAAAACGATCCCACTTAGCTACAATGAATATGTTCAGGATTTCATTGCAATTTATAGCAAACAGAAAGATAGGATGGGTAAGATGTTGGGATTATCTAACTATTACTTTCCGATTTTCGAAAAGGCATTAATTGCTTACAATATCCCTACCGAAATAAAATACCTTCCCATTATCGAATCTTCGATGAACCCACATGCCATTTCGCGAGTAGGAGCTACGGGCTTATGGCAGTTCATGTTCGGCACTGCGAAAGCCTACGGCTTAAATATGGATAATTTTGTTGACGAGCGCAAAGACCCTATACAGGCCAGTTATGCGGCCGCAGCTTATTTTAGAGATGCTTATGATGAATTGGGCGATTGGTTACTCGCTATTGCCGCCTACAACTGCGGAAAGGGAAATGTAACACGAGCCATCGACAAAGCAGAATCGAGAGATTTCTGGGAAATTAGACAATTTTTACCTAAAGAAACGAGAGATTATGTTCCTGCATTTATTGCGGCGTTGTATGTAATGAATTATGCCGAAAAGCATGATATAAAGTTTCAAACTTCAATTCTTCATCAGAAAACAGATACCATTCAGGTTAATCATTTTGTGGCCTTAGCCGATATTTCGACGGTGCTAAATTTAGACGAAGCGGTATTGCTAAGCCTGAACCCATCCTATAAAAAGAAAATCGTAAATGGTACAGTCCTTTCACCAAAGCGTATTATTTTGCCAAACGTAGATCAAAATAAATACGCAAAATTATATGATGTATTAAATACTGATGTAGAAGTTGCGCAAGAGGTAATTCTTGCCTCTACAGACGACGTGAGAGAGTTGACGAAAAAACTACCGGCTAAAATAGCACCGAAGGTCAGCTATCACAAGGTTATGTCTGGACAAAATTTAGGCGCTATTGCCGAAAAATACGGTATCGAAGTACAAGATTTAAAAGTGTGGAATTCATTAAAAGATAATATCATTATTCCGGGACAAAAACTTAAAATCTACAAATCCGGTTCAGCACCAAAAGTTAGCGAGACGAAATCAAAATCTATTTACATCACCTATAAAGTTAAACCTGGTGATACCTTATCAGGCATTGCCGAAAAATTCGATGGCGCCACGGTAGCTAACATCAAAAAAGCAAATGGCCTTAAAAAAGTAAATATCCAGCCTGGTATGTTGCTTAAAATTGTTTCGCTTTAGGCATTTTTCTGCCACATAGGCACCTACAACACATCGTTTCATGTATGTTAACTCTGTACCCTATGTTTCTATGTGGTTTTAGTTATTATAACACTAATAACAATTGAACTAATAAACAATAGTTGTAACTTTGCCCGTTACCAATAAGCATTTTATGAGTAAAATAAATAGGAAACAAGACGCGTTAGATTACCATTCGCAGGGACGACCTGGTAAAATTCAGGTTGTACCTACCAAACCCTATTCTTCGCAGCGAGATTTAACGCTAGCGTATTCACCAGGCGTAGCAGAACCCTGCTTAAAAATTGCAGAAAATAAAGATGATGTCTATAAATATACCGCTAAGGGCAATCTAGTTGCCGTAATTAGCAATGGTACAGCGGTTTTAGGGTTGGGTGATATTGGCCCAGAAGCTGGAAAGCCGGTAATGGAAGGCAAAGGCTTATTATTTAAGATATTTGCAGATATTGATGTGTTCGACCTTGAACTCGACACTAAAAATGTTGACGACTTTGTAAAAATTGTTAAAGCCTTAGAACCAACTTTTGGAGGTGTTAACTTAGAAGATATTAAAGCACCAGAGTGCTTCGAAATTGAGCGTCGTTTAAAAGAGGAAATGAATATTCCTGTAATGCACGATGATCAGCATGGTACTGCCATTATCTCTGCTGCCGCACTTTTAAACGCATGCGATTTACAAAAGAAGAAAATCGATAAAGTTAAAATTGTGGTAAATGGCGCAGGCGCAGCGGCAATTTCTTGTTCTCGTTTATATGTTTCGTTAGGAGCAAAAAAAGAGAACATTGTAATGTGCGATAGAAGCGGTGTAATTCGTAGTGATCGCGAAAATTTAGATGCAATAAAGAAAGAATTTGCAACCACAAGAAATTTAAATACCCTGGTAGAGGCCATGAAGGATTCGGATGTGTTTATCGGACTTTCATCGGCAGATTGTGTAACGGAGGATATGCTAAAATCGATGGCCAAAAACCCAATCGTTTTTGCAATGGCTAACCCAAATCCAGAAATTGCATACGATTTAGCCATTAGCTCTCGTAAGGATTTGATTATGGCAACTGGTCGGTCAGATTACCCTAATCAAGTGAACAACGTTCTGGGCTTCCCTTATATTTTTAGAGGTGCATTAGATGTTCGAGCAACGAGTATTAACGAGGCAATGAAAATCGCTGCTGTTCGTGCCATTGCCGACTTGGCTAGAAAAACGGTTCCTGAGGCCGTAAATATGGCTTACAACGAGCGAAACATTAAATTTGGAAAAGAGTATATCATTCCGAAACCAATGGATTTTCGCTTAATGACGAATGTATCGATGGCCGTGGCGCAGGCCGCAATCGATTCGGGTGTAGCACGTAAAGCCATTACCGATTGGGATGCATATGCAGAAGAATTAAAGCGTCGTTTAGGTATGGACGATTCCATTATGCGTGCCATCACCAACAGAGCGAAATCTTCACCAAAACGTGTAGTATTTGCTGAGGCAGATAATTACAAAATCTTAAAAGCTGCACAGATCGTTAAGGATGATAACATCGCCATCCCAATTTTATTAGGAAATAAAGAAATGATCCAGCAGCTTATTCAAGAAAATGCATTGGAACTAGAAGGCGTTCAAATTATTGAGCCTGCTTTGGAGCCCGAACGCATGAAAAGGTATTCCGAATCGTTATTTAAGAAAAGACAAAGAAGAGGAAATACCTTGTTTGAAGCGACTAAATTATTGAGAGATCGAAATTATTTTGGTGCATCGATGGTTGAGTTTGGTGAAGCTGATGCCATGATTTCTGGATTAACAAAAAACTACGTGTCTACTATTAAGCCAGCCTTACAGGTAATTGGTACCGAAGAAGGTGTAAATCGTGTGGCGGGTATGTACATGATGATGACCCAAAAGGGCCCGGTATTTTTTGGCGATACCACTGTTAATGTAGATCCAACCGCTCAAGAACTGGTAGATTTAACTTTATTGTTAGAAAAATCGGTGCGGAAATTTAATATTCAGCCTCGAATAGCCTTATTATCGTACTCTAACTTTGGCTCTAATGAAGGAATCGTTCCTGAAAAAGTGAGGGAAGCGGTTAGTATTTTACACAAACAGCATCCAAATATTGTTGTTGATGGCGATATGCAAGGTAATTTTGCGATCAATAATGGTCTACTAAAAGAAAATTTTCCGTTTAGTAGATTGGTCGATGCCCCCGCAAACACGCTTGTGTTCCCAAATTTAGAATCAGGTAACATTGCGTATAAGCTTTTGCAAGAACTAGGCGGTGCTGAAGCAGTTGGGCCAATCTTATTGGGATTGAATAAACCTGTCCATATTGTTCAATTAGGAAGTTCGGTACGAGAAATCGTAAACATGGTTACGATTGCCGTATTAGATGTTCAAGCAAAGGAAGAAGCGGCTTCTCCTACTAAAAGAGTAAGCATTTTAAAAAGAATAGCTAAAAAATAATAGATATGTTTGCATATATTGATGGGAAACTAACATTTAAGTGCCCTACTTACGTAGTGGTCGAAGCTGGTGGTGTAGGTTATCATATTAATATATCACTGAGTACCTATTCTGCACTCGCAAATACTGAAAGATGTAAAATTTATACCTGGCTGCATGTTAAAGAGGATGCGCATACCTTATACGGTTTTGCAGATGAGGGCGAACGTCGGCTTTTTTTGCATTTAATATCGGTTTCTGGCATCGGGCCAACTACCTGTAGAATGATGTTGTCATCAATTACACCCGTTGAAATACAAACTGCCATCATTAAGGCCGATGTTGGTTTAATCCAACAAATAAAGGGAATTGGTGCAAAATCGGCGCAGCGTATTGTGCTCGAACTGCAAGATAAATTGAAAAAAGAAGGCCCTGATTCACTAATATCAATGCCCTTACACAATACCACGAGAGACGAAGCGTTATCTGCTTTAATTATGCTTGGCTTTGGGAAACAAGTGGCGGAAAAGGCAGTTGATAATGCCATTAAAAATGCAATTGAAACATTAACCGTTGAGCAAATGATTAAAGTTGCCCTAAAAAATTTATAAACGATTGCCTTTTGAGAAATAAAATTACTCTCTTTGTTTTTTTACTCTTAATTTTTATTGGTAAATCTGCTTTTTCGCAAGTAACACCAGTAAAACAGGCTAGTGATACGCTCAAAAATTCGTTTAACTTACGGGAAAAGAAACAACTTGGCTTTCGAAATTTTGCCAATCCATTTTTGCCCTTGCCCCAAAATATAAAGAGGGAAGTTGAATACGATGCAAAAAATCAGCGCTATATCATCACTGAAAAAATTGGTGGGCAATTGTATTCCATTCCGCAGATTTTAACCGTAGAGCAATACTTGCGTTTAGTAAATAGCGAAATTAAGCGCGAAAACTGGCGTATCCTTTCTAATGCCGAAATTGCGGAGGTTAGAAAAACGGGAGTTATTCCGCCAGTAAAAATAAACAGTCGTGTATTCGAAAAAATGTTTGGTGGCACTACTATCGATATTCAACCACGTGGCGAAGCCGAACTTACCTTTTTAGGGAGGATAAATAAAAACGAAAATCCACTTTTTAATGAGCGCCAACGCGTGCAGAGCAATTTCGATTTTAATCAGCGTATACAGATGGATGTTTTGGGCAACATTGGTACCAAGATGAAAATCAAGATGAACTACAATACCGAAGCACAGTTTGATTTCGAGAACCAAGTTAAGCTCGATTATACGGGAGGAGTCGATGATATTATAAAGAAAATAGAGGCTGGAAATGTAAGTTTACCGCTAAATGGAACCCTAATTAATGGCACACAATCGCTATTTGGGGTTAAAACGCAGCTGCAATTTGGTAAACTCGATGTTGCCACAGTTTTTAGTCAGCAGAAATCTCAATCCAAAGAACTACAAATTAATAACGGAGCACAGCAAAACGAATTTTCGATTAGTGGTTCAGAATATGAGGTAAATAAGCATTATTTTTTAGCGAAATATTTTAGGGATAATTACAACAGGGCATTAAGCAATCCCCCTACCGTACTCTCTGGTATTTTGATTACGAAGATAGAGGTTTGGATTACCAATAAAACTGGAAGTAAGGACGATTCGCGAGATGTACTTGGCTTTTTAGATTTGGGCGAGAATGCACCTTATAATACCGCACAAATAACGGGGGGAGGTTCGGTGTTGCCATCGGCTTTTACCAATCCAACTTTCCCTCAGGCCTCTAATAACTTATTAGCAAATCTTCCAGCAAATGCGAGATTAACCAATTCGAACGACGTTATCAACTATTTTCAGGCCAATGGCGGTACTGATAATTTTGCTAAGCTTACCTACGCCCGAAAATTGAGTGAACGAGAGTATAATTATCAACCTCAATTGGGCTATATTTCTTTAAATAATCCTTTAAATGCCGATGAGGTTTTGGCAGTGTCTTACCGTTATACCTACAATGGAGTAGAGTACCAAGTGGGTGAACTTACTACCGATGTGCCTTTTGATCAGGCCACTCCAAAAGTATTATTTGCAAAATTGCTAAAAAATGAAACCATCAAAACCAATTTGCCAACTTGGGATTTGATGATGAAAAATATCTATTCCATTAATGGATTTCAAATTAGTCCACAAAACTTTAAGTTAGACATTTTTAGAATCGATGATAAAACCGGGGTCGAAATGCCATTAATTAGGGAGGGTGTAAATACCATCGGAAAGCAATATATAGCACTAACTAATCTCGATCAACTTAATCAACAAAAAGAACGCAAACCCGATGGGGTTTTCGATTTTGAAGCAGAGAATAAGCCTTTTGTGGCAAATAATACTCCTAATGCCAATCCATCTTCTTTTCAGAATACAAGTGGTGCTGGTTTAAGTAATTTGGTAAACAACACCAATAACGGCTATGTCACCATTGATGCCTTGAATGGAAAATTGATTTTTCCAGTGGTAGAACCTTTTGGTAAAGACCTGCAAGAGCGATTTAATTTACCATCTGAACAGGTATTGGCCGATAAATATGGTTATCCTCAATTGTACGATTCAGTGAAATTGGTAGCTCAGCAACTGTTTAGCAATAAAGATTTGTATCGCATTAAGGGAAATTATCAATCAGATATTTCATCTTCTTTCCCTCTAAATGCCATTAATGTAACCGAAGGCTCAGTGAAGGTTTTTGCTGGAACTATTCCTTTGCAAGAAGGTGTCGATTTTACCGTTGATTATCAAGGAGGTACGGTTAACATAATTAATCAAGCATTGTTAACTTCAGGACAACCCATTCGAATTACTACAGAAAATACTGAAATGTTTGGTTTACAACAGCGCTCGCTGTTTGGAGCGCGATTGGATTATCGATTAAATAGTAAGTTTAATTTGGGAGGTACATTTATGAACCTCTCCGAAAAACCATTAACGCAGAAAGTAAATTACATGGAAGAGCCCATCTCCAACACCATATTGGGCTTCGATTTAAATTATAGTTCTCCATCTAGATACTTAACTAAACTCGTCGATAAAATCCCATTCATTTCTACCAAAGCCCCATCAACCCTTACCTTTTCCGGAGAATATGCAAAGCTGATGCCAGGGCATCCGAATGCCATTAATGCTACAGGCGAGAAAGGTGGCTCGAGTTACCTTGATGATTTTGAGGCTTCACGTCAGCTCATCGACTTAAAAAGTGTAATGCCTTGGCAATTGTCGAGCACACCACAACTATTTTCAGAGTCTCAGTTGGTCGATAATTTAACTTATGGCTATGGTCGCGCGAAAATTGCTTTTTATAATATCGATCCTTCGTTTTATAATCGAACCGGGACATCCAACCTCCCAGCTAGCATTAGAAACAATAAGAACGAACAATCTAATCATTATGTAAGGGAAATTGTTGAGCAAGAGGTATTTCCTTATAAAGAAACGAGTGTGGGACAGTCGGTGTTATTGCCTACGTTAGATGTTGCCTTTTATCCGAATATTCGTGGCCCATATAACTACACACCAAATGGATTTAATCCGAATGGGACCTTACAAAATCCCAGAACACGTTGGGGTGGTTTGATGCGTAAAATTGACGTTAATGATTTCGAATCGCAAAATATAGAGTATCTTGAGCTTTGGGTAATGGATCCATTTATGTATAAAACGACTTCAACAGGTGGTGATTTATATTTTAATCTTGGAAACCTATCTGAAGATATTTTAAAAGATGGCAGGAAATCGCTCGAGAATGCTTTGCCAGCGAACGACGATCCTACAAAATACGATGAAACCAATTGGGGAAGAGTGGCAAAGTTACAGCCCGTTATTCAGGCATTTGATAATGACCCCGTGGTTCGTAAAGCACAAGATGTGGGCTTAGATGGATTATCGAATGCTAATGAGAAAATAAAGTTTGCGGCATTGATTAATCAGATTAAAGCCCAACTTAACCCAGAAGCAGCCCAAGCGTTTGAGAGCGACCCTTCGTCTGATGACTACTCCTATTTTAGAGGTGGAGACTTGGATCAGCAAAACGCCGGCATTTTAAAGAGGTATCAAAATTATAATGGTCCAGAAGGTAACGCTAAAACTTCGCAACAATCGCTCGATGAACTCGGCTTGGAAAATTCGGCATCCACTTCTCAGCCAGATGGAGAAGACGTGAATAGGGATAATAATATGACCCAATCTGACGAGTATTTTCAATACAAAATATCGATGCGACCTGGAGACCTCAGGGTTGGCCAAAATTTTATAACGGATAAAGTAGTATCTCAAGTAAAGTTGGCCAATGGGCAAACACAAAGCGCAACTTGGTACCAAATCCGTATCCCTTTAGCACAATACCAACAAAAAATTGGCAGCATTCAGGATTTTAAATCTATCCGTTTTTTTAGGATGTTCATGACCAATTTTGCCGATACCGCAATTTTGCGATTTGCTAAAATACAATTGGTAAAAGGCGAATGGCGTAGATATAACGCCAAAAATGAAAGCAACCAGATTATTGTAGACCCTCTATTGTTGCCTGCAAATGCCGACAATTCTACCATCGAGGTGGCTACTGTGAACATCGAAGAAAACGGAAAAAGAGCACCTATTCCATACGTGGTGCCTCCAGGTATAGTTAGAGAGCGCGATTTTAGCAATTATCGTGGAGATACACGACAAAACGAGCAGTCGTTATCGGTAATCGTTAGAAATTTGAGGGATGGATACGGTAGAGCAGCCTTCAAAACAGCCATTAATGATTTTAGATCGTATAAACATCTCGAAATGTACGTGCATCTAGAAAGCATTGGTGGCGATGATTTGAATGATGGAGAATTGGCTGCCTTTTTAAGGATAGGTACCGATAATCAGGATAATTATTATGAGTACAATATGCCCTTAAAAGTAACTGTTGGTGGCACTTCGGATCCCTATGCCATCTGGCCTGACGCTAATAAAATGGACATCGAACTAGCGTTGTTCCAAAAAGCTAAAATTGCAAGAAATAATGCACGTACGAGTGGCGGACAACCTTGGCCTATTAATATTCCGTTTAATTATAGCGATGGTAAAAATACAATAACTGTAAAGGGGCAACCCGATATGAGTAAAGTAAGGGTATATATGTTAGGGTTAAAAAATCCTTTACGTAATCCCGCCTCACCGGCTGGCGACGATGGCCAAGAAAAAAGAGCAGAGGTTTGGTTCAACGAATTGCGTTTAACAGAGTTTGATGAAAGAGGCGGATGGGCAGCAACAGCGAGAATGAATGCAAAATTAGCTGATTTTGCCGATGTTAATGTTTCTGGAAGCAAATCGACCATAGGCTTTGGCTCTTTGGAGAAAAAAGTGAGCGAACGTAATCGAGCTGATAATCTATTTTTCGACGTATCGTCGAGTTTTGAATTAGGTAAATTCTTGCCTCAAAAATCGGGGATTAAAATTCCGATGTACGTAAGTTATTCTACGCAGGTATTTACGCCTCAGTACGATCCTCGTACTCCAGATGTAGAATTAAAGCAAGCTTTAGATCAATCTACAAAAGCACAACGCGATTCGATTTTAAACTTTGCGCAAGATTATACTACCCGTAGCAGCATCAATTTTACGAATGTACGTAAGGAAAGAGCCACAACCGATACCAAGTTTAATCTTTGGGATATCGAGAATTTTAACTTTTCGTACGCACAAACCAAATATGCGCACCGCGATTTTGTAAACGAAAACAGCCTTCAATCAACGTATAGAGGATCGCTAGGCTATACCTATAGTGGAACGCCAAAAAATTATCAACCATTTAATAAGCTCATAAAATCGAACGTACTTAAACTACTTAAGGATTTTAACTTTAGCTTGTTGCCAAGTTCGATTAACTTTAGATTAGACCTCGATCGTTATTATTCGGAAAACAGGCTGCGTGATAACGACCCAAATAATTTCTTGCCAATTAACACAACATTCAACAAGAATTTCTTAGTGTCGCGAGTATACGGAATAGGTTGGAATTTAACGAACTCGTTGAGTCTGGATTTCGATGCTACCAATTATTCGATCATTGACGAGCCCGAAGGGCGCATTGAAGGTTTAAAGCGTGATACTGTATGGCAAAATTTAAAACGATTAGGGCGCAATACCGATTACAGCCACAATGTGAACATAACCTATAAACTGCCAATTGATAAAATTCCAGGATTAGATTGGGTTGCTGTATCAACCACTTACGGCTCTACATTTAACTGGCAAACGGAGCCGCTTTCTACACTTCGCGATCCGAATATTAACTTGGGGAATACCATTCAGAATTCTAGAATTATACAAGTTAATCCTGTGCTAAATTTAACTGGTCTTTATAACAAACTTGGGTTTGTTAGAAGAAGCTTAAATTCTCCCGATTCGGTACGTGGAGCTGGAGGTGTGCTAATTGGTCTTTTAACCAGTGTTAAAAACATGAAGGTTTCATTTTTGCAAAATAAGGGAACATTTTTGCCAGGTTACCTCCCTAAAACTACGTACCTCGGTATAGATGGCATTACTGGGGCACCTGGGTTTGGCTTTGTATTCGGCGATCAAAGCGATATTAGGGAAAGAGCATTAGCAAATGGTTGGCTAACGCATGATGAATTGCAAACGCAGTTGTACATTAATACGTTACGAGAAGAGTTACAAATTACGAGTACCATTGAGCCCATTAGCGACCTTCGAATAACCTTAAGCGCGGCAAAGAATAGAAACTTAAATTACTCGACCAATTTTAAATACGATAACAGTATTAGTAATTTCAGGAATTTAAGTCCAACCACTACTGGCGATTATAGCGTTTCTTTTATTACCCTTCGCACGGCCTTTAGCGATAAGAACGGCAGCACAGTATCTAATCTTTTTAATCGGTTTATGAGTAATCGACAAACGATTTCTAATCGCTTGGGTGCGTTAAACCCGAATTCTAATGGAATAATTAATGGTTATGCCGAGGGCTACAATAAAGATGCACAAGATGTGATTATCTCTTCGTTCATTGCAGCTTATGTTGGTAAAGATGCAAGTTCATCGAGCTTAAGGAGCTTGCCTAAAATCCCATTGCCCAACTGGCAGATTACCTACGAGGGGTTAACGAAGTTTCCATATATCGCCGATCGTTTTTCGTCATTTAGTGTAAAGCATAACTACTACTCGTTGTACAGTGTAAATGGGTTTAACAGCTTGTTAAAGTATAAAGAAACCAATGGTTATGTAAGTAGTAAAGATGTTAATAATAATTTTCTTCCACAATATCAATTTGCGCAGGTAAGTATTTCTGAGCGTTTTGCGCCACTAATTGGAGTAGATGCCCGATTAAAGAATAACATGAATGCAAGCATCGAATTAAACAGAACTCGATTACTGGCCTTAAGTTTAGCGAATAGTCAGCTCGCACAGCTTTCTGAAAACAATTTGGCTTTTAAAATAGGTTATCGAACGGCGAAATTCAGGTTTCCATTTGGCTGGTTTAGCGGATTGCGGTTAGATAATAATATGGACTTTAATTTAGAGGTTTCGGTAAGGGATGGTAAAACGGTGATTTATAGGGCTGATATTGCAGAAGCAGAAGTTTCTTCGGGACAAAAAAATATCACCCTCCGACCAACTGTAGATTATGTACTGAACCAACGTTTTAATTTAAGGCTGTTTTACGATTCGAATATGACGAAGCCCTATACTTCGCAATCATTTAATACCTCGTTTAGCAATTTCGGGTTTAGTTTGAGGGTAACGTTGAATTGAGTTATTTCAAAAAATAATCGTAAATTTGCATCACAAAACAAACACAATACATACGTATGAATTTTCCATCAGAAGGGAAATTTGGTTAATCAACAAACATTCAAAATCTCTTTATCGCTATTAAATACCCTGTTTTTGCGTCATGTACGTATGTGCGAGTATTAATAGTTATTGATGAATGTGTGCAAGTAGTTTGCAAATGTGTGTGCAAGTCTGTACCTTTAGGTATGGCAAATGCAAGCAAGTTCTTAGATAAGAGATTTAAATTATCAGACGGTACATTTAAAGTTCGCATTCGTGTTACCCACGAAAGAAAATCAATCTATCTAAATACAAAGTACTCCTTTGATGAAGATACCTACACTAAAAAAATTGTTGCGGGCAAGAACATGAATAATAACGAAGAGTTATTGAGGGCCAAAAAAGGAATACAGGAAATAGAGGATAAAGCCAAAGAGGTTATTGACAACTTATCAGTTTTTACTTTTGAAGATTTTAAGAACCATTTTGAGCAGAAAGGCAATCGTTCCGATTTAATCACATTGTTGAGTCAGCAATCAGAGACACTAAAGGCTGCGGGTAAATTCTCAAATGCTAACATTTATGGTTATGCGGCCGATATGTTTAAACAGTACGCAAATTTCAAATTCAAATCTGATATTTTTAAAGTTAGCCAAGTTACGCCCAACGAACTATCTTCGTTCCAAGAGTGGGCAGAAAAGAAGATACTAGATAAAAATGGTGTTGTGATGAAGAAAGCCTATAGCGTTACCACTATCAGTATGTACTTAGTTAGGGTGCAAAAAATTTTAAACAACCTATTAGCTACTGGAGAGTTGAAAAAATCCCTTTATCCTTTCGGTGCCAAACTATTCCAAATTCCACAGTCCATAAATAATAAACGTCCTTTAACGGTTGACGAAATAATGCTTTTGGTTAATTATGTGCCGACGACAAAGGTACAAGACTTTGCAAAATCAATGTTCATGTTTAGTTATTTGTGTAGCGGTATGAATATGGCCGATATTTTTAAACTTAGAAATTCGGACATCAACAATGGTAAAATAACTTTTATTCGCCAAAAAACTAAAGGCAAAGGAAAGCTTAAAACTTTATCGATCAACATTACTCCTGAGATCCAACAAATAATAGATAGCCATAAAGTACACGTTATTAATTCTGATTATATTTTCAAAGTCTATAATGATAACATGACCGATGAGCAAAAATATAAAGCTAAGGATGTGGCGATTGGTTTAATAAATAGGTCGCTAAAAGAAATTGCTAAAAAGATTGGTTTACCTAGCTCTATCAGTACTTACTTTGCTAGGCACAGTTATGCTACTATTTTGATGGAAACAGGCGCGCCAACAATTTATATCAGCAAAAGATTAGGACATTCGGACCTTAGTACAACTGAAAAATATTTGAGCCAATTCTCTAAAGAAAAAGAAGAGGCATTCGAGGCGAATTTATTAAAGAAAGCATAATTGCAAATAATGGATTTAAAAGCAGCGATTAACAGAGGAAATCTTAAGAATGAATTACAACAAGATTGTGAACGACTTTTACGGAATATTATATCGCCATATTTCTTAAGTAGTAAATTTTGGGAATGGTATTCGACTAATGATCCAAAACCTTCGGTATTCAAGTATTTATCGAGACACCTTAATGATGATTATGATGTGTTGAGAAATCAATTAACTGACAAATTCTCTGACTTATTTCAGTTTGCACCGGAAGCTTCGACAATACAATTTTTAAAGTATCTAATTGCATTAGCTGAAGCAGAAAGCGTTGTGAAAGAGTTGAACCGATCAAAGCTATTTTTTGATACAGATTATTTGGAAATATTTAAAGAGTTAACATGTCAACATAAAAATGATATTTCTCATGAACAACTATCACGCTTCATTGATGGCTACATTTCAAACAGAATATTAGAGAGCTTACCAGCCTTAATTGAAGTTTTGAAGGCTTTTGTAGTGGAATTGCAACGTTCGATTCCAGTTCTACCAAAATTACCAATCAAGAAATATAACGCGAATGAACGTGCTTTAGCTTACATTTTTGACTTGTATGCTAATAATGAAAGGATACCAATCAATATAGTAGAGGGGAGCTTTGACAAAAAGGCTATCTTGGAAGTTGGAAAAAAAAAAGGTTTTGAAGCTCCTGATACATTTTATAGAGCAGTTAAACAAATGTCTAATTTAACAGATAAGAAGGAATTCATTCAATCTGTGTCAAAGCGATGGATCGAAGCAGTAGAAAAGCTTTCAATCGATTGGCCGAAAACTAAAAGATATTTAATAACAAAGGGATTAATCGGGGAACAATAGGGAAAATCCCCACAAAAATCCCTATTTATCATCGTGTTATAATTATTTATAGCACATGGAAACACAAACTATTAATCCCAAAACAGCCGCTCCAAATGCAGTAAGTTTTGAGACAATGCCAATATTTATTGGTAAAATTTTAGCCGAAATAGAAGGCCTAAAATCTATGCTTGCCAGTCCGCAAGTAAATAAATCAGAATTGCCAAAATACGTTGACATTAACGGCGCCGCAGCAATTACCAGTAAAACTCCAAATGCTCTAAGAGTTCAAATCTCATTAGGAAATTTAAAAGCTATTAAAAAAGGTAGTCGAAATTACTTTGAAAGAGAATATCTAGAGAACTGGTTGGCTGGAGATTTAAAAATGAAAGGAGCAATCAAATAATGACCACTCCTTCTTTTAAATCTTTTAATTTGCTTGCCAGCGAGAGTAAAGATACAAAAAAGAAACCTTATTGTGATTATCAGATACTTAAATCATTAAAAAAGGTTTCCCTCAGTTATTTGACTGATAGTCGATTAACAGAATTGGCCCAACAGTTTGGCGTAGATATCTCCCATTTACGCTGGCTAGTCCATTCGTCTACTCATGCTAATAGATGGATTTAAGATGGGGAAGAATAACACATTTTATTTCTCACACGACTATAGTGCCAGAAATGATCCTAAAATGCAAAAAGTTTTAATGCGGCATGGCCAGCAAGGCAAAGGGGTATTTTGGGATTTGGTAGAAATGCTTTATGAACAGGATGGATATTTGATTCTGTCTGAAATTGACTCCTATTCTTTTACCTTAAGAACTGATTCAAAATTAATCGATTCATTAATTAAAGATTTCGACCTATTCGGTACTGATGGTATTAGTTTCTGGTCTGATAGCGTCCTCAAAAGATTATCAATTCGAAAAGAAAAATCTGAGAAAGCCAAGGCCTCAGTCAATAGTAGGTGGGGCGAAAAAAAAGAGAATGATACGAACGTACCAAATTTAGATACGAACGAATTACGTTTTGAATTCGACCGTAATACTATAAAGGAAAGTAAAGTAAATGAAAAGAAATCACTAAATATTGAGTTTGAAGTTTTTTGGAAATTATATCCAGTGAGAGTTGGGAGAAAGGAATCCGAAAAAAAGTGGAAATCCTTAACTGACAAGGAACGGACTAAAATAATGGAAACCTTACCGCATTTCATTGCCTATAAGCCATTTGACACCTATAATCATCCGAACCCAAGTAAATACTTCAAGGAAGCTCGATGGGAGGATGAACAAAGAAAGCCTAACAATTCAACTCAACATTCCGGCTACACAGCCGGAGCTAAACCAATAGGAGCAGTACAACATGGAAAATGAAACCAAAACCCTCACAGCAAAAAGAACTAATTTAAATACAATGGGAAAGATACCCCCTCAAGCAATCGATTTTGAAGAAGCAATTCTCGGAGCATTGATGCTTGAAAAGGATGCCATGGTTAATATTGCTAGTCTTTTAAAGCCCGATGCTTTTTATCAAGAATCCAACAAAAAAATATTTGAAGCTATCCAACGATTGTACAATAGGTCACATCCTATTGATATCATGACGGTAACGGCCGAAATGCGCCAGTTGGGAACTTTAGAATTGGTAGGTGGCCCTTTTTACATTACGAACTTAACGAATCGTGTAGCATCCGCAGCGAATATAGAATATCATTGCTTTGTATTGCAGCAAAAATTTCTACAAAGAGAATTGATTAAGATTTGTAGTGAAGGGATCACCAACGCCTATGACGACACGACCGACATATTTGACCTTTATGACTACTTAGGGTCGCAGTTGTTGCTGAACGGTAATTCAGCCATGGGAAAGACAGCCTCAATTATAGGGGATATAATTTCGCAAAGGGTTAAGGTTTATGACTTGCCAACTGAATTGGGCTTATCTGGGTTAAGCTCTGGATTTAATTGCATTGACAAAATTACTGGTGGGTGGCAAAATACGAACTTAATAATTCTAGCGGCTCGCCCAGGAATGGGGAAAACAGCTTTTGCTTTAAACCTAGCTAGAAACGCAGCCCTCGAATGCGATAAGCCCACTCTGATATTTTCCCTTGAAATGAGTAAGGAGCAGTTAGTTGACAGAATGGTGGCCGCTGAAACGGAAATTTATTTAAATAAAATTACCAATCGGCAATTGACTGATTTCGATAAAAAGAGAATTATTACAACCCACGATTTAATTAACTCTTCAATATATATTGACGATAGTGGATCTCTTACAATTCAATCTTTAAGGGCAAAAGCGATTAGGCTGAAGCACAAAGTAGATATCGGTTTGATCGTTGTAGACTACCTACAGTTACTGTCTGGAGATAAAAACGCTAAGGGCACCCGGGAGCAAGAAATTTCAGCAATTAGCCGGGGTTTAAAAGCATTAGCAAAGGAACTTGATATTCCCGTAATCGCACTCTCGCAATTGAGTAGAAATTCCGAATCAAGACCAGGGGTGAACGGGAAGCGCCCTATGTTATCTGATTTACGTGAGTCGGGATCGATCGAGCAGGATGCAGACCAAGTTGTTTTCCTATTTAGGCCAGAGTACTATGGCATTACTGAAGATGATAATGGCCGAGCATTAATTGGGCTAACTGAGATCATCTTTGCAAAGAACAGGAGTGGAGCGCTTGATACTGCAGAACTTTCTTTCAACGGAGCATTAATGAAATTCACCGATTTATAAAATAAATATGAAACAAAAGAAAATAACCGATCAGGAAGCATTAGAACTGTTTTCTAGCAACCCAATCACAAAAGGAAAGCATCTTACCCCATACAAGCTAATAGTGGCTAACATCGTCACATTTGACGATTGGTTGAATGCCATAAAAAAAGGTGGTGACATAAATGAATTTTACGGACATGCCTTTGAACGAACAAACTTTGGGAGAAAGACAAGAAGGTTTATAAAAACTATGGGTTTCCAAAACTTCTCCTTCGGCCACCAATTCAAAAAACAAACAACAAATCATAAACTAGAAGCTATTAGGCTTATTAATATATCAATCTTTATGTGGCGGGAAGGTTAGCCCCCGGTCATATTAATATTAACGTCTTGAATAATTATATTTAGTGATTATCCCCGAACAGTCAATAGTTACACTTTATATGGGTATTTTCCTAACGTGACGTAGCATGACAGTAGCAATTCGACTTAGCTTAGGGTGCTACGATAACAATTATATGGAGAATCCTCCTAAAATACTCCATGAAATCAACTTGCTATTATATTCTGTTTATTTAAAAATCCTTTCTGCGCCTGTATTATCGTATAATCAATATATCTACCATAGCTGTAGATGTTGGATTTGAACTATTTACTGTAAATCCTGTTGCTGTTTTATTTGTAATCCAAAATACTTCTTCGGCATCACCAGTTGCTATAGCTAAATAATGCTCATCAGGTTCGTTTTCTCCTATAGTAGCAGGAACATTATTATAAGGAGGAGGTACTTCGGGGTTAAGCGAATAAATATGATTATTATCTATATCTATTTTATAAATATGTGAAGTATACGGGCCTACAGTTGTTACACTACCTAAATCAGACGGATATATTCCACCACCAACAATTTCTTTTTTCGGAAAAGGTGGGGTGTTAACACTATTTATTAATACATCTCTAACAAATAATACAGCTAATTCACTATCACCTTCAAACTGCCTTTGCAGCCTCATGTTTTTACCTGCTATTTTAATAGGTGATAAACATGGGGTTCTTTGAAGATGGACATCTGTAAAAAAGTCTCTATTGCTATTTTTAACTATTTTTAAATTATCAACAAAAAACGGCTCTGATAAGTAAGTTCCGGGCATAGCCATACGCCCCCCTATTACATCAGGAAATAGATCATTATTTAGACACGTATAATTGAAGATACCCCCAACCCCACCAACAACGGGTTGAAGATCGAATGGCTTATCGGTAATTCCAAATGCCCACTTGTTGTTTGCCATGTATAGATTTCTAATACTCGGATACGGAGTAACAGCTACCTTGCCCTGTAATAAACAGTTTGTAATTGAAGCATTATATGGCGCTCTGTCAGGATCACCGACCTGTATATGAATACCGTCTAATACTCCTGCTGGAACAGTATCGCAATGGTCGACTGATAAGTTACCTACATTACCTGCTAATATAAACCTACCTAGTACCTCTGATCTAATATCACTAATATGGAGCAAGTCGCAGTCTGCTTCAATATCTGCTCTACTATTAGAATAAGTAGAACCGCCTCTCCAAAAAACATTACCGACTTGAACTTTCATTCCAACTATACAGCCCCCAACATTCATCTGCGTAAACACATGGTTAAGTGTATTTAAGTCATTATTAATCCATCCGTAATCACAGTTGTGTATCTCTATCAAATGATATAAATTATCAGAAGCTGCTACACTAGGCTCACCATCTGAAGAACCTCCTACTTGCATTCCCTTGTGAAAACCTACTATAATAATTCTTTCAAATAATCCACCTAGACATTCTGTTCCAATACCTCCAAAACCCCCTTGATGCAGACCTACTGTTGTTCCTCTTACCCCTGTTTGGTTTACTAAATAAAAACCCTCAAATTTGAAATATTTATTTTGTCGTAAAAATATAGCAGTTTTATCCGAAGCACCTCTCCATCTTAAAAAGGTAGTTGAAGAACCCATACCTCTTATACTTACAGCAGTAGTAGATGGTACTTCTCCAAGGGCACCTACAATTAATGTATCATAAAAATCAAAAAAACCATTAGGTACTAAAACAGTACCTCCTTGATTTTGATCAGCTCTTGCAACATTAATTGTTGCTTGTATAGCAGGTGTATTATCAGTAAAAGCATCTCCAATGGCTCCGAACCAAGTTACATTGAATGTATTAGGCTCATCTAAAACTCTTTTATATCTTCTGCCTAATGTGTCAACTAAAACAGTACCTAAGTTGTCTACTGATGTTGTGTCTGTAGAGTCATATTCCCAAAGGCCCTCTTGTCCATTATTTGTAGTATATAAAATAGGTATGGGATCTACACTCGATAAAGCACGTACTTCTGCTATTGTTAATGTTTTAAGTCCTTTATTTTCCTCTATAAGTAACAGTAACGCCGCATCTGCTGCAGTACGATCGGTTATTTCTTGTTCAATATCTTCTTGAGCTACATCTGCTGTAGCTTGTGCAGTAAGTATTTTGCTATTTAGCTCGTCATCTATTGTATCTTGTGCAATACTTGTTCGATATGGGCTTAAGTCAATATCGGGCACTAATTTAAAAGGTACTTTGTTTTTATCGATTATATATAGATCAGCTCGATCATTATTCAAAGTTGATCGAACAAATATAATTTGAGTTTCTGCTCTTGAAGGTAGAAAAGGGTACCTAGTAGTATACTCTCCTAAAGTATTATATGGTCGCCAAATACCTCCTTCAAAAATACCATTTTTGTTGTCCAGTACTTTTGGTGAGGAAGTTTCAAGATTATCGTAAAGTACACCTAAAGCCATCTTAAGTTGTCGTTAAGCGTAAAGAACTGTTCAATATAGTAGGCCAATTAGTTATAAAAACTCGATACCCTGATATTGGGATGAAAGCGCCAAATAATAAATCAGGGCCGCCCATTCCTCCTTGATTCATTGGAAAATCAATGTCTTCAAAATGATTTGGAATTGGACCTGTATCTGGTATCGCTACGAAATTTCTTAGTAATTCATTGTTATTATTAAAGGGAACTATAATTTCTTCCCCAGGAACATAGGTGAATGGGGTGCCGGAAGTTATTTCATCAAGATTACTTGGCGATCCGGTTCCATAAAATATATTACCCTGAACAATTGGAATATAAACTGGGCCTCCAATAATTTCCATCATTTGGGTATAAAGCCCATAGGAAATTTCATCGTAATTATTAGAATTAATTTTGTGGTTTAAATCTCTTAAGATTTTTCCTAAACATTGGAAATTACATGGTAAATTTTTAAATCCACTAGCCCTGTCCGTATTATCATTAAAATCAATTAAGGAATAATACGATTTGCCCCTTTGAACATCTTCCAATATTTGGTTAGGAAATGCCATCAAGTGAAAGGATAAAGGAGTTTATAGCAAACTTCAACTGATTTTTTCCACCTTTCAACATTATTTTGATCATTTGGCGAATTAATCTGCATCGCCAATAATTTGAATGAAATCTTATTTAATGCCCTTTCGGTTTGTTCGTTACAAGCTGAACAATTAGATTGTTCATCTAGATAGCTCACCATTTCTAGTACGGTAGTTTCGACCGCATTGTAATCAGTAGAACCATCAAAAACATATTCTGGAAACTGCGACATATTTAGGGATTAATGAACTTATCAAAAATACCTAATAGCCTAGCCTATTGCTCTTTAAAGCGTATGAAATATAGTTCCTGTTAAATTTTGAATTGCCGATATAATAATCAGATTTGAGGAAAGATATGCGAATGAGAAGGTTATTAATAGGTTTTCTTTTGATTTCTATCATTTACTCCTGTAAAAAGAAAGAAGAAAATATTTCAGGAGACTTAAATGTTAGGATATCTGAATTTAATGATAACACAAAAATAAACATCTACATTACGGACCAGAATAATACAGTTGTTGTAAATGCGAAAAATGTAGGAAACAATGATGTTGTCAATACCGCTATAGTCAATAAAGGAGATATTCTGCAAATATCCATTCAAACCAACCTAAAAAAAGGAACTTCGCTTAACGAAGCTAATGGACGTGTTACTTTCCTATATAACAATAAAATTATTAATGATTTTAAGAGCAATTTTGGGTTAATTGGAGAATGGCCAGTATTTCCGCAAATAATTAATTCACTTATTGTTTCAGTATCCTATCGTATTTAACAGTTAAATCATTAAGTTTTTTCTGAATTTCAGCCAATTCCTTTTTACCGAGATCAATCCTAGTTTAACATCAATATTCTTTGAAGTGCGGTCGATACCGCCAAATATGCTTGAAGCATAGGAAGAAGCATATTGCTTGGCGGTAGATTTAGATTGTCTCCAAGCTTTTAATTTCTCAGCAACATAATCAGTTACCTTTGGGACAAATTTTTCTGTAAATCTATTTTCTGTTCTATCTATAAATTTCTGAGCCTCTGATATAAGTTTAAGTGGATTGAATATTGATTGAGAAATTATTTTGGCATCTGTATCTTCATCTGTTTTAGAAAGATCGGTTTCATTGCAGTCGATCTCAACTTTTGATTCTGGCATTGTTAATTCAACCTGGCCTTCGGTTTCTTTGAGGTCGGCAAGCTCTTGTTTAGCTTTAACTAAATCTTTCTGGGCTTCGCATAGCTCACTTACTTTATCATCAAATATTTTCTGCTGGTCAGCTTTATCGTCAAATAATGACTGTGTTTTATTATTACCAAATAAATCAGCCTGATTGTCTCGCAGGTTCTTAGCTAATTTTTCAGAAAGACGATTAACCTCTGTTTGGAGTGTGGTAACTTCTAGCTGTTTTTCATTAAGCTTTGATTGGGCTTTGTCTATTTTAACCTTTCCTTCACTTGTTGAAGTGTCAACGGAGGATTGCAAGGAGTTATTTTCGTCGGCCCCGATACTTTGCTCAGTTCCAGATTGTACCTCTGCATTAGGAGCAATATTTGTTCCCGTTACTTCTTCATTTACGGTTGTTCCGGCTGTGTCTCCGTTGACTGAAGTTTCTGTGATTCCAGAATTTCCTTCGCTTGTTCGTCCGTCATTCTGGCTATTGACTTGGCTGTTAGTATTGAGAGAGTTAGCTTTGCCCTGTTTTGATCGCTTAACTTTTTGTTCGGTTGTGGTTTTTGATCGTCCCGAAACTCCTGAGCTTCCTGCGGATTCATCTTCGCTAATTTCTTAGCGACTAATGTAGCTAGAATGGATTTAGCTTCCAGATCCTTCATGTTAGAAATAGTTTTTGCCTCTAAAAACTCTGGAATTACTTTAACATTATTTTGTTCAAATAGACCTGTACTTGAAACGTCATTTATATCCTCTTCAACTTTACCTTTAACAATATTTTTTCTAGCATTATACGTTCTGTAAAGCTTATCAATTAATGATATTGGAGCTACTATTACAATAGTGCTTAATATAGCCGCTAATAGACCTAAAAAATCCTGAACATTCTCCCGCCCATGGTACCAAAAATTTATTTCGAAAACGTCGTTGTAAAGAAACGTCCAAAGCCATGCCCATAGAAGTATTATGGCCAATAGAGCGAAAAATCCATAGGCATTTTTTAATGTTTCCTTATCCATGATTATTGAGAACCTACAACTGAAGTAAGAACATTAAATTTAGACAATTTTTGGGGTATTTTAAACAATTAACTAATTACTCTTAATATAGGCGACTTTATCAATTTTATTTTCAGTGTTCCTTTTAACATTGATATCCTGTCAATTCTTTTTCAGTATAGTTCTGATCACAAATCTATCACAGTAGCTTTATGTTCATCAATTTCGCGCAGCCTTCTGCAGAGTTCAGAAATACAATCGGAATAATTTACCAGTTGTATTTGTAGGCTTGTAGAGGATAAAGAACATACCCGCTGAGTAATAAGATTTTATTTGCTGAGTGCCGTATGGTTTGTTCGTATATTTAAATGTTATGATGAAATTTTTTATTCCGCTGACTTTTAAAGATGTATTCGCAAAAGAAGCACCAGGAGATTATTTCGCCCTTATTACCAAGTTTCCGAAAAATCTTCTTATGGCCCATCTGGCCTTTTTGATTGGAAAGTCAAATAGCTATTTGAATGCGGTGGTTAAAAGCAGTAGTATTGAGACACATAGGGAATTTTTGGCTCTTTTTAATCTGCCAGAGGAAATATCGATACGTACTCTAAGTTGTATAGAGGATCTTGGTGGAGCACATCGACTAATCTACTCTAGAGATACTATTTTATATGGGATGGAGGAGATACTTCAATCGAACTTGGAAGATTGCCCCGAAGTAGTAAAAGGTGATCAGGAGCTCACAAAGTCTTTGTTTTGTTATCTACTTTGTTTAAATGAAAGGTACATTAAATCTCGAAAATTGGAAGGCGACGTTACTATCGAACAGCTCAATGCTTCAATCCTTCCAGTTAATAATATTCCACGATATAATTCAATCACCTTATTTATTAAGGGAGTAAGACTTTTTAAAAAGATGTTAAGTGATCCAGTATATAAAAATTTGTTGAGCACATATATACTAGATGAATATAATTGCACAGTGAATCAGTACATTGGATTCTTTCTACGTTGGGGGGAAAGCGGAACAAATATTATTATTGATGAGGATCAAACAGAATACACGATTTTTAAACGATTATCTCAATATAAAATGGATAAAGCCGAAACTCAAAGGCTGTCTTCCGTAAGAATTTCTCCAGTGTATCAGGTAAGTAAAAACAATTTTATAATTCTAGATAAATCTCTGTTTCTAGGCAAAATGTATTACCAGTTCATTTACGAATTTTGGTTTAACTGTGTCAAAATAAATAGCATATCCGTGAAAACCTATTTTGGTTGGATAGGTAAATTCTTTGAAAATTATACTGTAGAATTGTTGAAACAACTCTTTCAATTTACCAAACATCCCATCCCCATAGGACTATCTGAACTAAACTATAAGAACATTAAAGGAGACAATGAATTTGCAGATTTCTATGCTAGACAAAACAGAAAACTAGTGTTTGCCGAAATCAAGTTGGGCAACCTAAGTGATGAGGAACGATACTCAGGTAATGTTGATGGCTTATATGCCAAAGGCGAAGTAAATTTTTATGATTGTTTAAGACAGTTGGAGGATTCAATCAATAACCTAAAAATTCTTCAAATGCACTTTGATCCAAAGCTCGAAGTGGGAAGACATTTAACAATTTATCCTATTTGCGTGTTCAATGACAAAATTTACGATTTTGGCTTTATGAAAATAACCTTTGATAAAAAATGGGAAGAAATAAGAAAACGGTCATCGGGTTTAAATATAAAGCCATTGATAATCCTTCAGATTGAAGAGTTAGAATCGTTAGTTTTCCGGCTTAATGATCAATCTAAAAATATTTCTGTCTGGGATGCTTTAGATGCTTTTTGCATACGAAAAAAAGGTGCAAGAAGTTTCAGCTGGGCCAAATTGGAAAACATGCCCTTAAGCTATCCGCAAAATATAGTTGAGGAACTACAGTGGTATCTAGATGTCTATAAAATTAGCTAGAATGTTGAAAATTCTAAATAACCCAAAACAATTAATTTCAAAACAAATCAATTTTAAAAAACCAATTTGGCATAATATCTTAAACTACTACCTGAACCACACAATGTACTACTGTCGCCTCAATTTTTTTAATTTTTTTAATTTTTTTTGAGCCTATAACTTGAACTATTGAATTCATTAATTTGGTTTTACTCTATTCGTAGGGGGTGGGTGCAGTTGCCAGCTTATTTTTTTATGCATCTGCATTCACACAGTTACTATAGGGGCCATGGGCATAAGAAAAGTCTACCGGAATCGCAATTATCCGACCCGGGTGGCTTCGATCCATCGGAAAAACAAACAGCCAATCCAATTCAATCAATTAACTAATTACATACTAATATGCGCCAACTAATTTCAAATCTAATCACATTGCAATCCTGCAAGGATTCAACACACAAATCACATGCTTGCCGTACAGCTCATGGGATGGCTTTCTATAAGCGCTTGACAAACACACGCACCACAATACGCACCATTTCGATTGATTAACAGCGTATTGTGAGAAATAAGAAGTATAATAATTCCTGAATAATTTGTATTTTTATGTTTATATGCTCATCGAACTAGACAGTAAGCGCCATCAACACCCGCAGCCACAAAATTCGTTACCCATATATAGCTTTGGTTATGTTGGGCCATTTTATTCAATAAGATTGAAAGAATTTAAAAAAGTGTTCAATTATAGATTCAACAATCTTCATTGTGCTAGAGCCACAAGTATAACACTTTTTCACTTACTAAATTATCGACGATGTTTACAAACTAATATAGCCGATACATATGGTTTAAGTACTCCTCTGATAAAAAAGGTAATTGCTATTTTATTAGAACTTGGACTCATTAATTCTTATCCTACGAAACGAGTCACTAACATTGGTGTAAGAGTAAACTTAATAGATTATGCAATTACCTTAACGGGTAAAGATAAGACGATGGTGTTGGGGGAGTTATTACAAAATATAGTTAATGGTTTAAAACAACACAAGCCTGTGACTCTATAAATTTTGAATCGAATTCAATATTTCTAAATTTTTAAAGCTATACCCTTTCACGGGATGCCTATTACACCTTAAAAATGCTGTAAGATATTATTGTCGAAATTTGAGCAGCAATAAACTTTAGTACAGTCTTTTAATTTTTTGTTTTATAGAATGTGGTAGTTGTTTAATAATGCGATTCAAACTTAATCTCAAAAATCATAAATTGGAAAATAAAAAAAGTAATGCCCTTTAAATTGAATATGATAAAGTAAACTCAAGCTTTAAGCGTTGTTTCGGTTCACTTTTGCTATCAGTAACATTTCTTCTAGCATTGTATTCGTAGAGTATATTGTCTCAATGGCAAGTTCAATATTGTTCATTACACTATCGTGGTATAACGTCCATTTGGTGCTTCTGCGGATTAAGGATAAATTATGATCGTTGAAGGCTACTTCATTCATCTGTTTCATTCTGTCACTGTAGTCCTTTAATGGTACATCGCCGAACATAATGTTACCCCTGCTTTCATATAAGGATGTTATCCTAGCTAAAGATTCTTCGGTGACCTTTTGCCCCCAGATGAATCTATCTTCAAGATATTTTAGTTTTTCGGAATGTGGAGCGATGTGTTCTTTGTTGTAAGTTTTAAAACCTAACCACAAGGCTATAACAGCCAATAGTACACCTATAATTTCGAGCATTTATAAAACTACGTATTTTTATACTAAAATCACATTGGTTAAATTAATACATAGATGCCCTTTAAAGTTGCGATTTTATTGTTTTTTTATTAATCCATGCTTCAACATCGGTTCTTCTGTAGGTAATATCTCTAAGCCCGAGTTTTTCATATGATAGATCGCCTTTGCTTCTGGCAACCCTTTGAGTATAGGGACTAATTCCATACTCACGATTTATGTCTTCGATTGTCATCGTTTCGCTCTTCTCAATTGGTCTATTGGTTATGAGTTTAGATAGCTCATTAAGGTGCCAAAATAGCCTTTTTTCGAATATTTCGAGGTCTTTTTTCGTTAATAAATCTATTTCCACGATACAGGTTTTAAATTTAAAGGCTCAAGGTATTAAGTCTTGAGCCTGATTTGCTTTAAAATGATTAGTAATTATTTAGTTAGTTTTTTAAGTAGTTCAGGATTTTTAATTGAGTTTCCCAGTATGGTAATTTCAGGTTGTTCTAGAACATATAAGGGTGTTATTGTCCTATTGCCTCTGCAGCAACTTACATAGGTACCCTCAATCATATTAATTACGGTTGTTTCAAAATCACCATCAAATTCGGTTTTAATCACATCTCCCAGAAATATAGGATTACCATATTTATCTTTATAGGGTGTAGATGGAACTTTTACTCCGTTTATTTCAATAATTTCAGGAATAAAAAATCCAGTTTTTTGTTTAGCGCTTTTTTTGCTTTGGCTAGTAATTACTAATAAAGTAATTGGTGCGGTCGTGGTTTTCTCTGTTTGCATTTGAGTAAAGTTTTAATAGTACGCGTCCAGTCACCGCAAACAGAGACGAGGTTAATCGTTTTCGTTTCCGGACTCGCACCGGTATGCCGGAACGCGTATTAGGTTTTTAATATGTTTTGAAATAAGGGGGAAACCCTCACCTCTGTTTGCATCAGCTAAGTACGGAACAATAAATGAATAATGCAAATTATTTTCAATAAAATTTAAGTTAATTAATTGATAGTCAAATAATTATAAACTGTGTTTATATAATTATAACAATTGTTATCCGATAATAATGCATGTGATATTTACTATTCATGTAATCGCACATAATCAGGTGTTTAAGCCTCTTTGCCTTAGAATTCCAATTTATTTGACAGGAATGTAATATATAATTTATTTTTCTGTCAATCTTTTGAGCAGTTTCATTAAAAGTCAAATAAAGAAATTGAACTCTCGAGGTATTTACTTACCGCCGCAATTATTTTGCTAACCGCAAACAAAGATTATAGCATATAATCATAAGAGCAAAAGAAAAAACTGCTGCAGCTTATAGAAGCTAACCAGAGTCTTAATGAATAATTTGATCCTGGGAATTTCGAAACAAAACTAGATGCTTTAATAGGTAGTGTAGAGATTAAAAAGAGGTGGCAATAATTATTTGAAAACCTTTTGGCAGAAATAAGAACGAAATCTTTATGGTTATTCTTTGTACATCTTAAATTATAATAATGGGTGCTTTTATTCTTTTTGGTATATTTGTAGTGTATATCGAATGGTCAGGATGCGGTTCGGCCGTAAAGCTGGAAGTAGATTTATTTACATCAGAGCGCCTGAATGAGCTTTACAATCGTAAATTGAATAATATATATTATTAAGTCTTTGGATAAAATAATTAAAGTATTGGGCTTATGAACGGTCTAAGCCTAGATATTTAATAGAATTTTTGATTATAGGTTCATTAGTGGGTTTTAAAATTATCAATTACCGTGGCAGAAATAAGAACACCATTGGCGCGGATTGCCAGGTCGTAAAAATTAGGAATTGTTTTATTTCAAATTGCCATTAATTACCTTACTCTACCCAACAAGCTATTTTCTATTTACTAATGAGCCTGTCAGCTATATGTCTTAAATTAACATTTCAATCTAGAAATATATATCAACTATAGCTCTGTAAATCTGAGGAAATCTCATCGTACCAAGGAGAAATTGTGAATTATTGGATGCCTTAAGAGTGGTTAAAGGGTGTACTTACAGGGCATTGTCAAATGTACTTTTTAGGTTTTACGATTTGATTCGTACAATCTATCTTCATTTACGCAGGCAAATATTCTTAAAATAAGCTTAAACCTGATTGCATTTAAGACTAACATTTTATTTTTCCCTTCGACCTCTGTTTTGCGATGGTAATATTCTTTGATATCGGGTACGAATCGTTTTGCTAATACGGCACACGTATGAAGCAATGCCTTCATTTGCTTGTTTGCTAAATGGGATGTTTTTGCGGGCTTTTTCATCGATGTTCCTGATTCTTGTGGAAAGGGGGCAACGCCTGAATAACAAGCAAATTTCTTTGGATTTGAGATATTTTTAAATTCATTTGTTGTTATTAAAATTTGCAAGGCCGTAACTTCGCCAACACAAGGAACGGAAATTATCTGCTCCATGATGCGCTTTAATCTTTCGTCAGATAACCAAGTTGCCCGAATGGAGGCTTCAATATCTGCAATGTCAATTTTCAAAGCGATCATGCTTCTTGAGCACAACCGATTGCTTTCCTTAATTAAACCCGTCTTAATAAACCCTACATTTTCTTTTAAAGGATTACTTAAGGCTAAATTAAGTGATACTAATCGTGTTCTTAACGTTGTTAAATTTCTTAGCTGCTCAATAATATCTCGCTTACCTTTCCAAAAATTTAGAATGTCTCTAGACTTATAGATGTATAAAGCAATCCTTCCGGCGTCAATCTCATCTGTCTTGCCCCTAATACCTCCTAATGAATTTTTAATGTGGTAGGCATTCTCTACAACAAAATTAGCCTTAATCTTGGTCAATGTTTCTATCAATGGATTGCAGTAGACACCCGTATTTTCCATACCAAATATTGCATTTGGAATGTGAAAACCCTCTAAATTTTTGTATTTGTCGATCAATTGCGTGATTTCGATATTTGTATTACCTATCTTATTATGTAACAACTGCTTGGTACCCTTAAGTAATACAAAGTCTAAGCTAACCTTAGATACATCAATCCCAATGTAAAATGAGTACTTTTTCGATTTCATAAAATTTCTTAAATTAACCTCTGCAGACAGGTTATTCTTTCAGTCATTAGGTCTAACTCCTCGAACGGTACTTAATCCACCTGCCTGCTTTTAATTGTTCAATATAAATCTAAGCTCTTAGTTCAACTTATAGGTCTTACCTAGCCATATCCGTTAGTCTCTCTTAAAAATATATTAAAAATTAAAATCGAGGTTCATAGTTTAAAACAAATACTCCATCACAAAGTTTCTTAATTCAAATCATCCTGGATTTTGTCCTTTAAATAAATATAGCAATGATCGCAAAATATATTTTTTGATATCCAGCAACGTCTTTCAACTCCACTTGAAAACAAGCTCTGCACATCGTAAAAATTGTTCGAATCAAAAAATTCTGGCTCTATTCTTCCATCTTTGATTACAAATTGTAGGCGGTAAAACTAAGGATGCTGGGGATTAGATTTGGGAGGTATTGAAGGAGTTGGATGGGTAAAATATTTACACTTAGCCGTGTTTGCAAATCAACTTTAGTAATTACCTTTTATCAGTTAAGTAATTACTTATATAATGCTAAGTAATTACCTCGCAAACTATTTGAATCGCCGATTTTATCCCTCACCACAAAAAAATAAAATATATTTAACAATTATTTTTAAAATATATTTTATTGCTATTAACAATAAAAATTAGGTTTAAACCAAAATTTGAGGGTTATTCGCAAATTGATTTCTGTATATACACTTTTCAAACTTGGTCTAGACCGTGATTCGGCAGGTGAGATATTTGGAATATTCAAAATTTTGTTATAATTTAATTGTTACTTAAAGTGATTGCGATCAGTGCATTTGTGTTTTACACATATTTTTTAATGTATATTGATATATTAGAAAGATGTTATAATTTTGCGACCCCCCTAATAACAGACTATGAGTAACAATATAATTTTACAAAACCTTATTAGAGTTGCGTCAGACATGCTTTCTCAATTTAGTACTGATGAACCTCTAATTAGCGATGAAACAAAGGAAATTCTTAACAACGAGGAAAGTCGGGTACAACTCATCGAAGCTCTAAAGCATCCAAAAAATGGGCCAGTTACGATTACACTTAATGGTAAAGAGCATATTTATTTCGTAGAATCATAGTTCGTGGAATTAAATGTTGCTTTTAATACGCTGATTGCAGTGATGATGGCAATATTCCCAGGTTTTCTCTTTCGTAAATTCTACTATAGAGGCGAGTTCACAAAACAATTTTACCAGTCCAATCAGATAGACAAGCTTCTTTGGAATATCTTTTTTAGTTTTGTAACCATAGCATTTACTATTTCCTCACTATACCTTTTCAAAACGGCATTTGGGACTAACGTACTGGAATCAATTAGCTATGAAAATATTAAAAATATAACTGATGCATTAGCAAAAAATAACATGCCGGCGAGGGATGTTATGAAGCAATCGTACGAAGACATTATATTGATAGTAGCGTCAATTTACTTCTTTTCATGTTTTTTCGGTTATATGCTTCACTGGCTAGTTAGAGTTCTGAAACTAGACGCGAGGTTTCAGTTAGTTCGTTTTAAAAATTATTGGTATTACTTTTTCCATGGCGGTAAAATCCTTTTTAAAAATACTTCTGACAAAAAGTTTGCTTTCGCGCAAGCTGACGTATTATGCGAGTTTTCTGGGAAGATAAAAATATTTTCGGGTATCGTTTCACAATACACAATAAACAGGGATGATAATGCCTTAGAAAATATATTTTTAACCGAGACAAACGTTTTGGATTATGAGGACCAGGATGAAGAAAAGAAAATTTCAATCCCGGGCACATTGTTTTGTATACCCAATAAAAATATCATCAATATAAATCTCCGTTATTATTACGAAGATGAGACGGTCAAAACCCTTAGAGGAGTAATTGCATTTGTGGTCAATATAATATTCTTTATTTCGCTTTTAGCAATACTTATTTCACTATTTTTTGATTTATCTGATTTTGGTATAATAACTGCAAAAGCGAAGTTTTTTTATGCGTTTTGGGCGTTTTTTGGACTATTACAATTTAGAATACTTTGTGGCTTTATTCGAAAGCCGATGACGATGTTTCGAGTTGTGGGGACAGCTTTATTTATTTTATCGGCATATTTATGGATCAGGTACGTTGCCGATAATTTGAATTTTTGGATACCGCTAATTACAACGGTAATTGCAGTAATTGTCATTGCGATCGACACACCTCATAAAGATGATACAGGAGAGTGATAAATACTTCTAGTACTGTTAGTTAATCTCAATTATTTTGGGGCTAATCCCTTCTTGAAGTTGTTTTCGAGAAATAGGTATTATAAAGGCTATTTCAAAACTAGTTGTGCAGGATCCAGGGACATATATTGCTTAACAAATACACCTGGCCTAAGGATTTCCTCAATAACGATAATACACCTCAAGAGTTTTTATCGAAAGGATCAGAAGTGTTGTACTTGGCGTAGTGCTGTAATGCCTCTCTAAATTCGTTAAATTTATTCTCAAAATAGTCATCATCAAAAATACTTTTATCTACGAAATCAGTACGGCGGAATTCTATTAAATCCCCAGCCATTAAGGGCACTCCCGAAAACTCATAAGTTACTTGTCTACTTGATATCTTATTTATAATTGAAATTTGCTTAATGCAAATATAACCAATACTTATAATGAGTTTTTATGAGGGTGTTTCAAATAGTTACATCATTAACAGATTGGTATAATGAAATCACATCTCATGCTCTTCAATCAATTCGCCTATTTGTTGAGCTAAGTCATTAGTAATTGCCATACCGGTCCACTTGATGCCTGAGTGACCAGAAATTGGAGTTATTGACCCTAATACCTCAGTTCCTTTAGCAACCTGGTAGTCTATTTTATCTTTCAATGTGGTTATGGTATAGGTTTCACCTCCTAAGTTTACATTAAATGATTCCATTATATTGCTTCGATTATTTCGGGTATGTTACTATCAACAGTTTTACTGCTTAAGATGTTTGAAACTTGATGTGCTGCCATATCACTGTCATCACAACCATGCATTAATTCTTGAATAGATGATTTTGGCAAATCATTTGATAGCCAAGCATCAATATTGTTATTGTCAATCATCAACGGCATTCTTTTGGCACTATTGTGAATATCTGCCATTAGTGTATTGGCTTCAGTAGTAATGATGGAAAAAGTAGTATGTTGATCTCGGGTTGCAGGATCTATCCAATGAGAGTACACGCCGGCAAGATTAAAGAACTCGCTTTCCTTTGGATGGATGTAATGTGGCACTTTTACACTGCCCTCGTGCTTCCATTCAAAAAAACCTGTTACGGGCACAATGCATCTGCGTTTCATTATCGAATCACGAAACGATGGTTTGGCAAATATTTCCTCTGATTTTGCATTTAATGTTTGGTTTCTCAGTTTCTTTGCGTCCTCCCAGGTTTTAACCCAAAATGGAATTAATCCCCAACTATAAAGATTTATTGACTTGCCATTGTCTACAGATAAGACTGCCATATTTGGATGAGCGAACCCGTTTGCATGATAGAAAGGCTGATGCTTTGCTTCATCTGGAAAAGGCGCATTATACTTAATTGCAATCTGATTTCCTTTAGCTTTTACGGACGCATGGTAACACATATTTAAAATTCTTTTATTCTAAATTAAAGATTTTATATATGTGTTTTCATTATCTATGGATTTTTTTGATTTTATTTCTCTCTATAATTCAGTTAGGAACATATACGTTGTATTTAAACCTGTTCTTTAATTTAATATCGATCATATCTAATATAGCATGTTGATCCTCAATAGTAGACTCGAGGTCAATAAGGGAAACTTTCCATCCGTTATAGTAATATACAACCATACCCCAAAAGTAATTGTCAACCATAATCTGATATACAGTTCCACCTTACATTAATTTTAAACTGACGTTCTTATCACCTTCTAAAAATGAGCCTATAAATTTGATATCCATGGAGACAAAAATGCAATGACTTTGGATTAAAGTAAAATCGACTTACTAACATAGGGTTGACTCCAAGGGCTTAATATTCCACTAATTCGCAAACAACATTATAAATTGGTTTACCATCATTATTTCTAGCTACCTCAGAATATTAGAAAGCAGTAGTAAATTGCTTAACTTTACTACTGGAATTAACTTGGACTTAATGCAAGATTTTCGAATACCATCTTCTGAAGACACGGCTCACGCTGCATTAAGAGGGACCCTTGCGGCAACCTTCGGTTCTCTTCCATTCTTCGGCCCATACACAATGGAAGTTTTCGATATGCTTGTAACTTCTCCGCTCGCAAAACGACGGGATCAAATCATTTTAGATATCCAAGCCGACTTAATTAGGTTAAATGACAAAGGCACAATCGACCTATCTCAATTATCTAAGAATGAGAAATTCCTTGATACTATTTTGTTGGCAATAAATTTCGCAACCCGAACCAGCCAGAAGGAAAAGATTGCCGCATTTAAAAACTGTATAATTAATGCTGCAATAGGCATAGGTCCAAACGAATCGATTTCTCATCTAGTTTTGAACTTGATTAATGAACTAACCGTGTGGCATCTAATTATCCTAAAATTTATAGACACCAGATCGCTAGCTGCACACAAGGATTTTTTAGTAAGGTATGACCAAGGCGCAGGAGTATCCAAAGAATTTGAGAAGGGAGGGAAAGAACTCTTGTTTTCAAGCCATCCTGAGTTAGCTGAAGATCCAAAACTTTTTGATTACATCCGTAGAGATTTAATGATTAGAAAATTGGTAATCACCGATATGATGGATTTTAAAGGCGCAGGTGTTGGGTTTGGAGTTGACTTTTTAGGTCGAGAGTTAATGGATTTTATTACCCTGAATGATCCATTACCAGAAAGTGAATGGTAACGGCAATAGCTCGCACTTTGGATTATAGGATCTTATCCCGAAAAAGCAGAATGAGCGAAATTCCAATTTAAAAGGGAGGCTTAACTAATCCAGTTCTGAACGACAAAAAGCCTAAGCTATTTTATTACTTATCTAACTTGGAAGCCTGACCATAGATATGTTTATATTTTTTATCCAATATCTGATCAAATTTAATGTAAATGCGATGTAGGTTTTCGACCGACATTGGGGTCACGGCTGCCCAGTATCCTGGTACTGTTATAGTAGATTTTATTATTGAAGTTGATGTGATTATTTGCTCAAAAGCCTGTATGAGGTCATTGTCCATTAAATCATGAAAGGTTAATGCCAGTTTTGCATTTTCTTCGATCCGTTCAATCAATACCGCATACACCTGAAAGTAATTGGAGAATTCTCCGTACAATACAATAGCTTTTGGGAAGAACTTTGGCTTGTCCAGTGGGTTGATAGCTGCCATCGCCTCTTTAAATCTCTCATAACCCGGCAATAGCGGCTTCGCATCTTTATCTCGCAATTCTGTGTGCGGGAATAAGGTTGACATTAGTATATTGATATCCCTTTGGATATTACCTGTTGGATTCCGTATAAGTGAAAAAGCTTTTACTCTTTTTATTTCCTTTGGGTATTGAACATTAATGAAGAAAAATATGATGCTGGCTGTAAATGAGTAGCAAAGTTTCAAGTATATATCACCAACGGCATAAAGACTTTGATTTGGAGCTGGCCAGTTTTTCAATAAAAGCTCAATTAATAGTACAGAACCAAAAGAAATAATAAATAGTATTAAGATTTCTATTCTTAATGATCTTACAGCAGTGGTTATAATCCAAGGAGTGCGATTTTCTTTCATTTAACTAATATAGAAAAATCGAGTCATAATTCTTGGTTCACATTACGGAACACGCCATTTTCGCTGTCCAGTTACAATTTGTAGGTTCAATTAGTAGGATGTGTATTTTAGATTGTTTAAAAAACCAATTCTTTTTATAATCTCATTTATCCTTATGAAATTAACGGCATTATTTTTAAAGACTTCATCTTGATTTTTAATCCTTACCGCGGTCCCTGCCATACAAACCATTAGCATTGCTTTCGCCCCTCCTACTTCGGCATATTCAATATCAGTTGGTATAATACCATTACCTCCGAGCATAGCTGCTTTGTAGCGCAATTGGTTTTTACAATTTAGTTCACCACCTGACAACTTCGCATTTAACGAATTTGATTGGGTTCCTAGAAAATCTGCCCAACTAGAGGATAATTCCGTGAATAAGCCAGTACCTGCGACTGATTGAGAGCTAACCATTTCAATCACTTCGTAATCCCAATTTAAGGGACTGTGGGCGGTAATTATTGGTACAATCCTAATTAGCAGCTGCAGCTCTTTCACTAGCGCATCTTTCTCTTCTATAGCATTACTTACGAATTTACCTATCGATTTTGGTGCGCAACCTGAGCAATATGCTTCGGATTTATTTTCAATAAATAGGTTAATAAAATCCCTCGTTTTATCATCTACAATAATCTTAGTAGACATTAAGCCATTAAGTTTGTCCCCACAATTAGGACATGTTTTTAATTCCATAATTAAAGCGTATTAGTATCTTTTCCTATAACTACCTCAATTTGTGATTGTGTGAGCCTGTTATTTTCTTCAAGGGAGTTATATATGCTCCTTAATAATTGGGTTTGCTCATCCTGCTTTTTAATAATTACTTCGACCTTCCAGTACCAAAGAAATAATTGCCTTAATACGAGAAAGATAGCAATACATATACCAATCCCAATAAGGAATACCACGATACTGCCCGCGGTTGAATTGCCTGGTTCACTATAAGCCTGCCCGAAGGAAACTAACGGCAACAAAGCCAGTAGCGTTAAAATTATTCTTTTCATAGGAGTTTTAATTTAGTTTAACCTCCAAGTTAGTGAATACATTCTCAATTGAAGTAATTATTTTAATTGCTGCGGTACTTGAAACCGAAATGGCTTTGGGATAGTAATTATTCCCAAAAAGTTATAAACAAAAATCACTATCGCAGCAATTTATTTAACATTGTAAAATGACTGTAAATAATAGTAAATTTGCACTCAAGAAAGAGCAATGTTTGCAATTATGTGTTCAATACAGATTAAAAAATAACAATATTAAATTGATAATCAAATAGTTATAGAAATATGAATTTTCCATCAGAATTAAAATACACCAAAGACCACGAGTGGGTTAAAGTTGAAGGCAGCAACGCTACAATTGGTATTACTGATTTTGCGCAACGCGAGTTGGGCGACATTGTTTATATTGATATTAATAGCGTCGGAAGTGAAGTAGCAAAAGAGGAAGTTTTTGGTACCGTAGAAGCGGTTAAAACGGTTTCTGATCTATTTATGCCTTTAACAGCAACAGTTACTGAAATTAACGCTGCACTGAACGACAAACCAGAATTGGTAAATACCGATCCGTATGGTGAAGGATGGATGGTTAAAGTTACTTTAGCTGATGCGGCAGAAGTAGACGGATTATTAAGCGCAGAAGACTATAAAGCTTTGGTGGGCGCATAAGATGATTAATTTTAAGGTGCTAAAATACCAAACCTGGGCCATCATCTGGTCTGTCGTGATTTTAGTGCTTTGCAATATGCCAATAGCTGATCTCGACGATAAAGAAAGTTTTTTCTTCACAGGCTTTGATAAGATGGTACACTTGGGGTTTTTCTATGTGTTAGCTGTGTTATTGTTTTACGGAAAAATAAATTATCAGCACAACTATAGCTTTAGATCATTAACGGTTTTTAAGATTGTGCTTATTTCTGCGGCTTTAGGTGGTGCAATAGAACTTTTGCAATGGAAGGTTTTTACCTATAGATCGGCAGAGTGGTGGGATTTTAGTTGCGATATGATTGGCACTGGAATGGGCATATTTAGTTATATCTTATTGCATAAATCGAACTACACTCCACAAAAGGTTTAATTTACTACTGATTTTAATCCCTTAATTTGGGCAGTGTACGCGGCACTGTTAAAATTGTTGTCGTTAATACGAGGGCAAAAAAATCCTCTTTTAAACGGTATCAAAGCCATTTTTTACCCTTAAACTCTAATTCACGCAACCGGCTTGTAACGACAAAGTTAGTTGTATTTAAATTGTTACCCATATTTTAACATCCCTTAACAAACTTTTTGGCGGTGCTGTAGTCTGATAGGGTAACTTTACAAAATTATTAATTTTAAAAATGAAGACATTACTACAAAAATCAATACTTATTGCGTTGTTATTTATAAGTTATACCGTAGCTGCACAAACAAAAGCAGGTACAGCAAGCGGAAAAGTATTAAATGGTAAGGATAAAATGCCGCTAGACTATGCGTCTGTAGCAGTTAAAAGATTATTTGGCGATTCAGCTGTTGCTGGCGTGGGCACTACAAATAAAACCGGTACATTTTCAATCACCGGCTTAACCCCAGGGAAATACAGATTATTTGTAGCCTATTTGGGTCTAAAATCGATTAATAAAGATTTCGAATTAACTGCAGCTGCTCCGGGTATCGACTTCGGCAACCTGACCATGGAAGATACGGGGGTTGACCTTCAAACGGTGGAAGTAAAAGGAGATATACCTCCTGTAAAAGTTAAAAAGGATACTTTGGAATTTAATGCTGCTGCTTTTAAAGTGAAAGAAAATGCTGTAGTAGAAGATGTTTTAAAGAAGCTTCCAGGTGTAGATGTGGCCAAAGATGGTACCATTAC
This sequence comes from Pedobacter anseongensis, assembly GCF_037482965.1. Classification (NCBI taxonomy): domain Bacteria; kingdom Pseudomonadati; phylum Bacteroidota; class Sphingobacteriia; order Sphingobacteriales; family Sphingobacteriaceae; genus Pedobacter; species Pedobacter anseongensis. Next base: position 728,284 of record NZ_JBBHKB010000001.1, on the reverse strand, counting down.
CTCACAAGGCGAAACGATTAAAAAAGTAAGGGTAGATGGGAAAGATTTTATGGGGAGCGATCCTTTATTGGCAACCAGAAATTTACCTGCAGATATGATCGATAAAATTCAAATTATCGACGACATGTCTGATCAATCGAAATTTAGTGGTGTAGATGATGGGAACAGAGAAAAAATCATCAATATCACCACGCGTCAGGATAAAAAGAACGGGTTCTTTGGAAACAGTACAGTTGGTTACGGACAAGATAGTGATAATGAAGATCGTTATGATGTAAACGTGAACGTTAACAAGTTTAAAAATGATGAGCAGATGTCTATTATTGGCCAGTTTAACAACGTTAACAAACAGAACTTTGGTGGGGGTATAGGAGGTTTCGGCGGTGGTCGTGGAGGATTTGGTGGCGGTGCTTCCGGTCAACAACCGGGCATTACCACAACTAACATGGGCGGTATTAACTATGCTGATGTATATAAAAGTGGAACGCAGTTTAATGGTAGCTACAATGTGAACAAGACCTCTTTGTATAACACAAGCACTAGTTTTACGCAGAATTTCTTAGGTAATACCACTACAACTAATAATAACGAAGCAGTTAGTAAAACAGAGCGTATTAACCATAGGATTAACTTTACTTTAGATACGAAGATAGATTCGTCGATTTCATTTAGAATCCAACCAAATTTCAGCTATTCAGATAATCAAGGTAACAGTACTAGTAAGTATACTCGCTTGGTATTAGGCAATACTACAGACGGGATGCAAGAATATATTTCAAATTCAACCTCTCCGTCTTTTAGTAACAACATATTGCTGCGTAAGAAGTTTCAACGTAGAGGTCGTACGTTATCATTGAACGTAAATACAAGTTTTAATAGCAGCGATGCAGATAACTACAACGAGATTACCGATAATGTAACGATTGGGAATGTGCCAAGTGTAAGAGTAATTAATCAGCTAAATGATCAGAATGCTAAACAGTTTGGTAACAATGCAAGATTAGTATTTACGGAGCCGTTGAATAAAACCTTGAGCGTAGAATTAAATTATAACAATAGTTTCAATTTTGACAATCAAGATCGTTTGGTTTATAATTATAATCCTGTAACTCAAAAGTACGATTTAAGAGATGCAACGTTTACAAATGAATACGAAAATACTACATTAACGAATGCAGTAGGTTTCAGTTTCAACAAAACAGAGAAAAAATATAATTGGAATGTGGGTTTAGCCGTACAAAATACAGACCGTAAAAATGTGAACGTAAGTAATGGAGCTGTATTTAATCAAAATTTTACCAACCTTACACCATCTGCACAATTTAGATATAACTTTAGCAATAGTAAGCGCTTAAATATTAGATATAGAGGTAATACTCAGCAGCCAAGTATAAGTCAAATTCAACCAATTCCAGATAATACAAACACGCAGACCATTGCATTGGGAAATCCAAATTTGAAACCGTCGTTCACGAATAGCTTGAATGTCTTTTACAATAACTTCGATTTCGCAAGTTTCCGTAGTGTATTTTTGGGAATGTTTTTAAACCAACAATTTAATGCATTCACCAATAATCAAGTATTGATAACTGATCCAACAAGTGTAAATTATGGGAAGATAGCAACAACTCCCGTAAACGTTGATGGCAACTTTAATGCAAATCTTTTCGGTAACCTAAGTCAGCCAATTATTAAAGGGAACAAATTAACTCTTACGATAGGTGCTGGTGCATCATTTGGCAAGTCTAAAGGATTTAGCAACAGCTTGGAAAACATTACACATACTTTGGGCCTTACCAACAGTTATAAATTGGTATCTAACTTAAATAAATTAGACCTTATAGCGGGTATTAGCGGAAGAATGGATCGTGCTACTTATTCTGCGACACCTAATAGTAATATTAGGTACTATACTTTAGCGCCGAACATTGATATCAGTTATTTATTGCCAGGGAATATCCGTATTCAATCTGATTTAACGTACAATAGATTAACTGGAAGAGGAACAGCCAATAGCGACTATAAAGTGGTAAATGCATATATCAGTCGTCAGTTCTTTAAAAATAGAGGAACTTTTAAATTCTCAGTTAACGATTTATTGAATGAGAATACGGGTATTAGCCGTAGCGCAGATGGGAATACCCTTGTTGATTCTCAATTTAATGTATTAAAACGTTACTATATGTTATCGTTTACCTATTCATTAAATAAGGTTGGGGGCAAGATTATGGGTGCCCCTGCTGGTGGCCAGGGTCAGCGAATGAGAATGGGTGGAATGGGAATGTAGGGTTAGCATATAGGTTGGCTTACTGCTAGCCAAAAAAACACCATCGACATTTTGATGGTGTTTTTTTATTTATATATAGACTTGTTCAAATTATTTAAGTAAAGTTTAGCTTACGGCTAAGCCTACACCAAGTCCTTTTGGAGTAGTGATATTTAATTAATGAACAAGCGTCATTGCGAGTTACGAAGCAATAACGCATCCCTTACTATTTGGATTTAATATAAATAAAGGGTAAATTGCGCCATAAATTAACCTGCTGATGAAGTTATCGCAATTGAAACCCGGAGAACAAGGTACCATAGTCGCCTTTACAGACTTAGAAATGTCGGTAAAACTGATGGAAATGGGCTGTTTGCCAGGCGAGGTGGTAGAGGTAGAGCGTTTTGCTCCACTGGGCGACCCAATGGCGATCCGCGTTGCAGGTTATCAGCTTTGCTTACGTAAAAACGAAGCTGCGGTGATTTTAATTCAATAAACGTTGGCCGATATTAGAGTTGCATTAGTTGGTAATCCCAATACCGGAAAATCTACCCTCTTTAACCTATTAACTGGGTTAAATCAAAAAATTGGCAATTTTCCTGGCATAACGGTCGATAAAAAAATCGGCTACTGTACCCTCAATTCGGGAAAAATTGCAGAAATTGTAGATTTACCAGGTACCTATAGTTTATATCCGAAAAGTAAAGACGAAAGTATTGTTTTTCAGGTCTTGGCCGATAAGCTTAACGCAAGTCACCCCGACGTAGTCGTTATCGTGGCCGATGCCACTAATTTACGTCGTAACCTTTTATTGTATTCGCAAGTGGCCGATTTAGGTTTACCCATGTTACTGGTGTTAAACATGGCCGACTTAGCAAAGAAGGAAGGTATAAATATCAATGTAGATAAACTTGCCAAGCGTTTGGGTGTGCAAGTCGTAGCCATTTCGGCAAGGGAAAGTAATGGCATCGAAAAATTAAGAGCAGCACTGTCTCATGTAACCCTCATTAGCACACAATTAAAAAGTGTAGATGTAACTATTTTGGCCGCCGAAGCTATTGCGGCAATTAGACACGAATTCAAAAGTGATAGCGATTATTATGCTTTGCAGGTATTGCATCAGCACCAATACTTGGGTTTTTTTACGGGAAAGCAACAAGAACAAATAGCCGCTATTAAAAGAAAATATGAATTTGATAGCAACTCCTTACAAGCTGCTGAAACCATTGCCCGATATCGCCATTTAAGTACGGTACTGAGCGATGTAGTGGTTGATTTGGGTGCCGAAAAGAAATTCATCGTAACTGATAAACTCGACTCGATCTTAACCCATAAAGTTTGGGGTTTTGCCATTTTTATAGCCATTCTTTTTTTCGTTTTTAATGCTATCTTCTCGTGGTCGTCGTACCCGATGGGATTAATTGAAAGCAGTTTTGCGGCATTAACCGACCTTGGTCATGCCCATTTACCCCCAGGTTTACTCACCAATCTGGTGCTAGATGGAGTATTAGCCGGATTAGGGGGGGTGGTGATCTTTATTCCTCAAATTGCTATTTTATTTGCATTGATTTCTATCCTAGAAGATACGGGTTACATGGCAAGAGTTACCTTTATGATGGATAAAATAATGAGTAAATTTGGTTTAAGTGGTAAATCGGTAGTGCCAATGATTGGGGGTATTGCCTGTGCAGTGCCTTCCATTATGAGTGCACGCAACATTGAAAGTTGGAAAGACCGCATCATTACCATCATGGTTACACCTTTGGTGAGCTGCTCTGCCCGATTACCCGTGTATACCTTATTGATTTCTTTGGTTGTTCCTCAACGGTCGTTCTTGGGCATTTTTAGCCTCCAAGGGCTTACATTGATGGTGATGTATGTAATTAGTATTGTTGCTGCAGTTTTGGTAGCCTGGGTGATGAAATTCATCATCAAAGCCAAGGAGAAGTCTTATTTTATTATGGAGTTGCCCGTTTATCGCATGCCAAGGTGGAAAAATGTGATTTACACCATGTACGAGAAATCAAAAACCTTTGTGGTAGAAGCGGGTAAAGTAATTATTGCCATTTCTATTGTATTATGGGTTTTGGCTACCTACGGGCCAGGCAATCGCTTTGCAAAAATAGATCAGAAATATGCAGTTATTGAACAAAACGCTAAAGATAGCGTGCAGTTAGCTGCGTTAGAACGCGATAAGTCTGCCGAAAAATTGGAGAATTCGTACGCAGGGGTTTTGGGGAAAACCATTGAGCCTGCTATAAAGCCATTAGGTTTCGATTGGAAGATCGGTATTGCATTAATCACCTCATTTGCTGCACGAGAAGCCTTTGTTGGTACAATGTCTACCATTTACAGTGTAGATAGTGGTGAAGAAGAAAGTACCACTATACGTGCGAAAATGTCGGCCGCTAAGAACCCTGAAACTGGCTTGCCCGTATTTACTTTTGCCACTTCACTTTCGTTGATGCTATTTTATGCCTTTGCCATGCAGTGTATGAGTACGGTAGCGGTGGTGTATCGCGAAACCAAATCATGGAAGTGGCCAATGATCCAGTTGGTGTACATGACGGCTTTGGCTTACTTGGCAAGTTTGGTGGCCTATCAGTTGTTAAAATAGTATTGAGTATTGAGTATTGAGATGGGCGCATATCTTCAAAAATATCTATTTTTGTATAGCGTCATTGCGTGGAGCCTTCCGTCATTGCCTCGCAATGACGATACATTAGCATATGGATAAAACCAACATCTTAGCACAATATATGCCTGAGCCAGCAGCTCCGATCATTGCAAAGTGGATCGATTATTTTCAGTGCGAATTTAAGATTTCTAAAAGCAGAAGCACCAAATTAGGCGATTATCGGCATCCTTTTAAAGAGAATGGTCATAAGATCTCTGTAAATAACAATTTAAATCCTTACGCTTTTTTGGTGACCACAGTGCATGAATTTGCGCATTTGTTAACATGGAACGACCATAGAAATAAGGCAAAGCCACATGGCACAGAGTGGAAGCAGAATTTTAAGCGAATGATGAAGCCTTTTTTCGACCTACATGTGTTCCCCCCAGAAATTCAACAGACCATTGTTAACTATCTCAACAATCCTGCAGCATCAAGCTGTACCGATTTAAGTTTGGCAAGAGCATTAAAAAAATACGACTTAACGCTACATACCACTCGCATTGAAGAATTACCTTCAAATGCTATTTTTACCTTAAAAGATGGCCGTAAGTTTAAAAAGGGAGAGCGTATACGGAAGCGTTACCGATGTGTATGTTTGGATAATGGAAATGTTTATTTGTTTAACCCACTAGCAGAAGTGTTGCTTGAAACAGGTACGTAAACCGCTTCGCGATCTACTACTTCCCAATTAAAGTTTAATTTTTTATCCTTAAATAAAATAGGATAATTTAACAGGCTGTCGATAAAGTTGTCTCGCTCTTTTACTAGAATGCTAGCGGTATAGCTGTTAGGTTCTTTACTTCTCAACGTAATGTATCTCGAATCGGGGTAAGTACGGATGCTCTCGAATACCATGTCAAATTTATCAACTCCGTTGAGCACACTTTTTAGCGAGTTTACATTATCTAGGTAACTTTTATCTGGGTCTGCATTTTCACTTAATGAGATATCGATATAAGGTAAGCTTTTGAGTGCGGCCGCCGACGTGGCAGTGCGTCCATCTTTTCTAAATACGGTATGATTGCGTAGATAGGTACGCTCTTCTTTAAAAACTACTCCATCTTCATTTACCAATTCGTTGCCTGTTTGATATAAGATTAAACTATCGTTTCGGAAATAATATCTTTTTATGCTATTACTTTCGGCTCCGTTATAAGCGTGCTCTACAAAGAGCGAATCGCCATATTGCTCAACATAAAATGATAAATCCCCTAACATGAACACTAAACTCTGCTTTTTATCAAATTGGGACAAGTTTTTATCAATAGAATCTTTAAAAACAAGAATAGATTGTGCTGTAAGGTCGGTAGTCTTGTTTTCGTCGCTCAGGTTAGCTTGCGGATGATCGGCTTTAAATCGATTACAGCCCACTAGTGTAGTAAAAATAAGCCCAAATAGTAAAAAACCGAACACTTTCATAGCCTTAATTAAAAATTCTGTATCTTATTTAAATTAAGGCTATTATCGTGCCAAGGAAAAAAGCTTGTTGTTCGAGTTTTGCGCTAAAATACATCACCAAAAATTATCTCAAAACGAAATAACCGATTTTGTGGCAAATATCTATCGACAACCTACACTTTTATAGTAACCAGCTATTAGCAACGGAAGTGCCATATGTTTGCGTGAATGGACTAATAGGTCATTAACTTTTCTATCATCTCTCCTAACCGCTTCTTCGCCAAGAAGTCGTCTTCCAAAACCTTACTCATAGGTATGGCTGTATCTAAGCTAGCACAACGCATCACCGGTGCATCCAGCTGCGCAAAGCAATGTTCGCCAATCCATGCAGCCAATTCTGCACCAAACCCACTGCTAAGGGTGTCTTCGTGGAGAATAAGGACTCTTCCAGTTGCTTTTACAGCTTCCTTTACGGTTTCTTTGTCCCACGGTTGCAAGCTTACAAGGTCGACCAAGGTTGCCGATACTTCTGGATTTTCTTTTAAATAAGTTATAGCCCAATGCACACCTAAGCCATAGGTGATGATGCTAAGTTGATTGCCCGTTTTTAATACATTGGCTTTTCCAATCTCTACCGTGTAATACCCTTCTGGAACAGGGCCCGATAAGCTACGGTATAAATACTTATGTTCAAAATACATCACTGGGTTTGGATCTTCGATGGCGGCGATTAGTAAGCCCTTAGCATCGTGTGGAAAGGCTGGATACACTACTTTTAACCCAGGTGTTTTGGTAAACCAAGCTTCATTGCTTTGAGAGTGAAATGGTCCTGCACCTGTACCAGCCCCAGTAGGCATCCTTATTACTACATCGGCCTTTTCGCCCCAACGATAATGAGTTTTAGCTAAATTATTTACGATTTGATTAAATCCGCAGGTTACAAAATCGGCAAATTGCATTTCCATTACCGCTTTATAACCGTTAATCGATAGGCCTAAAGCTGCACCTACAATGGCCGATTCGCAAATAGGGGTGTTACGTACTCTTGCCTTACCAAACTCGTCTACAAAGCCATCCGTAATTTTAAAGGCACCACCATATTCGGCAATATCTTGCCCCATTATCACCAAATTATCAAAATGTTTCATTCCTTCTCGCAAACCTTCGGTAATGGCATCTAAATATCGTTTTTCAGTTTGCTCATCAGAAGGGTGTACCACCTCTTGTTGATAGGGAAAGTACATATCCGCCACTTCAGTGGTTTGGTTGGCCATAGGTTCTTCTTCGTCAAAAGCAGCTTCAACTTCCCATTCGATTTCTTTTTTAATCTCGGTTTTTAATTGGGGGATAAGATCTTCGTTAAGAATATTTTGCGCCAAAAGATACGCTTCGAACGTTTTAACGGGGTCTTTCACTGACCATTCATCCAAGAGCTGTTGAGGTACATATTTAATGCCTGAAGCCTCTTCGTGGCCTCGCATTCTAAAGGTTAAGCACTCTACCAAAACGGGACGGGGATTAATTCGTATATCTTTGGCTAAACGATCTAGTGTATCGTAAACTTCAAGAATATTATTACCGTCTATTTGGTGCCCTTCAATTCCATAACCAAGCGCCCGATCTACTAAATGTTTACAATTGTATTGTTCGTTTGTTGGGGTAGATAAACCATAACCATTATTCTCTATCAAAAAGATTACTGGTAAGTTCCAAACTGAGGCCACATTTATGGCTTCGTGAAAATCGCCCTCACTGGTAGCACCTTCGCCAGTAAAAACTAAAGTTGCTTTTTGCTTATTTGCAACTAAATCGGCCAAGGCAATCCCATCGGCTAAAGCCATTTGGGGACCTAAATGCGAAATCATGCCGATAATTTTATAATCCTGTGTTCCAAAATGGAAAGAACGATCACGGCCTTTAGTAAAGCCCGATACTTTCCCTTGCCACTGGGCCATTAACTTTTTTAATGGAATATTTCTACTTGTAAATACCCCCAGGTTACGGTGCATCGGTAGGATGTATTCATCCGCCTGCATGGCTAAAGTACTACCCACTGCAATGGCTTCTTGCCCTATACCCGAAAACCATTTTCCAATTCTACCCTGACGTAAAAGAATGAGCATCTTCTCTTCAACCATTCGAGGATAAAGCAGCTTTTTATAGAGATCTAATAAAAATTGATCGTCTTTATCTTTTCTGTCGAATTTCATTTTCAAGTATTTAGTAAATAGTATTTAGTATTTAGACTGATTCGACTCTGGACTTTAGACTTACGACTCCTGACTATTCTTCCCTTCTTCCCATTGTTTGGCGAAAGATTTTGGCGCAATTTGTGGCATAGAACGGTATTTTCCCCACGTTTTTTTGAAGAATTTTTTAAGGAAAAAATTTTTCGTTTTTCCGCCAAAAAAATCCATTAAAGAGCGCTTTTGCATTCCCTTTTTCCACAAGCTCCAGCCAATTTCTTCCATTTTGGAGTTTTCGTGTGCGCCAGCGGCGTCTCGTCTGTTTAGCAGCAACATTTTATGAATGTCTATTTTTACAGGGCAAACCTCTGAGCATTTTCCACATAAGCTAGACGCATAACTGAGGTGCTTAAACTCTTGCATGCCTTTAAAATGCGGAGTGATAATAGATCCAATTGGTCCACTGTACGTTGTATTGTAGGTGTGGCCGCCGATGTTCTTATAAACCGGACAAGCATTTAAACAGGAGCCGCAACGGATGCAATATAAAGCTTGACGTTGGTCTTTTTGAGCTAATAAATTGGTGCGACCGTTATCGAGTAGGATTACATACATTTCTTCGGGTCCATCGGTTTCGTTAGGTTGGCGTGGACCGCTTAATACTGAATTGTAAACCGTTAAATTTTGCCCAGTCCCATGGCTAGCTAAAAGTGGCCAAAATAAATCAAGATCAGCGATAGACGGAATGATTTTTTCGATGCCTACAATGGCGATGTGCACTTTAGGGAACGTTGTACATAATCGCGCATTGCCTTCATTTTCAGTTAAAGCAATACTGCCCGTATCGGCAATTAAAAAGTTCCCTCCAGAAATACCGATATCGGCATCCAGGTATTTTTGGCGCAATAATTCCCTTGCTTTTTGAACTAATTGTGGAGGCGTTGCATCAGCGGGAGTGCCAAATTTTTCGTGAAAGAGCTGCGCAATTTCCTCCTTGCTGAGGTGCATTGCTGGTGTTACAATATGATAAGGTTTTTGGCCTAGAAGCTGAACAATGTATTCGCCCAAATCACTTTCTAATGATTCGACCTCGTTTTTCTCGAGGAATTCGTTAAGGTGAATTTCTTCGGTAGTCATCGATTTCGATTTAATTACCGTTTTCCCGTTTCTTTTTTGGATGATGTTTAGGATTTCGCGTTGGGCTTCTTCTGCATCATTTGCCCAAATTACTTTACCTCCTCTTTTGATGAAATTCGCTTCAAATTCAGGTAGAAATTTATCTAAATTCTCCATCACTCTCCATTTGGTAACGTGGGCCTTTTTCTTTGAAGCCTCTAGATTTTCGAATTTAGATAAGCCTCTTTCTACTGCAGCGTTATATTTTCCAATGTTATGGTTAATGGTTTTACGATGAGGCATGTCAAATGCTTTTTCATCGGCTTTTACCAAGAATTCTTCTGCAATTGTAGTCATACTCAAAGATAGTACAAAATGTGTGGAGCGCAAAGATTAAAGTACGATGTAGCGCTTAAAAAGTATGCAGTAGCAAGATATAAGCGCATTTAGAATTTAAACAAAAAACCCGATAACATAATGCTATCGGGTTTTTTTTAGATCTCATCCTTGATACTAGATGCTTAAATCTTGCTACTATTTAGCTTTAGGTGTACCGTCTGCATTTTTATCAACTAGCGGACGGTTAGCTCTGTTTGCTAATTCCCAAGCCGTATAATATGTTAAATGAGCTCTTTTCGCTAATAAATCAAAGTTAATTTTGCTTACCTCATCACCCGGTCTGTGATAATCTTGCTGAAGCATGCCGTCGTAATAGAAAATAACGGGGATACCTAATTTTGCGAAGTTATAGTGATCTGAACGATAATAAATGCGTTGCGTATCTTTTGGATCGTCATATTTATAATCTAACTTCATTTTGGTATACGTATCATTTACACTCTCGCTTAATTTCCCAAGTTCGGTGCTTAACATATAAGAGCCAACCGAATAGATGTAGTTAGCACTATCTGGTTTACCTAAATATTCTTCGCCGATACGACCAATCATATCCGTATTTAAATCTGCAATTGTATTTTCTACAGGGAAAACAGGATGTTCAGAATACCATTCAGAACCTAATAGTCCTTTTTCTTCACCCACAACGGTCATAAACAAAATACTTCTTTTAGGTCCTTTCCCAGCTTTTTTTGCTTTGGAAAAAGCTTCAGCTAACAATAATACTCCTGTTGTTCCAGAACCATCATCATCAGCACCATTGTTTACCTTATCCGTAGCATTAGGATCTCTAACCAAACCAATGTGGTCGTAGTGGCCGGTTACTACCAATACTTCATTTTTTAACTTCGGGTCTGAACCTTCTAAGAAACCTAAAACATTTTCTGCTCTTACATCGGTTTCTTTGCTCATTGCACTAAATGCAACGGGCATATTAATCATCATTGTAGAAGGTTTTAACGTTTCAGCAATTTTTTTCTTCACGTCGTCTAAGGTTGTATTTGCACCTGCTAAAATTTGGTTTGCTAAAGCAGAACCAATGTTTACCGTAGGTACCGCAGCCGAAGCGGCCATAGATTGTAATCTGGCCTCTGTTTTTAAATACGGATTACTTACTTCTAAAGCAGCTCTCATTTGAGGAGAAATGTTGTCAACTTGTGGACTAATCACTAATATTCCCGCAGCTTTATGATCTACCAAGTACTTAATTTTCGTTTGTAGAATGCCAACAGCAGATGGTCTTCTTCTTGTTCCGGGTGCTGGAGCAGGTTCTGGCTTAGCCGTTGGGTCACCATTTGAAAAAATCATCACGATTTTACCTGAAACATCCTGGCCTTCATAATCATCAAATCCATCCTTATTTAATCCGTAACCCGCAAATAGGATTGAATTTCCTTTAACGTCGAAACCTTTTGCACCTACAGCTGTGGGAGTGAAATAAAAGTCTTTGAAGTTTTCCTTCGCTTGGCCATTCAGTGAAAAGGTTGCTTTTGAAACGCTCATTGAAGCATACCCAATTTTCTGAAAATACGGGTCATTACCATCTTTTACCGGTCCTTTTAAACCGAAGCTTTGAAATTGTTTTTTAATGTATTCGGCCGCCATCCAAGCACCTTTTTTACCAGTCTCTCTTCCTTCATATTCATCTGAAGCCAATATTGAAAGGTGGTCATAGCCTCTTTGTTTATTAATAGATTGCGCAAATTTAACGGCATCTGGATTTTGTTGCGCTATTGCGCCAAAACTCAGCATTACTGCCAAGCCGGTGTATAAAAATTGTTTTTTCATTATTGGTTATATAAGGGTATAAGTTAGCAAGATATTTTATTCACTCTATTTTCATGTCTTCCACCTTCAAAAGCGGTGCTTAAAAAAGTATCAACCATTTCTTTAGCTAAGTATTCAGAAACAAAACGCGCGGGGATACAGATAATATTCGCATTGTTATGTTGTCTGGCTAAAGAGGCAAGTTCATTTTGCCAGCAAATTGCGGCTCTAATGTGCTGATGTTTATTTGCAGTAATGGCTACTCCATTAGCGCTTCCACAAACCAAAACACCAAAATCAAATTCTTTGCTTTCTACAGCCAAGGCTACAGGATGGGCAAAATCTGGGTAATCAACTGAATCCAAAGAATGTGTTCCAAAGTCCTTAACCTCATTGGCGGCTAAGTGATTTTTTAGCAATTCTTTATACTCAAATCCGGCATGGTCTGCACCAATTGCAATCTTATACTTTTTATCTATAGACATTTCTCAAATTTATGTAGAATAATGAAGATTATGCGTAAAGTTTTTGTTGCGCTTAATTCTTATAAAACTCTTTCTCTGCAATTAACTTTTTCTTTTGAATGTTCGCCGAAATCATGATACTTGCTTCGTACAATAAGAAAAGTGGGAAAGCAACAATTAACATGGTATAAGGATCTGGAGTAGGAGTTACCACTGCTGCTGCCACTAAGATTAATACCGCTGCATATCGTCTGCTTTTCCGCATAAACTGCGGTGTCATTACGCCAAGTTTCGAAAGAATAAAAATAACTACGGGTAATTGGAAAATAATACCCGACCCTAATGCTAAGGTTAAAATAAGCGAGAGGTAAGAGTCGATGGTAATGGTATTGTTAATACTTGGATCTACGGTAAACGTAAGTAGGAAATTAATAGACAATGGGGAGATAACATAATAGCCAAACAGCACACCAATAAAAAATAATACGGATGCGAAAAAAACAAAGCCCCGAGCCGATTTTCGTTCATTTTCTAATAGTGCGGGTTTAATAAATAACCAGATCTCAAATAATAAGTAAGGAACACCTAGTATAAGACCTGCAGTAATACAAGAATTCATCAATAAAGTAAACTGACCCGACATTTCTGTATTGATGAGTTTGGCATCGATAACTTGAATGCAAAATTCTTTTGGAATGATTGATGGAAATGTGTCCACCAGTTTACACATCATCCTATACGTCCAAAAATCTGCCTTTTTTGGGCCCATGATAATATTTCCCCATATAAATTCTGAGAAATAGAAAGCGGCACAAACAAAAACAGTAACTACCGCTAAGGTTCTTAATAAATGCTTCCTTAAAATATCGATATGGTCGAAAAAAGACATTTCTGCCTCTAGTGTTTTTCCTTTTTTCTTGATAGAATCGATCAGATCCTTTGCTTTATTGTCGCTCATTGAAATTTGTTAGTAAACAAAAATACGAAACACAAAGTGTTTCGTATCTATTTACGATAAAAATCTTAAAATCGATTTTTTATACACCTCGCAGGTACCTGCGAAGTGTATCGGCTTTGCCAGTAATTTATTCTGAAAATTCGAACGTTTCCATAAACTTGGTGGTAAAGTTCCCTGCTCTGAAGTTTGGATCTTTCATCAGTTTTAAATGGAAAGGAATAGTGGTTTTAACGCCTTCAATTACAAACTCACTCAAGGCACGTTCCATAGTACATATAGCTTCTTCACGCGTTTGCGCTACACAAATCAATTTTGCAATCATCGAATCGTAGTTCGCAGGGATTTGATAACCTGCATATACATGTGTATCAACGCGCACGCCATGGCCTCCAGGAGAATGGAAATTTGTAATCTTTCCTGGTGAAGGTCTGAAATTGTTAAAAGGATCTTCTGCATTGATACGGCATTCGATCGCATGCATATTTGGCAGGTAATTATTTCCAGAAATTGGAATACCTGCTGCTACTTTTATTTGTTCTTTAATTAAATCGAAATTGATTACTTCTTCAGTTACTGGATGCTCTACCTGAATACGCGTATTCATCTCCATAAAATAGAAGTTACGATGCTTATCTACCAAAAACTCAACTGTACCTGCACCTTCGTAGTTAACGGCAAGTGCGCCCTTAATGGCTGCAATACCCATTTTTTCTCTTAACTCTGGAGTCATAAATGGAGATGGCGCTTCTTCTACTAGTTTCTGATGACGACGTTGAATAGAGCAATCTCTTTCTGAAAGGTGACAAGCTTTTCCATATTGATCTCCAATGATTTGGATTTCGATGTGACGGGGATCTTCGATGTATTTTTCTAAATAAAGTCCGTCGTTACCAAAAGCAGCCCCCGATTCCTGACGTGCGCTATCCCAGGCATTTTCAAACTCTTCGTCTTTCCAAACAATTCGCATACCTCGGCCACCGCCACCTGCTGTTGCCTTTAGGATAACAGGATAGCCCATTTCATTGGCAATTTTTAACCCTTGTTTTACGTTTTCTAACAAGCCTTCAGATCCGGGGATGGTAGGTACACCGGCAATTTTCATGGTTTCTTTAGCCGAAGCCTTATCGCCCATGCCATTAATTTGCTCAGGTGTTGCCCCAATAAATTTAATTCCATAATCGCGACAAACCGACGAAAACTTCGCGTTTTCTGAAAGGAAACCATAGCCAGGATGAATGGCATCGGCATTGGTTAATTCGGCTGCTGAAATAATATTTGGGATACTTAGATACGAATCTTTACTAGGAGGGGGGCCTATACAAACCGCCTCATCAGCAAAACGTACGTGTAAACTCTCCCTATCGGCGGTAGAATAAACGGCTACCGTTTTAATGCCCATTTCTTTACAGGTACGGATGATACGCAAAGCGATTTCGCCCCTGTTAGCAATTAATATTTTCTTAAACATATGTGTTTTTAATTAGTAATTAGGCTAAAGACTTATGACTAAAGACTATCGACTAACTAGATAGGTTCTACTAAGAATAAAGGTTGGTCGTATTCTACTGGTGATGCATTATCTACCAATACTTTAACGATACGTCCCGAAACTTCACTTTCGATTTCGTTAAATAATTTCATGGCTTCGATAATACAGATAACTTTACCGGTAGCAATTTCATCGCCTACGTTTGCAAATGAAGGTTTATCTGGACTAGAAGAGCGATAAAATGTGCCAATCATTGGCGATTTAATGGTGATATATTTTGAAGTATCTTCAGTTTCTGGAGCAGCAGTTTTGGTTTCTACTGCTGGAGCTGCTGCCTGTGGTGCAGGTTGAGCTGCTATTGGTGCAGGCAAGGCTGCATTTACATAAACTGGTGCCTGGTTCGTTTTAATGGTGATCTTGAAGTTTTCTTGCTCAATAGCAACTTCATTTACGCCCGACCGAGAAACAAATTTAATGAGTTCCTGAATTTGTTTGATATCCATTCTTTTGATGTTATGTTAAAAAAATTGGTGTCTTTTGAATTAACTAAGTTATTATTTTTTTTTAATTGTTCATTAGTTCAATTGTTCATTAGGCGCAATACATCCCAATGAACCGATGAGCAAATGAACCAATTAACTATTGTAAGCCCACTTCAAGTAAACTGATCCCCAGGTAAAACCTCCGCCAAACGCGGCTAAAATTAAATTATCTCCTTTTTTAAGCTTGTCTTCCCATTCCCATAAGCAAAGTGGAATGGTTCCATTGGTGGTATTGCCGTAACGTTCTATATTTATCATTACTTTATCAGAGTCTAATCCCATTCTCGAAGCAGTGGCGTCAATTATGCGTTTGTTAGCTTGATGAGGGACTAACCAGGTTACGTCATCAGAGGTCAATTGGTTACGTTCCATGATTTCTGCAGCTACATCGGCCATATTGGTTACTGCAAATTTGAATACAGCCTGACCTTCTTGGTGCACTACATGTTCGTTATTGGCTACGGTTTCGGCACTTGCCGGACGCGCTGAGCCACCTGCTTTTTGACCTAAATAATTTCTTCCAGAACCATCGCTACGTAAAATAGAATCTTGTACGCCTAAGCCTTCCTCATTGGGTTCTAATAAAACGGCTCCGCAGCCATCACCAAAAATGATGCACGTGGTACGATCTTGATAATTGATTATCGACGACATTTTATCGCCCCCAACAACCAGTACTTTTTTATGTTTGCCCGATTCGATAAATTGTGCGCCGGTTGATAACCCGAATATGAAGCCCGAACAGGCTGCTTGTAAATCGTAACCCCATGCATTTTTAGCACCTATTTTGTCGGCCAAAATGTTAGCTGATGCCGGAAATGGATAGTCGGGTGTAGTGGTACAAAAAATAATCAATTCGATTTCTTCTGCGCCGATGCCTCTTTTTTTAAGTAATCCATTTACAGCTTCTACCGCCATATCTGATGTGCCTAAACCTTCTCCCTTTAATATTCTTCGCTCCTTAATGCCAGTTCTGGAAGTAATCCACTCGTCTGATGTGTCGACAAAGGTTTCCATCTCTTTATTCGTCATGATATAATCTGGGACATAACCATGAACTGCAGTAATAGCAGCGTGAATTTTGTTCATTTTATTTGATTTTAATTATTGGAATGCGGCTTGTATTTTACTTACCAATCTGGTGTTAATCATGTCTCTAGACTGGAAAATCATATTTTTTATGGCTGTTGGACTGGATATTCCGTGTCCGATTAAAACGGGAGCATTTACACCTAATACTGGACTTCCACCATAGTTCTCATAGTTGAAGCGATCGAAAAATTCGTCTTTTAATCCTTTTTTAATGGTTAATACATAAAATGATTCGGCTAATTTAAGCATCACATTTCCTGTAAAACCGTCGCAAACAATTACATCAGCTTTATCATTAAATAAATCTCTACCTTCTACATTACCAACAAAATTAAAGAGAGTTTTTTCTTTCATCAAGCGGTGACTGGCCAATGCAAGCATATTTCCTTTTTCGTCTTCCTCGCCAATATTCATTAATGCCACCTTTGGGTTTTCAATCTGCATGATATTTTCTGCGTATAGGCTCCCTAAAACTCCAAATTCTAATAGGTTATCTGGCTTGCAATCGGCATTGGCACCCACGTCTAATAGTAAACCAGCACCTCCTTTTAATTTAGGTACTATGGTGCATAAACAAGGGCGAGAAATACCTGCAATTGGTTTTACGCTAAATACTGCGCCTACAAGCATGGCTCCAGAATTTCCGGCGCTTGCAAAAGAATCTATTTTTCCTGCTTTTAAAAGTTGAAAACCAATAGCAATGCTTGAATTTGGCTTTTGAAGAATTGCTTTTGTGGCGTGTTCGCCCATTCCGATTACTTCTTCGGTATGGTGAATTTCGAAGTGATCGGGATTGAATCCCTGCTCCAAAAGAAGAGGTTTAATCTGCTGGGTATCTCCAATAAGAACGATTTGCTCGTTTGGAGTAAGAGATTGATGAGCAGCTATTGCTCCTAAAACATTTGCTTTAGGAGCATAGTCTCCGCCCATTATATCGAGACCTATTTTCATAGTAAAAATCTTTCGTGTATAAAGGTAGGTTCGAAGTTAAACTTAAACCAATGGAAACACAAAAATTTTAGTAGAAAATTATCCTAGTGAAGTGTTTTCTATAACTAATTTACCGTTGTAGTATAGGTTACCGTCAACATTGTATGCATGATGAGGAACATGTACAGCGCCAGTAGTTTGGCAAGTTGCCAAAGAAGGAGCTACTGCTTTATAGTGCGTTCTTCTTTTATCTCTTCTTTGTTTCGAAATCTTGCGTTTTGGATGTGCCATTGCTTTATTTGATTATTATTTTAATTTTTTTAATGCCGCCCACCGAGGGTCGTCAGGTTGTTCTTCTTCTTCTGCGCTTCCGCTGGCTAATTTCGTTAAGGTGGCCATCATTTCTTGGTCGCACGCTTTGCCAACTTGTTCGCATCTATTAATATAGGGTACTGCTACTGTAATGAATTCGTAAATTAACTCCGAAACATCTAAAGCACTTTCCTTTTTACTTAGCACGATAATTTCTAAATCATCGCTTTCTAAATTGTCTTCAGCAAACTTTACAATCTGCCTCTCTTTAATTTCAAGTGGTTGAGAAAACTCAGCCAAACATTTGTCGCAGTTCAATTGAATCGTACCTTCAATTTCGAAGTGCAAAATTAACATGGTTTCTTGCTTATCAAGTTCGACCATCGCTTTAAGCACACCGTCTTTTACCAAAGAGTACTCAAATGCATTAAAAAAGCTTTTATCAATCTCAAACTCAAATTGATGTTTGCCCAATTTTAAGCCTGTAAACGGGATTGAAAATTGTTTTAATGCCTTCAATTGTAACTAAATTTTAGCCTGCAAAGGTAAGAATAAATTTATTAAAATGAAATAAATTTTAGAAAAAATGGACTCTATTAGTGTTGTTTCTTTTTTAGCTGTTCCATCATTTGCTTCATCATCTCTTTCTTTTTTTCGGGGCTAATGTTCGTGTATGGATTGCCCTTGGTTTCTTTGTAGTCTGCCGGAACCGTAAACAGTGAAGCGCTTAAAGGCTTTGTCTCATACTTCATAAGTTGCATCGTTAGCTTTGGTGTAGTAGTGCCAGGGTTAAAATAAACCGTTTTTACCATCATGCCCGAAATACCTTTCCTTTCAAGTTCATCTATTAACTTTTTGTCTAGGTTGGCTTGGTTGGTTTCAATAGGTAAATGAAGCGTAGGCAAATCTTTAGTATACCAGGTATCAAAAGATTTATCGTCGCTCTTTATTCGTACGCGTGTGCAATTATATATTCCAACTTTTTCCTTGCCTACTATAGTAATCGTATAGCTTTTTGTAGTTGGTTTCATTTTTGGTTTTACTCTTTTTGAATAGGATTTGGAAAATGAATTGAGCGTGATTATTTCATCGGGATTCTTTTTAAGCACTAAGCTTGTTATCGTTATGTTCATCCCTGCCATATCGGTGATTAATTCCATTCTAGCATCGCCATTCTTCGCATACATCTTGATATCTATTGCTCTTCCGCTCTGATCTTTTGTTGAATAATAGGCATACCTATCTTCTGCAGTCGAATTTTTTGCGAGAGTGCAAACAAAGAATAGGCTAATAAGTAGGGCTTTAATTCGCATCATCCTTAACATCGGCGGCGGTTTCTATAATTTTTCCGCCAGAGCGAAGTTGGTTGCCAAGTAGAAACTCTTGCTCTCTGCGATACTTTACAATGTGTACAGCAGCAAACAAGGCTTCCATAAAAGAGGTAGGATCGGCTTTGCCTTTACCTGCAATGTCGTATCCAGTTCCGTGATCAGGCGAGGTACGCACAAATTTTAATCCTGCTGTATAATTTACTCCCGTTTCGAATGCAATGGTTTTGAAGGGGATAAGTCCTTGATCGTGATACATGGCTAAAACTGCATCAAATTGTTTGTATGTTCCATTCCCGAAGAAACCATCGGCCGAGTAAGGGCCAAAACAAATAATGCCTTTATCGAATGCCTCTTGTATAGCTGGACTAATAATTTCTGATTCTTCAGCACCTAAAAGACCATTGTCGCTGGCATGAGGATTTAGGCCCAGCACCGCAATTTTGGGTTTTTCGATCCAAAAATCTTTCTTTAAGCTGTCGTTAATAAGCTGTATTTTTTTGACAATTTTTTCTTTGGTGATTGATTTAGGAACGTCCAACATTGGAATATGCCCGGTAACAACTCCTACACGTAGTGATTCGCTAATCAAAAACATGAGCACATCTCTACTTCCGCTACGTTCTTGTAAGTATTCGGTATGTCCTGGGAATTTAAAGGTATCGGATTGTATATTTTGTTTGTTAATGGGTGCGGTAACTAAGGCATCAATGGCACCACTTACCAGATCGTCGGTTGCTTTTTCTAACGAAAGCAGCGCATATTTCCCTCCAATTTCTGTACTTGTACCCAGTTCAATTTTTACATCTTCATCCCAGCAATTAATTAGGTTTGCTTTTCGCGCATGAGCCTGCTCCGCTGATGGAATTACATTAAACATAAAATCGCTTAAGCCTAATGCCTTTCTGTGGTATGAAGAAACCTTTGTATTGCCATAAACAATGGGTGTACAATAATCTAGAACCTTGTTTTCGGATAATGTTTTTAAAATTACCTCTAAACCAATACCATTTATATCGCCTATGCTTATCCCTATTTTAACTTTATCGCTCATACTAAATGAAGAATTTGGCGCAAATTAGTGAATAAATGAGTGAAAAAAAAGTTTTACCACCGAGGGCACAGAGTTATTTCACAGCGAGAGGAAGCATTTTAATTCATAATACTCTGGGCCAATCTCAGCGTTCTCTGTGTTAAAAAACAAATCATTAAATAAAACCTTAACTTTGCCCTAATGAGTTTAGTTAAAGCCAAAAAACATTTAGGTCAACATTTTTTAACCGACAAGAAAATTGCCGAGAAGATCGTGAATGGCCTTATTCACACCGAACACTATCATCAGGTGTTAGAAGTGGGGCCAGGTATGGGTATTCTTTCTGATATTTTACTAGAACGAAAAGATTTAGAAACGTTTTTAATTGATATTGATGTAGAATCTGTAGCTTTTTTGGCTTCAAAATATCCTCAGTTGGGCGAGCGTCTCATTAGTGGTGATTTCTTAAAACTGAACCTAAACTCTATATTTCAAGGCAAATTCGCTGTAATTGGTAATTTTCCTTACAATATTTCATCACAAATTTTGTTTAAGATCCTAGAGCATAAAGACCAAGTTGTAGAAATGGTTGGTATGTTTCAGAAAGAAGTGGCCGAGCGTTGTGCTTCGAGAGAAGGATCGAAGGAATACGGCATTTTAAGTGTGTTAATTCAAGCTTATTACGATATTGAATATTTATTTACGGTTAAACCGGGTACCTTTAATCCCCCTCCAAAGGTAAATTCTGGGGTTATTCGCTTGAGCAGAAATAAAATGGAAAATTTGCCCTGCGATGAGAAATTGTTTTGGCGGACGGTTAAAGGTGGATTTAACCAGCGACGTAAAACGCTTAGAAATGCCTTATCGGGTACTATTCCAAAGGATAAAATGGATAGCCATCCTTTTTTTGATAAGCGGGCCGAACAATTATCGGTTTCCGATTTTATTGCCTTGACGCAGCATTTAAGTTTTTTGATGCAACCTTAACTGGTTTAATTTCGTCTATAAATGATGAGAAAATTAATTTTAGTATTGCTATTGCTAGGTGTTGCCAAGTTGCATGCGCAAGAACAACAAAACATTGCCGATTTAGATGCACTCTATCAGGCCATTCAGCTCACGCCTTCTTATAAGGCGCAGCTTAAAAACGATTATTCTTACCGAAAACTTTATGAAAATCTTCGGAAGGACTTAAAATCTTCAGATGATTTCGTTGTTTATCAACAATTATTGAAATTAATTTATCCTTTAAAAGACAATCATTTAGGTTTTTATCGTAAGCCAGATTCTTCGTATAAGTTTAATTATTTAAAACCGGCAATTAACAGCGTGGAGTTGGAAAAAAAATATGCCACTAAACCTATCGATAGCATTGTTGGCGTATATTATTCGCTCAACGGCAAAAATAAGGCGATTATTTATGAACAGTGGCCCAAAATTTTTTATTTACAAAATCTAAACACGGGAGTTGTCGAAGCGATTCTAAATCAGACAGATCCCACCCGATTTGAAGGCATCCGATTTTTAAATCCACCGGTTCCTTACCTGCTTTACAGAAATGTAAGGTTTAGAAATGGGCGAATTGATGACTTAGGCTATCGCAAAGTGCAAGGCGAAAGTTTTAATGAACTGCAGAAGGGGATTGGGAATTTTGAGTACAAAGATTTGGGGGAAGACATCGGGTATTTGAGGTTAAGCAGTTTCTCTGCCAACAACGATAATGTAAAGAAGGCAACCGATTTTTTCAATGAAACGAAGTCGCAAATTGTGGCCTCAAATTTAATCGTCGACGTGCGAAATAACGGTGGGGGTGCCTATAAAACGTCACAGCAGTTTATTAACTTTTTGAAAAGCTACAAAGGTCATGTTTATATCCTACAGAATGGGTTTAGTGTAAGTAATGCCGAGCAATTTTTGATCCGTTTGAGGGGCCGAAAAAACATCACAACATTAGGCGAGACAACCAAAGGAATGATTACCTATGGTAGTAATTATGGTAAAACAATCGCATTGCCGAGCGGTCGCTTTCTGTTTTACCCAACCGATATGAACGGGAGAGCAGAAGAGTTAAAATATGAAAATATTGGTGTAGATCCCGATGTGAAATTGGATAATCGTGGTGGTGATTGGATTATTCAGGTAAAGGAATATATAAAGAGAAAGATGTAATGCAGAAGAAAATATTAATTGTTGATGATCTCCATCCGGCATTTGCCGAGCAAGCAAGAGCCTTAGGATTTGAAGTTGATGATAGACCATTAATCACTAGAGAAGAAACCTTAGCTAGTGTAGCAAGCTATGTTGGAATTGCTGTTCGTACTAAATTTCGAATAGATAAAGGGCTATTTGATGCGGCAACGAACTTGAAATTTGTAGCAAGGGCAGGGGCAGGTCTCGATAACATTGATGAAATTGAGGCAAAAGAAAGAAATATTCAATTAATTAATGCGCCTGAAGGCAATTGTGATGCCGTTGGCGAACATGCACTTGGTTTATTGCTATCCCTCATGAATAATTTGCGCAAGGCGGATGCAGAAATCCGTAACGGAATTTGGAATAGAGAAGGGAACAGGGGTTACGAACTAAGGGGCAAAACAGTGGGTATAATTGGCTACGGTTTTATGGGGAAAAGTTTTGCCAAGAAATTAGCAGGCTTTGATGTTAAAATTATGGCTTACGACAAGTATAAAACTGGTTTTTCTGATGATCATGTTCGAGAAGTAAGCATGGAAGAGATTGTAAAACATAGCGATGTACTTAGTTTGCATATTCCTTTAACAAAAGAAACCAAAAAAATGGTAAATGAGGAGTATTTTTTCCATTTCAAAAAGCCGATATTTTTTATCAATACCGCTAGAGGTGAAATTGTAGATACTATGGCTGTACTTTCTCAGCTAAAAACAGGAAAAATTTTAGGAGCTGGTTTAGATGTGCTCGAAATCGAGAAATTTCCATCGCTCGGAGCTCAAGCTTGGTTCGAAGAATTGAAAGAAAATGGACAGGTTATCCTTACGCCGCATATTGCGGGGTGGACCTTTGATTCGTATCGCAAAATTTCTGAAGTTTTGGCGCAAAAGCTAGTGGATTTAAAATTATAATTCCATAAATTGCAGTTAAAATTCATAACCCACAACTGAATATGGCAAAAGAACATCAATATAAAACCAACTTAGTTTGGGCAGGTAATAAAGGATCTGGCACGATGGATTATCGCTCGTATGATCGAGATTTTGTGGTGTCTATTGAGAATAAACAACCCATTTCAGGCTCATCTGATTCTGTTTTTTTAGGCGATAAGACAAAATATAACCCAGAAGATTTATTACTCTCGTCTATTTCATCCTGCCACATGCTGTGGTATCTGCATCTTTGCTCAAAAAACGATATTGTGGTAATGGAATATAAAGATAATGCCATTGGAACAATGGTAGAAAATGCAGATGGCAGCGGTCAATTTAAAGAAGTTCTCCTTCAGCCCGAAGTGCTAATTTCGAATGCAGCGCAAATTGACCAAGCCAATGCTTTGCATGAAGAAGCGAATAAAATGTGCTTTATTGCAAATTCGTTAAATTTTCCAATTAAGCACGTTCCAAGCTGCAAGGCGATTAATTAATAATTTACGGCGTTTTCCAAGTATTGTCTTTTGGTGTAGCATCCATAAAAATGCCGCCATCTAGCTCAACTGATTTTATTTTTTTCTTATTTGTAAAATTGATCAAAGCAGCTTTCTGGTTGGTTTTCCAAATGGCTGGACTTTGATGCAAAGTTTGTTTTGTAGCATCATTATAGGTAATTACCACATCAAATGGTATCGCAAAGCCGCCCTCATTTTTAATAGCGATTGTATTTTTTCCGGCAGATGAAGTAACCTTCGAAACCGCAATATCGATGTAGTTATTGCTAAAAAACCAGTTGTTGAAGAACCAGTTAAGGTTTTGTTTAGCTCCAGCATTCATCGAATTAAAATAATCCCATGGAATGGGATGTTTGCCGTTCCAGTTATCCATATATTGATGTAATGCTGTTCTAAAGAGTTCATCGCCCAGCATATCTTTTAAAGCTAAATACGACAACGATGCTTTGCCATAGGAATTATTGCCATATCCACTACCCGATAATTGAGTAGACATAGAGATGATGGGCTGATCTTCCTCTGTAGATTTATCATTAATGTAACGTTGAACCCTAAAAGATTTATAAAATTTATCTGCAGCTTCTTTCCCATGTTCTGCAATCCCAATTAAATATTCTAGGGTTGTAGCCCAGCCTTCATCCATAAAGGCGTATCGGGTTTCATTTATGCCCATATAAAAAGGAAAATAGGTATGAGCAATCTCATGATCCTGCACTAATTGTGCAAATGTTAAATTGCCAACTTGGGAATCATTAACCATCATTGGATATTCCATATCTGCGAACCCTTGAAAAGCAGTCATTTTAGAAAATGGATAAGGAACTCCTGGCCAATTGTTAGAGAACCAGGCTAAAGCATAATTGTTGTTTTTAACCGAATTAACAAAGTCTGTTCCTTTTATATCATAAGCTGCTTGAGTACTCACCCTTCGGTTGGTTTTTGCATCTACGATAGTGCTACCTGCATCCCATAAATAGGTACTGCTTAATGCAAAGCAAACGTCAACAATATTGTTTGCAGTGAATTTCCAAGTATTCCATTCGTTTTGCGCAGTCACTTTACCATCTTTCATTTCTTGTTCGTTCGCAATATGAATCACCTCATCGCTGCTATACGATTTTTTAAGTCTAGCTGCAAATTCTGCCTGTAACACTTCATCAGGGTTTAATAAATCGCCTGTGGCATACACTACATAGTTTTTTGGTGCTTTTATCGAAAATTCATAATCGTTAAAATCGTTATAGAACTCTTGACGGTCTGTATGTGGTAATCTGTCCCAGCCATTGTAATCGTCGTAAACGGATACCCGGGGATAGCTATAGGCAACATACATTGTTGTTGCATTAATTTGTCCTTCACGTCCACTTTCTTTAGACAAAGGATAGTTCCATTCGATGTTTAATTTTGTTTTTTGACCAGGCAAAATTGGGGTTTTTAACCTTACTTCTCCCGTTGTGCCCCAACCTTTACCGGTAACTTGACTATATTTCACCTCATTTACAGCAAAGGAGGTAATGGTTAATCCCGCAGAAAGAAAATCATCACTTACCTCGCCACCTCTAGGTGAACTTGGTTTATGTAAGTTGTTTACAAAGCGGATGGTAATTGATTTCAGTGTATCTTTACTATTGTTGGTATAATCTATATTTTCTGTTCCGCTTACTATCTTGGTGTCTGGATTTACGGTAATTTCCATAGTATATTTACCATGGTTTTGCCAGTAATTTTTACCTGGCTTGCCATCCATTGAGCGAGTTCCTTTTTCAAATGCAGCTTTAATATTTCGAGGCATATAAAGTTCTTGCGCCAAAAGTGTTGTAACACTGATACATAGAATTATGAGTAGAAAAATTCTTTTCATCTGTTTATAATTTTTGTTTTTGTGGTAAGATGTTCCTTACCATGACTTTTTAATTGGTATGTAAAAATAAGGTATTACGAGCACTTTAGAATTTTTATAACTTCATTTTTACTTAGATCATTCATATTCTTTCGTTTTGCGGTTTTAACGCAGATTTAACTGGGATTTTCAAAGAGCGCTTAGCGTGGAGTTTTTAAACTAAATTTTCTAGGCATGCAAAACGCTCTCTGCTCTGCATGCTCCGCCAAACTATCTAGTCTTTATACTTAAACAGTAATTTTCTAACAAATATTTGCTTTTGTAAGAATAGCCTTATATCTTCGTTTTAGTTGAAGCAAGACTATGTAGGCTAATTGCCGATGTAGTCTTGTTTGTTTTTTATAGGATTAGTATAAAATAGTTGAGCGATGACAGAGATAACATACTATACCCAAGAAGGGTTAGATAAATTAAAAGAGGAAGTACATTATTTAAAAACAACGGGGCGTCAGTTAATTTCGAAGGCAATTGCCGAGGCTAGAGATAAAGGCGATCTTTCTGAGAATGCCGAATACGACGCGGCGAAAGAGGCGCAAGGGTTGCATGAGGCAAAAATTTCAAAGCTCGAAGCTACGCTATCTAGTGCTCGTTTAATTGATGAATCGAAGTTAGATTTAACAAAAGTCTTAGCCTTATCTATTGTTAAGATAAAAAATCTTAAAAATGGAGCAACCATGAGCTATCAGCTAGTGGCCGAAAGTGAGGCGGATCTAAAAACCGGAAAAATCTCCGTAAAATCGCCTATTGCACAAGGTTTATTGGGTAAATCTGTTGGCGATACAACTGAAATCCAAGTGCCAGCTGGCAAAGTTGAATTTGAAATATTAGAAATTTCTAGATAAATAGTGTTGCAGGTTGTGAGTTGCAGGGCTAGGCATATCCCTACATATGTTATGTAAAGCTCTTAAACTTGCAACTCACCACCCACAACTCGTAACACAAAGTAAAATGAGCATTTTTTCAAAAATTGTAAGCGGAGAAATTTCAGCACATATCGTAGCAGAAACGGCAGATTTTTTAGCTTTTTTAGATGTTAATCCATTGGCAATGGGGCACGTATTGGTTATCCCTAAGAAAGAAATCGATTATATCTTTGATATGGATGATGAAAGCTATTTTGGCATTACCCTTTTTGCGAAAATTGTAGCAAAAGGCCTAAAAAAAGCATTTCCGTGTCGAAAGGTGGGTGTTGCAGTCATAGGTTTAGAAGTTCCGCATGCACACATTCATTTAATACCGATGAATACGGTAAGTGATATGAATTTTGCGAAAGAAAAATTAAAGCCAAGTCAGGAGGAGTTGGCAGAAGCTGCTGCTAAGATTAAAGCGGAACTTTAGTTGTTGCGGGTTGTCTGCCGTGTGTGTAACGGTATTGCGTCTACTATTTCAATTTCTCATTATTCTTGTGCCGCTCTGAATCTCTATTGGTTTTCTTTTCTAGATTTTTGATAAAAGCCGCATTTAAATCTATACCTGTTTGATTGGCTAGGCAGATGAGGACAAATAGCACATCCGCCATTTCGTCGGCTAAATTTACGGCTTCGTCGCTTTTTTTAAATGATTGTTCGCCATATTTTCGCGACATGATGCGGGCAACTTCGCCCACTTCTTCCATTAATATAGCAGTATTGGTTAGTTCATTAAAGTAACGTACACCAGTGGTCTTTATCCACTCATCTACCTGTTGTTGTGCTTGTTCTAAAGTCATTTTTTTGGGTTTTCTACCTAATGATTATCCTTATCTTTCGTATCCATCACTATCGTTACCGGCCCATCGTTTAATAGGCTAATTTTCATGTCCGCTCCAAAAATACCACATTGTATTTCTTTGTTAATTAAGGTTGCTAGTTGCTTAATCATTTCCTCGTACATCGGAATGGCTTTATCAGGGCGTGCCGCTCTCGTGAATCCTGGGCGATTGCCTTTTTTTGTAGCGGCAAACAAGGTAAATTGACTAATTAATAAAATGTTGCCATTAATATCCGCCAAGGATTTATTCATGAGCCCATTTTCGTCGTTAAAAACACGCATATTAGCAATTTTTTGTGCCAGCCAAACTATATCTTCCTGCGTATCCGCATCTTCAATGCCTAAGAGCACCAAAAAGCCATCATGTATTTCGCCAGTAATTACCTGATCTACTGTACAGCATGCTTGTGTTACGCGTTGTAATATTGCTCTCATCTTTTTAGTCTTTAGTACTGAGTCTGCAGTTTTGAGTCGATTACTGGATTTAACTCCAGACTTAAGACTAACGACGCCCGGCTGTTATGCTCTCGTATCATTTCCATGGTACATGCTTAAATAACTTTCGTATCTACTTACTTCAATTTCATTGTTTTCTACCGCTTTAATTATTGCGCAACCGGGCTCATTTACGTGTCGGCAATTGTTAAATCTACATTGGTTTAGGCGATCACGCATTTCTACGAAATAGTGACTTAACTCTTCAGGTTTAATGTCGAAAATCCCTAACTCGCGAATGCCTGGAGTATCGATCAAATAGCCTCCAAAAGGCAAGGCATGCATTTCGGCAAAGGTGGTGGTGTGTTGACCTTTATCGCTCCAATCGGAAATTTCACCAGTTTTGATTTCGAAACCTGGCAATAAAGCATTAATTAAACTCGATTTGCCAACGCCAGAATGTCCAGAAAATAAGGTCGTTTTATCTTTTAATAACGCTTTGATCTGGTCTATATTTGTTCCCTTTAGGGCAGAAACTTCATAGCAAGGGTAGCCTATTTTTTCGTAGATAGCTTTATATTCGGCCAAAATCTCAAGCCCTTGCTTGCTAAACAAATCTAATTTATTAAATACCAAGGAGGTTGGTATACTATAGGCTTCTGAAGTTACCAAAAAACGATCAATAAAACCCAAAGATGTTCTTGGGGAGGCTAACGTAACAATTAAAAAAGCCTGGTCTAAATTAGCCGCAATAATCTGAGCCTGCTTCGAAAGGTTAATCGATTTTCGAATAATGTAGTTTTTACGGTCGTGTAGCGTGTCTATTATGCCAGTCTGGGCATTAGGCTCTAATTCAAAGCCTACTTTGTCGCCAACTGCAATGGGGTTGGTAGTTTGGATGCCCTGAATACGAAATTTACCTTTTATTCGGCAATCATAATTTTTACCGTCTTCGGCATAAACCTGATACCAGCTCCCGGTTGATTTGATAACTAATCCTTGCATATAGGGAGGTAAAGGTAGTAATATGATTACACAGATTAAAGCGTCTAAAAATTATCACGTGCTTATGCGATTGACGCCTTTATTAGTATCTCTGTAATGCAAACGGTTGATATTGAAGATGTGGTTCACTATTTCACTGCTATTTGTCATTTTCAAAAAGTAGCGCTATCCGTTTTGCCGGTTATAAGTGTTGAAAAAATTACAAGCTTAATGGATATTGATTCGTAAATTGATACTATTATCACTTTTTCAATAAAAATTTTTAATTATTTTCAAATAATACTTGACATTGTAAAAAATAATCGCCTACTTAGCGGTGTAAAAGTTACACTAAGAACGAAATGATTTTTAATTACACCATTATTACCATTATTACATCAACAACAGGCATCGGCCTGATGGGGAAACGCTAGTGGTATAATTGAAACACAACATACAAAAGCGCTTCCGACAAAATCGGGAGCGCTTTTTTTTTAAGATAATACCATGAATTCTTGATTGGTCAATTAACATCATTAACCGGATCATGTATTCCATTTACAATAAAAAGCAATAATATACGACTATGAATATTTTAAAATTTGGTGGAACTTCGGTAGGTTCAATTGAGAGCATCAGCGCCTTATTGAGCATTTTAGAAAAGGAGCAACAACAAGCAGAAAGACCTGTAATTGTATTGTCGGCTATGAGTGGGGTTACCAACCTCCTTACGGCAATGGCCGAAAAGGCCGCCATAGGTAAAGATTATAACGAAGAGTTAAAGACAATCGAAGATCGGCATTTTGAAGTGGTTAGAGCATTATTACCTGCTGCAGCTCAAAACCCTGTGCTTACTAAGCTTAAGCTCTATTTTAATGAGTTGGAAGAGCTTTTGCAGGCCATTTTTAATTTGCAAGAATTAAGCTTACAAGCAAAAGATTTAGTTTTGAGTTATGGCGAACGTTGTTCTACCTTTATGATCTGCCATATTGCGAAGCAACAATTTCCAGAATCGGTTTTTGCAGATGCTGTTCAGTTTATTAAAACGGATAGCAATTTTGGTCAAGCTAAAGTAGATATGCAATTAACCGATTTTTTGGTGAAGGATTTTTATCAAACCCACATTGGTAAAATGCTTTTTGTAACAGGTTTTATTGCCAGTAACGATGCCCAACGGGTAACTACTTTAGGTAGGGGGGGTAGCGATTATACGGCTGCTATTTTAGGGTCGGCGTTAAATGCCAGCGAAATCCAAATTTGGACAGATGTGAATGGGATGATGACAGCAGATCCACGGATGGTTAAAAAAGCATTTTCTTTGCCCGAGTTAAGTTATATCGAAGCGATGGAACTATCTTATTTTGGTGCAAAAGTAATTTATCCACCAACCATGACACCTGCTTTTTTAAAGAAAATCCCCATCGTAATTAAAAATACATTTGATGTTGATTTTGAGGGCACTTACATCCGCCATGGGGCGAAACCATCTGCCTTGCCCATTAAAGGGATTTCATCGATTGATGAAATTAGCATTATTAACTTGGCTGGAAGCGGCATGGTAGGAAAGGCTGGATTTAGTGGCCGATTGTTCTCTTTATTATCTCGCGAGCAAATTAATATTGTTTTAATTACACAATCATCTTCAGAGCATAGTATTACCTTTGCGGTTAAGCCCGATGATGCCATAAAAGCGGTTGCTTTAATTGCTAAAGAATTCGATCTCGAATTACAAGCTAAAAAGCTGGAAGTACCTGAAGTAGAAAACGGGCTTGCTGTTTTAGCTATAGTGGGCGAAAACATGAAACGTACGCCTGGTATTTCTGGGAAACTGTTTCATGCACTTGGTCGGAATGGAGTAAATGTTCATGCAATTGCACAAGGTTCTTCAGAATATAACATTTCGGTAATTATCACTAAAACCGACTTATCGAAAGCCATAAACGCAGTTCATGATGCTTTTTACGCCGAATTGAATAAAACATTGCATATTTTTTGCTTGGGTACCGGAAACATTGGCAAAACCTTATTTAAACAATTGTTGATTCAAAGGCCTTTTTTAGCAAAGAATAACGATTTGCAGGTAAAAGTTATGGGAATTAGCAATACTCGAAAAATGCTTTTATCGCCTAACGGCATTTCTTTAGAACATTGGGAAGAAACCTTAACTACCGAAGGAGAAGAGGCAAATCTAAATGATTTTGTGGCGAATATGAAAGCCATGAATTTGCCGAATTGTGTGTTTGTAGACAATACCGCAAGTGCGCTTCCCATACCTTTTTACCAAGGTATTTTCGAAGCCAGTATTTCGGTAGTTACCTGTAACAAAATTGGCAATTCGGCAAGTTTCGAACAGTATAAAACTTTTAAAGATACGGCGCGGAAATATGGCGTAGATTTTTACTACGAAACCAATGTGGGTGCAGGTTTGCCAATTATCAGAACTTTAAAAGATTTAATGATGAGTGGCGATAAAGTGGCTAGAATTGAAGCGATTTTATCGGGTACGATTTCTTACATCTTTAACCATTTTAAAGGTGATACGGCATTTCACGAAATTGTGAAAGAGGCACAAGAAAAGGGGTATACCGAACCCGATCCTCGCGACGATTTAAACGGGAAAGATTTTATGCGTAAAATGCTAATTTTAGCGCGCGATGCAGGTTATGAGTTTGAAGAAAAGGATGTAAGCATAGAAAGTATGCTCCCTGAACCCTGTTTGCAAGCGCCTACGGTTGAAGAATTTTATAAACAACTTGAACTTAATGCTGCCTATTTTACCGCCTTAAAAGAGGAGGCGGCCAGTCAGAAAAAGGTGCTTCGTTACATTGGGAAGTTAGCTGATGGAAAAGCGTCGATTACCTTGCAAATGGTTGATGAAAACCATCCTTTTTATATGCTTTCGGGCAGTGATAATATTATCTCGTTTACTACTGATCGGTATAAAGACCGTCCGTTAGTAGTAAAAGGACCCGGAGCAGGCGCAGAAGTTACTGCTGCTGGCGTGTTTTCGGATATCATAAACGTAGGTGGGGAAAAGGGATAATGAAAGAAATAAAAGTTTTCGCTCCTGCCACCGTTGCCAATGTGGTTTGTGGTTTTGATGTCCTAGGATTTGCTGTAAATGAGCCTGGAGATGAAGTTACGATGCGGTTGGTTGATGAGCCTGGTGTGCGCTTATTAAGAATTACGGGAGATGATGGGCGACTTCCTTTAGACTCTGCTAAGAACACGGTAAGTGCAAGTGTGCAACATTATTTAAGCCATTTAAACAGGCTCGATGTTGGTGTTGAGATTGAACTGCATAAAAAAATGCCAATTGGAAGTGGCTTAGGCTCAAGTTCTGCAAGTACTGTGGCGGGTTTGTTTGCCATTAACCAGTTAATGGGCAATCTATTATCGGCTAAAGAACTTGTCCCATTTGCCATGAAAGGCGAAGAATTAGCCTGTGGTTATGGTCACGCCGACAATGTTGCACCTGCGTTATTGGGTGGGTTTGTATTGATCCGAAGTTACGATCCTTTAGATGTAATATCACTACCAACTCCTTCAAATTTGTTTGCAGCTATTGTCTATCCTGAGGTAGATGTACCCACTAAGGATGCTCGACAAATGATTCGTGCGAAAGTGTTACTTAAAGATGCTGTAGTGCAATGGGGAAATGTTGCAGGTTTAGTGAGTGGCTTGTTCTTAAATGATATTGATTTAGTTGGACGAAGCATGAAAGATGTGCTAATTGAGCCTGTACGTTCGATATTGATTCCCGATTTTGAAATTTTGAGGTCGTTGGCCATGGAGAATGGTGCGGTAGGTTTTGGGATTTCAGGCTCTGGTCCGTCGGTTTTTGCTTTAACAAAAGATGAATCTACTGCAAGGAAAATAACAGATGCGCAGCAACGCCATTTAAGTAAATTAAATATTAATAGTAATGCCTATGTATCGTCGGTTAATGCCGAGGGGCCTAGGGTAATGTAATAGGAAGATGAAGTTATACAGTACCAACAATAACGATTTACGAGTTTCTTTTAAAGAAGCCGTTTTTAATAGTATGCCACAAGACAAGGGCTTGTATATGCCGGTTCACATTCCTCGGCTCGATCAAGCATTTATCGATACTATTGAGCACTATTCTTTACCAGAAATTGCCTTTAAAATTGCATCAACTTTGTTAGCAGATGAAATTCCTGAAAACGATTTACGGGCATTAATTGATGATGCAGTAAATTTTGAAGCTCCTGTAGTGAAGTTAGATGAGCACACTTTTGTACTCGAATTATTCCATGGTCCGTCGTTAGCATTCAAAGATTTTGGTGCTCGTTTTATGAGTAGGGTAATGGCTTATTTTTTAAGGGATGGCGAACAGTTGCTAGATGTTTTGGTAGCCACCTCAGGCGATACTGGGGGCGCAGTGGCATTGGGGTTTTTAGGGGTTCCTAATACGCGTGTTACCATTTTATTTCCTAAAGGAAAGGTAAGTGATATACAACGCTTACAATTAACAACCAATGGACAAAATATAAGAGCTATTGCTGTTGAGGGTACATTTGACGATTGCCAATCACTGGTGAAGCAAGCATTTGCTGATAAAGAATTGAATAACAAGTTTAGATTAACTTCTGCAAACTCTATCAATATTGCGCGATTAATTCCGCAAACTTTTTATTATTTCAATGCCTATGCGCAATTAAAGCGAGAAGGGTTTAAAAACGTAGTATTCTCGGTTCCAAGTGGCAATTTTGGTAATATAGGCGCAGGCTTATTGGCCTATAAAATGGGCTTGCCGGTACAACGATTTATTGCAGCAACTAATGCGAACGATACTGTACCTCGTTTTTTGGAAAGTGGTATTTACGAAACTAAACCTTCCGTTCAAACTTTTGCAAATGCGATGGATGTTGGTGCGCCAAGCAATTGGGTACGTATTATGGATTTGTTTGAAGAAGATCGATTAGTTATTCAGGAATTGGTAAAGGCCTACCGTTTTACGGATGAAGAAACACTGGTAGGGATTAAAGAGATTTATGCGAAGTATAATTATGTAGCTTGTCCGCATACCGCTATTGCCTATTTGGCGGTGAAAGCATTTGCTACGGAAAATCGAAGTTCTGATTTTGCAAACGTATTTTTGTCTACTGCCCATTCGTGTAAATTTCCTAATTATCTATCAACTGATGAAGGGTTGGCTGCAGTATTGCCAGTTCAAGTAAGCAAGCTTCATGAACGAGAAGAAGTTTACGCTGAATTGGGGAAAGATTTTGAAAGTTTTAAAACGTATTTGTTAAAAAAAAAATGCGGACATCCATCCGCATTTTTTAAACTAAAACTAAAACTAAACTAAATTTATGATGGATTGTGTGTATTATTCGGTTATTGAAAAATCAATTGCTTTTACTGTTGCTGCAGTTAAATTTTGAGAACGAATGTTTGAATTTTCGGCCACAAATGTATTCATGTTAACTTTAGATAAACTATTTACTACACTAAAATAATCTATAGTAGAACCAGTTAAATTTAAACTGCTATTATCTTTCACATCTGAACTTAAGCTAATGGTTTTGGTATTTAAATTTGCGGTTGCGTTATCTTTAAGGTTAACCTCTAAATCTAAAGCGCTAAAAGCACCGTGTGTTCTAACACTAGCGTTATCTGAAGCAGTGATTGCACTCAAGTTAGTTACATACACTACAACTGTTAATTTTTCTTTTTCGTAAGAGCTAATTCTTAATTCACCATTTTTCTGTTGCACCAAGGCGTTTTTTGCGTAATAGTTGTCATATACCTTTACACTTTCGTCTTCACTTTGAACTAAGATTACTTCTACATTTCCTGATACGGTAACTTTATTTACTTTTTTAACATCAGATAAAACGGTTACCGTATTGTTGTTGTTATCTGCTTTGGCAACGATGGTAGTGCTTGTTAATACTACGAATGTTAATGTTGCTGTGATTAGGTTTTTAATAGAAGTTGTCATACTATTTTTATTTTAATTTCTTTATTTTTTGTTTGTGGTTACCGCCCGTTATCAGGCTGGTTTCGTATATAAGACGCCATAAACAGCAAAAGGTTGCAATGAATATGCTTGTATTATACCATCAGGGGCTAACACTCGACCAACGCCAGTAATATTTCGACCAACGGGCATTAACAAAACAGAAAGAAATTCTGGTCGGTAGCAACACCGACCGGAAAAATAACGCTATTTAGCGTTCTTGCCTTTTAAATTGGTAATTTCAGCTTTCAACGCATCGATTTGTTGTTGCTGTTCTTTTATGCTCCCTACCAGCATCGGGATTAACATTTCATAATCAACCTTTTGAATTATTGCAGTTTTAGTATTGTTTTTTCCTGCATTATAGGTCAATTGTTGATTAACGATAAGTTGTTGATTAATTTTTAGTAGCTCTTCAACATTAAATCCACTATGTGTCGGTTTTAAGCTAAGCTTGTCTAGCCAATTTTTATCATAGCTAAAAGTTACTGGATCTAACTTAACAAGGGTTGCTAATGAGCTTTTGATGGGAGTGATTTTGGTTTGTTTAATAATTTGTGCATTAACTTGCATAGTAATGCCAATTATAGCCGTAGCTATAAGCATAATTGTTCTGTTCATGTTAAAAGTAGTTATTTTATGTAATTTAAGATTTTTGGGTATTGGTTATTCGCTTAAATCAGGGGGTGGGGTATTTGGGGATGGGCAGAATAGGGATAATGAAAACTGAACGGGTGTTAAACTCTTGAGTAAATCATCACGAACAGGTAGTAACAATTCAAGTGCTAATTCATGAATAAACGGAGAATTAAATGGTTCACTAGATTTTTCATCGCTTTCTTGACTCTTTTCAGAAAAATTTTCGGCGTAGGCTCTCGATGATGAGGAAAGTGTATTAAGCACGGTAAAAGCACCCACACTTATGAAAATGCTCATATATAGCAGTAAAAACCAGAATTTTCTTGTTTTTAATTCTTTCATACCATGCAAATTTAAAATTTTAAAGATGCTTTATAGCCATTTCTAGGTAATAACAGCAATAACTAATTGGGGTTTTAAAAAATTGCTCTTGCAATTTGCTTGGTTTGCTCAGGTCTGCCCATCGTATAAAAATGTAAAACCGGAGCGCCAAATTCAATTAATTCTTTGCATTGTTTAATCATGGCTGCTGTTCCTATCTCTTTGGCTTCCGCATTGTTTTTGGCATGCGATAAGGCCTCTGATAATTCGTCTGGCAAATCGATATGAAATATTTTAGGTAATACATTTAATTGAGAAAGGGTACTAATGGGCTTTAATCCTGGTATAATTGGTACATTTATGCCGTTTTCTCTACATTTTTTAACAAAGTCGAAGTATTTCTGATTGTCGAAGAACATTTGGGTAACAATAAATTCGGCACCCATGTCTATCTTTTGCTTAAGGAATTTGAAATCTGCATTTAGGTTGGGGGCTTCGAAATGCTTTTCAGGATAGCCTGCTACACCGATACAAAAATCACTTTTAAACGTTTCTATGTCTTCGTGCAAAAATTTGCCTTCGTTATGGTTTTTTATATGTTGAATTAAGTCTGTTGCATAGCAATGCCCACCTACAGTGGGAATGAAAGAACTATCGGCCGCGCGTGCATCTCCTCTTAAGGCTAGCACGTTATCAATTCCTAGGAATTGTAAATCAATTAATGCGTTCTCTGTTTCCTCTTTAGTAAACCCACCACAAATTAAATGTGGAACGGCATCAATTTTATATTTATGGATAATTGCCGCACAAATAGCAATGGTACCTGGGCGTTTACGGTACGAAACCTTTTGCAACAATCCATTTCCCTGATCTTTGTAAATGTAGTCTTCTCTTAATGAAGTTACGTCTATAAAAGGGGGGTTGAATTCCAAAAGCGGATCAATGGCGTCGTAAATCCATTGAATACTCTGTCCTTTTATTGGAGGCAGCAGTTCGAAAGAGAATAGGGTTTTTTTGGATTCTTGGATATGTTGGGTGATTTTCATTTTAGTACATAGTATATAGTCGTTAGTATCATGATTGGGTGCTTAAACTCTTTTGTAATCCACCAATCATCTTTTGGAGTTCGTTAATTTGTAATATTATGTTATCCAAGGTTTGCTTTTCAATATAGCCAAATTCATTCGCGAGTATTATTTGTGTTTCTAACTCAAATGCTGAGCCTAAACTGATACTTATAAAGTGACTAAGCTCTTTATCTGATTTTCTTCCACAGCCCTCAGCTATATTTGAAGGAATGGAAATGGCCGATCGAGTTAACTGGGATGTTAATGAATACCTTTCTTCAACAGGGAAACCACGAGTAATTTGAAAAATCAATTTAGAAATTTCTATACCCATCTTCCAAACCTTTAGCTCTCTAAAATTGTGCATCTTTTTAATTTATCAATTATATTCTTTGAGCCATTTCTGATATGCGCCCAGTCTAACTACTTTATACTATGTACTAACGACTAACTAGTAAGCCAAGTTTGGCGATAACCATCTCTCCGCCTCTTTCAAACTCATTCCTTTTCTAATTGCATACTCTTCTACTTGGTCTTTCGTAATTTTCCCTAGGCCAAAGTAGCGCGAATCTGGATGAGAAAAATAGAAACCACTAACTGCTGCGGTAGGGTACATTGCATAGCTTTCGGTAATTCGAAGACCAATCTTCTCTTCTGCATCTAAAAGAGCGAACAACGTTCCCTTTTCAGTGTGTTCAGGACAGGCGGGATAGCCTGGAGCAGGACGAATACCTTGGTATTTTTCACTTATCAGCTCTTCATTGGTTAGCTGCTCTTCTTTTGCATAGCCCCAATAATCTTTACGTACAATTTCATGCAGTTTTTCGGCAAAAGCTTCTGCCAATCTATCGGCCAAGGCTTTTACCATAATACTATTATAGTCATCGTAGTTTTTTTCGAATTCGGCAACCAATTCATCGCAGCCTATACCAGTGGTTACTGCAAAACCTCCAAAATGATCGTGCACACCACTATCTTTTGGTGCAATAAAATCAGACAATGCATAGTAGGGTTGTCCATCGGTTTTTTCGGCTTGTTGGCGCAACGTGTGGATTCTTACCTTAGCTGCGGTGCCGTTTTTTAGCTTTTTATCCGCTTTAAGAGAGCAACTTTCTACTTCGAGCTCTATATCATCGCCAATAGCACTTGCTGGCCAGAAGCCGAATACCGCTTTAGCAGTTAATAATTTTTCGTCGACTATGCGCTTTAAAAGTATTTGAGCATCTTCAAATAATTTTTTTGCCTCTTCGCCAACGAATTTATCATCAAAGATTTTTGGATAACTACCACGTAGCTCCCAAGTATGGAAGAAAGGTGTCCAGTCTATGTAGGGAACAAGCTCGGTTAATGGAAAATCTTCAAAGACCTTTGTTCCGGTAAAGCTTGGGGCAGGTGCCACCCGAGTTAGATCCAATTCAAATTTATTTTCCCTTGCTTCTTCTATGGTTTTAAATCGTTTGTCGGATCGCTTATTTAGATGTGCTTCACGAGCTTTATCGTATTCAGCTCTGATCCCGGCAACATATTCATCCTTTGTTTCTGGATTCATTAATGTACTACATACAGTTACACTTCTCGATGCATCTAAAACATGAATGGCAGGTCCGGAATAGTTAGGTGCAACTTTAACGGCGGCATGTATACGAGAGGTAGTAGCACCGCCAATAATCAGCGGAATGGTAAAGCCTTCGCGTTCCATTTCTTTGGCAAAATGCACCATTTCATCGAGCGAAGGGGTAATTAATCCACTTAAACC
This sequence comes from Pedobacter anseongensis, assembly GCF_037482965.1. NCBI lineage: Bacteria > Pseudomonadati > Bacteroidota > Sphingobacteriia > Sphingobacteriales > Sphingobacteriaceae > Pedobacter > Pedobacter anseongensis. Next base: position 689,853 of record NZ_JBBHKB010000001.1, on the reverse strand, counting down.
AATAATATCAGCATTAATTTCTTTTGCTTTTTTTATAATATCTTGGGCGGGAACCATTACACCCATATCAATAATTTCGAAATTGTTGCAGGCTAAAACTACGCCTACAATGTTTTTTCCAATATCATGCACATCGCCTTTTACTGTGGCCATTAACACCCTACCCGCTGATGAATTTTGATCTTGATCTGGGTTGGCTAATTTTTCCTGTTCAATGAATGGAAGTAGATAAGCCACTGCTTTTTTCATCACCCTGGCCGATTTTACGACTTGAGGTAAGAACATTTTGCCAGCGCCAAAAAGATCGCCCACAATGTTCATCCCATCCATTAATGGGCCTTCGATAACTTGAATAGGACGTGCATATATTTGTCTGGCTTCCTCTACATCGTCGTCCAAATACTCGACAATTCCTTTTACCAAAGAATGAGATAATCTTTCTTCAACCGTTCCCTTGCGCCATTCTTCGTCTCTTACAATTTCTTTTCCTTTACTTTTTATGGTATCTGCATATTCTACCAAACGTTCGGTAGCATCGTCTCTACGATTTAGCAATACATCTTCTACGCGTTCTAATAGCTCGGGCGGAATTTCTTGATAGACTTCAAGCATCCCTGCATTTACAATCCCCATATCTAATCCTGCTTGGATAGCATGGTATAAAAAGGCAGAATGCATCGCCTCGCGAACCGTATTATTTCCTCTAAAAGAGAACGAGATATTCGAAACCCCACCACTTACCTTTGCGTAGGGCAAGTTTTCTTTTATCCAACGCGTAGCGTTTATAAAATCGACTGCATAGTTATTATGCTCTTCTAATCCCGTTGCAACGGTTAAAATGTTGGGGTCGAAAATAATATCCTCGGCAGGGAAGCCGATTTCATTCACTAAAATATCGTAGCTTCTTTTGCAGATTTCGGTTCTGCGTTCAAAATTATCGGCTTGGCCTTTTTCGTCAAATGCCATTACTACTACGGCAGCACCATATTGCATAATTTTGCGAGCACTTTCTCTAAATTTTTCTTCGCCTTCTTTTAAGGAAATGGAATTTACTATTCCTTTACCTTGCATGCATTTCAAACCATTTTCGATGACGCTCCATTTAGACGAATCGACCATGATAGGTAGTTTTGCAATATCGGGTTCTGAGGCTATTAAATTCAGAAATTTTGTCATGGCGGCTTCCGAATCGAGCATGCCCTCGTCCATGTTTACGTCGATAATTTGGGCACCTCCTTCTACCTGTTGCAAGGCGATGGCTAATGCAGCTTCGTAATCGCCGCCTAGAATAAGTTTCGAAAATTTAGGGGAACCGGTGATGTTGGTTCGCTCGCCAACATTCACAAAAATACTTTCTGGGGTAATGGTAACCGGCTCAAGTCCACTTAAACGTAAATAATGCTCAACTATTGGCACTTCTCTAGGTTTAGCGTTTCTTGCTTTTTCGGCGATGCAACCAATATGTTCGGGAGTAGTGCCACAACACCCACCTACAATATTTACGAAGCCCGAGCTGATAAAATCATCAACCAGATGTGCTGTTTCGTGTGGCATTTCATCATATGCGCCAAATTCATTTGGCAAACCGGCGTTTGGATAAGCAGAGATGTAGCATCCAGCTTTTGCAGCTAATTCTTCTATATGTGGGCGCATTTCTTTGGCACCCAATGCACAGTTGAAGCCGATGCTTAAAGGTTTAGCGTGCATTACCGAATTTAGAAAGGCTTCGGCGGTTTGGCCAGATAATGTTCGGCCGGAAGCATCGGTTATGGTGCCCGAAATCATGATCTCTAGCTTTCTACCAATTACTTCTTCATATTTTTTAATGGCAACAATGGCCACTTTTGCGTTTAAGGTATCGAAAATGGTTTCGATTAAAATTACATCGGCACCACCATCAACTAGGCCGCGTACTTGCTCGTAATAAGCTGCTTCGAGTTCGTCGAAATATATAGCTCTAAAACCAGGGTCGTTAACGTCGGGCGACATGGAAAGCGTACGATTGGTGGGTCCGACTGCTCCCGCTACAAAACATTTCCGCTCTGGATGGGCTGCCATAAATTCTGTAACGGCTTGTTTTGCTATTTTGGCACCTTCGTAGCTCATTTCGTACGAAAGGTCTTCCATCTGGTAGTCGGCCATCGAAATGCGTTGGGTACTAAAGGTATTGGTTTCTATAATATCCGCTCCAGCCTCGAGGTATTCGAGGTGGATGGTTTTAATAATGTCGGGACGGGTAATGTTCAGTAAATCGTTATTTCCTTTTACATCGCAAGGATGATTTTTAAAGCGTTCGCCTCTAAAATCTTGTTCAGTTAAAGTATAGCGCTGAATCATAGTGCCCATGGCACCGTCTATAATTAAAATACGTTTTTTTAGTTCTTCTCTAATGTCCATTTTTTTATAGCAAGTAGCGAGTATCAAGTGTCAAGATTTCTTGAAAAGAGTACAAGCTATTTGTATCAGTAAAATTCAAATATGCACCTAGCTTGGTTCTTGCTACTCGATACTTTATAACTGATACTTAAAAGGCTTACTCAAAAGTTAGAATAGATTATTCTTCTTTAAACTTATCTTTTCCCGACTTATCGTTGGAATAGAATGTAGCACCTTGTTGGCACAGGTTGCTAAGACATCGTTGGGTCTAATCCCTCCGCCTTTCTTTATAAGCGATACAAAAATGCAACAAAGGCTTGTCAATTCCAAAAAAAAGGGGGTAATTACCAAATAAAATTACAAAGGCCACGCAATTCTGCACGGCCTTCGGTATAAAATTTTGCTTAAGCTTATTTTCTGCTTCCGAAAATACGAAGTAGGTATAAGAAAATGTTTAAGAAGTCTAAGTACAAAGACAAGGCAGCTACAATAGCCATCTTTTTAGATTCTACCTGTAATACTTCTTCGCCACTTGCTTCAATGCCCTGTCCAATTCTTTTAATTTTTTGCACATCATAGGCGGTTAAGGCGGTAAAAATTGCTATTCCAATGAAAGCCATAAATAAACTGAATTGCTCGCTTTGAACAAACATATTGATCACACTCGCAATAATTAACACGACAACACCCACGATTAAAATAGGGCCGAATTTACTTAAATCTACATCCGTAGTATAGCCTAAAAATGCCATCACGCCAAATATAGCTGCAGCACCAGCAAAACAGCTTACTACTGAGCCAGAGGTATATGTTAATAAGATAAAGCTTAAGCTTACACCCGTTAAAACAGCATATAAAATGAATATACCAAGTAAAGCAGGATAAGATAACTTGCTTAACCCAAAGCTCATTGTTAACACCAAAGCTAAAGGGGAAAACATAGCAACATAACCTAGAATAGACATCCCTACTTTTCCTGTGTTAGGATTAATTGTTACTAAATAGGACATTAATTCCTTATTACTTCCAAATAAATAAGCCGCTAAGGTAGAAAGACTCAATGCCACAAACATCCATAAAAAAACGTTTGCGAAAAATTTTTTAGCAACGGCGCCTTCTTCCATTACAAAAACGCTATTGTCTTGATATTGATAATTTTGTTGTTCCATATTTGATTTGTAAAATACGATATAAAAATAAGCAATTAATTTAATCTTTTTGTCAGCAGTTCTTCAACTTTTTTGTAGAACTGCGTGGGTTTTAGCTTACGCCAGTGCAGATCATCTAGCTCACCACCAAAATTAATATAATAATCGATGCTGCTTTCTCTGAACTCACGAATTACATGTTCGTTAAAGTTTACGCCTGCAATCCATCCTTCTTCCACATCCTGAAACCACTCTTCATAGTAACTATCATCTGAGGAGTGATAGTTCAATACATTTTCGCCGAGGAGGATAAATTTGTTAATGCCTTCATCGATCATCAGCTCTATAATTTCGCGCTTTAAAAACATGATGTCGTTGTTAATCGCATCATTCCATTCGCCCATGAGCTCGATAATGGTGTATTGTCTGTCGTAATCAGTATATAAAACTTTTATGTACAGTGTATTTGACCCAAATACATCCCATTGAGGGTGAATGAGGTAGTTGTAGAGTTGTTTATCAAAATAAAATTCAGAGTATTCAGTATTATAAAAAGGCGACCGTTCATCTTCAGCAGCTATATAATCATCTCTCCAAAGATAAAAGGGTTCGATTTCGTGCATAATTGTGTTGCGTGTTGTGGGTTGTGTGTTGCGGGTTTGGGTGTTTAAGAATAGCGAGTTTTGTAAGCGGTTAACAAAAAGTTATTAAAATATTTTAGGTACTGGAATAGGTTAGGCGGTTAGCCTCGCAACTCACAACTTACAATTCGCAACTATCCTTTGCTCGCTTCTACCGCCTTACGTACACTTCCATATTTGTTTAATAAATCGGCAGCAAGATCGTGATCTATATTTAACTCATCCATCACCATCTGAGTGCCTCTATCTACCAATTTATGGTTTGTTAACTGCATATCTACCATTTTATTGCCTTTTACGCGGCCTAATCTAATCATCACAGTTGTACTTAACATATTAAGTACTAGTTTTTGGGCAGTTCCTGATTTCATGCGTGTTGAACCCGTTAAAAACTCTGGTCCAGCAACTACCTCTACAGGATAATCTGACTCGGCAACAATTGGTCCGCCATAATTGCATACGATACATCCTGTTAAGACCCCATGTTTGCGGGCTGTATTAAGACCGCCAATAACATAGGGTGTAGTGCCCGAAGCCGCTAAACCCACTAGCGAATCTTTTTCGTTGATGTTGTATTCTTGTAGATCGATCCAGGCTTGTGCTGCATCATCTTCGGCAAATTCGACGGCTTTTCTAATAGCGGTATCGCCACCTGCAATGATGCCTACAACCCGATCGAAGGTTACGCCAAAGGTTGGGGGGCATTCCGAAGCATCAACAACACCTAAACGGCCACTTGTTCCGGCACCAATATAAAACAATCTGCCACCTTTTTTCATTCTTTCAGCAACGGCTGATGCTAATTTTTCTATCTGGGGTAGTGCTTTTTCTACCGCTAGGGGAACAAGTTTGTCTTCGGCATTTATTCCTTGTAGAATCTCCATAACAGACATTTTGTCGATATCGTTGTACTTAGATTCCTGCTCGGTTATTCTATTCATATGTAGATTATATTGTTTTTTTTGTCATATGGAATACGCCATATATCTTCATTTGTATTTGTGTGTTTCTGAAATATGGCAATTTCATCTGTGGGGTATTTACTAGATAGACTTGGTTTGTGTTAAAGTTCGTTAATTTCTGCTAAAACTAGAAATATTACGAATAAATCAATGCAATTTTAGAGAGAAGATTACGCCTCTCCAAATAATTACACAAAATTATTGAAAAAACTAGGTCTTCATTTAATTAACAGCCTAAAATTCATAACTTTGTAAGGCCTATTCTAGATGAAAAAAAATACCCTAAATAATATCCTTATTGCTTTAACCTACTCAATTGTGTTGGTAGGTGGAATGGTTTTGGGTTATAAATTCTTAAAAGAAGAGGGCTTTAAAATTGAAAGTAAAAGTCGCTACGCCGATAACAGCGATCAAAAAGTTGAAGACATTATCCATATCATCAATAAGAATTATGTTGATGATGTTAATGCCGACAGTTTACAGCATTTGCCGATTGATAGTTTGTTGCATCAATTGGACCCGCATAGTATTTATTTGCCGCCTACAAAGGCTTATGAATTAGCCGAAACTTTAGAAGGTAATTTCGAGGGCATTGGGGTTGAGTATTATATTTTAAATGATACGTTATTGGTAACTAATGTGCTAAAAGATGGGCCTGCTTATTATGGCGGTTTAAGGCAGGGCGATAAAATTCTAAAAATCGACACTACAATAGTGAGTGGAAGATCTTTACCTCGGTCTGAAATGATTGGTAAAATTAAAGGAAAGAAAGGCACTTCAGTTCAGTTAATGATTGCTCGCCAAGGCCTAACAGCACCTACTTTATTAACCATAAAAAGGGGTAGGGTAGATGTAAGTAGCATCGATGTAGGCTATATGCTTAACTTCGAAACGGCATACATCCGCATTAGCAAGTTCGGTGCAAATACCGATAAGGATTTTGTAGATGTTGTGAGGGGATTAAAAACCAAGGGGATGCGTAAATTGGTTTTAGATTTGCGTGATAATGGAGGAGGCTATGTAAGTGCTGCAACGGGTTTAGCCAATCAGTTTTTGCAAGAAGATAAATTAATTGTATATACTGAAGGCAAGCATGAACCACGTACCGATTATTTTACAACTGGGGGTGGCGAGTTTGAGCAAGGGAAATTAGCGGTGCTGATAAACGAAAACTCAGCATCTGCTAGTGAGATTTTTGCTGGGGCGATGCAAGATTTAGATCGTGGAATTATTGTGGGCAGACGATCGTTTGGTAAAGGCTTAGTACAAGAGCAATTCCCATTCGAAGATGGGTCTGCCCTAAATTTAACCATTGCACGTTATTATACCCCGCTTGGTAGAAGTATCCAGAAATCGTACAAAAAAGGATATACCGCGTATCAGCATGAAATCGAAGATCGATTAAATGATGGTGAGTTAACCGCTCGAAACGTGAAAGCTAAAGATAGTTTGCAAAAAGGTACGGCCTTTATAACGGCTTCAGGTAAAAAGGTGTTTAGTGGAGGGGGCATTCAGCCCGATATTTATGTAAAGCTCGATACTTTAGGATATACTAAGCTTTATGCCGATTTGGTGAATAAAAAAATATTGATTGATTTTGTGTTTAATGTATTGGCAGAACGTTATACACCCACTTATTTGTCGCAAAATTTAGGCAGTTTTGCCATCAGTGATGCCGATTTTAAGGATTTATTAAGCTATATCCAATCGAAGAAAATTAAAATTGATCCTAAGCAATTGGCGATATCAAAATCAACCATCTATAATGATGTAAAAGTAATGTTATGCAGGTACCATTTGGGCGATATTGGTTATTATAAGGCAAGTAATTTAACAGATCCCGTGGTAAAAGTGGCATTAGCAAGCTTGCAGTAACTGTGCTCCATGAATATACTTATTGTTGAAAACGAAAAGGCACTTGCCCTAGAAATGGCCGATTTTTTAGGCAAGGAAGGCTATGTAATCGAACATGCTTGGAAATATGCATCAGCTTCTGAAAAAATATTTATCAATACTTACGATTTCATCTTGCTCGACCTTGGTTTGCCTGATGGCGACGGCCTGGCGTTACTAGCGCAACTGAAACGCATTAAGGATAGAGATGATGCGGTTATAATTTTAACGGCTAGGGGTGATGTGGACGATCGCATAGGTGGGTTAGAGGCGGGAGCGGATGATTATTTGGCAAAACCCTTTTCGCTTACTGAATTGTTAGCTAGAATGCATGCCATCATACGGAGGAAACATAAACTCGAAAAAAATGAGGTGAATGTTCATGGATTTGTGTTGGACATTAAAAATCATCAACTTAGTTATGGCGGCCAGCGGCTTAATCTTACCCATAAAGAATTCGAAATTTTTAATTATTTGGTATTAAATAAGAATAGGGTAATTTCTAGAATTAATCTTACCGAACGGGTTTGGGGTGATATTTTAGAAGTAAACAGCGATTCTAATTTTGTAGATGTGCATGTGAAAAATCTTAGAAAGAAACTGGCTGCATTTGAAGATATTGGTTGGTTTGAAACGGTACGGAGCATTGGATATAGAATAAATTATCAATGAACTAGCCATGTACCCTAACGAACAGCAAATAAAATACATGGCGTAGACCATGTGGCCATAAAAAAATATTGTAATCTACATATGAAGCTTCAATTTAAGCTGGCCTTATACAATACCTTAACCAAAGCAGCAATTATTGTTCTTTTGGGGGTTTTGATTATTGTTTTCATTAAAAATATATCAATAAACCATATTCAAGCACGATTAAAGGAGAAACGGACAAAGATTATCGGTCATTTATCTGCTCCTGAAATAAAAGATTTTTTGGCACAGCAGGGCAATTATACAGATTATAACTTGCTGAAGGAAGAATATTTTACGCTTAGCAACATCTCGAAAATAGAAAATAGCAAGGTAAAATTCACAACCGAAGAAAGAACAATTGAGGGCGGACAGCTTACCTATGAAATTTTGTTGCAAGATTTTAAGCATAATGGCCAACTTTATCGACTAGAGCTTGGAGAAGCCTTAACTACGGTAGATTTGCTCGAAAAAACCATCTTAAAGTTCACCTTGCTCATTTTGGCGGCCTCGGCCATAATTACTTTAGTTACTGATCTTTTTTTTTCTAAATATTTGCTTTCTCCTTTTTATAAAATTGTGGACGAAAAAATAAATAAGGTAAACGATCCTATTCATTTTAACTACGTTCCTATTAAAACTACTACGACAGATTTTGTGCTGCTCGATGAAAGTATAAGCATGTTGATGAATAAATTTCGGACGTTTATCTTAACCGAAAAGGAGTTTATTGCCAATGTTTCGCACGAATTGCTAACCCCCATTTCTATATTAATGGTAAGGATGGAGAATTTGCTGAACGAAGAAAATCTATCAACTGATGGTGAAAATAAGGTTTTTGCAAATTTAAAGACGTTAAATAGATTAAAATCAATCATTAATAGTTTGCTTATGATTTCTAAAATAGAACATCAGCAGTACAGCAGGGCTGATGAAATTTCGATTAAGGAGGTGATTGCCGATGTGGTGAATGAGTTGGATCATCGCTTGTTGATGAAAAACCTATCGATCGAAATTAATTTATCCAAAGATTTTGTTTTTACAGGCAATGCATCGTTAATTAATATTCTAATTACTAACCTCGTAAGCAATGCGATAAAATACAATGTTCAGAATGGTGAAATCCGCATTACTGCGAATACGAATGCACAGCATTTCGATTTACAGATTAGCGATACGGGTATAGGGATAGCAGAAGCCCAATTGAAACAAATTTTTAACCGTTTCGAACAATTAAACCATGGCGAAGAAGATGGCCATGGTTTAGGTTTGTCTATTGTTAAGCACATCGCCGATTTTCATGGTATACAAATAGCGGTAAATTCTGTAGTCGGAGCAGGTACCACGGTCTTCTTAAAATTCCTAAAATAACTTCATCATTTCTTCATATTAGTGATGCAACTTTGAGCTAACAATTTAATCACATAAATAATTATGAAAAAGTTCATTTTATCATTAGCCATCGTTGCTACATCATTTGGCGCATTTGCACAAACTCCAGCAGCAAAAAAAACAGAAGTAAAAACAGAAAAAAAAGCAGCTCATAAAGCTAAAAAAGAAGCAAAAAAAGCAGAGGTTAAAAAAGAAGCTACAAAATCTGTAGTTAAAACTCCAGCTCCTAAAAAAGGATAATTGAGTAAAGTTTAAATTAGGTTTGATGAAGTCCTCAGCAAAATTTGCTGGGGATTTTTTATTTCTGTCTAAAGTAGATCTGTATCGGTACTCCGCTAAAATCAAAGTGTTCGCGCAATTTGTTCTCTATAAAGCGCTTATAAGGTTCTTTGATGTATTGAGGAAGGTTACAGAAAAAAGCAAACATTGGTGAGGTGGCATTAATCTGTGTGATATATTTTACCTTAATATATTTTCCCTTTAGAGCTGGTGGGGGATAGTTTTCAATAATAGGCAGCATTACATCATTCAATTTCGATGTAGGAATTTTCTTGCTACGGTTTTTATTTACCTCTAAAGCAGTTTCTATGGTTTTAAAAATACGTTGTTTGTTCAATACCGAAATAAATACGATTGGTACATCGGTAAATGGTTGCAGTTTAGTGCGGATCTGATTTTCGAATTCTTGAATGGTTTTATTGTTTTTCTCAATTAAATCCCATTTGTTCACTAAGATCACAATTCCTTTTTTGTTTTTTTCGGCCAGGTGAAAAATGTTTACGTCTTGCGACTCTAATCCATCTTCTGCATCGATCATCAGCATCACCACATCGGCTTCTTCTAGTGCCTTAATGGTACGCATTACCGAATAAAATTCGATGTTCTCTTTTACCTTTGTTTTTTTACGTAGACCGGCGGTGTCGATAAACATAAATTCGTGACCAAACTGCTTGTAGTGGATATGAATGGAATCGCGAGTAGTACCGGCGATTGGGGTAACAATGTTTCTATCTTTACCAATTAGTGCATTAATTAAGGATGATTTACCAACGTTTGGGCGACCAACAATGGTAATTTTAGGCAAAGAATTTTCTTCTTCTGGAATGTCTTCAAAGTGAGTGATCACTTGGTCTAGCAAATCGCCAGTTCCAGAGCCAGTCATCGATGAGATGGTATAAATTTCGCCTAACCCGAAACCATAAAACACCGTTGCGTCGTTTTCTAACTGATGGTTATCTACTTTATTAACCACCACAAAAACAGGTTTTTTACTACGGCGTAAAAGCTGTGCAATTTCATCGTCTAAATCAGTAATTCCTGTGGTTACATCAACCATGAACAAAAGCACAGTGGCTTCTTCGATGGCAATTACAACTTGTTCGCGGATAGCAGCTTCGAAAACATCTTCAGAATTGGCCACATAACCACCTGTGTCGATTACGGTAAACTCACGGTTGGTCCACTCGGCTTTACCATAGTGCCTATCACGTGTTACGCCGCTAAAATCATCTACAATAGCTTTGCGACTTTCGGTTAAGCGGTTAAAAAGGGTAGATTTGCCTACGTTTGGTCTTCCGACGATTGCGATGATATTGCTCATTGTATTGGTATTTTTGGCTAATGGATTATGGCTAATGGCCTATAGCTTGGATGCATAAGCACTTCGCATTAGGCATTCAGGTTATTAATCACCCACTATTAACCAATAGTAACTCTCTTTGCTTTAAAGTATTAACATACTGAAAAGGAGTGCAAAGGTACGGTAAATTATCTTAAAAGTATAAAAAATTAGTTTTTGTACTTTTCCATCAAGTCTGTCAGAACCTTTTCGGTAAGCTGAAAATTGGCCAATAATGGGAAGCCTTCCCATATTACAATGCCTTTAGGGCTAACAATTATCACATGTGGAATAGCTTTAACTTCAAGTTGTTTATGCATTCTTTTTTTAGGGTCTACAGCTTCAAAGTAATTTATTTTTGGATTGTTGAAGCTTTTAACTTTTTCTTCTGGTTCATCAGAAATTCCGATTACATTTAACCTATCGCTAAATTTTTTATGGAAATCGTTAAGCATTGGAATATAAACTCTGCAGGGCCCACACCATGTTGCCCAAAAATCAATTAGCGTAAATTTGCCTTTTGTGGTGTCTGGTTTTATAGAGAGCCATTTTTCTACTTCTATTTTAGGCGCTTTTTCATTTAGAACCGATTTTGCCCAAAGCTTTTTGTCGTTATTGATTTCCTGTCCAAATGCGAAATTTGTGCTTATAACTGCAATAAGAATTAATACGATTTTTTTCATGATATGAATGTATGTAGCCTAAATTGCAATTTAATTATCATACCCAAAACTCTTCAAGTAGTTCTTTTTGCTTCTCCAATCGGGCAGTACCTTAACAAATGTTTCGAGGAATACTTTGGTATCTAGGAACTTTTCGATGTCTTTTCTGGCTTCCATGCCTACTTTTTTAAGCATTGCGCCGCCTGTGCCGATGAGAATGTTTTTTTGTGAGTCGCGCTCTACCACGATTTCAGCAGTAATGCGTACCATTGGCCCGCCTTTGCTTTGTTCTTCTTTAAAAGAAGTAACGATTACCTCCGTGCTATAGGGAATTTCCTTTTTATAGTTGAAGAATATTTTTTCGCGGATAATTTCAGAAACAAAGAAACGTTGACTACGATCGGTTAATTCTTCTTTATCGTAATAAGCCGGATGCTCTGGTATGTTTTCTAAAATCATTGGTAATATGCCTTCTAAGTTGTATTTGTGTAGCGCCGAGATGGCATAGATGTGCTTGGGGTTTAATTTTTCTTGCCAATACGCAAATTTCTCGTCTACTTGTTCTTGGGTAGCATTATCAATTTTATTTAACAGTACCACCAAAGGGATTTCTGTGTTGATTATTTTTTCGAGCACATCGTTTTCATCGTGTTTCTCGTGAATGTCTGTCACAAAGAGGATTAAGTCGGCATCGCTAAGTGCGCCATTTACGGCAGTCATCATTGAATCTTGCAGTCCATACAGCGGTTTTATGATACCGGGTGTATCTGAAAAAACAATTTGGAACCCTTCTTCGTTTACAATACCAAGAATTCTGTGACGTGTAGTTTGAGCTTTAGGGGTGATAATGGAAAGCTTTTCGCCTACTAGGGCATTCATTAGGGTAGATTTACCTACGTTTGGTTTACCGATGATGCTTACAAAACCTGCTTTATGCGACATAAAAATATTTTTTAAAATAAATTTGTAATGCAAAGAAACGAATTATATCTTTGCATTCCAATTCGGGGGAAGTGTTAAGGATTTAACAAAGCCTTCAAATTGTATAGCGTGCGGGGTGGAGCAGTTGGTAGCTCGTCGGGCTCATAACCCGAAGGTCATCAGTTCGAGTCTGGTCCCCGCTACCAAAGGAAGTTGAAAGACACTTCTTTATTTTTTGGCCCGTTCGTCTAGGGGTGAGGACGCCAGATTTTCATTCTGGAAACAGGGGTTCGATTCCCCTACGGGCTACTGAAAAAATAACTTGCTGATTATCAGCAAGTTATTTTTGTTTTAAGGGAATCCGAACCTTGATTTTGCAATATCAAAAATGCCCTCTACTATACTAAAATCGCCTTTCTAATAATATTGTTCGAGGCAATAATCTTAAAATATATCAATTTTACTAGCGTATTTTTAAGCGTTTTTTCTTTAGAAAAAAGACGCTACATCTAACAGACTTTCTCTTCCTATTTTCCTGCATTGTTTAACTAAACCTATAAACCATGTTGGAAAAAACTTTCGGATTGTTCTTTTTCTTAAAGCAATCTAAAACAAAGAAAAATGACTGCAGGTACGTCTATCTAAGAATTACCGTAAATGGCGAAGCCAGAGAACTATCTATCAAGAGGCGCTGGCCCACCACTAGATGGAATCAATCTTTAGGTAAGGCTGTAGGCACGAATGAAGATGCGAAAAATCTGAACACATACATTGAAACACTTTCTGCCAAAATCTACCAGGCAAAATTAAACCTGCTTGAAACAGAAAGAAAAATAACAGCTCAATCCTTAAAAAACTACATTATTGGTTGTGGCGAAGATCAAACTTTGCTTCAGCTTATAGGCATCCGTCAAAAGAGAATCCAGGCCCTTATCGGTAAAGGCTATAGTCTGGCAACGCTTAAGCGTTATAAGACGATCTGTAACCATATAAGAGACTTCATTAAATGGAGATATGAAGTGACGGATATTAACATCCGTGACCTGAACTATGAATTCATATCTGATTTTGCTTTCTGGCTAAGGTCTTACAAGGACTGCGGAAATAACTCAGTTGCTAAGTATGTGGGTAATTTAAAAGGAATTATAACTGATGCAGTAAGAAAAAGCTGGTTGAAAAATAATCCATTCATTGAATTTAAAGCCACAAAAGATGACGTAATAAGAACCGCATTAACAAAAGAAGAATTGCATGCAATCATATCGAAAGAGTTTACGATAGAACGGCTAGATATCGTAAAAGACATCTTTGTATTCTGCTGCTACACCGGCCTGGCATATGTGGACGTAAACAGCCTAAAGCAAGAGCATATCACTACCGGCATAGACGGCTCTCCATGGATAACGATTAGAAGACAAAAGACCGGAACTTCATCCAAGTTACCATTGTTACCGATCCCCTTAGCCATCCTAGAAAAGTATAAGGATCATGCGAGATGCATTACACAGAACAATGTTCTGCCCGTACTGACCAATCAAAAAATGAATGCTTATCTGAAGGAGATAGCGGATGTTTGTGGAATTAAGAAGAACCTAACCTTTCATCTAGCTCGACATACTTTCGCTACAACTGTAACCTTAAACAACGGAGTGCCAATTGAAACCGTGTCGAAAATGCTAGGGCACAAATCCTTAGCTCAGACTCAGCACTATGCGAAGATTCTGGATGGAAAAATTAGTAGTGATATGCAGGTTTTAAGAGATAATTTGAAATTATAATGATTGAGTTTCTGTTTGCAATAGGGGATAATTTATTCCCTATTATAAATTCAATAGTTGGTAATTAAAAAAAAATAGACGATAAATGATGCAATTTTAAATCTACTGGTAAGTCCTAGCATTCATAAGCTAGATCTCAAAAGATTTTAATTGAATGCCTTCAATTGTTTTCCATTCTAAAGGCCCACTCGCAGATCTAGCAAGTGTTGCGGCCGCAGCTCTAGATGATGACGTAAACACATAATCTTTCGTAAGTCGATAAAATGTACCATCAATTTTCAACGTTCCGTCATTTAGCATCTTCTCTCTTTCAAGGCAAATACCATCAGCTAAAGAAGGCTGTTTCTGGATTATAAATAAAGAATCTTTATACACAACAAAGCCTTCCGTTGAAGGGCTACCTTTGCTATCAGCTCCCGCTCCATTTCGACAATAAAATATTTGGTCTTGGATTTCCTTATTTTCTATGGTTTCTTCCAACGCTTCAAATACCTTATAGCCTAAAGTAGCAGTCAGGACTTTTATATGAGCTAAAAATTCCTCTAGTTCCGCTTGTTCTGCTTCTGATAATTCAGAGCGTGTAGGAATATTCTGATTAATTGTATAGCGTTCGGCTTTTAAAGCTAATTCATGTAGCCGATTTTCCAGATATTTCACACTCGCTTTGTTAAGATATTTATCCTTACTACCAAAAAAGATAGCTTCATTCCAGAACTCTTTATTAGAGATTTGTTGGAACAAACGATCTGCTATCACCTCCGCTTCACCAATATAGGCAGTACCTTCGTTGTTTTCACCCTTACCTATGAGAATGTAAACACCTGGTTTTTGAAATTCTGGACGGGTGCTATATTCTTTAATTTTAATACGCGGCACTTTAACTCCAATTCCAGTCCAATTGCTGAGTTCAGCAGTAATAAGGCCATTAGTTGTTCCATCAACAAGAAAGAGGCGTATAGTTTTTCCGAAAATATTCATGTTAGTATTGCTTTGACCAAATAATCAATTCGAGTAAATTATTAACTAATGCTTTGATAGTATACTCGCTAATGAAGTAATTTCTGTTAGGATCTTCATGGATATATTCGCCGGAAGGCCAATAAATTGTATTTGCTAGGTAATATATTGTGGGAACCTGATAAACAGTTGAAATTGGAACCGCAGGAGGTAATACACCTCCTGAAAGATGTTTCATAAGATCGTTAAACTTAATCATCCCATTTGCTCTGAACATATTATCAGGAACAACAACTTTGGCTCTGCTATTAATAGATTTGTAAATGGCTTCTTGAAAACTTCTTACATCAGCTAGTATCCCTTTAAAATTGCCAAAATCTTTTTCAATCAGACCGCCAGTAAGTATTTTTAGAAGCTGTTGTTCTGCAGCATCATTCATCTTACCTGATTGGAAAATTTCAAAAACGCTCTGATATTCTCTTTTAATTTTTAATGTTTCCGCATTCTGAATGTAATACAACAGTTCATTTAAAAGCCTCTCCTCGTCATCAGGTTTTTTGATGAACATTTTCTCATCAGTATAATACGGTTTGAGCTTGGTAAATTCAGATTCGTCCCCTGTCAAAATAAATCTTGGAAATCCCGGAATAGAAGAATCTAGATATTTAAGTGCAACATTTAAGAAGGATGCATCTTCTTTAGATTGGTCATCTTTTAGAAGACACTTAATATCTAAAACCACTGCTGCATACCTATGTGCATATTTGGGCAATAATATTTGCAAACCCTCAAGACTGTTCGCGGGAGCAACTGTTATGCCTTTTGCAAAGGCCTGGTTAGTAAAATCCTTAATGTAATCCTGATTATCGTCTACTAAAATAATGCTATTCATAAATTTTATCATTAGTTATTGGTAATTCAATTGTTAACGAGAATCCTTTTTTGTTCTTTTCTTCCACAACCAGTTTCCCTTTATGTGCTTCTACGATCCTGTTTATATAATTTCCTCCAATCCCTGAACCTTTACTTTTGTTTCCTTTTTCAAATGCAGTTGTAAAATCTTTCTGCGTTAATTCGTAGGGTTTTCCATTGTTCCCATATTCAATCGAAACAATATTCCTTTTACTTAGGTGGCGGACAGTAAATGTTACTTTATTGGTTTTGTGAGTACTAGTGCCATTAAATGCATGCCTTTCCGCATTAATAAGCAACTGATCCAGCAGTTCTTTAAAAGATGCTTTGTGCAACGGAACTGAAACCGAATCACCTTTTATTTCTATGCTGTACTTACCATTTTGTTCAACAGCCTTTTGCATTTTATATTCGTTTAGAAAATCTAAGATATTCGTTTCTGTCAAGTCCTCCGGTAACAGTTTAAAGTTCATTACTTTATCAACATTAGTAAGAATATCATTTAAATGCTGTGTCTCATTAGAAAGCTTATCTATTAGCTGAGTTAGGGAGTAATTATCAGGAGGTGCTATTTGATTCTCAATTTCAGGGTCAACATTTAATTCAATTTTTTCGTATTCTTTCAGTCTTCCAATATGTTCACGTTCTATAATTCTTGCTATACGCTTAGTAACCCCATTCAACCCTGAAAAGGTAGGACGTAACTGATGAGTTAAGATCTTAATCACATCAGCCTCTGCTTGTTTTGTTTCTTCCTGATAGCCTAGTGCTTTAATTCGCTCTTCAACCCTATTGCGTTCGTCTGATATGAGGTTGGCCTTTTGTGATTGCACAAATTCATGTTGTGCTTCTATACTCATATAGGGTATAACTGTCTCTTTCAGACCAGTGATACTGATATAGGGCATAACAGCTCCCAGTCTGCGTTTCTCAATTTGGTCTTGAATAAAGGTAGAATGTAATTGATAGTATAAGTACTCAATATTTAAATCTAATTTTCCATTTGGAATTAAAGCATATACATTGCTGTGAGGAAGAATCTTCGGGGCTTGATTGCTTGGCCTGAAAATAGTTGCCTTCAGGTTTTCTCCGATCCGAGCTACTAATATGCATTCTTCTGCAATTACATATCGTTCATATATATAGTCGTCATGAATGCCTTCACTATTTTGAATAGTTAAACCAATATCCAATATATCCTTTGAGAGCTTCTCCACTTTAATTAAGGGGATTTCAGCATCTGTATGAAGTATTGCCTTTTCTGGACTTATTCCTGATTTTATTTGTACTAAATCTGTTAGGTACTTTGCGCTTCCTTCTTTCAACATATTGTTGGCAAGGAGAAACTGGGCATCATAGGATTCTGCTAATAAAGATGCATCAGGCCTTAAATCTTTGATTTGTACGATTTGTGCATTCTTTCCGGAAATTTCTTTCTCTACATATAAACGAAGAATATCTTCATTATTTAAAACTAAGGATTTTGGCGTTTGATCATTAATATTCCCTAGGATAAAATGAATATGATTCTTTAAAAGATCAGTTTTATTATTATTAAGTACAAGTATGGATGCTTTGGCATCAGTAAAAGGTCTTAAAGTTCCATGAGGAAGGCTAATTACAGTTTCAATAACATCTTTTTTTATTAATAACTCTCTGATTTCTTGTTCTTTGCCTTTTTTTGCTAAAAAACCATCAGAAACTGTTAACACAGCTTTTCCGTGAGTTTTTAATTTAGAAAGAGCAAAAAGAACTAGAGCACCAAAACTCTTGCCTGATTTTGGTACTGTGAGACCATACTGACTATAGAGCATCAGATACTCAACAGAGCTAGTAATTCCATTTGCTGGCAAGTCTGCGATTATATTATCATATTTTCTTTCGATATTTATTTGATGAAAGCAATCTTCTGCATCTATACGCATATGAGAAATACCATGCATAAATATATTCATGTTGCCAAGCTGAGCTATGCGGCGGTTGATCTCCGAACCATAAGTGTGAATATTCCTATTTGAGTTTAGAAAAGATTCAATAAGCAAGCTTCCTATACCAGCCACTGGATCATAAACACTACTTTCCTCTTGGGCATCAAGCAATTCAACCATAAGCTGTCGCAAACTAAAAGGTGTATGATGGATAGGTGACCTGGTACTGTCTAAAGAAACAAGAGTAATGAGGTGTTCATATACGTTTCCAAACTCCTGGTCATTTAAATTCGCTGTCTCAATTTCTTTAATAACAGACCATATTTCCTGAACTTTGTGCCTATCAAGCTTTGCAAGTAGCCGTGAGCATTCTTCAAAGACTCCTTCAGGTGCAATATGATATTCATCTAAGGACTTTAAACCTTCAATCAAAGACTGTCCTCCATCTATTAACTGATCTAATGGAATAATGATCTTTTTATCAAAGGACAAAGGATATCTACGGCCTGAATAGTGATTAATATCTAACAGTCTTTTATAATAAAAAAGAACAGCAATAATAAACTGTATGTCTGCTTGGATAAAGATGCCTTTCAGAGTATGGGTCAAATACTCGTAGCTGGTTAGTATGCTTTTCCAAGCAGGATCATTAATTAGAACAATATGCCCGTTTATATTTTGAAATAATGAGGGATAGTTTTTGATACGAAGATATATTTGATTAGTCTGCAGGGGCTCACGATCGTTACGAGTATAGTATCCCTTTTGGTTTATTGCTAAAGCAATATCCTTTGCCCTCATCGGGCGATTGTTTTCCTTTAATACAGTCTGTATTGCTTCGTGTAAAGTCATAAAATATTTTTTTAAGCTTCGCTTTCTTAATTACTTCCCAAAACCTCTTGACTCCATATGGCGTGCTCGTAACTATTGTAGTCTTTCTGCAACTTGCACTTCCTTATACTGCTGTTTACGATCACACCTCAGATAAAAGTTCTGAATTGGTTCTATGGCTATGGTGAGTTTTCTATGATGCGATTATTCCGCATGCATTGTCCTCAGCCTATAATATCTTTTTTCCCATTAATAATTTCAACATTCTTTCGGCATCGAGCTTACTAAATTTTTCGGCTTTTGTTTTGTATTTAGTTTGATTGATCTTCCAATCTTCCATTCCTTGATAGATGCTGTCAATATCCCGGGTGTTTTTATCCAAGGCCACTTTCAAAACAGTGTTGTATAGCTCTATTTTGTCTGTTTCCTTATTGATAAAAGAATGCTCATAGATGCTCAGCATTCTGTTTATAGCTTGTACAAACTCCTGGTTTTCCGTTGCGGATAGCTTATCTAAAACTTGTTTACTATATTTTGGGTTGACAGCATATACCTCTTTGTTATTTGCAACTTTTTGAGCAATGAGATAAGGGTTTCGCTTTAAATCTTCTTTTAGCTCGTGACAATATGTGCCAAAGTTTGAATTGGCAAAAGCATACTGTTTTGAAAAGATAGATTGTAAATTATTGGTATTGTAAACGTTTTTCTGCAATCCCACATCTCCATAGGTAACACCCAATTTATTTTTCATACAGGCAACCATCATTGCCATTTCCCAATCAATATCTTGTATATTATTTACCGGATGAACTGCGTATTTTTCGAAGGGCTCTGCTACCAGGTTATCCCAATTTGGAGTACTGCTATTCCATTCAGCAACCTTTCCTCTCGTCTGCTGAACTTTTTTTGCTTTATTCTCTTTTACTTCAAACGCCTGATGCAGTAATGCTTTAAGTAGTTGCTCAGTGGCTTGCTGGTTGGCGATAATGTGTTCTTTTAATTGTTTGGTTTTAGTGAGTTGCTTTTCTATTTCCGTTACAATGCGTTTTTGTTCGGAGAGTGGAGGAAGAGGTATTTTGATTAATTGGGATTGTGTAACCGAAATATTGTCTTGACCTGCAACACCTTTTGTATCAATTGCATTGATCTCAGACATTTCATTTAAAAACCAAAAAATGTATTTGTTGCAATCGTTAATCATCGGTCTAATTAAAACGGCTGCTTGATTAAAATTACATTCAGGTAAGCTTTCAGGAATAATAGCAATTTTACCTAATGGTGGACCAACAATATTCATTAGAATATCACCTGGATATGCACGGCATCTTTTTAATTGACCATTATGAATTTCTTCTTTTATGTACTGTGTTTTGTAATGAAAATCAATTTCTTGATTTCGCAAATTATACATTTTCAGATAAGGTATTCCCTCATCAACAAAAGCCTCTTTGGAAGGAGTGCTTCCACTTGTAACGTATGCTATTTCTCCCAACCTGCACCACATCCAATTTCCTGGAATGTCAAACGGAATTTCTTCAGGTTTGATGGGGGGTAATGGTTTTTCTTTTTTGCCCGATTTTACTTTCTCATCTCTGATGCGCATGTGTAGTTCGCTGGCAGATTCCTCTTTGGGGTTTTGCGTTACTAACTTGCCCTGCACGGCTTCTTGTAAAATGGCTTGGTTTAGGTTTTTGAGTTGGTAAAGTTGGTATTTTAGGTGCTCATCTAGCTCATTAAATTTACGTTCCTTTTCAAAAAAGTGTTTTGCAATTTCCTTCTGCTTCTCGATTTTGTCAGGAAAGAAGACCTCCAATGGTAAAATATGCTTGGGTTTTATTTCTGTTTTTATACCACCTGGCACTTGTTCTTTTAATAGCTGAATAAAATCAGGACTTCTTAAAAAGACCTTTAAAAACTCTATGTCAATTTTATCTATATTGAAGATGTAGGATGAATAATGAATAGTTGCTGTAATATCTTCTTCGCCCTCATAGACAGTAATTGCTCCTTTTTCAACATTAATTCCTGAAATTACCAAGTCTCCTTTTTTAACAAGAATCATATCTGTATTTGATCCTTTATTAGATATGAAAATTTGACCTGAAAAATTTATTTTGTCAATTCGTTTGAGATTTGCGATTGTTGGATCATTTGGTTTGTAACGACCTTCTCGGTTTATTAATACCTCTCCAAGTTTCATTTTTGTCCAGCCCATTTTATTCAGCTTTTAATTCATTTAATAATAAAATGGATTCTTTGAATGATTTTTCAAGGTCGGTTATAATGGCTTTTCTGTCATATACGACTTCTTCAACTTTTTTATTTGGGTTTTTAATGTCTAAATCATAGTTGCGTTCAATAATTGTATCTATGGAAGCCTTCCAACATACCCCGCTTTCCTTTCTTTTCTCCCACCACTTCTTAATTGAATTAAATTCTTCAATACGAATAGGGTTGGTTTTGTTGTATGCTTTGGCTCCTTCTGGCAAAGTGTGTTCGTAATACCAAATCTCTTTTGTTGATTTGCCTTTTTCGAAAAAAATCAGATTGGTGTTTACTGTGGCATAAGGTGCAAATACCGACTGGGGCAATCGCACAATGGTATGTACATTGCAATCTTCCAACAGTTTTCTCCTTACCCGTTGTTTCACGCCTTCGCCTGTTAAACTGCCGTCCGGCAAGACAATTCCTGCCCGGCCGCCATCTTTCAACATTTGGATAAACAGAATCAAAAAGAGGTCGGCACTTTCTTTTGTGCGGTAATTCAAAGGAAAATTGGTTTCCATTCCATCACCCACTACACCACCAAAGGGTGGATTGGCAACAATAATATCTACACGGTCAGCCTGTTTTATGGAAGTATATTCCCGACTGAGTGCATCCGTGTTTACAATTTGTGGTACTTCGATATCGTGAGTAATCAGGTTTACTACACTCAGCATAAACGGCAAGGGTTTTAGCTCCGTTCCCGTGATAGTTTCCTCTAAAGTTTTTCGGTTGTCAATGTTTTTCACTTGTTTTCGCAAATGTTCAATTGCACAAACCAAAAATCCTGCTGTACCACAAGCCGGGTCACTAATTTTCTCGCCCAATTTTGGATTAACCATGTCCACAATAAACTGGGTTACTGCTCTTGGAGTATAAAACTCGCCTGTATCTTTTTTTGTGGCAAGTCCTTGCAATATGTCTTCGTAAATGGCATTGAAAATATGATGCTCCTTGCTGCTGTTAAAATCAATCTCGTTGAGTTTGTTAATGGCCTGGCGAAAGGTTGTTCCGCTTTTCATATAGTTGTTGGTGCCGTCGAAAATGTTGCGGATAATAACGCCTAATTTATCATCTAACCCAATAGTTAGATTTTTCAGTTGAGGGAAAAGCTCATTGTTCACAAAAGTGATAAGCTCATCACCTGTCATTCCTTCATCATCTTCAGCCCAATTCCGCCATTGCAATTTGGTTGGAATTGGAGATTTGTATTTTGGATTGATAATTTCTTTTTCCTTGTCTTTGTCGTCAAAGAGTTTTAAAAATATCATCCAACCCAATTGTTCAATGCGTTGTGCATCACCGCTCAAACCTGGGTCTTTTCGGAAAATATCTCTGATTGATTTTATTACGCCACCTATATTGCTCATTTGTCTATGCTACTTTATATAATTCGTTTTCTAATTCTCTTATGGCATTTTCGTATTCTTCACGACTGCCAAATGCTTTGATTATTTCTGTTACCGACCCAAATTCATTAATGGGTGGAACAGTCAAGATTTGAATGTTCTCAATGTTTTCTATGCCTTGATCAGCGTATTTATCTAGTAATGCTTCTAATACTTTTCGAGCTTGGTCGCCATACTTGGTGAAGTAGTTGCGTTTCTTCACATTGTTTGCTCTTTCCTTTCTTGTCATTGGTGGTTGATCATAAGCAACGTGGCATACCAAATCAAATAAATCCACTTGTTTGTCCACGGCTTCATATAAAGCTTCCACCATAACACCTTGTTCCACTAATTCAGCTATAATAGCTTCCTTGCGGTCAGAACCTTTCCACTTGTTTAGAAAATCATCTAGAGAAGCAAACTGTTCTTTGATGATTTCTTTAGTATGGTCTTTCAGACTTGTGGTAATTGGTTTTCCATGTTGGTCAAAATGCAATTCCCGGCTAATCAAAACCGAAACATCAACACCATTCACATAGACTTTTCGCCTTGGTTCATTTACAGTTGATGGCGGAAATTCTTGTTCAGGATTACGGATTTCCGGCGGAGTTATTTCGATTTCTTCTCCTGTTTCTATGTCAATGATCGGTTCCCTGTTTTCTTCTTCTTCGTTAATAATATCTCCTAAGTCTATTGCTTCAGTAACAGGTTTAATTCTTATTGGGTCGCCGTCAAATTGAGGGTCAGCAAAAAGGTCTGTTGCATTTCTGAAATCCAAAATTGTAAAATAAAGTTTTCCGTATTCCTCATTTATTCTTGTGCCTCTTCCGATAATCTGTTTGAACTTGGTCATGGAATTAATGTTCGAATCCAATACAATGACTTTGCACGTTTGAGCATCTACACCTGTAGTCATTAGCTCAGAAGTAGTGGCAATGACCGGATATTTTTCTTCGGGATTAATGAAATTGTCCAACTCTCGTTTGCCTTCGTCATTGTCACCAGTAATCTGCATTACATATTTGTAATTCTCAGCAACCAAGTCAGCATTATGTCTTGATAATGCGGTTCGCATACGTTCAGCGTGGTCAATGTCCATGCAAAATACAATGGTTTTTGCAAAGCGGTCATAACCTTTCAAAAACTCACTTAGTTTTTTTGCAACGGCATCAGTTCGTTCTTCAATTACCAAGTTTTTGTCAAAATCCCTGCGATTGTAAATGCGGTCTTCAATTTCGTTTCCGTCTTTATCTGTTTTGCCTTGCTCTGGTCGCCAGCCTTCTGCATCGACATTTAAGGCAATACGCACTACACGATAAGGCGCTAAGAAACCGTCATCGATTCCTTGTTTTAGTGAATAGGTGTAAATAGGGTCTCCAAAATATTCTGAATTGCTCGCTTCATTCGTTTCCTTTGGTGTCGCGGTCAAGCCTATATGCGTAGCATTTTGAAAATAGGTTAAAATCTCCCTCCAACTGCTGTCATCTTTTGCACTTCCTCTGTGGCACTCGTCAATTACAATCAGGTCAAAGAAATCTCTTGAAAATTGTTTGTAAACATTGGCTGCTTCGTCTGTTCCAGAAAGCCCTTGATAAAGAGCCAAGTAAATTTCAAAACTCTTGTCAATCTGCCTATGTTTTACCACAGTCATTTTATCCTTGAAGTGTTTGAAGTCGCCTCTTCGAGTTTGGTCAATTAGAGCGTTACGATCAGCTAAAAAAAGGATCCGTTTTTTAGCTCCGCTTTTCCAAAGTCGGTGGATGATTTGAAAAGCAGTATAAGTTTTTCCTGTTCCTGTTGCCATAACTAGCAGAATTCTGTTCTGTCCGTTGGCTATGGCTTCAACCGTTCTGTTTACCGCAATTTGTTGGTAGTATCTTGGTTTGCGGTTAGTTCCGTCAAAGTAGTAATCTTGTGAAGCAATTTTCTCTGCTTCGCATGATTCAATGCCTTTATACTTTTTGTATTTCTCCCAAAGTTGTTCGGGAGTTGGAAACTCATCTAAACCAATTTCTCTTTCAATGTTCTCATCTATCGCTGTTCGGTCGTGGAATAAAAAACCGTCACCGTTGCTGCTGAATACACAAGGAATGTCAAGGATTCTTGCATAGTCAAGTCCTTGCTGAATACCTGCCCTTACTGATTGGTTGTTGTCTTTGGCTTCAATGATAGCAATAGGGATGTTTGGTTTGTAATACAGAATGTAGTCGGCTCGCTTTCTTGATCCTCTTGCTGTAATTTTACCTCTAACGTATATTTTCCCATCAGTAAAAGATACTTCCTCTAAAACCTGCAACTGTTTGTCCCAACCTGCATTTTCCAACGCAGGGGTAATAAACTTGGTACAAATATCTCTTTCTGATAAAGTCTTTTTGTTCATGATATTATCACAGCTTAATTTGTTTTAGTTTTCTAAGCGCCTCTCGTTCCACTCTATCAAAAGCAGGGAGATCCCGTATCTGTTCACTCATAGAGCTTTTCCAACGGCCTTTATATTGTGGTAATCTTTCTGCCAGTTTTTTATGAAAATCTGCAGCATCTAATCCCTTGCTTGCACATTTCTTCCTGAACTCATCTAAGTAAAATTCTGCTTCCATTCCATGCTCTACCAATAGATACCAGATATCATAGAAATCTCTTGCTGCCATGCGCTGCATTACAGCACGTAGCTTTTCAATTAATACCTCTTCCAATGGATAACATAAAAGATCGTAATCGTCTAAATCACTATAATCAATGAAAGCCGGGCTTAAAACAGGCTCAAATTGCAGCTTTTCACTTCTTGAAATATCTACTTTTACACGTTTATTATTGCCTTGCCCACCCAATGGCCCTACATAACTGATATAAAAGTTTATTCCGCCATCTTCATGCTCGTTATTGTCGATTATATCAAGCGGAATATTTGCTTCATCCCTAATATATTCAAAAGTTTCTCTAAACCATGCAAATATTTCCTCGTTAGTGATAGAATTATCCAGTAAAGTAAAATCAAGATCTTCCGAAAAACGGTAGTCTTCAAAATAGATTTTTTTTAAAACTGTTCCGCCTTTAAACACGATGATCTTGGAAAGCTGTTCATGTTGAGATACACCTTTCAATATCCATGACAGCATATAGTCCTTTTCTATCTGCTGGTCTCGAACTCCGACCTCTCTTGCCTTTTGCTGTATTTCTCCAGGTTTAATCATGTGTAAATGGCTGATTTAATAGTTTCAGTTTCCAGATTTTGATGAATGCCCCACCTGCTTATCATTTTCCCTGACTTCGGTAATTCAGTATCTAATAAAACATAGGATGCTGTTTTCTCTGCTAATAATTTTTCTATGATCGGGTTATTTATCTCTAACAGTTCCAAGAGAAAGCCAAGCCTTTTAATTACTGCCTGTGACTTAAACCTTTTTGCGTATTCCAATAGCTTGTCAAATTTAATTTGGTTTGCAGAAGTGCTGATTGCCTTTGCAATCTCAACAATTCCGCCTGCATAATCCGGCTTAAATAAGCAGTCAATAATCGTCTTTTCAAGATCTGAGCATTGTACCTTATGGAAATTATCGATCCAAATTTTTTTCATACCAAAGAAGTGGTCTGGATTATGGTATATAAATTGAAAAGGGATGTTTTTTATTTTAATTACAGATGGCCGGAGCTGTTTAGAAACAACAATCTGTTCTTTCAATGAGGGCTGTGTAATAAGATTATGAATCTGCAGGGCTGAATAGTAACCGATATAGTATTTGGCATCTTTAACAATGAATTCTGGTATCAAATGCCAGTCCGGCATAAATGATTCCGCATCCTGTTCATAGGGTATGATATAATAAACACCCTCTTTTAAGCGCATTAAAAGACCCCTTTTGGTCATATCGCTTAGCAATTCTTTTACTGCACTTTCACTTGATTCCGGTAATGCTATAAAAGCCTCTCCATAACCAAAGCAAAACCTATCCCGTTCGATGAAATAGGATAAAAGTTCGTTTGATTGTGTAGAGATGTACTTCTTCCTCATAGTCATTTGGTCAGGTTAAACCTGACTACAATGATATGAAATATCATTCTCTTCTAATAATTTTTGATTAATTAATTTTCTTTAGTAGTTGATTAGTCAGGATTAGCCTGACTAATCAACTATGAAACCACATTATTATTGCTGCCCTTACGCACACTGTTGCGACATTTATCATTGCATATTTTCTAGTTATTGATTAAATTTGCATTGATACGGAAATGCTATTGTTGTTAAACATGATGTGAAAATTATGATGCAGGCAAATAGCTTTGATAATGCTATACAGTTCTTTTCAAAATCACCCAAAATCAAGTAGCGTCATTCGTGGCACTGGGTTAATGTTAAAATAAAGCCTCTGAAAGAGAGTGAGTTACGTCAATGGTTCGATTCCCCTACGGGCTACGATCCCGCTTTACGATAAGTAGAGCGGGATTTTTGTTTTTAATGGGAATTCACTCTTCTTATAAGTACTTTAAATGTAGATTTTGGTTCGATTCCCCTTGGTTACCTTTAGAGGAAGAACGGTAATACTAGCCGCTTTTTCTATCAATTCTTTGTTTTTTAAGCCTATTTCAGGAGAATACACACTTCTTAGATAACCCCCAGTTAACAACCGTTTCGTCTGTAATTTTGTTAAAATTACTGTTAATCTCGAAAGTCGCTTCGTACGATAATCCTTAAAAAAAACCAATTTTTGACGAGTTTAAGCCACATATAAATTTATTTTTATTTTTCACTTTGAATTTCAAAGTACTTTTATGTAACTTTGCTTTCCAAAGCACTTTTAAATTTAAAATAATGAAACTACTTTATACCTTATTCCTCGTCGGCCTATTACACACAATAGGAAATGCCCAAACAGTTGATAAAGCTAAACTTGATCAGTTTTTTGATCGTCTTGCCGAGAATAATAAGGCAATGGGAAGTTTGGTAATTGCTAAAGATGGCAATCTTATATACTCCAGATCTATTGGTTACAGCGAAATTAATGAGACCCTAAAAAATCCGCTTACTCTTAATACTAGATATAGAATCGCTTCAATTACCAAAATGTATACCGCAGTATTAATTTTTCAACTCGTTGAAGAGGGGAAATTAAAGCTTACAGATGTACTTAGTAAATTCTATCCGCAAATTGCCAGTGCCGATAAAATCACCATTGCTCAAATTCTTTCTCACAGCAGTGGCATTCACGATGCACTCATTGATCCAAATTTAAGAAGCAAGCCTAAAACAAGCCCCATAACAAAAGACGAGATTGTAACCCTTATCTCGAAAGCGAGTTCAGATTTTGAACCAGGGACTAAACATGCTTACAGTAACTCTGGATACGCCGTATTGGGGCTTATTATCGAAAAAGTAACGGGTAAACCATACGAAGAAGTGCTTAGACAAAAGATCAGCTCAAAGTTAGGGCTTAAAAACACTTACATCGCAACTCAAAATATTAACGTAACTCAAAATGAAGCGCTCACCTATAGATACAACGGTAGCTGGAAACAGGAAATTGAAACCCATCCAAGTAACCTTTTCGGTGGAGGTTTTATGATTTCTACACCAACTGAGATGATTACATTTATCGATGCTTTATTTAATCATAAACTTATTTCTGAGGATCATCTTTCACTAATGAAAACAATAAAGGATGGTGAAGGTTTTGGAATGGAAGCCTTTGAATTTGCAGGAAAAAAATTTTACGGCCACACTGGCGGAGCCGACAATTATGGTGCATGGCTGATGTGTATGCCCGAAGAAAAACTGACAATTGCTTATACAACTAATGCAAAGGTATACCCAGTAGGAGAGATGATGAAAGGCATTATGAACAGCTACTATAACAAATCATACGAACTTCCAACCTTCGAATCAATTGCTATAAGTACAGCTATATTAGACAGCTATACTGGTATTTATGCAACTAGCGAAGCTCCAATAAAGTTCACCGTAATGAGAAAAGACAACATTCTATACATTCAACCCATAAGAGAATCGGCAGCACCGCTGGAAGCAACCGCGCAAAATAAATTCAGAATAGAAGGCGTCAATGGCCTAACGATTGAATTCGATTCTAATAAAAAACAATTGATTATGAAACGCCCAAATGGCGAAAGAATATTTACAAAAGAAAATTGAACTCATAAATTTAATAAATCATGACAACTACAAACAACTTCACCTCACGACCAATAAATAGACCATCGCTAATCAGAAGAATGCTAATTGGTGCAGGAATTGGTTTAATTCTTATTACCTTGCTCGTAACCTCTGCTAACCATCCTAATCCTGAATGGGGAAAATTTTGGATGATCAGACCGTTACTTGTTGTGCCAATCTTTGGTGCCGCTGGTGGTTTAGGTACTTACTTCATGGAATACCTATTAGGTTATCAAGGCGGCTGGAGCAAAATTATCTCAATTGTATTAAGTATAATCGGTTTCGTAATCTCAATTTGGTTAGGTACCGTTTTAGGATGTGCTGGGACACTTTGGAACTAAATTTAAATAACCAAATCATGAAAGAAAAAATAATGGAACATTTAAATGATCCAAAACAGCTTGAAAGCTTATATAGGGCGAATAAAGTAGCATTTAAACGTGAGTTTATTGCAATCTACCCTGAGATTAAAGATTTTGCACTTGCAGGATACTGGAATGAACGCCTTAATTACACTAACAATGAAATCTCTTGGGGAACGCGTAACGACTTGATTTTTGTAATCGTTGTGTCGATTATTGCCGGACTGATTGCAAAATTACCAGCATTATTTTCGATTAATGAAGATTTTTTCTACCCAAGAAATATCGGATTTGTAGTGTTTCCTGCACTCTTGGCTTTTTTTGCATGGAAGAACAAATTGGCCCCTGGTAAAATAGTTTGGCTGGCTGGAGCACTACTCATAGGACTGATGTTTATCAATCTATTTCCAAATGTGAAACAAAGTGATACCCTTATTTTATCATGTGTACACCTCGTTTTATTTTTATGGTCGGCACTCGGTATTGCATTTGTTGGTACGGTAAGAAATGATAATGAAAAACGTTTAAACTTTCTAAAATACAATGGCGATCTAGTGGTGATGACTACATTAATTGTATTAGCTGGTGGAATAATGAGTGCAGTAACCATTGGCCTTTTCAAATTAATAGGCTATGATATCGCAGAAATTTATATGCAGAATGTTGGTGTATTCGGTTTGGCTGCTGCCCCAATTCTAGGTACATATCTTACACAAACTAATCCACAATTAGTAGGTAAAGTTTCACCAGTAATCGCCAAAATTTTCAGTCCGCTGGTATTAGTGATGCTTATCGTTTATGTAGGGGCGATTTTATATTCAGGTAAGAATCCCTACAACGATCGCGAATTTTTGGCGATTTTTAATGGATTGCTTATCGGAGTAATGGCTATCATTTTCTTTGCTGTTGCCGGAACATCTTCAGAAGCCAAAAACAAGACTCAAGTTGGTATATTGCTTGCCTTGTCTATTGTCACTATTCTTGTAAACGGAATTGCATTATCTGCAATTGTTTTTCGTATTTCTGAGTGGGGCTTTACACCTAACCGTGCTGCGGTTTTAGGAAGTAATGTTCTTATCCTTATTAATTTGTTATTGGTAACGTACAAATTGTTTAAGTGCTTTTTTAGTAAAGTGGAACTAGACGGAGTTGGGAAATCTATTGCTTGGTATCTGCCGTTTTATTGCTTGTGGACAATTATAGTAACCTTTATTTTTCCATTTCTATTTGGCTTCAAGTAACCTAGCTCTCCCCTTTAAATTAGACCGATCGGTCTAAAAAATATTTCTGCCCGTTATCAAACATAATGTTCGATAACGGGCATTTTTTTTGTATTAATATTTCTTAATTATTTGATAATGAGTATTTTAATAATGGCATTAGTCTTGCATCCAATGGGATAAGATTAAATAGTAATAATGGATACACTTATACAAGAGGAAGTTAATAAACAAAAAAGAAAAAAAAGAACATTCATTGTTCTCTTAATCATTAGTCTACTTATTGTATCCATTTGGTCAATAAGATTTTTCTTCAAACCCACTTTAACTTCAGCTGATTTTACCACTTCAAAAGTTGAGATAGGAAGTATTGAAAACACCATTAATGCTACTGGTGAAGTATTGCCCGAATTTGAAGAAATAGTTACCAGCCCGATTAATGCCTCTATCAAAAATGTATTAATGGATGCTGGCAACAAGATAAGTAAGGGCCAATCTATCCTTACTTTAGATAAATCGGTTACCCAAAGCGAATACGACAAACTCCGATACCAGATTGAATCGAAAGAAAATGAAATCCGTAAGCTCAAGCTCGATCTAGAAAAAAGTTTTTTTGATGTTAAATCGAACAACAGTATTAAACAATTACGCATTGGTAATTTAAAAGATGCGGTTGTATCTGCAAAAAGATTAGTGAATGCAGGTGGTGGAACAAGGGAAGATGTAGAACATGCCGAACTTGATTTAAAAGTTGCCGAGCTCGAGAAACTGCAATTGGAGAATGAGATTAAAAGCAAACAACAAACCATGAAAATTGAGATTAGAGAGGCAGAAATTGCATTGGCTATACAATCTAATGATCTACATGCACTGAAAAGAAAACTAGAGTTGGCAGAGATCGTAGCTACTAGAGCAGGTGTAATTACTTGGGTAAATAAAAATATCGGTGCAAGCATTCGTGAAGGAGAGGCGTTGGTACGTATAGCAGATTTGAGCGGTTTTAAAGTTGCTGGTACCATGTCGGACAATATGCTTGATCGGATTAACAAGGGCATGCCTGTAATTGTTAGAGTTGCCAAAAAACTACTTCGAGGAATGATTACAAATATCTCTCCAGCTGTAAATAATGGTCTTATTTCTTTCGATATCCAGCTGAGCAACAAGAGTAGTAAAGAATTAAGGCCCAACCAAAAAGTAGACGTGTTTTTAATTACAGATACACGTAATGAGGTTTTACGCGTGGCAAATGGCGCAGCTTTTAACGGATCGAACTTGCAAGAAGTTTTTGTAATCCGCAATGGTGTTGCCGAACGTAGAACCGTTAAAACTGGCCTAAGTAATTTCGATTATGTAGAGATAATAACTGGATTAAAAGCTGGTGATGAAATAATTACCTCAGATATGAGCGCCTATAAAAATGTTAAAACCATTACCATTGGAAACTAGAAGATATGGAAAATATAAGAGGTAAGATGGAAAATGTAAGATGGAAAATTTTAATTTCTTCTGGGTTGATAATAGCCAGTTTAACTACGTATGCAGCAGAAATTGATACGTTAAAATTAACTTTGCCTCAAGTGGTGGCTATGGCAAAATCGAACGCTATTGCGGCAAAACAGGCGGTTACTGTTAAGGAAACCAAATATTGGGAATGGCGAACTTTCAGGTCTAATTATCAGCCACAACTTTCTTTACAAGGCATTTTGCCAGGCTACACCAAAACCTACACGCAGGTACAACAACCTAATGGGGCAATTTTATTTCAGCCTGTTCATAACGATAATTCTTCTTTAACACTTAATTTTAGTCAAAGCATTGCCGCTACAGGGGGTACCATCTATGGAACTACACAACTACAACGTTTTGATGATTTCGATAGGAATAATGTACTTTACAATGGAATTCCCTATGGTATTGGCTACACTCAGCCGTTATTACAATTTAATAAACTAAAATGGGATAAAAAGATTGAGCCTTTAAAGTTCAACGAAAGTAAACAAGCCTTTATCGAAAGCCAGGAAAAGATTGCAATTGTAGTTACCGAGTATTTTTTTGATTTGTTGTTAGCTCAAGTTAACTTAAACATTGCCGAAACCAATTTTGCAAATACGCAGCGAATTTTAACGATTGCCAATACAAAATTCGAATTGGGCAAGATTTCTAAGAATGAAATCCTACAATTGCAATTAGAAGTGCTAAATGCACAAAAAGCGGTAGGCACAGCAAAGCGAGATGTTGAGATTGCTACTTTAAATCTACGCAGCTATGCCGGGATAGAAGGCGATGGAAAGATTAAGCTAAGTATGCCCGAAGTAGTGCAGAAAATGACGGTTGCAGCAGACAAGGTGCTTGCCGAAGCCTTTGATAATCGATCAGATGCTATTGCATTTATCCGCCGATTGGAAGAAGCTAAAAGAGATGTAGCAAAAGCTAAGGGTGAGAATGGATTAACAGCTACATTAAGAGCAAATTTAGGGTATTCAAATGCAGGCTCACGGATATTTGATGTGTACCAATCGCCTAAAAACCAACAAGCAATTGAACTACAGTTATCTATTCCAATTATGGATTGGGGACGTTCTAAATCACGTACAAAAACAGCTTTGGCAAACGAACAGTTTATTGCCTATTCGGTTGAGCAAGACAAGCAAACGTTTAAGCAACAAATTGTGACACAGGTTACCTTGTTTAATATGATGAAAGAACAAATACAATTAACCGATGCCGCCGAGAAAATTGCTGCCGAAAAATATAAGATTGCAAGCGAACGCTACGTTTTAGGAGACCTCAGTATTACCGATTTAAGCATAGCTTTTCAAGAAAACGATCGGGCAAAGCGTGATTATGTTTCCTCCCTCAGAGATTTTTGGGCTGCTTACTATCAACTTCGGTATTTATCGCTCTACGATTTCGAAAACAATAAAAAAATCACTTATTCATAAATTATAAATCATACCAAATGATACGCTTACAAAACATAGAGAAAGTCTACCGTACGGATACCGTCGAAACCTTAGCCATAAATGGCATTAACCTAAACATTGCTAATGGCGAATTTCTTTCCATCATGGGCCCATCGGGTTGTGGAAAAAGCACTTTACTGAATATTATGGGCTTGTTAGATGAGCCTTCTAAAGGAAGCATCAGCATCAACGAGCAAGACATTAGTAGATTTTCAGATCAGCAACTGGCTAAATTTAGAAACGAAAAATTGGGTTTTATCTTTCAGAGCTATCATTTAATTAACGATTTGCAAGTCTTAGACAATGTGGAGTTGCCGCTACTCTATCGCAATTCGACTGCAAAAGAGCGAAAGCAGTTGGCAAGCGAAGCTTTAGAAAAAGTTGGATTAAGCAATAGATTAAGGCACTTTCCTACTCAATTATCGGGTGGACAACGTCAGCGTGTAGCCATTGCACGAGCAATTGTAGGCAACCCAAAAATTATATTGGCCGATGAACCCACAGGAAATTTAGATAGTGGGATGGGAAATGAGATTATGGAAATCCTCATCAATCTCAATAAAAATGAAGGCACCACCATTGTAATGGTTACGCACGATGAAAATATGGCGAATAAAACACACAGATTAGTCCGTCTTTTTGATGGTTCACAAGTTCAATAGAAACCACCATGCTAAAAAATTATTTTAAAATCGCCATTGCGGTATTGAAGCGAAGAAAATTTTTCACGTTTATCAGTTTATTCGGAATCAGTTTTACATTAACGATACTCATGGTTGGCGTTGCCTTTCTCGACAAAGTGATTAGCCCAGATTATCCAGACTATAAAAGAGATCGATCCTTGTATGTAACCACAATGGAAATGTCGAACACCAAAGAAGGGTGGTTAAGTAGGTCTGATGTTTCTTTTTATTTTTTAGACCACTATGTATCTCGACTAAAAAATATAGAAATGATGGCAATTTCATCAAACGCAAGATCGTCTAATGCTTATGTAAATAACCAAAAAATTGTGATAGACTATAAGCATACCAACGCTGATTATTGGAGGGTATTGGAATATCATTTTTTAGAAGGAAAACCTTACTCGCAAAGTCAAATCGACAATCGTGAATACGTAGCTGTAATATCTATTAAAACAAAAAAAGAGTATTTTGGAGATGAAGCAAAAGTTGTTGGTAAATACATTTCTGCAGACAATATAAACTATCGCGTAATAGGGGTAGTAGATAATGTTCCAAAAACACTTCTTAGCCTTGCAGGTGATATGTACTTGCCATATA
This sequence comes from Pedobacter anseongensis, assembly GCF_037482965.1. Taxonomy (NCBI): domain Bacteria; kingdom Pseudomonadati; phylum Bacteroidota; class Sphingobacteriia; order Sphingobacteriales; family Sphingobacteriaceae; genus Pedobacter; species Pedobacter anseongensis. The sequence goes on along the minus strand of NZ_JBBHKB010000001.1, from coordinate 655,497 downwards.
CCGTGGCAAAAGACAACTATAACAAGCCCGACTTAATGGGTGGCTTTAATGCAGTGCTGCTAGCGAAAACAAAGGCGGATGTTTCAAAGCTGAAAGAAGAATTTGATCAGATGATGAAAAAAATCCCAATCTCTACAAAAGAGTTCGATGCCGTATACAGTCACGCTGATCCGTATTTTACCAGTATAACCAGAAGGTTGGCAGGCGATGGAAAAGATTCAGGAACTTCGACTGTTATCGGGGTCCTTAGTCTTTTCGTGCTCCTATTTTTATTGTTGCCAACCATCAATTTAGTAAACATCAATATCACACGTATTTTAGAGCGTTTGTCTGAAATCGGAGTTCGAAAGGCTTTCGGTGCTTCTTCTAAAACACTAGTTTATCAGTTCATTGTAGAAAATATGATATTAACCTTTTTCGGTGGACTAATTGGGCTATTTTTTTCGGTGTTTGTGATTTATTTTATCAATGATTTACAGCTAATCGAAAATGTCTATTTGAAAATAAATTTTTCTGTGCTGTTGTATAGTTTCATCGCTTGCTTATTTTTCGGATTGCTATCTGGCGTGTATCCGGCTTGGCGCATGTCTAAATTAAATGTAGTTACAGCTTTAAAAGCACAATAACCTAAAAGAAATTATCATGTTAAAACATTTATTTAAATTAATTTGGAATAAACGGAAGCAAAATTTCCTGTTTTTGTCCGAAATCCTTGTTTCATTTTTAGTCATCTTTGCCGTATTTTCTTTTATCACCTTTTACTATCAAAATTACACAAAACCTTTAGGCTTTGAGTACAAACATGTTTGGGCTATTAACTATGATAATGAACACGTAACTAAGAATGCCGACTCGCTACAAATATTTTATCGCAACTTGAAAAATTCACTTAAAGCTATGCCACAAATTGAAGCCGTGACCTTTTCTGGGACGAATTTTCCATACTCGAACAGCAATATAAGTACTTCCTTAAATAAAAACGGCAAGAGATTTAACTGGGTTAATGTTTATGCCGATGCCGAAGATTATGTAAAAGTTTGGAATGTAAAACTCATCGCCGGCAGATGGTTCAATGAAGATGATAAAGCGACAAAAAATAAAAGCATCATTATCAATGAAACCTTACAGACAGCCATATTTGGTAAGCGTAGCGCAGTTGGACAATTACTAGGCGATTTTGAAGATAAGAACAGCATGAAAGTAATTGGTGTAGTACAAGACATTAAAGCTAATGGCGATTATTGGCCAGCGGGTAATGCAATGTTCAATAGAGCAGATACTTCAGATTTACGACAAAATCGCAATATTTTGGTCAAAGTAAGCGAAAATGCAAATGCTGCTTTCGAGAGCGAGTTATACAAGTTCATGACCAGTACTTTTAAGAATTCGACCGTGGGAATTGAGCATCTTACCGAAATGCGCGATGCTAAAAATGAAGTAACGATTATCCCGATGATTATTTTTATCATCATCGCTAGCTTTTTAATCATCAATGTGGCTTTGGGCTTATTCGGCGTACTCTGGTATAACATCAATAAAAGAAGGGGCGAAATTGGTTTACGAAGAGCAATTGGAGCCACAGGAACTAATGTTTCTTACCAGTTGGTTGTAGAAGCATTACTTTTAGCCACTTTATCATTAGTAGTGGGCTGTTTCTTTGCCGTTCAGTTCCCACTGCTCAATGTTTTTGATGTAGCCTCTAGTGTTTACCTCATAGCGATGGTATTGACTGTAATTTTTATTTATCTATTAGTTTTTCTTTGTGCCTTATATCCGGGTAAACAAGCTGCAGCCATTCATCCAGCAGTTGCATTACATGAAGAATAATCCTTATCTTAACTTCGCATATGATATTACTTGTTGATGATGATATTGCCGTAAGAACTTCCTTGTCATTACTTTTAAAAGGAGCAGGTAATGAGGTGCTTACGGCAAACAATGCCCTTCAGGCTTTTGAGATTATACAAACTCAAAAGCCTGAACTTGTTATTTTAGATTTGAACTTTTCTATTGATACCTCTGGCGATGAAGGCATGAGTTTATTGCAACAAATAAGAACGCATGATGCTATATTGCCTATTATTCTGATAACCGGCTGGGGGAGCATTGATCTAGCCGTGAAAGGAATGAAATTAGGGGCAAACGATTTTATTAATAAACCTTGGAATAACGACTATGTATTGCAATCTGTAGCTACTTTACTGCAATTAAACGGGAAAAAGCCAGTAGCCAAAAATAGAAGAGAACTTGACAAAAAGTATCAGCTTAAGCAAATCATAGGAGAGGATCCAGAATTATTAACTATTTTAGAAATTATAGGTAGGGTAGCTGCAACAAATGCATCCGTACTTATAACGGGCGAAAGCGGTACAGGAAAAGAACTGATTGCCGAAGCCATTCATGAAAATAGTGCTAGAGCTGCCAAACCCTTTGTGAAAGTTAATCTAGGTGGTATTTCTTCATCGTTATTCGAAAGCGAGATGTTTGGGCATGTTCGTGGGGCTTTTACCGATGCGCGTTTCGACCGAATGGGCAGGTTTGAAATGGCACATAAAGGCACTATTTTTTTAGATGAAATTGGCGATTTGGAGGCGAGCAATCAAGTAAAATTACTTCGCGTTTTACAAGATAGAACCTATGAGGTGTTAGGCAGTAGCCGAACCAAAACAGTCGATATACGAGTGGTTTGTGCAACCAATAAGAATTTAAACGAAATGGTACAAGTAGCTACGTTTCGAGAAGATTTATTATATCGAATTAATTTGGTTACCATTCATTTACCTGCACTTCGAGAACGGAAAGGAGACATCCCGTTATTGGTTAACTTCTTTATTACCAACCTTAAAGAGATATATAATCGCCCCCATCTAACCGTTTCTGCAACAGCTATGCGCTGGTTACAACAATTACCATTGCCAGGAAACATTAGGCAGTTGAAGAATTTGGTAGAACGTACCGTACTTATTAGCGATAAAAACGAGTTAGGAGTTGATGATTTTCAGGCGCAACTGCATCTTTCGCCCTTAAAGAACGATAAAGTTAAATTACCAGGAGTGGGTACCATGACGCTCGACCAAATGGAGGCCGAAATGGTAAAACAAGCTATGAATTTTCATAAAAACCGGATCACCAAAGCCGCAGCTTCTCTTGGAATTACCAGAAATGCGTTGTATCGACGCCTAGAAAAGTACCAGATCCCTTTTAATGAAACTGAAGACTAAGTATATCACATTTGTTGTTACCATTCACTTGGTTTGCCTAGTGATGAGCTATTTCATTTTCGAAAAGGATGAACTCATCTTTTTACTATCCGAAGTCTTTATCCTTTTCTCCATTCTCATTTCGTTGAGCTTATATAAACAGCTCATTACACCGTTGATGTATTTGAAACAAGGGGTGAATGCAATAAAAGACCAAGACTTTAATGTTAAGTTTTTGGTTACGGGTAAAACAGAAGTCGACGAATTAGTAGATGTGTATAATAGAATGATCGATGAGTTGAGGAATGAGCGTACAAAACAACAAGAACAACACTTTTTTCTCGATAAACTCATTCAAACTTCACCCACTGGAATTATTATTCTCGACTATGATGGCGAAATCAAACAAATTAATCCACAAGCCAGAGAGATTTTAAATCTTTACCCTGAACTTTTATCAAGTGAACTTACACCCATGAAAATAGGTGTTGGAAAAATGGTTAAAATAGGAGGGGTAAAAACGTATAAAATCCAAAAATCAAAATTTATAGATCGTGGGTTTGAGCGGGTTTTTATATTGTTGGAAGATGTAACTTCAGAGATTTTCGAAGCAGAAAAGAACATATACAGTAAAGTGATTAGGATGATGGCTCATGAAGTAAACAATACTATTGGGCCTGTAAATTCAATTATTCATTTGGCGTTAGGCCAACAAGAAGAGCAGGCAAACGAGAAGAACCAGCTCCTAAAAAACGCTTTACAAGTGGCGATAGATCGAAATCAAAATCTGAATATTTTTATGCGAAATTTTGCAGATTTGGTTAAGCTTCCAGCAGCAAATAAAAAGGAATTAGATTTGGTAAGCCTGCTTAAATCTGTGGCACAGTTGATGGCCTTTTCTGTGAAAGGGAAAGAAATTAAATTTGAGCTCGACTTACCGAATGAGCCATATTTTATTTTGGGCGATGAGCAACAGTTGGAACAGGCTTTTATCAATATTGTAAAAAACGCAATAGAAGCTATTGAAAAAACCGGAATGATTACTTTTAAACTCGATTCAATGCTTCATCAAATAGTGATTGCCAATAACGGAAAAGGAATCGATAAAGAACATAATGAGGAGGTGTTCAGTCCATTTTTTAGCACAAAAAAAGATGGGCAGGGCATAGGATTAACCCTAGTGAGAGAAATTTTAGTAAACCACAGCTTTGGTTTCTTTTTAAGGACAGAGAACGAGGTAACAAAATTTATTATTGAGGTTAAGTAATCGTTTCTAAACTAAAATAAAAAGTAGACCCTTCACCCTCTTTACTCTCTACCTCAATTTTGCTGTCGTGGTGACGTAATATTTCAGAAACCAAATACAAGCCGATACCAAAGCCCGAAACCATTTTTAACTTATCGTCTTCGGCGCGATAAAATCGTTCGAAAAGACGTTTTTGATCCTCAGGTCTGATGCCAACTCCTTTATCTTTCACGTATATTTTTACACTATTGCCTTGCTTTTCACAACCCAAGGTAATGATTCCTCCATCAGGGTCATACTTTATAGCATTGCTAAGTAGGTTGTTCAGTACCTGACCGAGCTTATCTCGATCGCCATATATAAAGATTGTATCGCAGCCAACCAGTTGTAGGGTATGTTTTGAAGTTAAAAATTGCACATCTTGAGCAATTTCTGTTGCTAATAAAGAAAATTCAAACTTTTTTTTATGGATAGACATTTCCCCCTCTTCCAGACGTGCCACATTTAAAAAATCGTTTATCATAGCCGTCATACGCTTCGTTTGTACTTCTGTTCGGCTAAGGGCTTTAATGTGGAAATCATCGCCCTCCTTTTTAGATTTAGCTAATAAAAGTTGAATATAAGAGTGGATGGTAGTTAATGGTGTTTTAAGCTCATGACTTACCATGGCCACAAAATCGTTTTTACGTTGCTCTTCCTGTTTTTTAAACGTAATATCCCTAATTATTTTCGAGAGCCCAATAATTTGACCGTTTTTGTCTTTTACTGGGGATATGGATAATGATACATCAATCAATTTACCACTTTTGGTAAGCCTTTTGGTCTCAAAATGCTCTACCCGATCTCCATTTTTTAAACGAGCCAATATTTTTGGTTCCTCGTCTTGCCTATCTAAAGGAATAAGCTTGTAAATGGTTTCCCCTATAATTTCGTCTGCAGTGTAGCCAAACATGCGAACGGCAGATTCATTCCAACTCGTTATTACACTTTCGAGTGTTTTACTAATGATGGCATCATCAGACGATTCGATAATTGCGGCTAACTTTGCACTTTTCTCCTCACCTTGTTTGATGTCGGTAATTTCTAAGGCGATAATTAATCCTGCCTCAACCTCCTGAGCATCGTTTTTGAGCGGTATAAAATGAACCATATAGGTATCATCACTCATAGACGACTTTCTTTCGGTCGAAAATTTTTCTCCTGCCAGCACCTTTTCATAGAGGTGTTTGGTAGCCTCATAGCGCTCAGGTGGAGCAACTTCGGTTGGATGTTTCCCCTTGTAATCGCCACTGTTGTAACCCATCTTTTCCATAATATCGCCTTCTATAGTGATAAAGCGATGATTTTTGTCGATAACAATAATTAAGGATTTCGGTATATTTAATGCAATAGATTTGAATAGCTTTTCGCTTTGCTGAAGATTGTATTGTGTTTGTATGAGTTCTTCGTTTGTAGCTGCTAACTCTTCATTAATTGCAGCATATTCCTCATTTGCAGCAGCTTGTTCTTCGATAGAAGCCGCAAGTTCCTCATTGATGCTCAATAAATCTTTCGAGTTTTTTACTTTTTCGGTAGTTTCTACGCAAATAACAAGTACCCCTCCAATATGTCCGTTTTCGTCGCTTATTGGACTATAAGAGAAATCAAAGTAGCACTCTTCTACATATCCGTTGCGATCTATTGGGACCATAAAATTTGGAAAGCCTACTGAAGCCCCTTCCATCACATTTTTAAACATCGGGCCAATGGTATCCCATATTTCTGCATAGGTATTTCTAGCCGAACCACCCAATGCCTTTGGATGCTTGGCTGTGCCATTTATTGGCCTGAACGCATCATTGTATAATTGAATATATTCTTCACCCCAACAGATAAGCACAGGTAATGTTGTGCTGAGCATCATGCTTACGGCGTGTTTTAAAGATAAGGGCCATTGTTTAGGTTCGCCTAATGGGTTTGTTTTCCAATTGATAGAACGGATGAGTTCGCCCATTTCTCCCCCGCCTTTTAAAAATGGCAACAAGTTATTTTCTAATCCATTAGGTATTTTCATTAGCAGATAGGGTTCAAATGCGTTATGCTGATTAAAAACAAGGAACCGAATTTAATAAAAATTAATGGGTATTTGCAATTCCAATCTGCTAGTAAAATTGTACTTTTATCGTTTATACACCATGAATCATGGCAAGGAACGTCTTACATTAAAGCAAAAATTATAAACAGATGAAATATCTATTACTGTTATTTTTGTTGTCTAGCATTAACCTACATGCTCAGAATAAAGCTAAACCTAACATCGTTTTTGTTATGGCTGATGATTTGGGATATGGAGAGTTAGGTTGCTATGGCAATACTTTTAATGAAACGCCAAATCTCGACCATCTCGCGAAGGAAGGAATCAGGTTTACCCAAGCCTATGCTGCTGCTGCAATTTGCTCGCCCTCACGCGTAAGTATTTTAACCGGACAATATCCTGCCCGAACAGGTATTACCGATTTTTTGCCCGCTAAAACTGACAGGTGGTTAGATCCCGCAAAATATTATACCTTAAACGAGGCTTTGTCTAATGCCGGATATCGAACTGCAATCATTGGTAAATGGCACTTAGATACCGATTACCAGACAATGAAAGGTAGTCCACAAGCCCATGGTTTTAACGAAGTAATCGCTTCTGAAACTAAATATATTGCCGATGGCGATTACTTTTTTCCATATGATAAAATTGCAACACTTGCTGAGGGCGAAAGTGGCGAATATTTAACAGATCGGCAGAGTAAAGAAGCGGTTAAATTTATTGAACGAAATAAGGATAAACCCTTTTTTTTATATTTGCCCTATTATAGCGTACATACTAAATTGGATGCCCCAGAAGCTTTAGTAAATAAATACAAAGCAAAATTCGACCAAAAGTATGGCGTTGGTGAAGCCGAAAAATATTTTGGTGCCGGGAATATTAGGCATGAATCGGCACATCTTGATAATCCTTATTTAGCCGCTATGCTAGCGCGAATTGATGCCGGGGTTGGCGATGTTTTAGCGGCGTTGAAAGCGAATAAATTAGATCAGAATACCATTTTTGTATTCTTTTCAGATAATGGCGGTGCGCCCAATGCTGGGAATAATGGAGTACTCAGAGCAAGTAAATCTTGGTTATACGAAGGCGGAATCCGAGAGCCGTTAATTATGAAATGGCCAAACTTTATAAAAGCAGGCACCGTTAGCAATGAAGCCGTATGTAGTATCGATTTTTATCCAACATTTTTAAGTGCAGCTAACCAAGCTCCAAAATCAAATGAACAATTAGATGGCATAAATCTATTGCCCTTGCTAACTCAAGGTGCGAAATTAACAAGAGATGCTTTATATTGGCACTATCCCTCAGAAACCGGTAAATGGGTAAATAGAATGGCGAGTGCGGTTAGGATGGGCGATTATAAATTGATTAACTTTTATAAAGGAAATCGTTTCGAACTGTATAACATTGAACAGGATATTGGCGAAAAAATAGATCTTTCCAAAACAATGCCTGGTAAGTTAAAAGAACTTAAGCATAAGCTTTCTACCTGGCGTAAGGAAGTAAATGCCGAATTACCTGTAATCCCAAATAAGAATGAATAATGTTTTTAAGGCTTTATTAGTTAGCGTTTTATTAATAAGTGCACAAGATCCAACAGCTTATTTTACCAATCCCATTGGCAAGGGTGCTGATCCTTGGGTTACCAAAGTGGATGGATTTTACTATTCCTCTTTTAGTGGCGCCGGAAAAAACAGTAAGAATTTTATCGCCATAAGTAAATCGAAATCATTAACCCAACTTGGCGAACGTAAAGTTGTGTGGGTTGCTCCCAAAGAGGGCTGGAATAGTAATTGCATATGGGCTCCTGAAATTCATCACGTAAATGGGAAATGGTACATCTACTATGCTGCCGGCAAATCGGGGCCTCCTTATACGTTTCAGCGTTCGGGAGTTTTAGAATCGGTATCTGATAATGCACAAGGTAAGTATATTGATAAGGGTGTGCTAAAAACAGGTGAGGATGATAACGACTATTGCAAAACCATTTGGGCCATTGATCTTACCGTAACTGAGATTAGCGGGCAGCTGTATGCCATTTGGTCGGGATGGGAAGAGAACAAAAAAACCGATAAAACGGGTCAGCATCTTTATATTGCTAAAATGAAAAACCCCTATACCATCAGTTCTGAGCGGGTAAAAATTTCGAGTCCTCAAGAACCATGGGAAACGGGTGGCCCCTTAAACCTAAACGAGGGGCCAGAAGTGCTAAAGCACGATAAAGATGTGTTTATTATCTATTCTACTCGCGAATCGTGGTTAAAAGAATATCGTTTAGGGCAATTGCGCTTAAAACAAGGCAGCGATCCTATGCAAGCGCAAAACTGGGTAAAGAAAGGGCCAGTATTTGAAGGGACAGCGCAGGTTTTGGGTACAGGCCATGCGAGTTTTACCAAGTCGCCAGATGATAAAGAAGATTGGATATTTTACCACTCAAAGATTGCCGAAAAACCAGGTTGGCAGCGAAACTTAAGGTTGCAAAAGTTTTCTTGGGATAGACATGGCGATCCTGTTTTTGGTATTCCAGTTGCTGCGGGTGTGTTAGTTAAAAAGCCATCCGGCGAAAATTAAATCATTAATGAACCACATTTTAGATAATCCAATTTACCATGCGCTTTGTACCGCGCATCTTGCGTTTTCAAAAGGAACGCCTGAGGCTACCTATTATCAAGAAGATATTGCTCCTTTTGCCGGGTTAAAAGAAAACTCGAAAGAAAATTTCGAAGCGTTGCACGAAAATTCTCCTCCTGAAAGCACATTCGTAGTCTTTACTCCAAAGGCCTACCAAACCCCGAAAAACTGGGAGTTAGTTTCGCATATCGATATGTTTCAACTAGTTTATGAACCTACTCAGGTGCCAAGTGGCGATGAAAAGCCGTTTGAAGACTTGAACGAAAGCCATGTAGAAGAAATGATAGCTTTAGTTAAGCTTACCCAGCCCGGACCTTTTAAAAGTAAGACTATTTTATTGGGGAATTATACAGGTGTGTTTCGAGACGAGAAATTGGTTTCAATGGCAGGTCATAGGTTTCATCCAATACCCTATATCGAAATCAGTGCAGTGTGTACCCATCCCGATCATTTGGGGAATGGTTATGCCTACATCTTATTGCGTGAACAGATAAAACGAATTTTAGCCAAGAATCAAATTCCTTTTTTGCATGTTCGAAATGATAATGTAGCTGCGGTTAAATTGTATCAAAAACTTGGTTTTGTTATTCGAACCGAGATGTTTGCATATGTTTTAAGGAAAGTTGGTTAAGTAATTTTTTAAATACTACGTTAGATGAAAAGTAAAAGCTACCTATTAATTTTTCTTCTGTTTTTATCGCTAAAAAGCACCGGCCAGCAAAGCGAAATTGAACAGATTTGGCAAAACTACACTCAATACCAAGAAGCGTCAATACAAAGCAGGTTATTTAAGCACAGCGATTTATTGCCTTTGATCGAAAAACAGGTTAAATCTAATCTCCTGAGAGATGAAATTATTGGCGAATCAGTTAATAAACGAAGCATCCATCATTTAACAGCGGGTACAGGAAAGACTAAGGTTTTGTTATGGTCGCAAATGCATGGCGATGAAGCCACAGCAACGATGGCCTTGTTCGATTTGTTTAACTTTTTATCTGCTAACGATCAATTTAATCCGCTAAGAAATAAACTACTTAACCAACTTGAATTACATTTTGTGCCGATGTTAAATCCCGATGGTGCACAAATTTGGACGCGTAGAAACAGCATGAATATCGATTTAAATCGGGATGCAAAGAATTTGGCCACGCCCGAAGCAAGAGCATTAATGCACTTGGGCAAGCAGTTAAATCCAGCGTTCGGATTTAACCTGCACGATCAGAGTACATTATATGCCGCTGGCAAAAACACGAGAAATCCAGCAACCATTTCTTTTTTGGCGCCAGCATACAATACAGCCAAAGAAATGAATGCTGTACGCACAAAGGCCGTTCAGGTTATCGCAACAGTAAATAAAGCAATTCAAACTAAAATCCCTAATCAAGTAGCAAAGTATAATGATACCCACGATTCAACTTGCTTTGGCGATACTTTTCAGGGCATGGGAATTTCTACAGTTTTAATCGAATCGGGTGGTTATCAAAATGATCCAGACAAGCAATTTATTAGAAAAGTAAATTTCTATAGTATACTTACCGCTCTAGATGCTATTGCTTCAGAGAATTATCTCAATGAAAATGTAGAAAATTATTGGGCACTGCCCAATAACAATAGAAATTTACATGATGTAATTGTGCGTAAAGTAGATTTCAAAGATGGTAAAACCGATTTAGGTATCAATCGAAACCAACGCTTAAGTGCTGATTTTTTAACGATGAATTTTGCAGGGACTATCGTCAAAGTTGCAGATTTGGATAGCACTTTTGCTTATCAAGAAGTTAATGCCGACGGACTTCATATCGTTGATGGAAAAACCAAAATCTTAAAAAGGTTAAAATGGGAAAAACTTACTCCAAAAAAGGAAATGCGAATAATTAAAAGAGGCTATCTTTTTGTGAAATGGAAGAATGAATTATCTCCTGTTGGCCCAATACAAAATAGATTGTTAAATTTAACCAACGCAGATCTATCTACTGAAATAAGCGTTGCCGAGCCCGCTAATTTTATACTCGCAAAAGGTAGAAAACCTGTATATGCGTTGATTAATGGTTTTGTGATTGATTTATCATCGAATGCGCTACCAGTGATGAACGCGATGGGATATTAGGAAGTTATGCGAATTCGAACGTCTTTATATGTTCAACCGTGAAGTTTTGAAAGAATTTTCTATTGTCATTGCATCGAAGCCTGTGCCAATATTCATCGAATGAAAATAAATTTGTTATTTTAGACCGAACGGTCTATATTTGTTATGATGTTGACAAAATCGGAACAAACGAAAAAATTTATCATAGAAAAAGCTGCACCTATTTTTAATAAGAAGGGGTTTGCAGCCACCTCTATGAACGACATTTTAGATGCCACCGGGCTTGCTAAAGGTGGTTTGTACGGTAATTTCGAAAGTAAGGAAGAGATTGCGCTAATGGCGTTTGAATATGCCAATGAACGTTTAATTGCGGCATTGTCTGAAAAGATTAGAAATGAAGTTTCAGCAAAGGATAAATTGGTGGCAATTTTTAATTTTTACCATAATTATAGCATTTATCCTACTATTGAAGGCGGATGCCCAGTATTGAATACTGCTGTTGATGCTGATTTTAATTTTCCTGCCTTAAAAGAAAAGGCTGCGTTGGCCTTGAACAAAATGCTAGGCTCGCTAGAGTACATTATTAATAAAGGTATTGCCACTAAAGAATTTCGCAAAAAGGTAGATGCTAAGGCCGAAGCAAATCTAATTTTTTCAGTTATTGAAGGCGGAATGATGATGAGTCGGTTAAACAACGAGCCGAAATACTTGAATGATTTGCTTTCTTACCTTAAAAAGCACATAAAGAACTATAAAAAGTAGTAATAATGGACCAATCGGTCTACAAACTTAATATGATTAAAGAACCTCAATCTTTTTATACTGTTCGCTTTAGCGATTGCGATTTATTCGGACATTTAAACAATGCACGTTATTTAGATTATTTTTTGAATGCTCGCGAAGATCATTTAAAGGATAATTATCAATTAGATTTGACGAGTTATTACCATAAGGGAATTGGCTGGGTGGTGGGCAGTCATGAAATAAATTACCTTAAACCTGCAAAATACAATGAAAAAGTGTTAATTAAGAGTTCGCTGGTTAAGGCGAGTGACCAGTATCTTTTAGTAGAGCTGCTGATGATGAACGCTGAACAAACTGAATTGAAGGCGATAATGTGGACGCGCTTTGTTCCCATAAGTGTAAAAACAGGAAAACGAGAAAACCATCCTAGCGATTTCATGGAATTTGCAAAGCGCATTGAACTTGAAAATTCTTTTGCAGAAGGCAGTATTAAGGAAAGGATTATATCTTTATTAAAAGAGATGAGAGCGCTTGCTTAATAAATACTATGAGAAACTTCCTTAAAAACAAGAATGTTTCTAAATTGAAATCATTTTAAGCATTTCCAATCCATTAAGCTAGTTTTGTATCAAACATATAAGCAATGGCTACAACAAAACTTACAATTAACAATAACGGTTCGGTAAAGATAGAGGGCGATTTCGAAATCGTAGATAGAAGTGGAAATGCCTATGGTTTACAAGGCAGAACAGTTTTATCCATTTGTCGCTGCGGCTTATCGCAGAACAAGCCTTTTTGCGATGGCTCACATAATGGGCATTTCGAACACGAAGCGGTAGCTTTTGATCTTCCTCCGAAAAAGGCATAATTATATAGTTTAACACAGAGAAATTAGAGTTTTTGTGCATACCACTACCTCTGTGTGCTCGGCGAAATCACGCTGTGAGCTCTGTGTTAAAAAAACTTTGGCCTTTGCGGTTAATATATAAAAATCTCTGTGGTTAGTAGATTACTCCCTCTTTGCCAATTTCTGGTGTAAAAAACTGGCTGTTGCTTCCGAAACTTTAACTGCATTCGAAAACTTCATCCAATGATGTGTATCGTCTGGGATGGCTAAATACTCGAAATCGAATTTTTTAAGCTCAAAACGGCGTGCTAAATCTACACTTTGACTAAATGGTACATTCCGATCATCATCAGCATGGATAAGAAGTGTGGGTGATGTCCAGGTGCTTAAATAGGTTAGTGGAGAAGAAGCAATTACTTTTTCTGCTGCCAATTGTGCATCTGGTGCGGTTTCTTTTTCAATAACAGTACTATTAAATCGACTATTTACACCATGAATATCAACCCCTGCAGCAAATAATTTCGAATCTTTTCCAAGAGCTAAAGCCACAAGATATCCCCCATACGACCCACCATAAATGCCAATTCGCTTTGGATCGATATTAGATTGTTTAGCCAACCATTCCCCAGCCGCCTTAATATCTTGATATTCTGACGCCCCTTGCGCTCCTGCAAAAAGTGGTTTGTGGAATTCATACCCGTAACCAATGCCCAGTCTGTAATTCACCGATAAAACCACATAGCCCAAGCTCACTAGGTACTGGTTTAAAGCGTAATCAATCGAATAATAATCCATGTGGTTCCAGCCTAAAAACATTTGTCGCTGCGGTCCGCCATGCACATAAACAATTGCTCCTTTTTTTCGGGGTCTGCCAGTGGGTGTAAACAATTGCCCATACACCGTAACCCCATCTGCAGCTTTAAAAGTAACATGAGTAGGGGTAACCAATTGCGCGGAGGGGAAGTCGTCTGGAATTAAATCGGCACACAACAACTGAGTCTGCTTACTTTGTTCGCTAAAAATAGCTGGCAAAAGCGGCTGCTGTGCCGTGGCACTGAAGTAAGCAATATTTGCTCGATCGCCTGTAATAACTGGCATGCTTTCTAAGCCTTTTCCGCTCGTTAGCGCTTGCATATCGGCTTTATCTATCGAAACTTTATACACATGTTTTCGGTCGATATCATCTTTATCCTTTCCGGTATTTGCGCTAAACACTACCCATTTTTTATCAGTGCTCAACTGCACATGTTCTACCATGAATTCGCCTGGAGTAAGTAAAGTTTGTTGCGAGCCATCGGTAGCAATCGAGTATAAATGCGGCCACCCATCCTCGTATGAGGTAAAAATTAATCGATCAGCGGCCCAAAGTAAATTTGCACCCCCCGCTACCGAAGGCAGCGAACCTTGCGGTGTTTCGGGTGCTTTCCAAATCTGTTTTCCTACACCAATTTGAATATTTACTCGCCAAATGGCCCAGGGAACATGTTTTCTAGCCAAAATCGAATCGGGTGCACCGCCCATGCCAGGATTTCTAATAAAGGCAATTTCGTTGCCATCGGGCGACCACCTTGGCGAATTATCCCTCGAAAAGGAAGGTAAAAGCCATTGTATAGGCGTTTCGGCATTGGTATAAATCCCGATAAAAGAATGATCGCCTCTCGAAGAAACAAACGCAATTTTCGAACCATCCGGACTAAAACTAGGGGAACCATTTGTTCCTTTGGCATAAAATAGGTTCTTTGAAGCTGTACTTCCATCAATCGTACTGGTCATAAGTTGCCCGCCCCGATCAAAAATAATTTGCATGCTGTTTGGTGCAATGAGCGGATTATCGCCCTCTCCAATTACATTCACTTTACCGCCATTAAAGGGTACGCTCATGATCTGCACTTTGGGGGCCATTGGTAGCGAAGCTGCATTTACAGGATTTGTACCCTCCCTCGAACCATGATCGCCACCACGTACAAAAACCACCCATTTCCCATCGTTAGATATACTTAAACTGGTGAGTTCTTGCCCGTCATCGTAAATATAATCGGTTATTTTAATAGGCTTAAACGAAGGGCCTTCAGCTACATAAATGTTTCTTTTACCTTGTTCATTCATCGCCCAAGCAATTTTCGATCCATTGGTAGAAGAGGTAAGCTCGGATGGAAAGGGATAACTTAATACAGATTTAACGGTAAAAGATTGGGAATAACTGGTAAGACTAAAAAAAAAGGAGATAACAATAAGTGATAAACGATTGATCATAAGGAAAGGGTATAAAGAAAGACCAAACACTTTGACAGACGTATAAAGTTTGTAAAAATGTTTGGTCCTTTTATTAGTGTAAATGCATTTTACTGATCCCACCACAGTTTAGTGGTACGAGGAACTGTAGCAGGTACATTGGAATTATTTTCGTTGATTTCATCTTTTACATAATCGATTCTGCGAATATAGGTAGGTAGCACTGCTCCAAGAGGTAAAGTGAAATTCTTGTATGCATAGTCATAACGGCGCGCATCGTTCCAGGCTTCCGCATTTAGATAAGTAGCCACATATTTTTCTTTAAAAATCAAATCTTTCGTTACCGGTACGAAGGCGGCTGCTAGGTAAGCCGTTCTTTCGGCGCCTGCAGGAACTTGCAGCTTATCGAAATTTGCGGTTATTCCAGCCTGATAAGCGGTGTTTGCCTGCGTAGTTAGGCCTGCCGCAAGTGCAGCCTCTGCTTCGATAAATTTGAGCTCTGCATAGGTTACAATCCATATTGGTGCAGTATCGCTAGTCCATGGCGAACTTTGAGCGATATATACTTCGTCTTTGGTGGTATTGCCGCCGGGAGGGCGATTACCCTGGCCATTTGTGGTACCTATGTAAAGACCATTTGCGGGTGCTTTATCGGTAATTTTTGCAATGCGCGGATCAAATATACCATAAGTGGTTCCATTTAAATGATCAACTAATTGCTCAGATAACCATCCGCCAAGAGACTGGGCAGCATTAGAAACGGCCACTCCAGCCCAGTTATTGCGAACCAAGAAATTATTCATTCCAGCATCATCGGCAGTACTGGTAAACGAATTCGCTACTGCAGTTAAAACTGCAGTTGGATTGTAGCCAGCGGTTTTACTTACTTTATTTAGTAAGCGTGCTTTTAACGCATAGGCGAATTTTCTCCAGTAGTTCTTATTTGGATTAGCTGCGGTACTAACTTTCCCATAAATAAGATCGCTATTGGTAGCGCCAGTAGGAAGCAATGTTCCGGTAGAGGTGGCTGTAAAATTAGCAATTGCCTCGTCTATCAATGCCATTGCAGAGGTATATACTGCTTGATCGGCATCGTATTTTGGTTTTAGCGTGGTAGCTACAAACGCCTCCGAAAAAGGCACGCTGCCCCAAAGATCATTGGCGAGGATAAGGTTGTAGGCAAGCATTACATTCGCAGCGCCCAGGTATTCGTTTGAATTTTGCAGAATTGCAAGTTTCTTTAATTCATTCGCATCTGCCATTGCATAATAAAGCGCATTCCATGTTCCACTTTGGTCGTTCGTATCATAAATGTCGGATGCGGCGTTTGGAGATGGGCTTGCTGTATATTGTACAAATGGATTGGTAATGCTAGCAACACTTACGCTATTCTGGGCAATCTTGTACGTAGATGTGGCCAGTAGTGAAGATAATGTAGGCGTTGTAACCTGATTTGGATTTAAGTTAACATCTTCAAAGTAATCGTCCTTACAACTTTGAAAAGTAAGTATAACAGCTATGGCTGAATATATGGTGTATTTAGTTAATTTTTGCATCATCTAAAGTTTTAAAGGCCTACATTAAGTGTAAATAAAACGGAGCGTGCCGCAGGATAGGTAAATCCTGCTGATCCATCGATATTGCTTCCACTGTTAAACGCACTTGATTCGGGATCGAGCCCGTAATAATTTGTGTGTAATAAAATATTATTGGCAGTAACCGAAAGACTGGCAGAGCGGATAGCATTTTTAGGCAGCCAAGCAGTAGGAATTGAATAACCTAAACTTATTGATCTGAGTTTAATCCACGAGGCATCTTGAACAAATGGCTCGGCAAGAAGTCGATAAACATCGCGATAATAACCTTGTGCACTGTAAACTACTCCATCTGGTGCTAAACCTTGCCCCATCCATACCGATTTCGTATTTGGGGTTCCATTTGCTAATACGCCTTCAAACACCTTGAACGAACGCCTTTCTTCAGTATATTTTGGTAAGCCAAAAGCAGAGTAGAAGTTTTCTAATCCATCATACTTCTCGAAGCCCCAACGTGCATCAATTAAGGTAGAAAGAGTGAATTTTTTATACCTGAAGTTGTTGGTAATACCGCCTATCCAATCGGGTTGTGAGTTGCCCAATAGTTTAAAAGTACTTCCTGAGCTAACTGGGTAGCCGTTTGCACCGATAAGCAATGGGGCGCTTTCATCTCCTGAGTTCGGTCCATAATGCATAAAGTAATTTCCATAGATATTTCCATATGATTGGCCCAATACAATTTTTTGGGTAATACCACTTCCGTATGAGCGACTGATATCTGTCCCATATACATATTCCGTAGCATCGCCTGGCATACGTAATACCTTATTACGATTCATAGAAAAGTTTAACAACGCATCCCACGAAAAGTCTTTCGATTTTATAGGCACCCCTTTTAATACCAACTCTATACCTCTATTACGTATATCGCCAGCATTTACCGATGTTGTAACATAGCCAGTAGTTGATGAAATTTGTGATTGAACGATTTGATCTTTACTTAGTGAATAATAGAACGTAAAATCAAAACCTAAGCGGTTTTTTAAGAACGACATTTCTAAGCCGGCATCGTAGGTGTTTGTAAACTCGGGCCTTAGATCGGGGTTGCCAAGGTTAGATGAAATACTTAAGCCAGTATACCCAGCAGGAAGCGTATAGGTGCCAAAACCGTAAGATGTTGAATATTCATTAGCATCTTTTCCGAGTTTTGCATACGAAAGCCGAAGTTTAGACTGGTTAATCCACTCTGGCAATTTTAATTGATCGCTAAATACATACGATAAACTTGCTGAAGGGTAGAAGAAGCTTCTATTCGATTTAGAAAGTGTAGACGTAATATCGTTGCGGCCGGTTAACGTTAAAAATAAGTAGTCTTTATAGTCGAACGTTGCTTCGCCGAAAATACCCTGAAGCCTTTTTTGTGTGAGCGATTGACCTACCGAAAGTGCTTTCGCATTGGCAAGGTTATAAAAGTTCCAGATATTAAACTGAGTGCCCTCGGTTCTTGCTTCTTTATATCTTCTGTTATAAAGTTCGTGTCCAAAACGTAAAGTACCATTTATATCTTTAGTAAGCTTCGAAGATAAGGTTGCGATAAAGGTAGAGTTCAATGTTCTGAAAGCGGTATTGTATTCGCCAATTAGACCAGTTGAGTTATCATAAGTAACTTCCCCGGGTACGCCACGTGCTGCAGGTGAATTTGCAACCCGGTTATCGGAATAAGTATCTACACCAAAGCGGTAACTTAAATTAAGCCAAGTTAACGGCTGATAACTTAGGTTAGCACCTCCGATAAAACGGTTTACATTATCCTTTAACCTGTTGTTTTTAGCCCCCCAAACTGGGTTATTTGTACCAACATATTTTTGGGTTCCATCGGGTTTAATGTAGTCGGCCACATCTACACGCGGTGCCCAGTAAGTTAATGATTCTCCAAAACGATCTGGACTATATCTAAAGCCCCCAGAATTGGTAAAATTCATATTCACACCGGCTTTTATTTTCGGACTAATCGTAATGTCGGTATTTAAACGTGCAGACAAATTTTTATAGTCTGTTCCTGGCATCATGCCTTGCTGAAATAAGGTTGATGCTGAAGAATAGAATCGAATGGCTTCTGAGCCCCCAGCAACTGAAACACTGGTTTTAGACTGATTGCCCGTTTCGTAAGCACGTTCATAATTGTTAAACAACTTATCTGGATGGGTAGGGTCTAATAATTTTGCTTCTGCAATGGTTGGCCCCCATGCTGGTCCGATACCGTTAGAACCATTGTTATAAACGCCAACTACGCCCGAAGTATAGGTAGTTTGCACTTCGGGGATTTTATTAATCTCATCGAGCCCGTAGGTGCTAGAAACGTTTACTTGAAAGCCTGTACCCTTTCCTTTCTTAGTGGTAATAACCACAACTCCATTTGCTCCTCTTAAGCCATATAACGCGGTAGCGGCACCACCTTTGAGGATATTAATGGTTTCAATGTCTTCTGGATTAACATCCGAAGCTCGATTGCCCACAGATCTAGCTCTGAAACCCTGACCTCCGTTTTGTGTTGCTCCAAATGTAGAAGTCGTATTATCGATCTGCACTCCATCAATTACGTATAAAGGATCTCCAGATGTGTTAGCGTCAATTGAGTTTACACCACGGATGCGGATTGCAGTACCTTGGCCAGGACCACCACCTACACTGGTAATTGTAGCGCCGGCAATTTTGCCCTGAAGTGCATTTAGTAGGTTAGACTGGTGGTTAACATTAAGATCTTCACCATTAACGCTCTGTGCAGAATAACCCAGCGATTTGCTTTGGCGTGTAATACCGAGACCTGTATTTATAACTACTTCCTGTAATTGGTTAACATCAGAAACGAGTTCTATATTAACCGTACTCTTCGAACCCACAGTAACTTCTTGCATTACAAAGCCAATATAGGTAAATACAAGTACGGAGGTGTTGTTCGGAACTGAAATGGAATAGGTACCACGTTCGTCAGTTAATTTTGTCGTTGTGGTTCCTTTAACTTTAATGCCAACCCCAGGTAATGGTTTACCTGTATCGCTCGCAATAACTTTTCCGGTTATCATTCGCTCTTGAGCCTTTAGGGAAAGGCTGAAAAGTATAATAAAAGGAAGAAAAAGTAGAGTAAAAATTTTTCTCATAATTAATATAGGTTAAGTTGATATATGCAATATAATGAATATTTAAGAAAAAAAATGGCCTAAAAAATTATGGTATTAAGAAAAATTTTAATTTATTATTAATTTAAAGGAAAAGGGCACCCAAACTAAGGTGAGGATGCCCTTTTATGTCCATTATAGCCTAATCTTTATTCCCCCATTAATCACAAAACCATCAACTGGAGCGTAAATATCTCTAAATGTAGGATTTGTTATACTCCCTGTATAAATGCTGTCGAATCTAGTTTGGCGCGTATCGATAAAGTTTTCGAAGTTGATGAATACTGAGCATCGTTCCCAAAGTTTTTCGACCATAAGACCTGGTGTCCAATAGCTCTTGCCAAGCGTTCCATCGTTTAGCTTCTGTGTACTGAAATAATAGGCTTCTGCTCCAATTTTCCACTTATCTTCCACTTCGTACATTAATACATTGTTTAAGCGATGCTTCGAGACCAAAGGGTAGTCCACGAAAGCAGTTCCAATATGTTGGTTAACATCGGCATAGGTATAGCCCACAAATAGTTTGAAATCCTTAAAGGTTAATTTTATATTGGTTTCTATCCCTTTGGTATTTAAATCGCCATTGGGTTGCACATAGTAAAAATTTGCCGGTGTACTCGATAGCGAGTACGATGAGCTTCCAAAGTCGGACACTAGTAAAATAGGGTCATTTATCCGCGTATAAAAAAACAGTTGGTTAATGCTAAAACCTACTTGATCGTTGAATAGAGGTGCTTTATAATTAATATCGAAATTAGCACCATACGAACGCTCTGCCTTGGTTTTACTCACATCAATAGGAAATACATTTCTAAATTGAATGCGCTCTGCATCTTCGGTAAAAACGGAAGGGCCTTTATACCCTAGACCACCTCCAATGCGGAAGGTAAATTGCGTATTCATTTTCCATAGCAAAGATACCTTGGGTAGGAATAGAAAACCATAATCGCTATGATAATCACCCCTTATTCCCGATTCGAAAGTTAGTTTTTCGGAAGTGGTAAAGGTATTTTGGATAAACCCGCCTACGGTACTATTTTGATAACTACGTGAGGGAAAATTAACTTGTTTATCTTCCTTAAAATCTTCGGTTAGAAAGTTTAACCCCATTACCCAATCGGTTGTTTCCCCCTCTTTTATATAATTTAACTCGCTATAGCTAGAAAGCTGTACGCCAGAAAAGCGATAATTTGGAAGTGCGATCGAACGATCATAATAGCTCAAACTATTTCGAATGGTTAGTTTTTGCTGATTACTGAAATAATGTTTTAATTCCAATTGACTATTATACCGACCGGTTTTATTTTCTTCGAAATAGGGATGCGAAGCACTTCCATTTCCTTTGATGTACTGTAAATCTCCGCCGATACGGTTTTCAATGGTTGCATTTATGCCCGCCGAAAGTGTAGTTTTCTCTGAAGGATAGAAAAATAATTTCGGATTTAATGTAAAACGATCGTATTTAGGAATGGCCGTTAACCCGATATTTACAGGGTCGTAAGCGGTACCATGATTATAGGCTGCGTATATAGTGGTTCCTGTTTTCTTAAATTTCTGTGAATAGAAGCCGCTCGCATCGAGCCCTAAAGCCGAAGTTGCATTTAGCAAAAAGCTAAGCTGTTTCTCATCGGTAGGCGTTTTTGAAACTAAGTTTACCAGTCCAGCAATCGCTCCACCGCCATAAAGTGTAGAAGAAGAGCCTTTAATTACTTCCACTTGTTTAAGGTCTAAGGGCGCAATTTGCAATAGACCCAATCCGCCAGAAAACCCACTGTATAATGGAAAACCATCACGAATAATTTGGGTATATTTTCCATCCAAACCCTGTATTCTAATGCTCGAATTGCCACTTGTTGCCGAGGTTTGCTGGGTTTGTATTCCTGTAGTTTCGGCAAGCATCATTCTAATGTCGCCTGGTTTCATGTTCGCTTTTTCATCTATTTCTTCACCTACCAAAACTTCTATTCGGGTAGGGATGTTGGCGATAGTTCTACTACTACGTGTGGCCGATACGACAACTTCATCCAACTCTTCTTCCGCTGCTGCATGATGCATAAAAATAATTATGGGTTTAGTTTCATCTCCCGGAATGGTTAACGTATCCATTCTTTTTTCGTAGCCGATATAGGTAAAATGGACAATATATTTGCCCATAGGCACATTAGTGAATAGGCTGTTTCCGCTACTATCTGAGGTAGTACTTCTAGAAAGTTGGGGGATTTTTATGGTAGCTCCTACTAGTGGTGTATTTGTGTTTGCATCTTTTACGATGGCTTTAAAAGTATGTTGAGCATAGGTTAAAACAGGGCATAGCAAAAATGCCCATAACCATAATGTTTTCTTCATGGTATTTTAAAATTAAGTAATATTCGAGAATTGCTTGGTGTTGATATTCGCAAACACACAAATTATAAATCAATTTTGCAATTTGTGGCTATTGAACGTTAATTTGATGATTCAATTCTAACTTAATTTTGGCGGTTGCCAGATATTTTGCGCAATCCCATCAACAAAAGATTGCAAATAGCGAAGGTTGAAAAATATAGGGAGTAATGTGGGCTGCGGTGCTGTAAAACTAATTAATGGAGTGGCCATAAATCCTCCACAGGTACCACAGGTGTAAAAAGGAGAGCAATCTTGACAACAATCTTCGTCTTGACTGCTTTTTTGTTGTTTAAGTACGGCTTTCGAATCGCTTTGTGTTACGTGATCAGCCAAAGCACAACAAGGTGCGATGGAAAGCACAAATACAATAAATGATAAGACAAACGCAAATTTTTTCACGCCTCAAAACTACTCATTTTTTTTTGTTTCTATCAGTTCAGTGACCCGATCATGGAAAATATCGTCATCCGATCACGGAAAACTATTAATATATTTATGCAATGAATGGGTTAGAAGCTAAACTAAAAGAAAAAAATATTGCCCCTACTTCAATGCGTTTAATCGTGCTCGATTTTTTATTGAAGCAATCTTCAGCGCTAAGCCTTACCGATTTAGAATTAGGCCTTGATCGAACAGACCGGGTTACTTTATACCGTACCATTAGAACGTTCGAAGAGCATGGCCTGGTTCATCGTATTGATGATGGAAGTGGTGTTACCAAATTTGCACTTTGTGCGCACGAATGTGATGTAGATGGCCATCACGATTTGCATATTCATTTTTATTGTACACAATGTAAAGAAACGCATTGTTTACCTAAAACACATATCCCAGAAGTTCAAATTCCAGGTTCTTATACTGTTGTAGAAACGCAGTTAATCGTAAAGGGGATTTGTGCGGAGTGTAATTTGGGTCTTTAACCACAGATAAAAGGAGTTTACACAGAGAAGATTGAGTTGGTTTTGCATTCTTTGCGATTGAAACGAACCATTAGGGCATTAGCCTTGCGTTCTTGCTGTTGAAATCTAAAACAATGCAATACGATTGCATCCCACCTGGCCGTATATTTGTATATATAAATTAAAAAATGATGAAGGATTGTTGCCCACCTGAAGAAAATCAAGTACACAAACACACTCATGATGATACAGATGACCACGATCACGATCATGGAGATTCACAGCAGCACATAGGTCTGCTAATTGGCCTTGCCATTTTAATCGTGCTATTAACACTCGATTATGGGTTTCACGTCCAATTAAATGAATGGTTTTCGTTAGCAATAAATAGCGTTGCTTATCTGTTGGCAGGGTGGAGCGTGCTCGTTTTGGCCTTTAAAAAGGCATCTCGAGGCGATATTTTTAACGAGTTTGTACTAATGAGCATAGCTACTTTGGGCGCCTTTTACATCGGTGAATATGCAGAAGGTGTTGCTGTTATGGTGTTCTATTCTATTGGCGAATGGTTCCAAGATTCGGCAGTAGATCGTGCTAAAGCAAGCATAAAGGCTTTACTCGATACCCGGCCAGATAAGGTAACCGTACTGAGGGGTGGAAAAACATTGCTAGTTCATTCAACCGATGTAAAATTAGGAGAAACGATTCAGGTAAAACCCGGAGAAAAAGTAGGTTTAGATAGCGAATTGTTATCAGAAAAGGGCTCGTTTAACACGGCAGCATTAACTGGCGAAAGCAGGCCCGATAGCAAGTGTAAGGGCGAGGTTGTATTAGCGGGAATGATTAACCTTAACACCGTTTCTGAAGTAAAAGTAACCGCATTATTTAAAGATAGCAAGTTGAGCAAGATTCTAGAGTTGGTACAAGATGCGTCATCCCGAAAATCGCAAACGCAGCTCTTTATTTCGAAATTTGCCAAAATATATACGCCAATTGTGTTTTTTATGGCCTTGGCACTTACCTTGCTTCCTTATTTAATTATAGAACACTATGTATTTAATGAATGGTTGTATAGAGCGCTGGTTTTTTTGGTAATTAGTTGTCCGTGTGCTTTGGTAGTTTCTATACCTCTGGGTTATTTTGGAGGTATAGGTTTAGCATCTCGAAATGGCATTCTCTTTAAGGGGGGTAATTTTTTAGATGTGATGACTAAAATTAACACCGTGGTAATGGACAAAACAGGAACGTTAACCAAAGGTGTTTTTAAAGTGCAAAAGGTAGTGGTCAACGATTTTGATGAGCAAGAATTGATAAAAATAGCTGCAGCTCTAGAAAAGAATTCTACACATCCTATCGGACAGGCTATTATAGCATATGCAGGTAGTGGGAATGAAAGGGCCACAATGGTGGAAGAAATTTCTGGTCATGGCCTAAAGGGAATTATTGAGGGGAATGAAGTATTAGCAGGCAATTTAAAACTGCTTAAGAAGTTTAAAATCGAATATCCAGCAAAACTAGAAGAAGTAACCGATACGCTGGTTGCGGTAGCGGTTGATAAGAAGTTTGTGGGTTATATCACCATTGCGGATGAGTTAAAGGAAGAGGCAGTAGAAACCATAAAAGGGCTTCATGCACTGTCTATTAAAACGGTTATGCTTTCGGGAGATAAACAAGCTGTAGTTAATGCAGTAGCTAAGCAATTAGGAATTGATAGTGCCTATGGTGATTTGCTCCCCGAAGGAAAAGTGGAAAAGGTAGAAGGGCTAAAAAACGCAGGGGGGAGAATTGCTTTTGTTGGAGATGGAGTAAATGATGCACCTGTACTTGCCCTTGCCGATGCTGGCATTGCCATGGGAGGCTTAGGTAGTGATGCTGCGATAGAAACGGCAGATATTGTTATTCAAAACGACCAGATTTCTAAAATTGTTCAAGCGCTAAAGATTGGTAAGCTAACACGGAACATTGTATGGCAGAATATTGTATTGGCTATGCTTGTAAAAGTGTTGGTGCTTACCTTTGGTGCATTCGGAGTGGCAAATTTATGGGAAGCTGTAATTGCCGATGTTGGTGTTGCCTTTCTGGCAATTTTAAATGCAGTGAGGATTCAAAGAATGAAACTGTAACGGGAAAACCGTCATGCTTAAACGCCCAACAGGACGGCCTTTACAGCCTTGATTATTCATTTGCTGTTAATATTTTTATTGGTATTCATGCTTTCCGCTGCGCTTCAAGATTTGTTAAACTTTTTATCAAGAAAAAGTTTAGAACAAATACCTTATTTTCGCACAATGTTTAATAAACAATATCGCTGGTTTTTAGCAGGCTTAACCTTTGCCATCTTTTGGGCATCGGCATCAACTGCAACGAAAATTGGCTTAACAGTAGGACAACCCATGGTTATTGCTACCACACGGTTTGCTTTAGCTGCGATGTTGATGTTATTCATCACCCATATTGTACAAAAAAACAGATTGCCGAAAGGAAAAGAATGGATGCAGGTAGGTATTTATGGAGCCTTAAACATTAGTATTTATCTTGGTCTTTATATTGTAGCGATGCAAGAAGTTACAGCAGGAATCGGCGCGCTTTCTGTAGCTATTAATCCTGTACTCATCAGCTTTTTTTCGGTTTTTTTCTTAAATAAGAAGCTAACAATTAAGGTAATTGTTGCCTTGCTAGTATGCACTTTAGGCGTAGTTTGCGCCGCTTGGCCCTTATTTAGCCATGCTAAAGTAACCCCTTGGGGTTTGTCTATTTTATTTGTGAGCATGCTTTCTTACACGGCTGCCGCGATTTATTTTTCGGCAAAGAAATGGAGCGACTTAAGCTTACTTACCATTAATGGGTGGCAAACTGCTATTGGTGGGGTCTTGCTTATTCCCTTTGTTATTTTATATTATAAACCTCAACTTAATCAGTATGATTTAACCTTCTGGAGTTCGGTTTTTTGGTTGGCTATTCCAGTTTCTATTGGAGCTGTTCAACTGTGGCTTTGGTTACTAAAAACCAATGCGGTTAGCGCTGGATTGTGGTTGTTTTTATGCCCGTTGTTCGGATTTATAATTGCGGCATTTTTAACAAACGAAGCAATTAGCCGCTACACCCTTTCTGGAGTTGCGTTGGTATTGTTGGGATTATTTATCGCTAAAAAATCAATCTAAATCCCTTAAAAAAAGACGAAATGAAAACAACGTTAATTACAATGATCGCATTACTCTCTGTACTTCGGGGTTTTACACAAGATAATGAAGTCCCTGTTTTTAAGGCTGGCCAAGAAGGACACCAGAGCTATAGAATACCCGCCATAATTGTTCTAAAAAATGGCGACTTGCTTGCATTTGCCGAAGGAAGAGTACATGGGGGAGGTGATTTTGGCGACATTGATATCGTACAAAAAAGGAGTACAGATAGAGGTAAAACTTGGTCGCCATTGCAAACAGTAGTCGATTATAATAAACTTCAAGCTGGAAATCCTGCTCCGGTTCTTGACCTCACAGACCCGATCTATCCAAAAGGGCGAATATTTTTATTTTATAATACAGGAAATAACGAGGAGGCTGAAGTAAGAAAGGGGAATGGTTTAAGAGAAGTTTGGTACAAAACATCTGTTGATGGTGGTTTATCGTGGTCTGCTCCAGTAAACATCACTAGTCAGGTTCACAGACCTAAAATGCCGCAGGTAAACCCCGCTTATAGGGCTAGCGAAGATTGGCGCAGCTATGCTAATACACCCGGGCATGCCCTGCAGTTTGACAGCGGAAAATACAAAGGAAGGATCTTCATTGCTGCAAATCATTCTGCCGGACCGCCTCAAGAAGCAGGTATGGATTATGTAGCACATGGCTTTTTTACGGATGATCATGGTTTAACCTTTAAACTTTCAGAAAATGTCAGTTTTGCAGGAAGTAACGAAGCTATGGCTGCACAGCTTTCTGGAGACGACATGTTAATGAATATTCGAAACCAGCAAGGGAATGTGAGACAACGTATCATTGCCATCAGTAACAATGGTGGAGAAACTTGGAGTACCACTTATTTTGACCCTAATCTTCCAGATCCTGTTTGCCAAGGAAGCACGTTGTCTTTTTTAAATCAGAAAGGAAATAGGATCTTGATTTTTTGCAATGCAGCCGACATCAAGAAACGAGATAATTTAACGCTAAGAGTGAGTAATGATGATGGTAAGACTTGGGCAAAAAATGTAACCATAGCAAAAAGTCCTGAAGGTTATAAAGGAAGTAATTTTGCTGCTTATTCGGATATTGTTAAGCTTAATGAGAAAAAAATTGGAATACTATTTGAAAAGGAAGAATATCAAAAAATTGTTTTTGTAACGAAAGATATTAACTAATTTTAATTTTTTCGTTCCTTATTGTTCATCAAAAGTAATCCAGAGATGGGGCCTAATGCCAAAAGCATAAAGATATATTGTGCATTTTTTTCGGTTAATACAACATTTATGAATTGAATGCTAACAATGGTAATTGCAAAGCCAATACAATTTACAATGGTTAATGATGAACCCCTTAGCGTTAGTGCTGCGTTTTGAGCAATTAGCGTAGAAAAAAGAGGGGAATCGGCTACGATAACCATTCCCCAAATGAGCAGAAAGGTAAGCAGTAAAACGAGCGACTTATTGAATAGGAATAGAGGAGAAAGGATACAGCAGCTGCAAGAAATAGCCAAGGCAAGCGTAGCTATCTTTTTAGTGCCAAATCGCTGAGCCATTAATCCGCTAATTACACATGCAAGGCTTCCAGCAAAGATGATTGAAAAAGATAGTAAAGAAATATTAAGTTCGATTTTAAAATGCCGACTATAATTGCCCAAAATAACAGGAATAAATACCCAAAAAGTGTATAATTCCCACATATGTCCGAAATACCCAAAAGCAGCAGCCCTAAATTCACTATTCCTAAAACTCTGCATAAATGCACCTAATTTTAACTGCTGTCCACGCTTGCGAAAAGGCCCATCGGGTACCCCTATAAATAAAGCTAGACCGCCAATAAATGAAAGCATAGACGTAGAAAAAATCACGTACTTCCAAGGCAGGTGTGCTAAGCCACTTTTAAGAAAATGAGGAAAGGCCGTGCCTAGCACCAATGCACCTACTAAAAAACCTAATGATTTTCCTAAGCCATGTTCATAATGATCAGCAGCGATTTTCATTCCAATAGGATAAATCCCTGCTAAGAAAAACCCCGTTAAAAATCGGCAAGCAAATAAGAGTGTTAAATGTATTCCGTTTACGCAAATTATTAAATTAAAAGTAGCCGCAATAACTGCGCAGATAAAGAAAATTTTTGAAGGGGAAAATCTGTCCGCAATGCCTAAAGTGGCGAACAGCAAGGTGCCTATAATAAATCCAGCTTGTACTGTGCTTGTTAGGTAGGTTAAATAACTTGAAGATACCTGAAACTGCAGTATAATGTCGCCCATAACCGCATTCCCAGCAAACCACAATGAGGTGCATAAAAATTGAGCAATTACGATAATGGGTAGAATTTTTTTCATCTGAGAACAGTTGCCCTAAGGTAATGTTAAAAATGAAAAAATTTAATCGTGATCGCACTATTCGCACAACCCGCATTGTTAGGATAGAAATACGTTGAGCCGAATTAAATTAACGTCGAACAGCCGAAAGTTATTTATAAATGCTGATACGTAAAATTGTTTTAATCAATTGATTAAATAATTTGATTAATTCAAAAACAACAGTTACCTTTGGCAAGCAGAATAGTAGACATGGCAGCAAAACCCCAAAAGGATATCAATCTCAGTACCGAAGAAAAATTTAAAGAATCGGCAAGGATTGTGTTTATGAAAAAGGGTTATGCGGCTACTAAAACCCGGGATATTGCCGAGCACGCAGGATTAAATTTAGCATTGCTTAATTATTATTTTCGCAGTAAGGAGAAGCTTTTCGAAATTATTATGTTAGAGAAGGTGCATCAGCTATTCAATTTTATAGCTCCGGCACTTAACAATCGAACAACCTCACTAGAAGAAAAAATTCACTGGATTGCCGAAAATTACATGGACTTTTTTTTAACAAATCCAGAATTACCTCTTTTTGTATTAAGTGAAATTAGCCGAAATCCAGAACGTTTTGCCAAAAATATTCAGTTAGGTAATTATATCCTAAAATCTCATTTTATAGAGCAGATTGCTGCGGTTAAGAAAGAAGTAAATCCTTTCCAATTTTTTATTACTTTTTTAGGAATGATTATTTTCCCATTTATCGTAAAGCCTGTTTTTAAAGCCACAGGTATTTTAAACGAGCAACTGTTTGCTCAACTAATGGAAGATCGAAAGGCACTAGCTGCTAAATGGATGAAAATGATGCTCGAATAAGCATCAAAATTTTTTAGTACGGGTTTAATCAAATGACTAAATCTAAATATCAAATAAATTGATTAATATGAAGCAGATAATTACGTTAATAGTACTCGCATTAATAGGTGTGAGCTTAAGTACGCATGCACAGCAAAAATTATCTTTGGATGATTGTTATCAACTCGCTATGCAAAATTATCCCTTAGCAAAGCAGCGCAATCTCATCGAAACTACATCGGCCTATACGTTGAGCAATCTCGAGAAGGGATACCTGCCGCAAATAACGTTAAGCGCACAAGCTAGTTATCAATCTGATGTAACGCAATTGCCTATTCGATTGCCAAATGTTACAGTACCCACACCAAGCAAAGATCAGTATAAGGTTGCAGGTGAAATAAGTCAATCAATTTACGATGGTGGTCTAATTAAGCAACAAAGGGAATTGCAAAAAACTAATGCAATACTCGAGCAACAGAAACTCGATCTATCGCTTTATCAACTCAAGGAGAAGATAAACCAATTGTTTTTTGGTAGCTTGTTAATTGAAGCTCAAATTAAGCAAAATGGGCTCCTCATTAATGATATCGAACTGGGGCTTAAAAAAGTGGAGGCAGCAATCGATAATGGAACAGCATTAAAAAGCAATGGTGATGTGCTTAAAGCAGACTTACTTAAAAACAAGCAACGCATAATCGAATTACAGGCTGCTCAAACCGCCTATATCCAGATGTTAGGGTTATTCATAGGAAAAGACATGACCAACGAAACTTTGGCTAAACCGCAACCTATTGTGGTACAAAATGAAGTAAAACGGCCTGAATTACTAATCTATGCTACTCAACATAAAAATCTGGATGTTCAAGATGCCTTGCTTATATCGAAAAGCTTGCCTAGATTTTCGATATTCTTTCAAGGTGGATATGGAAAGCCAGCTTTAAATTTTCTGAGCAATAGCTTCGACCTGTATTACATAAGCGGCATTCGATTGGCATGGTCGCCCTCTACTTTTTACACGTTAAAGAAAGATAGAGCTTTAATTAATATTAATCGAAAAACGATTGAGGTTCAAAGGGAGACGTTTCTTTTTAATACAAATCTGACCATTAGCCAACAAAATGTAGAAATCAATAAATTTCAAACATTATTAAATTCCGATTCTGAAATCATAGCCCTGCGCGCAAAAGTTAAGCGTACAGCAATTGCCCAATTAGAAAATGGGGTAATTAATAGCAACGATTATTTAAGAGAAGCAAATGCCGAAAATCAAGCTCGAGAAAATAAAATTATCCATGAAATACAATTGCTTTTGGCCCAATATAATCAACAAACAACAATTGGAAATTAAATAAAAATATAAAACTAAACAGATGAGCACTATCAGATTTGAATCCAAGCAATGGACGGTTAGCTATCGGCCATTAGCCATTTTGCTATTTGCTGTTATAACACTGGCAGCATGTAAAAATGAAACCAAGCCTTACGATGCTTCAGGCACATTTGAGGCCGTAGAAACCATCGTTTCGGCCGAAGCAACTGGTACCATTAAAGCATTGAACATTGAAGAGGGCGACGTGTTAAAAGCTGGACAAATTGTGGGGTATATTGATAGTGTACAGCTTCATTTAAGAAAGCAGCAAGTGTTAGCCCAAGTAAAGGCAGTATTAAGTAAGAAGCCAAATATCGACGCCCAAACTGCTGCACTTTACGAACAGCTAAACCAAGCAGACCGCGAGCAAAAACGTACCGAAAATTTATATAAAGCTGATGCGGCTACAAGAAAACAATTAGACGATGCCACTTCACTTATTGCCGTGCTAAAAAAGCAAATCGCCGCTCAGAAATCTACATTGAGCGTTAATTCAGAAAGCTTAACTGAAGAAACAAGCCCTTTATCTATTCAAGTGCAGCAGCTTAACGATCAATTAGCAAAATGTAAATTAGTTAACGAAATTAATGGCACGGTATTAACAAAATACGCTGAAGTTAATGAGGTTACAACGATAGGAAAACCTATTTATAAAGTAGCAGCCTTAACGAGTATGATTCTCCGAGCTTATCTTACAGCTGATCAATTGAGCAAAGTTAAAATCGGCCAACATGTTAAGGTTTTGGTAGACCAAACCAAAGACAGTTATAAAACCCTTCCAGGCACGATTGAATGGATCAGCACGAAAGCAGAATTTACACCAAAAACCATTCAAACCAGCGATGAACGTGCCAATTTAGTGTATGCAATAAAGATTAAAGTTAAAAATGATGGCTATCTTAAAATTGGGATGTATGGTGATGTAAAACTTTAAATGATGGATGCCGTACAAGTTCAAAACCTGAAAAAAATATACGATAAAACCGTTATTGCGGTTGATTCAGTCTCTTTTTCGGTAAAGAAAGGAGAGATATTTGGTCTCATAGGCCCAGATGGTGCCGGAAAAACAAGCATTTTTAGAATGCTAACCACCTTATTATTGCCAGATGGTGGATGGGCTACAGTAAACGGTTTTGATGTGGTGAAGGATTATAAAATGATACGAAACACCGTGGGATATATGCCTGGTAAGTTTTCGCTCTATCCAGATTTAAGTGTCGAAGAAAATCTCGATTTTTTTGCCACGGTTTTTAATACTACCGTAACAGAAAATTATCATCTAATCCAAGAAATTTATGTTCAGATCGAACCTTTTAAAAAGCGTAGAGCCGGACAATTATCGGGCGGAATGAAGCAAAAATTGGCGCTATGCTGTGCATTAATTCACAAGCCAACGGTCCTGTTTTTAGACGAGCCTACCACCGGCGTAGATCCGGTTTCGAGGAAGGGATTTTGGGAAATGCTTAAAAAACTGAAAGCACAAAATATTACCATAATCGTATCTACTCCTTATATGGATGAAGCGAATTTATGTGATCGAATTGCTTTAATCCAATCGGGAAAATTACTCTCGGTAGATACACCGAATGAAATTATAAAGGCGTATCCAGAACAACTTTACGCCATTAAACACGAGAATATGCATCAACTTTTAAAAACACTGCAACACAGTGATGAGGTTCTCAATAGCTATGCTTTCGGTGAATATGTGCATGTTTCATTTAAGGATAATTGGACGAGTGAACAGCAAATCATAAATCACTTAAAACAAAAAGGATTGCAAAATATCGAACTGAAAAAAACTGCAGTTACCGTTGAAGATTGTTTTATCAAATTATTAAAAGCTAAACATGAGTGAGCCTGTAATTAAAACCGATAAACTTACCAAACGTTTTGGCAATTTTATTGCGGCCAACGAAATTACATTTGAAGTAAGCAAAGGAGAAATATTTGGTTTTTTAGGCGCTAATGGGGCTGGTAAAACTACAGCGATGCGCATGCTTTGTGGTTTATCTACACCAACTTCTGGCGATGCCACTATTGCCGGCTTCGATGTTTATGAGCAAACAGAGCAGATTAAAAAGAATATTGGCTACATGAGCCAGAAATTTTCGTTGTACGAAGATCTTACTGTTTTAGAGAATATTCGTTTTTTTGGTGGTATATATGGTCTTAACAATCAGCAGCTTAAACTAAAATCAGACGAGCTTATCACTCAACTAGGCCTGCAATCTGAAGCGAAAAAACTAGTAGCTGCGCTTCCGTTAGGCTGGAAGCAAAAGCTATCGTTTTCTGTTGCCATTTTGCATGAGCCAAAAATTGTTTTTTTAGATGAGCCAACTGGTGGAGTAGACCCAGTTACTCGTCGCCAATTTTGGGATATGATTTACGATGCGGCCGATAGCGGCATCACCATTTTCGTAACTACACATTATATGGACGAAGCCGAGTACTGCAATCGAATTTCGTTAATGGTTGATGGAAGTATAAAAGCTATGGATACACCAGCTAATTTGAAAAAGCAGTATCATGCGAATTCGATGGACGAGGTGTTTTATGAATTGGCAAGAGGAGCAAAACGAAGTGATTAGATAATTAATTATGAACCCGACAATCATCAAAGGCTCCATCTAACCATTAAAACAAAATTATACATAGATGAAACAATTTTTCAGCTTCATTAGAAAAGAATTTTATCACGTATTGCGCGATAAGAAGACCTTATTAATTCTTTTTGGAATGCCCATTGTGCAAATCCTGATTTTTGGCTTTGCGTTAACAAATGAAGTGAAAAATGCGAAAATCATCATTCTGGATCAAGCAAGAGATAATTTTTCAAGTCAATTGGTTTCAAAAATTGAAGCCAGTACGTATTTTGAAGTAGAGCAAAATAGTTTAAATCATCAACAAATTACCAAAGCTTTTAGCGCAGGTGAAATTAAGTTAGCCTTAATTGTTCCGCCGAACTTTAAACATGATTTGCTGCATCAACATCATGCACAACTGCAAATTATTGTAGATGCTACGGATCCAAATTATGCCACCACATTAACCAATTACATAAGCTCAATTATTCAAGATCAAATGAGCCAACTAACTCCGACTGCAAAAATACCCTATCAAATTCTTCCTGAAATCAGAATGTTGTACAACCCACAGCTTAAAGGTGCGCCAAATTTTGTGCCGGGGGTAATGGCTTTGGTTTTGATGTTAGTTTGTGTAATGATGACCGCGGTTTCGATTGTAAAGGAAAAGGAAACAGGTACGATGGAGATATTATTGGTGTCGCCCTTTAGTCCACTTATGGTAATTATGGCTAAAGCTGTGCCTTATCTATTGCTTTCGCTCATTAATGTAACGAGTATCTTATTGGTAAGCATCTTTGTTTTAGATGTACCTGTTAACGGAAGTGTGGTATTGCTTTTTGCCGAAAGCACCTTGTTTATCCTCACCTGTTTAACCTTAGGCATTTTTATTTCCATTAAAACAAGTTCTCAGCAAGTAGCCATGTTAATTTCGTTAATGGGGATGATGTTGCCCACAATTTTATTTAGTGGCTTTATGTTTCCGATAGAAAATATGCCCTTACCCTTGCAATTTATTTCGAACATCATTCCTTCAAAGTGGTATTATATTATCGTGAAATCGATCATGATTAAGGGATTGGGATTTAGCTCGATCTGGAAAGAAACCTTGATTTTATTTGGCATATGGATAGTGTTGCTTACGATAAGTTTAAAAAGTTTTAAAATACGCTTGGCATGAGAACGATAAAATTTTTACTGCAAAAGGAATTTAAGCAGATTTTTAGAAACCGATCTATTTTGGCCATGGTAATGGTGATGCCAGTAATGCAATTGATTATTTTGCCTTTAGCAGCAAATTATGAAGTAAAAAACATTAATATTTCTGTTATTGATAACGATCATTCTTCCTACTCACAAAAATTAATCTCTAAAATAACTGCATCGGGCTATTTTAAACTGGTCGATTATAATTTTTCGTATAAGGATGCATTTAAATTAATTGAGGAGGATAAAGTAGATCTTATATTAGAAATCCCTCGAGGCTTTGAGCGCAATTTAATCAGAGAAAATGAGCAAAAGTTGCTCATTGCAGTAAATGCGATTAATGGTACAAAAGCCAACTTGGGCGGCGCCTATCTTATGCAGATTATTAAAAGTTACAATAGCGAATTAAGAGTAGAGCTTTTACAACAAGGAAAATTTTTAGAGCAGCCAACCGTTGATATTGTTCCGGAAAATTGGTTTAATCCGCATCTTAATTATAGAATGTATATGGTGCCGGGTATTTTGGCTATTTTGGTAACCATGATTGGAGGCTTTTTGTCGGCCTTAAATATCGTAAAAGAAAAGGAAGTGGGCACCATTGAGCAAATTAATGTTACCCCCATTAAAAAGCATCATTTTATTTTAGGCAAGCTCATCCCATTTTGGATATTGGGGAATGTAGTTTTTACGTTAGGCTTGGTGGTTTCTTATCTTTTTTATGGCATTGTTCCTCAAGGGAGCTTGTTCTTGATGTATGGTTTTATTGCGGTGTATTTGCTAGCCGTATTGGGCTTTGGCTTATTGGTTTCTACCTTCTGTGATACGCAGCAACAAGCCATGTTTATCATGTTCTTTTTTATGATGATTTTTATTCTCATGGGGGGATTATTTACACCCATAGAAAGTATGCCAAACTGGGCAATCGTTGTAGCCAAATTTAACCCTGTTAGCTACCTCATAGAAGTAATGCGAATGATTGTGCTAAAAGGAAGCGGTTTTAATGATGTTGTACCAAAACTTTTGCGCATCGGTGCATTCGCTTTATTTTTAAATGTTTGGGCTATTTTAAATTATAAAAAGACAAGTTAGTTTAAAATTATTCATCTGTAAATCAATAATTTATAAAAAATACTAATCGATTAGTTGCAATACTAATTGATTAGTATTAAATTAGATTTATAAATGAAGACGTATGCAAACCATGTTAAGCGTTACTTGCTAATTGAAAATGCTTGTGAGGGCTTGCATCCCATTAGAAACAACTTTATACCATGCAAAAGCTAGCTAAAAGAGAAGAACAAATTATGCAGGTTTTTTGGGCCATCGGAAAAGCCTTTATCAAAAAAGTTATTCCTGAACTTCCTGATCCCAAGCCCCATTATAATTCGGTAGCTACTATGGTAAAAATCCTTGAAGAAAAGGGTTTCTTAGATCACGAGACGATTGGTAATATTTTTCAGTACTTTCCAGTTATTTCGAAAGAAGATTATCAGAAACACGCAATGAAAGACATTGTAAGCCAGTATTTTGATAATTCTTATCCCAATATGCTTGCTTTTTTCGCGAAGGAGCAAAAATTATCAGACCAAGAATTAAACGACATCATGCGTATTATTAAAGCAAAAAAAGATGATACCTTATAGCTTACATGTAGCCCTTATTTTGGCCGTTTGTCTGGTTTTTTATCAATTATTTCTGCATAAAGAAACCTATTATCAACTAAATAGAGTAGTGCTGTTAACCTGCTTGTTGCTTGCATTTCTTTTGCCGCTTATTCCTGTTCCACAACACTATTCGCTAAGGCCTCAAGAAGAAATGGCAAATGTAAATACATTGCCTATTGCAGAACAAACAACTGCTTTAGGCGTTTCAGAATCTGCAATATCACAAAGACAAACCGATTTAGTGCCCGTACACAAAATAATAGTGCCCGAGGTTCCACTTACAGATCGTATCATAAAATGGGCATTTTGGGTGTATTGGTGTGGTTTTGTCGTACTCAGCATCAATTTATTAATCCAAGTTCTCGTGCTTTTATATCAGGCGTATAGAAAACCTGTAATTAAGGATGGAATTTACCGCATTGTAGAATTGGATGGCAATAAAGCGCCTTGTTCTTTTGGAAACACCATTTTTATCAACCCCACAAAATACGATTGGGAAACTTACAATCAAATTTTGATACACGAAAAGGTCCATGTTCAGCAAGGGCATAGCTTCGATCTCATTTTGGCAGAACTTGTGCTTGTGGTGCAATGGTTTAACCCGTTTGCATGGCTATACCGTAAAGCATTAGAAAGTAATCTCGAATTTTTGGCCGATGATTCAGTTTTGCACGAGTACAAGGTAGAAATGGAAGGGTATCAATTAAGCTTGCTAAAAGTAGCAGTGCCGAACCAATCGATGAATATTACCACCAACTATAACCAATCGCTCTTAAAAAAACGAATTGTAATGATGAATGCTAAAAAATCTAATGTTCACACGATGTGGAAATACTTTGTGTTAGTGCCATTAATGGCTTTGCTACTTTGTGGTTTAAATAAACCAGTTGCCATGAGTAGTGTCCCTGCAACTGAATCGACACTAAATGTGAAAGATTTGATGTTAATAAGTGCTGCAAAAGGCCTTTGGTTTGCGACCATTAAAGACGATAAGGTGCAAGTAGAATTTAAAAGTGATGAGTATATCGATCGTAACTACCGATGGTCAAATAGTGCTACATTTAATGTGAGCGAATTTTCGGCCTTACCTAGCGCTACAAAAACAGATTTTACGGTAACAAGAGAAGCAGGTACGGTAACTTTTACAGGAAAATTTGACAACGATCAGGGGTTTGGGCGCTTTAAATTTGTACCTAATAAAGATTTTAAGGCGTTTCTCGCTTTTAAAGGAATCGATGATATGGAAGATGAAGAATATGTATCTTTCTTTATGATGGATGTAAAGAGACAATATGTTCAGTTTCTAAACGACAATGGATTTAAAAATTTAAGTAAAAGTCAAATTATCTCCATGTCGGCCTTTAAAATTGATGCCGAATACATTAAGTATTGGAGGAAATTAGGATATATCGATATTACTGCAAGTAATTTGATTTCATTAAAATCGATGAAAATTGATAGTATTTATGTAAATGATATTCGTAAAGCGGGCTATACTGATCTTACCGTTCAGCAGTTAATAAGTTTTAAAGCACAAAAAATTACGGGAAGTTACATTAACAGTTTACAAAAAGCTACCCTAAAGAGACCTGTTCCGGGCAGTGTTGAAACTAAGCAAGAAAAGCCAACCCCAAGCGAAATTATTAGCGCAAAGGCAATGAAAGTTGATACGAATTACATGGCTGCTATACGGGATGCAGGCTTTCAGGATTTGAATCCAAGAACAATTTATACGCTCAAATCACAAAATATTTCTCCTGAGTTTATTAAGAGTTTTCAGGATATAGGGATGAAAAACTTAACCACCAGTCAACTCTATACCTTAAAATCTCAAAATATTACGGCCGACTTGGTGAAGAGCTATCAAGATATTGGCTTAGCTAATCTAACTACATCAACAATTTATGCCTTTAAGAACCAAGGTATTACGCCCGAATACATTAAAAGTTTTCAAGAAATTGGCTTAAAAGATTTACCCTATACTACTTTTTATACTTTAAAGGTACAAGGCCTAACACCTGCATACATCAAAAGTTTTCAAGATATAGGTTTAAAAGACATTCCGTTTAGCACGTTGTACACCCTAAAAAGCCAAGGTATTACCCCTGCCTACATCAAAAGCTTTCAGGAAATTGGTTTAAAGGACGTTCCTTTTAATACCCTTTATACATTCAAAAGTCAAGGTATAACACCCGAATTTATCAAAGGATTTATGGCTTTGGGCTATAAAAATATCCCCTATAACCAATATTACTCCTTGAAATCGCAAGGCATTACGCCAGAATATGTAGCCGATATGAAACAAAAGGGCTTTGATTCGAAAGACGTGCAGAAATACATTCAACTGAAATCGTTTAACGGAGCAAAGAATAAATAAAGATCTGATGTAAAAATGCAGAAGATACAGTACTATTATTTTATTAAGAATTGGGAGGATAATTAAGGTTCTTTAAAAGTTATTTCTCTATATTTAGGGTATAATAGTGCTTTTAAATGAATAAAGTCGGTTTATTTTTTCTCTTTCATATATTAGCTTTCGGGGCGTTTTCTCAAACCTCCGTTAGGCCAAACATCGTTATTATCCTATCAGACGATCATGCACTTTCTACAATTGGTGCCTATGGGGCCACTTATGGTGCAACACCCAATATCGATCGAATAGCCAAGGAGGGGGCGGTTTTTAAGAACGCTTTTGTAAACAACTCTATTTGTGCGCCCAGTAGAGCAAGTTTATTAACGGGCAAGTATAGCAACATGAACGGTTTAAAAGACAATCGCGACGAGTTCGATGCGGCACAAGATGTTTTTCCTAGGCGGTTGATGGACGCCGGTTTTCAAACGGCTTGGATAGGGAAATGGCATTTGAAATCGTATCCCCAAGGCTTCGATTATTGGAATATTGTACCTGGACAGGGTCAATATTATAACCCCTCCTTTATTAGCATGAAAGGCGATACGAGCAAGTTAACCGGTTATTGTACCGATTTAACTACGGATATTGCATTAGATTGGTTAGCCAAACGTGATACGGATAGGCCTTTTTGCATCATAATTGGTGAGAAAGCACCCCATCGTACTTGGATGCCCGACATACAAGATCTTGGTAAATTCGACCACATAAAATTTAAGCTTCCTGCTAATTTTTACGATACATATGAAGGGCGTAATGCGGCTAAAGTACAGGATTTAAACATCAGGCGTACTATGAAACTGGGCTACGATCTTAAAATGAAAAGCGATACCGATAAGGTAAATACGGCAACCTCTTTTACTGCTCGAATGAACCCTGTGCAACGAAAGTTGTGGAATGCCTATTATGATAAAATTGAAGAAGAATTCTTAACGTTAAAGCCAACTGGTGATGCCTTAACTGAATGGAAATACCAACGCTACATGAGCGATTATTTGAGTACCACACTATCATTAGATCGAAATGTTGGAAGAGTTTTAGACTATTTGGATCAAAATAATCTTACCAACAATACCATAGTAATTTATACTTCCGACCAAGGCTTTTATATGGGAGAGCATGGGTGGTTTGATAAA
Source organism: Pedobacter anseongensis (assembly GCF_037482965.1). Classification (NCBI taxonomy): domain Bacteria; kingdom Pseudomonadati; phylum Bacteroidota; class Sphingobacteriia; order Sphingobacteriales; family Sphingobacteriaceae; genus Pedobacter; species Pedobacter anseongensis. Next base: position 615,739 of record NZ_JBBHKB010000001.1, on the reverse strand, counting down.
CGTTTTATGTACGAAGAATCGATGCACGCACCGTTTATTGTTCGTTATCCAGGGGTAGTTAAACCTAACACGGTGATGCAACAATTGGTGTCGAATGTAGATTTTGCGCCCACGCTTTTACAAGCTTCAGGCATACCGATACCCGCCGCTATGCAAGGAAAATCGTTTATGGGAATCTTAAAAAAGCCAACAGAAAAATTTAGAGATGCGGTATACTATCACTATTACGAATATCCAGGCGAACATAGTGTAATGAAACATTTTGGCATTCGTACCCATCGGTATAAATTGATTCGCTTTTATGGAGAAGAAAATTTTTGGGAATTGTATGATTTGAAAACCGACCCTAACGAGAACACCAACCTATTTGCGAAAAAAGGACAGGAAGCTATTACCACGACATTGAAGAAACAACTCATTGATTTTGCTACCTTAAATAAGGATGAGGTGGCGATACATATATTAACTCAAAAATAACATGAATGAACCCGAATTAGTAGTGAACGAACTCGGCAGAGGGGCATTTCTGCTGAAGGAAAATGGAGAAAAACTCGCCGAAATGGTTGTTGCAATAGATGAGGAGTATCTTTTTGTTTACCATACCGAGGTAGATCCAAAAGCGGAGGGTAAAGGTTTGGCCAAACTATTACTCAACACAATGGTAGCGCATGCAAGAGCAAAGCATATCAAAGTTGTTCCTTTATGCCCGTATGTGCATGCCCAATTTAGGCGACATCCGAAAGAGTTTGAAGACGTTTGGGATGGTGATGAAGCGGCTGATTAATTTACTTGGCTCCGGCATTAATCTCTTGCTCTGGAAGAGTATTCCATGCCACATCAATAAGAACGAGTTCTTCTGTAGCTTTATCAAATTTTAACTGCGCCCAAGCATAGTGCATTTTGCCTTTAATTGGCAAACGTACCGACATCATTTGTGCTTCTCCATTGCCCCAATTGCCGGCATACGTTTTACTGCCATTCGTTTCATCAATTCGATCGCTTAGAAGGGAGAACTCATTAGACCAGGTTAGATCGTTCTTAATTGGTTTTTTTGGAGCGAAAGTATGCGCTAATCCCATATTTAGATACTCGTTATCATTTGGTTCGTTTGAACTGGTTGCAGCCCCATACACAGGATTTACACCAGCATATAAGTGAACCTTGCCTGATAAGAATACATATTGCATAAAGTACGAGCAATCTACAATACCATCATCATTAACATCCAAATTCATGGGTTTAATGTCAGCTGCTTTTAATTTTTGGTTAATTAATTTATAAGAAATTGTCGGTGAGTCTTCTACGTCAGGAATTTCTATTTTAGGGGGATCAATGGCTGAATTATTTTCTTTTTTACAAGCGGTTGCGCTAAAAATGAAGAAGGCAATTAGAAAAATATAACGGGTATTCATAAAATTACTTTCAAAGTAAGACGATTATTCTACACAAACCGTTACATCAATTGTAACTTTATTTTTCTTACTTCGATTAACGTACCTCGCCAACGTAGTTAAATAGTGTATCCATTGTTTTATAATATTAGAATTTTAAAACAAAGTTAAAACTATTGTAAGTGGTTGCTGTTATTGTAGTTACTACAATCAAATGTCATTAATCGATTAAAAATTTTATTATGAAAGCAACCTTGTCTAAAATCAGAAAAATTAATGGCGTAATTACCAGCCGAATTATCGAGCTGCAAAACGAAGGATATTTATATGATTTTATGAGCTTAGATAAACATAAATTTGTTTGTTTACAAGATAGCGTATGCTTTCATTCGCCCGATATTTCTATTAAATTAATCGACCAGGTTTATGATCAGTTTGGCCATTGCTATAAATATATTCATACCGTAGAAACTGCAACTGGGTGTAAAGGTTTGTTGTTAGATGAGGGGATTTATACAAACTAAGTTTCATTTTGCCTTATCAATAATTTTTTAATTCATCAAAAAATCTCAACTCAATTTTCATAATTCCCGTTAACCATTTTAATACTTTTTTAATCTAAATTATACTTTTTTTATAAGTAGAATTTGTTGTTTTAATTTTTATAACTTAATGATAATTAATACATTATAAATCATTAAACTAATAAAATTAATGCGTTTTACTTGTGAAAATAACCATGTTCGCAACCTCGCTAATTTCGATACGTTAATTGCAAAAATTTCGGAATTTAGTAAGGGCTACAACCCTGCAAAAAGCAGTATTCAACTCGGTTCCTTATCCATTGTTTCTCAAAACACAAAAGTCGCTATTGCCTATGTAAACCAACTAACGCATCAATATATTCATTCTACCAACAGTTGCGATGTAATTTTCGAAACGTTACAATTCCTCAACCTCAAAATACACAAAGTCCTTCAATCTGCCATCAATATTAACGAAACTGAGCTATATATGTTACTGGAAACCCAAAAAGTAATGGGTAAGCCATTTGCGCTTCAAGAGCACTACGATAGCATGCTGAAAAATTTTAGTAAAGTCATCAAACTCTTAAAAGAAAACCCATTTTACCTCCCTCAAAAATCCGAGCTTAAAATTCCTAAACTGGAAGATTTTTATACCAGTCTTTACCAAAAAACTAACGAAGTGAAGCAAAATTATGCCTTGCTAAAGAATGCTCAATTAATTCTTAACGAAGTACTTTACAGAGAGCATAATGGACTGGTAACATTGGCTACCCTTGCTAAAATGTATATTAAATACCATTACGGATGGGATAGCGACCATTATAAACAAGTGGCTAGATTGATTATTAAAAAGGCAAAGTAGTTATGATATTTTAACTAATTTAATGTGTTTTATGCTTTTCTAAATCACATTATTTACTGAAATACGAATAAAGGTATTATAACGAATAGCCTTAAATACAATGAATAGCAGAAATCTTCTAAAAACCCAAAGCTTAAGCCTTGGTTCAACCCTTATCAGTACCGAAGTATTGGCCAAGATAGCCGAGAATACCTATAGCTATAAAATTCCAACCAACCCTTTGCACGAAATTTATACCTAAAGTATCTCAAAAAAATCCAGCGCTATTAACGTCTACTATAGACTATTCGATAGAGAGCCACGTAATGGGCTTTATGGCCGAAATTAGCTGCAAGCAAGGTAAAGTGATGGAAGTAAAAATGTAATTTTGTCGGTTAGGTTTCTGGCTGGTTGGGTGGTTAGCTTGCACTATGAACCCTTTCACTTACGTTCACAGAAAAATAAGCAGCCGGGAGTTTAGTGCCATTGCTTATCGTTTTTTTTAATGGTAGTATTGAGCTCGCTCTGCTTGGTGTTGTTTCTTTTTGCGGAAAAAAGAAAGAATTAATCGAACACGATGAGCCAAAAAATAGTTTTAATAAAATTTCAAAACCGATTAATCCTTCTTGCTTTTAGATTGTCATAGGAATATTACGCCAGGATAAACTGAACCATAAACCTAAATTCATGAAACGGATTCACAATTTCTACGCATGCCTGTTAAGCTTTTGCTTTCTTGTCGTGCTATCTTCGTTTGTTAACCATGCTAACCTTAGCATGCCTTATAAAAAGGCAGGATTAACCGAACAACAAGCAGCAGCACATTTATTAGGCCGTTTTACCTATGGCGCCAAAGCAGGCGATGTAGAAGAAGTGGTTAAAATGGGCTTAGAAAAATGGCTCGCCCATCAATTAGAAGGAAACCTCGAAGATAAGGAACTTAATGAAGCACTTAGTAAGTTTGAGGACATGAATCTAACCAATACCGAGGTAGAGAACCTCTATCCGCGAAATGCACAGGTTGTTCGATTTGCCGTGAAAGATGGATACATTCATAAGGATTCGGTAAATAAAGCCAACGGTAAAGAGTACCGTGCAAAGCTATTGTCGTACATGAAAGATAAAGGTTATAAACCTCAGCAAGAATTGTATCGTCAATTTATCAATCAAAAAATAACAAGGGCCATCTATACCAATAATCAGTTTAGAGAAATCATGACCGATTTTTGGTTCAACCATTTTAATGTTTCGCTAAGCAAAAACCAGTGCGCTTCTTATGTGCCGGCTTTTGAAAGAGATGTAATTAGACCTCAAGTATTTGGCAAGTTCGAAAATTTGGTTTTAGCTACGGCTAAATCTCCAGCTATGCTCATGTATTTGGATAATTTTAGCAGTGCAGGAACAAACGTGCCCATGGAAAATGCCACCATGGATATGGCTATGACGCCAATGCAAAAAGCACGCGGAAAAAGGATGAAAGCCAATTTGGAGAAGTTGAGAGCGAAGAATAAGCTTGCTAATAAGAAATCAGGCTTAAACGAAAATTATGCTCGCGAGGTAATGGAATTACATACATTAGGAGTGGATGGTGGTTATACACAAAGCGATGTAACGCAAGCTGCCCGTATTTTAACGGGATGGACAATTGCACCAATGGGCGATAATGGTTACGGCTCGGCCATGAAAAATGTAATTAACAAGATTGGTGAAGATAATTTAAAGAAACGCGGTTTTGTGCACGAAGGCGATTTTATTTTTGCTATGAACCGCCACGATAACGGAGAGAAAGTAGTATTAGGTAGAAAATTTCCTGCTGGGGGCGGCTATGAAGAAGGTGTAGAACTTTTAAAAATGTTAGCGCACCATCAATCGGCGGCTAAATTTATCGCTAAGAAAATAGCCATTCGCTTTGTAAGCGACACGCCTCCGCAAAGCTTGATCGACAAAATGGCGAAAACCTTTTTATCGTCTGATGGGGATATTAAAAGTGTAATTATAACTATGGTTAATGCACCAGAGTTCTGGTCGCCCGACGCCCTCAGAGAAAAGACAAAATCGCCTTTCGAACTAGCAATTAGCGCAGTTAGAGGTTTAGATGCCAAAGTTAAACAGCCGTATCAATTGTATACCTGGATTAACAAAATGGGTCAGCAGATGTATTATTATCAAGCACCAACTGGTTTTCCAGATCGCGGTCAATATTGGATCAATACTGGTTCGTTATTAAATAGAATGAATTTCGGACTTGCCTTAGCTGCACAACGCATTCCAGGCATTACATTCGATTTAGTGGCCTTAAATAATCACCGTGAACCCGAAAGTGCCGAGGCAGCCTTGGTTACCTACAGTAAATTAATGATGCCAGAGCGAAAGTTAGACGGAGCCATCGAACGGTTAAAGCCTATGGTAACTAATCCTAATTTAGAAACAAACGTGGCAGCAGCAGCCGAAAAGAATTCGGCCACCAAGCAAGTAGGCACCATGATGAACGAAGATGCTAATATCATGGAACCTGAAATGAATGCCAAATTAAAAGGTAAAAAAGCATTAAATAGTACGGTTACGCCCCTAAAAGCAGGTAACAACACCATGTTGGCACAAGTTGTAGGCGTAATTATCGGATCACCAGAATTTCAACGTAAATAAGAGTTATCATGACATCAAGAAGAGGTTTTATTAAAGCTGGCGGACTAGCCTTATTTGGGATTGGTTTAGGCGGTATCCCTGGGTTTTTAGCAGAAGCAGTTGCGAGCACAAATCCACTAGGATTATTTAAAAGAAGAAAAATTATGGTTTGCATCTTTCAAAGAGGTGCCATGGATGGCTTAATGGCCGTTACGCCATTTACAGATAATTATTTAAAAGCAGCTCGACCAGGATTATTTATGAGTGCCGCTGCAGGGCAAAAAACGAAACCGCTCATTGATTTAGATGGTCGCTTTGGTCTGCACCCTTCAATGGCTTCCTTTGAGCCCATGTTCCGCGAAAAAAGATTGGGTATTGTGCATGGAATAGGCTCACCAAATACCACACGCTCGCATTTCGATGCGCAAGATTTTATGGAATCGGGGACGCCCTTTAGTAAAGGTACTGAAAGTGGATGGTTAAATCGCGCAGTAGGTTTATTGGGTCACGATGGCGCAACACCTTTCCAAGCGGTAAGTTTAACATCATCCTTACCACGCTCGTTTTATGGTGATAATGCTGCGGTTGCAATTAAAGATTTAGCCGATTTTAACATCCAAATGAGAGGTAACCAAACTAGTGCCAACAACGCTTCGAAGACATTTGAAGATTTATATGATCAAACGTCATCGAGTTTATTAAAAGAAACTGGAAAAGAGAGCTTTGATGCCATAAAAATGCTTCAAAAAACAAATACGAAAAACTATAAGCCAGAAATTGGCGTAGTCTATCCAAATACTGCATTGGGTAATGCCTTAAAACAGATCGCCCAGTTGATAAAAATGGATGTAGGTATGGAAGTTGCCTTTGCCGAATCAGGTGGTTGGGATACGCATTTTAACCAAGGCACTGAGAATGGAATTTTTGCGCGTAATGTGAACGATTTAAGTAACTGCATCATGGCCTTTTGGACCGATATGGCGAAGTATCAAGATGATGTAACGGTAATGACGATGACTGAATTTGGACGTACCGTAGCGCAGAATGGTACTGGTGGTACCGATCACGGCCGTGGCTCATGTAATTTCATTTTAGGAAATGGGGTAAGTGGTGGCATGGTACATGGTTTAGTAAATCCATTAGCAAAGGAAAACCTAGAAGATGGCAGAGATTTAGCGGTAACTACCGATTTTAGAGCGGTATTTAGTGAAGTAGCCGATAAACATTTAGGTATTCATAACGATAAGGTGCTCTTCCCAGATTGGAGCGGCAAGCAGATCGGCGTGATGAGAGGAGTATAAACGTTCCTTAACCTTTTAATAAGTAAGCGACAAAAAGTCAAGTAAACTTTACATTTTTGTAAAGTTTACTTGACTTTTATTGTGATTAGCTTTTCTATGGAATCGCGTTAAGGATGGATTCGGAAAAACTAGTCCTGTAACTTTTAGGGTGTTTGTTGCACTAGGCAACGCTGAAATTAACGATACCCTTAGTAACTTCAATATTCTTACGGAGCGGGATTGGCAAAAATTTAAAACAAATTTTGAGATTATAAATCCAAGTTACCTCGATAGTTATACCCCTCGTTAAATTGCGGCTTAATACAAAAGAAATGGCTGACGTCACAGGTGTTTCTACATAAACCATTCGGTCAGTAAGCAGCCGCTTGCGTAAAAAATTCAATCTTGAAACCGACTTATACACCATAGCTAACGAAATATAGCGCAAAAAAAAGGTCTTCAAATAGCAATGCCCCAAGAAATGTCTAACTCTTTTGGGGCACTGCAGATTTCGACAGCTTTTGGCGCTGCCTAGTGGTAGATGTATCAGCGACCACTAGGAAAGTCTGTTATTTCTTAATTACAATTCTTAGTTACTTGACCATTAATAGTTAATCTATTTGTTGCTGAATTGTAAACCACAGTTCCGGTAAGATCGAAACCTGAAGGTAATTCAAAATTATTTTTGTTTGCTGTAAACTGACTGGTGTAAGCAACTCCATCTACCGAGGCTACGATTTTATAGGTAGTACCATTTACAATAGTACCACTTCCAATACCTTTTACTAAAGAACCAGAAGAAGCTTGGCTTGCATTACCTCCAACAGGGGTAATGGTGATGAAGGCATTAATGCCCGTTAATAAATCTTTTGTAGAGCATTTAAATTTAATGTCTAAATCTACTCCTACAAGATCTGGTTTTTCTACGAAGGTAAATGTGGTAGTTTTATTACAATATGAATTTGTTCCGCTTACGAGTTCTCTGTTCACATACTTATCAGACTCTGCCTTTACAGTTAATCTATTCGCTGATCTGATCGTTGATCCTGTAAATGATTTTGTTTTCTCCCCTTTTTTCATGATAAGCGTTCCCTTACCCCAATCTAAAACATCTTTAAAATAGAAAAGCTCATCTTCGTCTGCATTCGGTCTGTTAATGGTGATGGTGGTAGGACATCCTGCTGAAGCCGGAAAAATATATGCCCAGTCAGAAAGGTGGGTAATTGGCATCCTTGCTACCAGTACACCGGCGGTGTTTTTTACGAAGGTTGCATCGCCTTCTGCTTTCCATTGGCCTGTTGCAGTATTTAGACTGTACATGGCTACGGTTTCATTTTCTTTGATGGGCTGGTTAGTAGTGGGATTAATAATATCGTTATTCACCTCCATATCTATGATAACTGGTTTGGTAAATGATTTTATTTCTTTGTTATTGGCGAACATATTAATCGATACCACACCTACTGGGTCAAAATAAACACCACCAGGAACGGGTTGTCCGTTGGTACCAATTACATTGCTTGCATAGCCTCCGCCTGGTAAATTGGCAAATGTTCCATCCGCTGCTTTTGCAGAATGTATAATTCTTGCTTCAAGCTGAGCTCCACCTACCGACTGTCCTGTTGCATCTAACAGGCCTGTACCTGTAGGAATAGTAATATCAGATTTTTGTGGCATACCAGCATTTGGGATTGTGCTAAACTTTATATCGGCACTTGTGGTACCGTTTGAAATTGGACTTGTAGCTACAACGCTTGTACTACCTGCCATTGGATTAGCGTATTCTGTCATCCTTACTTGGTAAATTTTTGGATCGGTTTCAGATGTAATTTCTATATCCTGATACGTTGGCGCAAAACCGGTGGCATTCGCAATAATCGTAAATTTTACAGGGTTAGCAGGTGTTGGGTTTGCGCTACGATCTAATACAAGATTTAAAGAGCCTTCGGCAGTTTTAAACTCTCTGCTACCGGTAGGTGTACGCACTAGCGATGCGCCAGGGCCAGTAATTTGTACCGTAAAAACTTTTGGACCATCTAATAATGGATTTCCATTAACAAACTGGATAAGTGTTGGCGATTTAAAGATGTCGGTGTTTACCACAATCTGTACATCTTCGGCAGGATTCTTACAACCTGCGAATAAAGTTATAATTAACGCAAAAGCTGCGGTAATATTTTTAAATGTTTTCATCTGTTTATATATGTTTTTAATCGCAATGAAGCTAGCATGAGTTTATTTGTTTTTCATTGAAGCGGTAAACTCAAGCGGGTTTCATTATAGGAGCGATATTAGAATTTAAAGTTAAAGTTTAACTGGGCAACCGGCATAAAGCGGTAGTCTTTCATGTTGTTCTGGATAATCTGCGCGTTCGAATCGTTGTTGGTGAGCAATTTAGTTCCGATAGCGGTAACAGTTGGCGATTGCAAGTAATATGCACCCAAGTCGATGTTCACGTTGAACCTATTCTTAGGAATCCCTTTTCCAAAACCAAAACCGAAGTAAGGCGCAAAGGTGCCCCAATCCATTTGGAAGTCAAGTGTCCCAATTTCTGCCGGCGTTAAAGTAATGTCGTTAAAGCTCTGCGAGTCTTTCGGCTCGAAATGAATGGTGGCTTCCGCATTGGCCAAATAGGCAGCACCTGCCACCACACGGAAGAACTTCTGTGGCATTAGCTCTACCAATAAATGAGCGGTATTGAACTTGCCTGATGCACGGTTCTTTGAATTAAAACCGTCCATGTTAATCTTGTCGTTAATTCCAGCCGCTGCATAACTGCCACCTGCTCTAATACCAACGGTTTTGTTAAGCACGTACCTAAAGTTTGCACCAATGCCTTGTGTGCCGGTTAGTACCTGTAACGACATCGGTTTTTTGGCACTTTTCATGGTGCTATCCATTTGCCCGTATGCAATTGGCTGAAGGGCAAGTGAAAAGAGGAAAAAGTAGATAATTTTCTTCATAAATGTTTGTTTAATAGTTGTTTGTTTCACAAAAATAGTTAAAATTTTGAATTTCAGTATTGTTGAAAGAAATTAATTATTAATTCATTAGTAGAAGTCGATGAAACGTATAAAATTTAAGATATAAAGCATCTTAATGTAAAGTTTATTTGACTTTTATGTAAGGTTTACTTTATATTTTTGTGTTAGCGTCTGTCCAATAGCCACTCGAATACGTAACAAATTCTCTAGAAAAACGCTTTAACTTGTTAAAATTGCTTCAAAGTCTTACCTTTCCTCGTCACTAAACTAATTATTATGAAAATTATAAAAAATTGCGCTACGTTAGTCGCTGTTGCAACGCTATTTTGTAGCAGTGTGGCTTATGCACAAAGCAAGCCCGCTATTGTTGATAAAATTGTAAAGGAAGCAACCGAAAATTCACAACTCGAAAAGTTAGCACATGAATTGCTAGATGGAATTGGCCCACGTTTAATCGGTACGCCTCAAATGAAAAAGGCACATGAGTGGGCTGTTGCAAAGTATACAAGTTGGGGCATTTCTGCTAAAAGTGAAACATGGGGCCAATGGCGCGGTTGGGAAAGAGGTGTTACGCATATCGATTTAGTAAGCCCACGTTTAAGAACATTAGAAGGCACCCAGTTAGCCTGGAGCCCATCAACAAAAAAACCAATTAATGCCGAAGCAATTGTTTTGCCTTTGGTTGCTGATTCGAACGCCTTTAAAGCATGGTTGCCAAGCGTTAAAGGTAAGTTGGTGTTAATTTCTTTGAATCCAACTTCTGGTCGCCCTGATAAAAATTGGGAAGAATTTGCCACCAAAGATGGGTTTTCAAAATTCAAAACTGATAAAGCTAAAGATGCGGCAGCTTGGAGAGAGCGTTTATCAAAAACAGGTTTGAATGCTAAAAATTTGGCTTTGGCCATAGAAAATGCAGGTGCGGCAGGTATCATCATCAATAACTGGTCGGCCGGTTGGGGAGTAGATAAAGTATTTGGTGCCAATACCACTAAAATTCCTACGGTAGATTTATCGGTAGAAGATTACGGATTAGTTTTCCGCCTAGCAGAGTCAGGCAACAAGCCTAAATTAAAAATCGTAGCGGAATCTAAAGAATTAGGACTTGTGCCTACTCAAAACACCATTGCCGAGATAAAAGGTACCGAAAAACCAAACGAATACGTAATGCTTTCAGCTCACTTCGATTCGTGGGATGCTGCAAGTGGTGCAACCGATAACGGTTCTGGTACCATTTTGATGATGGAGACCATGCGCATTTTAAAGAAGTTCTATCCAAATCCTAAACGTACGATATTAGTTGGGCATTGGAGTAGCGAAGAGCAAGGATTAAATGGTTCTAGAGCTTTCGTAGAAGATCATCCAGAAATTGTTCAGAATTTACAGGTGTTATTTAATCAAGATAACGGAACAGGTAGAGTTGTTAATTTATCGGGACAAGGCTTTGCAAAATCAAAAGATTTTATTACTCGTTGGTTAGCTGCAGTACCAGATACTATTAAAAATCAAATCAGAACAAGTTTTCCTGGTTTTCCAAGTAGTGGGGGTTCTGATAATGCCTCTTTTGCAACAGCCGGAGCTCCGGGTTTATCATTAGGTTCTACCAGTTGGGATTATGGAGCTTATACTTGGCATACCAATCGCGATACTTATGATAAAATGGTGTTCGACGAGATTAGAAGCAATGCTATTTTGGCAGCTATTTTGGTGTACATGGCTTGCGAAGATCCGGAAAGGTTTACACACGAAAAAGCTCCATTGCCTAATAATCCACGTACGGGTGCTCCGGGTGTATGGCCAACTCCTGTGAAAGCAAATCGAAAAGGAGGGGTTAATTAGATTTTTTAGTCTAGAGTTTACAGTTAAGAGCGGGCTAATGGTCTGGCTGCATAGTTAAGCGCCCAAATCATTAGCCATTTGCTGTTGGCTATGGACAAAAATTGAGCTTTCTAAGACGACACTATTCATCCAAGCTATGGGCTATTAGCTATTAGCCATGGTCTAAATTTCTAAAAAAAATGGTTAAAAAATCTTTTTTGTTTACCGTATTTGCGCTTCTAACTCAATTTTCTTTTGCGCAAAAAACCGATAATATCTCCCAACCACCAAAGGTGATGCAGGAGTTTAGGGCGGCATGGATTGCTTCGGTAGCCAACATCAATTGGCCAAGTAAACCCGGATTAAGCGCTGAAGACCAACAAAATGAAGCTATTGTATTGTTGGATTTATTGAAGTCGCTTAACTTTAATGCAGCGATTTTACAAATTAGACCTCAAGCTGATGCACTATATAAAAGTGAGATCGAACCATGGTCGTATTTTTTAACGGGTGTACAAGGCAAAGCACCAGAGCCCTATTACGATCCGCTCGAGTTTTGGGTAGAAGCTGCACACGATCGTGGACTGGAATTACATGTATGGTTAAACCCCTATCGTGCACATCATTTATCGGGTGGCGAAGAAAGTGAAAATTCTGTTGTAAAGGCGCATCCCGAATTGGTGCTAAAGTTAAAAGACGGACAATATTGGATGGACCCATCTTTAAAGGGCGTGCAAGACTTGTCATCTGCCGTAGTTAAAGACATTGTGAAACGCTATGATATAGATGGAGTTCATTTCGATGATTATTTCTACCCCTACGATTCATACAATGGGGGAGCCGATTTTCCGGATGATGAAAGTTGGGCGGCATATCAACAAAAGGGCGGGAAATTAAGTCGTGGCGACTGGCGCAGAGAAAGCGTAAACACCTTTATCGAAAGGGTTTACAAAGAAATAAAGGCAGAGAAGAAATATGTAAAGTTTGGCTTAAGTCCGTTTGGTATCTGGCGCCCAGGTTATCCCGAATCGATAGAAGGCTACGATCAATACGATAAATTATATGCCGATGCCAAACTATGGTTAAACAAAGGTTGGATAGATTACTTTACTCCGCAATTGTATTGGAAGGTAAATCAATATCCCCAAAGCTTCCCCGTGTTACTAGCCTGGTGGCAGTCTGAAAATACAAAGAACAGGCACTTATGGCCGGGTATGAATGCAGGTCTAGGGGGCGATGATAAAAATGTTGACGAAATCATCAACCAGATTATGATTACCAGAGCCATTACTCCCCAAAGTAAAGGTGCGGTGCATTGGAGCATTGCGGCATTGGTAAAACACGAGCTAATGCGAAAAGGATTAGTTGTAGGGCCTTATAAAAATGATGCGATTGTACCTGCGAGTTCTTGGCTGGATGATAAAAGACCTGAAAGACCAATTGTAACTGTGGCACCGGTTGAGGGCAAGTTGCGAATTTATTGGAATCATCCCGAAAAGGCAGATGTATTTAAATGGGTGGTTTATTTTAAATATAATAACAAGTGGTTATACAAGGTAATGACCCGTAAAGACACGAATCTTGATGTTTTAGCTGGAATAACCGCCGCAAATGGAAAGGATTTAAATGTATTGCAAGCCTACGGCGTAACAGCGATTGATAGAACAGGTAATGAAAGCGAATTTGAAGAACATACTATTAAGGTAGAATAAATGCAGCCGTTACTTGAGCTAAAATTTAACCATGAAAAAGCATACAAAAGAACAAATTGAAGGTACTGCAAATGCCATCATGCAGCATTTTATTCCAAAAAAAGAGACTGAAAAGCAATTTAGTTTCCATTTTACCATCCCGCCTTCGTCAAATTATAAGGTGAGTTACGAGAAAAATGAAAAACAAGTTTGGGTTATAGTGGGGTATGAGGTTGCTGAAGATAGTTAAATAGGAAGGTTTTTTAACCGCTAACGGCACAAAGATCGTAAAACAAGATTTATAGTCGCTTTTCGGCAACAAATAGGTAAAGTAGCCCTTGCGCTCTTGGCGTTCTCTGCGGTTTAAGTGTGAGTAATACCGGCAAACTCCGTGTTCTCCGTGCATTCTCGGTTTCTCTGTGTTAAAACTTACTTAACTACGCTTATTTTTCGAGTGTAAACTTTCGAACCTACGCTCACATTTAGCACGTAAATTCCCCCAGAAAATGCGTTTAAATTAATTTTATTGGTGTATGTACCCGAAAAGTTCGCTTTCTCTTCGGTAAAAACCACTTGCCCTAAGAGGTTACTAATCTGAATCTTTACGTTTGCTTTTTGTGCAACAGCAAATGAAACAGTGACATCGCTTCTAGTGGGAACAGGATATGCTTTTAAATCGATACCAATAGCATCCTTCGTTTTAACACTAGTAACATCAAATTCTGAAGATTGCATCAAGCAACTGCTGGCGTTAAGGACCTCAACACTATATTTTCCGTTTTTAAGTGGTGTAAAGGTGTTACTGGTGGCGCCAATAATTATTTTGCCATCTAAATACCATTGGTTGCCCGTTTGTGCACTTGAGCTAAGTATATCACCCGTTTGGGTAATTATAGGGGTGTTTACCTTTACAGCCAGCCTAGGCCCTCCTAAGCAGCCTCCAGCCCTTATCTTTAAATCGTAAAAGTAATAAAAGAACCCTTTGAAGTAATTTGGACTGCCTTCTAATTCTGCAGTATTTCCTATAATGCTAAATAAATTTAACGCAGTTTGATAGGGATAAGTGGTAACAGCACTTGCATTGTTATTTCTAAAAATGGTTGCACCTCCCAAATATTCGATATTAATGGTAAAATTGCCCGCACTGGGCAAGACTAAATTAAGCATATATACTTGGCCCTGATCGGCAAGGTCGTTTATCGCTACTCCCGCTACAGGTACGGTTTTGGTGGCGTTAACATTTAACAATACCGACGAAACCGCAATTCCAGAACTATTTACAGCGGTAAATCTAATTTGCCCAGAATTTCCAATGTATAGTCGAGCACTTTCTAAGGTAATGGGAACTAAAGTGCTTACCGAAATGCCTGGCGTAAATTGGTTGTAGCCTCCATCGCCAATTTCGGCTTTGGTTTTAGGTCCAATATCTGCTTTGAAATCATTAATGCCAACAAAATACCCCGTATTTGTATTCGGTTGGGTTGCCGTTGTCGTTGCTTTCCCAAAAGCAATCGGATTCGTATCGCTTACGTTTTTATACCAAAAAATGGTTGAAGCTGTAGCAACATCGGCGCTTAATACATACGAATTTAGGTTGGTGCAGAAAAAAGCAGTACCTGTAGTAGCATTGGGCGCTGTGTTTACGGTAAAACTTCCATTGTAGATGTTATTGGTGTTTACTACATCGCCGGGTAAATTGGTGCTTGCCGTTAAACTATACGTTTTTCCAGCTTGTGCGTTAAAACCTGTTGGTAAAGTAAAATCGATCTCGTTTAAATAGGGTAATGAGCCTGTATAAGTGGCATTTAGTATAGCAATTACAGCCGAATTTTCGCTAATGCTAACTGTAACGGGAATGGAAGTTAGCGTTTGCGCGCCGTTGTTTTTTAAGGTAAGGGTTACTTTTTGATCGGTGTTGGCGCAAATAGTTGCGATTGGATTAACCAGCGCTTTTAAAGAAACATCTAAGGTAGGGTTTAAAAAAATAACTCTGTAATCTTGAGTTTCGCCCTTCGCATAGTTGCCACACGCAGAAACAGTTGCGGCATTATTAGTTTCGGTTAAAACTACTCTTAATAGCGAAAAATTATTAATACTAACTATATCTGGAACCGTAATGTTCGTGATAAAAGTGCCTGTAGTATTAATTATAGTGCTTGTTGCTATGAGTTCTTCGGTATCGTTAAAATCGCCATCTCCATTCCAGTCCACAAATACTTTTGCTATTTTATCAAAGTTTGCGCCACAGGTGCCTAAAGTTAAACTTAGTGGATACGTTTTTCCTTTTTCTAAATTAAGGGTCTTCGAAGTGAAATCTGAATAGCTAGTACAGCCAGCGCTAGCACTATTATCAATATTCGATAAGTTAAAATTCATTATTTTCGAATCTGCATTGCTGGTTGGTGCCGAAGAGCAGTACGTTGCGCCACCTATTCCGGTTACCACCATCGAAAAGGCTTGTGGGCCTTTAACTAAAGTGCCTTTGTGACTAATGGTGATTGTATAATTTTTCCCTGGTATAGCATTTGCAATATAAACCTGTTCTACATTATCTCTAAAATTATCGCCGGTAGTAGCAGCGGCCGATGGATTTGCTGGATCTAGGACCCACGCTCGATATGCGTGGTTTTGGTCGTCTTTAATGCTGATGTCTAAATCGTTCACCAAACGAAGTGTAGTATTATTGAGGGCGTTAGCTGTAGAAACAGGGCTGGCTTCTGGGTCTGTCCAGCAAATGGTAGCGATTAATGGGCCAGAGCCAGAAGCTATAACGTTAATAGTTTGTGTAGCGGCTTGTGCAAGGGTATTTTCGTGGATGATACTTTTTGTGTTTTTTGATAAAATGGTTTTCGCCGCTTCTTCCATGTTTAAAAGGCCCCATCCGTAAATATAATCTGGGCCCGGATTAGCGCCAGCCTCCGTAGCTGTACCTAATACTAATGCTTTAACTGTTGCAGAACGCATGTAGGCCCCTGCGTTTTTCTGGCTATAGAGTTCTTGCAATAAAACCAGCGAACCACTAACATTTGGCGACGACATTGATGTGCCAGAAAGCGTAGCATAAGCCGTAGTGCCGCTGCTTGTTGTTGATGTTAAATTAACACCGTCGCCCACCAAATCAGGCTTAATGCGCCCATCATCTGTAGGACCCCAACTGCTAAAACTCGAAATCTGGATGCTCGATGTTGAGGTAGGGCCAAAGGGAAGGGGATTAATCGCACCAACGGTTAAAATATTCTTGGCATTTCCATAGGTAGAAATAATATCGTATCCATTATTACTGCTTAAACCTTCAGGTCGGTTTCCGGCACTTGCCATCACACCCGATGTATTATAACGGTAATAAGGTTCGCCTACAGCAGGTCCATTTTCGTTTCTAGCATTGCCGGCCGATTTTACGGGTAGATAATAAGGCGCATTGTAGCATATCTGGTCCCAATCTCTGGCAGCTGAATTATAGTAACCAAATTTGAAATCTTCTGTTGCGCCAACATTTCCATAAAATTCCCAGCGTGCAGGCGTTACATCGCTGTTGTATTGCCACCCGGCTAATGAACCATAAGAATGATTAGAAATGAGGAGAGTTGCGGCATTGGCCGACATTTCGGCGACATCACTGTTAAAATCGAATGCAGAAAGCTGAGGTAAGCCATATGCCATTCCCTTTGCAGCAGCATAAATTCCGCTCGCCATCATGGTTCCGGCAACGTGTGTAGCGTGACTAGAAATTGTTGAACCGTTATCTTTCGTCTTTATGCGTGCAGGTGCAAACTCGGTATGGGTAGTTAATAGTGCCCCACCATCCCAGATAGCCACTTTATCATTCGGCAGGGTACTGCCACTTAAGGCTAAACCTAATCCACCCCCAGTGTATAATTTTGGCGTGCCTGTAGTAGCTGCCGCGGTAGTGTTGTTATCTGTAATGTAGTAAATAGGCAAGCCTAAATCATCCACCCCCTGTAAAGCAATAATAGTTCCTGTTTTGGTTACCCTTAGCGTTTCCCATCCTTTTTCCTTGGCCATCCGAAAAGCACTTTGCCTATTTATATCAATTTTTTCTTGTAGGGTGGCAGCATTTTCATGTAAAAAAACTACATTGGTTTCTTTATTCGAAATTTGGGCATAAGAAGTAAACGACACTAACGAAAATAGCGTTAAATAGAAACCAATGTTTACGTAGCCTTTTTTTAGCATGGAGAAATATACGAGATTATTTTTATTTGCGATGCTTAGTTGCTCATTTAGCTTTTGCTCGAGTGTAAAAGACAGGGAAGCTTCGATTAAGCAGGGCATATTTGGCCGTGTACTTTGGCTACAGGGAAATTTTATGCCATCGCCCGATCGGTCTCAACAAAAGGGAGGTACACCAGCAGTACGAACTTTATATATTTATCAACTCACTAAATTCAGTGAAACCACTGGAGAATCGCCATTGTTCTCGAAGGTAAATACAAGCTTGGTAGCCAGAGTTAAAACAAATAATGATGGCTATTTTCAATGTAAATTATTACCTGGAAAATATTCTATTTTTACCCTAGAAGAAGGTGGAAAGTTCTTCGCTAGCCTTTCTGATGGGGCTGGAAATGTTGCTCCTTTTGAGGTAAATATAGGGGAGGTAACACGATACGATATACGTGTGAATTACAAGGCGGCTTTTTAGTCTATATCCCCTCCCTTTTGAGAATATAATCAAAGATTCCTTCAATTGGTTTCTGTAAGATTTTGCCAATGCTAATTTGGTTCTTTGTACAAACTTCCCTTAATTCATCCTGATAGTAAAAAGCAATTGAACCAACAAAATTACAAGGAATGGTTTTGTACATCTTGTAATCTTTAATGTTAGTATCTACAAACTCCTGAAAGCCATCTTTTAACATTTGCTGAATAAATGGGTGACTTTTATGTGCAATCATAAATCGGCTAAAACTAGCCAAATAAGAATTGGGTAGTGGTTTTTGATAAATGTTGTTAATCACGATGTCTTTAGTAACTTCAAAGGTTTTTGCAAAATTCTGACGTAGATCGTCGGGCATTGTATCATATAAATACGAAACAAGCACTTTTCTGCCAAAGAAAGTGCCAGAACCCTCATCGCCCAATACATAACCTAAACCATGATTTCCATTGTGTACGGTACTCCCATCGTAATACGAAATGTTAGAACCGGTGCCCAAAATGCAAGTTAAGCCTTCTTCATTACCACAAGTAGCGTAAGCAGAGCCAATTAAATCGTGGTCTACACTCACAAACGCTTTGGTAAAAAAAGACGATAGTCCGTTAGATACAATTTCGTGCTTATCTGGCGAGGAACAGCCAGAACCAAAAAAGTACACTTCTTTTACCATATCGGCGATAATGCCCAGCCCTTTGTTTTTAGATAATATTTTTAAAATATCATGTGCATTTAAAAAGTAAGGATTGATGCCTTGGGTACTGAAAGATTGGATTTCGGTTGGACTATATACCATCCAATCTGTTTTAGACGACCCACTATCTGCAACTATAATCATGCACTAAAATAACAATCTTATTGAATATTTAACGTGCCGCTTAACTCTTTTAACGTAATTTCTGCCAATTTAGCTTGGTACTGTGTTTCCACATACCGAGAATTAGCAGCTATAGCATTTCGCTGCGCTTCTCGTAATTCTAGAGGGGGAATGCTTCCGAGTTTATATTTATCTAATGTAATCGATAAATTCTGATTAGCGATATCTACATTTTTTTGCTCCAACTTTACCAATGCTAAATAGGTGCCATAGTTTTGATACGCAGTAGAAAGTTGGGTTAAGAGTTCTTGTTTCGTTTTATCGAAAGTTAATTCAGTAGAGCTAATCGCTATTTTTGCATTGCGCTCATTTTGTCGCTGTAAAAACCCATTAAAAATGGGAATGCGAGCTGTTAACCCGTAGGTTAACCCGTTTGCTTTAAATTGAGTGTTAAAACCTGTCGGACTAGTACTTCGATTAAATTCGTATCCACTATTTAAACCTATTACTGGATATCGATTAGCTTTTACTTCTTTTAAAGTAAGCTCGGCTATTTTTTTATCGATAAAGGCTGCTTGTAAATTTGGATTTAATTGTTCTAATTGTCCAGCCAACGTACCATAATTCAGGCGCTGGTCGATGCTCATGTTGCTGGTTACGGTAAAACGAATATCAAGAGGCCTTACCATGAGTTGGTTTAAACGCACCATGTAGGTAACGGCTAAATTTTGCTGCTGTAGATAATTCGATGTATCTGTATTATAATCTACCTGAGCCGCTAATACATCTAATTTTGAGCCTTTTCCCAATTGCAATTTGTTATCTGCTATTTTTACACGCAAGGTAGAAACATCAATAGCGCTATCGGCCGCATTCACCAATTGCTGTTGTTTAACCAAATCGTAATAGGCATTTATCACTTGTGAGATGGTAGTTAAAACTGTACCCTTTGCGATTACTTCCCCTTGTTTCTCGAAAGCCCTTAATTTATCATAGGTAGCAAACATTTTAAACCCATCGAATATTGTCCAATCTAAGCCAACCCCATACGCCATATTAGTACTTCTTGCGCCATCTGTTACTTTTTCGGTTCCAGATGCCTGTGTTTGTACCGTGTTTTGTCGACTTCCACCAGTACTAAATGTGCCCGCTATACTTGGTAAAAGACCAGCATTGCCCGGATTTACATTATTTTTAGCAATTTCTAAATCGTTGCTTACCAATTTAATGTCGTAGTTATTTTTTAACGCAAGGGTTATTGCTTCTTGGAGCGTGAGCTTTTCTTGCGCAAAGAGTGGAGTTGTGCAGTGCAACAGTGCAAGTACTATACCATATATAAAGTGTTTTGTCTTCATCTTCATTTTATGTGGTTATATTTTTACTTAAACCCTCTTCAGCCGCTGCTGCATTTATCGAATCAGTTAATTCTTTATTCTCTTTGTGTTCTTTAGACCAGTACGAATAAATGGCAGGAATTACAAATAAGGTTAATACCAACGAAAATAACGTTCCACCAACAATTACTGTTCCCATGCTCATTCTACTTTTTGCAGCAGCACCTAAGGCCAGGGCAATGGGTAATGCACCAAAAGCAATTGCCATACTCGTCATTAAGATAGGTCTTAACCTCGATACTGCCGCTTCCCTAATTGCTTCTTGTACAGGCATGCCTTTCTCTTTTAATTGATTGGCAAATTCTACAATCAAAATACCGTTTTTAGTTACCAGTCCGATAAGCATAATAGTGCCGATTTGACTGAAAATATTCCAACTTTGACCGCATAACCAAAGCGATAAAAATGCTCCAGCTACAGCCATTGGTACGGTTAAAATAATAATTACTGGATCTTTAAAACTTTCGAATTGCGCTGATAAAATTAAATATACCAGCAAAAGTGCTAAGCCAAAGGCAAACATGGTATTTGAAGAACTCTCTTGAAAATCTCTTGATTCTCCGCTCAAATCTGTTGTAAACGTATCGTCCAATACTTTTGCTGCGATCTCGTCCATCGCTTCAATACCATCGCCAATACTTTTTCCTGGAGCTAAACCTGCCGAAACGGTGGCAGAGATAGAACGGTTGTTTCGGTAGAGTTGTGGCGGACTGCTTTGTTCTTTAGCGGTAACCAAATTATCTAGCTGGATGAGTTGACCTTTATCGTTTCTTACATACACCGAGCTTAAATCTAACGGGTCTTTACGGTCGCTCACATCAAACTGCCCAATAACTTGATACTGCTTGCCATTCATAAAGAAATAGGAGAAACGTTGCCCACTTAAGCCTAATTGCAGCGTCTGTGCAATATCTACTATAGAAACGCCTAAATTTTTTGCTTTGGCTCTATCAATAGTTAAGTTAATTTCTGGCTTATTAAACTTGAGGTTAACATCGGAAGTAGAGAAAATCGGATTTTTCGAAACTTCATCCATAAACAAAGGCACTTTTTCTCTCAATTTTTCAAAATTTTGCGCTTGGATGATGTAGCTGATGGGTAAGCCACCTCTTCTTCCCACCGAAATTGTAGGTTGTTGATTAACGGTTACTTTTCCTTCGGTATATTTTTTAGTAATCTTGGTAAGCTTTTCAGCAATTTCTTTTTGACTTCTCTCGCGTTCGCTTGGATCTGTTAAACCCATTCTTAAATATCCCGAATTGGTAGAGCCTGCACCACCAAAACCTGGTGAGGTAATGGTAATGTTAACCTTTTTTTCGGGAACGGAATCCATTACCATTTGGTTAATCTTCGAAACAAACCTATCGGTATAGGCAAATGATGAACCTTCTGGAGTAGAAATGCTCATGTTTATGGCGCTTCTATCGTCGTATGGTGCGGTTTCTTTAGGCAGCAAGTTCCAAAAAAGCACAATTAATCCAGTACAAACAAGAATAATGGGAACGGCTAACCACCTGCGTTTTAAAAAGGCGTGCAGATTATCTTTATAGGCCTCATTAAGTTTCACAAAATAGGGTTCCGTAAAATTGTAGAAACGAGAAGGTTTGTGGCCGCCTTTTTTCATTAAATAGGCATTTAACATGGGAGTTAAGGTTAGCGATACAAATGCTGAGATTAATACGGCCGCACCAATAACTACCCCAAACTCTCGAAATAGCCTGCCTACAAATCCCTGCAAAAAGATTACGGGTAAAAACACAGCTGCTAACGTAATTGAAATGGAGATTACCGCAAAGAAGATTTCATTAGATCCTTTAATAGCCGCTTCAATTGGCGAATATCCCTCTTCTACTTTTTTAAAGATATTTTCGGTTACCACAATGCCGTCATCAACCACTAAACCCGTCGCTAAAACAACAGCAAGCAAGCTCAGTACATTTATCGAATAACCAAAAATGTACATGATAAAGAAAGTAGCAACTAACGAAACTGGAATATCGATCAAGGGCCTAAATGCAATGGCCCAATCCCTAAAAAATAAGTAGATAATTAAGATTACAAGTACTAGAGAGATCAAAATGGTTTCTGCCACTTCGGTTACTGATTTTTTAATAAAAATCGTAGAATCATAAGATATGTTCAGCTTAATATCAGCGGGCATATCTTTTTGCAATTTATCGTAACGGTTATAAAACTCTTTACTGATTTCTAAGTAATTCGCTCCTGGCTGAGGGATAATTGCCACGGCGACCATGGGTTTGCCCGATTCACGAAGCACCGTTTCCTCATTTTCAGAACTCAATTCTACTAAGGCTACATCTTGTAGTTTAATTACGTTATTGCTGTCGGTCTTTAAAATAAGGTTGTTAAATTCCTCAACCGTAGTTAATTTACCGAGTGTTTTTACCGTAAGTTCAGTGGCTGCACCCGATAATTTTCCAGAAGGAAGTTCAACATTTTCGTTGTTAAGTGCAGTTACAATATCTTGTGAGGTTAGCCCGTAAGAAGCTAAGCTATTAGGGTCGATACGGAGGCGCATGGCATACTTTCGTTGACCTTGAATTTGAACACTACTTACCCCTGGTATGGTTTGGATACGATCGGCAATTACATTTTCAGCGAAATCACTCAATTCGGTAACATTTCTTCTATCGCTTTGGATGGTCATCGATAAGATATTGTCTGAATTCGCATCCGCCTTGCTAACTACTGGTAAACCATCAATATCTTTTGGGAGGCTACGAGCTGCTTGAGATACTTTGTCGCGTACATCATTTGCCGCTTCTTCAATATTCTTACCCAGATCAAATTCTATAGTGATGTTACTTGTGCCTTGATTACTTGATGAAGATATATTTCTAATCCCATCAATAGCGTTAATCGATTTTTCGAGTGGTTCTGTAATTTGTGATTCTATAATATCTGAATTCGCGCCTGGGTAAGAGGTACGTACCGAAACTACAGTGGGATCAATAGAAGGATATTCGCGAATACCTAAAAAACTATATCCAATAAATCCGAAAAGAAGAATCATTAAGTTCATTACAATTGCAAGAACTGGACGCTTTATGCTTGTGGTGGAAATGCTCATTTCTTAGGTCCTTTTTCTTTACTTCCTGCAATCTTAACCTTAACGGGGGCATCGGGCTTTAAGGCCATAGCACCAGTTGTTAGAACGGTATCGCCAATACTTAAACCCGAAGTTATGACCACGCTTTCGGCGGTTCGTGTGCCGGCTTCAACAGGTACTTGTTGTGCTTTTCCATTTTTGCTAATGTAAACCATTTTACCTTTTAATACCGGAATTACGGCTTCAGAAGGGACTAATATTGCGTTCTTTTGCTCACTCAACGCTAATTTGATCTTCGCAAACGAGCCCGGTAATAATTCGTTATTTGGATTTGGTGCCAAAGCTTTTATCTGTAAGGTTCGGGTTTGCTGATTAATGCCCGGCTCTATAGCAAATACTTTTCCTGTATATACTTTTCCCGAAGCGTCGGTTTCAAAGTTGATCGATGAATTCAATTTAATTTGCCCGACATATTTTTCAGGAATAGAAAAATTCACTTTCACAGGGTTTGTACTCATTAAATTAGCAATTGCCATAGCAGGCGTAAGGTATTCACCTACTGAAATAGAACGCAGACCAATTTTTCCGCTAAAAGGAGCTCTTAATGTTGTTCTTGCTAGCTGAGCGCGTACAATTTGTGCTTGGGCTTTTAACGATTTTAAATTAGCTAGGGCAATTTCATATTCTTCTTCACTAATTGCTCCTTTGGCTAATAACTGTTTTGCACGGTTTTCGCTCGTGGCGGATAAATTTTCTTTAGTTAAGGCATCTTGTAGTTGCGCCCGTATATCGTTGTCGTTAATTTTCACTAGAACAGCCCCTTTGGTAACGTTGCTTCCCTCTTTAAAATTAATGGCCGTTACTAAGCCCGAAACTTCGCTGCGAAGCACTACCGATTCGTTAGCCTCTATGCTTCCTGTAATCTCTAAATTATTAGAAAATGAAGTTCCAGCAACCACAATGCCATCAACAGCTAATGGAGGAGCTGAGAGACCACCCTTTGCATTTTTACCACCGCCTTTTGGGCCATCACCACCAATTTTTTTATTCTCAGAAATTCTATAATAAACTAAATAGGCAAGTCCGAGCGCTAGGATAATATAAAAGATATATCTTTTCTTCATAATGTGTATTACAGTTAGGTAACGCACAAAAATATTTAATTGTTTCTGTTATCGATTGATGTACTAAGTATGTTACAGCATTATAGTGGATTTAATTATCAAAGAAAAACAGAAATTATATTTTTGTAATATATTGTTAAAAAAATGAATATGATCAAATCAATTTTTGCCTTGGGCATTTTATTTACCCTTACCATGTCGGCACAAGCACAAGTAAAGATAGGCTTCGAAGTAAGCTTTAAAGAGCCTCAAGCGCATTATGCAGAGGTAGAAATGAATGTTTCAGGTACTGCTACAAAAAATTATATCGATGTTAAAATGCCAGTGTGGACCCCGGGTTCATATTTGATACGCGAATTTGCAAAAAGTGTTGAAGGTTTTACAGCTACCGCCGGAGGAAAGGCGATTAAATCAGAAAAAGTAACTAAAAACACTTGGCGTGTGTACAACAAAAAAGCAGGTTCAGTTAAAATTAACTACCGTGTATATGCATTCGAAATTTCTGTGCGTACTGCCTTTATTGATGCAAGTCATGCATTTTTGTCGCCCGCCAATATATTCATGTATCCCGCTGGTATGATTAAAACCCCAAGTACGGTTAAAATTATTCCGTTTACCAATTGGTCTAAAGTAAGTACTGGATTAGAGCCAGTTGCAGGAAAAGAATTTACATATACTGCTCCAGATTTCGATATTTTATATGATAGTCCGCTAGAGGTAGGTACACAAGATGTATTCGAATTTATGGCGGCTGGTGTTAAACACGAAGTGGCGATGTATGGTGGTGGCAATTACGATAAGGAAAGGCTAAAGGTAGATATGGCTAAGGTTGTTGAGCAGGCTACCGCAATTTATGGCGAAAATCCGAACAAGCATTATACGTTTATTGTGCATAATTATGCACAAGGTGGAGGCGGTTTAGAGCATTTAAATTCTACTGTTCTAGGTGCTTCACGTAATGCTTACAGTACACCGCGAGGTTACAGTGGCTTCTTAGGTCTTGTTGCCCATGAGTATCATCACCTATGGAACGTAAAAAGATTACGCCCAATTGCCTTAGGACCGTTTGATTACGATAATGAAAACTATACCACCAATTTGTGGATAGCAGAAGGTTTTACTTCTTATTATCCTAATAAATTTATGATTAGGGCAGGATTTATCGATGCAACAGCATTTGTAAATAGTTATGCAGGTGCCATCGCTTCGGTAATGAATACGCCAGGTTCGAAAATAAATTCAGCAGCAGCATCAAGCTTTGATGCTTGGATTAATCCAGCGTATCGCCCATCAGAAAATGCAAACAATACCTTTATCTCTTATTACAGCAAAGGACAAGTAATTGGTAATTTGATGGATTTAGAAATCATTAATGCGACCAAAGGCGCTAAGAGCTTAGATGATGTTATGAGAGCCATGTATTTGCAATGTAAAACGCTAAAAAGAGGGTATACCGATGCAGAGTTTAAAGCGATGGTTGAGAAAATAAGCGGGATTAGCTTTACTAACTTCTGGGCTAAATACGTTACCGGTACAGACGATATAGAAATTGCGAAGTACTTTGGTTACGCAGGTATTGATGTTGTAAATGAAAATGAAGGTAAGAAAATTCCATTTTTTGGAGCGAGTGCTGGTGGTAGGTTCTCGGCCGCAGCTACTGGAGGTAGAGTAATTATTACAAGTATAGTTAGAGGTTCAGGAGCATGGAATGGTGGAATTAATGTTAATGATGAGATCGTATCAATAGATGATGTACCAGCAGAAGCCAACTTGGACCGGATGCCTCAAATTGCCAATAAAAATGTTGGTGATGTGGTGAAGGTAAGCATTATCCGCGATGGCTTAAAGCAAAACTTAGCCGTTACTTTAGGAAATAATAATGCAGTTAGGTATAAAACTACCATTAAAGAAGATGCTACGCCTTTGCAATTGGCAGTGCGTAAAAAGTGGATGGGGGTAAATTAAAAAATGGAATCCCCTGACAACGTCGGGGGATGCCATTTTTTTTAAAAGGTATAGCGTATACCTAAGCCTACATCGCCACTGTAAAATCCTGTGTTTTGTGTAAGTCGTAATGCAGGTATCCAATCTACTGAAAGATTAAAGGGTACGTCATTAAATTTGTAGTCTAGCCCTAAAACACCATTTGCAGATAAGTAAGCCTCACCGTCAAAATTTTTAGCTTTGTACGAACCAATGGTAGCGCCAGCACCATAGTAAAAGTTTAATCCTTGAGCGCCATTTATTGGTTTATACACTTCATATAAGCCTGTTAGATTGAAATAATCTACGTTGTCTTTATCATTTCTGAAGTTTAAAATTAATTCGAGCATGGCGCCTTTGCTTAAGCCTGTTTTGAAACTAATTCCATTGGCCGAGCCAAAACGACCACCAATAGCATTTTTGTAATCTTGAGCATTCGCATTTGTAGTGCTCAGCGTTAAAAGGGAAATTCCTGTGAGTAGAGTAAAAATTAATTTCTTCATAATATTATTTTTTATATCAGCTTATCAACATCTATGCCAATTTATTATTCAAAAAATGAATGAAATGAAAGTAACTTTTCCTAAAAACCAATGGTAAATCTAAGTATCTCAACTTTGTAAAACTTTAAAGATGGTGAAAGTGGGAGATAAAGAATTTGAATAATACTATGCATGCATAAATAATTTTAAAAACGGTTGTTGCAGAAAAGATTATTTATTAGATTTGAGAAACAACCAAGGTCTGTATGAAACCCATTACCCGAGTATTCGATCTGCTGCAACATAATTTGGAGAATTTCCCTAAAGAAGAATTTATAAGTGGCAAAATAAATGGAACATGGAAGAAGTACAGTACGCAATCGTTTTGCGATATCACCAATCAGTTAAGTAAAGGCTTAACCACTTTGGGCGTTAAAAAGGGCTCGAGGGTAGCGGTTATGTCGCCTAACCGACCAGAGTGGAATATTTGCGACTACGCAATTATGCAATTGGGAGCCTATCAAATTCCTTTGTATCCTACTTTAGCCGAGCATGATATTAAATTCATTATCGAAAATGCGGAAATCACCCTTGTTTTTGTAAATGACGACGCCTTATTTCAAAAACTAACTGCCGTAAATAAAACTTTGGCGCATCCTGTACTTATTTACACCCTTAACAAGGTTGATGGAGCAAAGCATTGGGAAGAATTGGTTGCCAAAGGAAAGGAAACAAATGTAGATTTGGAAGAATACAGAAGCCAGGTAACCGGAGAAGACATTTTAACCTTGATTTATACATCTGGTACAACAGGCACACCAAAGGGGGTGATGCTTACCCACACTAATCTTATTTTAAATTTCGAGAAATCGGCTATTATTTTCCCTGCTGAGGTGAAAACCGCGCTCAGCTTTTTACCGCTCTCACATATTTTTGAGCGGATGATTTCGTATCTCTATGCCTATGCTGGTGTAGGTGTTTATTATGCAGAAAGCATGGATACTATTGTGGCCGATATACAGGAAGTAAAACCCAATTCATTCTCTACCGTACCTCGATTATTGGAAAAGGTTTATGATAAGATCATGGAAAAAGGCAAAGACCTAAAAGGCATTAAAAGAGGTATTTTCTTTTGGTCGCTCGCTTTGGCCGAAAATTATGATTTTAAAAACAGCTGGTGGTATACTTTTAAACTTGCCATAGCACGTAAATTGGTATTTAAAAAATGGCAAGAAGCCCTTGGGGGAAATATTGTAGTATTGGCTTCTGGAGGTGCAGCCTTAAATCCACGTTTAGCCCGTATTTTTTGGGCTGCGGGAATGCCAGTTTTCGAAGGCTATGGCCTCACAGAAACCTCTCCAGTAATTACCGTTAACCATTTTGGTGATACCATGTTTGGTACGGTAGGTACGGTTATAGAAGGAGTGGAAATTAAAATTGCAGAAGATGGAGAGATCTTAACCCGAGGTCATCACATCATGAAAGGATATTATTTAAGAGATGATTTAACCGCCGAAAGTATCGATAAAGACGGATGGTTTCATACGGGAGATATTGGGGAGATTTTAAAAGGGAGGTTCCTAAAAATTACCGATCGAAAAAAGGAAATCTTTAAAACGGCAGGCGGTAAATACATCGCTCCTCAAATGTTAGAAAATCGATACAAGGAGTCCCCTTTAATTGAACAAATTATGGTGCTTGGAGAAAATAGGAAGTTCCCAGCAGCTCTGATTGTTCCCACTTTCGCAGCATTAAAAATATGGTGTGCTAAAAAAGGAATACCTTACACCACTAATGAAGAAATGATTAGTAATGCTCAAGTACTCGATAAATATAATCGCATTATTGCTATATTAGGTGCTGAATTTGGCAAATGGGAACAAGTAAAACGTTTTGCCTTATTACCGAAGGAGTTTAGTATTGATGGGGGAGAATTAACTCCCAAATTAAGTTTTAAACGCAAAGTAATTTTAGAAAAGAACAGTAACGTTATCGAAAAAATATATAAAGATGCAGAAAACTATAAGGGTTAATCTTGCTTACTTCATCCTGGCATTGGTAGCTGCCAGCGTAATTTTAGGCTGTGTAAGTGGTCAGCTAGGTAAAAATAACAGTGGCGAATTTAAAAAGGGAATGGTGGTATCGGCTAGCGAAATCGCATCACAAGTTGGGGTAGATATTTTAAAAAAGGGTGGTAATGCGGTAGACGCCGCTGTAGCTGTACAATTTGCATTAGCCGTGGTTTATCCAAACGCGGGAAATATTGGAGGCGGAGGCTTTATGGTTTATCGTTCAGCCAAAGGCGAAACCAATACGCTCGATTTTAGAGAAAAAGCAGCGGGTAGTGCAAGCCGTGATATGTATTTAGATGCAGCAGGAAACCCAATTGTTGATAAAAGTTTATATGGCCAGCTGGCCTCAGGTGTTCCAGGTTCGGTTGCGGGGATGGCAGAAGCTCATCAAAAATATGGACGATTAAAATGGGAAGATTTAGTTGCTCCTGCGCAAGTTCTAGCAGCAGATGGATTTAAGATTACAGCCAGGCAGGCCCGAGAATTAAACGGTATGAAAGCTAGGTTAAAGAAATTAAATCCGCTAGGTACGGCTTTATTAAAAGAGACCGTTTGGTCTGAAGGCGACATATTGGTACAAAAAGAACTAGCAAACACCTTAAAGCTAATAAAAGAAAAGGGCAGAAATGGATTTTACGAGGGGGCAGTTGCCGATTCGATTGTAGCTGAAATGAACCGTGGCAATGGCATCATCACTAAGCAAGATTTAAGAGATTATAAGGCAGTTTGGCGTGAACCAATAGTTGGAACCTATAGAGGTTACGATATTATTACCATGCCACCTCCTTCTAGTGGGGGTATTGCCTTGGTGCAATTGCTTAAATCGGTAGAAGCTTATCCATTATCAAAATGGGGCTTCAATACTGATTCTACGGTTCAAGTGATGATTGAAGCCGAACGAAGAGTATATGCCGATCGTGCGGCGCATTTGGGCGATCCAGACTTTTATCCTGTACCAAAGCAAAAACTAGTAGAAAGTGGTTATATAAAAGAACGTATGTCGACTTTTAATTGGCAAAAGGCAAGTACGAGTGCGGAGATTAAGGCCGGAGAAATTGCCCCTGCTGAGCACGAAGAAACCACTCACTTTTCGATTGTAGATAGAGATGGAAATGCAGTGGCTATCACAACAACGTTAAATGGCTCTTATGGGGCCGGTGTAGTGGTAAAAGGGGCTGGCTTCTTATTGAACAATGAAATGGACGATTTTTCAGTAAAACCTGGCGCACCTAATATGTATGGTTTGGTTGGTGGCGAAGCGAATTCCATTGCTCCGCAAAAACGCATGTTAAGTTCGATGACTCCTGCAATTTTAGCAAAAGATGGCGACTTGTTTATGGTTGTAGGTACACCAGGCGGATCTACTATTATAACCTCGGTATTTCAAACGATTGTAAATGTTGTAGATTTTAATCAATCTATGCAAACGGCAGTGAACTCAAAGAAATTCCATCACCAATGGCTGCCAGATCAAGTAGACATAGAACCGAAGGCCTTAGACAGTTTAACAATTGAGAAATTAAAAGCCAAAGGCTACAAAATTGTTCCTCGTGGTGCTATTGGTAGGGTAGATGCCATCTTACGAACAAAATGGGGCTATTATCAAGGTGGTGCCGACCCAAGAGGCGATGATAAGGCCATTGGTTGGTAATGCAACATTAAAATTATTTTGCGTCATTAGGATAGCTAAAACTCTATACCTATGAAATTCTATTTCTTAACGGCCTTAATAGCTGTCTGTTCTACATTTGTGTATGCTCAAAATGCAATTGTTAATCTTAACCTAATTGGTGCTACCGAAAAGAAAGTGATGGTAGTGCTTCCCATAAAAAATGGAGAGAAATTTTGGGGCAATAAAGTAGAGAAAACGCTAGACGAAACAGATAAGCTCACTTTGAACTTTAATGTTAATAAAATTGGATTTGTTCAGATTGCTAATGATGGGAATTATTTTAAATTTTATATTGAGCCAGGTATAAGCGATATAACAATCAATCTAACAAAAAAAGCACCAGAGCAAGTTGTCGTTAGTGGCAAAAACAGCGAAGGTTTAGTGCTCATTAATGCAAAATCTAGAGCTTTCTACCAATCGAATGCCATGGCTTATTATAGGGCCGATAGCACCGTAGCTGGAATAACTGCAAAAATGGATTCGAATCATGTAAAAGCACTTAAGCCTTATCAAGCTCTTTTATCTGCACAGAAAATTACGCCTACATTTTATCAATATGTTAAAAACGACATTGATCAGTATTACACGGCTATGTTGGCGCACATCCCTACCGAGCTTTATCTCGATGCAATTCGTGCTAAAACATTCAGAATAAAGGATGAATTTGCAGCACTTTGGACAAAAGTATATCAAGAACACCCCATTGAAAACATGAATTTAGCCAGTACTGCTGAGTTTTATGACTACGCACAATACTACGCAAGCACCTATAAGAAGTATTATGAGGCAAGGTTAAAGGGCACGTATATAGAGGTTAAAATAGCTAATGAGACAGCATATTTGAAAGAGTCTTATACCAATTTTACACAACAGTTTAATGGTAAAATGAAAGAGTATATGCTTGCAAATTTTCTTTATAACGAAATGTTTCAGAATAAATATCAATTAGTATTAACGGAGCTTTATCAACAGTTTATAAAAACGTATCCCCAAAGTGGATATGCGTCTTATTTGTTTCCCATGTACGATAAGATTATAAAATATCATGAAGTGGTTAAAAAGGATTTTACACCAGAACAAAAGCTAATGACCGATTATAGCCATATCAATTCATTAGATGAACTAGCCGCATTGTTTAAAGGTAAAACTGTTTTTGTTGATATATGGGCAACCTGGTGTGGGCCATGTAAAGCTGAGTTTGAATACGGAGAAGAACTGGATAAATTCTTGAAAAGCAAAAATGCCGAAATGCTATATATTTCGATGGATAAACCCGAAGTGGAACAACAATGGAAAGACATGATTAAATACTACAAGCTAGCAGGAAATCATATTAGAACCAATGAATTATTGCAAAAAGATTTGATAAACAGGCTTTGGGAAGGAAAGGGATATGCTATTCCTCGGTACTTAATTCTAAAAGATGGCAAGCTTGCGGTAGCCGATGCGCTTAGGCCTAGTGATAAGCGAAAGCTATACGAACAGATTGCCAATTTTCTTTAAAAAAACACCTCGCAGGTTCCGAACCTGCGAGGTGTTTTTTGCATCGTTGTAATTAGCTTAAACGCCTAATAACAATCTAGCCGGATCTTCTAACAGTTGTTTTACACGAACTAAGAAGCCTACCGATTCGCGCCCGTCGATGATACGATGGTCGTACGATAAAGCAATGTACATCATCGGACGAATAACTACTTCTTTGTTTTCGGCAATTGGGCGCTCAATGATATTGTGCATCCCTAAAATAGCCGATTGAGGTGCATTAATGATAGGAGTAGACATCATTGAACCAAATACCCCACCATTGGTGATGGTAAAGGTGCCGCCCGTCATTTCTTCGATGGTTAATTTGCTATCTCTAGCTTTAGTAGCCAATTCGATTACCGTTTTTTCGATTTGTGCCAAGCTCATGCTATCTGCATTTCTGATAATTGGTACAACCAATCCTTTTGGTGCCGAAACGGCAATAGAAACGTCTACAAAATCGTTGTATACAATTTCTTCGCCGTCTATACGTGCATTTACTGCAGGGAAATCTTTGGCTGCTTCACAAACCGCTTTAGTAAAGAAACTCATAAAGCCTAAGCCTACACCATGTTTCTCTTTAAATTGGTCTTTATATTTGGCCCTTAAATCCATAATTGGCTTCATGTTTACTTCGTTAAACGTAGTTAACATAGCCGTTTCATTTTTAACCGTTACTAAACGTTTAGCAACAGTTTTACGCAATGGCGACATTTTTTCTCGGCGCTCATTTCTAGAGCCTTGAGTAGCGACCGGTGCAGGCGATGTTTTAGATGCCTCGAATTTCGGACTTCCCGCCTTCGGACTTTCCGACTTTAACGCATCCTCTTTCGTAATTCTTCCATCAACACCTGTACCTTTTACAGCACCTGAATCGACACCTTTTTCGGCTAAAATTTTAGCCGCCGAAGGCGATGGAGTTCCAGTTGCATAAGATTCTTTAGTAGACAGTTCTGCTGAGTCTGGAGTCTTAGAAGTCTCGGCAACTGCAGCAGGTGCGGATGAATCAGATTTTGCACTTGAGGCTTCCGTCTTCGGACTACTTCCTGCTCCTTCTTCAATGGTACACACTACGGCACCAATAGCTAAAGTATCCCCTTCGCCAGCAACAGTTTTTAAAGTTCCAGCTTTTTCTGCGGTAAGTTCGAAGGTTGCTTTGTCTGATTCTAGTTCAGCAATGATTTCATCCATTTCAACAAAATCGCCATCGTTTTTAACCCAACGAGATAAAACTACCTCTGTAATCGATTCGCCAACTGGCGGAACTTTTATTTCTAAACTCATGATTGTAACTGTTATATTTTTTTAGGCTTGCTAATCTATATTTACTAATTTTTTACTCGCTTTTGCGACTATGGCCTTCACTTTCTCCGTTACCGGAACGTCAAAGGTTTTTGCAATAATACTTGCCTGTTGGTTTGCATGTAGTTTTGCGTAGCCAGTTGCTGTACTGCTGCTTTCGTCTCTCGAAATGACATCCATTTGGCTAAATGATGTTTTTCTTAATTTGCGTAATAAGTACGGCCAAGCACCCATATTCTCAGGTTCTTCTTGCACCCACACTGCATCTTTTGCGTTTTTGTAACGGCCATAAACGGCTTCCATTTGCGCTACAGGGGTTGGATACAACTGTTCTACACGCACCAAAGCTACATCTCCTTTTTCGTTTGTTTTCTGTGTTTCTAATAAATCGTAATATATTTTTCCGCTACAGAAAACCACGCGTTTTACATGAGTTGGTTTTACGTTCGCATCGTCTATTACTTCCTTAAATTTACCATCAGTAAAATCGAGGAGCGGACTAACACAAAGTGGATGACGTAATAAGCTCTTCGGGCTAAATACCACTAATGGCTTGCGGAAATCGCGTTTAAACTGACGGCGTAAGGCATGGAAGAAGTTTGCCGGCGTGGTGCAATTGGTTATTTGCATGTTATAGTCGGCGCAAAGCTCCATAAAGCGCTCAATACGTGCTGATGAATGTTCTGGGCCTTGACCTTCATAACCATGGGGCAATAACATTACCAAACCATTTTCTCTTTGCCATTTTGTTTCGGCACTTGCCACATACTGGTCTACCACTATTTGAGCCCCGTTAAAGAAATCGCCAAATTGTGCTTCCCAAATGGTTAAGGCATTCGGATTGGCCATTGCATAGCCGTATTCGAAACCTAAAACGCCATATTCAGATAAGTGCGAATTGTAAATATCAAATTGCGCTTGCTGTTCCGAAATATTAGCTAGTGGGGTGTATTCTTCTTCCGAATCTTCTAAGGTTAATACTGCATGACGATGAGAGAACGTTCCACGTTTCACATCTTGCCCGCTTAAACGAACACGCTTCCCTTCGGCCAATAAAGTACCGTAGGCTAATTGTTCGCCCATGGCCCAATCGAATACATGGGTTGTAGTTGCCATTTTATTACGCTCATCAAATAATTTCTCAATTTTTTTGAAGAACTTTTTATCTGCAGGTAACGTAGAAATTCGTTTTGCAACTTCTAATAAAGTTGTTTTTTTAACCGATGTATCTGGCGATTCATCGAAATCCTTAGCTGTTGCTAGGCGCATATCGGCCCATGCCCCTCCAAATTTAACATCACTATACGTTGATGTAATTTCTTTTGCCTCGTTTAAACGCTGTTGTAACAAGCCTTTAAACTCTTTTTCCATTTCTTTCGCTAAGCCAGCTTCTAATTCACCAGTTTTGGTTAGTTTTTCGATATAAATATCACGTGGATTGGCATGTTTCTCTATTGCTTTGTACAATAACGGTTGGGTAAACTTAGGTTCATCGGCTTCGTTATGGCCAAACCTACGGTAGCATAAAATATCTATAAATACATCGTTTTTGTATTTCTGACGGTATTCCATCGCTAAATTAATTGCGTAAACTAGGGCCTCTACGTCATCGCCATTTACATGGAAAACAGGCGATAGGGTTACTTTAGCAATATCAGTACAGTAGGTACTCGAACGCGCATCTTTATAATTTGTAGTAAAACCAATCTGATTGTTAATTACAAGGTGAATAGTACCCCCTGTTTTATAGCCTTCGAGGCTTGCCATCTGAATAACTTCGTAAACAATACCTTGGCCAGCTACAGAAGCATCACCGTGTATTAGTATTGGTGCTAGGCGACTATTATCGCCGCCATATTTAAAATCGATTTTAGAACGCGACATGCCTTCTACTACACCGTTTACCGTTTCAAGGTGCGATGGATTAGGGCACAAGCTTAAGTGAACGCTTTTGCCTGCATTGGTCGTTACATCGGTAGAATAGCCTAAGTGATATTTAACATCACCACCAAAAGGAGAATCGACACTATAACCTTTGCCTTCGAACTCCGCAAAAATATCTTTATAGGTTTTTTGCATAATGTTGGCGAGTACATTTAAACGACCACGATGCGCCATACCAATTACAAACTCTTCGATACCCAATTCAGCGCCTTTTTCGATTACAGAATCTAAAGCTGGAATTACCGTTTCGGCACCTTCTAGCGAAAATCGTTTTTGGCCTAAAAATTTAGTGCCTAAGAAACTTTCGAAACTAACGGCTTCATTTAATTTACTAAGTATGCGCTTTTTCTCGTCGATAGAAAGTTTTGGCGTATTGCGCTCACTTTCCATTTTAGATTCTAACCACTTTAAAATCTCTGGGGTACGAACATATTTATATTCCACGCCGATTGGGCCGCAATAGGTTTGCTCTAAGAAAGCAACAATGTCGGCCAACTTGGCCGGGCCAATTCCTAATTCTATACTCGAATTAAATACGGTGTTTAAGTCGGCCTGTGCTAAGCCAAAATTTTCGATTACTAGCGTGGGTAAATGTTTACGTCTTTCTCTAACGGGATTTGTTTTGGTAAACAAGTGCCCTCTTTGGCGATAGCCGTTTATTAAGTTAAGTACGTTTATTTCTTTTAAAAAGTGCTCTGGAGTTTCGTTAATTACGTTTGCAGCATCAGATCCTCTTCCAAAATCGAAGCCTTCAAAAAATTTCTGCCATCCAAATTCTACTGAATTTCGGTCTTCTCTATAGCTTTGGTATAATGATTCTATATATTCGGCATTGGCGCCGTTGAGATAAGATAAGTTATCCATTTGTGTATTTTTACGATAAGTAATGCAAAATTAGGATTTTACCACAAGAAACGGCAATAAAGTTTATAATTAATTAGCTAATTAACTAATTCGTAAATTTGCTTATTAGCAAATGAAATCGTTGCCTATAAAACCTGAGTATATATCCCCTTTGGATCAATTGCTTTAAGTTGTTTTTCAAAACTAAAACTACTGCTTAAGCGCTGGTCGTTGCCTACACCTGCCACGTTGGCCCAATTGCCCCAATTACTTGCTGGGCAATAATCGATTAATTTCTCTTCAAAATAAGAGGCGCCCATTACCCAGTTTACCTTAAGTTCATCAACTAAGTAAGATGCTACTAGCAATCTCGAAATGTTATTGATATAACCGGTTGTGTTTAATTCGTTCATTATCGAATCAATTAACGTATGCCCTGTACATGCCGTTTGCCAACGCTTTAAAGCAGCGTTATCTTCTATCGGTTTGAGTTGTACTTCTTGTTTAAAACCCTCTTGTTTAAAAAACGTATTTCTATATTTTTTAAACATAAAGCGGAAATAATCTCTCCATAAAAGACCCAATATAATTTGTCCGAAATAAGGTTTCAGTCCATAATTAGCTTCGGCTTCCTTTAATTTCCAATAGACTTTGCGGGGCGATAAGCTTCCAACTGCCAACCATGCGGAAAGATTGGCCACCACTTTATTTTTTTTTACCATTGCATTGGCATTCGCAATATCTTCGCCAGCATGCAAAAATTCGTGTAGGTGGATAATAGCTTCGGCTTCGCCCCCTTTAAAAATAGGATTGGTGGTAAAAGCATCAACAATTTCAAAGGGTAGAAGTTCGGCTAATGCGGGCAGGCTTCCCCAATCGTTAACATCTACAAAATTTATTTCGGTAGGTGTTAAAAAACAAGGTTTTACCACAGCATCACGCTCGGTTTTTTTCTTAAATTGCGTAAAAACATCAGGAATATCCCGAATTGGGAAGGGAAGATCTTCTTTATTGTAAAGTGTATGGCCAATAAAGTGCTTTAAATTTACTTTTTGTTTCCAAAGCAAATCTTCTACTTGAGTAGAAATAGCTGTTTCTTCGCTTGCTACCTCGCGATGGTGATAAACTTCGTTAATTTCGTATTTGCTCACCAAATCTGGAAGAAAATCTTCGGGTTTACCGCTTAAAATTAGCAAATCGCCACCTAATTTCTTGAACGATTGGCGCAATGATTCTACGTTTTCTAAAAGAAATCTTGTTCTAATTACCCCAGTTTTTAAGGTGCCGTAAACAGTAGTTTCAAACTGGCGAGGATCGAAGAAATAAACAGGTAAAATACAGTCAGATTTGGCAATCGCTTCGACTAGCATTTCATTATCGTGCAAGCGAAGATCATTCCTAAACCAAACCAGTATTCTTTTGCTCATATCCGTAGCCATTTTATAATAGCTTGCAATTTGCACAAAATGTGGGGATTTAGGGCTAGGACATCTTATTTTTTACAATGTGCCAACAATGGGATTGCCTGTTGAGGGTTATGAGTTGCCAGTTTGGATGCTTATCTTTAAACGCTGAATAAATCTTATAATCATGTCAAAAAATATTCTTATTACCGGCGCAACGGGTTTGGTAGGTAAAGCGCTCATACCGAATTTGCTAAATCAGGGTCATCGTATTTCGGTTTTATCTAGGAAGAAAAATGATATTGCCGGAGTTAATGTTTACTCATGGGATGTTCGTAAACAGATTATTGATACTGCAGCTTTTGAGGGGGTGGATACCATAATTCATTTAGCTGGAGAAGGGATAGCAGATAAGAAATGGACCGATAAGCGGAAAGCACAAATTATTAATAGTAGAGTAAAATCTGCTGAACTTCTATATAAAACTATTCGAGAATGCAGAGCTGCCGTTACCACGTTTATTTCGGCCTCGGCAGTTGGTTATTATGGCGATAGACGTGATGAATTTTTGTGGGAAGATAGCGACCCAGGAAAGGGGTTTTTGTCTAACTGTTGCCTGCTGTGGGAAGCAGCTGCAGATGAAGGAATGGCGATGGGCATTCGAGTAGTTAAGGTTAGGATCGGCATAATTTTAAGTAAAGAGAATGGCGCCTTAGTGGCTATGGCAAAGCCGATTAAGTTTTTTGTAGGTGCTCCATTAGGGAGTGGTAAACAATGGATGCCATGGATTCATATCGATGATATTGTGGGTATTTTTACGAAAGCAGTAGAAGATGAGGCTATGGTTGGTGCTTATAATGGGGCTGCACCGTATCCATCTAGTAATAAGTTAGTGGTGAAGCGCATAGCCTGGCATTTAGGGCGCCCAGTATGGCCCATTAATGTGCCGAAATTTCTTTTGAAAACTATTTTAGGCGAACGGTGCATTTTGGTATTGATGAGCACGAATACTGCTGCCGATAAAATTGTTAAGGCGGGGTATGTGTTTAAGTTTACTGATGTGGATGCTGCGTTGAAGGAGATTTATGGGTGATTCACCGTCATCTCAACAATAGGAGAGATCTAGGATTGATTATATGCAATTGCATATAGTTTCTATTAAATTATATTTTTTATATCCAATTGCATATAAAAAGCTATATTTGAATAAAATACGAGCAAATGCATATAATGAAAACACTCGCTAACTTCATTAAAGATAAACGTAAAGAGGAAAAATTAACTCAGGAAGAATTCGCCGACCGTGCAGGAGTGGCACTTACTGTGATCCGCAAAATTGAGCAGGGCAAAGAGAATTTAAATCTTTCAAGTGTAAATCAAGTGTTAGCTATGTTTGGCCATGTACTTGTGCCTATAGAAAGTAGTGACGTTTCTTAAAGTGATTTTGATTAATGAGAAAGGCTGAGATATTTTATGGTGATGTATTCGCTGGAATACTTGTAGAAACAGACGATGGGATATATACCTTTCAATACGACACTGCCTATGTAAAGGTGTATCCCAGTCAGTTCATTACTTTTACCATGCCGGTTACCGAAGGGATGTATAGAGAAAACAGACTGTTTCCTTTTTTTGAGGGGTTAATACCAGAGGGTTGGCTTTTGGATATAGCCACTAAGAACTGGAAGATTAACCCTAATGACAGGATGGGATTGCTTTTAGCATGTTGTCAGAATTGCATCGGTGCGGTAAGTGTAAAGCCAATAACTGATAAGGATGATTAGGAGGTGTTTATATTGTTATAAGGAGCACAATGGCGACTTTCATGAGCATTGCAGTTTAGCGTTCTTTGGTACTAAGCAACAGCCAGAATTCGATTACTCGCTTGGACAAATGGACGAGCTTGCAAAAAAAGTAATCGAACGAAGTATAGCCGTACCTGGAGTACAACCAAAACTGTCGTTAACCATGGTAAATAATACTTTGGGAGATGGTAAAGCAGGGAGGTTAACCGTTGTTGGTGCGCTTGGTGGCAACTATATCTTAAAACCGCCGTCGCCAATTTTCGCAGAAATGCCTGAAAACGAGCATGTAACCATGAGAATGGCTGAGGCATTCGGGATGAAGACTGCGAAGTCGAGCCTTATCCGACTAAAATCTGGTGAGCTTTCGTACATCACCAAACGTTTCGATAGGAGTGAAGAAGGAGAGAAAATACACATGATCGATATGTTTCAAATTTTGGAGGCATTCGATAAGTATAAAGGCTCCATGGAAAGGGTAGGTAAGGCAATTGACTTATATTCTAGTCGTATAATTTTCGATAAGCTTTACTTTTTCGAACTCGCCATATTTTGTTATTTAACGGGAAACAGTGATATGCACCTCAAAAATTTCTCGATGATAAGTAGTGAGGGCAAGTGGTTATTTTCGCCAGCTTACGATCTTTTAAACGTTGCTATCGTAAATCCAGAAGATAACGAAGAATTTGCGTTAACCTTAGAAGGGAAGAAAAGAAAGCTAGGGGCAGAACATTTTAGGCGTTTTGGTGCAAATCTTGGTCTTAATGCAAAGCAGATTAATAAGGTATTCGAAAGATACTATGGTTTTAGAGCATTGGCCGAAGACTGGCTTCTCAGCTCATTTTTGTCTGTAGAATTTAAAGAGAAGTATCTTGAGTTACTGAGCCAACGGTATAAAGTGCTTTTTAAAGATTTTAACTAAGGCCTTTTACTTGGTATATATTTATTCAACATATGGTCTGTTAGTTTTTTCAGTTTTCTATCCGTATGTATCGGATGAAAGCCATCTGAGGTATAGTATTCTATTGTGCCTCCAATTTTCACATACCAAACCTTTCCCAACGAATTTCGTGTAAGTGTATCCGGTTGGGTGATTTTTTTAAAATGAGCAACTTTTTGTAGGTCTATTGCAACTTTAGCTGTATCTCCAAGTAACTTATCACAAGAAATAGGTTCATAATGATCGTCTGCCCAGTACATACACTGTTTCTTCTCAGTTGATAATGAATTAGTTTTGTTGCTTTTGTTTTTACCGTTTGGTGCTGATAACGTTGGGGACGGATTTGTAGTTTGAAAAGTATCTTTTGTTGATGGAGTTCCTGTTTCGTCATCTACCGAACTATATTTTGTTAAACCTAATACGACCGCTAATATTAAAAGTAATGATGTTAGGCCGATTTTTTTCCAAGAAACAGCAGATGCAATTAGAAGATTAAGAATAGGCTCATCAATCGGCTTTTCGTTTTTCGAAACACTTTCTTTTTTTTCTGGAATATTGTACTTTTTGTTAAATTCATAAGGTCTTGGTTCAAAGTCGATTAGCCACGCTAATAATTTTATATTTTCCTCTTTTCGGATATTAATATTCCTTTTAAAGAATGTAATTAGTGCCTGAAACCCATCTAGGTCAAATTTATCAATGCTTTCTTGGTGCGTAATAAATTTATTATGAGGGTCAAAAAAAGCTTTGATTGTTTGATCATCCTTTTTGAGATGTCGATTTCTTAATATATCTAAACACTCATTTTTCAGCTTTACTCGCGTTGGATTTATCAAATTGTCAGAAAGTATATTTTTTACTTTCTTCTCAGCGTAGGAATTTAATACTGCCTTTTTGAAATCATCGAACATATTAAGAGAATTAACTAAGTAAAGCTATAAGGAATTTTCTAAAATCTAAAACCCTTTTCCTGATTTCTAAGGAATTCCTAAAGAATCATAGGAATTCCTTGATAGTAAGTCTGATATGTCTCGCCATATTTGCTTTCGAGATCAACGAGTACAATCGATTAGCTGTCGAGACAATTGCATAAGTTGAGTTCATAACGAGTGAATATCGCGGTAGTAAGTAACCGGTTTGGGAAGCAGTTATAAGCTTCCGCGATTGAAACTCTCACTTCCCAAAAATTCAGAAGGCCTTCTGATTTACACCGTAGCAATCCTTCGCATGGCGCGAGGGAACCTACACAAGTATTTCTTAATTCTAAATTTTTGCATCATGTATATTCCAATTTTTATTGCAATCCTGATGGGTTTATTAGCTCCCATTAATCAAACAGCTAAAAGAGGCAATGGAACTGTTTATGTAAAGTTTAATGTGCCTATTGTTCAGGATAATACATCAGAAACCGATAGCATTCCGCCCGGAGATGATGGTATTAATGGCCCAGGTACCGGCACGGGCACTGGAGGTGGCACTGGCCAAATACCTCCACCCCCAACTCCATAGTTTATAAAATAAAGGGGCGATTAACAGCCCCCTTATTTTTATAATTAAATCTTCAGATAATTTTTAACATAAGAGATAATAAATATTCTTTATATTAGAGGAAAACTGAAAATTTTGAAACGCCTCTCATCTTTATTATTTTCCATTTTACTTTTAAGTACTTGTATAAATAAATCGTCCCAAAATAATGTAATAGAAAAAAATCCATTTTATGAAAAAGCACTTGCTTATAGGGATAGTGGCAATATTGATAGTTCATTTGCCTATTTTAATAAGGCAAAAGACATTTTTTTATTACGGAAAGATAGCCTAAGCGCAGGGAAATGCTTAGTTAACATGGGTATTTTTGCAACAAATAACGGAGATTATTTTGGTGGACAAGAAATTTCATTAAGTGCTATTTCTTGTTTTAAAGAAGCTGAAAAGAATCAAATTGCCTACATCTGTTCTAATTTTAATAATCTTGGGCTTGCAAGCTATCATCTTAAGGATTATGAAAATGCATTAAAATTTTATGATGAAGTGATTAAATTTGTTGATAACCCTTTAAGCAAATTTATATGTTTAAACAATGTGGCCAAGGTTTATGAAGAATTAGGTCAATATACCAAAGCAATAAAAATTTATAATGATATTTTAAATGGTACAGTTAATAACCCGCAATTATATGCTAGAGCATTAGCAAATGTTTCTTTTGCTAAATGGCTTCAAAACCCTAATTATAATCCCGTATCGGAGTTGCTAAAATCCATGAGGATTCGTGAGCGAGAAAACGATCAAGAAGGTCTCAATTATTGTTACGCACGACTTGCAGATTTTTATTCAAAGAAAAACCAAAGTTTAGCTAAAGTTTATGCTCTTAAAATGTATCAAGTTGCAAAGGGAAATTATAGTGCAGACGATCAATTAGAAGCGTTATACAAATTAGTTAAACTCAGCCCTTCGAAAGAATCTAAAAACTATTTTGTAATCTATGAAAAGCTAAATGATAGCTTACAAACTGCTCGCACCTCTGCTAAGAATCAATTCGCTCTAATCCGTTATGACTCCGAGAAAAGCAAAGCGGATAACCTTGTTCTCCAAAAAGACAATACTGAAAAAAAATACCAAATCATCAAGCAAAAAACATTGTTAATTAGTGGTTTATCCTTGGCATGTTTTGTAATAATAGTTAGCATAGTTTTGTATAAAAGAAGAAAGCAAAGGTTAGAATTAGCTTCCAGAAATACCATTCGTGAGAGTCAATTAAGAACATCGAAAAAAGTGCATGATGTTGTAGCAAATGGGTTGTATAGAGTAATGGCACAAAT
This sequence comes from Pedobacter anseongensis, assembly GCF_037482965.1. Classification (NCBI taxonomy): domain Bacteria; kingdom Pseudomonadati; phylum Bacteroidota; class Sphingobacteriia; order Sphingobacteriales; family Sphingobacteriaceae; genus Pedobacter; species Pedobacter anseongensis. The sequence continues at coordinate 572,722 of NZ_JBBHKB010000001.1, read as the reverse complement.
TGAAAATGCTGAAAATTTAGATCGAGAACATGTTTTGGACAAATTAGAAGAAATGTATGAAAAATCTCGAGATATTTCTTATGAAATACCTAAGCTCACCCAGCCCAGCTTTTCCGAAAAAATAGCAGGTATGATCAATTCTTTTGCATCTGCCAATATAGAAATTGAACTTACAGGTAATACAAAAACATTATGGCGAAATACCAATGAAACAACAAAACATGAAATAGAATATATTTTACAAGAGCTAATGATTAACATGGACAAGCACAGTAAAGCCAACCATGTAGTCGTAAAATTTGAAAAAAAAGCTAAACAAATCCATATTTATTATGCTGATAATGGTATTGGCATACCTAAACAGACCATATTTAAAAATGGATTGAGTAGTACGGGAAACCGTATAAAAAATATATTTGGCACAATTACTTTTGATCAACAAAACGAAAAAGGATTAGAAATTCATATTTCTTTTCCAGTTTCTTAATTAAGACTATATGTTTCAAAAAGTACTAATTGCTGAAGACCATGAGAGCATAAATATTTCAGTCAGAAAAACATTAGAGGATCTTGGAATAGCTCACGATAATAAAAATTATGTGTTTTATTGTGATGATGCATTAACTCGAATTAAAAAAGCCCTTCGAGATCAGCAACCCTATGATCTGCTTATTACCGACCTATCATTTGAAGAAGATGTACCTGGACAACAAATAACTACGGGTCAGGGATTGATCAAAGCCGCTAAGGAAATTCAGCCTGAGCTAAAGATCTTGGTATTCTCTATCGAAAGACGGATAAGTGTGGCTAATGCTCTAATGAAGGCTCTAGCTATAGATGCTTATGTGCCTAAGGCACGTAGAGATACTCAAGATTTGAAATTAGCCATCGAAGCCATTGCTAAAGATAAGAAATACTTGTCTCCGAATTTAAAACGAACAAATGAAGAGAAAGATTATGATTTTACAACAATAGATGTAGCGATCATTACCCTACTTGCTGAAGGCAAATCACAAAAAGAAATTCCTGCATGTCTGCTACTGAAAGATATTACCTATAGCTTAAGCAGTGTCGAAAAACGACTTAAGGCAATTAAACAAATGCTAGAGTTTACCAAAAACGAGCAGCTGATTGCTTATTGTAAAGATATTAAACTGATCTGAACTGTAGTAACTGATCCATATTAACGGTCTGTTTATCAATAACTAGCCCCAAGAATAAATTCCATTTATTTTTTTAAGAATACTTTGTTGCTTTACGGTTTCCCGTAAATAAAGGATTTAGTATCTGTATATTTTTGAAATAACAAATCAATTAAGATATGGAAAGATATGCTAACAGAGGGGGAGATTCAGGAGTGTTTGGTTATGAGATTGGTAGTCATATATATGAATGTACCAATACAAGTGCAGGAGGTGGCTTAAGCAGTTACATTATGAAGAATGTAAGGAAAATTTATTCACGAATAATAAGATAATCCAGCATATGCCAATCAATCTACAAAAAGGTCAGAAAATTGAAATCGGTTTATCCCATATTACGGTAGGGCTTGGTTGGGATCCTAATGAAGGTACAGGGCATGATTTCGATTTAGATGCCTCAGCAATAATGCTTGATTCAAATAGAAAACTTGTTTCCGAGAACCATTTCATTTTTTATAATAATTATTGTGGAAATGGGCATGGTAGAGATAACCCTTGTTTAAATTGTAAGGATGGAAAGTATGGACTGATTCATACAGGAGACGACCCAACAGGGGGTAATAGTGTTGGCGGAGATGATGAGAGTATTAAGATAGACCTATCACAAGTAGATGCTCGCGTCAATGAAATTCTTTTCGTTGTAACCATTCATGATGCAATTATCCGAAGGCAAAACTATGGGCAAGTGCGTAATTCCTATATCAGAATTGTAGATGATTATTCAAGTCAAGAAGTAGCAAAATATGAATTGGGAGAAGATTTTTCAATAGAAACTGCTGTAGAATTTGGGCGTCTTTACAAACGAAATGAGCAGTGGAAGTTTGAAGCGTCAGGTATAGGATATAAAGAAGACTTAGCTTTCTTCTTGTCAAAATATTACAATGGTCAAATCATAAAATAAAACGTTATGGCAATTAATTTACAAAAAGTCACTCTCGAGAAAGTTGGAGACACGCATTTCATTGATCTTTCAAAAAGGGAAACTCCGATTACCAACGAAATTATCATCAATCTTAATTGGTCAAAGGGCAATAAGAAGAGGTTGTTTTCTGGCTTATTTAACAAAGACATTGATCTCGATCTAGGCTGTTTTTATGAGTTAGAAAATGGCGAAAAAACAGTAATTGATGGTTTACAGTTTTCTCACGGACAAGGAGGGTCAAAAGATAGGCTAACAAAACAAGGTAGATATACTAACACACCTTGGATTTGGCACAGTGGAGACGATAAAGGCTCCAGAGTTGGATCTGGAGAAAATATTTTGGTCAATCCAAAAGGCTTATCCTCTTTAAAACGAATGATTATTTATTGCTTCATATATGAAGGTGTTGCGAAATGGCAAGAGACAAATGCTGTTGTTACGGTAAAGGTGTCTGGCAATCCTGATATAGAAGTAGAAATGGGAAATCAAGCTAGCCATTATAAATTTTGTGCAATTGCGGAAATACTCATTACAGCCAATTCAATTGGAGTAAAAAAGCTGATTACATTTCATGATTCTCATGAGGAATGTGACAAAATGTACAATTGGGGGATGAAGTGGACTAGTGGTGCTAAATAGGTTTTAAAATAATATAAAATTAAATCATACAAAATCATGTCAATCAACTTACAAAAAGGGCAAAGAGAAAACATCAATGCTCCCAAATTTACTATTGGTTTAGGCTGGGATACCAATAGTTCTTCTACGGGAACTGATTTCGATTTAGATGCTTCAGTATTCATCTTAGGTGAAAACAAAAAAATACTATCTGATCAGCACTTTATCTTCTACAATAATTTAAAAAGCCCGAATGGTGCAGTAGAGCATACTGGAGACAATTTAACAGGGGATGGAGATGGAGACGACGAACAAATAATTGTGGATTTATCAAAAATGGAAAGTAACGCAAGTGAAATTTGTATTGTAGTAACCATTCATGATGCCAGTTTAAGAAATCAAAATTTCGGGCAATTGCGCAACTCTTTTATCAGAATATTTAATACTACTTCTAATGAAGAATTATTAAAATATGAATTGGATGAAGATTTTTCTATTGAAACAGCTGTGGAATTTGGCAGGATTTATAAACGAGATGGCGAGTGGAAGTTTGAAGCTGTAGGAGCTGGAATGAAGGGTGGATTGCAAGATTATGTAAACAAATATAGTTAAGATATCATGGCAATTAACTTACAAAAAGGTCAGAGAATAAATCTGCAAAAAGAAGATGGTTCTAAGCTCAAAAATATCTGTGTTGGTGTAAACTGGGGAGCTATTGAGAAATCTGGATGGTTTAGCGGCACTTCTAAAGAAGCCGTTGATTTAGACGCGAGCTGCGCATTGTTTGACGGTTCAAAAAACACTATCGAGGTAGTCTATTTCGGAAACTTAGAATCACATGATGGCTCCATTGAGCATAGCGGAGATGATTTAACAGGAGATATGGATGGAGATGATGGTTTAGACAACGAGATTATAACGTTGGATTTTTCAAAACTGAATCCCACTGTTGAATATATCGCCTTTGTTTTGAACAGCTTTAGAGGTCATGATTTCGGAACTATACCATTTGCTTCTATTAGAATTTACGAAGGTACTCCAACAATAGTCAATGAAATTTTCGCAACCTACAATATTTCAAAAGGCGCCGGCTTTGCTGGGCATGTTTCGATGGTAATGGGGGTTTTCTACAAAAGAAATAACGAATGGAAATTTAATGCCATAGGCGAGCCCACTAAAGATAGAAAATTAGAAGATACAATTAGAACCGTGCAACAAAACTATTTATAAATATGAAAAGACTACCCGTATATCTATTGTTAGATACGTCTGGTTCTATGAGTGGGGAACCTATTGAAGCTGTTAAAAATGGGATGCAGGTTTTAGTATCCACCCTACGACAAGACCCTTTCGCATTGGAAACGGCTTACTTAAGTGTCATCACTTTTAACGACAGTGCGCAACAACTCGTACCACTCACCGATTTGGCTTCGTTTCAGGCGCAAACTATTTCGGCAAACGGGGGGACGTCATTAGGCGCAGGTTTAAAACTGATGGCAGAGTGTATTGACAGAGAAGTTACAAAGTCAACTCCCCAAATAAAAGGAGATTGGAAACCGCTTGTATTTATTATGACAGATGGCATTCCAACTGATCAGTGGCAAAGTGGGCTTGCTGAATTTCAAAAAAGAAAAGTTGGTATCACTGTCGCATGTGCGGCTGGTTCAGCAGCCGATACCAGTGTGCTAAAACAAATTACGGAGGTAGTTGTGCAACTTGATTCAGCTGATTCAGCAACCATTAAAGCTTTTTTTAAATGGGTCTCTGCATCCATTAGCACAGGAAGCCAAAAAATTGAAAGCGGGGGGAAGGAAGTTATTGGGCTTGATCAACTACCCCCTCCTCCACCAGAGATAAACATAATTGTATAAACATAAAAAAATAAGATCATGAGCAATCCATTTGAAAGACCACCGGCACAGCCGGAAAAACCAAAAATCATTACCTGTCAATCTTGCGGAGGCAAGGGAACAGATTCAAAAGGTGAAAAGTGTAAACGCTGTAATGGCGAGGGTAAAATAAGAGATAACTAATTATGGACAATAAATACTGTACTAAATGTCAAACCCCTTTAATCAAGTGCCCAGAGTGTTGTAGTTCTGGCAAGCAGAATGGGGCATCATGTCTTAAGTGTAAAGGCACTGGATATCTCTGCCAAATTCATGAAGGTTATAATGGTTTACAAAAGAAATAGCCTCAACAAAAAGTAATATGAGAAATTTCGGCTTTTCATTTTCTTGGAAAAGAGCATTAGGGATTACAGGTTTAAAGCAACGTTTTGCACACCGACTAGGAATCCCCACTACCAAACAAGGAATGGAAAGGAAAATCGGTGCTTCAATTTTAAGTTTAATCTTAAAAGGGCTATCCAGTAAAAAATAAAATCTCACAATAAATTCAGCAAAAAAATGAAAAGTTTACAACAATTAAAAACAGAATTACTTGCCGACGGAATAATTGATGCCACAGAAGTAAAAGAACTAGAATCAGTATTATTTGCTGATGGCAAAATTGATAGTGAAGAAGCAGAGCTTCTTTTTGAATTGAACAATGCAGTTTCAGGTAAGGGTAATCATGCAAGCTGGGAAACATTGTTCATCAAAGCCATTTCAAGTTATTTGTTGGAAGATGGAAATTCGGCAGGTGAAATTGACGCATCCGAAGCAGAATGGCTTTACAACAAAATTAAAGGTGATGGTCAGATCGATTCCATAGAAAAAAATCTCCTGCTAAGGTTGAAAAGTAAAGTAAAAGAATTCCCAGCAAATCTTGCTTCGCTGCTAAACTAAAAAAACTCAAATTGAACGGATCATTCTTCATATGGGGGCTCATTGTTAGTTTAATTATCTTCTATTTCTTCGGGAAAAAGATGATTGCTAGATTGGTTTGTAATAAATTGTTAAAAGTAAATTTTAATGTTACCGACACTTATATAAGCGGAGATCTTGCTTGGGCAATATGTTTTGACTCCTCACAAAAGAAAATTGCGTTTTTCCGGATATTTAAAAGCACTGTAGATCTATACTACATCACCCATATCAGAAAGTGTGAAGTAGAAATATTTGAAGGAAAAACAAAACGAACAATTTCAGTACCTAAAATCTTAGTTGGAGCATTAACAGGAAGATTAATTAGTGGAAAAAATACCAATCTAACTTTAGGTGGTGCAGCAATTGGTGCGGCTACTTCAGATAATTTATTTGGAGCTCAAGAAGCAATCATCAAGCAAATATTTCTTTATGTAGTTACAAGCAACAATGCATATAGGATAAATTTTAAACGTTTGTGGCGTCTAAGAACAAATAACAATAGTGTTTCAGAGGCTTTACGTTGGAATAAACTAATGAATCATATACAGTAATGAGACGGCAGCCATTGTTTATTTTAGTAGATAATTCTTCATCTACGATTGGTCAGCCTATCCAACAGGTAAATGATTTTATAAACTTATTAATCAAAGAAGCTAAATCCGATCCTTTTTTTCTTGAAGCTCTGCAGATCTCATTAATTGAATTTGGCAGTAAAGTTCCTAAATGTATTCTTGGCTTACAAGAATTAGATAAAGTAAAACTGCACCGAATATTTCCAACTACAGAAAAAAGATATTTAGGAAGGGCAATAGAGTTACTATCCGGGAAAATAAAAAAAAACTTAATACCGTCAACAAAAGATCAAAGAGGCGATCAGCAATATTTCCTCTTAATCTTTTTGTTCGGTGAGTCTGAAGGTGATTATCAAATACAAATTAGTGAACTCAAAAAGGGAAATCCAAAACCACGAAAGGTAATACTAATCGGTCTGAATAAATATTTTTTAATTAAACAAAAAGATCTTACAAAAGAGACATTTGATATGAGGGAAGTTAAGTCAAGCGAGTTGCTAAAGATGATGAATTTATTTCCTGATGACTTTCCTTTGTCTAGTGAGAAGGCATAAACCACAACAACTATTAAATTATGATAAAACTACCCTTAATCATTTTTTAGGCATGAATAGAAGACTATTAGCTTATTTTCTTTTGGATACTTCGGGGTCGATGCATGGCGAACCAATTCAAGCCTTAAACAATGGCTTTAATGGATTGCTTAACATGCTGAGAACCGACCCACAAGCAATGGATTCTTTACACATTAGTGTGATTACTTTCGATAAAGATGTAAAAAACATTGGTCCATTAACTGACTTGGCAGATTTTCAACCGGTAGAAATCGAATGTCCTGAAAGTGGTCCTACTCATACTGGAGCAGCATTAGAAATGGTTTACCTGCTTGTGAACAACGAATTGATAAAAGGCTCTGCAGAAAAAAAGGGGGACTGGAAGCCCTTGCTTTTCATTTTTACAGACGGGAAGCCATCAGATATACAGAAATATAGAGCATATATTCCAAAAATTAAATCTTTAGATTTTGGAATTATAGTTGGTTGTGCAGCAGGGCCTAAAGCAGAAATTACTTTTTTACAAGAACTAACCGATCATGTGGTTAAACTTGATGCAACCGATGCAAATACATTAACCACTTTTTTTAGATGGGTTAGTACTTCAATTGAAATGGGGAGCAAATCTCAAGGAACTGGAGAAACCATAACGTTGCCCCCACCACCCGCTGAGTTAAATATAATCGTATAAAGTTGAACTATGAGAAGACTACCAATCTATTTCCTAATTGATATATCAGAATCAATGATAGGAGAGCCTATAGAGCAAGTTGAAAATGGAATTGCATCCATTGTAAAAGAATTAAAAACCGATCCTTATGCCTTAGAAACAGTATGGGTTTCGATCATTGGGTTTGCTGGGAAAAGCAAAGTAATTACACCACTAGAAGATATTATTGCTTTTTATCCTCCAAAATTCCCTATAGGAAGTGGTACTTCCCTGTCCAGCGGATTGATCCAATTGATGAAGTCGATTGATAATGATATTGTCAAAACCACTTATGAAAGAAAAGGTGATTGGAAACCAATTATATTTTTATTTACCGATGGTATTCCAACAGATAATGCTGATCAAGAAATTGACCGATGGAATGCAACCTACAGAGGTAAATCTAATCTTGTGATTATTTCCATTGGGAATAATACAAATTATAACCTTTTAGGAAAATTATCAGACCAAGTTTTACTATTTAACAATACCAATGCTAACTCGTACAAAGAATTTTTTAAATGGATAACCGCTTCGGTCAAAGCTACAAGTGAAAACATCAATCATACCAATTTTGATGGCATCAATTTAAACAAGGCAAATTCGGATCTTCTTGAGAAAATTGATTTATCAAAATCATATCAAATCCCCGACGATAATTTTGTTGTCTTAAATGGGAAATGTGCTCAGACAAATAAACTCTATTTAGCCAAATTCAATAAATCAGTAGAAAATTCAGAAATATTGGAATTGCAAACCCGTGTGTACAGATCACGTGGAGCTTATAAAATAGACGAAAATGCATACCAGGCGCTTTCCAATGAAAGAGTTTTTACTTTAAAAATATCTTCCGAAGAACTTTATGGAAATCCGAACTGTCCCTGCTGCGGAAATCCTTTCGCAATTGCAACTTGTATTTGTGGGGGTATTCATTGCATCTCGGGAGATGGAGAAAATACATGCCCTTGGTGTGGAAAAACAGGATTTTATGGAAGCGGTGAAGGTAATTTCGATATCAATAGGACTTTAGGCTAATATGGAAGCATTTTTAAAACAAATATTATCAGAAAATAACATTGAACCAAATAAGTTGGTTAATCAAACAATTACCAAACTGGTCGATAATGCAAAAATAGCCGAATTAGCAAAGTCAATTGTGAGTATTAAAAATCAAATAATTGAAATTTTCATGATTTACAAAAATAAAGAAGAATTTAAAGAAAAGCATATCGTAATTGCAAATGCAAATGCAAAAAAAGAATACGATTTTACTTTCGACTTACAAGAGTTTCCCAATATTGCCATTAAGGAAATCAAAAATCTTGACATTGTAGGACTGCAATTTGATCCCGAAACCAATCAAATTTTTGGAACTCCTACTGTTGCCAATACAGTTAATTTGGATCTTGTTTTTTATAGTAAAACTGATGAAAAACAAAGTACAGATATAAAAACTGTGCCTTTTATCGTTAATGCCGATCCTAAAGATTTGTGGAAAGACAAAGCAAGCGATAAAAATTTAAAATATGCTAAAGAAGATCATGAAACTTATCATGGTCATTTCTTGGATAAAAAAATTGTTGTGGCTTCGCAAAGAGGTCGTTCGCATGCACACGATGGATTATTTAGAGATGACGATTTTAAAGTGCAAAAATTATGGGATGATTGGACAATTGTAGCCGTGGCAGACGGTGCAGGTTCTGCAAAATACGCGAGACAAGGTTCAAGAATTGCAACCGAATTTATTGTCGAAAGTTTCAATAACGAAGAAATTTTACAAAGTCTATCTAATTTAGCAACCAATTTTTATGCAGAAAAGAAAAATGTTCAAGAAGTTCCAAATGCAGATGATAACCCAACGGAAATAGAAAAACTTGCAATAGAAGAACAAAGCATAAAAACCAAATCATCCATTGTGAATATCCTTTACAAGAATGTTCGCATTCTTCATACCCAATTGATTGATTTTGCGAAGCAAGAAGCAATCAATTTAAAGGATCTCAATACGACTTTAATTTTCGCGTTGGTTAAAAAGTTTGATTTTGGCTATGTTATGCTAACTTTCGGTGTGGGCGATTGTCCAATTAATATCATTACTAAAGACTTTGACGAGGTTAAACTACTAAATACATTAGACATTGGTGAATTTGGCGGAGGAACACGATTTATCACCATGCCAGAAGTTTTTAGCAGTCCTAATATGGGCACTCGTTTTGGCATCCATAAACTTTCGGATTTTTCCAAACTTTTTTTAATGACCGACGGTATTTACGACCCAAAATTTGAAACGGAGAATAAATTGGAAGATTTAGAGACTTGGAAAGCATTTATTCAGGATTTAAATGGCAAAAATGAAGACAAGATAAAAGTAGACTTTGAAAATGATGAAGATATTCAAGAGCAGCTGTTGAAATGGATGAATTTCTGGAGCAAAGGCAACCACGATGACAGAACTTTAGCTATAATTTATTAAATCAATGAATATAATTAAAGTTTATTCTGTTATCGACCCTTCAAGGTCTTATGAATACGTAGATGATGGCAATCCAAAACAAGGAGGTGTAAAGGATGTTTATTTTGCTCCAAATAGAAAATATGTTGTTGCTTTTTTTAGAGAAAAGTTAGATTTTAACCAGAAGGAAAGAATTAAAAGAATAGTTACGCTATACCTTGATAATATCAAGAAAGGAAATGCTTCCGATTATTTTTTAGATGATATTTATAGATGGCCATATGATGCAATTGAAAAAAATGGCAAATCTGCAGTTATTGTGCCCATCTACAATTCTAAGTTTTTCTTTGCCAAAGGTTATAGCGGGGCTAATAACATAAAGGGTGGTGAAAAGGTTGGAAAATGGTTTACTACACCTTCTTTCAGAAACAAGCAATATCCACTCTCTCTAGATCAGTCTGAACTGGGCGATTGGTTAAGTTATTTTCAAATCGCCATTAATATTTGTAGAGGTGTAAAAAAAATGCACCAGATGGGTCTGGCGCATTCCGATTTGTCATATAATAATGTTTTAGTAGATCCTGTTACAAAATCAGCCAATATTATTGATCTAGACGGTTTGGTTGTACCAGGTTTATTCCCGCCAGAAGTGATTGGAACGCCTAATTTTATCGCCCCAGAAGTTTTAAAAACTAAACATCTCAAAATCACCGACACTAATCGTATTTTACCAAATCAAAAAACTGATTTACATGCGCTTGCGGTACTCATCTATATGTATCTGTTACGCAGACATCCATTAGGTGGTGGAAAAATATGGGATTTAGACACAGAAAAGGACGACCTGTTGTCAATGGGTGAGAAAGCAATTTTTGTAGAACATCCCACAGATAAAACCAATCGGGTAAAAATAGATCAATTACGAAAATGGGATACATTTTGGGGGAATCCGGAAAAAATTCCCTATGCCATTACAGGCCCATATTTATCCGATTTATTCAAAAGAGCTTTTATCGATGGGCTACATAACCCTATATTAAGGCCTATCGCTAACGAATGGGAGACAGCATTATTAAAGACAGTCGATTTAATTCAACCCTGCAGTAATTCTAATTGTGACGAAAAGTGGTATGTCTTCGATAATACGGCTAAACCTAAATGTCCTTTTTGCGGAACTCCTCATAAGGGGAGCTTACCTGTTATCGACTTGTATTTCAAATTCAAGGATGATATTTGGAAGCCCGAAAATCATCGCTTAATGGTTTATCACAATCAATATCTTTTCAAATGGCATGTTTCCAGAAAAGTTATTAGGAATGAAAGTTTAACTGCAGAAGACAAAAAGCCCGTAGGTTATTTTACCTATTACAAAAACAAATGGGTTTTGGTTAATCAAACTTTAAATGGAATGAAAGACCTCACAGATCAAAAAGACATTCCCCCTAATTCAATGGTCGAACTAACTAATGAAAAGAAAATTTTGCTTTCAAATGAAGAAGGGGGAAGACTTTTATATATCACTATTACTAATCAATAATTTAAAAGAAAATGGAACAAAGTATGCTGCAGTTACATCCTGGCTTAGTGATCGGGTTTGCAATAATAGTAATCTTCATGTTAATGTTAGACCTTGGTGTATTTAACAAAAAAAGTCATGTAGTATCGTCAAAAGAGGCTACTGTTTGGACAATTGTTTGGATTTCTCTAGCGATGATGTTTTCAGGCGTGGTATACTCGGTGTTTAATCAAGATGCTAGCAGCCACGATTTAGCTATTGAAAAATTTACCCAGTTTCAAGCTGCCTATTGGATTGAAAAGGCTTTATCTATTGATAATCTCTTCGTATTTATATTGGTGTTTTCATTTTTCAAGGTTTCGAGAGAACTACACCACAAGGTATTATTCTGGGGAATTTTGGGTGCACTACTCTTTAGAGCAATATTTATTTTTGCTGGTTTAGGAATAATAAACCTTACTTATTTGCCAATATTTAACTTATTTGGGAAAGCTGTTGAGATCAATATCGTACTAACTTTATTCGGCTTATTTCTTATTTATGCTGGCATCAAATCTTGGGGAGGAGGTGATGATGAAGGAGATCAAGATTTTAGTAATTCTGCAGGCTCAAAACTAGTAAAAAGACTATACAAGGTAAGCGATAACTACGATGGGAGTAAGTTCTTTGCCATACAAAATGGAAAAAGAATAGCAACCCCATTATTAATTGTAGTAGCTGTTATCGAATTCACTGATGTGCTATTTGCGGTTGACTCTATTCCTGCAATTTTTGCGATTTCAAAAGATCCATTTGTACTATACACGTCTAATATTTTTGCAATTCTTGGCTTACGTTCAATGTACTTCTTATTGTCGAATTTCATTCACATGTTCAGCAAATTACCTTATGGACTATCCATTATTTTGGCATTTATTGGATTAAAAATGATAATTGCTCCATGGATTCATATTTCCTCTCCAATATCGTTGGGTATTGTTGGTGGGGTTTTAGTACTCTCTTTAATTGTGTCCATACTATTTCCAGAAAAACAAGAAGAATTAATAAACTAATGTTTAACCTAAATAAATTGTTGATTATGTCTAGAGAAAAAGTTGATGAGTTCAATAAAAAAATTGGGCGTCAAGAAATAAGAGAATGCCCGAACTGTAGAAAACCAACCGAGCATACCTTTTGTAGGAAAGGATTATCGTATTTTAGCAGTAATAGTTATGTGTGGTATTGGGAGTGTGATAAGTGTAGGAAAACACAAGAGCTATTTAGATATTAGATATTACCTTTAGTTCGTTTGAATTTAAAATGCGCAGCTTCATTCGCCATGAAATCCATCTTTCTCCTCATCTTTCTTAATCACTTTTTTTGCACTCCAACTACCGTTTACCTCTGCGATAGTCCTGGTGCCAAAAAGTACCATCTTAAATCTGACTGCCGTGGATTAAGCAACTGTAGCTATAAAACCGTTAAAACGACGCTAGATAAAGCCAAAAAATCTGGTAAAACTCTCTGCAAATGGGAAAATTAATTCTGTTTTTATTACTCTATCCACTTTTTGGCCAATCAGCAACCAAAATTCAACAAGCCTTAAAAAATCAAATTTTTACTGCCAAAGTAATCCGAATTATTGATGGCGATACAATGGAGATCTTGTATAAAAATAAATCTATTAAAATTCGTTTAGCTCACATAGACTGTCCAGAAAAAGGAAGTTCACAACCTTATAACAGCAATGCTAAAAATGCACTATCAGATTTGTGCTTTGGTCAGCAGATAACTATTTACCCACAGAATGCTGATCGCTATGGCAGATTGATAGCTGTTATTATAAATGCTAAAAAGCAAGTTGTAAATCAGGAAATGATAAAGCGAGGCATGGCATGGCATTTTAAAAGGTATTCAAAGGACCCCATCTATGCGAAATTGGAAATAGAAGCTAGAAAGAATAAAGTAGGACTTTGGCAAGGATCTAATCCTATTGCACCATGGAATTGGAGAAAGCCTAACAAATGAAATAAATTTTAACAAAATTTTTAGAATTAAATTATTGCTATTTTAGAACAACCAGATTTTCAGTAATAAAATTACTCATTAATAGAAAATCTCAATATGAAGCAATAGTTAATTCCTCAAATCTAATTTTTTAATTAATATGTCATCAAAATATACAGTATTACAACAGCCAGTAGAAACAATATTAAGTTGGATTAGAGCTGGAGAAATTGCTATCCCCGAAATTCAACGGCCTTTTGTTTGGAAAGCAGCAAAAGTTAGAGATCTTATTGATTCATTATATAAAGGATTTCCTGTTGGTTATATTATCACTTGGAAGAATACCGACGTTAGATTAAAAGATGGGACTTTATCTGCAGGAAAGAAGATTTTAATAGATGGACAACAACGGATTACTGCTTTAACTGCTGCTGTAATAGGGCAAAGGGTTTTAAATGATGAGTATAAGGAAGTAAGTATACGGATTGCCTACCATCCTTTCGAAAATAAGTTTGAGGTGTTAAATAAAGCTATTGAAAACAATAGTGAATGGATTAATGATATTAGTCCAATATTATCAGGTACACAAAGTATTTCATCGGCCCGTAGAGCATATATGGAAATAAATACTGAAGCTAACGAAGATGAAGTAGAAGGGAAACTAGAATCCTTAAAGAAAATAAGTAATCAGCAGATTGGTATTATCGAATTAGATGCTTTACTTGATATTGATTTAGTTACAGAGATTTTTATACGTATTAATCAAAAAGGCGTTAAGCTAAGCAATGCAGATTTTGTAATGTCTAAAATTGCCTCAGACGAAAACCACAAAGGGAATATGATGCGGCGTATGATCGATTATTTTTGTCGTTTGGTAGTTGATAAGTCTTTTCACAAACATGTAATTGACAATGATAAGGAATTTTCACAGCACGTATATTACCAGACTGTGCAATGGATGAAAGACAGCCATGATAGTCTTTATATTCCTGATTATTTAGACGTGTTGAGAGTTTCGCTAATTTATCAATTTAATAGAGGTAAGTTTTCTGATTTGGTTGCATTGCTATCTGGTAGAAATTTCGAGCTGAGAACAAATGAAGAAAGTATCGTTATAGAAAGTTATGAGAAACTTGAAAAGGGTTTATTAGCCTTCTTTAATAAAACCAATTATCAGCGATTTTTAATGATTGTGGAATCTGCTGGGTTTATAAAAAGCAAGTTAATCGTTTCTAAAAATAGTTTAAACTTTTCTTATGCACTATTCTTAAAACTTAAGGAAAAGGGTTATAGTGATGCTTTAATTCATAAATATGTTAAACGATGGTTGGCATTTTCGTTACTGGTTGGACGGTATTCAGGTTCTGCAGAATCTTGGATAGATAACGACATTAAGCAAATTAATGAAAAAGGAATTGAAGGTGTTTTAGATAATATTGAGACATCAATTCTAAGTGAGAGTTACTTTGAGTTTGGATTGGTAAATGAGTTAGAATCCTCATCAAAAGGAAATAATGGTTACAATTTATATTTGGCAGCACAATGTTTGCAAGCAACAAGGGCATTTCTGTCGAAATCAATGACTATAAAAACATTAATAGAGAATAGAGGTGATGAGCATCACATTTTTCCGAAAAAATATTTAGAGAAAAATGGATACGTTCAAAAGGATTATAACCAAGTGGCTAATTATGTATTTACTGAGCAGAGTACAAATATTAAAATACAGGATTTCTCGCCTATATCGTACTTTTCTAAAATTAAAGAGCAAATTGAAAATGGTTCAGTTTTACTGGGTACTATAGATGATCAAGTTGACTTAGCTGAAAATTTAAAACAAAATGACATTCCTATAGATGTGATGACAAAAGAACATAACGATTACACTCCTTTTCTATTGGCCCGTAGAAAATTAATGAGTCAACGGATTAAGAACTACTATTATAATCTATAAGTTTCAAGATTACTCGTATAAGTGTTTAATTTTAATTTTCGGATTGCTTTCTTTCTCACTAAGAAATCTCTACAACTTTATATGCGAAAAATGTATGCACTATAATTTTTTACTTTCTGCCCAGAACTCAGAATTATAACAGTAAATTAATAGTTATTTTAGGCTTTTTCTAAAACAGACATTATCCGTTTTTATCTAGAAATATACGTTTATCATACGACAACAGTTATCCATTTCTCATTTTGATTGATGAGAATCGCGGTGTACAGAAAATATGGTAATTATTCATTATGGATTAAAATCAGATTATAAATTTTCAAACCCACAGCCTTTAAATTTTCGTAAATTTATACCATGAACCCAATCTCCATTTGCTGGCTGCGCCGCGATCTCCGCCTCGAAGATAACGCCGCTTTATACCACGCCCTAAAGAGCCAATACCCCGTACTCATTCTCTTCATTTTCGACGAAAACATTCTCCATAAACTGGCTAATAAAACAGATGTACGGGTAACTTTCATCCATCAACAGCTAGCCAAGATAAACTCAGACCTTCAAAAAAAAGGCTCCTCACTATTAATAAAATACGGAACACCCGAAGAAATTTGGCCTGTTATTCTAAAAGAATACAATATAAAAGCAGTTTATGCTAACCACGACTACGAACCTTATGCAAGAAAGCGAGACGATGGGCTACAAGAATTCTTACGCAGCGAATCCATCAACTTCAACACCTTTAAAGATCAAGTAATTTTCGAAAAAAACGAAGTAATTAAAGCCGACGGAAAACCCTATACGGTGTTTACACCGTATTATAACATTTGGTTAAAAAAGCTGACAGATTTTTACACCAAATCCTACCCCACAGAAAAATATTTCACCAATTTGCTGCAAACCAAAAAGCTTCCTTTCCCAAGCTTAAAAGAAATAGGCTTTGAACAATCACCACAGAAGATACCAAGCCTCAATTTTGAATCAAAACTGAAAAATTACGATAAAGAACGAGATTACCCCGCAATTGATGCCACCACACGCATTGGAGTGCACCTTCGGTTTGGAACGGTAAGTATTAGAAAAGTGGTACGAGAAGCGCAAAAACAAAAAGCCAATAAATGGCTCTCTGAATTAGCCTGGCGCGAATTTTACATGATGATTTTATGGCATTTCCCGCATAGTGCTACGAACTCCTTTAAGCCTGCTTATGATAACATTATTTGGAGAAATAATGAAAAGGAATTTGCCGCATGGTGCGCAGGAAAAACAGGCTACCCAATTGTTGATGCAGGCATGCGACAGTTAAATGAAACCGGTTTTATGCACAATAGAGTACGCATGGTGGTGGCTAGCTTTTTGTGTAAGCACTTACTGATCGACTGGCGTTGGGGCGAAGCTTATTTTGCAGAGAAGCTATTAGATTACGACCAAGCAAGCAATGTAGGAGGCTGGCAATGGGCATGCGGTTCGGGCAATGATGCTGCACCCTATTTTAGAGTGTTTAACCCAGAATTACAGTTAAAAAAGTTTGATCCTAAAATGCAATATGTACTAAAATGGGCACCAGAATATAGCTTACCTATATTGCCAATGCCCATTGTTGATCATGCATTTGCACGAGACAGGGTATTAAAAGTGTATAAAAAGGCTTTGGTGCCTTAATCTACAACATCTACAATTTCGATATCAAAATCAAGAATAGCATTTCCTGGAATTATTCCATTTCCTGCTTTTCCATAACCTAAATCTGATGGGATCAAAAGTCTAAGTTTAGAGCCTTTGGTAATGCCCGGTAATGATTTTATCCATCCAGGAACTAAATCACTTAGTGAACTTACTAAGTCGGTAGTGCCCGATTGGTCGAAAATAGTGCCATTTAATAATCTACCAGTGTACTTAACCGTGATGGTCGAGAAAGATTTAATTGAAGGTCCTGTTCCTGCAACACTTACACTTTGATAAACTCTCGAAGGGTGTTTTGTGAAGCCAGTTAATCCCTTAGCAGCGATAAAATCAGTAATGTGTTTATCGTCTACCTGCCATTGTGCGGTTTGTGGGTAAACAGAAATCTCGGCAACCACTACTTCATTGGGCGGAATGTTGTCTTGCCCGTTTTTACCAAACGCTAAATAAGAAGGTACAATTACCCGCACTTTCCCTCCTCTATTAATGGATAACATGGCGGTTCTGTAGGCTGCAGGATTAACATAGCCTAAATAATTCGCATCGTTAGTATAAGCTGAGGGGCTATAGTAAGACGTGCCAGTTAAAGACTTAACCGTTGAAGTATAAAAAACGGAATCTTTATTTAATAATGCGCCGCCTGTACCCTGATCTAATACTTGATAATAAAAACCACTTGGGTCTTTAACGGCAGGAATGTTGTTTTTCTGGATATAATCTTTAATTTTCGCATCATCGATACTTTCGATACTTTCGTAGGTTTTCTCGCAAGAACTTAAGGTAAAGAGTATAGCGACTAATGCAACGATATATTTTTTGCTTTTTTTATGGATCTGCATACTATTGTGCATTAATTAGTTCGATAGTGAAGTCTAAAACGGAGTTTTCTGGAATACCTACGCGCGACTGATTCATGTAAGCTAAAGTAGAAGGAATAAGTAATCGGATTTTTCCACCTTTTTGAATGAGGGGGATACCGATTTGCCATCCTGGTATTAAAGCACCTAACGAAAACGTTACTGCCGACGTAGATTTGTCGAATACCGATCCATTTAATAATTTTCCTTCGTAGTTAACGGTAACTTGGGTGGCACCTGAATAACTTATATTGCCACTACCCGGAGCAATGATTTGATAATATACTCCTGAGCTATGTTTAACCGCAACAATACTGTTTTTGGCAATAAAATCTTTAATTAAAGCATCGTCTACCGCTAATTGTTTCTCTTGGTCGTATTCTTCTTTTTTACACGATGAGAAAGCTCCCAAGGCTAAAAAAAGCACTAATAAAATCTTCGTTTTTAACATAATTGCACAAAAATAAGCTTTTATTGTGGATAGCACAATATTTAACCAATTTTAACAGTTGGGAAGGGAGTAGTGAGTACTAAATCTTCTCTAAAAACAATACCTATTCGCTGCAATAATCTCCTGGGCTACATTTTGGCGTGCTTGTTTCACATTAAAAGGTTCCATTTTGGTAAATCTTCGCAAGCCCACTAACATCATGCGTTGTTCATCGCCCTCGGCAAATGCCCATAATGCTTCTTTTCCTGCTTTTTGCAAACCGTCTACTGCCTCAACAAAATAGATACGCATCAGGTCGAGCTGACCTTTACATGCATCTTCGCCTCGCAAACTCACCAATTTCTCGGTTCTAAGCATAGCCGATTCGGCTACATATACATAGCTTGCCATGTCGGCAATGTTCATTAAAATTTCTTGCTCTTTTGAAAGGCTCATCATCAGTTTTTGTACAGCGGCACCAGCTACCATTAGCGTTGCTTTTTTTAAGTTGGCGATGATTTTCTTTTCTGCCGCAAACAAGGTAGTATCTTCTTCACCGAAATCGGGAATCGACATTAATTCGGCAGCCACTGCCGTTGCTGGTGTCATCAAATCTAGCTCTCCTTTCATCGCGCGCTTTAACATCATATCAACTGTTAATAGGCGGTTAATTTCGTTCGTGCCTTCGAAAATTCGGTTAATACGCGCATCGCGATACGATCTGTCCATAGGTGCATCGGCACTAAAGCCCATGCCGCCATAAATCTGAACACCTTCATCTACCGTATAATCTAAAACTTCAGACCCCCAAACTTTTAAAATCGCACATTCTACCGCAAACTGTTCTGTCGATTTTAACTTTGCCTTACTCGCATCCATTCCGCCGGCAACTAACGAATCGTATGCATCGTCGATGTTTTGTCCCGCTCTATAATTCGCAGCCTCAACCGCATAGATTTTAGCGGCCATTTCGGCGATTTTAAACCGTATAGCGCCATATTTAGAAATCTGACGGTCGAATTGAATACGCTCGTTCGAGTAGTTAACCGCGAGACTCAATACTTCTTTCGATCCGCCAACAGCTGCTGCTGCTAATTTAATTCTACCAATATTTAGAATGTTTACGGCAATCTTAAATCCATTTTCTCTATCAGAAAGCATATTTTCTATGGGTACATTACAATCGTTAAAGAAAACCTGACGAGTAGATGAGCCTTTAATTCCCATTTTATGTTCTTCAGGATTCATGGTGATGCCCCCAAAATTTTTCTCAACAATAAAAGC
Organism: Pedobacter anseongensis; assembly: GCF_037482965.1. NCBI lineage: Bacteria > Pseudomonadati > Bacteroidota > Sphingobacteriia > Sphingobacteriales > Sphingobacteriaceae > Pedobacter > Pedobacter anseongensis. The sequence goes on along the minus strand of NZ_JBBHKB010000001.1, from coordinate 553,179 downwards.
AGTTAAGTTTTTATCGTCGTCTATCTTCGCAAAAACAATAAAAATATCGGCAAATCCCCCATTGGTAATCCACATTTTTTGTCCGTTGATTACATAATACTTGCCATCTGCACTGAGCTTAGCTTTTGTTTTGCCAGAATTCGCATCTGAGCCCGAATTTGGCTCTGTTAAGCAATACGAAGCCTTCCATTCGCCCGTTCCGAGTTTAGGGATATATTTAGCTTTTTGCTCTTCATTTCCATAATAAAGGATGGGAAGTGTGCCAATACCTGTATGTGCCGATAAGGCAACCGCAAAAGAGTGACCCGCCCCGCATACATCGGCTACTAACATCGATGTATTAAAGTTCTTCCCAAAACCGCCGTAAGCTTCGGGAATGGAAACACCTAAAATACCCAGTTCTCCGGCCTTATCCATTAAAGCAGGCATTAAGCCCTCTTCCTGACTATCTATTCTATCCAATATGGGATGAATTTCTGCAGCTAAAAAATCGCGACAAGTTTGCGCAATCATCTGCTGCTCTTCATCAAATTCTTCAGGGATAAAAACGTCTTGATAGGATGTTTCTGTAATTAGGAATTCTCCTCCTTTGATTGATTTTTTGTCTGTAGTTTCCATTTTTTAGATTTTAGATATGAGATGTGAGACCTGCTAAAGAACCTAACTCAAATCGTGTTAATTTTTTTAATTTAATTTTTCGCTAGGCGCTAATACACCTCAAAAACCCCTGCGGCTCCTTGTCCTGTTCCCACGCACATCGTTACCATTCCGTATTTTTTATTTTGTCGTTTTAACTCATTAAAAAGTTGAACTGATAATTTTGCGCCAGTACATCCGAGTGGATGACCGAGTGCAATCGCCCCTCCATTTACGTTAATTTTGCTTTGGTCTAGGCCTAAAGTTCTAATGATGGCGAGCGACTGTGAAGCAAAAGCTTCATTTAGCTCGATTAAATCCATATCTTCTTGTTTTAATCCTGCTTGATTTAAGGCTTTTGGAATGGCTTCTATCGGGCCAATACCCATTATACGAGGCGGAACACCGGCAACACCGTAGCTTACTAAACGGGCAATAGGTTCAGCACCTAATTCTTTCATTTTCTTTTCAGATACGACTAACACAAAAGCCGCTCCGTCTGAAGTTTGCGATGCATTCCCTGCAGTAACGCTTCCATTCAATGCAAATACGGGTTTAAGCTTCGCTAATTTCTCTAATGTGGTATCGGCTCTTGGTCCTTCATCAGTGTCTACTACATACGAACGCGTTTGTTTTTTCATATTCGCATCTAAATAGGTTTCGGTTACCGTAATGGGTAATACACCAGCTTTTAAATGACCGTTTTTTATGGCTTCAACTGCTTTTAGATGCGAACGATACGAGAATTCATCCTGATCTTCGCGGTTTACGTTATATTCTTTAGCCACCGCTTCGGCGGTTAAACCCATGCCCCAATACCAATCGGGATTTGTTTTGGCAACTTCGGGGTTTGGTACAAGTTTCCATCCGCCAAATGGCATACCCGACATAATTTCTACCCCTCCAGCTACGATGCACTCGGCCATGCCTGCTTTAATTTTAGCGACAGCAGTAGCGATAGTGTCTAAACCCGATGCACAATAGCGATTAATGGTTACACCCGGTACCTTGTCGGTATCGAGACCCATTAGGCTTATCATACGTGCAATATTTAAGCCTTGCTCGGCTTCTGGCGTAGCATTACCAACAATCACATCATCGATCTGTTCTTTATCGAGATTAGGTACTGAGGCAACCAATTCGCGTATAACATTGGCAGCGAGTTCGTCTGCACGAGTAAAACGAAATACGCCACGAGGGGCTTTGCCAACTGCTGTTCTTAACCCTGCTATTATGTATGCTTCCATTTTATTAGATTTGAGATTTGAGATATGAGATTTGAGACAAGCTCGCTCACACAAAACAAATCGTGTTAACTTTTAATAGATTTGTGAGGTAAGACATTAAGGATATTGATACTGCTGCCCTTCGTGATTGGCTAGTTAATCCAAAACGCGCATTGACTGGAAATCTTGCAGTTGCTTTGTAAACATCCACTGTTAAATCGATAGCCTCGTTCCAAATTTTTATCTCCGTAAGTTTATTCATCTTCTCTATTTAATTTAGTGGTTATTGCCTTTTAAGCGCTGAATCATGCTATCTGCACCAATCTCACACCTCACATCTCAATACCTTCTCCTAATTCCTTAACGGTTTTCCCTTTGTAACTATTGATTGTATTCTTTCAAGAGTTTTCCTTTCCCCGCAGAGCGATAAAAATGCTTCTCGCTCCAAATCCAATAAATATTGCTCGGTTACTTCTGTTGGGGACGATAAATCACCTCCGCACATCACCCATCCTAATTTTTCGGAGATTTTTTTATCGTGTTCTGAAATGTATTGACCCGAATACATGGTGTTAGCACCTGCATATACAATGCCTAAACCTTGCTTGCCCAACACTTTAATGTCTTTTCGTTGAATGGGTTTAGTATATCCGGCATCAGCCAATTCAATTGCTTTTGCTTTGGCATCCGCAATTAGACGATTTCTATTCATCGAGATGGCATACTTATCTTTTTGGAGATAACCCAACTCAAAGGCTTCAACCGCAGATGTCGATACTTTTGCCATGCCTATCGTTAAAAAACGGTCTTTCATCGTATTTTGCACAATTTGATCGGCCTTGTACTCGTCTGATGCGCGTAAGGCAAACTCTTTAGAACCTCCACCACCTGGGATTACACCCACACCAAATTCGACCAAGCCCATATAGGTTTCGGCATTTAGCTGTACAAAATCGGCATGTAAACTAAATTCACACCCACCACCCAATGTTAAATTATGTGGCGCTACCACAACAGGAATAGATGAGTAACGGATGCGCATGGAGGTATTCTGAAACATCCTTACGGCCATATTTAATTCTTCCCATTCTTGCTCAACAGCCATCATAAAAATCATGCCCACATTAGCGCCTGCCGAGAAGTTTGCTCCATCATTTCCAATTACAACACCACGATAATCTTTTTCGGCCATATCGATAGCCTTGTTTATGGCGCTAAGCGTATCGCCCCCAATGGTATTCATTTTCGAATGAAACTCTACATTTAGAATGCCATCGCCAAGGTCGATAATAGAAGCTCCCGAATTCTTCCAAAGCACTTTATTTGCTCTTAAGTTATCGAGTATGATAAAATTGTCGGTACCAGGAATTACTTTATAGCTTTTTGAAGGAATATCATAATACTTTTTAACCCCATCTTCTACTTTGTAAAAACTTGTATTTCCGGCGGCTAGCATTTCGGTTACCCAAGCTGCTGGTGTGTTACCGTATTTATTCATGCCTTCTATGGCTTCGCTTAAACCTACAGCATCCCATACTTCGAACGGACCGAGGTCCCATCCAAAACCTGCCCGCATCGCATCGTCTATACGATATAATTCATCAGCTATTTCTGGTATGCGATCTGAAACATATTCGAACAAACCAAAGAACGACGCTCTAAATAATTCACCGGCTTTATCTTTTCCGGCTGCAAAAATTTTCATCCGATCTTTTACATTTTCGATCGTTTTAGTGATCTCTAATGTAGCCGATTTTACTTTTTGCTGCGGTTTATATTCTAGTGTTTTTAAATCGAGTGCTAAGATTTCGGTTTTGCCATCGGCAGACTTCGTTTTCTTGTAAAAGCCCTGCTTCGTTTTATCGCCCAGCCAATTATTGGCCTCCATTTTTTGCACATATGCCGGAAGTTGAAATAAATCGTGTGCTTTATCATCTGGACAATTGTCGAATAATCCTTTAGAAACCTTGATCATGGTGTCTAGACCTACTACGTCTGTAGTACGGAAAGTGGCCGATTTTGGCCTGCCCAGTGCTGGCCCAGTAAACTTATCAATTTCTTCTACGGTTAAATCCATTTTTTCTACCAAATGGAGTAAAGCCATAATCGAATACACCCCAACTCGGTTTGCAATAAAGGCAGGAGTATCCTTACATAAAACGGTCGTTTTACCTAAAAATTTATCGCCATAATGCATGAGGAAATCGACCAATTCTGGCTTAGTATCTGGTGTTGGAATTATTTCTAATAAGCGTAAATAACGTGGTGGATTAAAGAAGTGAGTTCCACAAAAATGCGCTTTAAAATCTTCGCTTCTTCCTTCGCCCATCATGTGAATTGGAATTCCCGACGTATTGGAAGTGATTAAAGTGCCTGGCTTGCGAAATTGTTCTACCTGCTCGAAAACCTTTTGCTTGATGCCTAAATTTTCTATAACAACTTCGATAATCCAATCGTAATTGGCAATTTTTGGCATGTCGTCTTCAAAATTACCAGTGGTAATTCGATTCACGTACGATTTGCTGTAAATAGGAGAGGGATTGGTTTTTAGCGTGGTTTGTAAAGCTGTATTTACAATCTGGTTTTTATCGCCCTCTTTTGGCGCAATATCTAAAAGTAAAACCTCAACGCCAATATTTGCGAAGTGACAGGCAATGCGCGAGCCCATAATACCCGAGCCTAATACAGCAACTTTATTTATTGGTTTTTTTAGTAAATTCATTTTTCCAGCGGTTAAAAAGCTATAATGATTTCAACATTATTTTTCTATACTTAAATCATTGTTGTTGTTCATTGTTATCGTTTTGAGCATAAGCCAACGTTAATTGGTTCACTTTAGTTAAGGATTCAATCAGTTGTGCTTTCTCTTTCGCATTGAGATGTAAGTTCAAATATTCGTTAAAAGAAATTACTACGTTTCTAGCAAGTTTTCTTTTTTCGATACCAAAAGGAGTTAAAAAAACTTTTACCGAGCGCTTATCGCCACTGGCTGTTTCTCTATAAATGAGTCCAAGTTCTTCCATGTTATTAAGCATACGCGATAAACTGGTTGCTTTTACACCTAATAATGCAGCTAACGCCGAAACAGCGGTGCCTTCTGCTTCGATATTAATAAGTACATAGCCTATTGCCTGTGTGATACCAAAACCCGAAGCAATTTGATTATAAGTGTTAGACACGTTTTGCCATACAACTTTTAAAAAGTAATCTACAGTATCTTGTTGCTTCATTCGTTTGCTTATATTTGTAGGGTTCGACCTGTTAATTGCTATGCTTGCATAACAAATTTAAATGAATTAATATTAGGATGCAAGAGCAAAGTGAAAATAATTTTTGTAAAAAAGGTATAAAACAAAAAAACGCCCCAAAATTCGGGGCGCTTTCTATTTGTGTGTTAATTCGTTTAATAAAGTGTAAATTCTACTCTCCTGTTTTGTTGGCGCCCCTCTAAGGTAGCATTTGTAGCGATAGGTTGTCCTTCGCCAAAGCCTATAGCTTCGATTCTGCTTGCATTTGCACCTTTAGCAACTAAATATGCTTTTACAGACTCAGCTCTATCTTTAGATAAACGCATATTTAACTGATCTGAACCTGTATTGTCGGTATGTCCCGCTAATTTTAAGCTAAAGTTTTTATCCACTAACAAACTAGCAACTTTATTTAGTGTTGCATACGATTTCGGTCTAATGGTTGCTTTTCCTAAATCAAATTCTAGGTTCGCAATGGCATCAGCAACTACTTTACGATCAGCTTCTGTTATGATCACTCTTTCAGTAATTTGTGGAGCAGGAACTTTAAGTGGACAACCGGCACCATCTACCACAGTACCTGTAGGTGTACCTGCACATTTATCCAATTTATCGGCTACACCATCACCATCGCTATCTTTTAATAGATCTGAAACTAAAGTATTCATCTCGGTGCGTAGTTTTGCATTTTCTGCTTTTTGCGCATCTAAATCAGATTTTAAGGCGTTTGCAGCATTTTTAGCTGCTAAAGCTTCATCGTAGGTTGCAGCTGTTGGACTAAAAAAGGCTAACTGCTGATCTCCTTTTCCAAATACAAATTCCAATCCCCCATAGGCGTAAGTATACTTATCATTCGTTGCAGTAGTATAGCCATCTAGTTTTGAGCCATTTACAAAATTTGTGGTAGCTCCTAGGTCTAAGTTAATGCTATTAGATAACCTAAATTTTATCCCTGCACCAACAGGAATAACAGTGTTGTTAACTTCTTTGTTGGTTGCGGTTACATTCGTCTTAGTGGTAGTAGTTGTAGTGAAATGTACAAAGCCTGCTCCGGCTGAAGCGTAAAATTGTGCACCATTTTGTTGTTTAAACATACTCCAATTAAACATATTAATTACAGCGCTTAAAGTTGCTGAATAGTTAATATCCGTGTTAAAAGAAGAGTAAGGACTCGTATTGAATGTACCATCATTGTAAGGCTCGGCATTGTCTGCTTTCAAGGAGCCCCTTAAACCATCTGCACGTAGCGAAAAATACGGCGTAATTTGCTTTTTGATGTACAATCCATATCCAAATTCTGGTTTTGAAGAGTTAGAGAAATCTTCCTTTCCACTAAAGGGTGAAACAGGAGAAAGTGCACCTGCGTTTACGCCAATAGACCATGTTTTAAACATGGGTTTTAAAGGAGTAGCGACCTGTTGGGCGTTAACATTTGTTCCAATAAATAATGCAACAACTGCAAGTGGTAACGTTTTTAATAATTGTGTTTTCATAAGATTTGAAGATATATAAGTGTATATTACTCATACTATTCAATAGCTATACCAAAACAGAGTTGAACTTTTAGTCGTCTTATTTGTAACGTTTTACGATTAATTGCAGTCTTAAAAATTGTTAAATAAATTGTGCATTATGCCATACACAAGTGTAGGAGGGGATGGAAACAACAAAATATCCCCTTTGTTTGAGTGTTAGCGCCATTTGGAGTATTATTTTATGTCACCAGCAAACTTCCATTTTGTAGTAAAATTTTCGGGCAGCAGCTGATTTGTTAAAAGTGCACGGACCATTTCTACTGGCATATTATTTTCTTTTAAAATGCGATCGTGAAATTGGATATTGGTCATTTTGCCACTGGCTACCAATTCTTTATGTAAAGCTCTAAATTCTAGTCCCCCTAACATATAGCCGATTTGATAAAGTGGGCCATAGCCTCCAGTAAACGATCGGCGCACTTCGGCCTCGGCATTTGCACGCTCAAACCCAACTCGCTCTACTAAAAAGTCGATACATTGTTTAGGCGTCCATTTGTTTAAATGATAATTCATGGAGAAGATAATCCGCGCACAGCGGTGCATGCGCCAAAACAACATCCCGATTTTGTCTTCAGGCGATTTAGGGAAATTTTTATCCCAAAGGAGCATTTCCCAGTAGAGCGACCAACCTTCAGTCCAAAATGGAGTGCTAAAGCCTCTGCGATAGGGTTTATATCTGCTTTGCATATAATATTGCAAGTTATGTCCAGGTATTAATTCATGAAAAACAACTGCCCGAGAAAAGTGTCTATTATTTCCTTTCAAGGTCATCATTTTGCTCTCTTCACTCATATCCTCAGTGGGGTAAGCGATAAGCACAGACTCACCACCCAAAAAGAATGGGGCGGTTAATTGCTCTTGTGGACTTAACATGCGCATCCTCCAACCTTCTTTAGCCATTTCAGGAACAGTTACCAACTTATTCTTTTCTACAAAATCTATCGCTTCGTTGGCCAATTCAAATACGAGTTCAGGTTGTTTTCCCAATGCAGGATAATCGTTTTTTACCTTTTCGAGCGCCTTTTTCCAGTCGCTGCCAAAGCCCATTTCTGTACTTGCTTTAATCATCTCTGCATCGCACCAAGCAAACTCTCTCCTAGCGATCGCTTCAATTTGCTCAGGTGTATACGCAATCATTTCGTCGTTTAACAAGCTTAAAAAAGCTGTCCGACCAATCGGATTCCCTAAAATGCCACTTCCATCGTCTTTGGTAACCGACAGTTTTGCAGTTTTACCAAGTTCGCTAGCGTAATCTCCCAATGCTCGTACCACATCTTGATAGATGCTTTTAGTTGCTTTGGTAAATTGTGGGTCGTACCCATCATAAAATCGATAGGCTTCTGTAAATACATTTGTATATTGATTAACCGTTTGCTGTGCCCAATTAGCTTGAAGTGGGCTTATAACTAGCTGTTTAGACTTCACAGCTTCAGCAGTGGCATTAATATCGTCTTTAAGTTTTGCAAATAGCAATGCTGTATTAGCGCCATCTTGTTGGGTTCCAATTCTACGTTTTTTCTCGAAATCTAGTATTGTTTTTACAAAAGGGATGGTAAAATTGTTGCTTTTAAATTCGGTATAGTTGGCTTGTAACGCCCTTGCGTCAACATTAATATCACGCTTAATCAACGTATAGTCTACTCGTTCGTTAACGCTTAACTTCTCAAACGGCAAGGCTTTTAATTTAGTTATCCAGCCGGTGTAAAAACTTTGCATGCGCAAAAAATATTCTTCAGAACGTTTTAGCGTATACTTTCTATTCAGCATGGTCTCATCAGATTGGTATTGATTGATGAAAGGGCTAATCGCACTCGCTTCGTTCGAGGGAAGGGAGGTGGTGTTTTGAGCTGATGCTGAACTGAGGTTTATTACAAATAGTAGGGCGAAAAAAGTGTAACGCATATTATATTTTTCTAACTCTACCAGAGCCCGTTACTCTTTTCTCTACTTTTGCGTTTCCGCTATAGTTGATTGAGCCTGAACCGCTAATTACGGCTTCGATATTGTCTTCGGCATTCACATTTACTGTACCTGAACCGCTCACTACCGATGATAGGCTACCCACAGAAAATCCTTTATTGGTAAACGAACCAGATCCGCTAACTACAATACTAGCATCTTTGGCGCTGCCCGAAATATTTAAATTTCCTGATCCACTAATTACACCCGTGTAGCTAGTTACATCCGCGCTTGCCGAAATACTCCCTGAGCCACTTAACGTAGTTGCTAGTTCTGTGGTTTTTATTTTTCCTTTTACAGACATTGATCCATTTCCGCTCATGGTTAAACTTTTAATGGTTTTAGCTGTTACGTAAGCGGTAATTTTCTTATTCTGATATTTTCTTTCCCAGCTGGTCCAGCTGTTTTGGGGTCTGATAACTAATATATTTCCTTTAACCTCAGTTATTAGTGTTGCAATCGCATCAGTGTCGCCCTCAAAACGTAAACTTTCGGTACTGCCTAACGTAACAACAACGTGTATCGGACCGCCAGCGGCCACCCCATTAAAGTTTTTTACTACGCGTTCGTCTTGTTTAGCTAACTTAACCACAATAGGTTGATCTGCCAAAACAGGTGCTACTGTTAAGGATAAAAATGCCAAAATAAGGCTAAAGGATATAAAATTACGGTTCATTTTTTTATGTTTTTGTTTTAGATTTTATTATAAGACGATAGTAAGGTTTAAAACGTTGCATCTGCATTAAAAAATTAGCTAATTCGCTACTTTTCGAATCCTCACATAAAAACCAGGATCTACTTTAAAAGTATCCATGGTTACCGAATTATCCACTTTACTAATTTTCCATTCGTTTGTTGGATAGACCAGGGTATAGGAATTTGCCTTTAGCGAAATTTTCACTGGCATATCGAAACCTTTTACATCGGTAATCCACCGATATTGAACAATGCCATTCTCCACTTTATATTCTAATACTGGTATTTTCGCATTACGCAGGTATTGATCGAAAACTTTATCCAGTTTTAATCCGCTTCGCTTTGCAATGTAAGCTTCTACTTCAGCAGAAGTAGTGGTGGTATGATAAAATTTCTTATTAAGCCCCCTCAAAATACCCCTAAATTTCTCATCATTATTTATAAGCTGACGAATAGTATGCAGTAAATTAGCGCCTTTCGGATACATATCGCCATCACCTTCTTTATTTACATTATAAGGACCAATAATCGGTCCGCGATTACCAATTCCTCTTCTTAAGCCAATTAAATATGCTTCTCCCTCTTTTTTACCTTGGGTATATTCTGTAAATAAAGCTTCCGAATAACTGGTAAAGCCTTCGTGAACCCACATATCGGCAATATCTTTTGTGGTTATATTATTGGCGAACCATTCGTGCCCACTCTCGTGAACCGTAATATAATCCCATTTTAAGCCATAGCCTGTACCCGACAAATCCCGGCCTAAATATCCTTTCTTAAACTGATTTCCATAGGCTACCGCACTTTGATGTTCCATCCCTAAATGAGGGGCTTGCACTAATTTATAGCCATCTTTATACCAGGGGTAAGGGCCAAACCAATGTTCGAAAGCGGCAAGCATTGGTTTTACATCCGCATCCCAATGCGGACGAGCTATGGCACTATCTTCTTTAAGCGACCAGAAATCTATCGATAGCGGTCCATTCTCCCCATTAAATGTATCGGTCCAATGTGCATATTTACCAATATAGAACGAAACGGTATAATTATTAATCGGATTAGCTACAAACCAATTGTGCTGGCGATAACCGTCACCTTTGTCTACAATGCTACGTAAACGGCCATTTGATACTTCATCCAAATCTTTAGGTACAGCGATGCTAATTAACATACTGTCTACCTCATCACTTTGGTGGTCTTTAGTTGGCCACCACACACTGGCCCCTAAACCTTGACAGGCTACCGACACAAATGGGTTTCCACTTTTATCCTTTTTGAAAATAAAGCCGCCGTCCCATGGTGGGTTACGCGCTATTGGCGGATTGCCATTGTACCAAACCGTGAATCGGTCTTTACTACCTTTTTTAATCATTTTAGGGAAAGTTATAAATACCGCCCCGAATTCGCGTGTGTAGGGTAATTCTACGCCTCTATATACTATTTTGTCGATTTTTAAGTTGGCAAATAAATCGAATTGCAGCTTCGTAAAATCCTGTGTTGCTGTAAACGCAAATTCGTTGCTTCCACTTACCGATTTGTTTTCCAAATCAATTTTCACATCTAAGTGGTAATAGTTAATATCGTAACAGGTGCGTAAAGGGGTAAGCATGCCACGTAAGGTATCGGCCTTGGTGTAGGTCTGCTTTCTATTTAAAAGCTGTGCGTTTGCGTTAATATAAAATACGAAAAGTATAAATAGTGATACTAGTATTTTTTTCATTAATTATGGTTTTAAAACTTTAACAGTTATAAACGAACTGTTATTAGTGTCGTGGTAAATTTTATGTGTTGCTTTCTGAAAATCCTTAGGCTCGGCCAAATAAATGTTCATAAATTTTTGAGGGTTTCTATCCGCCAATGGGAACCATGAATTTTGAATTTGAATCATAATTCGATGTCCTTTTTTAAAGGTATGCGCCACATCGGGTAGGGCATAGCTTACTTTGGTGATAGCTCCTGGAACAAATGGTTCTGGTTTTTCGAAACTATTGCGGTATTTGCCGCGTAAAATCTCACCTCTGACCAGCATTTCGTAGCCCCCCATCATTACGCCAGTAGGATTTGGTGAGGGATTTGGGGCATCTTCTGGATATACATCAATTAACTTCACCACATAATCGGCATCCGTTCCGGTAGTAGAAACAACTAAATTGGCTAAAACCGGGCCAGTTAATGTAACATCTTCTTTTAAAACATCGGTTTGATAGGTTTTAACATCGGGGCGTCGGGCTGCAAAACGTTGATCGTCTACCATATATTCTCTTGTGCGACTGGCTTGAACACCATTCTGATAAGGAACTGGACTTGCGGGATCACTCACATACTCGTCCCAACTATCGGTGCGACCTACTTTTTCGAAGGCTAATTTGCCATTAGGGTGAAGATATAGGTTTTTATTCTCGGTAGCTAAGGGTGGCCAAGCACTAAATTTTTTCCACTCATTACTCCCCGATACAAATATATTAGCTTCGGCAGGTTTAAAATCGCCTTCGCCTTTAAGGTAATATTTGAAAAAAGGCAACTCTAAATTTTGTTGGTAATAAGTGCTAGTAGGTTGACCGAATTGAATGTCGCCAAAGCTACTTCCGGCACTACGTACCCAGCCTCCATGAAACCACGGACCAGCCACCAAAATGTTATTGGCACCTGGGTTTTGTTTTTCGATGGCTTTATAGGTCGCAAAAGTACCATACGCATCTTCGGCATCAAAAAATCCACCCACCACCATAACTGCAGGTTTTACATTCGTTAAATGGGGAGTAATTAAGCGCGCTTTCCAAAAGGTATCGAGATTAGGATGTTTAAATAAGTTGTTCCAAAACTTGATACTATCGGCAAAGTATTTTTCTTTAAGGTTTTTAACCGAACCCGCTTCTAAATAAAAACGATAATTATCTTGAATGGCAAATTTAAAAGGTTTTGGTCCTTTATCTGGTGTAATTGGCTTCGGTCTGGGTACACCAAAACTGGTCATAAATCTAAAGGCATCCATTAAAAATAGCGCACCTCCATGATGAAAATCATCACCAATAAACCAATCGGTTACAGGTGCCTGAGGCGAAACTGCTTTTAGTGCAGGATGGGCGTTAGGTAAGGAGGTAGTTGAATAAAATCCAGGATATGAAATACCAGAAATGCCTACTTTGCCATTGTTGTTTGGAATATTTTTAATTAACCAATCAATCGTGTCGTAGGTGTCGGTACTTTCATCAATGTCTTTCGGACCTTTTTTTAGCGTTTGCGGTCTAATATCTTCAAAATTTCCTTCACTCATCCATCGCCCACGCACATCTTGGTACACAAAAATAAAACCTTCTTTCATCAAAGCGGGAAAAGTTCCCAAGCTGAGTTTGTAGTTGTCTTGGCCATAAGGGGCAACTGTATAAGGGGTACGCGACATTAAAAAGGGATATTTTTTACTTTGATCTTTCGGCAGGTAAATCGATGTAAATAGTTTAACACCGTCGCGCATGGTAATTTGGCGCTCTATTTTGGTGTAATGACTTCTTACATAAGCCGAATCGGTTTCTTGTGCATAGGCTGTTGAAAATAGACATAAAACAAATAGCAGGCAAAAACTTAACTTCTTCATGATACTGGATTTGGTGATTTAAGCTGAATTAAAGTATAAATATAGAAAATACGGTGTTAATTGTTGCAAGGCGATAAATAAGTTACAGGAGGGGTGTTAAAATGGTGTAAAGTTGAAATGTTTTAATTGTTTAAGCTTTCTTCCGTAGTCATTCTTAGGGGCATAGCATTTTTCAACCTTTCAACTTTCCAACCAATTATACTTCAAATTTCTCAACAGATTGCGTACCTTTGTATTATAAAATTCTTTAAAATATGCAATACGATGTAGTTGTTATTGGCTCGGGTCCGGGCGGTTATGTAGGTGCCATTCGCTGTGCACAATTAGGCTTAAAAACGGCAGTAGTAGAAAAATATAAAACCTATGGTGGTACTTGCTTAAATGTAGGTTGCATTCCATCAAAAGCCTTGTTAGATTCGTCAGAGCATTTTCATAATGCAGCACATACTTTTACGACTCATGGTATTAACCTTAAAGATTTAAAGGTTGATATGAAGCAAATGATTGCACGTAAAAACGATGTAGTTTTACAAAATACCGCAGGTATTACCTATTTGTTTAAGAAAAATAAAATTGATGCTTTTGAAGGTGTAGGTTCTTTTGTGGATAAAAATACCATTTCGATTGCCAAGGCGGATGGTACAACAGAAACCCTAACGACAAAAAACGTAATCATCGCAACGGGCTCTAAACCTACTGCGCTACCATTTTTGCCTATTGATAAAAAACGAATTATTACGTCTACCGAAGCGTTAAACATTACTGAAGTTCCTAAAACTATGGTGGTAATTGGGGGCGGTGTAATTGGGTTAGAATTAGGCTCTGTTTACGCCCGTTTAGGTACAAAAGTTTCTGTAATAGAATTTATGCCTTCCATAATTGGGACCATGGATGCTGGCTTAGGAAAAGAATTACAACGGGTTTTAAAGAAATCGTTAGGTATGGAGTTCTTTATGGGCCACAAAGTAACTGGCGCAACTACAAAAGGTAAAACCGTTACCGTAACAGCAGATAATGCAAAGGGCGAATCGATCAAGTTTGAAGCCGACTATTGTATTGTTGCCGTAGGCAGAACAGCTTATAGCGAAGGTTTAGGCCTCGATAAAATTGGAATTACGGTAGAAGAGCGTGGAAAGAAAATTCCGGTTAATGCACATTTAGAAACTTCGGTTAAAGGGGTTTACGCCATAGGCGATGTAATTACAGGAGCCATGTTAGCGCATAAGGCAGAAGATGAAGGAATTTACGTAGCTGAAACCATTGCGGGTCAAAAGCCACATATTAATTATAACTTAATTCCAGGAGTTGTGTATACTTGGCCAGAGGTTGCTTCAGTAGGGCAAACCGAAGAACAATTAAAAGCGGCTGGAGTGAAATATAAAACGGGATCTTTCCCTTTTAAAGCAAGCGGAAGAGCTAAAGCAAGTATGGATACCGATGGGTTTGTAAAAGTGCTAGCGGATGAAGCTACTGATGAAGTTTTAGGTGTACATATGATTGGTCCACGTGCCGCAGATATGATTGCTGAAGCCGTAGTGGCTATGGAATTCCGTGCTTCGGCCGAAGATATTGCTAGAATTTGCCATGCACACCCAACTTATACAGAAGCACTTAAAGAAGCTGCCATGGCCGCTACTGAGAATAGAGCGATACATATATAGCGCTAGCTAATGGAAGATGTAAGACGGGCAGGGGAAAATGGACAAGAATTGAACTTACATAGTCCCTATACCAAAAAGCGTGTCCGTTTAGCCATATCGTTATTTTATTTCGGTCAAGGAGTTGTTTTTGCTTCCTGGGCAAGCCGAATCCCTGATTTAAAATCTGCTTTACAGCTTTCAGATGCCGAGTTGGGAAGCATCTTATTGGCTTTACCATTAGGACAGCTTGTTACCATGCCCATTTCTGGCCGTCTTACCACTGCTTTTGGGAGCCGGAGAATGCTAACCCTGGCTACACCACTATATGCCTTTGCCTTAACAATTTTGGCATTGTCCACCACAGGATGGCAGTTGGGCCTATTCTTGTTTTGGTTAGGTGTATCTGGCAACCTTTGTAATATCGCTTTAAACACACAGGGTGTTGCAGGCGAAACTTATTATGGAAAGCCGATTATGACGTCGTTTCATGGCGCTTGGAGCGTGGGGGGCTTCTCAGGGGCATTGGTTGGCTTATTGATGGTTAATCTTCACTTTTCGCCATTAATCCATTTTTGGATCGTTGCGCTGCTGGCATGGTTTCATATTTTCATCAATTACCGCTATTTAATTGCTAAACAGAAGCCGAAGACAAGTGAAAAGGCAAGGCTATTTACTAAGCCACAAGGTGTATTACTGCAGTTAGGCGTTATTGGTTTTTGCAGCATGGCTACCGAAGGAGCGATGTTCGATTGGAGCGGTGTGTATTTCAAAGACATTGTAAATGCTCCCCATTCGCTTGTTATTTTAGGTTACGCTTCGTTTATGATTATGATGGCGTGCGGAAGGTTTTTGGGCGATAAAGTAATTGCACGCTTTGGCAGAAAACGCTCGCTTCAGGTAAGTGGAATAATAATCTCGACCGGAATGTTTATTTCAGTACTCTTTCCTTTCATCGTACCTGCAACTCTTGGTTTTATGCTAGTAGGTATTGGTGTTTCGGGTATTGTACCCATGGTATACAGCATCGCTGGAAGCAATACCAAAGTGGCGCCTGGAATTGCATTGGCGATGGTATCTGGAGTAAGTTATTTTGGCTTCTTAATGGGGCCGCCTTTAATTGGGTATATCTCGGCCTTGTCTAGCTTGCAATATTCGTATGCGGTAATTGGCTGCTTTGGGCTGGTAATTACAGTGTTGGTGGCGAAGATTAGTGCGATTCGTTAGATCTCTTTTCTTTTTGTCTTGATACAAAAAGAAACAAAAAAATCAAGGCTTCATCCCCTTCGCTAAAAATTAAAGGTTTTGGCCGGAAATAAAAGAACTCGCTTCGCTCAAACAGCTTTTATTTCTTTCGGCCAGGCCCATTAATTTTCTTAACGCGAATCCGATGAGGCCAGTAGTTGGATGCATAAACCCGTTTAAACAATAAAAGTCGCCAATTTCTTGACGACTTTTATTGCTATTAGCTATTGACCATCTACCATTAGCCTATTCTTTCTCCTCAGCTTTTTCTTCAGCAACCACTACAGGTTTTTTCTTAAACCACCCCTTAATTGCTCTCGAGTTTTTATCCATTACGATATACATACACGGAACCAGAATCAAGGTTAGGAAGGTTGCGAAGCTTAACCCAAAAATCATTGTCCAAGATAACGGCCCCCAGAAGGCAACGTTATCACCACCAAAGTATAGATGTGGATTGAAATCTGAGAATAGGGTTACGAAGTCGATGTTTAAGCCAACTGCCAATGGTATTAAGCCTAACATGGTTGCCGTTGCGGTTAGTAATACCGGGGTCATACGTGTACGACCAGCTTCAATTACCGCTTCTTTAACACTCATGCCTTGTTCTACCATCAAATCAGTAAACTCTACTAAAAGGATACCATTTCTTACCACAATACCTACTAAAGCTACAATACCCAGCATCGACATCATTACCGAGAAGGGCATGTTAAACAATATACACCCACCTAGTACTCCGATTAAACTGAATAATACCTCAACCAAAATGATAATTGGCTTACTGATCGAGTTAAATTGCGTTACTAGAATAATGAGGATTAATCCGATAGCTGTTAAGAATGCAGTGCCTAAGAAGCCCATGGTTTCTGCTTGTTCTTCTTGATCGCCTGCCATTTTAATCTCTACTCCAGCTGGGGCTTTAAACTGCGCAACTTCTTGAGTAACATTTTGCACCACTTGGTTAGGGTTAAATTCGCCTAATACATTCGATGATAGAATGATGATTCTCTTTTGTTGCTTACGTTTAATGCCACCATACGTATTTACATACTGGATATCGGCGAAAGATGAAATGGGTACCTGTCTGATTTGACCACCCATTGCCATATCACGATAGGTCATTTTCATGTTTCTTAGGGCTTCGAGGTTGTTTTTTTGATCATCCTTAGCACGTACGTTAATTTCGTAATCTTCGTTATCATCTCTGAATTTCGAAATTTCGCGACCATATAAAGCAGCGCGTAGATCCATCGCAATCTGTCCAGACGAGATGCCTTCGCGGTTAGCTCTTTCTCTATCGATGTTAAAGATCACCTCTGGCTTATTGTTTTGAAAATCTGATTTTAATTCTTCAACACCAGCAATTTGTTTGCTCACCAAATATTTCTGTAAGCGCTCAGATGTATTTACAATCGAATCTAAATTATCGCCTGTAATTTCGATGCTTATTGGCTTGGCTGTTGGTGGGCCACCTTGTTCCTGCGCAACCGAGATTTCGGCACCAGGAATGTTCTGCAACGAAGCTCTGATTTTGCCTAAATATTCAGAAGTATTTACGCCATTTCTTTTTCCAAATTCGACGAAAGAAACGGTTACTTTACCACGGTTAGGATATTCGCCTTGATCTTCATCCTGCGGATCGGTTACCCCTTTAGTTACATTAGAAATGATAGACGTAACCACTGGATCTACTTTTCCATTGGTCGATAATACCTCTGTTACCCTTTTTTCTACTTTTTTAACCACTTCATTGGTATAGGCCTGGTCGGTTCCAACAGGTAATCCAACATATACATACACAAAATTAGGATCTGCTGAAGGGAAGAAGATGATTTTTTGTCGGCCACTCATTACCAAAGCCATAAATATGAAAATGGTACCAAAGAATAATCCGAATGTACCCCAGATTAATTTTTTTGGATGTTCAACTGCCCAGTGCAATACTTTCACATATTTGTTTTGGAAAGCTGGCCATAATTTTTGTTGGAATTTTTTTACTGCATTCGTTAATACAAAGTGATTTAAAAGGTATAGTAAGATAATAAATATCATAAAATTACCCAATCCCATATTAATTAAATACCCAACGAGCGCTATTCCACCTAAAATCAGCACGTTTTTACGTAATTTCTTGTCAAACCTCGGCTTTTTAGCAGCTTCGTGATCATCATGTGCCATAAAATCGACCGCAAATACAGGGTTGATG
Organism: Pedobacter anseongensis; assembly: GCF_037482965.1. Lineage (NCBI taxonomy): Bacteria > Pseudomonadati > Bacteroidota > Sphingobacteriia > Sphingobacteriales > Sphingobacteriaceae > Pedobacter > Pedobacter anseongensis. The sequence goes on along the minus strand of NZ_JBBHKB010000001.1, from coordinate 535,196 downwards.
ATATACGCTACAATTAACGAGGCTAATAAGGTAACAATTAACGTTACTGGTAAGAAAAACATAAATTTACCGATAATGCCTGGCCAAAACAATAAAGGTGCGAAGGGAGCTAGGGTAGTCAAGGTACCTGAGAATACAGGTAAAAATACTTCTCCAGCAGCCATTTTAGCAGCCTTAACGATTGGCACTTTTCCATTGTCGAAAATCCTGTGTGTGTTTTCAATAACTACGATCGCATCATCTACCACAATACCCAATCCCAATAAGAATGAGAAGAGTACAATCATGTTCATCGAGAAGTTAAAGCCAAATATACCGCCTAAAATGGGCATTGCTAAAAACGCAATAAACATCGATAACGGTACCGATGAAGCCACAAATATTGCATTTGTAACGCCCATAAAGAACATTAAGATAATGGTTACCAATACGAAACCGATAATAATGGTGTTAATCAAATCGTGTAGTGTAACGCGCGTTTGGTCTGATTGATCACCTGTAACTTTAATCTCTAAACCTTTAGGCAAGACTGTTGCCTTCATGTCTTTAAGAATTTCATTAATCTTATCAGAAGCTTCGATTAAGTTTTGTCCAGAGCGTTTTTTAACGTTAAGAGTGATTACATTTTTACCATATAAACGGGAGTAACTGGTTTGTTCTTTGAACGAATCTTTTACTTCGGCAATATCTCTTAGATAAACTGCAGCGCCAGTTGGCGTTTTAATGATAAGATTTGCAATTTCTTCGGCAGTTTTAAACTCTTTCTTTATGTTTAAGGTACGGCGCAAGCCATCCATTTTTACAGTACCACCAGATGCAGTTAAATTTTCGTAACCAACAGCATTTTGAATGTCGGTAAAGGAAATTTGTGCGGCCGACATTTTATTCATGTCTACGTTGATTTGAACTTCTGGATCTAAGGCGCCCACAATATCTACACCCGAAATTTCTGGTAATGCTTCTACGCGGTCTTGAATATCATCGGCGTATTGTTTCAATTTTTTCAAATCAAAATCGCCAGAGATGTTCAAATACATAATAGGTAGATCGGATAAATTAATATCCATCACTACCGGATCATCTGGTAAATCGTTTGGTAAATCTGTTTTTGCTTTATCTACCGCATCTTTAATCCGTTGTTTGGCATCTTTGATATCCACATTTGTACCGAACTCTGCCGTAATAATAGAGAAATCTTGGTACGAATTAGAGGTAATCTTCTTCAATCCTTGTGTAGATTTAATTTGTTTCTCTAATTGCTTGGTTACCAAGTTCTCCATATTTTCTGGAGAAGTACCTGGATATACGGTTTGGACAAATATTTTGGGGATAATTACCTCTGGAAAATTCTCTTTTGGAGTAGAATTATAGGCAAAAATTCCGGCAATGGTAATCATAATTGTCAGCACATAAATGGCTGTCTTATTATCTATCGCCCAACTTGAGGGGCCGAATTCTTTGTTAACGTCTTTCATTTTTTTGCGTTATAAGGGTATAGCGTATTGAGTATAGCGTATTGCGACTGGGCTTAAAACTTAACTGTGTCGCCTTCGTTCATATTTTCTATTCCAGTTACGATGAGTTTATCGCCTGCTTTTAAGCCAGATAACACCTCACTTTTTCCGTCAATTGTTCTTCCGATGGTAACTACCGCACGTTTTGCTTTTCCGTTCTCGGCAATTAGTACATAAGATCCGCTTTCCGATTTTTGAATGGTGTTTACCGGTATAACAATGGCTTTGCTATTTTTATAATCTACCACTTTTAAAATGGCAATCATGTTTGCACGGTATTTACTGTTCGAAGGAAGTTTAACTTCTACATTAAAACTACGTGAAGCGGGATCGATTACTCTAGAGGCAAAAGAAACTTTTGTGGTTAAACTATCTGCCAAGTCTGGGAAAACAACCTTAACATCGTCGCCTTGACCAACTTTACCCAAATACGATTCAGCAACAAGTGCTTTTGCTTTTAAGCTATTTGAATTTACTACTCTAATGGCATTTATTCCTGGCATTACGGCCTGACCAACTTTTAAATCCATTTGCTCAATGCCTCCTGAAATTGGAGATTTAATTTTATACATCGATTGTTGGCTACGTAAAACATTCATTTGACGTTCTAAACCTTCTTTTTGTGTTTTAGCATTTAAAAACTGTACTTCTGTGCCGATTTTTTGATCCCAAAGATTTTTTTGGCGATTGTATAAATTTGTGGCCAAGTCTATTTGTGTTTGCAATTGTGCTATGCTCTGACGTAATACATTATCGTCTATTTGAGCAACCACTTGGCCTTTGGTTACCTGTTGACCAATAGATACATATACTGCAGTTACGATACCTTGGGTCTCTGGATTAATGAATACATTTTGATCAGCATCCACTTTCCCCTGAATTTCTACGTAATTTGTAAATACAGAAGGCGTGATGTCTAATACACTTACTTCTTTTACTGCGACTGAATCTTTAGTGCCCACTTCAGCTTCTAGTTTGGCAATTTTACTATCTAACTCAGTACGCTGTTTTTTAAGGTCTGCCAATTCGGTTTTTTTATCTTTCGGCTTTGAACAAGCAGCTAAAAATGCGATGGTGGCTAAAAGTAATATTCTTCTCATTGTATAATTTTTTGTAAGGTTTAATAATTGATGTTTCCTAATGCTTTATCGAGATTTACTTTGTTAATAAGCATGTCGTATAATGCACTGATGTAATTGTTTTGAGCTTCTTTAAGGGAGGTTTCTGCCGTTGTAACTTCCAGGCTAGATCCTACACCTTGTTCGTATTTTATTTTGGTAACACGTAAAACTTCTTTTGCCAAGTCCATATTTCTACGTTGATTTTCTAACGATTGCTGTCCGTTTTTATAGGTAGTTTGTGCTTGTTTAATGTCTAAGTTTATGGTATTCTGCAAATTAAACAAGTCATTTTCCGTTTTTAAAACGGCTAACTTCGCATTTGCTAACTGGTATTTTTTTATTCCACCTGAGATAATTGGGACGGCTAATCGTAAGCCAATTACTGTTGTTGGGAAACGTTTATCGTAAAGGTCGCCAAAACTATTGCTTTGAAAGTTGTTAGAAGTACTTCCAAATGCCGATAATGAAGGTAAAAAAGCACTTTTATAACGCTTCACATCCAAATCATTCAATGCTTTTTGAGTTTCTAACAAAGAAAACTCAATTCTTTTACGATATGCATTGGTATCATTTGCCAAAACTACATTGTCATAAACTGAAACGGTGCTAATTTGATCAGTTAACGATAATTCGCTTCCAATGGTCATCCCCATTTGAAACTTTAATAAATCTTTGTTTAAAGCGAGTAGTCGGATTACATTTTCACGTTCTGTGATTAAATTGTTGTTTAGAACCGTTAAACGATCTACATCGATTTTTTCTACAAAGCCGTTTTTAAAGAGTTGCTCAGTATCGTTAAGCGATTTTTTTAAACGATCTAAATTGGCATCTAATAAGCTAAGTTGCTCGTTGCTAACCAATACCGAATAATAGGCTTTAGTAACCGCTACTGCAGTTTCGATACGCGAACGTTTGGTGTTTTTAGTAGATAATTCTTTATACGTTCGAGAAGCTTTTAATCCAACGAGGTAAGTTCCATCGAATACCAATTGATTAAGCTCTAAACCAAATGAAGAGTTATATTTAACGCCGAATTGCACAGGGATTTGTGTGCCAGGAGCGCCAAAAACCTCCCCAGGTAATAAACTTGTAGGTATTTTAATATAGTCCTGGAAGCTAGCATTACCGCTAAGTTGAGGTAGCCCAATACCGATGGTTTGTTTTACCGTATTTTTGGCAATCTGCTCATCGATCTGTGCATTTAAAATGCTATTTTGATGTTTTTGTGCATAGCTGATGGCTTGGTTTAAGGTAAAAGTGGCGACGGTATCTTTTTGTTGTGCTTTAGTGGGAATTGCCCAGCTTAAGCAAAAGAGTAGAATGTAGACGTAATGTTTCATATATTATGCTTGTGTTGCTTGTTTTTTGTATTGATTAATTTTTTCTAATCCTTTTAGATTGCATACCCCATAAAGGAAATGTTCGGTTATTTCTACCATTACTTGTACGAGGTTATATTTATCCATCGTGTAGTGGTTAGTTTGACTAAAGAGTAAATCTACTTGTTCTAATCGCATTTGCGCCAAAATATCCGTTTTAATCTCGTTTCGGTAAAGCCCTTCTTTAATTCCACGTTCGAGATTTAATTGAATGCATTTTCCTAAATTTTCTTCTTTGAAAGCTTTAAAGGTAAGCCATGCTTTTGGATGGTACTTTTGTAAATCGTAAAAAAGCTTTGGGTTCATGCTCGATAATAGCTCGTGAATATTCGTTATTGCAAAAAAAAGTTCCTCTACGGCATCTTGAGCTTTTGAAGCACAAAAGTCCATCGCACAATCTTGTGCACTCAGTTTTTCTTGAATTAAAATATTAACTAATTCATCTTTATCACTAAAATGCTGATAAATAGTTTTCTTCGACATGCCTAAATGTTTGGCAATATCATCCATGGTTACACTTTTAAAACCAAACTGGCAAAAAAGTTTATCCGCCTCTTCAACTATGTATTCTTTTACTTCCACTATTTTACACCCTTCTTTTACTTCTATCGAATTCGGACGCAAAACTATGGAAACTTTTTTCAATTCCAAAGTTTCCTGATTAATATTTTAATTTCATCGGCTAAACTTAGTTTTTTAGCCGTAAGCTGTAGCTCACCATTAAGGAAGTTAATGTCGAATTCATTATTTAAATCACTTCTACCTAATTCATCTCTGTATTCTGTATTTGAAGCGTTGAGTTGGCATTCGTCATTACTATTTATGATGCTCATATGAATTAGCTTACCGTCTTTAAATTCGACATCTAATTGTGAATCATCACCAATAGTTGGTTTAATTGTTCTGGATTGTTCTTTGTGTGTCTTCATTGGAATAAATTTTACTATGTTAATCCATTTAGGCGTCTTTATGATTAAATCGTGTTACAAAAGAAGATAAATACTTGATTAGGCTATAGACTTTATCGGTGAAATGAGGATTTTAGCAGGCGAAAGGAGTTGTGAGTTGCGGAGGTAGATTCATAACATCGTTGGCCAATCATTTAATAAATGAAAGATTTATTTTATCTTCGGCTATGGAGAGGTTAAAGCGCCTAAACCCATAACCCACAACTCACAACCCACAACCCGACAATGAAAAAAGGAAGAATTGAAGCATTTAGTGATGGTGTAATTGCCATTATCATCACTATTATGGTTTTAGAACTTAAAGTGCCGCACTCGAGTGAGTTTAAAGACTTGTTCGAATTAAAGTATGTGTTTTTAAGCTATATCCTTAGTTTTGTGTATGTTGGTATTTATTGGAATAATCATCACCACATGTTTACCGTAGTTAATAAAGTAAATGGTGCCGTGCTTTGGGCCAATATGCATTTACTTTTTTGGTTGTCTATGGTACCTTTTGCCACAGCCTGGATGGGTGAAAATCATTTTGCTGCTGCGCCAGTTGCATGGTATGGTTTTGTTTTATTGATGAATGGGATTGCCTACAGTATTTTAACCAGATTATTAATTAAGCATCATGGAAATGAATCTATTTTAGCGAAAGCGGTTGGGAGTGGGTTTAAAGGCAAGTTATCTGTGGCTTGTTATGCATTAGCTATTGGGCTATCTTTTTTTCAAGTTTGGATTGCCGGAGGTCTATATGTTCTAGTGGCTTTAGTTTGGTTGGTGCCGGATAAAAGAATTGAGAAGATTTTACATGAAGAGAGTGGGATGTAAGTAGTACCTTTGTTCAAAGATTTTCTAAAATGTCACTTTTTCAAGAAAACATATCCCTAAAACCTTACAATACATTTAGCATCGATGCTAAAGCAGATGGTTTCGTTGAGATTAAAAAAGAATCTGATTTAAAAGAAGTATTTGGGAAAATTAATCCTAAAGATCAAGATATTTTAGTGCTTGGTGGCGGAAGTAATGTGCTTTTTACGAAGGATTTTAACGGTCTTGTTATTAAAATAAGTATTCCTGGAATACATTATGTTGAAGTTGGTGATGAAGTATGCGTAACTGCTGGTGCTGGTGTAGTTTGGAACCATTTAGTGATGTTCTGCGTTAAAAATGGATTTGCAGGCTTGGAAAATCTAACCTTAATTCCAGGAACGGTGGGTGCATCGCCTATTCAAAACATTGGTGCGTATGGCGTAGAACTTAAGGATGTATTTAAATCGTGCGAGGCTTTTGAAATCGCCACAGGCGAGATTAAAACATTTACTTATGCAGATTGTAACTTTGGATACAGAGAAAGTGTATTTAAAAATGAACTAAAGGGCAAATATGTTATCACCTCAGTAACTTTCAATCTGAATAAAAAAGCAGTTATTCGTACCCAATACGGGGCCATTGCTAATGAACTCGAAAAACGAAATATAGAACACCCTAGCATAGCTGATGTTTCTGATGTAGTAGCTGCAATAAGGGTGAGCAAGTTGCCTGATCCAAGCACAATAGGAAATGCGGGAAGTTTTTTCAAAAATCCAGTAATTGAAAAGGAACAATTCGAAGCTTTAGTCGCAAAATTCCCCGATGTGGTTCATTATCCAACTCCTGATGGAAAAATTAAGTTGGCAGCAGGTTGGTTAATTGAACAATGTGGTTTTAAAGGGAAAGTGGTGGGGCAAACGGGAACATGGAAGAATCAAGCATTAGTTTTAGTTAATCATGGCTACGCAAGCGGACAGGAGGTGTATGATTTTTCAGAACAAATTATTAATTCGGTGTATGCCAAATTTGATGTGGCCCTAAGTAGAGAGGTTAACATTTTTTAACAACGCACTCTATTGTAGTTTAAAGCTAGTTTTTAACTCAAAATTAAATCAATAATTTTTTTGGTATTAAAGTTGTATAGTGTTTAGTAATTCTATTTCTTTTTAAAACTTAAACAAAAAACTATGACACAGTTACAATTTAACCACCAATTGCATGATTATTCTGGTTCTTTACAGTCATTCGCTTTAAATTTTACAAAAGATGTCGAAGATGCCAACGACTTGGTACAAGATACGATGTTAAAAGCGGTTACGTATTACAGCAAATTTAAAGAAGGAACTAATCTTAAAGGGTGGTTATTTACGATAATGAGAAATACGTTCATTAATAATTATAGACGTATGGTTAAAACCAACACCTTGATTACCCAATCAGACGACATTTCTTCAGCTAATTTACACTATAGTGCAAGCAGAAATGCAGTTGAAAGTAAGTTTGTTATGGGCGATATCCATAAAGCATTGGCTACTTTACAGCCTGAATATTATGTGCCATTTATTAAATATTTCGAAGGCTTTAAATACCACGAGATTGCGGAAGAATTAGATATTCCAATTGGAACGGTAAAAACGCGTATTCATGTGGCTAGGGGCATCCTAAAAAAATACTTAAAAACATACGCTAAAGATATGACTGCTACCGACTAAAAATTTCACAGGTCACCAAGAATTTAGCCTCACGCTAAGACCTTGGTGCATACTTGTTATAAAAGGCTTCCCGATATTAAGATGAGGAAGCCTTTTTCTATTTAAGACTTACGAAGTTTATAGTATTGTACATAAAAACTTCGTAAGTCTTTCTTACTTTTGGGGATGACTCACATTTTTCTTTATCTAAACGTATTCCTTGTCCTGATTCCAATTGCATTAGCAACAGATAAAAAAGTGTTCGTAAAAGATAACATTCGCTCGGTGATTATCCCTTCACTAATCGTAACCGTTATTTTCTCTGAAACAGGTGTGTTTTTTGCAGGCCTCAAGGTCTGGACGTTTAATCCAGTTTATTTATTAGGCATTACCTATAGACAGCTTCCACTAGAAATGTATTTGTTTTACTTCACATCTAGCTTTGCAGGCTTAGGGATCTATAATTATTTAAATGCTAAATTTCCTAAAAACGATTTACAGAAATACAGCTTATCGTTAAGCCACTTACTTTTAGGCATTATGGTAGCAATTTTGTTTTTTGCCTATACTAAATGGTATACAGCTACAACATTTGTACTTCTGTTTTTATTGATGTTATATATTGAGTATAAAAACCAGCTTCGGTTTATGTATCGTTTTTATCGTGCTTTTATCGTGTGTTTAATTCCTTTTTACATTAGTTATGGCATATTGTGTAATGTGCCTATCATTAGTTATAATGCAGCCGAAACCATAGATGTAAACTTTTTAAATATTCCATTCGAAAACTACTTCTATATGATGGGGATGCTATTGCTAGGTGTTTATTTTATGGAGGTATTTAAAAGCAGGCGAGCCAAGTAATGGATTTACCTAGTTATACGAAGCAACAGCTTGCCTTGCGCAATGGGCAAGATAAGCCTCAAATTTGGATTGCGTATAAAGGTTTAATCTATGATGTTGGGAGTAGTAGATTATGGAGAAATGGTAAACACTACGAACATTGGGCAGGGCAAGATTTAACTGACGAATTAGTGGATGCGCCCCACACCGATGCTGTATTTGAAAAATTTAAAGTGATTGGTTCGCTTGTAAAAATTAGCTGATTAGTTATCCTTCAAATAAATACCCGCTATATGCCAAACCTTTAGCTACACTTTTAAAATTATCTCCAGAATTCAAGGTAATATGAGGGAATTTGTTCCTAAATAATTTTTGAATGCTCGCCACCATCGATGTTCCTCCGGTTAGGAATAGGCTATCGATGTTTTTCGCCTCAATTTTATTTTGCAACATAAATTCGTTTAAGTAAGCCGAAATGCGATCTACATCTTTTTTGATGATTTGTTCATAATCTGACAATGAAATTTCTTCTTCAATTCGGATGTCCGCTTTTCTGTAGCTAAATTTCGAATAATTGGCTTTCGACAGGGTGATCTTAGTTTTTTCGATCGACTGAAATACGGAATATCCTAAATTGTTTTCGATTAAGGTGATCAGGTTTTTAAATTTTGGATCGTTCCCCGAGAAGTAATAGTATTCTTCAATGTCTTTTTTAATGCGTTGCCCATTAAAGAAATTCATTTGCTCCCATGAGCAGATGTTTACAAAAAGTGATTTTGGAACGGTTAAAACTTTGCCCGGTGTGGCTTCATAAGTGGTATGTTTTCCAAAATAGGGAGTGCCTTTTTCCCACATAAATGCAGAATCGAAACTATCGCCGCCAACATAAATTCCGCCAGTGGCCATCATATCATTTTTGCGGTTTAAACTTCCCACTTTTGCCGGATCGAGCACTAAATACGTAAAGTCGGTTGTGCCTCCACCAAGATCGGCTACCAATACGTTTTCTTTTTTTGATAATGTTTTTTCGTAAGCAAAAGCAGCACCAATTGGCTCAAACTGAAAGCGAACTTCCGTGAAACCGGCTAATTCGGCTGCTTTATTTAACCTAAGCTGTGCTAGTGTATCTTTTTTTACATTATCATCATCAAAAAATACGGGCCTGCCAATTACTGCTTTTGTGCAATCTTGTCCTATTATTTCATCGGCCCTACTTTTTAATTCTTTCAAAATGATGGCTACCAAGTCGGAAGCATTGTAGCGCTTATTATGGATTCTCGTTTCGGTGAAGCTACTTCTCGATAGAATTTGTTTAATCGATTTAATAAAACGCCCTTTCATGCCATCCTTAAGATATGCGGCAATCGCGTCTTCGCCCACTACATGATTTTTTTCATTAGATCCACGTAGTTGATGATAAAAATAAATGAGAGAAGGAATGATGATAGTGCTGTGGATTTTTTGTGCATCCTCATCGTATATGGCTAGTGCCGAATTGGTAGTTCCAAAGTCAATTCCGTATAAAAAACGCTTCATAAAATGTTGTGGGGGCGGCGAAAATAACAAAATCAATCCTATTTTGTCTTATTATTTAAAAAATTACCTTATTACTTATCTAAAATATCTATGAAAAATGAGATTTCTAGCACATATTTAATGCTTATATTTATAAATGGATAATATTAAGACGAATTTAATTCAAAATGTGGTAAGAATTCTCTTAGGCATTTTTATGATCTCGGCAGCAATTGGGCATTTTACCTTTCAGCGGGAGGCATTTCAGGCTCAAGTGCCAAACTGGGTACCTATGAGCAAAGATAGTGTTGTACTACTTTCAGGGATAGTTGAAATAACGCTTGGATTAGCTATGCTATTTTGGGCCACACAAAAGGTACGGATTGGTATGGCACTTGCCCTTTTTTATATGCTGATTTTTCCAGGTAATGTTGCTCAATATCTCAATGGTACTGATGCGTTTGGCTTGAATTCGGATAGCGCTCGTTTAATTAGGTTATTTTTTCAACCTGTGCTTATTTTTGGTGCATTGTGGTGCACCGGTGCTTTTGATTATTTTAAAAGGAAGGCCAAAAATAAGGGATAACAGTAAGGCCCTGATTTTTATCAGGGCCTTAGGTATTTAATCTTGCGTAATCTCGAAACTACTTAAGTTAACGAATTGTTGTAAACGATTGGCAATTGTTGCTTTATCTAATTCCAACAATCGTTCTATTCCAAATTTCTCTACACAGAAAGATGCCAATGCGGAGCCGTAGATTAATGCATTTTTCATATTGTTAAAATTCACGGTACCTACTTGTGCTAAATAACCGATAAAGCCACCTGCGAACGTATCGCCTGCACCAGTTGGGTCAAATACATCGGCTAACGGCAAAGCGGGTGCTGAAAAGATTTTATCTTCGTGGAACAATAAAGCGCCGTGTTCACCTTTCTTAATGATTAGGTATTTAGGCCCCATAGTTAATATTTTGTTTGCTGCTTTAACCAATGAGTACTCTCCAGATAATTGTCGAGCTTCAGAATCATTAATGGTTAATACATCTACCAATTTAATGGTTTCAAGTAAATCGTCCATCATAATATCCATCCAGAAATTCATGGTATCGAGAACAATTAGTTTTGGTCTACTTTTTAAACGTTCGATAACGGTGCGTTGAATTTGAGGGGTTAAATTGCCTAACATTAAATATTCGCAATCTTGGTAGCTTTCTGGGATAATTGGGTCGAAATGCTCTAGTACATTTAATTCAGTAATTAAGGTGTCGCGACTATTCATGTCGTTATGGTATTTTCCACTCCAGAAGAAAGATTTTTCGCCGGCTTTAATCTGTAAACCTTCGGTATCAACTCGGTGTTGATTTAAGATTTCGATGTTGTCTTTTCCGAAATCGTCGCCTACTACGGCCACAATTTTAGTTTTATTATAAAAGTAAGAAGCGGCTAAACTTGCGTACGTTGCGGCACCACCAACAATTTTATCTGTTTTTCCAAAAGGTGTTTCAATGGCATCGAACGCCACAGTACCTATGATTATCAGGCTCATATCTATCTAATTAAAATTATTTTATTTTTTTTCACTGCAAATATTGCATAAATAATTTAAAAGCCCTAATATTGCATTCCCAAAACGAACGAGGGATAATGTTCTCAATATTATCCAAAAGGCGTTTTAGGAATAAACAGTACTCCTTCTTAGCTCAGCTGGTTAGAGCATCTGACTGTTAATCAGAGGGTCGCTGGTTCGAGCCCAGCAGAGGGAGCTCAGATTTTCAAGTCCGAAAATCGCAAAAAACCCCATTTCTAGCAATAGAATGGGGTTTTTGTTTGCATATAGGAATTCTCCTACCCACTCGAACAGTTTCTCAATTGCTGTTCTTCGTCAAGTTTTACACTAAAAAATGTCAAACTTCTCGAAAAACCTTTACAAAAACCTTTACAAAAAAATCTTGCTGTGTAGGCCTTCCGGTATCCGTTAACCCATTTAAACCTACAAAAGAATGGCAACAGTAGAAGCAAAAGTTTTTGCACACCATTACAAAAATGATGGAACTTATAATGTAAAGATTAGAGTATTCCACAAAGACAAATTCAGATTCATCGACACAGAACATTGTGTCTCGAAAAATCAGGTAAAGAAACATCCAGAAAACAAAACAGAACTCATTATTAAGGATCCTTTCATAAACAAGTTGATAAATGCACAACTTGATGATTATAGGATAGCGATAAGCAGTTTGGGCAATCGATTGAAATTATTCAACTCTGATGAACTCAAAAATTATTTAACCAAACATGATGAAGATATTGACTTCATTAAATTCTGTAATGAATATATAAAAGAGCTTAAAGACGGAAAAAAAAATAAGAGCGCAGCCAATTTTAATACAGTTAAGAACAGCATAATTGATTTTTTCAAAAGGGAAAAGGTACTTGTTGACGAGATAAATTTAGATATGCTGTACGACTGGGAAAGGTTTCTCCGAACTGAGAGGATAATCACAAGACCAAATCAATATAATGAGCCAATTACGAATATTCAACAGCCTCTGAAAGATGCGAGTATTCACAATTATATGCGTGATCTACGTGGACTTTTTAATCATGCCCGCAAAAGATACAATAAAAAAAGTCTAGGGATAGTAAGAATAGAGCATTATCCTTTTGAAGAGTTTAAAATTGTAGATGCGCCTGAAACGAAGAAGAGAAACACTCAGGTGAGTACGGTTAAGAGTATTAGGGATTGCATTCCCAAATGCAATAGTAGAGCAGAACTTGCTAGAGATCTTTTTATGCTGTCATTTTATATGTGTGGGATAAATGCTGTAGACCTATTTCAAATAAATGAAACAAATATTGTTCAAAGTAGGCTGGAATACAACCGATCAAAAACCAAGGACAAACGAAAAGATAATGCCTTTATAAGCATAAAAATCGTTAAAGAGGCCAAGCCATTGCTAAAGAAATATATGAATAATCTTTCTCAAAGGTATTCTACTATCGGTGGGTTAAATAAAGCATTAAGTAGCGGAATGAAAGAAGTCTGCAAACTCATTTCAGTTGACGGCATCACTTACTATTGGGCGAGACATACAGTCGGTAACTTGGCTAGAAATAAATGCCGAATGAGTAAAGATGATGTGGCGCTTGCATTGAACCACGTGGATCATGGACGAAAAACGACAGACATCTATGTAGATAAAGATTGGAGCATCGTCGATGAGCTGCAGATGAAAGTTATTGCACTTTTAGATGAATGAATAACAATCTATTTAAATAGCACTTGCCTGGCATTATTTCTTAGCCACATAGGTTTAGTTAATAATTGAAAATCTTAATTTTAAACATCATGAAAAATCTTATTCTATTTTTTCTGACTTGCATTATTGGAACGGGAGCATTTCTAGCTGGTACAACTATGAAAAATCCACTTCCGGCTTTTATTGTTGCTTTCGTTATTTGGATGCTTTTTTTATATAGAATTGCGAGAAAATAGCTCTTATAAAAAAGTTTTATAGTGTGGCCGTTCCAAATTAATATTTTTTTGAAATGGACTTTTATTTGTGGAACTATTTACCTTTTTTAAAGCAAAACCAAAAGTGGCAGATTTTTTACAATAAATTTGAGCCTGAGCAATAAATGTAATTATATAGCGTATTTATATACGAGAGCGTTAATTTAGATAAGCGGGAATAGTCCATAGAAACTATTTCCGCTTTCTTTTTTGCTGAAGATTTTAGTAGTGGGGAATTAATAGCAAAATATTTTTTAATATTGACCCTGATTTTTAGTAAATTAGAGGGGACAGTTAGTAAAATGCCAGAGTATAACAAACATACCGACCAGGAATTGGCATCCCTTTTAAGGGATGGAGATCAAGGTACGTTTGCTTTCATTTACAACAAATTCAAAGCATCACTTTACCTTCATGCACTGAGAACAATCAAGGATGCAGACCAGGCAACTGATATTGTCCAAGAGGTTTTTACCAACCTATGGGAAAAGCGGTCACAATTTGCTCTGACCTCATCTATTGATAATTATCTTTATGGAGCGGTGCGGAATAGGGTGTTCAATGCCATCGCCCACCAGAACATCACAGACCGTTATGCCAAATCCATCCAGACCTTTTTTGAAAAGGGCGAGTTTTTTACCGACAACCTGATCAGGGAAAAGGAACTGAACCAGATTATCCAAAAAGAGATCGAAGCGCTGCCGAAGAAAATGCGTGAAGTGTTTCTGCTCAGTCGTAATACCGACCTTTCCCACAAGGAAATCGGTAAGGTATTGGGGATTTCCGACACCACTGTCAAGAAGCAGGTCGGCAATGCCGTTCGCATCTTGAGGCTGAAGATTAACCTATCTATCCTGCTATTTTATTTTTTTTAAAATTTTTCTACTCCATTTCGAACCTTCACCTGTCTGACGATTTAAAGGGGGATTAATTTCCTTTATCGCGTATGGAAAACCTAGATGTTAAATCACTGATCGAACGTTACAACAACGGAACCCTGTCCAATGAGGAAAGGGCAATGCTGGAAAGTTGGTATATCAGCGAAGTCAGGTCGAATAAGAACTATCAGGGGTTGGAAGAAAATCTGGCAAAACTTGATCAGAACTTTATGCACATTATTGGTGCAGAAGAAAAGAAGGTATCTAGGCTTTGGCCGAGGGTTGCGGTGGCTGCTTCCTTTTTTGCCGTTTTTGGATTAAGCCTATATTTTTATAGTTCGAAATCTCGTGATAAGGTTGAACTGGCAAATGCTAAGGTGGCAGACATTAACCCTGCTGGCAATAAAGCTTACTTGACTCTTGGCAATGGAAAACGCATCGCACTTACCGATGCGGGCAACGGTACTATTGCAGAACAGACTGGCGTGCAGATTACAAAAACAGCTGATGGGCAATTGGTCTACACCATAGCGGAAAATAAATCAGGTTCTTCATCTCCATTAGAGTACAATACGATCGAGACACCAAATGGCGGTAGATATGAAATTGCACTTCCCGATGGGACGCATGTTTGGATGAACGCTGCATCATCGCTAAAATACCCAGTTTCTTTTGTTTTGCTTAAAGAAAGAAGAGTTGAACTTCAGGGAGAAGCCTATTTTCAGGTCGCAAAGGATAAACAGCATCCTTTTATCGTTAAGACCGCACAGCAGGAATTGAAGGTATTGGGTACACATTTTAACTTAAACAGTTATGCTGATGAGCAAGAGACAAAAACAACCCTGCTCGAAGGTTCGGTAAATGTCTCTGATCTAAACAATAAGAATTCGGAAATATTAAAACCAGGTCAACAGGCAACATTAAAGGGCGGTAACATAAGAGTTGGCGATGCAGACATTGATCAGGCGTTGAGCTGGAAAAATGGCGATTTCGTTTTTGTTGGCGAAGACCTTAAAGCGGTGATGCGCCAAGTTGCCAGATGGTATGATGTAGAGATCGAGTATCAAGGGAATATAAATTCATCTGGTGTAGTAAGTACAATTTCCCGAACCAAGAAATTGTCGCAGGTTTTGAAAGCGCTACAGATCAACCAGGGGATTCATTTTAAAGTTGAGGGAAGGAGGGTTTTGGTTATGCCTTAGAAACTTTCGAGGTTGGCCAGAACAAGAACGGAGGCGTTGGAAGCGCCCCCGATCAAAAAGTCTAGCTAATCGGATAAATAATGCTACTAACACAATTTCAACAACTAAACTAAACAAACAAATGTATAAATTTTACTATACAAATGGGTATGGTGTAACCAGCTATATCCGAAAGTCCACAGCTAGTTTGTGGCAGATTGCATGGAATCCCAATATCAGAAAATGGCTTATGAGGATAAATCTGACATGTTTGATGTTATTGATTGCATTTTTGCAGGTTTCCTTAGCTGCAAATGCTCAAAAAATCTCTTTGTCCAAAAAGAACGCACCACTAACCGAAATTTTTAAAGAACTGAGGAAACAAAGTGGCTATGACTTTGTAATCAACAAAGACCAGATCAAAATTGCAAAGCCAGTTACTATTCTAGTGAATAGTGATGATTTGATAAACGTGCTGAATAAATGTTTTGAAGGTCAGCCATTCACTTATTCTATGGAGGATAAAATGATTATAGTGGTTAGTAAGAAGTCCGAACCGATAATTATTAATAATTCTTCCATAAATATCGATGTGTCGGGAACAATTTTGGATGAAAAAGGCGAACCTATTTTTGGAGCTTCAGTTAAGGTCAAAGGAACCACAAACTTCACTACAACTAATAAGAATGGTGCTTTTGTCCTTAAAAATGTGCCTGAAGATTCCATATTAGAAGTCACTTCCCTGGGTTATAAAATAAAAGAAATGAAAGCTGCAAAACAGCTAATTACTATTACGTTAGAAGTATTCGTTGAAGATTTAGATGAAGTTAACGTGATCTCAACAGGCTATCAAACCGCCAAGGTCAATGAAATAAACGGAACGGTTTCCCTTATTAACGAAAAATCTCTAAACGCACGTTCTGGCACTAATATCCTTGACCGTATAATTGGACAGAGTAGTGGACTATTATTACAAACAGGAAAAAATAACGGCAATCCACAGAATACTACAAACATCACAATACGCGGACTTGGAACAATCGACGGCCCACTGGACCCCCTGATTGTCCTGGATGGGTTTGTTTATGAGGGAGACATTAACAATATAAACCCTAATGATATTGAAGGTGTCTCAATTTTAAAAGATGCTGCCGCTGCTTCAATATGGGGGTCACGGGCGGGCAACGGTGTGATTGTGTTGACCACCAAAAAAGGAAAGCCAAATCAGGCTATACAGGTATCCTTTAATCCTACTGTTATTATACAAGCCATGCCAAAGCTCAATGCCATAGGGCAAATGGAAAGCAGCGACTATATTACCGTGGAAAAACAGTTGTTCGATGCTGGTTATTTTAACGATAGGATAACTACAACTCCGTGGGCCGCACTTACACCTGCTGTAGAAATATTCTTGGCTCAGCGCAATGGAAAAATTACTACCGCGGATGCAGCCGCACAGATTCAGGGTTTGCAAAAAAACAATACCCAGCAATCTTATTTGGATAATTTTTATACCCATGCAATTACCCAACAGTATAACCTTAGTCTAAGAGGTGGTGAAAAACGAAATGCATATCTGTTTTCAGGGTCTTATGACCATGTTAAAGGTGAAACCTATAGCAATAGAGATAAGATAAATGTCCACTTTTCGAATGATTTTAAATTGTTAAAAAATCTTGATCTAATTACAAATATTTACTTCACAAATACTGAAAGCAAAACAGGAAGACCTACCTATAATTCACTAACAATTGGCGGGCGTTACCCGACCTATCTGGATTTTAGTTCCCAGGGCAGCTTAGCAACAATGTATCGTTCGGACTATACTGATACCCTAGCGAAAGGTAGGCTTCTAGATTGGAAATACTATCCAGCCGAAGATTACAAACACGACTATTTCAAAGAGAGTTCTCAGGAGATCTTCGCGAACATAAGCCTGAAATATCAGATTTTAGAGGGTTTAAACATTATTGTGAGCTACCAAAATCAACGTCAGAGGTTTAATCAAGACCATGTGTCCGATGGGAGCAGTTTTGCCGCGCGGGATTTGATAAATACTTTTACTCAGTACAATACAGTAAGTGGAGTCTTAACACGTCCAGTTCCTATTGGTGGGATTTTATCTTCGAACGAATCCAATGTAGGTTCCCAAACTGGTCGAACCCAACTTAACTATAACGGAATTTTCGGGGCACACAGTATAACTGCGATTGCTGGTACGGAACTACGCAGCTCCAGTACGTCTGGAAATGCAACAAGGCAATTAGGGTATCAGGATGATCCATTATATTCCAGCCTTGTAGATCCGATAGGCTACTACCCAGAGTACCTAACGGGCAATACCAGTCAGATAGGAGGAGCGAATACATTAACAAAAACTGAATACCGCTTTATTAGTGTATACGGAAACGTTGCATATAGTTATAAAGGGAGATATATTCTTTCTGGAAGCATCAGAAGAGATGGGTCAAATATTTTTGGTGCAAATACTAATGATAAATGGAAACCATTATGGTCCACTGGCTTGGGCTGGAAAATTTCCCAAGAGTCCTTTTACAATCTGAATTGGTTGCCTGTATTGAGACTGACAGGAACTTTTGGCTATAGTGGTAATGTCGACTTGACCAGAACAGCCTCACCAATTGGGGGTTACGCAAGTAATACCATTACAGGTTTTCCAATTACAAGGATTAATGCCATTAATAACCCTGATCTAAAATGGGAGCAATTATCCCAGCTGAGTTTACGGCTAGATTTTGAATTGAAAAGGCAAATTTTAAATGGCTCTTTTTCTTGGTATATAAAAAACGGTACTGACCTATATGGAGCAGCTCGATTTGACTATACAGCATGGGGAGGTAGGGATGTAATTGTTCGAAATGTGGCGGATATGATTGGCAAGGGCATTGACCTTGATTTACACAGCAAAAACTTCAATGGTCCCAATTTCAGCTGGGGCACGGATTTGTATTTTAGTTATAATTTAAGCAAGACCAAAAAGTATTACAGAAATGCCGCACCAAGCATAATTGCTCTATTATCGGGAAATAATGTGATAAGCCCGCTTGAAGGCTTTCCCCTGTATTCTCTTGCTGCTTACAAATGGGGCGGGCTTGATGCGAATGGCAATCCTCAGGGTTATCTTAACGGACAGTTAAGTACGAATTACAGCGCAATGATAACTGAGGCAACTAACAGTGGCAACAATATGACTTACATGGGGTCGTCAAGCCCGTTATATTTTGGATCATTTATAAATACGTTTGTTTTTAAGGGAGTAAGCCTGTCAATAAACATGAATTTTAAACTTGGCTATAAGGTGAGGAAACCTTCAATTATATATTCCAACCTAATTGCCTACGGAATGGGCAATTCAGAGTTTTCACAGAGATGGCAGAAAACCGGAGATGAGAACTTCACAAATGTTCCATCATTTACTTATCCTGTTTCAACCCTTCGTGATGCTTTCTATTCTGCATCAGAAATAAATATAATTTCCGGAAATCATTTGCGACTGGATTACGTCAGGCTCGGCTATACCCTAAATACTGCTCAATGGAAATTTCCGTTCCGGAATTTCGAGGTTTTTTCCGGAGTCCAAAATGTTGGAGTATTGTGGAGGGCAAATAAATATGGTTATGATCCAGATTACGCAGGTGTCATTCCTCCAACTAGGCAGGTAAATTTTGGGATCAGGGGTACATTTTAAAATAAAATACATTTAACAAGATGAAAAGGAAAATAATAAATTATAAGACATTGATATTAACAATTTGTCTAATCAGCATATTCGCTGGCTGCAAAAAATATCTTGAAGTTAAGTCGGATGCAAGACTGGTCGTTCCATCTTCATTAAGCGATGTTCAAGGCTTGCTTGATGATGCCACTACGATGAATCTTCGCACATGTCCATCCTTTGGAGATGCATCGAGTGATGACATCTTTTTACCTTTAGCTGGATATAATGCGATTGGTGTAACAGGACAGGAAGCGTATACATGGAGGCCTACCCAGTACCGGTTTGGAAACGACTGGCAAACCGGATACCTCGCAGTGTACAATTGCAATTTATCCTTGGAACTAATGGGTAAAATTGAAAGAACCGGCTCCAATGCGCAGCTTTGGGATAATGCAAAGGGAACAGCATTGTTTTTTAGAGCCTATTATTTCCTTATGCTGACAAGTCAATATGGGCTTGCATACGATGATGCGACCTCTGGAAATGAACTCGGCATTGCGCTTAGAACCGTTTCGGATTTCAATGTGCAATCACGAAGGGCCACTGTTAAAGAATGTTATCAACAGGTTATTGATGATGCTCTATTAGCCTATAATTTATTACCTGATTACCCTCAACATCTTATGAGGCCATCCAAGGGAGCAGTTGCAGCGCTCCTTTCAAGATGTTATCTCTATATGCGAAAATATGATATGGCATTAAAGTATGCGGCAGAGGCATTAAAGTTTAATAACAAGCTAATGAACTTTAACGGTGATACCGATCTTCTCGCATTGACCAGTGCTGTGCCAATAAAAAAATTTAATAAGGAAACGATATGGTATGCAGAACTCTTTATGAGCTTTGGAATTACAAACCTTTCCAGGGCACGGGTTGATTCGACACTTTATTCAAGCTACAACGCCAACGACCTTAGAAAAATAGCATTTTTTAAGGTTGCAGCACCCTACCAACAGTTCAAAGGGAGTTATGCAGCAAGTGCAAGTTTTTGTTTCGGCGGTTTCGCTACAGACGAACTATATCTTACAAGTGCCGAAAGCAAGGCTGCCCTGGGTGACTTATCCGGCGCAATGAACGATCTCAACACATTGATGAAAACTAGGTGGAAAAATACGGTAGCATACGTTCCATTTTCGGCCATTGACAAACAGGATGCACTTATGAAAATCAGAGATGAACGCAGAAAGGAACTTTTACTACGTGGAGTGCGTTTTGGGGATATCAAGAGATATAATAAAGAAGGGATGGGGATAATTCTTAAACGCATAATAGATGGAAAAACTTACACGCTATTGCCAGAATCAAAATATTATGCGCTTCCGCTACCAACAGATATAATAGAAACAAGTGGGATGCCACAAAATTAAAACGAAATGATTAAAGTAATATCTAAAATTGGATTGCTTGTATTGTTTATAACAAACAGTATTGTAAACGCACAGATGCCGACTGCTACTACAGGTCTAAATATTGGTGATGAAGCACCAGATTTTCTGTTCAAAAACGTAAAGAACCTTCCATCCCAGCAGCAAAGCATTTCCGATTTCAAAGGGAAATTATTAATCCTAGATTTTTGGAATACTGGGTGTGGAAGCTGTCTTGGCTCGATGCCAAAAATGGATAGTCTCCAAAGGGCGTTTAAGAACGAGATACAGATTATTCTCATTTCTGAACAGGAATCGATGGCTAAGGTTGAAGCGTTTTTGAAAAACTTTAAAAACGACGAGATTAAGGCTGCAATAGCAAATCTTCCGATGATCTGCGGTGACAGCCGGTGGGGAGAGTTTTTTAAACATCGCTCTGTTCCGCATCATGTATGGATCGCCGATGGTAAAGTCGTGGCAATCACCAACGGATACAACACGAACCAGAAGAACATCGCTGATCATTTAAAGGGTAAATCCGTCCAGATGCAATTAAAGGATGATTTTCTGATAGATAAGTTTCCTGATCTTATATTAAAAACCAGTAAGTTCAAACCAGCTTTTTCGTCTGCTTTTTACCCTTATGTGGCGAATATCAAGAAGGATCTGTTTTTAATTGACAGTGCTAATGGAGTTTTTTCGCGGCGAATTGCTGCGCGCACCCTTTCTCAAATGGCGGAGTTATTTTATTTTCCTAGTCCAATTTATGGCGTGGCCGTACCAAGGTTTCTAGGATATAATCTTTCGCCATTAAACAATAATCGCATTATCTATGAAGGCAAAGTGATGAATAAGCTGCTTTCTCCACGAGATAAATATGTTTTTGATCAGTGGAATAGGAATAATATGTTTATTTATGAGATAACACTTCCATTAAGTGCTATGCCTATGGTACCAGATATTGCAAAAAGAGACGTAAGTAACTATTCGCTAATGAAATACAATATTAGTATAGCGGAACAAGAAATCGAAACCGATTGTTATGTGGTGAAATTTAACGATATCTCAAGGCTTAAAACTAAACATGCAGAAGGAAGTAATGAAGTGGAGTTAGCTAGCGACACCATTCTAAAGGTCATAAATCTGCCTTTTGAAAATATCTATTGGAACTTGGGTCAGCTATTGGAAAATCGAAAGGCTTTTCAAATTGAAAAAATGACGATGAATGATGTGAAAGGCACCTTTCACTTACCTTCTGATACTGTCAATCTGACAGGTTTGCCCTCTTTGCCATTGGTTTTCGATACCGAAAGGATCCTAGGTAATTTTGATTTGGAAATAAGAGGCAATATGCGCAGTTATAAAGAGCTGAAACAGTTATTGGCTTCAAAAGGGATAGATTTGTCGATTAAGAAAAGAAAGATTAAATATTTGGTTTTTAAAGATTTGACTGAGTAATCAAATAATGTATCGATAAGTACTTGCGCAAATAACTTCAAATTATCCTTGGCAATTAGAAACGAAAAGAGTAAGAGATTTGCCTGTATGTAATTGACATTTCGTAAGCAAGCTCACTTGCCGATATTAAGTCAGCTTTCTCCTTCAAGATAATATAAAGGTTTAGGTAATAGTTAATGATGAACATTGGTCGGACGGATGTCCGGCAATGTTTCTTTTAAGTAATCAACAATACCGATAAAATTTACAAATAAACCCTTAATTCCCCACTAAGGGTATAAACCATAACGAACTTGCTTAAAAAACGGATAAGCATGAAAAATATTGATTTTGAAAAAGCAAGTTTTAAGGACTTTGAGAACATCGAGGGGTTAGATCCCTATGGATGGGCAAAACTTTGGGGTGAGTATGTAACTGACCGAAGCAAAAATGGACAGTTTAATTATCGGCAGGAAAATCTTTCAGGGTGTGGCCCAGAGATCGAACTTAACCTGCCAAGTAATCCCCATCGCAATTTTGTGAGTTTGGTGTCGAACGACTATCTCGGTTTTACCCAGCATCCAAAGGTTAAGGCAACGGCTATTGCTGCTATTGAAAAATATGGCTCTGGCGCTGGTGCATCCCCCGCAATTGGCGGCCATTATCTTTTCCATCAGGAAATAGAGAACAAAATTGCCAAATTCTTTAAAAGGGATAGTGCAATTGTTTTCAGTACAGGCTATACGGCAAACAGTTCATCGCTTCAGGCATTGCTAAAAAAGGAAGACCTTGCAATATTAGACATGGCTGTACATGCAAGCGTCTATGAAGGTTGCCTAAATACGAATGTAAAGACTTTTCTGCACAATGATCTGGAGGCTTTGGAAAGGATATTAAAAACTTCAAAGGATAATTACCGTACTCGAATGGTGATTATTGATGGCGTATATTCTCAGGATGGCGATTTGGCACCACTCGATAAGATTATCCAGTTGACGAAACACTACGGAGCCTATTTGGTAGTAGATGATGCACATGGTACGGGTGTAATCGGTGATACAGGCAGGGGTGTTATTGAACTGCACAATCTGTATAAGGAAGTTGACATCATTACCGGAACGTTCAGCAAGACCTTTGCCCATGTTGGCGGCTATTTGGTAGCAAGTCCAGAACTGGTCGGTTTTCTAAAATTTCAGGCAAGACAGCATATTTTTTCCGCTACGCTTTCACCAGCTTCGGCATGTATCTCAAAGGCTATCGATCTGGTAGATGAAGAGCCGATATGGATGCATAAACTCTGGGACAACATTGAATATTTGAAAACCGGACTTGAGTCGTTAGGACTGGATACGGGGATATCACAGTCGGCAATCATACCTGTAAAGATCGGGGACATAAGTTTGAACGCAAAGATTTGCGGATTGCTTTTAGAAGCGGGAATTTATGCCAACCAGATCAATTATCCCGCAGTTTCTAGAAAAGATGCGAGAGTTCGAATGAGCGTAATGGCAACGCACACCCATACTCAACTTGATAAGGTACTGAATGCCTGGGAATGGGTAATCAAAAAAACACACTTGGAGAAATAGCGGTTTGACAAAAAAAAGGCTCAATAAGGTCAGGGATGCGGATGCAACTAAAAGGAAATTTTTGGATGCTATAGGAACGATCTTGACCGAACAGGGGTTTAATGCAATCAGGACAAACAATATAGCGAGGTTGCTTGGAAAGGATAAGAACCTGATCCGATATCATTTTGGCAGTTTGAATGGACTCTTGAAAACCTATATACAGGACAAGGATTACTGGAAGCCTTTTTTTGAGCGTTTTCGATTTTCGGATAATCCGGATGCCAAGGAAATTGAAGCGCTATTTGTCGGGTTAATGCAGGAGAACTTCAAGGTGTTTTCCGCCAGTGAGGAAATGCAGAAGATCATCCATTGGCAGATCTCGGAAGCAAGTGCACTGATGAGGAGCATATCCGATGAAAGGGAAGTTGAAGGCGAAAAGCTACTGAAAATAGCAACGCCCTACTTCAGGGAAAGCGGAGTAAACTTTAAGGCTATCATTGCCCTACTATTGGGAGGAAGCTATTACATGGTCATGCAACATAAAGCCATCAATGGCGTGGTCTGTGGAATTGATCTCAATAGCGAAAAAGACAGGGCCGATATACTGATGGCGATAGAAAAAATAGTGGAATGGTCATGGCGATATGCACAGGAGAACGATAATGATAAAAAACAATCTACCCAAAAGATGAATTACGAATTTGAACACCTCGAAGAATTATCGGAAACCCTGCTTAAAGATCAAGCCGACCCTACAGCGTTTATCAAATTGAAATCAGAACTCAAACGTTTGGAGCGGGTACTGTTAAAACAATTGATGGAGCTATCAAATGAAACGCAGATCAGTAATTTTCTTCAGATCAACTTGTATCGGATGGGCGAAATCTGTGATAGCCATTTCGATCCTAAGAGCGAGGAGAACACAGTGGCGCAAGCAATCCTAGATTTGATGGATCATCTGACCTCACAGGTTGAGCCGTTATTACCCGAAACCCTAAGCCTTCCCAAACTTTTCTGCAAACAACAGTCGTTGATCTATAGCGAAAAATGGCAGTTCCTTAAGAATTGGCTCCAGAAAATTGGAATAGACGAACAGCTTTTACTGATAATGGGAATACCCTTTGATCAGTTTACCTTTGATGGAAAGATGCGCTGGCACAACTATAAGTACCTAAAGAAATATGAAAAGGTGTTCAATGAGATTGGTGAGGAACTTCCAAGGGACAATTACGAGCTGATGCATCTACTGATAGGCCTGGGTTTTAATCATGTCAGGTTTGAGAACTATTGCACCAAGTTGTTTTCTGTTAAAATGGAAGGTCTTGGCGGAGCGGAAGCAAAATCGCTCCTGAAAAGTGAAAGAACAAAGGTGTTCCAGGTCAACCTGCTTACCAAAATGGTATTCGATCAGGATAGAAAACCAGTGGACGAGGCTCTGGCCAAATGGATCGATGCAACTATCAAGGGACTCACCGAACGCCCGCAGGATATCCAGCTAAATCCATTGAAACTGAAAACAAGGTTAACTGCGATGCAATTGGCATTGTTTGAAAAGACACTATATGCTCACGGCTTTTATGATGAGCCCAACCTTGATGTTTTTTCAGAGAAAATTGCCTGTAATTTTTCGACCAAGGGGCAGGATGTACTTTCAGCACCCAGCGTGAAATCAAAAATGTATACTAAGGATATTATGGCAATCAAACCACTGGAACCAATGGTGGCTGCGGTGCTGGAAGACCTCCGCAGTTTTTTAGTATAATAAAAGTTATTAGTTTAGTATAGTTGGGGTCGGGCGGATTAATCTGTCCGGCCTTTTTTTATGGGTCAATTAGGTGTCCCATTTGATTGGCTTCCAAGAATTCTACATATTCGTAGATCAGGTGCTGGTCAAAACCTGGAAGGCTTTGCAGTTGAACCGTCCGGTGTTGTAAAAGGTCTGAAAAATTATGGAAGCCAAGTATTTCTGTTACAGTTTTGAACTCTTTACTTAATTGGCTTTGTGCAATTGGCTTATACAGAATATCAACATTCTCTTGCTTCATAAGATTGGATTGGGCCTGCCATCCCGAAATGCAGGTTTTCTAAAACGATATAGCGCGGGACACAAGTCATATCCGCTCTAGAGGTCCCGCTAAGAACCCGACAAACAAGACAAACTGCGCCCGCGCTCTAGCGCAGACGATCAGTCTATTCTTCCTTGTTTGTCTTTTGAAATTTAGCGGGTTTCTAGAACAAGTCAAATAGCTATCGCTATACAATATTTTAATTGTGGCAAATATAAGCATAAGGTTTTTAAATAAGGGTAGATGTTTCATACATCCACTTTTTCCCTAGGTGGGAAATAAGGTTCTTTGACCTTTACCTGCCGAATGAAAGTATTCCATAAAACTGACTAAAGCAGGGCTTACTTAACCGCATGTTATGATTGTAAAGCCTTTTCGTTTAATACTCTGGGTTGAAGAGAATATTCGGCCAGAACTACTGAATAATCTACCAGAACTGGATAATTATATCCCGTTTCTTCATCAGACATTCGTATCTGGATTAATAAACTTCAGAGAACTAATATTTGAGCAAATGGTGCTTTCAAAAAAGGATGCGGCGCACGGTGTTAGGCAACTTGTGAACATCAGTAATACAATCCAAAGCTATCTCTATCGCAGTAAACCGGCTTGGAAAACAATAGTGTCAAGAACCAAAATAAAATCATTCTATAATTGTCTTCTTTGTTGCTTGGAAAAAATTCTTGAAGAGGTAAAAAAAATATCACCACCATTATATATGGAAATGCCAATAACCAATTATTCGCTTCCTAATGTTAAGGTGGAACTTCAAACGAAATTTATTGAATTTTCAAAATACCTTGATAACGAAGCATTGGATAAAGACCTGAGTATTTTAGTGAAAAAAGCAACACAACTGATGATTCACAAAAAAGAAATTACACCATCCAACGTGACTTATTGCCATCGAATAATGAGCGAAACAATTTGTCTTAAGGAACTTGATACAAATTCAATGTTGTTTTTGCTAATTAAAAATGGATTTAATATACCAGAATTTTACCTCTACTACATTTCTCACCTCAAACAATCATTTGATAATCTCGGTGGTCTCCATGAACAGCTCGAAATGCTAATTATAGAGAAGGACAAACTGAACGAAATACCTGATATTGAAAACCTTCGAATGTTGAAAGGAACAACATCGATAAAAGAACAGCTTTATACTTATCTTGAAGAAAAGGAAAAGCACACCACAAAAATCTTGGAATTAAAACGGTCGGCATTAGAAGATGATCCATTGGTGAAATCATCAAAACGTCTTAAGATTAATCTACCGGTAGCCCAACTAGCTTTATTTATAAGACTTCAATTAGAAAAGGGATTTTTTGATAAAGAAAATATCAGTGGACTATTTAATTTCTTCGCAGAACATTTCTACACCTCCAAAACGAAATTTATATCAGGAGATAGCCTGAGAAAAAAATCGACCGAAGTGGAGTTTAGCACCGCTCAAAAATTAAAATCCCAACTTATCGCAATGTTGAATTGGCTCAACGAGAACCATAACCTATCAAACTACAAATAATCCCCATTGCCCATTCTGGCGCAGATTTGATTGCCAAATCTTCAGAATTATTTCTATTTCCACCTGCTTAGGTGACAACCTTTTGTCGCCCCCTGTCCCTGTTTTGGCCTACCCCATTTTTTTTGCTTTGTCCCAGAAATGATGAAAGAACCAACATTTTAAGGAACGCAAAATGAAGCTGAAAGAACTGGTAATCCTACTAAAAAACGCCGCTGCTACGGGCACTACAAAAGCACTTGCAGAATGCGGTCAATTAGCAGGCCAGATCACAAAGGCCGAAGCCTACCGCTTATATGGGCGGGGCAGTGTTGACCGCTGGATCAGCGAAGGTTTGATAAAACCGTCTGCAACTACCAGTAAAAATCCCTCAAAATGTCTAGACCGGGAAAAAGTGGAAGCTGTCGCAGCATCCAGCAACCGGAACACCTACCTGCCAGTGGCAGAGCGGTAAACCATCATTTCCATTAGGTCTTTGACGTATGGGGATGAAGCATTATTCTGTGTAAACAGGAAATTCTGCGAAAGTGAGGTTAGGTATCCATTGTTACACTGGCATTTTGCCCGCGTGGACAAAAAGATCAAGCACCGAAACTGAAAGCGCATTGGCAGGCGAAAGCCCGGTTCGTAGGAACCGACGTGGGTAGTCCCGAATTTATAAACCGGCAAAAGCGGATTGCTATGGGTTCGTTGCCCATTGCCGGTTCCAGGACACTTGCACCCACTACACTATTACTTTCTTACAATATACTTTCATGAGCAATATCCAACTATCCGGCTATCAGCTGCAAATGCTTTTGCAGGATGCAGCCGAAATGGGCGCACAAATGGCGCTGGCCAAAACAGGCAAGATCAAACCCTACCTGAAAAAATCCGAAGCCTTTCGTCTTTATGGCCGAAGGAACGTAGAAAACTGGATCAGTATCGGGCTTATCACTCCCCGCAAGGACGGCAATCATTCTGCGACCTGGCGGATAGACAGACTGGAAGTAGCGGCCGTCAGTAAATCATTAGATGCCTTGCGCCACCTCTGAAATCTTCATTTAATAATTACGAATATGGTAACTAAAATTACAGAAAACGGTTCCAGTGGCGAACAGGCAACCCTGCATGGACTTTTGTCCAGATTGGGATACCATCCAGCAAAAAGCTCGGGTGAAGAACTACTATACAAGAACGTTCTACATAAGTTCGAAAAGGTACCGACACTTGTCGTAAACAGCCGACTTGGGCTGTGGTTCGACCGATTGACCAAAAAAAGCGGAGACATACTTGATTTTGGTCTAGCCCTGTGGGCCGGACTTTCTCCGCTGGAAGTGTCAGAAAAAATCAATCAGCTCTGTGGGCCATTTAAGGATTCACGCCCGAGGGTCGATAGCCGGCGAACTAGAAAACGAAAGGCCATCAAAATACCTCATTATCATATTGAAGAAATCAAACCACTTGCTGGCAATGCAGAAATCTTAGGATTTCTAAAAAACAAGGGCATTTGGGAAATAGCCATCGGTCAACTTAAAGAGGTCTATTATTATGTTATTGACGAAAAAAAAAGGCGTAAGGATTTTTTTGCTGCCGGATGGGAAAACGAAAACGGTGGATGGGAAGTCAGGGGACGGAATTACTCCAGTTGTCTTGGTCCTAAGGGAATGTCTTTTATACCTGGTCATGAAAACAAGCTGGTCGTTTTCGGCAATTACACTGAATATCTTAATTGGAGGTATGAGTTTAAGACTTCTGATGCCAGTGTGCTTGTATTGAACGATCCCGAGTTTTTAGCTGCCGCCTGCAAGCGCCTATCGAAATTCAAAGATGTAAAAGTTAGGGCAGAAGACCGGCAACTGGCAGATCAGCTCAATGCTGTAATCAATCTTTAATCATCTCCTAAATCAGTTCACTTTATGTCAAAATTTATTGATATATCCGCATTGCAGGAATTTTCCATCGTTGAATTTCTGGCAAGGCTTGGTCACCATCCGGTCCGCAAAACCGGACGCGATCATTTTTACCATAGCATGCTCAGGGAAACTGCACAAAACACGCCCTCGCTCACCGTTTGGGACGAGGCTGGAAAATGGAAAGACTGGGGCGGTGCAAACCAGAGCAATATTTTTGGTGGTGGGATCATCCAACTTGGTATGGCCTATTGGCCGGGAACGCCCTATGTTGAGCTTCTAAATAAGATAAGCGAGGTCTGCAATCTTGATCCTTTACTGATCCCCAATTATCTTCCGCCCGTTAAGTATCCTGTAGAATCCAACCAATTTGATTCTAAGTATGAACTTGTGAGAACAAGTCCTGCAGGCTCTAATTTTATCCTTAGGAACTACCTTCTTTCAAGGGGCATTTTAGATGTAGCAAATGGTTATCTCCATGATATCTATTATCGCCACAAAAATGACCCTGAGGACCACCGCACCTTTTATGCGGTTGGTTGGGAAAACAAAAACCAGGGATGGGAGTTCACTACGGCCAACGGGTTTAAAAGCAGCATTGGAGGAAAAGATATTTCATTAGTTCAGGGTAGCACAAGCCATGTTGCCCTATTCGAGGGCTATATGGATTTTCTGAGCTGGCTGAAAATGCACCAGCCTGCAGTTATGCCAACTGTAGTCGTACTCAATTCAATTACGCAGTTATCCAGTGCCATCAAGCTTGTCAAGGAATTTCCTGTTGTCGATGTATATTTCGATAACGATGCACCCGGCCGAAAATGTACAGGAGAGCTGATCGGGAAAGTACCGAATGCTACAGACCGTTCCGGGGAATACCTCGGCCACAAAGATTACAACGAAAAGCTGATGCACGAAATGAAAAATGAACGCGTCCAAAAATTAGAAACACCCGAAGAAATGTCAAACCATAAAACTGGCCGTAGCAGGTAATACAGTTATTCAATTATCTGTTCATACCTATATCCATATATACAGTTAATCAACACTTTGGATAGTCAGCTAACTCTCTATATGTATAGTCGTATATAGATATATCCCAATGTATGGATATCACAATATGCAGTTATTTACTTATACTTCTAGCTGTATGTTCAGTTAAATTTAGACTGTATATAATATATTGGGATAGATACCTTTTCAAATGTTTATATGGACAGCTGGCTCTATAACTATCTAATCAGATAAATGCATATAATATATACACTATCTGTTTATGCAGAAGGTCGTATCATTTGCTCAACCACATATCGGCGGAACCCCTATTCTCTTGCCAAAAGCAATACTGCAGTTTTTTGTTTTGTTTTCTGCAAGTTGTGTTTTTGTCCGTACAGCCCGCCTTTGGCTGGGCTGACGTACAAAAACGAACTTGCCTCGCCCTGCTAACCCCGATGGGGAAAGCTTGGGTGAGGAAATAAAAAAGCTCGCAACTCCCTTTTTTCCGGCAAAGCGCTCATATCACCGCAATTGGGCAATCGCCCGGTCAATTTTTAAACTTAAACTTTATATTATGCCTTTATGCAATCATTTGATGACCAATGTCATCAGGGATTCTCCATGCCATTTTTTTCGAGACCCCTGTTTATTAAAACGCATCGCCTATGCTTAGACACGGCAGCTTATTCAGCGGTATCGGCGGTTTTGATATCGCCGCTACCTGGATGGGATGGCAGAATGTTTTCTCCTGTGAAAGGAACCCGTTCTGCCAAACTATATTGAAACATTACTGGCCAAACTCCCACCATTATGACGACATCTTTCAATTCAGTGCAGCTCAGTTTAGAGGAGGCGTTGACATCATCAGCGGAGGATTTCCCTGCCAGCCATTCAGCCAGGCCGGAAAGCGGAAGGGCAAAGCGGATGACCGTTACCTCTTCCCAGAGGCTTGCCGAATTATTACAGAAGCACGGCCCGAGTGGATCGTTCTTGAAAACGTTGCTGGACTGTTCAGTATTCTCGAACCAGACAGTCTATCTGAAATGGAAATCAAAGCGGTTGAGCTTTTTTGTCAGGACGACCATCAGCAGGCGGACAGCACAATCGTCCGACTCCAGCGAAGGGTTATCGGAAGCATCATTTCAGAGATCAGTGCCGCAGGATATGTACTACCGCAACTTGAAGACGGCACACCAGTCGTTCTGTGTATTCCGGCTGCTGCCCTCAACGCCCCGCACCAAAGGGACCGGGTCTGGTTTGTTGCCCACGCCAACAGCGACAGAGATGAGCAACAACTCGGCAACACTTTCCGAGGTAATGGAACAGCGGCAGCTCGGCGACCGCAAGAACGACAAGGGCAACGGAGGGCAGGTTTCCCTAACGGATTTTCTGGTCTACTACACGCTTCTGGACCAGTCGAATGCTTACATTCCGAGACAGGAATTTACGCCAGTCTCCATATTGGAACGCCTGAAAATCCGGTTGCCCAAAGCGGAACAGATTGGCAAAACCAAGTTCCCGGCTGGGAAGAGTGGCCAGCTGAACCCCCGTTTTGTGGCGGAGATGATGGGCTTCCCTCCGAACTGGACGGAATTGCCTTTCCTGCCTGGCGTGCAGAAAGCGTAAAAGCCTATGGCAACGCCATAGTCCCACAGGTTGCCCTAGAAATATTCCGTGCCATTCAGTCCGTGAGCCAAGGGACATAAATTCATCTCTTATGGGAAACAGCCATCCGGCAAGAGAAAGGACTCTCGCACCTAAGATACGCCGCTTCGAATTAAGGCTGAGTGAGCAGGAGCTGATGCAGTTCCTTGAGATGGAAAAATCACTGGGTATCAGCCGATCTGATATCGTACGCATCAGGGTATTAAAAAATGCCGACAATATGCTTACCAATACAAAAGAGCTGATGAAAAAGCTGGATGGCATCGGATCCGAGCTCGGCCGTTCCGGTAATAACATCAACCAGCTCGCCAAGCATGCAAACATACTTCAGAAACAAGGCTTGCTTAGCCAGAGCGTGGCCACGGAATTCACCAGTTTGCTGGGAGGTTATATTACAGTTCAACAGGAACTCGAAAAGAACATCCGGCAGATCATCCGCCTAATGAAAGGTCAATTATGATAGTCAAAATTCTGCCTCCTTCTGCCACCTTTAAGGGTGTGAATTACAACACGAACAAAATAGAGAACGACAAGGGCGAACTGATGAAAGTTGAAAATTTTGGCGTATTACAGGCTTTTGAACACTTGAGGCCACAAGACTATATCAATTATTTAGAGGCACGGTCAAAAACAAGTGCCCGTATCAAGTTTCCGCAATTCCATGCGGTAATCTCCTGCAAGGGAAAGTCGCACAGCAAAGAGCAGCTTACAGATTTGGCAACCGAATGGCTTAGGGGAATGGGGTATGGCAACCAGCCGTATCTATTGGTTTTTCACAAGGATACAGCCAATAACCACATCCATATGGTATCTACCCGCATCGATGAGAATGGCAAAAAGATCAATGACAGCTATGAGAAGATACGCGCCTACCAAGTTTTGAACCAGGTGATGGGCGCTGATGAAAAACAGCAGCTCAGCAACGATATAGACAATGCCCTCGGCTACGATATTTCTACCCGCGCCCAGTTTATGATGCTACTGGAATGCCAGGGCTACTCCCTAAAACTTGACGGTAATCAATACCAGGTTTTCAAATTTGGCAAACTGCAGGGAGAAATTGAAACCGCCAAAATAGATGTCCAAACCGCTCAGTATCAAAAAAACATTGATCGGCTGTTGCAATTGCGGGCTATTACCGAAAAGTACAGGATCAGCCATAACCCGAGCGCAATTCCCGTAACGCAGCTGCCGGTCGGAGGAAAATCAGCTAAATCTCCTAGCTATACCTCGGAACTCGCCGATCTACTAGCTTCGAAGTTCGGATTGCAGGTGCTTTTTCACGGGAAACCGGGAAAGCCGCCGTACGGCTATACCCTGATAGACCATGCAAAAAAGGCCGTCTATAAAGGCAGTGAACTGATGCCGATAGCGGAATTTATCGGTACACAAAAAAGCAGCACCAGCGGTCCGGTGCATCCCATTACCGAAATTGTTGAGCCTGAAACTACGATAAGCCCACCGGGCCGAAGTGAAGCTGGCGACAAGGTTTACCCCGATCTTCCTCCCGGAAGGGACCAGCCTACCGAAGTTTCCCTATCCTCCGAAAGTCCGGTTTCTGCTACATGGCTGCCAGAGATCAATTTGGAAATAGCCGATGACATTGACGATGAGGCCATACTTGGTCGCAACCGGCAGCGCAAGCGCAAGGCCAGAACGAACACACGCTAAAAAAATCTACTATTATGGTCATACTCATTGGAAACCAAAAAGGCGGCGCTGGAAAAAGCACGCTTACCCTGCTATTCGCAAACTATCTGACCCAGATCAAACAGCGGAAAGTAACTGTTTTGGACATGGACTACCAGCAATCCCTTGCCTCAAAAGCTGAAAAGGCAAAGATCCTGGAAAACGAACCTTTGTACGAAGTAGTGCCTGCCGACCTGAAACATTTTCCCTCCCTTCATAGTGCGCTCAGCAACAGGTCTGGAGAGCTTATCTTGATAGACCTTCCCGGCAAAATGGATGACGACGGACTGTTGCCGCTGTTCGCAGCAGCTGACTTGGTGCTCTGCCCTTTTTCCTACGACGAGTTTTCGGTGGATTCAACCGTGCTTTTTGCAATGGTATTGCGGAAGATCAACAATAATGCTCCATTCATCTTCATTCCAAACCGCATCAAGAACACCGTAAAATATGAGACTCGGGCCGAAATAGAAAATGTAATGCAGCGATTCGGGGTGATCGCCCCAGGCCTTGCTGACCGGGTGGATTTTCAGCGCATCAGTACCTTTCAAACCCCATTGATACTTTATCCCGTTGTTCTGCCACTGCTCGACCTGATCTATGGTCAGTACCTTGATTGGGAGGAACAAAGATGACGGACATCAGATCACTGGCCGACGAACTGAGGGAAACCATAAAAAAAGACGGCAACCCAGGGCAGAACGATCTGGCCAAAACAAAGGCGGGCAAAAAAAATGCCATTACAAAATCTTCTAAAAAACCAGCGGATCCATCGCTCGAAAACCTGTTTGAAAGTATACTTGCCTTTGAACTTAAAGGCAGGGAGAAACTTTTGATACGCCTTGATGACCGCACGATATTCCTGTTGAAGCAGCTTAAAATCGCGAAGTCCATTGATATGAACAAGCTGATCGCCTATTGCCTGCAGGATTTTCTCCATCGGCATCCCGAACTTATCCAATACGTTAAAGAAAACATCAAAACTATAGAATTATGAACTGGACACAATTTCTGCTCAGCCTCGCTGCTGTTTACTGTCTGTATTATTTGCTAAATGTACTTTTCGACCTCCTAAGGTCAAGGGAGCAGCCTGCCTCCGAGGCAGGCCAGGAAGAGCTTATATTTTCCGAAGAACACCAGCCCACGCGAATTAGCTCCGATGGAACAGCTACAAGCTTAGCTAAAGCAGCTGCTCCTGAAGTTGAAAGCAGGCAGTCTATTTCTTCAGGTCAGCTGCAAAGCACTGGCGGGGTCAGCCTAAAACAGCTTTTCTCACTTGCGCAGTCCGATCTGATCGAGTACACCAAAGCCATCCCTTACTAGACGCCGATGAAACTCATGCCCCCTCTTCTAAAGACAACTCCGGTTGTCTTTTTTTTTGCCCTGCCATTTCTGGGCTTCGCCCAGACGCCGCCCGGGATCGGTGAATTTTACCAGGTTAGCGGGGAAATGCACCGCTGGTATTTCAGCCTTTCTGATATGGTGCTTGTGCTAGGTGCCATCAGTGGCATTTTGGGCGGCCTTCGGGTCTATGCCAACTGGCAATCCGGGAAACATCACATAGATGCCCAGGTCATGGGCTGGTTTTTTTCCTGCCTGTTCCTGTCAGTCATCGGGGCGGCGCTCAAAGCCCTCTTCGGGGTGCATTAAAACAGCCTATCAATTTTTATTCACTTTTTAATTTCTTAATCCATGACAGTAAAAAACAAAAAACTGTTCGCAATCGCTGCATTTTCCATTCTGGCAGCTCAATCTTCATTCGCCCAGGGCGGCGGTTCAACCGGGATCAATGCCGCTACCTCTTCACTGACAAGTTATGTAGATCCTGTGTCAACGTTGATCCTTGCCATCGGTGCGGTGGTCGGACTGATCGGCGGGGTCCGAGTGTACATCAAATGGAATGCGGGAGATCAGGACATCAACAAGGAACTAATGAGCTGGGGCGGTTCCTGCCTTTTTCTGGTTCTCGTATCTGTGGTCATCAAGGCATTTTTCGGCGTTTAATGACCACGAAGTATTCAATCTATAAGGGGCTTCAAAAGCCCCTTATCTACCGCGGTTTCAAGGGAAAGTTCATTTACTGGGGAATCGGCTCCCTGGCCGGTGGCCTCATTTTGGGTGGCCTGATCGGAGCACTCACCAGTATGTACCTTGGAGGTTTTCTGACCATTGCCCTGATCTGCTCGGGCCTTGGTTACACCTATTTCCGCCAAAAGGACGGCCTGCACGCCAAAACCCGCAACTCGGGGATCATTATCCATCCAGTCCATTTAAAGATAAATCATGCAACGAGAAAGAAAAACGGCATTTAGAATGCCTTATGCTGGGATCGATACCTATAACGGGCTGAACCTCCTGTATGGTGACAAGGGCGATTTCTCCGTGATCCTGCACATCACCAATCCCGTGCTCCAATATGGTGCCGACCCCGACGCCTATTCAGCCTACCAAAGCCTTTTGCTGAACATCATCAAGATTTTGGGAGAAGGGCATATCATCCAAAAGCAGGATGTATTCATCCGCAAAAAATATAAAGGTGCAGCTTCAGGGGAATTTCTCGAGCAAAAGTATCATGCACATTTTGAAGGTCGGGAATACACCGAAATAAAAACCTACCTGGTCATCACCCGACAGACTGGCCGTGGTACCTTTTACACCTTTGATAAAAAGGTGCTCGCCGACTTCTACCAGAATACGGCGAAGCTTTCAGACCTGCTTGGCAATGCGGGATTTAATCCGCGCTACCTGAACGAGGCCGAGATTAACCGCTACGTAATCAAGGTGCTCAGCATGGAATTTGCCGCTCCCAATATTGTACTTAACAATATGCGGTGCGGGGACGAACAGATGAACCTGGGGAATCTGGCTATCCGCTGCCTTAGCCTGGTCAATACCGATTCCATTGACCTACCAGAAAAGGTCGGCCCCTATATCGAAAAGCAGGATAATAAGGGAATGCGGGATTTTCCCGTTGACAACCTTTCCTTTTTGCATCAGGTTCCAGGGTACCGGGTTATCATCTATAACCAACTGCTGGAAATACCCGCCCAGCAGATGACGCTCAACAAACTGGAACTGAAACGCAAGCGCCATTCTGGTGTTCCCGATCCGGCCAACTTGATCTGCGTGGAAGATATTGACCTGCTGCTGGTCGATGTGGCCCGAGAAAACCAGCTTCTTGTCAACGCGCATTATTCCATGGTCATCTGCGCCGAAGAAGAACAGATCAGAAAGGCAACCAATTACATAGAGGCGGCACTTTTCCAGCAGGGAATTATTCCATCACGAAATGCCTACAACCAATTGGAACTGTTCCGCTGTGCACTGCCCGGCAATGGCGTAGAACTGAAAAAATACGACTGGTTTCTCACCACAGCAGATGCCGCGCTATGTTTCTTCTTTAAGGAATCCCTTTTAACGGACGAAGCCTCAGATTTTCTGGTACGGTTCACCGACCGCCAGGGCATCCCCGTAGGGATCGATCTCTCGGATCTGCCCATGCGTTCTGGGCGCATTAACGCTCGGAATCGGTTTTGTTTAGGTCCATCTGGATCTGGAAAATCGTTCCTGATAAATTCTCTGGTTGAGCAGTACATGCAGTACAATATGGATGTGGTTATCGTGGACACTGGGCATTCCTACTCCGGCCTATGTGCCTACTATCAGGGAAAGTACATTACCTGGTCAGATGATAGACCAATCACCATGAACCCCTTTGCCATTGATGAAAGTGAATACAATATTGAGAAAAAGGACTTTTTATGTACACTCATCAGCCTGCTGTGGAAAGGTGCGGAAGGGACGGTGAGCACAGTGGAAAGGGACGTTATCTCTAGCCTTATCTCATCATACTACGGCCGATATTTTAATGCCGATAGGCAAAGGGAAGAGATGCCACAACTGAATTTCAATTCATTTTATGAGTTTGCCCTAAAGAAAATCCCACAGATCAAAAGCGAGGAACAGATACCCTTTGACCTGGACGAATTCCGTTATGTCCTAAAAAAATTTTATTTGGATGGTGAATTCGGCAGCATCCTTAATGAACCTGCCGACCAGTCGCTGTTTTCCGAGCGTTTTATTGTCTTTGAAATAGACAACGTGAAAGAAAATAAGACCCTGTTTCCGATTGTCACCCTGATCATCATGGATGTTTTTATCCAAAAGATGCGCCACAGGGCATCCCAGCGCAAAGCCCTGATCATCGAGGAAGCATGGAAGGCGATTGCATCACCGTTAATGGCAGGGTACATTCTGTACCTCTATAAAACCGTTCGCAAATTTTGGGGCGAGGCCATCGTAGTGACCCAGGAACTGGCCGATATCATTGGGAATGCCGTTGTAAAAGATAGCATCCTGAGCAATTCCGATACCATATTTCTGCTTGACCAGAGCAAGTTCAAGGAGAACTATAAGGAGATTGCACAACTATTGTCCATTACCGAAACCGAGCAGAAAAAGATATTTACCATCAATAAGCTTGATAACAAAGAAGGACGCGGACGCTTCAAAGAGGTGTATATACGCCGGGGCACGGTTGGGGAAGTCTACGGCGTAGAAAATTCAATCTATCAGTATCTCACCTACACTACCGAAAAACCAGAAAAGGCCGCCGTGGAAATATATGCAAACACATATGGGACCTACCAGAAGGGCCTAGAAGTCTTTGTGTCCGACCTTGAAAAAAGCGGACTGCCACTGGAAGCTTTTGTCCGCAAGGTCAATTGCAACGGCTCGCCCTATAATAGTTCAATAGAATATTTTAAACCCGATTTTAAATGAGAAGAATACTTTTTACAGCTGCGCTTTGGTTTTCCTTAAGCCCAGTTTTTGCCCAGATTTATATTGATCCTACAACAGCCGGTGCCATGGCCGCCCACTCTGGGGTGATCAACGGGCAGCTAAATAGGACAAATGATAACCTTACACTTATACAGCGAGGGCAGTTGGCTGTAACAGGCCAGTTGGTCATTGTCAACGATCTGCAGCAGCAGATCTATCGCGGACTTAGCGAAGTATCCGGAGCAGTGCGTTCGCTACTTGCCATCCAAGATATTGCAGAGATCAGTATGGATATCGTTGAAGATGTAAACAGGGCCGTTTCACTTGCCCAAAGCAACCCCGCACTGCTTTTGTTTGCAGAGGGTGGCGCACGAGAGTTCAAGCGAAGGGGAACTGCGCTTGCCACGGAGGTAAGCTCATTTGTATTGCAGGGAGGCGTAAATAACCTGATGGATTCGGGCGAACGGGCCAAATTGCTCAATAGGATCAGGACCGAGCTGATGATACTAAGAGGTGTCGCCTACGGTATGCAACGCACGATGTTCTGGGCAAAACAGCGCGGAATACTGAATTCCCTGAACCCATATGCCGGTTATATCAATATCGATGTGAAGATCGCAGATGACATTATCAGAAACGCTAAATACTTAAAAAAATGAGAGCAATAATTTTTATATGCTGTTTGCTTTTGGTCCTGCACCAAAAGTCATTTGGCCAGCTCAACGTGGAACTGATCCATCAACTGGTTTCAGAGAGCAAAAGCGAACACAGCAGACAGAATGAGGCAAAGAATAAGCAGGCGATTGCCTCCGCCAATGAAGAGGTCAATAGGGCACAGATGGGCAAGCTGAAGATAAAGTACCGAGAACTGCAACAACGTTTTCATACCGTGGGGCTGGCTATCGATGCGGCGCAGATCGGACTTGAAGCTAGCCCGGTCGTCTCGGAGATCATCCGGCAGCAAAATATAATTTACCAATTGGCAAATGATAATCCTATCCTGATCGCGCTTGCTTTTCAGACCGAAAAAGACCTGGCGGACCGCGCTAGGATGCTGGCAAATTACATAGCTGGCCTAGCGTTAAGCATTGGCGATATCAACCAGATGAAGGCGAGCGACCGCAAAATTCTTTTTTCGCACGCATTGACCGAACTCAGGCTGATCGAGGGCGCGAGCAAAGGACTGGCGGTAGTTATGTTACAGGCAAGCTACAAACGATCCATTGATCCATTCGCTGATTTCGTGAACCAGGATAGACAGCTTGTCGATGATATAATCCGCAACGCAGCCATCCTTAAAAATCCATAATACATGAGGTATAAGATATTAATAACCGCCATTCTCTTGCTTTTTACCGTAAGAGGCTTAAGAGCGCAGTCCGTGGTCTTTGATCCCGGACATTTTGCAATTGTCAATGAAAATGGTGCCGTCCGTCTGGCTGCCGAAAATACCCATAACAACTATCTGAATACCATTCGCAATGGGCTGGACGATATCAACCTGAATGTCAGTTCGGTGGTATTGGTCCAGACCCTCATTCATAATTCCCTTACCCAGGTCAATCAGGCCCTTAAGAGTGGGATCGCCGCTGCCCAGATAATCCAGATAAGTTCCGAGATCGTCCAAGAAAGCAACACAATGATTGCAATTGCAAGCTCTGAGCCTTACCTGCTCCTTTTCGCCGAGGATGTGGCCCGCCAGATGAAATCCAGAGGGATAAACCTGGTCAGTGAAGTATCGGCCTTTGTTCTTAAGGAAGGGAGCAACGTACTGATGGATTATGAGAAGAGGGATGCGCTGTTGCGCAAGATTATTCTGGAGCTGAAAGTTATGCGTGCACTATGCTACAGCATGGGCAAGTCTATGTACTG
The DNA here is from genome assembly GCF_037482965.1 of Pedobacter anseongensis. Taxonomy (NCBI): domain Bacteria; kingdom Pseudomonadati; phylum Bacteroidota; class Sphingobacteriia; order Sphingobacteriales; family Sphingobacteriaceae; genus Pedobacter; species Pedobacter anseongensis. The sequence continues at coordinate 495,205 of NZ_JBBHKB010000001.1, read as the reverse complement.
GGCCAAAGTAAACGGCGTACTTAAAACAGCCAACCCCTATCGGAATTTTGTCAATCAAGATGCCCGGATGGCAGATGATATAATCCGCAATTATCAACTTTTAAAAGAATAAAAAGATGAAGAAATACCTTTTAATCGCTTTGCTCAGCCTGCTAACCTTGGCAGTATCCGCCCAGCGTATCATTCGTGACAAGCATATCGTCAATCAGCAGGAACGCATGGTGTTCAAGCAATGGAGCAAGAGCAAGTTTACCCCGACAAGCGGGTTTTTGGGTCTGAACCCAAACTATCTGCTAACCTGGGCATGGCATCCTGATTACCCCAAAAATGACCTGCGCCCTTTGGGGCCTGTCGGGCCTCAGACCCAAAGGCTGGCTTTTGCGGCCGCAATGCAGAATACCGAAAATGCCTATAAGCTCCATGCCGATACCCTAAAAAATACCGCTGTAACCGAAGCCGTTAACTATTCTGCCATCTTTTCCACTGCCGATCCCTTATGGATGCTGTATTACAGGCACGAATTTGAACCGTTGCTAGACCAGCAGGATGAAGAGCTGTTATCAAATGTTCCAACAAAGGAAAGAGACTATCTCGTCCGAACGGGAGTATACAACTGGTTCCTCGAAGAATCCGCTGGCATCAGGGAACGCCTCGACGGAGCCATGAACACCACGGTGGACCGCGGCTCCAGGATTTTGGCCTATCACCGCCTGTTTTTGGAATACCGAAAATTGAATACCTCTTGGGAAGCCAAAAAACAGTATGCCAGAAAATTCCTCTCGCTGAGCGAATCGGCCAGCAAGATGAAGTCCAGGCAACAGCCCATTGTCCAAAGCCAAGGCTACCGTACCGATCAACAGATCGCAGATGATATCCTTCGCAAATCAAAACTTTAGATCAACATGATGAACATAATCAATTCACTGACCGGCACCGCCGGTTTTAAGAACGTTCTCTTTGTGCAATCAGGTCCCGGTGATGTGCCGGATTCCTTTAAAAAGACCTTTAATTTTTTGCAGGGCAACGGTGTGTACGAGGAGGGTATGATGCATTTTCTCAAAGCGATGAAAAATACCATATGGACACATTACGATGCCTTTATTGCCGATGCACAGGCATTATCCGCAATTTTTATGCTCATTTTTTTCGCCGTCAAATCCTACGAAATGATGTCCGGAGATAAAAAAATGGAGATCATGCCCTTGCTCCGACCTTTCGGGCTGGTGATGGTCATTCTCTGGTGGTCTACTTTTACTAGGGTGGTCGCCTATCCGACCGATCTTGTCGCAAATAAGACCGAGCTCATGTTCAACGATAGCCAGACAGAGGTCAATAACCTGCGCATGGAACGTGCCCAGCTTATGGTGCAGGTAGCCGATCAACTGCTGACCGTTCAGGCGCAGACCGAAACCGCAAAACAGGAAGCTGATACCTGGTATGAAAATGCCTGGGAATCTGTCAAGTCTACGGTCAAAGAAGGCTTTGCCGAGGTATGGAATCCGATCGTGGAACTGCGCAACCGCATGCAGGTCGGACTTCAACTACTGGCCAGCTCGATCCTTGAAACACTGGCGCTTTGGATACTTCGTATCTGCGTGTATATCATCTTTATCATACAGATTATTTTTTCTACCATACTAATCATACTCGGACCGTTTTCCGTTGCCATCAGCATCCTTCCCGCGTTCAGGGACAGCTTTAGTACCTGGGTTGCCCGTTTTATTTCGGTCAACCTTTACACAGGCATCGGTTTTTTGGTACTTTATGTCGCCAGTCTTTTCCAGCATTATGCAATGGAAGCAGAGATCAGCCGATATAAAGAACTGGTCGGCACATCCGGTGAAAGCCTAGAAAAGCTGGGCTGGTTCGCAGGTAACGGCCTGCTTTCTTTCGGTATCGTAATCGTGACCTTTTTGATCGGCGGGCTGACCATGCTGACCGTTCCCAGCATCAGCACCTGGATAGTATCTACCTCAGGTATCAGTTCCGCTGCATCCACGATGGGGCGCGGTGCTTCCAATATGTCCAGGTTGCTCACCAAAATGATAAAATAATGATTATCAAAAACATAGAGGCCAAAGTGCGCCTCGCCACTTTTTTATCTGCCGGGAGTTTTGTTATGGCCGGGACCATCGTATTGATCGTTTCCTTTTTTGCCTATCGCCAAGTTTCCGATGCCCGCAGAAGCGTATATGTACTGGACGCGAACAGCGTACCGTTACTGGCAAGGCAGACCAACCTGCAGATGAACCGTGCCGCTGAATACCGCTCGCATGTCAATCTTTTCCACAGCCTGTTTTTTTCGCTGACCCCTGACGATAAGTACATCGAATACCAGATGAAAAAGGCGATGTACCTGGTTGACGAGAGCGGAGCATTACAGTATAATAACCTCAAAGAGAAAGGCTTTTTCAATTCTATCCTTTCTTCCAGCGCGGTGCTGACCCTTCAGACCGATTCCATCTTTATCGATGATGTGCGAAAATATTTCCGCTATTATGGCCGGCAGAAAATAGACCGCCGTAGCTCTACCATCATCCGCTCGCTGGTAACAGAGGGATATCTGAAAGACCTTGAAATCCGCTCGGACAACAACCCCCATGCGGTGCTCATTACCCGCTGGAAAACATTGGAAAATAAAGACCTCGAAAATGTACAGAAAAACTCATTTTAAAACCCGCCCTGATCTATACAAGGAACTCGGCAAAGAGTTCGGAAGCTATTTTCGTCAGATTGGAGCTTTTTGGAAGGGTATCAGTGCCAGGTATCCCGCGCAGATATTTGCGGTCATGGTAACCAGTATCCTGCTTTCGGGCATACTTGCCTTTACCGTTATGAGGGTTAAGGTTGCAAGGCCCCTACCGTCGATCAATGGTTCCGGTTCGGATATGTCACAGGGACTAGGCAAGATCGTCGGCGCTGGGCAGGCACTTAAAAAAGTACTTGACCTGCAAAACCAGATCAATACCGTGCTGCATAAGGACAGCCTCACGGCAAAGGACAGCCTGCTTGTCAAAAATGCAATCCGGCAGCTGGAAAACATCCATCACGAGCTCAATACAAAATCAAACCATTAATTATGAAAATCAATTTTAAGCAACCTCGGTACATGCTGCCGCTGATCCTGCTGCCTTTTTTGTGCCTGTTCTTTTACGCTTGGAAAAGCAGTTTCGGCAAAGAGGCACCAGTACAGCAAAAAGGAAATACACTACAGGACAATGTTGCAGACGTTTCCCAAGATGTAAAGAACAAGGGAATTGAAGATAAACTGGATGCCTACCGAAAGCAGTATAAAGATGCGGACGGTTATACCGCCGTTGGAGAAATAGGCGAAGAACAGACCGGGAGGCAAAATGTCCCCGATCTCTATAACCTGACGGAAAAGCGCATGCTAGATTCAATCGAAAGGGAAATGAAACGCAAGTACGGCAGCGCCATTTCTGAACCTCGCAAGACGCATGCTTCATTTACCGACCCCAACCCCAGACCACGGCAAGTAAGGAATTATGATCCGGACCGCGACCTTGCAACCGCACTTTCCAAACTGAAACAGCAACCTCCAGCTCCACTGCAGCCCACAAGTTCAGCGCAAACAGACCCGATGAAGATTTTTCGGGAACAGATGTCGCTGATCGACAGCATGGGCAAGGCGAATGATCCTGGCTACAGGTCCGAGCAGGCCAGGGAGAAAGCCATGGCACTTGCAGAAAAAGAGATGAGAAGTGCGAAAAAGCTGAGCGTATCCAAAACCTCGGCATCTGCATCGCTTTTCAATACCATTTCACCTGTCACAGAAGGAAGCTTTATCCGCGCCATTGTAGATCAAAATATAACAGGGTATGCAGGGTCAAGGCTTCGCATCCGCCTACTGGATGACATGAGCGCTGGAAGGTTCCTAATAAAAAAAGGAACTTATCTGTACGCCCAGATCACAGGTTTTACAGGCCAGCGGGTCAACCTGTCGATCAGTTCTGTTTTTCAGGAAAACAATATCCTGCCGGTCAGGCTGGATATTTACGACAATGACGGCTTGCCAGGGCTTTATGTGCCTGCATCTGCCTTCAGGGAATTTTCAAAAGCACTTGGAAGCGATGCCAGCCAGGGCTTGACCATTCAGCAACAGGCCGAAAACAACAACCAGCTGGTGATGAGCATGGTCCAAAAGATGTTCCAGTCCACAACCACTGCGGTCAGCAAGTTGGTACGAAGCAATAAGGCAAAACTCAAATACAATACAGAGGTCTATCTCATCGACCCCGAAGCACTGAAAAACACCCAAAGCAAATATTAACCCACCTCATTATGAAGAAATCTATTGTTTTTTTGATGGCCATCTTTTTGATGGCCCAAGGACTCTATGCCCAGCAACAGGCAGTTATGTGCCGCAAAGACCTGCCCGAAATAGCTATCGGACCAAATATTTCACTTCACTTTATTTCCCCTGAGCCCATTCAGTATGTGGATATATCCACGAATGCCATTGCGGGAGACCTGCCGTTAAAGAATGTGCTGCGGTTAAAGATCGTACCTGACTCCGCCAAGCACTTTGAGCTACGAGGTAATTTGGCGGGGATCGTTACGATCGTTGGGGAAAGCTTTATCGCACAGTACAATCTGCGCTACACCGAGAGCCTTGCGCCCACAGTTCCCGCGCAGATCAATATCCTACCGGAACATACCCGGCCGCTGGAAGTGCCGGGAATTACCCTGACCTCCAAAGAAATGCAGGATTTTGCCTTAAAAATCCTGACTGAGCCGACAGGAGGCAGCCTTCGTAAATCCAGGGCATATGGACTACAGTCCAAGCTAAATCATATATATACAGTTGGGGACCACATTTTTTTGGACATCAGCTATTTCAACAAGAGCAACCTGTCTTATCAGATCGATGAACAGCGCTTTAAGATAGAGGACAAAAAAATCACCAAAGCGACCAATGTCCAGTCCGTTGAAATCAGTCCGGTCTGGCAGTTGTATCCGAATACCTCATTTAAAAAACGGTACAGGAACGTATATGTGCTGAAAAAGGCAACCTTTCCAGGTAACAAGATTCTGAATATTGAACTGACCGAAAAACAGATTTCAGGCAGGGTGCTCACCCTTCAGATCAGATACAGCGATATACTGAAAGCAGACAGTCTATAAATTTCCAGGGAAGCAAGCCAGCGGCTTTTTCCGTCCAATAGAAAAATTACATATGGAAGAAACCAAAGAACAGCAGAGCCTACACCGCTTCCTGCAATTTGGCATCTATTTGTCTGTCCTAATCGAAATCTTCCTGTTTTTTTATGCCGATAGATTAATTGCTCAGGATCATGCGGACAAATACAGCCTGCGCTTTTTCGCTGTCAGGCTTGCCAAGATACCATTCTACCATCAGCTACTTTACAGCAAGCTGTTTACCCTGCTGCTGATCTGCCTGGTTTCGGTAGGAACGCTCAGCAGAAAAAACAAGGACCTCAACCCCAAAAACCATATCGTTTATCCATTGGCTGCGGGACTTCTCATCTTCTTCTCGGGGATATGGTTCCAGGGAAGGCGACCGCCCGCCATTTGGATGGGCGCCGGCTGGTCCGATTTTGCCTATATCGCAAGTGCGATAGCCGGAACCCTGCTGATCCATGTCGCCATGGATAATGTTTCCAAGATCATCAGCTCAAAACTGGGTAAGGATAAGTGGAACATAGAGGGCGAATCATTTATGCAGCCCATAAAACCAATAGACACGCCGTACTCGGTGAACATACCGATGCTGTTCTATTATAAAAAGAAGGTGCGAAAAGGGTTCATACCCCTGGCAAATCTGTTCAGGAGCCTGCTTTTGGTTTCGGTGCCAGGAGGAGGAAAAACTTTTTCGGTGATCATACCCATCATCAAGCAGTTCATTGCCAAATCTTTCACCTTATGTGTATACGATATCAAATACCCGGACCTTGCCAAGGTTGCCTATCACCATTATCTATTAGCCAAACAGAATGGCAGATGCCTGGATTATAAATTCCACGTCATCAACCTTAACGAGCCTGAGAAAAGCAGGCGGATAAACCCGTGGAAAAGGCAGTACCTAAAGACGCTTGCCGATGCATCCGAAACTGCCGAAGCTTTGGTCGAAGCCATGAAGAAAGGCGACCGCTCAGGTGGCAGTGACCAGTTTTTTACCCAATCAGCAATTAATTTTCTGGCTGCCTGCATCTATTTTTTTAGTAGGTACGAGGATGGGCGGTATTCCAGCCTGCCACATGTGCTTTCTTTTTTGAACCTAAAATACGATGAGATTTTCAGTACCCTTTTTTCGGAGCCTGAACTGGTATCGCTATTGTCCCCATTCAGGACTGCTTACGATGCCAAAGCTTTCGATCAGCTCGAAGGACAGGTCGGCACCCTTAAAATCTTTATCAGCCGCCTCGCTACTAAGGAAACTTTTTGGGTATTTAGTGGGGATGATTTTGAGCTAAAGATCAGCGATCCTAAAAACCCATCGATTCTCGTTCTTGCCAACGATCCATCGACGCAGAGCATCAACTCGGCATGTTATTCGGTGGTACTGAATAGGGTAACCAAGCTTGTAAATACAAAGGGCAACCTCCCCGTCGGACTGGTCATTGACGAGGCACCAAGCCTTTACATCTATCGCATCGAACAGGTCTTGAGCCAGGCAAGAAGTAATCTGGTGGCGTCGGTCCTGGGTATTCAGAGCCTACAACAGTTCCAGCAGCAGTATGGCAAGGAAACGGCTGCCACGATCACATCGGTGGTCGGCAATGTGCTTTCCGGATCTGTACAAAACAAGGATACCTTGGAATGGCTGGAAAGGCTTTTCGGCAAGGTAAAACAGGAAGGTGAAAGCTTGAGCATTGACCGTAGCAAGGTATCAGTTTCCCTGAGCGAAAAGCTCGAACCATTAATTCCCGCAGGTAAGATAGCAACGCTGCGGGCAGGTGAAATGGTAGGACTGATCGCTTCGGATGCCGTAGAAACCTATACTGGGAAATACCAGCCATCAGCGGTCAACTGCCGCATCAATTTAGATGTGCAGGCCATCAAAAAAGAAGAGAAGGGATATCGCGACCTACCGGTCTATTTTGATTTCAGCGGAAGGAAAGACGAAGTCCTTCGGCAGAATTTTCACCGTATCAACCGGGAGGTCCAGGAGCTTGTAAGCCTCTTCAGGCCCTCTTCGCCAAATGCCACCATACCACAGCCTAAAGGAGTGATGAAACAGACCTTTAAAAAGTAAGCGCAGCCTAGTTTGAAAGACAATTTTTCACTTAACATCTAATATTATGGACGATTTAACGGGGAACCTGGTCATGGTACACCCTAAATTAGAAAACGATCCCGTAAACCGTCAGGCGCAGGTCGGGATCGTCACCAGCGCAGACCTCGCCAAAGATGAGGTGTACGTCGGTTTTGGCAACAGCCCGGTCGGCCTTTATTCAACAAACGCCCTACTGGTGCTTAAACCCCACAATGATCTCTATCAGGATATATTGACAAATATCAAAAACATGGATACACCAGACTTTAAAACACTGATGGAAATTACCATTCTTCAGGAAAAAGGCTCGGTAAACTCCCTTCGCGATGCCATGGAACTGGCGGCGACCAATGAAAGGACACTGGCCTACAGTACGGTTTCACTTCAGGATAAGCTTGGTCTTGTCAGGGAAGAAAGTCACCAGCAACAGATCACCGCCGGCGTTGGCCGATAAGCACCGACAATTGAAAAACTATTTTATGGGGACTCTGCTTTTTCTGGCGCAATTTTTTTTGGGTGCCCATGCACAGCAACCCGCAAACGTCAGTCTTCCCCTGATGCAATTAAGGGTCAATTCCCCGTTTGGTATGCGTATCCATCCCGTCACGGGGCAGGTCGACCTACACAAGGGAGTTGATCTGGCCGCCCGCTGCGAGCCAGTTCTCAGCATTATGGACGGCATCGTGAACGAAACCGGATTTAACCGCTTTCTGGGAAGTTATATACGAATTGCACACGGCGAATTCCAGAGTATATATGGGCACCTTTCACAAATCCTGGTAAGCCCAAATGAACACGTAAAAGCCGGTCAGCTCATCGGTGTAACCGGCTCAACTGGCAGGGTAACTGGGGAGCACCTGCATTTCAGCATCCGTTTCGGGAACAGGTACCTCAATCCGCTTCAAATTTTAGGGTCGCTGTTATTGCCCGAACAGCCGCCCCCAAACATCAAATAATTTTATGAAAAAACATTCAAGATCACTGGAAGATAAGTTAGATACACTTGCAGCTGGCCAGGCCATAGGTCTCACCGCCGCTGAAGCCGCCGTTTACGGAGTGGATTATGCAGATGAACTGCTCGAGGATGACGATAACGAACAGGAGGTTGAAGATGAGCAGTGATAAAGCAAAGGCGCTGCACGTCCAGGTTGCGGAAAAACTTATCGAGCAACTTCAGGCAGGAACCGCTCCCTGGCAAAAGCCATGGACTAGCGACAATGTTCCTGCTTTTGAGCTGCCCTACAATGCCATTACCGGAAACCGATATAAGGGCATCAATACTTTTTCCTTAATACTTGCCGGCTATGAGGACCCGCGCTGGATGACCTTTAACCAGGCATCGGCCAACGATTGGAACGTCAAAAAGGGTGAAAAAGCTTCGCTGATCCAATTCGTGAAAACCACCGATCTGGTGGTCAAAAGGGACGAAACCGGAAAACCTGTGCTGAACGCAGAAGGGCAACCCGTCAAGATTTCGGTAAAACTTGACCGTCCAATCGTTACCAGTGCATGGGTGTTCAATGCCGCACAGGTAAACGGGATACCTGCCCTGCAAAGGCAGGAAATCGGCAAACTTGGCTGGGACCCGATTGAGCGGGCCGAAAAACTGATAACCACATCGGGTGCAAATATCATCCATAAGCCGGGTGATAATGCCTATTACAGTCCTATTCGTGATAAGATCACTATGCCCATTAGGGAGCAGTTTGATGCTCCGGATAAATACTACGCAACATTGCTCCATGAACTGGGACACTGGACCGGACATAAAGAACGGCTTGACCGCAGTATGATGAACAAATTCGGCAGCGAAGCCTACGCCCGCGAAGAATTACGGGCGGAAATTGCCTCCCTATTGATTGGACAGGAATTAAGGATTGGCTACGATCCCGGCCAGCATACCGCATACGTAGACAGTTGGATCCAGATCTTGCGGGATACGCCATTTGAAATCCATGCCGCGGCGGCCGATGCGGAAAAGATATTTAACTATCTCATCGCACTGGAACAAAAAAGGGAAATCACCGCAACAGTGCAACACGTTGAAGCAGAGCATCTTCCCAAGAATAGGACGGATTCCAAATACCTGATTGCTGGGGATGAGATCGCCTATAACGATACCACATACAAGGTCAAGGGCCATTTAAAACAGGGACGTCTTCAGATGGAAGACCAAGGCTCCGGAAAAAACTTTATCCTTTCCAAAAACGATGCGCTATACGGCTCCCTGCTAGATGCCAAACAAAATCATGCAAGACAGGCCACCACCACGGCTGAAAAAGAAATATCGGTAACCCAGGATACTGAACCAGCCGCCGCCTACGGAGTGCGACGCTAAACCATTAAGAATTACAATCAGTTAAATTATGGAAACATTGATCAAGGAAAACGAGTTGCCACTTAAAGAACTCGAAAAGCTCGGACTTTACCAGGACGGACAAATGAACCTGAGCAGTGAAGACCTCGACGCATTGCTTGCTGGAAGAAGAACAGATATGCGCAGTTTGGTACATTTAAAGATGGACGGATTTGCAATCCGTCAACTAGATGCCAAACTATCGCTCAATAGAAATGAAGACGGTAGCATTGAGGTAAACCTACATCCGATCTACAAAGAGGTTAAGCCACATCCCCTGCTCAGCGATTCAGAAACTAAGGTGCTACTGGACGGCACATTACAGTCCGTACAGAAAACCTATGAGCAGGCGGATAAAAAACTTTCGCAGCTTATCATCGAGTACGATCAGCAGACCAGGGAATTTGTCGGCTATGATCCAGATCAGGTAGAAGTTCCTGTTAAGATCAACGGGGAAAACCTTTCGGAAAAGCAAAAAAAGGCATTCCAAAGTGGAAGTATTGTCGAACTGGAAGACGGCACACGTATCCAGCACAGCGCAACGGACAGTAAAGGAATCAGGTCTGACCGAAAGGCACTGATATTATCAGTACTACTGGACGGTGGAATTTCTTATCTGCTGCTCCGCGGTATCCGCAATCTGGCAGGAAACAATGATGAACAGAAAGAAGGATATACTAAAGGGTACAACCAGGCACTTGCCGACAGCATGGTAGGTAAGCCTAAAAGAGAAGTTGAAATGACAGTTGGAGAACATATCGATTACTCCCGATCATCCCAACATAGCCGAGGTTATGGGCGCACTGCCTCTCGTTGATGTTTCCTTTGTGCGATCTTGTTCCGGCCGGACTTAATCCCGCCGTGCAGGCGTATTTTTTTAGCTGGGTGACTATAAAAGACGGTTTTCTGTTGTTTTTTTATCAAGGCCAACACGGGAACCTCGCAACAGAATACTGGGCGCCGGCCCTGCACCTGGTTCCCGTATCATCTGGCATCTGGCTGGTCCACGAAGGATTTGCAGTACAGGTGAGGCATTTGTTCATTGGCGGGTCCGCTGCCGACATCCTTTGTTTCTGCCATTTCAATCCTGAATGGCTAAAGGGTGATTGTACTGTAGCCTTTGCTGCACTGGGACTATTGCCAAACGCCGCCCAGATAGTTTTTTTAAAAGAACGATTCCCCGATGCCAAAGTTCATACTCTTTTTGAAAGCGGAATTACGGGCAAGGTGACGGATTGCAAAATCGCTTTATGGCAAAAAAGTAAAGATGCCAGTTTCAGGGTTTCGGGCGACCTAATCCAAATCAGCTACAAAAACCGTCAATATAAAATTCCTCTAAACGATTTTTCACTCAACCGATTTGAAACTACCGTATCTGTCCGCAGTAAAATCCGTACCCATAAACCGAAAGGCTGCCTGGGTTCTTATCACGAATTTTTTGTGAACAACCAAAATAGAAGATAACAGCAAATGTCCCCTGGTTCCTACGGACCAGGGTGCTTTGCCGTGCATCAAAATGATGGCTTTGTAAATCAAGATATATAACAAAACAATGAGCTAATAAATAAACATTATGAATATTGAACTGAAAAAAATCCATCACAGTGTGCAACTGAGCAGGGAAACAGAAGCGTTCACCGCGGATCTTTATATAAAAAATATCCATGCCGGCTATGCCGAAAATGCAGGACATGGCGGCCCAACAGATTATCATCACAAAGATGAAAAAGGAAGAGAACTGATCAAAGAAGCCGAGGTCTATTGCAAGGCACTACCGCCACTGCAATATCCTGCTGATAAATACATGGAAGCATTTTCAATAGATATGAATCTTGAACACTTTATAGATGACCTATTGAACAAACATGTTGAGAAAAAGGAACATGCCAAGTTTAATGCGAAAATGAACAAGGCGATGGAACGAGGTATAGTTTATGGCATAGCTGGGGATTCATTTACTACACTTTCCTTTTCGGTTCCTTTTGCAAAAGTGCTCGCCCATTCAAATGTTACAACCATAATTAGAGACGCGATTGTCAACAAGATTTTACCGGACCTTAAGGATGGTAACATTATTCTAAGCACCAATATTCCCGAAAATATTCTAAAAGAGGCTGGGCTAAAACAAGACCAGTACGTAAAGCCATCAGTCCAGGATGTTGGGCAGTCCAATATTAAAGCCGCAGAAGATAATAATCTGCAAAACATCGCCAATGGTAGGTCAAGATAGAAGTTTTATGAAGCGTTAAATTATTAAAAGACCGTATTTCCAACTTGCATTTAGAAAGCAGATTTTTTAAACCATCTTGATTTAATGTTGCTTTTGATGGTATCATTCACCTAAAAATTAAGATTATGCCAAGAGGAAGCAAAGTGGAAAGGAATTCGGTTTCCAATCAGCAACATGAGATCAAATACGACGCAGATAAATTGAACGTGAAATCTGCCGCGGTCAAGGATGCCAAAAAGGACGGCTCGAACCAGCGGAAAGAAATCGAGAAAAAAATTAAGTAGCGTTCGCAATAAATCTGCCCTGCCAGCGTCTTTATATATGAGAGCGTTAATTTAGAACGGGGAATGGTCATTATGATTGTTCCCCGTTTTTCTTTTTGCCTAATCTTTAGGTGTTTGACCCTTTTTGAATCTTAGATTTTTTCTTTAATTTTAATGATGAGGGAACTTGAACCACCATTCGAGCTGGAACTGGAAGGACAAAGATGCTCGGAAAGTTGGTGCAGCGCGAAGTTGATGAATTGCCAGTATTGACGTTAGCTCGGGAAGATGAAAAAACTGCACCTTATCCATCGCAAAATAAGCAGGCACAGGTTCGGGAAGAAGCGCCGAAGAAAGTTTTCCATGGAGGAAGAAAATTCAAATAAGAGATCTACCATAAGCCGAAATTAAGCAAGCTTTTCATGCAAGTTTCAAATCAAAATGATAAAATTGCAAGTGTTGCTTCCAATAAATCAATTCTTTGGCTATATTGTTGATATATTTGTAAATTACATTATACAAACTCATGAATCAAGATCTTCTATTAAGGCTGTTTCGGTCGATTGACGGTGAACAAACTGATGACATTGTTATGGTGGCAGAAGGGATTATTGAAGATGAAAGGAAAAAAGGCCACAATAAGCTCGCAGATCGTTTGAGTGGTATATTGTCCAAAAACGTGAAGAGGGCTCATTCGCTTAAAGGGGAATTAAGGAATATTTTTGGGGCATCTCCGCTGATTCCCACAGATAAACGCAGTAATATTCCATTGGCAATTGAGGTTCCTAGGGATCAATTGCGTCACGAAATGATTCTTTCTAAAGACACAGAGGAAAAAATAGAACGCATTGAGAAAGAGTTTCTTTCCCGCGAAAGACTCTCTCATTTTGGTCTAAAACCAAAACGACGTATTTTACTGCATGGTTATCCTGGTTGTGGCAAAAGTATGAGTGCCGAAAGAATTGCGTGGAATATTGGCCTTCCATTTCTTAAGGTGAAATTTGATGCGGTAGTATCCTCTTATCTTGGCGAATCTGCGTCTAATTTGACTAAACTTTTTGAGTCAATCAAAAACTTTCCATGCGTACTTCTACTGGACGAGTTTGATTTTATAGCGCAATCCCGTGAAAATAAGCAAGACGTTGGAGAGATGCATAGAGTGGTAAACATTTTGTTGAATGTACTTGAAGATTTTGATGGCCCTGGACTTATTATCGCTACAACAAATTTGGAAGGAGCAATCGATAAAGCATTATTTAGAAGGTTCGATGATATCATCGAGTTGAACAAGCCTAGTAAGACCGAAATATCGAAAATTTTAAAGTCTACATTGGCCAGTATGAAAGTGGATAAGGAGGTGAACTTAAGTCAACTTTCAGATAAATTGAAAGGGTTCTCTGCAGCATTATGTGTCAAGGTTGCTATGGATGCTGCTAAACTTGCCGTAATTCAAGGGGATGGAACCATTACAAATAGTTTTTTTGAACGTTCACTTCAAGAAAACCAGCGCTATAATAAAGAATAAAAATGTCTGAATTTCCGCATCTCACACTCAAACAAAAACTCCAAGGTTCCTATCAGTTTAAAGGCGTTCCAATCGACAAGGTTGTTCAGGATCAAACCCAGGCTAACCTAAGTAATCGTGATTCGCATGGAAACCAACTATCAGGATCCGCATCAAGTGTAAAAGAAGAACACGAGACTTACTTACGGGAAAGAGAAAAAGCTGGGCTACCCGATATATATTCTAAAGAGATTTTCCCATTACTATTACAAATAGATCCCCTTGATTTTGATGTAGAATCGCTAAAAAGCTTTGGTATTGAGATTATTTCTGAAGAAGAAGACGGGTTTATTATCGGTTCCAATAGCGATAATTTTAAAGCTTTAAGTGAAAAAATAGCTGTATTTATTGCCCAGGAAACCGTTTCCAAAAATCAGGCGGCAAAATTATGGCAGATTGTTGGAGGAGAGCAATGGCGTGTGGAGCATATATTGTCAGACGGCCTTAAAGCAAAGTATATAGCAGGGATTGCTGACCAGGAAATACTAACGCTTGATGTTTCAGTAGCTTGCTATGTCAAGTTTGATGAACATCCTATCCAAGTAGCTGAAGAAGAAGATGGACACTATGAAAATTATGTGAAGGAATGGAAACTCAAAAATCCAGAGCCTACAGATAAAAAAATGCGTAAACAGACTCGTAGAGAGCCTGACGAGAAATATACCAAGCGACTTGAGGACTGGGAAGAAAAAACAAGAATAAATCACGAGCTAAAGGATAAACTAATGATGGAGCGGCAGGACCAGCTGTACGACTTTATCGAAAATGCCTATCAGGGCGAAATTTTAAGCAGCTTTGTTGAGCTTAATGATAGTTTTGGCTTTCGAGCGAGTATGACTGGACAAGGGTTTAAAGATTTTTTAAGGGCCTATCCCTATGTATTTGAGATAAGTGAAAGCGAAGTTGTCCAAATGGAAAAAGGGCATGACGAGGAAAATATCGAGTTCGATCATATTGAGATTTCAGCGCCAGGTCCAGATTCGCCTGTAGTGTGCATCATTGATAGTGGTTTGCAGGAAAAGCATATCCTTCTTGAACCCGCAATCTTGGATGGCTTGTCGATTAACTACGTAGAAACTGAACAGACAACCAGCGACTTAGTTGCAAAAGGAGGGCATGGAACGAAGGTTGCAGGGGCAGTACTTTATGGAGAGGAAATTCCCGATTCAGGATCCCATGCTACATCAATTTTTCTGGCAAATGCTCGCGTATTGAACAAGGACAATCTCCTGCCAAAAGAACTGTACCCAGCAGAATTGATGGAGTTTATCGTGGATGATTTTGATGGGGTGAAAATTTTCAATCTCTCCATCAACTCACAGGTGTCCGCTCGAACCACTCATATGTCTAGCTGGGCCGCAACTTTAGATAGGTTGATTTTCGAGAGAAACCTATTATTTATTGTTTCAGCGGGAAATATACCCTCTGACAGTGTCGTGCCAACAATTCCTGGGATTTCCAATCACCTGAACATGGGAAGGGTTTACCCTGAATATTTGAATGAAGCTTCATCAAGAATTGCCAATCCAGGTCAAAGTTTACTTTCCCTAACTGTAGGTTCAGTTTGCGCCGCGGATTTTGAAGATGATGACAGGGTTTCTTTTGGCCGAAAAAATGACATATCCTCTTTTTCTAGATCAGGACCTGGAATTTGGAATTCAGTTAAGCCTGATGTAGTTGAATTGGGCGGAGATTTTCTAAGGGAGAAAAGTAGCTCCTTACTGACTATTCATGACCAGGTTTCTATAAGAGTTGTAAAAGCAGGGCCTAACAGAACAGGTTTTGGAATTGGAACTTCTTTTGCAACTCCGAAGGTGACACATATTGCAGCCATGGCAGCAAAAACAAACCCAGGATTAAGTAGTCTGGAATATAAGGCGTTGGTTGTACAATCGGCGCGGTTGCCAGACCCCCTTTTGTATAATCCTACGACAGAAGTTCTGCAGCGTTTCGGTTATGGTATCCCGAACTTGAACAGAGCTACTCAAAATTCAAAGCACAGGATAACGTTCTTGGCAACAGGAGAAGTGTCACCCTATCAGG
This sequence comes from Pedobacter anseongensis, assembly GCF_037482965.1. Lineage (NCBI taxonomy): Bacteria > Pseudomonadati > Bacteroidota > Sphingobacteriia > Sphingobacteriales > Sphingobacteriaceae > Pedobacter > Pedobacter anseongensis. The sequence goes on along the minus strand of NZ_JBBHKB010000001.1, from coordinate 479,491 downwards.
CAAATTTATATTCGCTGACGATTCCTGAAGAATTAAGGAGGCCGGGTAACAATTTTGAAGTGATGATCGAAATTACATTGACATATCATGCCAATCCCCGAAGAACAAGGAAAAAACTCAAATCATACCTTTCTTCCTGGTTAAGTTGGGAGTCTTCAAAAAAGGCTGACTCATTTGATCAGTTTAGCAAAAGAGTATTAAAAGGAATGGGAAAGCCAGAAGAGGAAAGCACATCCGAAACAACGGGGAATATTCCATGGGTTTTATCTCATCAAGGTAACTATGGTGTGGTTAAGGACATGAAACGCCAAGATAGTGCAACGCAGAAAGATTGGGCAATGGTTGCGTCTAACCAACTTCCACCTGAACTTTCCTTCGCTGTGATCGGACATAAAGGATGGGAGAAAGATATTAGTCAAGGCGTACCTTTTGCGATTGCAATCTCGTTTGAAATCATAGGGAAGGAAATGGAAATTTATGATCAAATCAGCATCTCAAATCAAGTAGACATAGAAGTGCCGATAGTGGCGATGGAAAGATAACCGACTAAACAGATATGACTTTTGAAGATAGAGATATTCAATTTGAGAAATTGGAATGGAAAGATTTCGAGGAACTTTGTTTTGACCTCTTGTTAAAATATCATTTTCATTCCCTTAATTGGAGACAAGGTGGAGCCGACAAAGGTAGGGATATACAGGCTATATTTACCGTAGCCAATGGCATGATCGGTGCTTATCAGGAACGTTGGTTTGTTGAATGTAAGCACTATAAAAAGGGTGTGCCACAGAGTGAAATATCCTCAAAGGTTGAATGGGCAGAAGCTGAAAAAGCGGATCATTTATTGATATTGACCAGTAGTTACCTTACCGCTAGTGCTTCAGAATATTTGGAAAAAAAGCGAGAGAATCTTTCCTTTGGTATTCATCTGATAGATGGTAAAAATTTGAAGCAAAGGTTGTTGCCTTTCCCCGACCTAATCGTGAAATATTTCGCTGATGACACCACTAAACTAGTTAGGGATTTGTTGAAACAGTGGATTTATCATGATTATATACCTGAAAAGGGTATGTTGGTAAAACTAGAAAAAAATATCAATCCTGCTAAGCTCAATATTGAGGAACTAGTATTTCTTCTCTTTAGTTTTGAAAGCTGTGATTTTGACGACGTTACTGATGAATTTCACGAGGACGTGGTTGTCAACTATGATTTTCTTTACTCATATATCATCGCCAGTAAGAACTCAGAATTCCCAATTAACAATATTGATTCTTCCATGTATACTTTTGATATGCTGAATTCTGGTGGCACGTGCCAGTCTTATATAAAGCAATTGGAACAGCTTCGTTGGCATCACGTACATATCCGAGAGGATGGCACAATTATCAATGTATATTTGGAGAAAAGCCGACATACACTGACTTCAAGGGCATCTTATAGAAATCCAGTAAAATAAATAGGTAATTAATTTTCTGATTGTTAAAAATCGTCTGTATTTTCAAACGGGTCAATTTTTAGGTAACCAGGTTTTCTGAAATACGGATAGTTAACTTTCAAAAGTTCTGTATGATCATCTGCACGTTCATAGTGAATAAAAGTCTGATCTTCAAATGTCCCATTCAAAACCGAAGATATTTGATCTACAACGAAAATTCTAAACTGTGAATTGTACATATATATTGTCGGAGTATTAAGTATGAAAATCCCCTCAACTGAATAATCTGACAATGACTTTTGCTTCAACCCAAAATGCTCGGTTACAATATTTATATTTTGTTTAAACCAAGCGACTTTGTTAGTCATCGTTTCATTGTAAGATTTTGTTTTTTTAGAGCTTTTTGTGAACGCATTGAAATCGTTTTTTTGGCTGGCTGCGTCGTACCTGGTTACTAGATGTTTACAATCTGAAATGTATATCTTTTTAACCTCATTGGCGACAATAAGAAAGTCAATTTCTCCAAGTCCTTTGACATCTATGTTTATCGGGCCGCCTTTGCTTGAAAGCTTTTTTAAATTTCTGGTATATAAAACATTCGATGATCTTAATATTTCCTCGACAGCATCATCTAACCATTTGTCGTGTAAATCTTCTTTACTATGGACATATTCTTTAAACCCGATAACCGCCATCCACTCAGCGGGCGCCTTTCCCCAAGGAATGGCATTCGTCGCATATTGAATTATAGCCTCAGAGTAAGTATTCGGCCCTAACATTGCCCAATCCTTTCCATTCACATTCCAAATAACTATTGGTTTATACAGCATTCGGTTCAAATTGCTTGGTTTGCAGGCAACATCTATAAGGTTTAACTTATTGTGTTTATCGAGTGTCAAGCCTCTGAAAAAGCGCTCGCCATCAGAATATGGAATACCAAAGAGTCTTTCCAAATTTTCAGGTAGAGCATCCCAATTAAAGCCCTGCGGGAAATCGCCAAGTTGTTCTTTTATCGATGCAATAACATGTCCCTGGCTTTCATAATTAATTCCAAGGTGTTTTTCAATCGCATTTTGCAAATCCTCAATCCCCTCCTCATCATAAACCTGCTTTTCATATTGATTGCCAGATTCATGGATGATATGATTGAATATCATGTTGTAATGATGGCGACGTGAAAACACGTAAAGATCGTTGTCATCAAAATAAAGCTCTCCAACATCTTCAATCATTCCTTGTTCAGCATACAATGTTACGCAGGTCATAATCATATCCCCTAAAAATAACAACTGATCTAACCAACGTTCCACTTCTTGTCTCGCGCCCGGTTTTATATCTATAATTTTCATTTCCACCTCACAACCAGCTTCCATAATCCATTTTAATATTCGGCGGTACATAGCCAGGTATTTCATAGTGACTACATTGGAATTTATTTCATGATCATCAAGAACTAATTCAACTGCATCCTCATGGAACATCAACACGCTTTGATAAAAATAGAATTCTGTTTGCTTTTGGCACAACGCGATGAACTGGTTACTGTAATACTCCAGTGATAGTCTTACGATATCCGTAATCTGTTCCTGAGTGAATGGGCCTCGACCAAATCCATCCAAAAGTTGTTTGGAAAGTTCCTTTCGAAATGAAGACTCAGCCCATTTCTCTCCTTTATAAACTTTGTACTTTTTATTAATAATATGTAATGCCATCTTAACTAATATTTTTAAAAAATGTAATTGGCACTAGAAACTCCAATTATGGAATAAATCCAAGTGATTATGGGTGATCAAAGTCTTCTCAAATTCCTCTTAATCAAGTTGCTCGTCATGCTCAATCAGTATGACGGCGATTTTCTCCAAACGTTCAAGATCGATGGAAAGATTGTATAGAAATTCAAAAACCTCATGTTAATATTGGAAATATTCAATTTGATCGAACGAATAAAGCGCATTATAAATCATGGTACCAGAAACGTGTAATTCAGTTCCAAGACGAAAGTTTTCCAGAATAAAATCGGATCTTCAAACATTGCCATAATAATTTTAAATAATTAGCAGGATTTGCGAGTATACCAGCTTGGTTTTAAGACCCTAACTTTCTATATCATAGTAAATTTTATAAAATTTACGACCATCAGGTTCAATTCCTTGCTCAATTAGCTTCCTATTACCTTTAATATAAATGTCGAAATTCCGATCCAGCTTAAGAACGTTTTTGAAAACCTTTGCCTGCTTTTTTACAGCCTGATCTGAAATTTCAAAACGATCCATTAATTCAACTTCATTGTCGACTCGGTAATTGGTGTCAAATTTTCGAAATGATTCAATAACACTTGTTTCTGCAAAGACTTCTTCTTCAAATTCCTGTTTATCAAAAGAGTCATGCGATTTAAAATACTCAACTGATCGATTCAAAAAACCTATTTGATCGGTTTTAGATACTTCAAAATCTTCAGGTAGTTGATTAGTAACAAACTTCTTAGCAATAGATAAAAATTCGTTGGTTTGATGAAACTCGTTTTTTATTGGTTGGATGCCAAAAAAATCCTCTCTCCAATATTGTGCTTCCGTACTGCGATTAGTTTGATCGACAATTGCTGCTACAAAGCCTTTTTCTTTATTAAGATTGAAAACAAGACATCCTTTGTCTAATTTGTTAATATTAATTCCTTTTTCAGGATGAATACTGAAAGAACTTTCTGAAGGAGACACTTTTAGTACCGTTTCTTTATTTTCAGATTTTATAAATGCAATCGCATCTGTTGTTATTCCATCGACTTTACAATCACGAATATATAGCACACACAATTCTCCACCTTTGACCTTTGGGTGAGTACTTTTATCATATAAATATCTAGCACAAAATTGAGACTGTTCTACAAAACTACCTTTGGTTTCAAATATTGAACTAACAAACTGATAGATTGGATTTAAGTCAAGAGTAGTGCTAAAATAAAAGTTAAACAGTTCGTCAAATTTAAAATTACCTACAATTAAATGTTTTAATTCCTGTTCTATTGCTGAAAAGTCAGTGACAAAGTCAGCGAATCGTGTACCTTCGTCGTTGGTTTTGTTTCCGACTTGATGAACAATCAATTTATCAATTGTTCCTATTTCTATATTTTGCATTATTGTTCTTTAAATATGTTTGAAGGTATTAATCCATTTCCATCAATAAATTCATCTACTGTATGGAAGTAGCTCAGCTGATTTTCACCAGTCCAGTAAGTTTCAGGGGCGTGTTCTACCATAAAAACCTGAAAACTATTGTTTTTTTCCTCTACAATGTGTTTAACAAATGAGTTAATCAATGAGAAAGCGTCTAGAAGCTTAGTTTTATCGGCGTTTTTAATATTGTCGCTATCTGCGTAATATGGGATACTTGGCTGATCGATAAACAAAAACTGTGGTACATGAGGTTGTTCTACCGAGATCATGTGTTCGTGGAGACCAAGGTAAAAACACAGGTGCATCATCATATAGTTTGATTTACTACCTACATTATCAAGCGGGAACATTTGTCCCAGCGGCTGAAGTTGTAAGATCATTTGTGAACTATTAAATGTTGTTCTTGCGGTGCTATAGGCAGGTAACGAGCTAAGTAAATTATAGTTTCGTTGTATACTGGCATTAAGCTGCTCTTTAAGATGGGCCTTTATTTCACGGGTATCTTCAGGCACCTTTTCAAGTTCTGATTTCTCAATAACAAGTTGATTTAATCTAACTGAGTCAATTGGTTTAAGTTCTGCTCTATTCAATAATTGTTCATAACCATTCTTTAATTCGCCTAAATGCATGAACCTTTGAGCCTCTGGTGGCACTTCTGTACGAACAACACTTAATTGTTTGATTCTCGTATCAATATTCTTTAGTTCAGCCTCTAACGTGTTGACATCTCCTGAAACTTTAACAGGCTCATTAACCCGTTTTGACAGATCATCACGTATACTCCGTAGAGAGGCTTCAAGTGCGTCAACGAATATTCTGGTCTCGTATGACTCAACCAACTGCTCAGATAAATTCTCATTAAGATGTACGATTGGCTGTAAACTGTCTGCACATTTAACTAATGTCCGTTTGTAATTATCATACTCTCTTTTATAACTATTAAGTGCATTCAGTTGAGCCTTTGCAAAAGCTCTTTGCTTATTTAGGGAATCAATTTCAGCAAAAGCGGCGGAATTATCCACTACTCTTTTACTTTCAGCCACAACTGAATTTAGTATATCTAAAATTTCCTGCACAGAATCGAGTTCCTGATCGTAAGGAATAAATCCAAATTCCTTAGATTTTTCCAATAACCTGCGTGTACTGTTTTCAAAATCCAGCTGGAGTTTTAGGTTATTCTTAGCTGCTTTTTCAATTTTTGAAATTTCGCTACCAATTAGTTTTATTTTTTCTTTTGCTTTAATATTGGCCATATCGTTAACTCCTATGACTAAGTCAAAAATATGGGATAAAGCCCTATCAAACTCTTCCTTTCCAAAAAACGTTGTGTCAAAATATGTTTCAGAGGTACCTATAATATCTTCGGTAAGTGCGTTGAATAGCAAAAAATAGCGATATGATAGATTGAAATTTGTCTTTCCTTGAGACTTCCCATAAGGAAATCTAAGTTCGTCCGTAATACCAAATTCTTCGTCTAACATTGCTTTAACGGATGCAATCTCTCTATTTGAAATAGGCTGTTTAGGAAAATATCCCTCATTAAAGTAAACGTCTGCGGAAGCAGTCCCCAATACAGGAGATTTTCTGCAGATAGAAATTTGCTTCTCTCCAATAGTAAAATAAATCCCGAACCAGTCTACAGTTTCTATAATTGGATTTGCAATTTTTGTTTTTCCAGATAAGAGGCAGTAATCAATAATACTCCAAAAACTGGTTTTACCTGTAGTAGCACCACCAGTAATAATATTCACTTTGTCAGGCAAGAAATGATAACTTTTTGGACTGGCTCCTTCCTCTTTGAACCATAGCTTTATCTCGTGTAAAATAAATTTCATAACTGAATTTTTAGAATTTTATAAAGTTGAACAGTACTAAGATTGGTCGTAAGAGCCAGAAAGTTCGGAATAGCATATCGGATAGCGTAGAATCTTTCACCAAAATCAGCACTATCGAAATCTATGGTAGATTGATCTGCAATTTCTTTACCAATTGAAATTTGACCTCCCTTATGGAGCATGAGTAAAGCATTGATTGCAACGGGAAGTAGTGCCAAATATCTCTTGTTAAATGAAGTAAACAGTCTGCGTTGTTCTGTTGTCAACTCTTGAAGATTTTGTTCTGTAAGAATGTTATTTTTCAAATAGCTAACTGTTTTATCATCCAAGAGGAAGGGTAAAATAAGACAGGCTCTTGCCATATCCATTGTTCCAATTTTGCGTAACACAGCAAGGAAAACACAGCTAGCGATAGCCTCATTATTGTAGGTATAATAAATCTCTTTCATTTCTTCTGATATTTATTTTCCCAGTCCAAATGTAATCCCAACCTCAGTTTGTCTGCAAGAGAATAGTAAAGTCCATTACTATATTCGACACCCAACTTACTTTCAAGCAGATCCAAGTTTTGTTCCCGCAAATAATCTAGAATTTCTATGCCTATCGAACGGATATCTTCCTCTAACTCCGCAACTGGCTTTCCCGAAATCAATTGCTTCTTTATATCCCGATATTTTGAAGCAAATTTGGTTTGCCAAAGGAATAATGCGTTGTCCTCACAACTTTCACTTTCAAATGGAAATAATAGATTTTCATCAATCCAATAAGTAAAATGATTCGTTACCCTCAACTTTTGTTCAGTATAATCCATCACCTCTTTAGAACCTGGCAGAAGCTCACCAATATCGATCAATTGTTTAATGAAAATTTGTGCCTCCAGATCTTCTGGTGGCAAAATCGGAAGATTCCTGCGCGGCAATGGCCTTTCTTTATAAGCGATTAAGAAACATCTTTGAAATTTATTCTCAAAATCATCGAATGAAATTTCAAATTTTCCCCGTTCTTTGATTTCAAGATACTTTGCAGTCTGCATCGCACTGGACAGCTTGTCATAAATATCATCAACTACAGCTCGAACTCTGCTGAATTTCAAAATTTTATGTTTTATTCTATTGATTATATCATCCAGCCCTGTTTCAATTGACAGTTTTACCATAAAAACTTTCATCTCACTGGTTTTAAGACTAATTATGTTTTTCAAATATCCCTTAATGGTTTCATCATTTGTTCTTTGCTTGAGCTCTTTTAGTTTAGTTGATAATTGGCTAATATTATCGTCAAGTTTAAAGCTATTCAACGCAGAAACGAACTCATTAAAATGCTCGTTCTTATTAGTAAATAGTGAAAAAGAATGTGATTTTAGAAATATATGAGGGTTGGTTTCAGCTTTTATCATCAAAACCCAGTTATTTAGTGTTTTCCAAAGGTCACCATCTAATGCGGTGAGATTTTGAACTTGACCGCTAGCATTAGTTTGGACAGAATGTTTGCCTTGAAACAGGATAACCTCACCGTTACTTTTTTCAATATGAACATCATCTCGGACCTCGAAACCGATAGTGTCGCCAAAGGACATATCGAGAGCTAAATACATAAAATAATAAAATTGGTAATCAAATCCTATTGCATTAGGTCCCGCTGTATGTTGTTCTTGAACCGATTTATTACTGGTCATTTGAGGTCATTAATTCAGAATCTATATTGATTTTACCAAATATATCATAAATCCATAATTAATCAATCCTTTACAAAGGCTCAAGATTCTATATATGAAAAAATATTATCGAAAATTAATCGCAGTCTATTCTCCTAACCTTTCTTTAACATCCGTCTAGCTTTAATGGGGATCCCGCCATCACAGTTAAAATATTGTATTGAATAAGCTGCTTTTTATCCTAATATTATCGTTTACATTGGGGCATTATCGACTGACTTAAATCTCATATTTTAAAATTAATTTGTATATTTCAGATTGATGTACCAGGTTATACCTAGTGTCTTTCATATTAAAATTACATATCTAATGATACAATCTCTCGAAGAAGGACGGAAGGAGGACGGTAACCGTTCCATTGCCGATAAAATATTAAAACGTTTGCATGACCTGCAAAAGACCGTTGAAAACAACCACGGCAGATGGGCTTGGGAATTATTACAAAATGCAAAAGACAGCATTGCTGAATATCCAGATCGAATAGTGTCCGTGCAACTGGAATTATGGGAAGATAAAGTGCAGTTTAGGCACAATGGAATGCATTTTACCGAGTCGGATGTAAGGGGAATCATCAACCAGATCTCATCCAAAGAAGCGCTTGAGGACCAACCAACAAAAAAGGTCGGTCGCTTTGGTACCGGGTTTCTAACTACACACCTGTTGTCAAAGGTCGTAGAAATTGAGGGGATTGTGGAGACCGTAAATGGTGAGTTTTACACCTTCGATTTCCCCTTGAACCGTACTGGCACAACAATATTGGATCTTGTGCCGAAAATTGAAGAGGCCTGGGAGAAATTTCAAACCTCCGTTGAACTCTTGGACAATGGATATGATCAGAATGCGTATAATACTTCGTTTACCTACGAGCTTGCCAGCGACTCGCAAAAGGATATCGCAAAAATTGGTGTGGATGAATTTATTAGCCTGATCCCATACGTGTTAGCATTTATCCCTGAAATTGCTAAAGTTGAAATTAAAGACCATACGGCTGACAGTGTTGTGGTTTTTAAAAATAGCGCGGTTCTCGTCGAGGATTTACTTGTGCCCATTGAAAAAATGGTTGACGAAGTAGTGTCCACGGTTTGGATCATGCTTGAATCCGGGTCGAAAGTCGCTATTGCTGGAGAGTTTATTCAGATAGGATCAGGTTACCAGGCGCAGTCTTTGAAAAAGCTGCCCAAGCTTTTTTGTGAGTTTCCGATGATCGGAACCGAAGATTTTCACTTTCCGGTATTAATCAATAGTTTTCATTTCAATCCACTTACCGAAAGGGATGGGATTTGGCTGAAAAATAACAAAGAAGAATCCGATCAGGAAGTGTTGACAAATCAGGACTTGCTCAAGGAAGCCGTGGAATTGTACAACAAGATGATGGTTAAAATTGAGAACAAAAACTTTTACAAGTTGTACAACATTGCTACCACCAGAGTTCCGGAAGTTTCTGACAAGTACTTCGATGAGGCCTGGTATAAAAAACATGTCCAAACGCCTATTCGTGAAGTGATTTCTGGTACAGCCATAGTGGATATGGAAGCTGCCGGCATCGGCAAGAAAAAGCCTGCTGAGGTCTATTTTCCATTGAAAAGCTATCTTAAAACAGAACACAAGGCTGTTTGGCAGGCTTGTTACGACTTGGTTCCCAGCAGCGTGTGTAAAGGTGAAGACATGGAAGAATGGGTAGAACAGTCATGGGGAGATTGGAAGTCGATCAGTTACGCTGTGCTACTGAGCACAATTGCTGCGAGAGTTGATATCGCCGATCTATCCAAAGCAATTAAAAAAACTGAATCAGAAACTTTTGTTTGGTATAACTCAATTTGTGAATTCATTTTTAAAGATGAAGGGAATCTTTCCCTGTATGCGAACCATGCTTTTATTCCAAATCAATATGGTGTTTTCAAAAAGAAAAATCAACTTTTCCTAGATAGCATCAATGACGAGACGCTCATTGACATCCTTCGATTGTTAGGGGAAGACTGGAAACACATCTTATTGAGTAAAGATGTGCAGTTTGGTGAATATTCTGAGAAGCTTCCACAAGATATTGCTACTGAAATCGCTAAGAAACTAAAGCCCCCATTCGAGTACACCGAACAAATCAGACAAGGGATAACTGCCCTGGCAGAACTGTTTGAATCCGATGCTGAAAAAGGGAAGGAGTTGTTTCCAGATCTATACAGGCGCCGTGCTGAAACGTTTATGAACGTTATTGAGGATAAGGAAAGTTTGTACAAGATAATGCGTAGTAAGGTAACACTGGCTCAGTTGTCTCAAATCACTGAAAAAATGGACGAACATCCAGATTTTGGTAGTGACCTCACGGAGCTCACCAAACTTTCTGACCTGCTTGCTGAATTCAGTGTTGGCACTGTCGCCGAACTAAAAGAATTATTGCTATCGCATAAAGGAGGCTCAGGACAGCTCAGGATTGAAATTGATGCTGACGTTTTGTTGAGTCTTGGCGTGTCAACCAAAGAAGAGCTGGACGAAGCTTTGAAAGACAAAGACCTAGCCGCACTTTTCAGCCATTCCTCGACACCTGATGCAGACTTATATTTTTATGTACAGACGTTAATTGCCAGGGCTAAGTCGAATGTAATCGACCATCTCAAGACTTTGGATGAGTATGTGTTTGATGAGCTGGATGAACTGGCAACGACTGTTATCGGGGGAATCCAGAAGAACGGGGTGGACATTACCGTGGTAATCCGGCCATCCGATAACGGACAGGTAATTGTCTATTATCCCTCTGAAAACGACTACCTTGATTATGAAAATGCAGAATTATGGATTGATAATGGCATATCCGTTCCCAGGCATCTTACGCTCGGAAGAATATTAAAGACAACAGGCATTAGAAAAATACCAGTTTAGGACATGGATTTAACAAGCGAACTGACAAGCCTTATTGGCAGACCTGAGAACGAAACGCTGGAATACAAGGCCGTATTGCCGCCATCAAGAGTGGTGGCAAAGATCATATGCGCTTTCGCCAACACAGAGGGTGGTTTTTTGGTTTTGGGCGTCACGGATGATCTACAGGTTAACGGATTGAGCGATGACTTGCACGCCAATGAAATCACCCATAAGGCAATTGATTTGTTATCACCACATCCTGTTGTCACCTACCAATATTTCACGTATCATGGAAAACGGCTATACGTAATCAAGGTGGCCAAGTCAGCCGACAAAATGTTGCTTCAAGGCGTTGGCTATATGCGGGTGGGAGTAAATATCATTCAGATTGATCCACCTGCACACCGGTTTAATTCCAGCGGTTATGGTAGACTATCTACTCTAAGTCAGTCGCTGGAACTTGGGAAAGCAAATGCCACCGGGGCTAAAATCAAATTCGCAGAGCACTACCAGCGCATTTTAAAAATATTTGATGATATGGGCCTGTTCCTTTACCCAGCCGGTACTGATCAGGTCACTGATCACCCGGAAGGTTTGGTTTTAGCTAGGATACTTTTTTCGTCCTTCGTCGATAATTTTGAAACCTATATGTCGGATTTGCTATATGAGATTTATCTGTCAAATTCCAATCTGCTAAAATCTAAACAGACAGTCACGGTAGAGGAGGTGCTGAACTGTGCCGATATGCAGGAGTTCGTCAAATACTGTAGTAGGCAAAAAGTGTTAAAGCTGGGTAAAGGAAGCGTAAAGGGCTTCGTCAATGATAACAAAGAAATCAGCCAGCTGGGCATCGTCAAGCAGAACGAGGTTTCTGAAATTGAGAGGATCCTACAGATCCGACATCTTTATGCACATCGAAATGGGGTCATTGATGACAAGTTCTTGCTATATTATCCTGGGTTGTATAACATCAATGAAAATCATTCGATGAGTATTGCTGAAAGCTGCGATAAACTCGAATACCTTACGAACATTGTGGACAAACTTGACAAGGCAGCGGTTATGAATTATCATCTGGCTGCGAATTAGTCAACTGGTATAAAGAAGAAGGTTTTAGTTATTATGCAGCGCATAACACCAAACTACATCATTGTCATTTGTTTCCTTATTGACATTAACGGATTAAGGAATACTTTGAAGAAAGGGAAAGATAGTATCAAAATAAGAAGTAAAAAAATGCCACAATTAAGATAATGGGGCCAACCAGGTTCTTTTCCCCGGGGAAATGACGATAACTATATGTATTATATTAATATCCAATAATGTTCTACAGATATTTCCTTTTTCTATCCACTTCTTTAACATTATTACCATTATCTCTATCTTGAAGTCTATCTTCTCCCATAGTTAGAACCTATAAATGGTCTATTATGGGTTAAGCTGAGCTTTTTTTTGTTTAGCTTATTTTCTCTTAATTCGACAACGCCGTACGTATATGAACTAAATGTTTATAGGAGACAGGCTTTTTTATGGAATTCTTATTTTTTTCGAAAAAATTAAAATTATAATTCAAACTTTCAAAAGGATACATTAAATTTGAGTTAATTAAAAAAACCGTTACAAATACATTACGGGATTTCTTTGAAGGCTTGTAAATAATTGATAAACATATTGTTAGAAATGGGTAGCGTCCGTCTGTTAATCGGACGGGTTGTTTTAGACAGAAAACTTATGGATTTTCATCATCATTAAAGTAATCTACGACTATATAGTTGGCATCCATCCAAGTGAAAGTCGGATAATTTACCTGTTAGGCAGAGCTGTGAGAAATTACTTAAAATGGGTCTCTATAGCCAATCAGTTCGAAAGGTTCCAGCTTGTGTGTTTTAGTGAAAGTATCAACTGTTTTTCGTTCCAACTTGTTCTTGTTCAGAACAATCAGGCCTTTTTCTTTTAACACCTTTTCCTCTGACTTCTATCGAGTAAATTTAGGAAAAATATACAAAATTTAGGCTTCATATCACGATGATTCTATCTCGATTCTGAATAATTATAACTATCATTGGCGTTGAATTTCGTATATTTAATAGCAGTAGATAAGTATAAAATGGCCGTTAAACCACTTTCTAATGAAGCAGAAATTCTTGCTAGAATAGCAAAGGGGGAACAAAATGCCTTTACCATTCTGTTCAGGAATTATGAGCGGTATGTTTACCAATATGGGAGCAAATTGACCCATTCCGAAACGCTTGCTCTGGAAATTGTTCAGGACATCTTTCTTAAGATATGGCTCGATAGGGATAAGCTACTAGAAGTTCAAAATTTCGGTGGCTATCTTAACCGCTTGGTCAGGAACCACTCTTTCAATGTACTTCGTAAGATGGCCTTGGATGCGCAGTCCAATCTTGAAATTAAAAGGAATTTTGTGGAAGAGGATAATTCAACCACACGCCAGCTTGATTACAATGAGACCGTTAAAATCCTGAACGAGGCTTTGGATAATCTGCCCCCACAGCAACGTCTAGCATATGATCTTTGCCATCTGGAGGGGCTGAAGTATGACGATGCGGCATTAAGGATGAATATTTCTCCAGAGACAGTGCATTCCCACATGAAAAGGGCGCTTAAAAATATTCGGGAACATTTTAGAAAGCATGCCGTTGCCTATCCTTTATTAATTACAGTGTTGTTTAAATAAACATAACTGATTATCAGTTAGTTGTATTTAATTTCCCTAAAAATAAAAAACTGACTGCCCCTGTCATTAGCGCCAAGTGTCAATAGCATTATAAGGTTAAGTTAACTTTAAATCTAAGCTAAAATTAATGACACGATCAAAAGAAAGACTTCAGGCGTTGCTTAAACGTCAGTTTGAAAGATCAATATCGCAAGCTGAAAAGGATGAACTAAGTGAATATATTCTTGATCCTATGTATGCACAAGAACTTTTAGCCCAACTACCGGACTTGCTAAGTATTGAATTAACAGATCAAGATCTGAATGAAAGGCAGAAGGAAAATGTGCTGTCCTACATTTTTAATTATGGACAAAAAAGAAAAGCTACAACATATCCAAACAGACTTTGGCCTCGTCTGATTGCTGCGGCTTCAATAGTAGTAGTAGCAAGTATCGGTTTTTACTTCTACAACACAAGTAGAAAAACTGAACAACAATCAGTATATGCTAATGATGTTGATCCGGGAAAGAACGGGGCTACCCTCACGCTTGCCGATGGAAAAAAGATTTTGATTAATGAGGTCAGTGCAGGAAATATTGCGTTACAATCTGGCGTACGAATTTCAAAAACTGCTGATGGGCAAATTATCTATGAGATTACTAGCAACAATTCTGGCAAAATAGAATATAATACATTAACAACTACACGGGGAGAACAAACACAGGTGCGTTTGCCTGATGGTTCCCTCGTGTTTTTAAATGCGGCTTCATCTTTAAAATTCCCAACTTCTTTTGCAAAACTTAAAGACCGTAGCGTGGAAATTTCGGGCGAAGGCTATTTTGAGATTGTAAAAGATAAGGCACATCCCTTCATTGTAAGAAATAAAAAACAACAGGTAGAGGTAATTGGAACCCATTTTAACGTCAATGCTTATAACGATGAGCCATCTGTTAAGACTACCCTATTAGAGGGAAGTATCAAAATTTCTACTGATCAGAACAATAAAGTTCTGAAGCCTGGTGAACAAGCTGTGAACAGTAATGAAAAGCTTACCATCGGTGAAGTTGACGTTGATAAGGCGGTGGCTTGGAAAAACTCAAAGTTTGTGTTTGATGATGAAAATATAGAGAGTGTGATGCGAAAGCTTTCCAGATGGTATAATGTGGAAGTAGTATATCAGGATAATGTAGCCGATAGAACATTTACTGGTTCAATCAGTCGTTATGACAAGATTTCAAAAATACTGGATAAGATAACTTATATAGAAGCTGTTCACTTTAAAGTTGAGGGAAGGAGGATCACCGTTATGAAATAACCTATACAACAAATGACAGCAAAAAAGAAAGCGAAGGTACTTGGAACTACCCCCGCTTATTCGCTTGGCACTGTCTATTAATTCTTTTGACAAAACAATCAACGTAAACCAAACAACCAAAATTAATGAAAATTAATGGAATTTATGGGTATGTCCATTTATGGCCTATCCCTACACAAATAATGCGTATTATGAAACTTACCACACTCATAATAACTATTTGTTTTCTACAGGTAAGTGCCTTAACCAAGGCCCAGATTACCTTGAAGGAGAACAAGGCCACTTTAGAGAAGGTGCTGGAAAAGATCGGCAAACAAAGTGGTTACGATTTTATCTATTCTAAGCAGGATTTTAAAGATGCCGAGAAACTTAATATTAACCTTAATAATGTTTCCATTGAAAAGGCTTTAGAAATCTGTTTTTCCGGTCAACCACTTACTTATGAGATTTCTGAGCGGACGGTTATGGTGAAACGGAAAAAGGAAAAATCAATTCTTGATCGCGTGATCGATTACTTTGTGAATATTGATGTAAAAGGCCGAATTATAGATGAGAATGGCAATGCTTTGGCTGGAGCTTCCATTAGTATTAAAGCCAGTGACCGAAAGACAGTTACAAATGAAAATGGCGAATTTTTTTTTTCTAATGTGGATGAGAATGCAGTCCTTGTAATTTCTTTTATCGGATATGAGATTAAGGAGGTAGCTGTAACAGCTGATTTGAAATTAATAAAAATGATCGTCAACACAGGGAAATTAGATGAGGTTAATGTTGTTTCTACCGGTTATCAAACCTTGCCAAAAGAAAGGATAACTGGAAGTTTTATAAAACTCGATAATACTATAATAAATCGTGAAGTAGGTAATGGGATTTTAAGTCGACTTGACGGGATCACCAATGGGCTACAGGTTGATAAAAGAACCGGAAGTAATAAAATAAATATACGTGGTATAAATACTTTTTCATCTTCTCTGACAGGACCACTGATTATTGTTGACAATTTTCCTTATGCTGGCGACTTGAATAATATCAATCCTAATGATGTAGAGAACATTACTGTACTGAAAGATGCTGCTGCAACTTCGATATGGGGAGCACGTGCTGGAAATGGCGTTATTGTTATCAATTTAAAAAAGGGGGAGTTTAACCATCAACCTGATTTTGCATTCAATTCCAATCTGACAATAGGCGAAAAACCAGATATTAATTACTATAAACCTATTGCTTCGAGCGATTTCATTGATGCTGAAGTTATGCTATATGAAAAAGGTTTTTACAAAAACGATCTCGCATTAACTAATAAAAATCGACCTGTTATTTCTCCCGTTGTTAATCTTTTAGATATGGTAACCCGTGGATTGATTTCCAAAAATGAAGCAGAGAAAAGGATAAACTCATATAGAGAAATGGATTATCGCAAAGATCTCAAAAAATATTTTTATAGCATTCCTCTAAGCCAGCAATACTCAATCAATCTGAATGGTGGTAACCAGTTCATAAACTACTTTATTTCCGCCGGCTACGATCACTCATCTGGAGATACTAAAGGTGTACAGAATAATCGTTATACTTTTCGGTCGGTAAATACCATTCGGGCTACAAAATCACTCGAGTTGCAGGGGAAAATTCAATACGATCAGTCAGATAGAGCTGGTAACAATGGTCAGTCAAGTTATCCTTTTAGTACGGGCGGAGGAGGTAAAGGGCAACTCTACCCTTATGCGCAACTTGTTGGCGAAAATAATGAAGCACTTAGCATAACCCAGGGGTATAATACAAACTATACTGATACTGCCGGCAGGGGAAATTTGCTTGATTGGAAGTATCGACCATATCAGGAACTATTTTTATCAGGCTCTGATGTACAAATTAGACATTTAAATATTGGACTTAGCGGAAAAATAAATATTTTAAAAGGACTGACTGCGCAATTGTTGTATAATTACGAAAACCAGCATTCCTCAAATAGAAAAATTAATTCAGCAGATTCGTATTTTTCACGTAACCTAATAAATCGCTTTACACAGATTAGTGGTACAAATATTAAAAGAATTGTACCAACTGGAGCAATTATGGATTTAAGTGAAGATCAACTTAGTAGTCATAACCTAAGGGCTATGATGGATTATTCTGAATCTTGGAATGGAAAACACGATGTGAACATTATTGCAGGGGCTGAAGGAACTCACCGACCGGCATCGTCCAATGGATACAGAACTTATGGATATAATGAACAGACACTAGGTTATGCAAATGTCGACTATACAAATAGCTATGCTATTTATGATGGTCTTGCAGGAAATAGCTTTATCCCCGCACAGAATAATTTTTCCTCAACATTGAGTCGATTGGTTTCCCTTTATGCAAATGGTGCATATACTTATAAAGGTAAGTATACATTTTCAGCAAGTGGTAGAAGAGATGCATCAAATGTCTTTGGTATAAATACAAACAATAAATGGCGTCCTTTGTGGTCTTCGGGAATAAGTTGGAATATTTCAAGAGAAAAATTCTACACCTCCGATCTGCTACCCTATTTAAAGTTTAGGGCGACATATGGGCATAGCGGAAATATAAGTGATGCTGCAGGTAACCGTTTGATTCTGACTTATGTTTCTGTGCCAGCATCCTTTACAAATCAGCGTTATGCACAGGTTACGACTCCACCAAATCCAGAGGCTCGATGGGAAGATGTAAGAATGGCTAACTTTGGTGTCGACTTCCAATCAAAAAACCGGACATTAAGCGGTTCGATCGAATGGTTTGATAAAAAATCAAGCGACCTGATTTCCGCAAACCCTATTGATCCTACCACAGGTTTTGCATCTGTCCAGATGAATATAGGGGAGATTAAAAGTAAGGGATTTGACCTGATTCTCAATTCGGTGAACTTAAAAAGAAGTGCATTCAGATGGGAAACCAGTGCATCACTTTCCTATGTTAAAGATGTTGTAGCTAAGTATTTTGGGAATATCTCCAGTACAGTTAGTTATGCGACGAGTACGGTAACATCTATCTCTCCTATAAAAGACTACGTACTTTACCCAGTATTTAGTTATCGCTTTGCTGGCCTTGACGGTCAGAATGGAGATCCACAGGGCTATTTTAAAGGTGCACTAAGCAAGAACTATTCTTCAATGCTTGCAGACTCTTTGCAGAACCTTGTCTATTCGGGTTCAGCCATACCACTTTATTCTGGGTTTTTGCTCAATACATTTAAGTGGAAGCAATTTACGATTTCCTTTAATATAACTTTCAAGTTTGATTATTACTTTAGAAAAGAGACAATTAACTATGCTGCATTGTTTAACAATTGGGCAGGACATTCAGATTTCGCAGCCCGCTGGCAAAAACCAGGGGATGAACTTTTGACTAATATTCCCTCTATGGCATATCCTGCAAATGCCTCACGCGACTCTTTCTATGCGGGCTCAGAGGTTAATGTACTTAAGGGCGACCATATTAGGTTAAGGGACATCCGTTTCAACTATGACTTTTCGTTTGACAGAAGAAAAGAAAAGAAAAATGCGCAATTATATCTCTATGCAAACAATATTGGCCTGATATGGCGTGCAAACAAAGTCGGCATCGATCCGGATTATGTTTATGGTTTACCAGCTGGATCAGCTTATTCAATAGGCTTCAAATATGGATTTTAAACTTTAAAAAATGACAAAGAAACATCTTTCAACACTAATAGCGATAATAACTATTGTAGTCACACTGTCGTCTTGTAAAAAATATCTTGATGCTAAATCCAATCAGGCATTCGTGACACCACAAAGCTTAGAAGATCTTCAAGCACTTTTGGACAATTCATCACAGATAAATCTCGGTCAGTACCCTGGTCTTCTGGAAATGCAAACAGACGATTTTTTTCTCAGTTATACGCAATTGTCTTCATTGACACCTTTCGAACAGGAAACTTATATTTGGTCTAAACAAATTAATTATGATCAGAGTGCAACAAATCAAAACTGGTTGAACTCCTTCCGCCCGGTCTTTATATCTAATGCCGTACTGGACGAACTTCCAGGTATTGACGAAAGCGATCGGGAATTTTCCGAGCGCGTTGAAGGAAGCGCACTTTTCTTAAGGGCCTTTAGCTTCTGGAACCTTGCACAAATATTCTGCCCTGCATATGAAAAAGGCAATAGCAATAACTTGCCCGGGCTCCCCTTAAGGACGACTCCCGATTTCAATGTACCATCGGTGAGATCTACAGTGGTAGAAACATACACAAAGATTATAGATGATCTTAAAAAGGCATGTAGGTTATTACCAGCTAAGCAACTCTATCCTACAAGGCCAAGTAAATGGGCTGCCTTTGCTGCCTTATCTCGAACTTACCTATCAATGGAGGAATATTCTTTAGCAAACATCTATGCGGATTCATGCCTCCAGATCGATCGCACTTTAATTGATTACAATACATTAACTCCAAGCGCGGCAAGGCCATTCGCCGTATTTCATCCTGAAACTATTTTTTTTTCCTACAGTAATGGTGCAAGTATACTCAATCCTACTCGCGCAAACATTGATACGTTATTGTATAGAAGTTACGTAAACAATGACCTTCGAAAAACAATTTTTTTCCAGAATTCCACGAGCGGAAATGTTGGCTTCAAAGGATCTTATTCAGGTTCATTGTCCGGCACATTTTTTAATGGACTTGCAACAGACGAACAGTACCTAATTAAAGCGGAATGTTTAGCCAGGGAAGGAAAAAGCACAGAGGCTATGGCTTGGCTGAATAATCTACTGATGACCAGATGGAGTAATAAAGGGACTCCTTATCAAAACTTATCAGCGAGTAATGCAGACGAAGCGCTTTCAAAGATTCTTGTCGAAAGAAGAAAGGAACTTCTAATGCGTGGATTGCGCTGGTCAGATTTGCGGCGGTTAAACAGAGACCCACGGTTTGAAAAGAACTTATTTAGAATCATCGACACAGGAAAAGAAAAAACAACCTACATATTGAAACCTAGAGGCTTAAATTACATAATGTTAATCCCATCAGAAGTCATTAGGATATCAGGAATGCAACAAAACCCACGAGAATAATAATTGGTAAATCAGTAATATGAGAAACATAATCAAATTAATTATAATATTAGTTGTTGTGGGGCCACTATCTACAATGGCTCAACAAGTTAAGCAATTATCTATTGGTGAATCACTTCCGCCATTACAGATTTTTGGCCTTATTAACAGTCAGGATAAAGTGTTAGATTTTCTAAAGTTGAAAGGCAAAGCTGTAATATTAGATTTTGGGAATACCTCGTGTATTCCTTGCCTAGAGGCCCTTCCAAAGCTTTCAGTGCTTAAGAATAAATTTGCCGGCCAATTGGAGGTTATCATGATCAGTTCGGAAAAAAGGACAAATGCAGAAGCCTTTTTTAAAAGGCGACCCGATGTCAAAAGCCTTAATATCCCTATGGTTATTCAAGATACATTGTTAAGGAAATATTTTCCTTATTTATCTATACCTCACGAGGTATGGATAGATAAATATGGAACAGTGCAGGGATTTACAGATCATCACAGTGTGACTGAAGAGAATGTCGAAAAGCTTATTGACGGAAGGCCACTTGAGTTACCAATTAAATGGGATTTCCCTTATAATTACAAAATTCCTCTTATAACATTAAATCCAGCTAATATCAAAGCTAATCACAAACCTGAAGTTTCCAGTTATTCATTTTTTTCTAAAAATATTCCTGGCTTAACTAGGAAGTTTATAGAGGATAAGGACACATTAAGTGGAACTACAAGAGTACTTGCACTAAACCTAGAGATTGCAGAAATCTTTTTGCTACTTTCTCAACGTTACTATCATACCTCTTTTCAAAAAAGCCATATTTTTAGTGATGAAGGTATCATTAAGAAAATTTTTTATGATGAAAGTTATGGCAATCGCGCAGTCTGGGAGCAAGACAATACGGTCAGCTTTGAGCTTACGTTTCCTATGAAAATTACAAAAATTGAAAGAAATCTGCGTATAAAGCAACAACTCGCCTGGTTTCTTGATCTTGAAATGACACTAAAAAACGAAAAAGTTGCCTGTTGGGTTGTCGGAGTTTCTGAAGAAGGAATTTCAAATAATTTCAATAATGGAAAAAATTTGAAGGATTTTCTCTACGAAGCAAATAAAAGACCCTCTCAAATCCCTGTCATTGACGAGATTGACCTACCTGAATCACTAAAATCAAAATTGAAGTTTGATCTAAAAGAAGAAGATTATTTGAATCTTGAATTTTTGAACAAAAAGCTTAAGCCTATGGGATTAATTGCTACACAAGGGTTCAGGGAGGTGGAAATTGCAAGATTTTCGAAGCATTAATATGTCAAGACCTGTATTAAATTGTTTTTTATAGTTTAAAATTTAGGCCAATAATAGTTAATAGTTGAAGGGGAAACTGCCAGGATTGGAAAGTCCCCTTTTTGTTTAGGCCTTTTACTTAATCATATCCCTATGATAAATGCAAATGAAAATGATAAATCTTTGGTAGCTGATATTTTAACCTCTGCCTTTTTACATAATAAAAGTGTGAACTACCTGATACCTCAGGATGGGCTGAAGATGTTTCGCATTCATGAACTGATGCAATATTCATTTGAAATTTGCCTTCTTTTTGGGGAGGTGTTTCTATGTGATGACCGCAAGGGATGCGTTTTGCTACTATACCCAGAATTAAAGCGGACTACATTCAGGTCGGTTTGGCTTGATCTGAAACTGATTTTCAAAGGAATTGGCTTTAGAAATATGTTTAAGGCCATTAAAAGAGAAAGTAGGATAAATGCTGTGCGGCCTGATCAACGAATGGCCTACATCTGGTTTATAGGTGTAATGCCGGAATATCAGCATTTTGGTTTGGGGAAAAGGTTGATTGAAGAAGTGATTATTAAAACTGCGTCAGATGATCGAAAGATTTTCTTGGAGACCTCAACTATCGAAAACCTTCCTTGGTACAGAAAGTTTGGTTTTGAAGTTTACGAGGAACTTACTTTTGGTTATACCCTGTTCTTTCTGAAAAGGTAGCCCCCAGTTATTGCAATCAAGATGTTTTTTATCTGGCAAATATACGACTATGATAATGCCCGGAACACAAATGTTCGTGCTGATGCTATTATAATTTCTTCATCACCCGAGTTAAAAAAGTAAAATCTATCTCCAGGGTAAATTACAAATACTGTTATTGCTTTTCGATTTTGTGTAGTATTCTTGCAGGTTTTTGAAAAAATTGAATCCAAAAGCTGTGTAATCACTAAAAAATTTTAAATTTGAGTTGATAAAAAAAACCGTTACAAATACATTACAGGATTTCTTTGAAAGGTTGTAACTAATTGATAAACATATTGTTAGAAATGGGTAGCGTCCGTCTGTTAATCGGATGGGGGTTTTAGGACTAAAAAGCAGATAATTTTTCAGTCTAATATTAAAACTTAATACAATTGAAGCTGATTTCACCCTGTGCTCCTGAGAATTTAATGAATTGATTTTAATTGTCAGAAGTAATGCTTTTAGTTATCGTTTTATTTTGTTTCGCCGTTTTCTTCCCCTTTTTCAGCCAGATGATAAAACCCGTTAGGGGCAGGCCTGCAGCAATAAGACTAGCCAGAAAAGCCAATATTTTTCCGATCATTCCCAATGAGCTTCCTGTATGGAGATCGTAATTGAGTGCTATGAGTTTTGAACTAATACCAGCAGAAGCCATCGGATCTGCTTCCATTAATAGTTTGCCTGTATATTGATCAAATCGATATTGTTTGCGATCATATAGGTGTTCTTTAGACTGATAGGCAGAAATGTTTACGGTTCCGCTTTTTGCTGCTGGAAAGTTATATAGGAAGTAGGCAGTATTTGGTGATTTTTCTAACGACTGCTTTAAGATCTGGTTAGCAGATGCCTTGGTAGTTTGGGTTGTATCAGATAGTACTTTTGATTTTTTATCACTTGTGAGCTCAAATGACCAGGCAAGACCGGTAAGTGAAATAATAAGTAATGGAATAAGCATATAAAAACCTAGTACATTATGAAGATCGTAGTTCAGCCTCTTAAATTTTCCATTCCACTTAATGGTAAAGTTTTTCTTCAACTGCTTTTGTTTCCATCTTTTTGGCCACCAGAGTACTAATCCAGATAGTAGTAATATACCGAAACAAACCGTTGACCATTTGACAATAAAATGCCCCAACACGTCTCCCAACAATAAATTCATGTGAAGGGCGAGTACGATGGTAAAGAATTCTTTGCTCGCATCTTCTTTAAAAACAACTTTTCCTGTGTAGGGGTCAAGATAAACCTTTAGGTAATAGTCGTAATAATTCCAGTATCCAGTACTGCTTTTGTTTATTTTGAAGGCACGAAACATATAGGTTCGCCCAGGATCCTGCGATAATTCGGCCCTTGTTATCTTTTGAGATTGCCCGAGCGATGCTCTGGCGATGGAAAGAAGTGTATCAAGCGATAATTTTTCGTTTTTTGGCATAACGCTAACGTAGCGTCTATCTTTGTAAACGATATCCTTAATCTCATCAGAAAAGACATAGATGGCACCACTTATACCTAATATAAACACCACTAGCCCAGAGATAAGTCCGAGCCAGAGGTGAATTTGAGCTATGAGTTTTTTTAGTGTCAATCCTTAGAATTTAAAGGTAATGCCTGCTGCTACAGTTCTTGGTGGTTGGGCACTTAAGGTGCCTTGACCAGTAAAATAAAGTTCATCGGTTAGGTTATCTACTTTTATGCCGATGCGATATTTTGGTCTGTCATAAAATAGCGTAGTAGTTACCAATGTATAGCTGGGTAGGGTAAATACCCCTGTTGCCAAAGCATTTCCCGATAGGTGTTTTCCAATGTAGTTTATTCCTGTTCCTAAGCCTAATCCTTTTAGGTTGCCAGATGGGATGGCATAACTGATCCATGAATTGATCAATGTAGCCGGACCTGCAGAAGCTGGGCGTCTTCCTTCAAGGGCAACGGTAGATTTTGTGAGTTTACTATCGTTATAACTATAACCTGCAATAATATTAAGGCCATCTATAGGGTTTGCAATTAACTCAAACTCTACTCCCTTGCTCTTCTGCGTGCCATTTTGCACGGTAACAATATAATTGGTACCGCTTACATTTACTTCTTCGGTACGCGTCATGTTATCAACCTCGATGTTGTAATAGCTTGCAGTAAAACTAAGTCTTCCCTGAAAAAGATCTGTTTTAACACCTCCTTCCAATTGATTGGCTTGCTGTGGCTTCAAGGTGCCAGAAACGTTGGAGCCTGCAGGTTGGGTAACCGGTGGCACATTGGCAAAACCGTTCATGTAATTTCCAAATACCGAGATGCGATCTGGCAGGATTTGATATACAAGCCCTAATTTTGGAGATACCGCTGTTTGTTGATATTTAGAATTAACTATAATTTCGTTAGTGGCCTGGTTAAGTGTGCCACGGTTCTGAAAACGGTCAATACGCAAACTTAACATAGCTGTTAACCTATCCGTTAGACTCAGTACATCAGAAGCATAAGCACTATAGATATTAGCCTTAGTCTCATTTTTTGTAGGCGCAGCTGTGCTAGCAGCCAATCTTGCTTCTACTGCGGAGCGAGAAATTTTTATATAATTTACATCAGCAGGATTGCGGCCGCTCACATTATCAAATACGATGTACGGGGAGTTGTCATTGTTGATAGTCTGGTTCAGGTAATCAAGTCCAACAACCATCCTGTTACGCAAGCCAACAACCTTAAAATCACCTATGAAATTTTGTTGGATATCTGTAGTCGTATTTACTGTATTCTGAAGTGAAACGTTACGTTCAAGCATCTCATCACTGGTGGCACCCCTTAAGAATGAATAGATGTAAAATCCATCAGAACGACGTGAATTGGCAGAATAAATAGTCTGTGATGTCCAATTATCGGATAGTTTATAGTTGATCTGTCCTTTGATGTTCATCGTAGGGTTCTTCATCACCAAATCATTGCTGGTAAAAGAGCGTTTCCAGTCGAAGTTTAATTCTTCTGGCGTCTTTGCAATATAAGGTCTTACCCTGTTTAGGAAAATTGTTGAAGGACTGGTACCCTCTAGCGAATAGAAACCTGCGGTTAAGCTGATGTTCAACCTATCACTTGCACGATATTCTAAGGTAGGGGCAACAAAGATAGAGCGTTTAAAACCTGCATCCTGGAAACTACCCTGGTTCTGATAGGCCGCATTTAAGCGGAAAAGTAATTTTTTATCTGCCTTTACTGGGCCATAGATATCTGCACTTAACCGATTGAGACCATAACTACCTGTTGTGTAGTTTACCTCACCGCCCAAAGTGTCCAATGGCTTTTTGGTTACAATGTTAATCAATCCACCAAAGGATACTACGGCACCACCAAAAAGTGTTCCTGATGGCCCTTTGATAAGCTCAACCCGTTCTATGTTGGCAGGTTCTATTTCTCCATTGGTTTGCGCCGGCACACCATCCACAAAAGCTGCTTCAGTGCGAAACCCCCTCATGGTATAAGAAGATGCTCCATCACTATTGATGCCCCTGTTATTCTGGATCTTGTACACACCAGGAGAATTCTTTAATGATAGGCTGAACTCAGTTACCATCTGCTCTGTTAGCAGCGTTTTTGGAATTGTTGTATATATCTGTGGGTTTTCGAGGTTGCCCAATGGCATTTTGGCAGAGGTTGTAGTTTTTTTTACAGAAAATTTATTGGTACTCCCACCGTTTACAACAACTTCATTTAACTGTTGATTGCTTTCTGAAAGTATAAAATCTTGAGTAGATGTTTGCCCCTCATCAATGGTTACTTGGCGCTGCTGAGCTTCTAAGCCAACATAACTGGCTATAATGGTATAGCTTCCACCCTTAATATCTTTGATGATGTAATTTCCTTTGGCATCTACCTGGGCCGATTTTCCGCCTTTAATGGCTACAGTTACAAATTCTGCAGGCTTTCCATCCTTAGTCTTTACGGTTCCTTTGATCATAGCGCTTCCAGCTATCTGTTGGGCAAAGCCAGTAAAGTGGCCAAGTAACATGCAGGAAGTAATGATAATTAATGAGCGTGTTTTCTTTAGGGTACGAAGTTTGTACATTACTTTTGTGATTGTTAATTGATCTAAAATTGGTTGACAATATTACCCGGTGTATTGGTTTGGCGACTAGCCACCGGGTTTACTGTTTATAAGCTTGATATTTAAAGTTTTGGCAAAAGTACAAATATTAATTGTAATCAGTCTAAATAAGAATAAAAATACGTTTAAAAAGATCAGTTTAATTTTAAATATGATAGCTTTGGTCTTTTAAAATGATTAAAATTTAGCCAAATCACTCTAAATGACAAGTGAAAACCCTTTTTGGAGCATAAAAATATCATTTGAATGAAGTAATATCCACTCCGATATTCTCCACCTAAATTGTTTGGTAAAGGATTTTTAATGGATCATAAGATTTTCTTTTAAGTTTCTTTAGTTAGATATGTGTGCAAGCAACAAAGTATTGCTCTAATGCTTTAGTGACTCCATTTTAACACCATGAGTCAATCTGAACTTTTGTTATTCTTTTCTTTGAATATATATTCAAGTTATTTTCTTGCTCCCAATTTTGTGTAGTATTTATGTTGGTTTTTAAAAAAAATTAAAGGCTAGAACGATGTATTAGAAAAAAAAATTAAATTTGAGTTTATAAAAAAAACCGTTACAAATACATTACAGGATTCCTTTGAAAGGTCGTAACTAATTGATAAACAAATTATTAGAAATGGATAGCGTCTGTCTGTTAAACGGATGGGGTATTTTATGCTAAAATGCATAGCATTTATCACCTGTTCAGTAAGAGAAGTCTATTTTGCTTATTATATCGGGGCCTAATGGAGCAGGTAAGTCTTTGCACATTCAAAATAGGTTGCCAGAATTAATTTATGAACGAAGAGGATAATTTTTGAAGCATTCACAAAACCACAGTTGCATAATGGCACAAAATGAATTTTTTTATGTACCTATTCAATCTTAATATATTTGGATATATAAAATAGTTTGTTTTATATTTACAGAAAATAATAGGACGTGAAGTTTTTGACCTGGTTTGTTTCGGTATTGATAGTAGTGGCGATGTGTGCCCCGTGCACGGATTCGGTTTCTGCCATTCCCATGCAATCTGCCAGCTTTCAGGCTTCTACCCCTGCCCAGGACTACGCCTCCGTTAAGGATTGCTGTTCGCCTTTCTGTACCTGCGCGTGTTGCAGTTTATCAGCCTTTGTCCAGAATACCTCCCTATCGGTTGAAGTTCCAGAACTGATGCTTGCCGAATATACCCAGAAAGCTTTCGGAAAAGCGATTGCCGCCGAGCTTTCCGTTTGGCAACCGCCCCGTTTAGGTTAAGATAATATTCGTTGAAGTGCCACTATTGATCCATATGGATTGATATGTTCGCTGCACTTTGATCTTTTTTATTCCATAACCTAATTCCAGAATTCAATGCTGAAAAAAATAATTCAGTTCTCCATTGCGAACAAGCTTGTAATTGGTCTGTTCACCTTGGCACTGATCGCCTGGGGAGTATATTCCCTTAGACAACTTCCCATAGATGCCGTTCCTGATATCACCAATAATCAGGTACAGGTTATAACCCTTAGCCCGTCGCTGGCTACACAAGAAGTTGAACGACTGATCTCCTATCCAGTGGAACAGACTATGTCTACAATTCCAGAAATAGAGCAGGTCCGTTCTATTTCAAGATTTGGCCTTTCTGTTGTGACTATTGTATTCCATGACGACGTGGACATTTACTGGGCCCGACAACAGGTTAACGAAAAACTGGCCGAGGCCAAGAACAATATCCCAGCTGGGCTTGGAAATCCAGAGATTTCTCCCATTTCCACCGGACTTGGTGAGATCTATCAATATGTCATCCATGCCAAGCCTGGATTTGAAAAGAAATTCAATGCCCGCGAACTGCGCAGCATCCAGGACTGGATCGTGCGTAGGCAACTATTGGGTACCCCAGGCATTGCCGAGGTGAACAGCTTTGGCGGCCTGCTCAAGCAGTTCGAGATCGCACTAGACCCTGACAAATTGCGCAGTTTCAACCTGAGCATCAGCGATGTGTTCGAGGCGCTCGAGCAGAACAACCAGAATACAGGCGGTGCCTACATTGATAAAAAGCCAAATGCCTATTTTATCCGAAGTGAGGGCTTGGTGGGCAATATCGAGGATATCAATAAGATCGTGGTCACCAATAACAAGAACGGCATTCCCGTTTTGATCAGGGACATTGCCAGCGTACAGATCGGAAGTTCCATCCGTTACGGCGCATTGACACGCGCAACCAAGGATGCGCAAGGGGAAGCTGTCGGGGGCATCGTGATGATGCTCAAGGGCGCCAATGCCAACAATGTCGTTAAACAGGTAAAGGAAAAGATCGCCCGTATCGGAAAAACATTGCCAGAGGGGGTGACCATCGAGCCATTCCTTGACCGCAGTGCTTTGGTAGACAGGGCAATGGGTACAGTAGCCAAGAACCTGATCGAGGGTGCGCTCATCGTGATCTTTGTACTGGTACTGTTCCTTGGAAACTTCAGGGCGGGTCTTGTGGTAGCCTCGGTCATTCCACTGGCAATGCTATTTGCCATCTCACTGATGAACCTTTTTGGGGTATCGGGCAACTTGATGAGCCTCGGTGCGATCGACTTCGGGCTGATCGTGGACGGGGCGGTGATCATTGTCGAGGCCACCATGCACGTGCTCGGTGGCAACAAGCTGGGCAGGGCCTATACGCAGCCAGAGATGGACGAGCAGGTAGAAAAATCTTCTGTAAGGATGATGAGCGCTGCCGCATTTGGGCAGATCATTATCCTGATCGTTTACCTGCCCATCCTTGCCCTTGTAGGCATCGAGGGAAAAATGTTCGGTCCCATGGCACAGACAGTGTCCTTCGCCATTATGGGCGCATTTATCCTTTCACTGACCTATGTGCCGATGGTATCCTCTTTGGTACTGAGCAAAAAGGTGGCGCATAAAAAGAATTTTTCAGACCGTATGATGGATTTTTTCCAGCGCAAGTACAGCCCAATGATCCATGGCGCACTTCGCAGAAGGAAAGCGGTACTCATTTCTTCGATTGTCCTACTGGCCGTCAGCATATTTTTGTTCACCCGTATGGGCGGTGAGTTCATCCCCACCCTTGAAGAAGGTGATTTTGCAGTGGAAACAAGACTATTGACAGGGAGTTCGCTTTCCCAGACAGTCGATAAGGTCAACCAGGCCTCCAAAATCCTGGTCGACAAATTTCCAGAGGTCAAGGAGGTGATCGGCAAGGTCGGTGCAGCAGAGATCCCAACGGATCCGATGCCCATGGAGGCCTGTGACCTGACCATTATATTAAAGGACAAAAAGGACTGGACCACTACCCACGACCGTGAAGAACTCGCCGAAATGATGAGCGAGGCCCTGGAAGCGGTCCCAGGGGTAAGCTTCGGTTTCTCGCAGCCCATCCAGCTGCGTTCCAACGAGCTGATCTCCGGGGTTAGGCAGGATATCGGTATCAAGGTGTTCGGCGATGACCTTGCCTCCTTGACTTCCATTTCACAAAAGATCGGTAAGATCGTTGCTGGAGTAGAGGGAGCCAAGGATCTTTACCTTGAACAGGCAACCGGACTACCACAGATCGTTGTAAAGGTCAACCGTGACCGCATCGCCCAGTATGGACTGAGCATTGGAACGGTAAACCAGGCGTTGAACACCGCATTTGCGGGCCAATCGGCAGGACTGGTCTATGAGGGCGAACAGCGCTATGACATGGTCGTACGACTTTCCCAGCAGAACCGCCAGGGCATCGAGGACGTGAAGAATGTCTACGTGACCGCACCAAATGGCAACCAGGTTCCCCTGGACCAGTTGGCCGATGTGGAATTCAGGGTAGGCCCCAACCAGATCCAGCGCGAGGATACCAAGCGCCGTATCATCGTTGGGCTTAACGTTAGGGGAAGGGATATCCAGAGCGTGGTAACGGAGATCGAGGCCAAGATCAACCAGCAGATCAAGCTTCCCGCAGGCTATTATATTACCTACGGCGGTCAGTTCGAGAACCTGAAAGAAGCAAGTAAGCGTCTTTCCATTGCCGTTCCGGTAGCGCTGCTGCTCATCCTTTTACTGTTATACTTCTCTTTTGGTTCGGTGAAACAGTCTATCCTTATCTTTTCGGCAATTCCGATGGCCGCCATTGGCGGGATCTTTGCACTATTGCTGCGCGGAATGCCGTTCAGTATTTCTGCCGGGGTTGGTTTTATCGCACTGTTCGGTGTTGCGGTGCTGAACGGCATCGTACTGATCACCGAATTCAACAGGCTAAAGGCGTTGGGCAAGTATACCCTGAACGATATCGTGCTCAAGGGTACCGCCATCAGGCTTAGGCCTGTACTGATGACCGCGACTGTGGCATCCCTTGGCTTTTTGCCGATGGCGATCTCATCGGCCGCTGGAGCTGAGGTGCAAAAGCCACTGGCCACTGTGGTGATCGGTGGACTGATAACTTCCACCATTTTGACCCTTATCGTACTACCTGTACTATATACCTATTTCGAAGGAATGAAAAAACGTGTAACCAAGGTTCCCGCAACGGTCGTTGCAGGGATCGTTGTATGCCTGTTGTTTTTGGCTCCACAGGCCAAGGCACAGACTATTTCCAATTTTGGCCCAATGACCATGCAACAGGCCGTG
This sequence comes from Pedobacter anseongensis, assembly GCF_037482965.1. NCBI lineage: Bacteria > Pseudomonadati > Bacteroidota > Sphingobacteriia > Sphingobacteriales > Sphingobacteriaceae > Pedobacter > Pedobacter anseongensis. The sequence goes on along the minus strand of NZ_JBBHKB010000001.1, from coordinate 448,764 downwards.
GATGCCGCCCTTGGTGCAAACCAGGGCGTACGCTCATCTGCCCTGCAGATCGGCCAGCAACAGGCGCTCAGGGGAAGTTCCACCGACCTTGGCAAGACCAATGTCGATTTCCAGTACGGCCAGTTCAACAGCCTAAGAAAGGACAACAGCATTGCCATTTCCCAGAGCATTCCCTATCCGGGCCTTTTCAAGAACCAACGAAATCTTTACGATGCGCAGATCAGGGGCGCTGAGCTAGGCCTTGCGGTGACCCAGAGCGAACTTCGCTATATGGTCAAGAACGCCTACACCCAACTGGCCTACTTCACCGCGCTCCATGATCTTTATCTAAGCCAGGACAGCGTTTACAGCAATTTTCTAAAGGCTGCTTCACTGCGCTATCAGGCAGGAGAGACCAACCTATTGGAAAAGACCACTGCCGAGACCCAGTACAACGAACTGCGCAACCAGTTGAGCAAGAACCAGTCGGATATTTTGGCCTACCGGTCGGAGCTACGGCGTCTATTGAATACCTCTGCCGAAGTCCAGCTTGTCAAGGCACCATTTTCCCAGGTAGTTTGGAACGATGCGGCGATCGATAGTGCGATCGCGGCAAATCCTGCGCTTGCACTGCAAAAACAGCAGATCGAGATTGCCCAGCGCAAGCTCGGTGTGGAAAAAGCGAGGTCGGGGCCGGATTTTACGGTCGGCTATTTCAACCAGTCTATCATCGGCAACCAGGCCGTTAACGGGGCCGACCAGTATTTCGGTCCGGGAAAGCGTTTCCAGGGAATACAGGCGGGAATTTCCATCCCCATCTTCTTCAGGCCTTTTTCTTCGAGGATCAAGGCTGCCAATATAGAAAAGCAGGTTGCAGAGAGCCAGTTCGGGCTTTTCCAGACAAACCTGCAGGGCCAGTACAACCAGGCCAGGCAGGAAATGCTGAAAAATGCAAGAAGCATCCAGTACTACAACAGCAGTGCGCTGCCCAATGCCAACCTGATCCTGAAACAGTCGCAGATCGCCTTTCAGAACGGTGAGATAGGCTATGTCGAATACCTCCAGGCACTGCGCACCTATTCAGAGATCCGCTTCAGTTACCTGCAGGCGATCAACCAGTACAACCAATCAGTTTACACACTACAATACCTAATGGGTTTATAAAACAGAGATGAGAACAATATTAAAATACACGGGCCGCGTTCTTTTTACCGCCATGCTTGCAGCTTCGCTTGCATCATGCGGGAGCAAGGAAACCGCTGGCGAAGAGACAACCCCAGCAGCGGAAAGCGCTCATGAGGAAAACGAAAATTCGGTGGAGATCACCCAGGCACAGTACCAGTCGATCGGTGTGGAGCTGGGCTCCCCCGAGCTTAAGGGGCTGAGCGCCCTGCTGAAGGTCAACGGGTACATCGATGTCCCGCCCCAGAACCTGATGAGCGTGACCACCCAGATGGGCGGTATCATCAAGTCCACCCCGCTGCTGCAGGGAAGTACGGTAAGCAAGGGCCAGGTGATCGCAGTGCTGCAGAACCAGGAGTTCGTGCAGCTGCAGCAGGACTACCTGGAGAGCAAGAGCCAGCTTGAGCTCACCGACAGCGAATATAAGCGCCAACAGACCCTTGCAAGCCAGAACGTCAATGCGCAGAAGACCGTGCAACAGGCAAGGGCGAACTACCAGGGCGCCCTTGCAAGGGAGAATGCGCTCAAGCAGCGCCTGCAGCTGATCAATATCAGCCCATCGGGCCTTACGGCGACCAACATACGCAGCCAGATCAATATCTATGCACCGATCAGTGGCTATGTGACCAAGGTGAACGTGAATACCGGAAAGTTCGTTAATCCCAATGATGTGATGTTCGAGATCGTCAACAGTTCGAACCTGCATGTGGAACTGAACGTGTTCGAGAAGGATGCCGCCAGGGTTAAGCCCGGACAGCGGGTACGCTTTACCTTGACCAATGATACCACAGAGCAGAATGCTGTAGTCCAGCTTGTAGGCGGAGAGATCAATGCCGATAAAACGGTTACCGTACATGCCATTGCCAAGGGCAGCAGGAACTTTATTCCCGGAACCTACCTCAAGGCATTTATCGAGGCCGGTAGCAGCCAGGTGATGGCGCTCCCGGTGGGAGCAGTGGTTGATTTCGAGGGAAAAAAATATATCTTCCTTGCAAAGGAGACCAAAAAGGACCCTGCCCATAAGCACAGCGAAGAGGAAACAGAGGCAGAATCGGAAAAAGCTGGCGAGTCGCACCATTTCGAAATGGTAGCTGTAACCACTGGCATCAGCGATGGGGGCTACATAGAGGTGGTCCTGCCAAAGAACCTTGACATCAAAGGGAAAGTAGTGCTGAAGGGCACCTACGACCTGTTGTCCAAACTGAAGAACAGCGAAGAATCTGAAGGCCATTAACACCGATGGAAGAATGCGGGCGGCATAGACCGTAGATCTATGTCTGGTATGCGCCCGGTTAGGGGGCGCATACCTTTATATTGTTTTATTAACTGAACACTTATGGACATATTCCATTTAAGGGGCAGGTATGCCGTGCTGCATGCGTTTGTGCTCTTTTTTCTGGTGGCATCCCTTATCATGCGCCTGGTACTGTACCTTTCGGTGCACCAACCTGAGCTTTCGCCACTGGCATTGGCCGGTATATTTGCAAAGGGCCTTGTCTATGATCTTGGGGTTGCGCTGTTCCTGGTAGTTCTCTATTCTGCCTACCTTTTTCTGTTGCCACAGCGGCTGGTGAAGACCTATTTCAATTACATCGGCAGCTATTTCATCGTGTCGGTGATGGTCATGGTTTCCATATTCTCTTTCTTTGCCGAATTTACCTTTTGGCAGGAATTCGAGAGCAGGTTCAACTTTATTGCCGTAGACTACTTGGTTTATACCTTTGAGGTGGTCAACAATATCAACCAGTCCTATCCCTTGCCCTATCTGGTCTCGGGGGTACTGCTCATCACACTGATCGTCGTCTATGTTTTTAAGCGAAGGGGATATTTTTATGAGAGCTTTGTTTCCAGGACCCGGTTCAAACATCGCCTGCTGCATTTTGTGCCGATGGTGCTGCTCATCTTTCTCTATAGCTTTGCTGTGGACAATTCTTGGGCGGAAAAAACGGCTAACAGGTACCAGGGCGAACTTTCCAAGGCAGGAATCTATTCCTTTTTCTCCGCCTTCAGGAACAACGAGCTTGCCTATGACCACTTCTATCCGATGGTCGATGCCCAAGAGGCCTTCTCGATTATCAGGAACGAACTTGGCGGGGAAGGTACCGAGTTTACGGGAAATGGCCTTTCGATCAGCAGAAGGGTTGCCAATTCGGGAAACCCGCAACGGCCCAATGTGGTAATGGTAGTCGTGGAAAGCTTGAGCGCGGATTTTATGGAAAGGTTCGGCAGCAATCAGGGAATTACCCCGGTATTGGATTCGCTGGCCAGCAATGGCATCGTGTTCTCAAGGATGTATGCCACCGGGACGCGTACGGTCCGGGGCATGGAGGCGCTCAGCCTTGCGGTTCCGCCCACACCGGGCAACAGTATCGTCAGGCGGAAGAACAACGATGGATTGACTACCATTGGGCATATCTTTCGGCAAAAGGGCTACCGATCGACCTTCTTCTATGGAGGCGATGGCTATTTTGACAACATGAACCAATATTTTGGCAGCAATGGATTCGATATCGTCGACCGTGGCGGAAGAATTGCAACTGGCGATAGCTATACCGGCAAAAGAACGGTGCTGAAGGACAGTGAGGTCAGCTTCGAGAATGCCTGGGGAGTGAGCGATGAAGACCTTTTCAGAAGTGTGATCAGGGACGCCGACAGCAAGACCGGCAACGGAGAACGTTTCTATGATTTTGTGATGACCACTTCCAACCACCGGCCCTTTACCTATCCAGCTGGCAAGATCGATATCCCATCTGGCAGCGGACGTGAGGGAGCCGTGAAATATTCGGATTATGCCATCGGCGAATTCTTGGCCAGTGCGGCCACAAGACCATGGTTCAAAAATACGGTCTTTGTCTTTGTCGGCGACCACTGCGCGAGCAGTGCGGGCAAAAATGAAATTGATGTCGCCAGGTACCACGTTCCGGCGATCATCTTTAATCTTCAGGGCAATCCTGCACCGCAGTTCGACCAGATGTGCTCACAGATAGACCTTTACCCTACTTTGTTCGGACTTTTGGGCTGGGGTTATGAAAGCAATAACTACGGCCAGGATATCCGCCGCAAGGACTATGTCCCAAGGGCGCTGCTGGCAACCTACCAGAAGCTAGGCTACCTGAAAAACGACAGCCTGATAGTCCTGAGCCCAAAGAGAAAGACAGAAACCTTTATCTATGACAAAGCTATCAATGGTCAGCGGGATGCAAACCTCTCCACATCACTATCAGATGAGGCAATTGCCTACTATCAGACGGCCTATTACCTTTTCAAAAATGGCGGTCTGAAATCTAGTCCCCAAAAACCAAAGCCAATAGAGGGCAGATCAAACAAAGAAATTCCGAACCCATAATACATCAGCTATGAAAAAAGACGAAAAAAAACAACCGGTGAAAAAAGCGGACGATAAACTATCGGATACCGGCAAAAATAAGGTGGTCGAAAAACCTACCGCTAAAGGTACAGAGGGAAAGACATTAGCGGCTGGCAAGAAATCCAAACCGGAGGTGCATGCTAAAAATGATGGACATGAACATGATGGCCCAAAGGTTGATGCACATGCTGAAGGCGATGGGCACGAGCATGAGCATGGCGGGATCTTCGGTGCCAATACCGAACTGATCTTTTCGCTGATCTGCGGGGCGCTGCTCGGCACCGGCTTCGGACTTTCTTTCCTTGACGCCACTCCATCTTGGGTAAGCATTGCGATATATGTTGCGGGCTACTTCTTTGGCGGGTTTTTCACCGCAAAGGAAGCGGTACAGACCATTGCCAAAGGTGGTTTTGAGATCGATTTCCTGATGCTCGTGGCCGCTATAGGCGCAGCTATCCTGGGCTCGTGGATGGAAGGTACGCTGTTATTGTTCCTTTTCAGCCTGGGCCATGCACTTGAACATTATGCGATGGGCAAGGCCAGGAAATCCATAGCGGCGCTGACCAGCCTTGCACCACCCACTGCACTGGTGGTAAGGGACGGAAAGCAATCGGAGATCGGTATTTCGGAACTCGTTCTGGGAGATGTCATTGTGATCAAGCCAAACAGCAAGATCCCCGCCGATGGGGTCGTCGTAAAGGGCGAGGGCAGCGTTAACCAGGCACCGATCACCGGGGAAAGTGTTCCGGTGGACAAGTCGCCGGTACCCGATGCGTCAAAGGACTACGCCGGCGAAAAGACGATCAAGCCAGAGCACCGCGTATTTGCCGGAACGATCAACGGCGCTTCGGCCCTAGAGGTCAAGGTGATCCGCGAGGCGAAGGATTCGACCATCTCAAGGCTGATCAAGATGGTCAACGAGGCCGAAAAGCAGAAATCACCGACACAGCTCTTTACCGACAGGTTCGAGAAATACTTTGTACCGGCGGTGTTGGTGCTCGTTACAGTGCTTTGCTTTGCCTTTCTGGTCATTGATGAACCGTTCGCCAGAAGCTTTTACCGTGCAATGTCGGTGCTTGTTGCCGCAAGCCCGTGTGCACTGGCGATCTCTACGCCAAGTGCGGTGCTCAGCGGAGTGGCAAGGGCAGCACGTGCGGGCGTACTGATAAAGGGCGGAAGGCCACTGGAAGACCTGGGTTCGTTAAACGCAATTGCATTTGATAAGACGGGAACGCTGACCGAGGGCAGGCCGGAACTGACCAATGTTGTGCCGCTGGGCGATACCACCGAGGAAGATCTTCTGGCAACGGCCGTTGCGGTGGAAAAGCTCAGCGACCATCCGCTTGCAGAGGCGATCGTAAAGGGAGCGATAGAGCGCTTGAAGAAACAATCCGTTCCAGATGCCAAAAACGTTAAGGGGATTACCGGACGTGGCGTGCAGGCGGAAGTTGGCGGCAAAAAAGTGCTGATCGGAAACAGGGCGCTATTTGAAAAGGAAAAAGTGCCGGCAGAAATTATCTCCCAGGTCGAGGAATTCGAGAAGGGCGGGCATACCTCCATGCTTGTCAAACGCGAGGCTGAGTTCATCGGGATATTGACCCTGATGGACGTGCCAAGGAAAGAGGCGAAGAATGTACTGAAGGAGCTTGCCGCCCTTGGAATCAAGAAAATGATCATGCTCACCGGTGACAACCAGAAGGTGGCCGATGCGGTTGCAAAACAGATCGGGATCACCGAGGCATGGGGCGACCTGATGCCAGAGGACAAGGTGAAGGCGGTACAGAAACTCGACAGGTCGGAAAAGATGGTCGCAATGGTCGGAGATGGCGTGAACGATGCGCCGGCAATGGCCAAGAGTACGGTCGGAATTGCCATGGGCGCAGCTGGAAGCGATGTGGCACTGGAAACAGCAGACATTGCCCTGATGGGAGACAGGCTGGAAAGCCTGCCCTTTGCCATCGGACTGAGCCGTAAGGCAAGGGGGATTATCAAGCAGAACCTTTGGATCAGCCTTGGGGTAGTGGCAGCGCTTATCCCGTTGACCATACTTGGGATTGCGACCATTGGTCCAGCAGTAATCGCCCATGAGGGATCGACCCTGATCGTGGTTTTCAATGCGCTCCGCCTGCTTGCCTATGATGGAGGACTCAAAAAATCAGCTATAAAGACCAAAAAGAAAAAAAATGCTTAAAAGGTTCAAAAAGATATTTTCTGCCCTGGGTCCCGGAATTGTGACCGGCGCCAGTGATGACGATCCCTCTGGAATAGCGACCTACTCCCAGGCGGGTGCAAAGTATGGCCTTGCCACACTCTGGACGGTGCTGATCACATTTCCATTGATGGCTGCGATCCAGGAGATCTGCGCAAGGATCGGCCTTGTCACCTCAGTGGGGCTAACCACCACGCTCAGGCAGCATTATTCAAAGCCAGTGCTGTACCTGATGATCCTATTCAGTGTTCCTGCAATAACGCTGAATATCGGGGCGGACATCGCCGGAATGGGCGCGGTGGCACACCTGATATTCCCCGCAATTCATGCGATGGTCTTCAGTGTCATATTCACTGTGATCCTGTTGTTTTTTATCATCTATCTGCCCTATTCAAAGTTCGTGTCGGTACTCAAGTACCTCTGCCTGACCTTGTTGTTGTATATTATTGTGCCCTTTTTTACCAAGCCCGACTGGGGAGAGGTGATGAAGGCGACCTTCATCCCAACCATAAAATGGGACAAGGACTTTATCGGCATGCTGGTGGCCATTCTTGGCACCACGATATCCCCTTATCTTTTCTTCTGGCAAACTGCCATGGAGGCTGAGGACGTCAAGGATGCCAAGCGGCAGATCATGGTCAATAAGCGTTTGGTTATGCTTAACGGCGAAAAAAAGAGCAGTGAGGAAAAGAAGAAGCGCGAAAACAGGATGATGGGCCTATTGATAAAAAAGATGGGACTGGACGTTAACCTTGGCATGCTGCTTTCCAACCTGATAATGTTCTTTACCATCCTTGCCACTGGCACTGCGCTATACAGTCAGGGAATCAGGCAGATCGACACGGTTGAACAGGCGGCCAAGGCCCTGGAACCAGTTGCTGGAAAAGCATCCTATCTGCTGTTTGCCATGGGGGTAATCGGTACGGGCTTCTTAGCGATCCCGGTGCTGAGCGGTAGCCTTTCCTATATCGTTTCGGAAACATTCGGCTGGAAGGGCAGTCTGGACAAAAAATTTAATCAGGCAAAACCATTTTACGGTATCATCATCGTTTCGGTCATCATCGGGCTGTTGATGAACTATATAGGAATCAGTCCGGTAGATGCATTGCTGTATACGGCGATCCTCTATGGGCTGACCTCACCTGTGATCATTGCGATATTGCTGCACATTGCCAATAACAAAAAGATCATGGGCAACTATACCAATGGAAAGATGTCCAATATCCTGGGGGCTGCAACATTTCTTGTAATGGCGGTATCAGCAGTTTTTCTGATCTATCTACAGTTCACCAGTTGATCTCGAAAGGCTATGCATAAGCGGGAAATATCTACAAAAAAAAGAGACAGGGTGATTTTAAAGGTGCCGTTGCCGGTTTCGGTAGTGCTGGTGGTATTCGCCGGGATTGCAGTCCTGTACCTTTCTTCCTTCTACAGCTGGGAAGCAGGCCTTGAACGAGCTGATAGGCAGTTGCTGGTAATGGCCAATACCCATCGCAGCGCCTGGCTAGATGGGCTAATGGAAAAGGTGGGCAGTTTTTATTTCTGGATACCGTTCTACTGTGCGGTGGTTCTCTTTGTGCTTGCCAGTGACAGGGTAAGGTTTGCCCGTGCAGGAATATTTCTGATCGTACTGCTGCTGTTGCAGATCATGGTGATCCTATTACTGAACAGCCAATTGGAACACCTTCGTCCGCTTTACCAGCGTCCAATTGCCATGTTGCTCGAAGTCGGAAGGGCTGGCAGGGGAAGTGCCTATGGGTGTTTGCCTTTGCCTAGCATTGCAGTAGGTGCTTCGGCATTCTTGATGATGTACCTGCCAAGGAGCTACCGGCCGCTGAAGGCTGTGCTTGTGGTATGGTGTGCGCTACTTCTGTACAACCGTATGTACAATGGATGGAACTACCCAGAGGAGGTATTTGCCAGTGCAGCGATTGCGCTTGGGATCTCTTATCTTTTTTTTAGGCTTTACAGATTCCAGCTGGGGAGGTACTATGCAGGGTAGTCCAACAATCTCACTTGGACAGGTGCTTTTTGCATTATTGCCGGTTGCCCTTTTGATACTTGGCGGCATTGCCGTTCGTGTGAAAAGAATGGGTCCAGGTCTGCAGAGCATAATCCTCCACTTTGCGGCGGGCGTGGTCTTTTCAGTGGTCGCAGTTGAACTGTTGCCCGACATGATCCGGATCCACGACCCCTATGCGATTATCATAGGCTTTGTACTTGGAATTGCTACGATGCTCCTGGCCAAAAAATATACTTCTGGACTTAAGCAGGAAGTAGGGAAAATGGGGCTCCCCTGGGGAATACTTGTGGCCGTAGGCATCGACCTGTTACTGGATGGCCTGTTGCTTGGCACAGGGTTCGCCGCTGGCAAAAAGGAAGGGGTACTTCTGGCACTTGCCCTCTCTACAGAATGCCTGTCCCTTGGCCTTGCGCTCGGTGGAACGCTGGTGGGAGTTGGCACCAAAATGCCAAAGCTGGTAGTAGTTATGTGCCTGCTTGGAGCGCTGTTGCTCTTTGGCGCAGCAACAGGGTTTTTTGTACTGCAGTATACCGGCGAGCGCACCTTGGAGGTACTGTTGTCCTTTGGGTCTGCTGCGCTGCTATTCCTGGTTACCGAGGAACTGCTGGTTGAGGCGCACCACCAGAAAGATACCCCAGTCTATACTTCTGCCTTCTTCACGGGCTTTCTGCTGTTTATTGTAATGGGAATGTTTATATAATACTGGAAATGAAATCAAAAAAAAATAGATTGACCGATAAGATCAACCTGATGGATGCCCATCACAAACTGTATGTGTCTCTGGGAATCTCGATAACGGCATTTGCTGTTTGCTACGGTAGAATGGAGCTGGAGACGCACTTGATGATAACCTGGCTGGCGTACCTGCTTTCGAGCCTGGTCCTTGGTTGGATCACTATACTTAGCTCCCATCCCAGTGAGGTCAGGCATGAGGCCCATGCGCAGGATTCCAGTCGGTCGCTCGTCTTTCTTTTTGTTGTTGTTGCTGCATTTGCCAGCCTTTTCGCCATTCTGTTGCTTTTGAAGGGATTTGCCGGTGAGAATGGTCTTGCCATATCTGTACTGCTGCCCCTTGCCGCTGTTATCGGGTCTTGGTGGCTCGTGCATACAGTCTTCACACTGAGGTATGCACATTTCTATTATTGCGACATCGACAATGATGTCAAGGGTGGTAGCCAAAAACCTGGCGGGCTTGAATTCCCCGCAGAAAAGGAGCCCGACTATCTTGATTTTGCCTATTTCTCCTTTGTGGTGGGAATGACCTTCCAGGTTTCCGATGTACAGATCACTTCTCGGAGGATCAGGCGCCTGGTCTGGATGCACGGACTGCTTTCCTTCGCCTTTAATACCTTTATCGTGGCCTTCGCGATCAACGTTGTTTCGGGGCTGATCTCAAAATAAAACCTGCTGAGAGATGAAAAATAAGATGCCTGTCAAACGCAACAAAAAATACATAAAAAAAGAATTTACGGTTACCAGGGAAGAAGCCAGGCCTGCCCGGCCGTTGGGAAAGAAAATTCTGAGGATCATCTTCTTTGTGCTGCTGACTGCGCTGATGGCTTTGACCATTGCCTTTAAGCTGCGCCATTATTTTGTCAAACACTGGTAGCCTATTTATCAATGACCACACCCTATCACATATTATATCAGGCCATTTCCGGGTACGTCGCACTTCTTTTTGAACGCCATGGCAGCCCTGCCCTTGTTTACCATAACCTGGAACATACCCGGCGGGTAGTCCTTAGGGCGATGGAAATTGCAGGGGCATACCAGTTGGGGGACGCGGACGGCTTTGTCCTTTTTGCCGCTGCATGGTTCCACGATACCGGGCAGCTGTTCACCGTTCCCCAGGAGCATGAGCACAAGAGCGTAGCTATCATGGAAGAATTTATGGCCGACCAAGGCGTGAACAGTGAGGTGACAGTTCTTGTCGCCGGTTGTATTTTGGCCACCAGGATCCCGCATAGGCCAGAGACCCTTTTACAGGAGATCATCTGCGATGCAGATACCTATAACTTGGGAACGGATGAATTTATCAGTACCGATGACCAGCTCAGGGAGGAACTTTCGTTACGTGGTTTTGCCACGGGCGAAGGATGGGACCAGAGCACGCTGGGGTTTCTCAGGAACCACCGGTTCTTTACCTCGTACTGCAGGGAACACCTGCATGCTGGAAAACTAAGGAACATCGATATCATCACCAGGCGCATCAAGAAAAGTTAGCCTTGGATCATTTAAGCAATTAAACCTATAATCATGAAATGGACATCAAAAAATTTTCCCCTCGAGATGGAGGGGCTTGAACCAAGGGTCAGGGAAAAGGCGATCGAGATTGCCAACCAGCTGAAACACGAGGGCAAGGTAAGGGAGCTGTCCATCGTGGACGAGGCCATCAAACAGGCCATGGAGTGGTTCCAGGAAATGGAGGGTTAAGCAATGGATCTGATCAATTCGATGGACCTTGACAGTGAGTTCAGCGTGGTGCTGAGGCTGTTGATCGCTTTTTTGCTGGGTGCCTGGATCGGTTTTGACCGGGAGAAGCATGGCAGCAGTGCCGGGATCCGGACCTATGCCGCGGTATGTCTGGGCGCAGCGCTGTTTACGGCGATCGGTGAGCATATGGGCGACACCGCCGCCGCCTCGAGGATCATCGCCAATATCCTTGTGGGGATAGGTTTCCTTGGTGCGGGAATTATCTACAAGAACGATAAGACGGGCTCCTCGCAGGGGCTGACCACGGCGGCCACGATCTGGTGCACTGCCGGCATTGGCGTTGCGGTCGGATTAAAGATGCTGATCATTGCCGTTGTGGCGGCAGCGGGCATCTATTTCCTGCTCGTGCTGCACCATCAGCAGTGGTATGTCAATTGGAAAAAGAAGGTGCAACAGAAGCATAGAGCCGATAATTTGGATGACTGAGTAAATATTGAATTCATGGAACGAAAAATTTTATATGCCATCGTTTTTTTACTCGGCGGTTTTGGAAGCAGTCCGGCCCAGGACCTGGATTTGGAAGGTAAGGTTAGCGACACTGCCAAATATCATCCCAGACCTGAACCGAGAGGAAGGAATGAAAAATTTTTCACCATCATCCTGCCCACTGCCGGTATGGCCTATGGCTTTATCAAACTGGGCAACCATGGGCTTACCGATATTGACCTGAAGGCAAGATATGAGTTCTCTATCGAGCATCCCCATCCCAGGTTCATCGTGGACGACTACCTGCAGTTTGCTCCAGGGACTGCCGTTCTGGTGCTCAGTGGCATTGGGGTAAAGGGGAAGAACAGGATTGTAGACCAGGCTGGGATATATCTTGTTTCCAATCTTTTACTGAACGTTTTCTGCCAGGGGCTAAAGAACATTACCGCTGTGCCAAGGCCGGACGGAACCTCTAATTCGTTCCCCTCGGGGCATACCGCCGAAGCCTTTGCCTCGGCCGAATTTCTGAGGCGCGAATATGGCGGGCGCTCTGTGTTTTATGGTCTTGCAGGCTACAGCTCCGCATTTGCCGTTGGCTATCTCAGGATGTACAACAACAAACATTGGCTGAGCGATGTGGTCGCCGGGGCCGGGCTTGGCGTGCTCTCGACAGAGGCTGCATATTTTTTATACCCAAAGATTAGAAGGCTGTTCCCCGATAACGGTCTGGCCGGCAATAACAGGTCAATGGTGTATCCATCCTACAGCCACGGTTCCTATGGGATCACACTATCAAGGGGGTTTTAGTCTATCGGCCCTGGGCAGCGTGTGTCTGCGGCAGGAAGATCAACGGCGCTATGCTGTTTTTGGTAGTCCAGTTTGCGGAGGGATGTTGGGAGGTTGGCATGTCTTTTGCAAAGCTGGCCAAAACCAGATTATGTTTGGATATTGTGGAAGGAGATATAAATTGGTTAAATTGCGGACAGACCTTAGCAAAGGGGCCCATTGGCAGATACCAGATCAAAGACATCAGTGTTTGGTCGGCATTAGAGATTAAAACCGAGGAGTATATCAGTGTTGGAATTATATAGATACGATTATGAAAGAATGTTGCGATAACAACGAGAATGGCAGGACGAAAGCAAAGCATCCAATAAAAGATGCCAAATCCAAGCCCCAAAAGGAAACAATTTTGCATATTGATGCCGAAGAAGAGCACAAAGATGGTTATGGCCATGAACATGATGTCGTAGGATCGGAGCAGTCCGGGTGGCGAGCGCATCTGGGTCTCCTATTAGGTCTTTTCATACTCGTTTGCGTATTGGTCCTTGATTATGGCTTTGGTATCAAACTTTCAAACTGGGTTTCTTTGGCAGTTAATGGGATTGCCTATCTCCTGGCTGGATGGAATGTACTTATACTAGCCTTTCGTAAGGCGATACGCGGCGACATATTCAATGAGTTTGTGCTGATGAGCATCGCTACTTTGGGGGCTTTCTACATTGGGGAATATGCCGAAGGTGTTGCCGTTATGGTATTCTATTCAATCGGCGAATGGTTCCAGGATTCAGCGGTGGATAGGGCAAAGGCCAGCATAAAGGCACTGCTCGATATACGGCCAGATGAGGTAACCGTTTTAAAGGCTGGCGATGCAAAAGTGATCGGTTCGGCGGATGTAAAACTTGGCGACATCCTACAGGTCAAAGCTGGAGAAAAAGTTGGTCTGGATGGAGAACTGGTTTCCGACAAGGGTTCATTCAATACAGCAGCTTTAACTGGTGAAAGTCGTCCCGATAGCAAGTATAAGGGCGAAAAGGTGCTTGCAGGAATGATCAATCTGAACACCGTTTCAGAGATCAGGGTAACGGCGCTATTCAAAGACAGTAAGCTGAGCAAGATACTTGAAATGGTCCAGGATGCGTCCTCGCGCAAATCACAGACCCAATTATTTATCTCCAGATTTGCAAAAATTTACACGCCTATTGTTTTTTTCTTGGCGCTGGCATTGGCTTTGGTTCCCTATTTTTTTGTAGCTGATTATGTTTTCAACCAATGGCTCTATCGTGCCCTGGTTTTCCTGGTTATAAGCTGCCCTTGTGCGCTGATGGTCTCAATTCCATTGGGATATTTTGGCGGGATAGGTCTTGCTTCAAAAAATGGGATCCTGTTCAAGGGCGGTAATTTTTTGGACGTGATGACAAAGATCGATACCATTGTTATGGACAAAACAGGTACGCTTACCAAAGGTGTATTTAAGGTGCAAAAAGTAGTGCCTGTTGGATTGACTGAAAAGCAACTGGTCAAGCTAGCAGCGGTACTTGAAAAAAACTCGACACATCCTGTTGGACAGGCCATTGTTGAATATGCAGACAAAGCAGCCGATGGAGAAAAAGCAACTGCCGTGGAAGAAATCTCAGGGCACGGCCTACGGGGCAAGATAGATGGAAAGGCGATAATGGCAGGAAATCTCAAACTTCTTAAAAAATACAAGGTAGATTATCCAAAAGATGTTGAGGAAATCGTGGATACCATCGTGGTCATCGCAGTTGATGGGAAATATGCAGGCTATATTACCATTGCAGATGAAATCAAGGACGATTCTGCTGAAGCTATCAAACAGATGCATGATCTCAATATTAGAACGGTTATGCTTTCGGGAGACAAACAGGCGGTAGTGGATAACGTAGCCAAAAAACTGGGCATAGATAATGCTTATGGCGACCTTTTGCCCGAGGGGAAAGTTGAAAACGTAGAAAAACTAATCAAGGAAGGACATCATATCGCTTTTGTTGGCGATGGGGTTAATGATGCGCCAGTCATTGCCCTGGCGGAAGCTGGGATTGCAATGGGCGGACTTGGTAGTGACGCAGCTATCGAAACAGCGGATATCGTTATCCAGAATGACCAGATTTTGAAGATTGTTGCTGCACTTAAGATTGGAAAGCTTACCCGTAACATTGTTTGGCAGAACATTGCCCTGGCCATGGCAGTAAAGGTTGCCGTTTTATCTTTGGGTGCATTTGGAGTGGCCAATCTTTGGGAAGCGGTGATCGCTGATGTGGGTGTTGCATTCCTTGCCATCTTGAATGCGATCAGGATCCAGAGGAAACATGTTTGATCTGTCCAAGCTCTGCCAATAGCTTCGGTTGCTGGTACTGCACTTGGTCAATCAGAACATTCAAGCGGGACAGGTAGCTCTTCCCAGAAATGGAGGGAGGGCGCATATAGCGAATTGTGCCTAGGCCGGTTCGGACTAAAACGACAACTGGTAAGCTACCTTAGGAATACCCTGCTAAATCCAAACGTCTGGTATGATCCGGACGGTTTCACATTTGTTGGCTAAAGTTGAAACTTTTTGGTCGCACTGATGTTGTAATGATACCAAAAATATAGATTATGATACCAGGAAATCAAGAACAGCCAGAAAAAGACCAGCATCCAGAGCATCGCGAGCACTTGGAGCACCATGTACATCCAGAACACCATGAGGGACCGGGCCATGAAAACGAACCGGAACACCATCAAGAACCGGAACACCATCAGGAAGAGGAACATCACGAGAATTCGGAGCCTACCAAGGAATCCTGATATAGGCAATGCCCTGTAATTCGGGGCATTGTTTTGAATTAATTTTAATCAGAATTTTTGTCGGCCACTATTCCTTTCCAAAAGCTGGATGTTGAGAAGCGCTATAGGGCTGATTATTTCCAAATAAGCGTATTACATTGCAGGGACAACTGTTCCGCTAGGACAATCGTAAAGGGCATCTTTGTTTAAGATTTGAAATACTTCTAATACGGCTATATGCCTTGACCAGAGCTGACTGCTGCAATGGTGGTCCACCTTTGGTTCGGGATATCCGGTCCGCATCGACCTAAATTTCTTGCATACCATTCGTAAGATCTCCATGTAAATTTTCATTACGTGGTGTAAAAAAGGACTTATTGCCTCCCTGAGCACGTACCTGCTGTCAGGCTCGCTCAAAAGCTGGTATCCGAGCAATCAATTTGGAAGTTCATGGGCGAAATCTGCAGGTTAAATGAAATTGGAACACTGTTTCAAGGTATCTTATACTATATTTGTAGCTTAAATGAGAATTTCGACTTTCATAATGGCTATTGTTGTTTTTGTGCTCAGCTGCATTCCTTGTGCGGAAGCGGAAGTACATGCTGGCAGAAATGAAAGAAAGGCATATCCCATCAAAAACACTGGTGTTCAAAATTTGCCTATAAGTTCGGATATTTGTTCGCCATTCTGTACCTGCTCTGGGTGCCTGGGTTTTTCGATTGCACAAAGTTTATCACATTCCTTCAGCATAATGTTCACTTGCAGGCAGAGAATTCATAGTTCTTATTTTCCCAAAGTTATTTTTGCCATGTCCGTATCAATCTGGCAACCTCCTCAGAAATAACTGGTACCTGGAATGTGTACAGGGATCGATTGAAATTGCCTGCACAGCTCATTATTCAACACGCCAGGGAGTAATGTCCGTCTGCGAAACGCGATTGGTCAACATTGGTTTTACCTCACCGTACCTTATCACCAAGACCGGACATAGGAAGTTCAACAATCGCCCGGCTATGCGATGGTGAGAGCTCCAGTTGGTTGATCAGTCCTGCCATAGGTGGCGCGAATATTGCCACCTTGATCGAGAATGTTGTTTTCTCAATATCAGCGGGCAGGTGATAATTATCGCTCTTGGGAACGGGCCAGATTATATGTCCCTTATAAAATTCAATCGATGGAGCGCTGGGTTCATCTAGGCTTGGTGGACTGCCAAGAACCTAACCAATATATTATTACAATAAACATCAGAACAAGTGAAAATTGATTATAAAGTTGCCCTGATAGGCAATCCAAATACCGGTAAATCCTCCCTGTTTAATGCCCTGACCGGCATGAACCAGAAAGTGGGAAATTTTGCGGGCGTTACCGTCGAAAAAAAATCAGGTACCGTAAGGTTGCCCGATGGCCGTTCCGTGCAGGTTATTGACCTTCCCGGAACCTATAGCCTTTACCCTAAGAGCAAGGACGAGGCGATAGTCCTGGAAATATTGGCCGATAAGCAGAGCAACGGCCATCCCGATCTGTTGGTTTTTATTGCCGATGCCTCAAATCTAAAACGGAACCTGTTATTATATACCCAGATCGCAGACCTGAAGATACCCTTGATCATTGCGCTCAACATGATGGACATGGCCGATCGTGCAGGTATCAAGATCGATGTGGATTCGTTTGCCAAAAAGCTCGGTGTGAGGGTTGTGCCCATATCGGCCAGAAATGGTACAGGATTGGTCGAGCTAAAGCAGGCAATTGCAGAAGCATCACATATACCTTTGCAAGCCGATACGATCGATCTGGAAGAGTTATATCCGGGCCTGATTTCAAGGGTCAAACGTGATTTTAAGGTAGACAACTCTTATCTGGCCCTGCAACTGGTTTACCAATATCCCTATATCACCTACCTGACGGCTGAAGAAAAATCAGCACTTGGACAATTAGAAAACGAATATGGCATAAATCCCCCGAAGGCACAGGCGAAGGAAACGATCGCCAGATATGAATTCATCAATGATGTTTTATATGATACGGTTCAACGGAACAGCAGCCCTTCGGGCGAAAACTATAGCAATCGGATCGATAAAGTGCTTACCCATAAAATAGCTGGCTTTTTGATTTTTATATTGATCTTATTTCTGATTTTTCAGGCTATTTTTACATGGGCCAAGATCCCAATGGAGCTGATCTCAAATTTTTTTATTTATCTGACGGATCTTTTAGATCATCATTTACCCCCTGGGCCATTAACGAAGCTGGTTACGAACGGCGTATTGCCAGGGTTGAGCGGTGTTCTGGTGTTCATCCCCCAGATTGCCATCCTTTTCGTTTTCATTTCGATCTTGGAAGATACTGGTTACATGGCCAGGGTAACTTTTATGATGGACAAGATCATGCGCAAGGCGGGACTGAACGGTAAATCTGTTATTCCGATCATCGGTGGCCTTGCCTGTGCTATTCCATCGATCATGAGTACCCGTAGCATTGAGAATTGGAAGGATCGTATCATTACCATACTGGTAACACCATTGATCACCTGCTCGGCGAGGCTACCGGTGTATACTTTATTGATTTCATTGATCGTGCCCCAGCGTATGATCTGGGGCTTTATCAGTTTACAGGGCATTGCACTGATGATGATGTACCTACTGGGCTTCTTTTCGGCATTTATAGTTGCCTGGGTGATGAAAAAAATCATCAGATCTGGCCAGCGGAGCTATTTTATCATGGAACTGCCCGTCTACCAGTGGCCAAGATGGAAAAATGTCGGACTCACGATGCTACAGAAAGTAAAGGCCTTTGCCTTCCAGGCGGGAAAGGTGATCGTTGCAGTTTCCATTATACTCTGGGTGCTGGCCAATTATGCTCCGCCCGGCCGGTTTGCAGCAATAGAAAACTATTATCAAAATCAGCGGAACGCAAAAAAAATTCCAGTGGATGACATTGATCGCCTTGTCGCTTCCGCTAAATTGGAAGCTTCCTACGCAGGTATACTCGGTAAGGCCATTGAACCGGCCATCAGGCCCTTGGGCTATGACTGGAAAATCGGTATTGCGCTGATTACCTCTTTCGCAGCTAGGGAGGTTTTTGTCGGTACGATGGCAACGATTTACAGTGCTGACGGTGATTCCGATCATCAGCAGGCGATCTTGCAAAAAATTAAAGAAGCCAAAAACCCGAATACCGGTCTACCTGTTTTTACTACAGCAGTTGGTTTTTCATTGTTGATATTTTACGCATTTGCCATGCAGTGCATGAGTACAATGGTAGTTGTCTACAAGGAAACCAATGCTTTAAAATGGCCGATAATTCAATTTTTATACATGACGGGATTGGCATATCTGCTGAGTTTTGGCGTTTACCACCTTCTCAAATGATTTACGACGGTGTTCCGAGATCGGTAGTATCGAGCCCTTTACCGGATCTTATAAAAGGACCTATAGTTGTTGGAACTAGTGTAAAAATGGGTATAGAAATTTTAAGTGGGGCAAAAAAGAAATGATAGGATTTTATTATTCAGTAAAGGATTTAAGATATGAAAGTAGCAGTAGCACAACAAAATTACCATATTGGAAATTTTGAATCGAACAGGAAAAAAATCATAGCTGCAATTGAACAGGCAAAGGAGCAAAATGTTGATCTTGTTGTATTTTCTGAACTTTCGGTTTGCGGTTATCCACCAAGGGATTTTTTAGAGTTTTCTGATTTTATTGATAAATGTTATCAGAGCGTAGAACTGATATCACAACATACGTTTGGAATCGGTGTAATTATTGGTGCGCCACAGCGAAATCCCAAGATAGAGGGGAAAGATCTATACAATTCCGCTCTGTTACTTTTTGATGGTAAGATCATAGGAACTGCTCATAAATCATTGTTGCCTACCTATGATATTTTTGACGAGTACAGATACTTTGAGCCGGCCGATACATGGAGCGTAATAGATTTTAAAGGCGAACGAATTGCCCTTACCATTTGTGAGGATATCTGGAATCTTACTGAAAATCCCTTATATCCAACCTCTCCTATGGATTTATTGGTTCAGCAACATCCAACTATGTTGATTAATGTTACAGCTTCTCCTTTTGATTATGACCATGATGATGACAGAAAAGAGATTATACTGGAAAATATTAAGCGTTATCATCTTCCGGTAATCTATTGCAATACTGTTGGCGCCCAAACTGAACTGGTATTTGATGGTGGAAGCCTGATATTAAAAAATAACGGTAGTCTGCATAAAGAATTAAAATATTTTGAAGAGGATTTCTATCTTTTCGATTCAAAGGATCTATTGTCCGATGATCAAACCCTAGCTGACTATCAGTTTGTAGACACACGAGTTTCAAAGGCGAAGAGCCGGGAGAAATTAGTTGAATACCTAACAAGCGAGAATAATATAGCTCAGATTTATCACGCTCTGATATTGGGCATTCAGGACTATTTTGGAAAAATGGGCTTTAAAAAAGCTATTTTGGGTGCCAGCGGTGGAATAGACAGTGCTATAGTGCAGGCATTGGCAGTTAAGGCGCTAGGCAAAGAAAATGTGCACGTATTATTGATGCCTTCAGAATTTTCAACTTCCCATTCCCTTACAGATGCTGAGCAATTGTCAAAAAAATTGGGAAACAGCTTCGATCTTATCCCCATAAAAAACATATACCAAACCTACCTAGCATCATTAAATCCGGTATTCATAGGCTTGCCCTTTGGTATTGCCGAAGAAAATATCCAAAGTAGGATCAGAGGAAACTTATTAATGGGTTTAGCTAATAAATTTGGATATATTTTGCTCAACACCTCCAATAAAAGTGAATTAGCTGTTGGTTATGGCACCTTGTATGGAGATATGGTAGGAGGGCTGTCGGTCCTTGGCGATTTATATAAGGTACAGATTTACGCACTAGCAAGGTTCATAAATAGGAATGAAGAGATTATTCCAGTAAATATTCTAAATAAAGCACCATCCGCCGAACTAAGGCCTGACCAAAAAGATATTGACAGCCTTCCGGATTATTCGGTTTTGGACCAGGTGCTGTATCAATACATAGAGATGAGAAAAGGACCCAGGGAAATTATAGAACAGGGGTTTGATCCAGAACTCATTACAAGAATATTAAAATTGGTTAATACCGCTGAATACAAACGCAATCAGTTCTGTCCTATTATAAGGGTGAGCAGAAAGGCATTTGGAGTAGGCAGGCGAGTTCCCATAGTTGGGCACTATTTATACTGATCTGTTGCAATTGTCAACCAATTATCAAATTGATATTAGTGGATAAAGAACAGAAAATATCTTTTCCCAATCCTTAAGTATGAAGTTAAAGAGGAAATTAAGAAAAACCGGGAGTTTTAACTCCCAGCTTTCCGTTCCTATTTACAGGTCTTTTTACATTCGCCTGATGCCTTACAGGCCTTGCTACAGGTATCCATGCAATTTGGCTTGCCACAGGTTTTCGAACATTTCGTGCAACTCTTCATCTTGCTGTTACAGCACGGAGTGTTGGCATAAGAAATTGAGAATATAGATAATGACATCACCATTGTGGCGAAAAGAAACTTTTTCATGATTTTTGATTTAAATGAATAATAATACTTACGGTACTAGATAGATGTACGGAATTATTATTAAACTTTTGGAGGGTGCCAGCCAATCTGTGTGTATCCAGTAACAACACCAATTGTTGCAAGTGGTACAGACTTACCGTTGCTCAAGGTAAAAATATCTTGAAACAGTAGCTGTTCAGAAATGATGAAACCACATTGGCTGCAAGAAACCATTCTGCTGCACGCCTTACTATCACATCCATTGTTCTGATTGGTTTGTTTTCCGTGCTTGCAAGATCCCAGCTTACAGCAATCCGAGACCGAACTTGAACGCATATTTGCGCCATTCCCCTGAAGAGATGAAAGCATCAAAATGCAGGCAACCAGAAGTAAGGCGATCGGCTTCACAAAACAAATAACGTAATTGTAGTCCAATAAGATGTCATTTCAGTTAAAATACTTTGGCTGGAAGTGAATTATGACAAAAACATGTGATAATGATGTACTGAAGGTTCTATGGAGCATGCGGTCAATTTAAACCTGTAACTGGATATTTTTCCTGTTGTTTGAATCCACCATTTGTTGTGGAATTATACAACTTTTTCACAAAATCCTGTAAAATTGGAAGCCCTAAGTCGCCTTAACTTTGTTTATCAATAATAAGGTAATGAAAACTCAAGACGATATACAAACCCTTTTGCTCCCAGTTCTTGGAATGACCTGTGCCGCCTGCGCAAACAGCGTAGAAAGCATGATCGGCTCCCAGCAGGGAGTTGAGAAAGCAGAGGTCAATTATGCCACCCAAACCGTTAAGGTCTCCTATCACCCAGATCAGGTGCAGCCGCCGGCATTCCAAAAAGCAGTGCAGTCAATAGGTTACGATCTGATTATGGATTCCGAAAATGGAAAAGAAAAACAGGAAGAGGTACAGCAAAAAAACTATAGTTCTCTGAAGAGGCGAATGATTGCCTCTGGAATACTAGCACTTCCAGTGGTTTTGATCGGTATGTTCTTTATGGATATACCGTATGCAAATTACTATATGCTGGCACTGACGACTCCTATACTTTTTATTTTTGGGAAAAGCTTCTTCGTTAACGCCTTTAAACAGGCAAGTCATGGTAGAGCAAACATGGATACCCTTGTTGCCTTAAGTACTGGCATTGCATACCTTTTCAGTCTCTTCAATACACTATATCCAGAATTTTGGCACCAAAGGGGGCTTCATCCACACGTTTATTATGAAGCAGCCGCCGTGGTTATTGTATTTATCATGCTGGGGAAACTGCTTGAGGAACGTGCTAAATCCAACACTTCGTCCACCATCAAAAAACTGGTCGGGTTACAGCCAAAAACGGTACTAGTTATTACAGAAAATGGAGAGAAGGAAATCCCGCTCTCTGATATTGCAATCGACGATAAAATACTGGTGCGTTCAGGGGAAAAGATTCCTGTTGATGGTGAAATATATGAGGGCACGTCCTATGTAGATGAAAGCATGATCTCTGGAGAACCTGTTGCTGTTTCTAAGAATATGGGAGATCAGGTCTTTGCAGGAACCATAAATCAAAAGGGAAGTTTTCGGTTTGTAGCCCGAAAGGTGGGTGGTGAAACCATGCTTGCACAGATCATAAAAATGGTGCAGGATGCCCAAGGCTCAAAAGCTCCAGTGCAAAAGCTCGTAGATAAAATTGCTGGGATATTTGTTCCAATAGTGATTGGCATCGCACTTCTTACACTTTCAATATGGATATTTGTGGGTGGTGAAAATGCCCTCACCCAAGGAATGCTGGCTATGGTCACCGTTTTGGTAATTGCCTGTCCATGTGCCCTTGGCCTTGCAACTCCTACAGCGATTATGGTTGGCGTTGGCAAGGGAGCTGAAAATGGAATATTGATCAAGGATGCCGAAGCGCTGGAACTTGGACATAAGGTCAACGCAGTTGTTCTGGATAAGACCGGAACCCTTACAAAAGGCAAGCCTGAAGTAACAGAACTTAATTGGCGAAACGAAACAGATATCGACAAGCAAAAACTTATCGGTATCCTATTTGCACTTGAACAACAATCTGAACATCCGCTTGCGGAAGCTATAGTTCGCCATCTGCAAACAGGGGATGTTAAACCGATAAGAGTTAAGGACTTTGAAAGCCTTACTGGAAAAGGCGTACAAGCCACTTTTGAAAGGCAAAAATACTGGGCAGGCAGCCATAAAATTTTAAAAGACGCTGGTATCGAAATTGAAGAAAATTTACAGAAATCCGTGACCAGGCTTCAAGAACAAGCGAAGACGGTAATCTATTTCACTGATGAAAATAACGTACTAGCTACTATTGCCATTGCCGATCAGATCAAAGAGGGTTCTGCCCGTGCTGTGTCTGAACTTTTAAAGCGGAATATTGCGGTCTACATGCTTACTGGAGATAACGAGGAAACTGCCGCTGCCGTTGCGAAACAAGTTGGAATTAAAGATTTTAGGGCTGAAGTATTGCCATCTGATAAGGCCGATTTCGTTAAGGAACTTCAATCACAGGGGAAAATAGTTGCCATGATCGGTGACGGCATCAACGATAGCCACGCCCTGGCACAGGCAGATGTCTCGATCGCAATGGGCAAAGGATCAGATATTGCAATCGATGTTGCCAAGATTACCTTGGTTTCATCGGACCTTTTACAGGTACCAAAGGCACTTAGGTTATCTAAACTTACTGTTCGGACTGTTCGCCAAAATCTATTTTGGGCATTTATCTACAACCTTATCGGTATCCCGATTGCTGCAGGGATTTTGTATCCGCTTAACGGCTTCCTTTTAAATCCTATGATTGCAGGTGCTGCAATGGCATTAAGCTCGGTATCGGTGGTAAGCAACAGCCTTCGGTTAAAATTTTCTAAACTTATATAAACAATCACAATCATGGAAACATTAAAATTCAAAACAAATATCAAATGTGGTGGCTGTATAGCTGCTGTTACTCCCCACCTGAACAATCTTTCAGCTATTAAAAAATGGGAAGTTGACACGCAGAACCCCGACAAGATATTAACGGTGGAGGGAAAGCAGGGAATCGATACCGATCAGATCATCGACACGCTTGAAGAGGCTGGTTACAAGGCAGAAAAAATTTAATCCAGTTTTCATTTTGGCAAGAACATCAATTGGCTATCAATTTGATGGTCTTGCCGTTGATAATTATGCCGTTGAAACAAAGCGTATATTAGCATTTAATCTAACCTATTAGTATGTTGTTATCAATAAAAAACATGGTGTGTGACCGTTGTATTTCGGTAGTAACACAACAGCTTCAGCACCACGATCTTCAGGTTGAGAATATTTCACTTGGACAGGCCATTGTGTCTCCCGAACCTTCGGAGGAAATGTTGAGTAAAATTTCCGCTTCCCTTAAAATTTTGGGATTTGAACTTATCAATAGGGACAAGGATAAGCTGGTTGAACGGATCAAAAACACCATTGTTGAACTAATACACCACTCTACGCAAACTGAATTTCACGTCTTATTCAGTGAGGTGCTCAGCGACCGATTGCACAGGGATTATGTTTACTTAAGTAGGTTGTTTTCGGAAATTGAAGATATCACGATCGAAAAATTCATTATCCAGCAGAAAATTGAAAAAGTTAAGGAACTCCTTCAATATGGGGAGCTGAACTTAAATGAGATTGCCTGGCAAATGGGTTATAGCAGTAGCGCACACCTGTCCAACCAGTTCAAGTCTGTAGCTGGTATATCCCCAAGGGAGTTCAGATCACTAGAAGTAAATAACCGAAAGCCACTTGATAGTATATAACAGATATGATTTTCAGTGAAGGGCATCCGACAACTCTTCTTCAGTCGCAACGACTAACTCATAGCATGATAAAATACAGAGCTATGTACAAATGATGTAATAAATTAGTGGAATTGTATAACAAAAAATTACTAAAGTAACTTATATTTGTCTCGCTAATGAAAAGAATACTGCTGACTATTGTTGCTTTTTTCTATCTGGGAACTTCCAGTGGGGCAACTGTGCATTTTCATTATTGCATGGGAAAGCTAGTTAAATGGGGCTTGACTGCACCAGATGAGGCTAGTTGTGAGTTTTGCGGAATGACTAAAAATGCAACCAAGAAAAATTCATGTTGCAAAGACGATTACAAGCAGGCCAAAGTAGACCAATCTAAAAAGGCAACTCAGCTTGTTTATGAGTTCAAACAGTTTCCAGCAGTTTTCCAGCACACCTTTAAAAGTGACGCATATCAGATTGCTTTATCAGCTCTAAAAACAAATACTGTATTCAGTAATGCGCCACCAGAAAGGCTGAGTGTTCCCGTCTTTATCAGAAATTGCACCTATAGAATATAAGCCTTTTTCCTTACCCATTTCCTGCACATTCGTGTACCGGGCCTAGTTTTGCTATGCCCAAAATCTTTATATCCAAATTTTTATTTCAAATCAATTCATTATGAAATCATTAAGATTCTCTTTGGTGGCCATGTTGGCTTTCCTTGGCAGTGCAGCTTTTGCACAGTCTAAAACAGACAGTGTTAAAGTATCTGGCAATTGTGGTATGTGTAAAAAACGCATAGAAGAAGCTGTAAAAGTTGAGGGAGTAACTACTGCAGAGTGGAGTGCAAAAACTAAAATGCTAACCTTAAGTTACGATTCTGGTAAAATCAAGTTAGATGATGTACAACGCAAAATTGCTGATGTTGGACATGATACACCAAAGTTTAAAGCTACTGAGGCGGTTTATGATAAACTTCCGGGCTGCTGTAAATATGATAGAGCAAGTCAGCCTGCAAAACAACCAGAATCAAATCACAAACATTAACATTTGGTGCCTGAGCAATTGGGCACCGATTTGAATAAATTAAAGATGGTACATAAAATTATAGAATGGTCTATGCGTAATCGGTTTATTGTGCTGGTACTTTCTGCGGGATTGTTTATATGGGGAGTATTCTCTATACAAAAAAATCCAATAGATGCTATTCCCGACCTTTCAGAAAATCAGGTAATTGTATTTACCGAATGGATGGGCAGATCGCCACAATTGATAGAAGATCAGGTTACCTATCCCTTGGTTACCAATTTGCAAGGTATTCCAAAAATCAAATATGTAAGAGGTTCTTCTATGTTCGGAATGAGTTTCATTTACGTAATCTTTGAGGATGATGTAGACGTTTACTGGGCCAGAGAGCGTGTGATGGAGCGAATCAGTACAATAACTAAAACCTTACCAGAAGGTGTTGCTCCGCAGCTAGGGCCTGATGGAACAGGTGTGGGGCATGTGTTGTGGTACACCTTAGATGCGCCAGATATGGATTTAGGTGAACAACGGGCCATACAAGATTGGTACGTGAAATTTGCACTGCAAAATGTTCAAGGTGTAAGCGAAATTGCTTCATTCGGTGGTTTTCAGAAACAATATCAAATTTCAATAGACCCTAATAAATTGCTGTACTACAAGCTCAGTGTACCACAGGTAATTGCAGCTGTAAGAAGCAATAATAATGAATCTGGGGGTCGAAAGTTCGAAATGAGCGATATGGGCTATATTATTAAAACTTCGGGCTACCTCAAATCACTCGAAGAAATATCAAATATTCCTATAAAGAACCAAAATGGCACACCTATAAAGGTCTCAGATTTGGCCACTGTGCAAATGACTGGAGAAACCAGACTGGGCATATTTGATCAAAATGGCGAGGGAGAACGGGCTGGCGGGATTGTGGTGATGCGTTATGGCGAAAATGCGGCAGAGGTAATAGATAAAGTAAAAGCAAAGATGAAAGAAGTATCAAAAGGATTGCCTAAGGGCGTCAAATTTGATATTGTATATGATCGGGGCGAACTCATTAAAGAATCTATCGATTCGATTAAAAATACATTAATAGAAGAGATGATTGTGGTATCGCTCATCGTGTTTGTATTTCTATTCCATTGGCGCAGTGCACTAAGTATTATTATACAAATTCCAATTACCATTGCGGCAAGCTTTATCCTACTCAATGCTTTTAATATTTCATCCAACATTATGTCGCTTACCGGTATTGCACTGGCCATAGGTGTAATTGTAGACAATGGTATTATTATGAGCGAGAATGCCTATAAGCATTTGGCAGAACGCTACGAGCTATGGGAAAAGGACCAAAATAAAACAACAACATCATGATCAAGTGGTTTAAAAATATATTTAAAAAATCTCCTGATTGGATCAGTGAAGAAGATCGCCTTGCGGTGATTACCAAATCCAGTAAGCAGGTTTCAAGAGGGGTGTTCTTTGCAACAGTCATTATCATTACCTCTTTTTTGCCAGTATTTATGTTAACCGGACAGGAAGGTAAACTGTTTCATCCGTTAGCGTATACCAAAACATTTATCATGATTGTAGATGCTTTATTGGTAATTACGCTGGCACCTGTGCTGATTTCCTTTTTTATGAAGGGAAAATTTAAACCAGACCGTACAAATCCTGTAAACAGAATACTGGAAAAGGTTTATGAGCCAATTATCAGAACAGTTTTAAAATGGAGAAAAACAACAATTGCAATTAACATTATTGCCTTG
The DNA here is from genome assembly GCF_037482965.1 of Pedobacter anseongensis. Lineage (NCBI taxonomy): Bacteria > Pseudomonadati > Bacteroidota > Sphingobacteriia > Sphingobacteriales > Sphingobacteriaceae > Pedobacter > Pedobacter anseongensis. The sequence continues at coordinate 421,411 of NZ_JBBHKB010000001.1, read as the reverse complement.
TTGATTACCATTCCATTGCTTAAAAATCTGGGAACAGAGTTTATTCCCCCATTGGATGAGCAAAGCATTCTTTTTATGCCGATTACGTTGCCTGATGTATCTAATGCGGAAGCAAAGCGAATATTGCAGATACAAGACAAGATTATTAAATCGGTACCAGAGGTTGATAAGGTTTTAGGAAAGGCAGGTAGGGCTAATACGGCTACAGATAATTCGCCAATTAGCATGATTGAAACTATTATTACTTTAAAACCTAAAAGTGAATGGCGTAAAGGCATTACTAAAAAGGATATCGTAACAGAGCTAGACGCTAAACTGCAAATTCCGGGTGTGGTAAATGGTTGGACCCAGCCTATTATTAACAGGATAAACATGCTGGCAACGGGTATTCGTACTGATGTGGGGATTAAGGTTTTTGGACAAAATTTAGACACCATTGCTGCTGTATCAGAAAAGGTAAAAGCCGCATTAGAAGGCACGCCTGGGGTTAGCGATTTGTTCGTAGAGCCAATTACGGGCGGGAAATACATGTCTATCGATATTAAAAGAGAAGAACTGGCACGTTACGGATTAACTGTTGATGATGTAAACCAAGTGGTGGAAAGTGCGTTGGGTGGTGCAACTATTGGCAATACCATTGAAGGTAGACAACGTTTTTCTATTAGCGTACGTTTAGCACAGGAATTTAGAAACAGTGTAGAGCGAATTCAGCGTATTCCCATTCAGTCGGCAACCTTTGGCGAAGTTCCCTTATCAGCCGTTGCTGATGTGAAATTTGAAGATGGCCCACCGATGATCAATTCTGATAATGCCATTTTGCGTGGTGCCGTAATGTTTAACGTGCGTGATCGAGATTTAGGTAGCACAGTTAAGGAGGCAATGGAAAAGCTAAACAAAGAAAAAGGGGTACTTCCAGAAGGTTATTTCTTGGAATGGAGTGGGCAATATGAAAACCTTATCCGCGGTAAGCAAACCTTAATGTGGATTGCTCCGATCGTTTTGGTCATTATTTTCTTCTCCTTGTATTTCGCCTTTCATTCGATAAGAGAAGCTTTTTTAAGTCTGATTACCGTTCCATTTGCACTAATTGGGGGTGCCTATATTATCTATTTTTGGGATGTAAACCTATCGGTTGGCGTTGCCGTAGGTTTTATTGCTTTGTTTGGAATTGCCGTAGAAACGGGGATTGTAATGGTTATTTACCTGAACGATGCCATGCAGCAACTGATTAAATTAAAAGGAAACTCAAGTGAGACCATCACAAAAGAAGACTTGAGAGAATATGTAATTCATGGTGCTGCCAAAAGGCTAAGGCCGAAACTAATGACGGTGTGTGTGTCGCTGTTTGGCTTAGTGCCAGTATTATGGGCTACGGGAGTTGGAGTAGATGTAATGCAACCCATTGTGTTACCCATGATAGGTGGAGTATTGACCTCATCTACCCATATTTTACTGGTTACTCCACTCATCTTTTTAATGTCTAAAGAATACGAATTGAGGAAATACGGAAAATTGGAGGTTCACGATGTACAACATTAAAAAAATAACGTTGATACTGCTGCTATTGCCATTTCATGCATTCGCACAGCAAAGACCGGTACTCTCATTAGATACGGTTTTACAAAGAATAGATAAGAATAACCTTTTGTTGCAATCTTATGGCTTAAAAGCAGAAAGCTATAAACATACGGCTAAAGCGTCAACAGCTTGGATGGCTCCAATGGTTGGTGTAGGTACTTTTATGACTCCCTATCCCGGTCAAATGATTATGGATGAGGGCGATAAAGGTTCTTTAATGTTGCAGTTAGAGCAGGATATTCCCAATCCAGTGAAGCAAAATGCTAATAAGCGATATATCGAATCGAAAGGTAAAGTAGAAAATGAAACTCGGGGAGTTACCTTAAATGAATACAAAGCGCAAGCCAAGCGACTGTATTTTGGTTGGTTGGTTGCTCAACAAAAGATTAAGGTGCTGGCGCAGAATGAAAAGATTATGCAGACCATGAAAAAGATTGAAGAGATCAGGTATCCTTTTAACCAGTCAAAATTAGGTAGTATATATAAAACTACTGCCAAACTGGAAGAGAACCGAAACATGATCATCATGCAAGAAGGTGATATTGCTAAAAGCCGGGCTTGGTTAAATAGTTTAATGAACCAACAGGGAAATGCTGACTTTGCTATTGATACCACTTATCAACCAGTTTTTGTGCCTGCAAAAGCAATTGATACGGGTAGTCTGGCCTTAGCTAGAAACGATATTAAGAAAATGGATTATAGCATACAATCTATGCAATTGAATATCGAAGTGATGAAAAAACAAAGCAGACCTGATTTTAAGCTAAGATTTGATCATATGTCTCCTTTAACAAAAGCAATGCCTAAAGCTTTTAGCATTATGGGAATGGTAAGTATCCCAATTGCGCCATGGTCATCAAAAATGTATAAATCTGAAGTAAAAGGAATGCAATATGAAGTGCAGGCTATGGCAAAAGAGAAAGCGGCAATGCTTCAAGAAACGCAAGGGATGTTATACGGTATGCAATTCGAAATCCAGTCTATGCAAAAGCGGATTAAAGTAATGGAGGATAAAATTGTTCCAAGCTTACAAAAAACGCTGGATGTTAACTTTTTAAGCTACCGTGAGAACAAAATGGAATTACCAGAAGTAATCGATTCGTGGGAAGCATTAACCATGATGCAGACGAATGTGCTAGATGAAAAACTGAAACTTTACTTAATGATTGTAGATTATGAGAAAGAAATATATCGTTAACCCCTTTAGCTTTGCTTTGTTGATGATGGCTGGCATGATGGTGATCAGTTCTTGTAATAAGAATAAAGCTGTTAAAAACGACGTCCATGATGATCTTGGTGCAGTAAAAATAGATAGTAATCTTTCTCACCTGCTTAAGCCTACAAATGCACAGGTTGTATCAACACTGCCAGTAATTAAAGCTGAGTATGGTACCAAAATATTTACGGAAGAAGCACAAGGCATAATTAATTACGATACACGCAATGAGAATAGTGTAGCAAGCACGGTAAGTGGACGAATAGAGCGTTTATTGATTAAATACAATTACCAACCCGTTCGCAAAGGGCAGTTGATTATGGAAGTTTATTCTCCAGATTTGGCTGCTGCACAGCAGGAATTGCTTTTTTTGCAACGTTCTGAAACAGATCAGTCTATGCTAGAACGAGCTAAACAACGGTTGATATTATTGGGGATGAATAATTCGACAGTTAATCAGTTGTTAAAAACAAGAAAAGTTAATTATCGTATTCCTGTTTATAGCAATGCAGATGGATATATTCTTGAAAAATCTGCTACGGCCCAGGTTGTGACCCCATCTGCTGCTGCCCCATCTTCTGGTGGAGATGGAATGAGTAACATGGCTGGTGGATCTACGACACCTGCTGCACCAGTGGCAAGTACTCCAGTAAATTCTCCGGTGATGTTACGAGAAGGACAGTATGTAAGTGCCGGACAATCGCTTTTTACTATTTATAATGCCAGTAGTATGCTTGCAGAATTTTCATTTAAACCAGCTTTAGCATCGTTTATTAAAAAAGGAGATAAGTTGATGTTCTATAAGACTGCTGATAAAAGCACTGCTCAGCAAGCAAGTATTGGAATGATACAGCCAGTTTTTAAAAATGGGGAGAATTTTACTATAGCCAGAGTTTATCTCAATAAATCAAACTTTAGAATTGGCGAGCTCCTTACGGCTAAAATCCCTGTATTGCTAACTGCTTCATGGTGGCTACCAGAATCTGCGGTGGTATCATTAGGAGGCCAAAAGGTAATCTTTAAAAAAGAAGGTAATGTAGTTGTTCCAAAAACGGTAAAAACAGGTGTTACCATAGCTGGGATGGTACAAATTACAGAAGATATTAGCAATTGGGAGATCAGTAAAAATGCAGCATACCTAGTTGATAGTGAAAGCTTCATTAAAAAATAGAATTATGGAACGTAAATTATTTATAAAGAAAATTGCCTTAATTGCGGTGCTTCCATCGGTATTTGTTGCAGCTTGTAGCAATGAGAAAAAACCTGTAGAGGGGGCTGCAAAAGAAAAGGTGCAGACTTTTACTTGTCCTATGCACCCACAGGTAATTAAAAATGAGATGGGTGCCTGTCCCATTTGTGGGATGGATTTAGTGCCTTTTGAAAAAAACAGTAATGATAAAGCACTGAAAGTAGATGAGAAACGCCAGGCATTAGCCAATATAACTACCCTAATCATAGGTGAAAATAGCTTTTCTGGTGGTAAACAGCTAAATGGAAGGTTAACTGTTGATCCTGAACAAAGTAGCTATATCTCTAGTAGGATTGCAGGTAGAATAGAGCGATTATATGTAAGAGAAACTGGAGTTAAGGTAAGTAAAGGGCAGCCTTTGTATCAATTGTATTCTGAGCAATTGGCTACGCTACAACAAGAGTATTTAATGGCTGTAGCACAACAGAAACAATTTCAGGGCGATAAAATAGAGAGTCAGCTAGTTGCTGCGGCTAAACAGAAACTGCTACTATATGGTCAATCTGAAAGTCAGGTTCAGCAATTGTTAAAAACACAGAAAAAAGATCCATTTATTGTATTTTATGCACCGCAAAGTGGTGTTGTGGCAGAGCTATCTGTAACGCAGGGGCAGTATGTACCAGAAGGAGGCTCGATATTAAGACTAGAAGGTTATGGTCAGTTATGGGTCGAAGCGGATGTTTATCCAAATGAGGCTAAAAGTATAAAACAAGGTCAAAAGGTTAAAGTGGTGGTAGCCGGTTGGGAAGATCAGCCACTAGAAATGACCATTAGTTTTATTACACCCGCTTTACAATCAGGTACACAGCTTACACAAATTAGAGGAAGTATTCCCAATCCAGCAAATCAATGGCAGCCAGGTTTACAAGCCAATGTCTTTTTACCTTCTGCACCCCAAACTAATGTATTGAGTTTGCCAGTAGATGCAGTAATAAGAGATGGAAAAGGAATGCACGTTTGGGTTAAAAGTGGAAAAGACAATTTTGAAGCCAAGCTTGTAAACGTTGGGCAGGAAAACGACAATCAGGTTGAGATTGTTAAAGGCCTGAAAAAAGGTGATCAGGTAGTGGTAACCGGGGCATATCTGTTGTATAGTGAGTATATCCTTAAAAAAGGAAAAAATCCTGTTGAAGGAATAAAATAAGTAAATCATAAATATTAATTATAAAAACAAAAAAATGAAAACAATAACCAATTTTGTAATGAGTTTAGTTGCGGTAACGCTATTTGCAGCTTGTGGAAACAGTGATAAGTCAGCAGCTGAAGATACACATGCAGGTCATAACCATGCCGCAGGCGAAGGCCATGATGCTGCTCCCACAGAAAAAACAGCTGTAGGGGTTAGTTTAAAAGACGATAAATTAAATGCCGTTTACCAACACTATGTACATCTAACCAATGCACTTGTTAGTGGCGATATGACCGAGGCAAAAGTAGCTGTTAATACTATTGAACTAGGCTCAAAAGAGCTAAGCAATGGCGGTACATTAGCTACATTAGCAGCTAAAATAGGTGCAGCTAAAGATATTGATGCCCAAAGAACTTTGTATGCTGATTTGAGTAATGATTTTATTGAAAGAGTAAAAGGCTCCGGCTTAAGCGCTGGCGAGATCTATGTTGAATATTGCCCAATGGCGTTAAATGATAAAGGAGCAGCATGGTTAAGTAACCAAAAAGAAATTAGAAACCCTTATTTTGGAGAAAGTATGATGACTTGTGGTGAAGTAAAAGAAACATTGAAATAAGAATAGATTATATAATTACTGCTGCTCTAATGAGTAGCAGTAATTATATAACAAATATATAGAACTATATAAGTTTATTTTTGCATCTTTATATAGATTTGCATAATCATGAAAGGTAAAGCTGTCTTTTTGTTGGTGATATTTTTGCTCAATACCGTAGTAGGTTTTGGCTGTGCTTTAGCCATGGAGAGCAATCATGATGATGAAAACCATTCCCATGCAGAATCTGCGGCTCACGTAGATAAAGATCATTCTCATGAACATGGAGATGAACACAAATCTCCTCCTCTATCGGGTCTTAATTTTTCGAAAGAAGATCCTTGCTGTAAGAAGGTAGTAAATGAGCTGACTATACAAAGCAAAATAATACCAGGAACTGCTAAATCAATAGTCGTTTTACCAGTAGTATGGCTTACTAATTACGCTTATACTTTACTAGTTCCAGTAAGTATCGAGCCAGATCAAAGTGGTTACGTAGACCATAGGTATCGACCCCCAAACGAAGATATTCGAATAAGCATTCAAAGTTTTCAGATATAAGATTTAATGGGTTTGCTAACCAGCTAATTTACTACTGTTAGCAGACAAATACATTTCACATAGCTATTGCTATGTCCAAAAATTAGTATAAACATTAAATTATTATCATGAAAAATACATTTTTAGTAGTTGTCTTAGTTGCAACTGTATGGATCAAACCTGTTTTTGCCCAAAACAGCCAAACACAATCTTTATTAACGGCTTACTACGACATCAAAAATGCGTTGGTAAATTCCGACGCAACCTTAGCAGCATCAAAAGCAAGCGAATTTTCTAAAGTACTCGGCAGTATGGATATGAAATCAATGCCAAAGGAAGAAATGACATCTTTTATGGGGCTTCAGGATAAACTTGAATTTGATGCTAAACATATCTCAGAGACAAAGGAAATCGTACATCAAAGAGAGCATTTCGCCAACTTCTCTGCCAACCTTTTCAAATTGGCTAAAGCTGTAAAGTTGACCAAAGAGCCAGTCTATTATGACTATTGCCCAATGAAAAAAAGCTATTGGCTTTCTGATAATGTAGCGATTAAAAATCCCTATTTCGGTAAAAAAATGTTAACCTGCGGAGCGGTAAAAGAAACTTTAAAGTAATTCTGTTTGTTAATTGTACGGTTTCGCCTTATTTTGGTGTAAGTAGCTGTACAATTAACTTCTGATTTTATCAAATAATTCTGCCTAGGATAATATAAATACAATTGCTCCCTTAGGTGGGTAATCAACCATTTAAAAATATTTTAATTAAAATACGATGAAAACATTAATTTATAGCTCAGCTATTTCTCTACTATTTATAACAGCCTGTTCCAACGGCGGTAATAAAACTCAAACAGCAGCTACCTCAGACTCTACAGGAACTAATACTGTTGTAACAGGGTCTTCAGAAAAAGGTGCTTCCACTGCTGCATTGTTAAGTTCATATATCAAATTAAAGAATGCCCTTACAGCTGACAATGATAAAGATGCAGCAGCCGCCGGAAATGAAATGGTCGCTGGTTTCGCTTCTTTTGATAAAAAATCTTTAACACCTGAGCAGGATAAGGCTTATACCGACATATATGATGATGGCAAAGAACATGCCGAACATATTGGAGCCAATGTTGGAAATATAGCCCATCAACGTGAACATTTTGATATGTTGAGCAAGGATATGTACGACCTTGTTAAATTGCTTGGAACCAATCAATCTTTATATGTTGACCACTGCCCAATGTACAATAAAAATAAGGGAGCAATCTGGTTGAGCGAAGTGAAGGAAATTAAAAATCCTTATCTTGGAAAAGCGATGCCAACTTGCGGTACGGTTCAAGAGGAATTAAAATAGTAGCCATGAAAGGCATAAAAAAAATACTTCTTGGATTATTGGTAATCCTTGTAATTATCCAGTTTGTACAACCTGCCCGCAACAAAAGTGGGCAGGCTATGCCAAATGATATTTCTAAAATAGTTGCCATACCAGCTGATGTACAAGGCATTTTACAAAAAGCCTGTTACGATTGCCATAGCAACAACACCCAGTACCCATGGTATGCTAATGTGCAGCCTTTGAACTGGTTCTTGGACAATCATGTACAATCTGGTAAAGCAGAACTGAATTTTAACGAATTTGGCACTTATACCTCCAGAAGACAACAGAGCAAATTACGCTCTATTGAGAATAGATTAAAAGATGGTACTATGCCTTTATCCTCCTATACATTGATTCACAGAAATGCCATTTTGAGCGAAGCGGAAAAATCGCTAATTACAAATTGGGTTCAAAAATCAAAGGATAGCTTAAACAAAAAGAATTTTTAAACAACATTAATCACCAATGAAATGAAAAATATATTAACAGCGTTTTTACTGATCTTTTATGTTGTAGCTTCTGCTCAGGATATGAAGGGAATGAAAATGCCAAAAAAGGAAAGTGAAAAGCCGACCGAGGTTATCTATACCTGTCCCATGCACCCGGAAATACAATCTAGCAAACCTGGTAATTGCCCGAAATGTGGTATGAAGCTCGTTGTTCAAAAAGCAAAAGCGGTTAAACCGAAAGCTTCCGCTCCCAATAAAAAACCGCAGCCTACAAAGAATTCAGATATGGGAGATATGAAAATGCCTATGAAGGAGATGCCTAAAAAGAATGATGGAATGGAAGGCATGGGCGGGATGGATATGGGAGATAACAGTACCACAATGAAAAACATCAAAAAAGCAAAGGCAAATTTGGGACCGATTAAAACCATTACAAATAACCAAGCCCCTCGCACCGTTCGCTATGATCTTTACATTGCCGATACAGTAGTAACATTCGGAAAGAAAACAAAAAGAGCAATTGCAGTAAACGGTCAAATTCCTATGCCCACCTTAACTTTTACCGAAGGTGATACAGCATTGATATATGTACATAATAATCTCGATGAGGAAACGGCCCTGCACTGGCATGGGCTGTTTTTACCAAACAAGATGGATGGGGTTCCTTTCCTGACGCAAATGCCCATTAAACCCCACTCTACTTATATATATAAATTTCCAATCGTCCAGCATGGTACACATTGGTACCATAGCCATAGTGGGCTTCAGGAGCAAATCGGTATGTACGGTGCATTCATTATGAACAAAAAGAAAGAATGGGACATTCCAACCATTCCGGTAGTACTGAGTGAATGGACGGACATGAAACCTGAAGAGGTACATCGAAGCCTGAAAAATGCCAACGATTGGTTTGCCATTAAAAAAGGAACGACCCAAAGTTATGCCGAGGCAATCAGAACAGGGCATTTCAAAACCAAGATCAACAACGAGTGGAAGCGCATGAATGCTATGGATGTGAGCGATGTATATTATGATGCCTTTCTGATCAATGGCAAGAACCAGAATGTTCAGTCGCAGTTTAAAGCTGGCGATAAGGTAAGGCTACGCATTGCCAATGGCGGGGCATCTGATTATTTTTGGTTGACTTATTCCGGAGGGAAAATAACTGTTGTAGCTACCGATGGAAATGATGTAGAGCCCGTAGAGGTGGACAGGTTAATCATTGCCGTGTCCGAAACGTATGATGTGGTAGTAACTATCCCAGAAAATAAGAGCTACGAATTTTTGGTAACACCCGAAGATCGTACAAAATCAGCCTCTTTATGGCTTGGTAAGGGAGAAAAAGTCCCTGCCCAGAAACTGCCAAAACTGAAATATTTTGCCGGGATGAAGATGATGAATGATATGATGGATATGAGTGGTAACATGATCGAAATGGAAGGTATGAAAATGCAGAACCAGGCCATGGATATGAACACAGTGATGTACCCGGAAGTAACAGGTGAAGAAAATCCAAAAAAAGAAAACAAAAAAGCAGGAATGCCAGGTATGCAGATGCCAAATGATAAAAGCATGGCAGGAATGAATATGGCTGCTGATAAGCCGGATATCGTTACGTTAAACTATGGAATGCTCCGTGATCCTAAGAAAACAACCTTACCGAAAGGGCCATGGAAGGAGTTGAAGTTTGACCTTACCGGGAACATGAACCGCTATGTATGGACTTTGGATAATAAAACCGTTTCTGAAAGCGATAAAATACTCATCAAAAAAGGAGAAAATGTAAGGATCATCCTGTTCAACAACAGCATGATGCGCCATCCTATGCACCTGCATGGACATGATTTTAGGGTAGTTAACGAGCAGGGCGAAAATGCACCAATGAAAAATATCATTGACATCATGCCAATGGAGAGGGATACTATTGAATTTGCTGCTACAGAACCAGGAGGTGATTGGTTTTTCCATTGCCATATCCTCTACCACATGATGAGCGGTATGGGACGTGTCTTCAGCTATGAAAACTCTCCACTTAATCCTGAAATTCCTGATCCTAAATTGGCACAGCGCAAATTGTTTAGTGATGATAGGGAATTTCATCCAATGGCAAGAGTTGGAATAGAAACCAATGGTAGTGACGGTGAAATTATGCTGGCCAATACTCGCTATCGTTTCACAACAGAATGGAGAATTGGTTTTGATAAAGAAATGGGCTATGAAAGCGAAAGTCACTTTGGAAGGTATATCGGACGAAACCAATGGCTATTACCTTACGTGGGCTGGGACTTTAGAAAAAGGACTATTGATCCATTGGACAAAAATATTTTTGGACAATCTTTAGCCCCTGGAAACAACGTTTTTGGACAGAGCAATACCAAAAACTTTAGGCAGGTATTTCATTTAGGGGTACAGTATACCCTGCCGATGCTGATTATCGCTGATGCTTCTGTCGATCACAAAGGAAATGTCAGGTTTCAGTTGATGCGGGAAGATGTTCCTATTTCTAAAAGACTACGTTTTCAATTTATGGTAAATACAGACAAGGAGTATATGGCAGGATTTAGATACATCGTCACTAAGTACTTTGGCCTATCTACCCACTATGATAGTGACATGGGCTATGGTGCCGGACTTACATTAAATTATTAACTTATTAATCATGACGCATACCTATAAAATAACCGGAATGAGCTGCCAGGGCTGCCGAACCAAGGTTGAAAAAGCATTGAGTGGAATTGATGGCATTTCCGCTAAGGTTACGCTGGAACCTGCCGAAGCAGTAATTACTATGGATAAACATATCCAGACTGAAAAGTTGCAGGAAGCATTATCAGCGGTGGGAAATTACAGTATTGAAAAGAAAGCCCATGAGAAGGATCCAAAAGAGAAAGTTCATCACCATCATGGCACAACTCCTATTAAAGTGAATAAGGAAGAAACTGGAGGGCTGTACTATTGTCCGATGCATTGTGAAGGAGATAAAACGTATGATAAACCAGGTCATTGCCCAGTTTGTGGAATGGATTTGCTAAAACAGCCTACCTTAAAGCAAGCAACACAATTTACCTGTCCCATGCATCCCGAAATCATTAGCGATCAGCCCGGTTCCTGTCCAATTTGTGGGATGGACTTGGTGCCGTTGGGGGTTAATTTGGAAGAGGAAGATAAAACCTATGAAACCCTGTTGCACAAGTTTAAGATTGCTACCATTTTTACTGTGCCTATCTTTTTGATTGCCATGTCAGAAATGATACCCGATAATCCGATCTTTAAGTTAATGGAGCTAAAATATTGGAACTGGGTTCAGTTTGCATTTTCTATCCCGGTGGTTTTTTATGCAACATGGATGTTCTTTCAACGTGCCTGGCAATCTATAATTACATGGAAACTGAATATGTTTACCCTAATTGGTATTGGTGCGGGGGTGGCTTGGCTTTTTAGTCTTGTCGCCCTGCTTTTTCCCGATATTTTTCCAGACCAGTTTAAAACCCACCATGGTACGGTCTATGTTTATTTTGAAGCGGCAACCGTGATCTTGACTTTAGTCTTGCTTGGTCAGCTTTTAGAAGCTAGGGCGCATGGTAAAACCAATAGTGCCATTAAAGAACTATTGAAATTAGCGCCTAATACGGCTACAAAGGTTGTGGGAAATAAAGAATCGACAGTTTCTATTGATGACATTCAAAAGGGAGATTTGTTAAGAGTGAAGCCGGGCGAAAAAATACCCGTAGATGGAAGCATTAAAACAGGGGAAGCAATTATTGATGAATCTATGATCTCGGGTGAACCTGTCCCGGTGGAGAAAAAGACGGGAGACAAGGTAAGCTCAGGTACGATCAACGGAAATAAAACTTTCGTAATGCTTGCAGAAAAAGTGGGCTCAGAAACGCTACTTTCCCAGATCATTGAAATGGTAAATTCTGCCAGTCGTTCCAAAGCACCTATTCAAAAAATGGCCGATAAGATTTCAGGATATTTTGTGCCTGTAGTGGTATTGATTGCCATTGTTACCTTTATTGTATGGGCAATCTATGGGCCTGAGCCATCTTATGTTTATGCATTTGTAAATGCCATTGCAGTATTAATCATTGCCTGCCCATGTGCGCTTGGTTTGGCTACACCTATGTCGGTAATGGTAGGTGTAGGAAAAGGCGCACAGTCTGGTATACTCATCAAGAATGCGGAATCATTAGAAAAAATGAATGCAATTGATGTAGTTATTATTGACAAAACTGGAACGGTTACAGAAGGGAAACCTTCGGTTGAAAAAGTAATTAGTGTAAATTCAGAATACACTGAAAAAGATGTTCTAGAAAGGATAGTTGCACTAAATAGTAGTAGCGAACATCCTTTGGCTCAGGCAACGTTAAATTATGGGGAAGAAAAGAAGATAAGCGTCCACCCTATTTCAAATTTTGAAGCGGTAACCGGCAAAGGAGTTATAGGTGAGCTTGGCAAAGAGGAACTTGCTTTGGGAAATCAAAAATTAATGGAACACGTCAAAGCCAAAATTGACACCAAATTAGAAGAACAAGTTAAGGCTGCCCAAAAGCAAGGGAAAACGGTTTCTTATTTAGCTGTCGGAAATAAGGCCGTTGGCTTTGTAGTTATTTCTGATAAAATAAAAGCTTCCAGTGCAGCAGCTATTCATAAACTTCAACAGGAAGGTTTAAAGGTAATTATGTTTACTGGCGACAATGAGGACACAGCAAGAGCAGTTAGCGGAACCTTGAATTTAGATGGCTTCAAAGCCGGGATGCTCCCAGAGGATAAGTTGAATGAGATCAAAAAACTTCAGTCCGAAGGTAAAAAGGTAGCTATGGCAGGCGATGGTATTAATGATGCCCCTGCATTATCGCAGGCAGATATTGGTATCGCCATGGGGACAGGAACCGATGTCGCTATTGAAAGTGCAGCAATTACTTTAGTAAAAGGTGATTTGAACGGAATTGCAAAAGCAAGGTTGTTGAGCCATAAAGTAATGGGCAATATAAAGGGTAATCTGTTTTTCGCTCTTGGGTATAATGTATTGGGGATACCGGTTGCAGCAGGTCTTTTATATCCAGTTTTTGGAATTCTATTATCTCCAATGATCGCGGCACTAGCTATGAGTTTCAGCTCAGTATCTGTAATTCTGAATTCTTTACGACTGAGAAGTGCAAAAATCGATTAAACAATGTGGGTAACAGCAAACTGAAAAGAAATTTAACTTGATTGATCATGAAAAAGATGGAACATAAAGATATGCAAATGGAAACATCGCATAAAAATTCCTACAAAAAACTATTGGCTATGGTAGTGCTTTCTTTTATTGCGATGTACATTTTGATGTATTCAATGGTTAACAGTATAAGTAACGTTTATCCAAACATTAACCAATTCTATATGGCAGCCTTGATGACTATGCCTATGGTTATCATTGAACTAACGTTAATGGGCAAAATGTATGGTAATAAGAAACTTAATATTAGCTTAATTTCATTATGTTCAATTGGTCTAATCGCATTCTTCTTATTAATTCAATATCAAACGGCCGTTTCAGACAAACAGTTTTTAAAGGGCATGATACCTCACCATGCAGCTGCAATCCTAATGAGCGAGCAATCGAATTCCCAAGACCCTGAGATAAAAAAATTACAGGAAGAAATTATTTCAAGCCAAAAACAAGAGATAAAAATAATGAAGGCAAAGTTGAAAGAACTAGAAAAAAAGTAACGGACTATTTTGTTTATATCAGTTAAATATTTTGACAGGCGAATACTATTTCATTTTTTTTACGTTTATTTACATCGAGAGCGTTAATTTAGATAAGCGGGAATAGCCTTTGGCGGTTCCCGCTTTCTTTTTGGCATGCACCGTTGTTTTATAGCGAAGCTCATGTATCGTCAAAAAATGACTTCATACCCTTCAATACTAGAAGCGAGGCATTCAGCCTTTCAATTATTTCTCATTTGATTTGCTTTTTAAATCTATACATCGTAATATTGCGATATAAAAATTATGGGACTTACAAAGACAGAAATATTCACCCAGGAGCAGAACGAACTTTCGACACTTTTGAAGGCGATTGCACATCCTGCACGCATTGCGATATTGCAGCAGATCATTTCAGCCAATGCCTGTATCTGTGGCGACCTTGTGGAAGAACTTGGACTTGCGCAGGCAACGATCTCACAGCATTTAAAAGAGCTGAAAAATGCGGGTATCATACAGGGAACGATCGACGGGGTGAAGGTGTGCTATTGCATAGAACCGAAAACATGGGCCCTTTTACAAAAGCTGTTTGGAGACTTTATGGGCTCCTATTCAGATCCCAAGGATTGTTGCTAACCCTTTTTTTGAGTAAATCCATCGCAAAATTACGATACATAAATAGAGAATATATGAAACTATCAGAAATCAAAACGATCTTGGCAACAGCTGAAGCAGTTAATTTCCAAGTAGAAAACGGAGAAACCGTACCAGAACATTTCCACGTAACAGAAGTAGGTGTCATCACAAGGGACTTCATCGACTGTGGAGGGAAGGTGCGCCATGAGAAAGTGGCAAACTTCCAGTTATGGGATGCCGATGACTACGAGCATCGCTTGAAAGCTGGAAAATTGCTGAACATCATTTCCCTATCAGAAAAGGTATTGGGCATGGAAGACCTGGAAATCGAAGTGGAATACCAATCTGGAACCATTGGAAAATATGACCTTGGCTTTGATGGAACAAACTTTTTGCTGCTTGCCAAACAGACTGCCTGTCTTGCAAGGGAGGCTTGCGGGGTTGAAGACGCTCCAAAAAATGGATTGGTTAATCTGGCAGGTGCGGCGAACAGTTGTACCCCTGGGGGCGGTTGCTGTTAATCATTTTGTTATGGAAATCAGGAACCTATTGCCCTCGGACTGGGAGGCTGTAAAATCAATTTATGAGAAAGGCATTGCCACGGGCAACGCCACTTTTCAAACCAGCGCACCTGCTTGGGAAGAATGGGACAGTTCGCATCTTGGCACTTGCAGGATTGTTGCCGAAGAAAATGGAAGTTTGGTCGGATGGGCAGCATTGACTCCTGTTTCTTCACGTTGCGTATATGCCGGGGTAGCTGAAGTCAGCGTATATGTTTACCCCGAACAATCTGGAAAGGGAACTGGGCTTGCACTTTTAGAAGAACTTGTTGCCTTGAGTGAGATAGAAGGAATATGGACATTACAGGCAGGTATATTTCCAGAGAACATCGGTAGCCTTCGTATCCATGAAAAGGCGGGCTTCAGGACACTTGGAACTAGAGAGAAAATTGGAAAGCAGAACGGTGTCTGGCGGGATACGGTACTGCTGGAAAGAAGAAGTAAAACAATCATTTGATACTAAAATTTATGAAGAAGATATTAGTACTGTGCACGGGAAACAGTTGCAGGAGCCAGATTGCAGAAGGCTATTTAAGACATTTTGCAGGAGATAAGGCAGAAATATACAGTGCGGGAATAGAAACCCATGGCGTAAACCCAAAGGCCATTGAGATCATGAAAAGGGATGGAACAGACATTTCCGGACATACCTCAAACAACATTGATGAATACACGGGTATCGATTTCGACTACGTGATCACCGTTTGCGATAACGCAAAAGAGAGCTGCCCTTATTTCCCGACCAATGCAGTAAAGTTCCATTATAACTTTCCAGATCCCGCAAAAGCAACTGGCACCGAAGAAGAAGTGATGGAACAGTTCCGTGAGGTGAGGGAGATGATCCGCAAATACGCACAGAACTTTGTTAACGAAAACCTAAAGCGCTAAGATGTCTGCAAACAATTGTGCACCTGTTGTAGAACGGGAAAAACTGGGTTTTCTTGATCGCTACCTTACCCTTTGGATATTCATGGCGATGGCCATTGGAGTAGGAATAGGCTATTTTATTCCTTCTTCATCGAGCTTGATCAATTCATTCTCCAGTGGAACAACGAACATACCAATGGCCATTGGACTGATTCTGATGATGTATCCACCCCTTGCAAAGGTAAGATATGAAAAGATGGGCGAAGTGTTCAAGGACACAAAAGTGCTGACCGTTTCATTGGTGCTCAACTGGGTCATCGGCCCACTTCTGATGTTCGTTTTGGCCATAACTTTTTTAAGGGATGATCCCGAATACATGGTTGGTCTTATCTTAATTGGACTTGCCCGTTGTATTGCCATGGTCGTCGTGTGGAATGAACTGGCGGAAGGGAACCGCGAGTATGCGGCAGGGCTGATTGCATTGAACAGCATCTTTCAGGTATTGCTCTACAGTGTTTTTGCCTATGTTTTCATTACCGTATTGCCTCCTTACTTTGGATTGAAATGTCTGGAAGTGAATATTACGATTGGTGAGATAGCCAAAAGTGTCGCCATATATCTGGGACTGCCTTTTGCATTGGGCATTATCTCAAGGTTCGTTTTGATCAAAATGAAAGGTGAAGAATGGTTCCAGGATAAGTTCGTACCGATGATATCGCCCATTACCTTGATTGCCTTGCTTTTTACCATCGTGATCATGTTCAGTCTAAAGGGTAACCTGATCGTTCAGATTCCAATGGATGTGGTTCGAATTGCCATACCCCTGGTGATCTACTTTTCGATCATGTTCGTAGCCAGCTTTTTTGCGGGCAAATACTTTGGTGCGGATTATTCAAGGAGCACTTCGATTGCCTTTACGGCGACTGGGAATAACTTTGAGCTGGCGATTGCCGTTGCTATCGGTGTATTCGGGATCAATTCTGGACAGGCGTTTGCAGGGGTAATCGGGCCTTTGGTAGAGGTGCCCGCACTCATTGCACTTGTCAACCTGGCTTTCTGGTTCAGGAAAAAGTTCTACTAAATTCACTAACTTTAAGTTATAGGATAAAAAACAATGGTTAATTTCAAGAACAGTATTCCAGCGCTCCCTGCTGTCAGCGTTAAAAAGGCTGTGGACTTCTACCAGTCAAAAATGGGCTTTGTTGCCCGCCACCAGGAAGAAAGCTTTGCCATATTGGTGCGTGGAAGTGTCGAGATCCATCTTTGGCAGGCATGCGACAAGAGCTGGAAATATAGGAGCTTGGCTCTTTTCCTTAGACCGATCTGGTCGGGGGCAGAAACCTTCATTGCAGGCACTGCAAGCTGTAGGGTCGAAGTAGAGGGCATTGATGAGCTTTACACAGAATATAAGGCACAGAGAGTGCTTCATAGTGAGCATTCTATTGTAGAAGAACAACATTGGGGACACCGCGATCTAGCAACCTTAGACCTTTATGGAAACCTTATTACCTTTTACGAAGTAGTAAGCTAGCCACAGCAGGAATTCCCTGCCTGTATCGGTGGACATTTGGCCGTTCCATAACTACAGAACACACAACAGTCTCCTTCGAGTGGTTTTAGCACTGTTTTGCAGCTTTCACATTCGTAAAAATACTGACAGGATTCGGTAGGCATTTCTTCATTCTTTGCAAAGCCACATTTTGGGCAGGTAATAGTTGAATCGAGTATTATTGTAGTCGCCATTCTAGTCTTTGTTTATAATAGTGTTTCTATAACCGATTTTTCTTATTTTTTTGCTAATGCTGTCAGTGGTTATACTGTCTGGGTCGTAACTGACCAGCGCCATTCTTTTTTCAAATGAGGTCGTGGAGCTGGCAATACCGCTAATGCCTTTCAATCCCCCATCAATGTGGCTGGTACAGCCTTCGCAGCTCATTCCCTCTATGGAGAACTTTGCATTGGCAAGTTTTTTACTTACTGTTCCGGTTGTGGTCGCTGTCTTTGGGCTGGCATAAAGCAAATTTGAATAATAGGGAAAAGTGATCAACAGGGCAGAGATTACCGTTACAATCATGAGAAACTTTTTTGACCCCATAAAACTTTTTTTCTGCACCCCACATCCACAATTGTCTTTTTGTGTGTCTTTTCGTTTCAGCAGGTTGAACCAGGCCAGTGCGAACACCAGAATGGTCAGCCCGATAATATACGGGCGATAAGGCTCGATCCAACTGAAGTAGGTTGATGCGCTCCCTGCCCCTCCGATGACGGCAAATAAGGGGGCAATACAGCAAAGTGATGCCGTAAAGGCCGCAAACAGGCCTGCTATCCAGCTTTTTGTTGTTCCTATACTCATGGATGTACCGTTGTTAAATGTTTTTGCAGTTGATTGAAGAATGGGCGAAGCAGGCCGAGTTGGGAAGCCTCAATGGAATAGAATACGGTCTGGCCTGATTTTACCGAATGAATCATGCCGCCATCCTTCAGCTTACGAAGGTGCTGTGATATGGCAGGGATTGTCATACCCAATATGTCGCTCAGGTCACATGGGCAAAGTTTGCCTTCTCTGTTTAATAGGAAAAGTATCTTTAGTCTAACCTCGTTCCCGGTGAGAGCCAATAGTCCTGATAGGTATGAGAATGGACCACTACTTTCATTCAAGGCTTCTTTGCAATTATTAATCTGACCTTGATCCGCGAAAATTCTTTTACAACTGTTCATCATTAAAATAATGAACAAATATAAGCATTTAAGCAATTACTTAAATACAAATTATGCAATTCAGGGATAAGATATCTTCTAGATGCCAATCAATAGATTGTCTGTTGTGATCATTGCACAATTCTCATCTGGGGAAAGAAATATTGAACGGATTAATGATGGGTCAAAAGATGCAGAAATCAATCTGTCACCAACAATGGTGAAGATTTGTCGCAATACAATATATTGCGACAAATCCGCTTTGTTTTTGTCGCAATATATTGTATCGCGACAAAAAAATATTTATATTTGTCGCAATACTTCGAAATTGTCGCGATATGAACGAAGAACGGGAACAACAGATAGTACAGATTATATCAAAATTTCCGGATGGAGTCGGAATTGACGATATCCATGCAGGTCTGGAGACCGGAGTTACTACAAGAACCTTGCAACGTTGGCTAAAGAAATTGGCGGACGTGGGGTTGATAGAAATCAGTGGGGCTGCCAGGGCTACAATGTATAGTTTTGTACAGAAAGATATTCGAACCGCCGCTGAAAAGCCAGAGAAACATTCGGAATCACTCATTCCCTTATCAGAAGGAGGTAAAAAGGCGTTGGCAATGGTTACTGCCCCTATCCAAAAAAGGGTTCCGGTAGGCTATCAACAGGATTTTCTAAAATCCTACCGCCCTAACATAGACAGCTATCTTACTGTAAAGGAAAGAAAACACCTCGCCGAAATTGGTGATACCCAAATAGAACAACCGGCCGGGACATATGCCCAGCAGATACTTAACCGCTTGTTGATAGATCTGTCATGGAATTCCAGCCGTTTGGAAGGAAATACCTATAGTTTGTTGGATACACAGCGCTTGATTGAATTTGGAGAGGCGGACAGCGAAAAATCTGGTAAGGAAGCACAGATGATATTGAACCATAAAGATGCAATAGAGTTCATTGTCCAAATAACTGATGAAATCGGATATAACCGCTATACCTTGCTCAATATACATGCGATGCTGGCCAATAACTTGCTTCCAGATCCAGAGGCAGCAGGCAGGTTAAGGTCGATGGCAGTTGGCATTACCGGCTCTACATTTACCCCCTTGGCGATCCCACAGCTAGTCGAGGAATACTTTGATCTCATTCTGGAAAAAGTGGAGCAAATCGAAGACCCGTTTGAGCAGTCTTTTTTCTTGATGGTCCACCTGCCATACCTACAGCCCTTCGATGATGTTAACAAGCGCGTTTCCAGATTAGCAGCAAACATACCGCTTATAAAAAAGAATCTATCGCCACTATCCTTCATCGATGTACCGGAAGACATATACTTTCAGGGCATGATGTCCATATACGAACAAAATGACATCAGTCTTTTGAAGGATGTGTTCATCTGGTCCTATGAGCGTTCAGCTGCCCAATATAAAGTGATCAGGCAATCTTTAGGTGAACCCGATGCTTTCAAACTAAAGTACCGAATACCGATCAGACAGCTTATTACTTCCATCATACTGAAAGCGGAGAGTAATAAAAATATGTTGGATCATATAAATGCCGCCGCAGAAGCTATTCCCGAACAAGATAGGGGGCAATTTATTAGCTCAGTGGAAAATGAGATCACCTCACTGCACGAGGGTAATTTTGCAAGGTATCGGGTAAGCCCCTCAGAATTTGCGCGTTTTAAGAACAGTGGTAAATAAGGTATTCTACACTAAAATATATAACTTACTTGTAATCAATATTTTATGTTAAAATAAAAATGACTACTCAGTCAGGACTCAGCCAAGCCAGCTTTAAAGGAGGGTGGATAATTGTACATATTTTATTTGTAATAAATGTTTTATTCTCCACAACGAAAATAGCTATTTAAAAGGTTATGGGAGGTTTTTTGAAGTGGTTTTATTATTTTTATCTACGCTTATTATTCGTAAATTAGATAACGCGAAAATTTATAAAAAATCTGCTAAAATACCTGTTAATGCAGATTTTTGATGATTTTTAATATTGAAAACTCTGCCAAAACTCTGCCAAATCACCCAATGAGCGATAAAAAACCCCTTTTAGAGCATCAAAAACAGCATTTAGAGCTCGCGGTTGATGAAATATCCACTCCGATATCTCCATCTAAATTGTCTGGTAAAGGATTTTTGATGGTTCATAAGTTTTTCTGTTAAGTTTTCATTAGTTAGATATGTGTACAAGCAATAAAGTATAGCCCGTAATGCTTTAGTGACTCCATTTTAACACCATAGGTCAATTTGAACATTTGGTATTCTTTCCTTTGAATATATATTCAAGTTATTTTCTTGCTCCCAATTTTGTGTAGTATTTATGTTGGTTTTTGAAAAAAATTAAATGCTAGAACGATGTATTAGAAAAAAAAATTAAATTTGAGTTTATAAAAAAAACCGTTACAAATACATTACAGCATTTCTTTGAAAGGTCGTAACTAATTGATAAACAAATTATTATAAATGGATAGCGTTTGTCTGTTAATCAGAGGGTCGCTGGTTCGAGCCCAGCAGAGGGAGCCAAAACCCCCACAATTGTGGGGGTTTTTTGCGTTACATGGCTTTTTATATTTACATATTATATTCTGATAGTTCCGACATTTACTATGTTGGCTACACGAACGATTTCGAGCGTCGGCTGACCGAACACAATAACTCGGAATTTGCGACCTTCACTTCAAAGCATAGACCTTGGGAATTAAAAGCTGTTTTTTCCTGTGGATCGAACGAGAGTGATGCCGTGCGTATTGAGAGGTTCATCAAAAAGCAAAAGAACAGGAAATTGATTGAAAGAATGATTGGCGGCGAACCGCTGACGGGTTTTTTAGCTCAGCTGGTTAGAGTCCCGCACATGCGGGATTAATCAGAGGGTCGCTGGTTCGAGCCCAGCAGAGGGAGCTCAGATTTTCAAGTCCGAAAATCGCAAAAAAAACCCCTTTCTAGCAATAGAATGGGGTTTTTGTTTGCATATAGGAATTCTCCTACCCAATCGAACAGTTTCTCAATTGTTGTTATTCGTCAAGTTTTACACCAAAAAATGTTAAACTTCTCGAAAAATCGTTACAAATATCTTACAAGAAAATTCACATGATGTAGGGCTTCCGGTATCCGTAAACGCAATTTTTAAATTAAAAAATGGCAACAGTAGATGCAAAAGTTTTCGTACACCATTACAAAAATGATGGAACTTACAATGTAAAGATTAGAGTGTTCCATAAAGACAAATTCAGATTCATAGATACAGAATATTGTGTCTGAAAAACAAGTAAAAAAACATCCAAAAAACAAAACAGAACTCATTATTAAGGGTCCTTTTATAAACAAGTTGATAAATGCACAACTTGACGATTACAGGATAGCGATAAGCAGTTTGGGCAATCGATTGAAGTTATTCAACTCTGATGAACTCAAAAATTATTTAACCAAACATGATGAAGATATTGACTTCATTAAATTCTGTAATGAATATGTTAAAGAGCTTAAAGACGGAAAAAAAGATAAGAGTGCAGCCAATTTCAATACAGTCAAGAATAGCATAGTTGA
The DNA here is from genome assembly GCF_037482965.1 of Pedobacter anseongensis. Lineage (NCBI taxonomy): Bacteria > Pseudomonadati > Bacteroidota > Sphingobacteriia > Sphingobacteriales > Sphingobacteriaceae > Pedobacter > Pedobacter anseongensis. The sequence goes on along the minus strand of NZ_JBBHKB010000001.1, from coordinate 399,273 downwards.
TTTTTTCAAAAGGGAAAAAGTGCTTGTTGACGAGATTAATTTAGACATGCTTTACGACTGGGAAAGGTTTCTCCGAACTGAGCGGATTATTAAAAGATTAAATCAATTTAATGATCTAGTCACTACTGTGCAAAAAGCATTGACAGATTCCAGCGTCCACAATTATATGCGTGATTTGCGTGGGCTTTTTAATCATGCACGCAAAAGATACAATAGAAAAAGTTTGGGAATAATAAGGATTGAACATTATCCCTTTGAAGAGTTCAAGATTGTTGATGCACCACAAACAAAAAAGAGAAACACCCAAGTGAAAACGATTAAGGATATTAGGGATTGTACTCCTAAATGTAATAGTAGAGCAGAGCTTGCTAGAGATCTTTTTATGCTTTCATTTTACATGTGCTGTATAATGCTATAATTGCTTCTTTTTATGAATTCATCACAATTATTGAATTAACATAAGATAAACGAATATAAGTCGTTTATCTTATGTTAATTTTGCGTATTCGATTATTTTATGTAGTTTTGGAATAGGATAAACGAAAATTAACCGTTTATCTTATTTATATTTTACAATGGATATTCGAACAGCATTAAAAGACATATCTAGTCAACCGCTAACCCACCAACTCCTAGCTAGCCTTTTGAAAGACTACAGAAGACCAAATGATAAGATATTATCTTTAAAAGCAGATGGCCTGATCGAACCTATAAAAAAAGGACTTTATATAGCTGGTCGATCCCTTGGAACCGAACGACCTGAAAGCGCACTGCTCGCCAACCATATTCTCGGACCAAGCTACCTTTCAATGGAAAGTGCGCTCGCGCATTACGGACTAATTCCAGAGAAGGTCTTTGCGGTAACGTCAATGACCACAAAATCATCGAGAAAATATCAGACCAGCATAGGACTATATACCTATACCAACCTGCAACTGCCTTTTTATGCATTCGGTCTTGCTACCGTGAACCTGTCTAAAGACCAGCAAGCCATAATTGCAATCCCCGAAAAGGCACTATGCGATAAAATAGCTACAACAGCAGGCATAACCTTAAGGAGCCAGTCTGCTGCAAGGGACTATGTTTTTGGAAACCTGAGAATGGAGGAAGAAGATCTAGCTAAGTTTGATCTAAATGCGATGTTAAGCTGGCTTGAAAATGCACCCAAAAGGGAAAGCCTTGAAATGTTAATCAAAATGATAGAAAAAATATGATAAAGGAATGGCTCGAAGGTTATCATCCCGCAAACAGGGAGGAAGCCAAAGATGCATTGAGGGAAATCATGCAGGAGATTACTCTGGCAGGACTTAACCGTGCAGGTTTTTTTGAAAAGGCGGCATTCTATGGCGGAACTGCGCTCAGGATATTCTACGGGCTAGACCGCTTTTCAGAGGACCTGGATTTTTCGCTACTTGCCGTTGACCCGGATTTTTCGCTGGAAAAATACCAGGATGCTATCATAAATGAGTTCGCTGCACTTGGGATGCAGGTATCTATTTCGGAAAAACAGAAGACGGTGAAGAGCAATATCAACTCTGCCTTTCTAAAATCGGAAACTATTTGGAGGGAACTTGTGCTCGAAGGTGTCATCCCACAAAATGGTATCAAGGAAGTGGCCAGTATCAAGATCAAGATAGAAGTGGATAAAGAACCGCCATTGGGTTTCTCTACCGAAGAAAAGTTGTTGCTCAAGCCTTTTTCGTTTTACGTGAAATGCCTGTCGCTTCCCGACCTTTTTGCCGGCAAGATGCATGCATTGCTTTTTCGCAAGTGGGGCACGAATGTAAAGGGGCGTGACTGGTATGATATGGAATGGTATATCAAAAAAGGATATCCTCTCAATCTCGATCATTTCTTGCTAAGGGCGATAGATAGCGGTGACTGGAAAAAAGAGACCATAAGCGAAGAGGAGTTCAGGAAATTGTTGAGCGAAAAGATTGAATATGTTAAAATGGACTTTGTCAAAGCCGACATATCTAGATTTATAAAGGACCCAAGGGTACTTGAAATTTGGTCCCCAAGTTATTTCCATGATCTGAGTGCAAAACTAAAGATCAATACTTCGATAGAGATATAGGTTATGGAATGTTTTATTATTCTTCAATAAAAAGCCATATTTTTAATTAACAAAATTAAAACCGTTACAAATAAACTAATGGATTTCTTTGAAGGCTTGTAACTAATTGATAAACATATTATAGGAATGGGTAGCTTTCGTCTGTTAATCGGATAGATTTGAGATTTGCTTATACACTTAATTCCTTAACCTACATGCAGTTCCCTAATTCGTTCGATTAATTAGTCAATTAATGAATTCGGTTGTTATCGTCTCTTGCATTGCCTTTTAATCATTTCCCACTCTTTCATTACTTTTTCTGGAGTAATAAGGCTTATCTCCGACGGACTGTGATTAACATAGCGCACACTCTTATCGCATAAGATCTGGCGTAGTGTTCTAAATAATAATGGTCAAGTTGCTAATATCAATTTCTTTGCTCACCATATTGTGTATCCATTATGCCGTGAAGGTCATCGGAATGCCTGGACAATCCATCATTCTATTTTTTTGAGAATACAGTTAAACCTTCGTTTTTTTGTAACCTAAAATTATCAAAAACTCATCATCAAAAACTAAAATTCTGATTTGAATAATGGAATGGGTTTATGATAATCAGCTCTAAGGTAAATAACTTTTAGAAAGTCATTTATGAGATAAAACCCAAATATTTCCTGCCCTAATAGATTATCAATTAATGAGGGAATAATGAAAATAAAATGAATGGAATAAATTTGCCTATTTATAAAAATGAAAGGGCAACTAGAATGCTGCCCTTAATCAATTAATGCTCACGGTGATTGGCATCTTAAGCAGCTACTCCTGTCATTCTTCTGCATTCTTCCGCACAAGCCTTACAAGCATCTGCACATTCCTGACAATGCTGGGTATGATGATTACTACACTCATCTCCGCATTGCTGGCAAATATCTGCGCAAATACGGCAAATGTCTTGAGCAAAAGAGCTACCCATACTCATCAATTGAGCGGCAGAGTAGCAGATGGCTGCACATTGCATATCAAGCTCAATACACCGCGCCATCATTTTCACGTCTTCTTCCTGAGTGCATGAACTTGCACAATGATTGCAAATTGAAGCACACTTTAAGCATGCATCAATACAGTTTTTCCATTCATGGTATCCCATAACTTTAATTTTTTAGGGTTATAAAAAAAATTCCTATATAGATAACATGTTTATTTCCAGGCGGTTTCATTTTGTTTAAGAAAAGCTTTAATCCCGTGATATGATGCTTGTTTAAACGGTAGAAGAATAAGAAACTGGTTCTCGTATTCAAATAAGGAGGAATAGTGATAAATTAAATTCTCAACACCTACTTTAAGATTTTGCACATCATTTTATTAGTATTATATTTGCAATACGGAAATGGTGTCCTTCCGATTCAACCGCTTTTTTCAAAAGCTGATGGCGCCTACAATAGAAATTCCAGCAGGTAATAAAATCTGCCGGTCAAAGTATTGTAGGTGAAAAAATTAAAAATAAATTCTCAACTCTTATTGCTGGCAGCTATCTTAATTGCGCTTGTCTTACTTTGTCTGTCTGCCAAAGTGAGATCAGTGTTAGCAATGGTCCTGCCGGTTGAAACTGAATGGTTCTTGTGGATAAATCAGCACCATAATGCATTCTGGGATACGATCATGTACTGGGCCAGTGATAAGCGTTTTTGGCTTCCTTTTTATGCCTTCATTATTTATTGCCTCTTCCAGAATTTCTGCAAAAAAATTTGGCAGGTTCTTATTACCATTGCGCTACTAGTTGCTAGTGCAGATCAGATTGCTTCAGGACTGATTAAAAACACCGTTAAGCGTCTACGCCCTTCCCATGAACCGAATCTAACTACGATCATTCATTTAAGTAAAGCAGGTGCGGGTGGGATGTATGGATGGCCATCCGCTCTTTCATCACCTATCTTCAAAAGCATTCTTTCCGCTGGTTCGGCATTTACCGGATCATTGCCGGAGCAACGGTTCTTGTACTCATTTACTTTGGAATTATTCAATAACGGAAAATTAACATAAAACTATGTGGTGGATCTACGCGCTATTATCAGCTTTCTTTGCTTCCCTTACGGCCATCTTTGCAAAAGTCGGCGTAACCAATGTCAATTCTGATTTGGCTACTGCCATACGAACGGTGGTAATACTGATTGTAGCCTGGGGGATCGTAATGGCCAGAGGCGAACTTAAAGGAATTACGGAACTGTCAAAGCATAACCTGCTATTTCTTTTTTTATCTGGCCTTGCCACCGGCTTGTCCTGGATATTCTACTACAAGGCTTTGCAGATCGGGAAAGTGTCCCAGGTCGCCCCTGTTGATAAGTTGAGTGTTGCCCTAACTATTATACTTGCAATGGTGTTCCTGAAAGAAGCTCTTACCCTGAAAGTATTCTTTGGTGCCCTACTGATCATTGGGGGAACACTGGTTTTGATCTTTTGAGAAACTCAATTATTTGTAAGCAACCGAAATACTAAAAATCAATATAAAACAAAAAACTATGAAATTAACTAAAATTCATGCCCGTGAAATTTTGGATTCCAGGGGCAATCCGACAGTAGAAGTAGAAGTCACTCTTAACGGAACAACAGCAAGGGGTATTTCTCCATCCGGGGCAAGTACGGGTGAAAAAGAAGCCGTAGAGCTTAGAGATGGTGATCCAGAGCGCTATAATGGTAAAGGCGTGGAAAAAGCAGTAAAAGGGATTAACGTCGAAGTCGGCAAATCAGTCACCGGCTTATCCTTTGAGGGTCAGCAGGCCTTCGATGATCATATAATTGGTCTGGATGGAACCGAGAATAAATCAAGGCTCGGCGCAAATGCGATGCTTGCGGCCTCAATCGCCTTCGCCCGGGCTTCGGCCGTTGCAAAAGGGATTCCCTTGTATAGGCAGCTAGTGGAAAGGGAAGGTTACGTAATGCCCGTACCGTGCATGAATGTCATTAATGGGGGAAGGCATTCTGATAACAACATCGATTTTCAGGAATTTATGATTGCCCCTCATAACGCCCCCTCGTTTAAGGAAAGTATCCGTATGGGCGAAGCTGTTTTTCATTCCTTGAGAAGTCTGCTAAAAGCGAAAGGCTATTATACCGGAGTTGGTGACGAAGGTGGGTTTGCGCCAAATCTGAGTTCTAATGAGGAAGCCGTCCAAATCATCATGGAAGCGATACATATTGCCGGTTTTGCTCCAGGCAAGGATATTTCCCTTTGTCTTGACCCAGCGACCAGCGAAATGTGGAATAATGGAAAATATGAATTTTATAAAAGTTCTAAAGAACGGATCACAACAGATGAAATGATTGGCTTTTGGGAAGGATGGTTAAAAGAGTACCCAATTATCCTGTTGGAAGACGGGTTGGGCGAAAACGATTGGGAGGGATGGAAAAAGCTGACCAGCCTTTTGGGAGACAAAGTGGAATTGGTTGGAGATGATATATTCTGCACCAACCCGAGTATTATCCAGCAGGGAATCGACCAGGGCATTGCAAACAGCGTACTGATTAAATTGAACCAGATCGGTACAGTTTCCGAAACGCTAAAGGCCGTAGAACTAGCCCAAAAAAACGGTTACAATTGCTTTATTTCTCACCGCAGTGGTGAAACTGAAGACACGACAATTGCGGATCTGGTTGTCGCTACCGGTGCGGGGCACATCAAAACAGGAAGTGGCTGCCGCTCTGAAAGGGTATCTAAATTTAACCAGTTGCTTCGGATAGAAGAAGAACTTGGTGATAGGGCATCATTTGCAGGAATCAATACTTTTTATAAAAAATTATAAATCAGCCGCTAACCTACAATGAAACATAATAAATTTTTATTTGAACACCTTTCGGTTTTTAAATATGCGGTTCGATGGACGCTGCTTATACTTCCTGTTGCCATTGCAATAGGAAGTATGGTTGCCTTGTTCCTTTGGCTGCTAGGCTGGGCCATTCACTTTCGCTTTCAGCATACCTGTCTCATTTTTCTGCTACCTTTAGCAGGTATTGTGATCCACCTGATTTATCAGTCAGTTGGTAGGTCCTCAGAAAAAGGAAATAACCTGATCATGGATGAAATCCATAGGCCGGGTGGTGGAGTGCCCAGGCAGATGGCGCCAGTAATCTTAATAACTACAGTGATTACCCATTTGTTTGGCGGATCGGCTGGAAGAGAGGGAACCGCGGTACAAATCGGAGGAAGCATCGCAGGAATGTTTAGCCGCTGGTTTAAGCTAAATGAGGTAGACACCAAGATGCTCCTTACCGCGGGAATTGCAGCCGGGTTTGGGGCGGTGTTCGGAACACCGCTCACCGGTGCCATATTTGCAATGGAAGTTCTGGCCATTGGAAGAATAGAGTACAAGGCTTTACTTCCCGCATTAATTGCCAGCGTGCTTGGTGATCTTACTGTCTCTGCCTGGGGCATCCATCATACCGCTTATCACATCGATCTCATAGAGAAAAGTGCCTACTTTCTATCTGAATACCTGCCGGTAAACCTACTCCTGCTTAGTAAGGTTATTCTAGCATCCACATTGTTTGGTCTGGCCAGCTACCTGTTTGCTGTAATGGTGCATGAGATCAAGGCCTTTTTTTCTAAAGTATGTAAGATCCAGTGGCTTATTCCTGTTATCGGTGGTCTGATTATTATAGGCTTGACTTACGCCATCGGGAAACCGGATTACTTAAGTTTGGGCGTGGATAGCGAATACCAAGGAGCCGTTACAATTCCCTCTGCTTTTCAGCCTGGTGGAGCAGATACTTGGAGCTGGTTATGGAAGACCATTTACACAACTTTAACATTAGGAACTGGATTTAAAGGTGGTGAGGTAACGCCTTTGTTTTATATTGGCGCAACATTAGGCAATGCACTTTCGACCTTATTAAATGCTCCAGTTAGTTTGTTTGCTGCCCTTGGATTTATTGCTGTTTTTGCTGGTGCAACGAATACACCCCTTGCCTGTACGATTATGGGTATAGAACTTTTTGGTAGTGAATACACCATGTTTTTTGCGGTAGCCTGTTTTACAGCCTATTTTTTCAGTGGCCATTCAGGTATATATTCTTCACAGCGTATTGCGGTACCCAAAATATTTACGGGAACATAAAATATTGACTTATCCTGTTCCTGTGGATTATCATAAAGAGGTGAAATTTTTATAAGATCCTTGACCAATGCAATCAGCAATTTATATCAAAAAACAACGCTATATCGACCGCTTTCCTTCCTCTCTTTTCTAAAGCATCAAGTACAGATGATTTAACTGCCTATGTTGTTTTAATAAGGTAGAGCAGTAAAAGTATACTAGCTATGAAAACTAAAGCGGTTAAAACTTTAACAAAAAGTGTTGAATGGTAATACACCCCCTGATTCAATTGTTCTTTCGTTGAATTATATCTTAAGTAAGAACAAATGATAGTAATTGCTCCCAGGGCAACTAGAAAAATCCCGATAATGCGGGAATCTCCGGTTTGGTGCAGGGGCACTTTACTCCCCAGTGCGGCACTGATCTGCTTGATAAATAGCGAGAATTTCATCACCACGAAGCCAAATCCCATGATACCAATACTGGTTCTGATCCAGGCCAAAAATGTTCTTTCATTAGCCAAATGGTCTCCTGCATGCTGTTTGGTGTTTTCCTGATCTTGAATTTTCATCTTGTTCTGTATCGGTATATTACAGCAATATATTTGCATGTTATGTCAATATCGATGCCAGTTTGGAGATGATAACCCTGGTATCCCGGATGCAAGTAAGCCTGTTTGATTCAGTGCCGGCAGGATAGCAGGTAACTGCAATTTCTTCGATAAACGATAAGCCTGATAGGTCAATAGATTCTTTAACCTCTTGTTCAATGCTTTTCATTAGGATCATGATTAATCGGGGTTGATATGTTCTGATTTTATGAGCTAATTGCTCTATTCCCCCCTGCCTCTGGTTTTTTCTGATTTTAACTGACGATTTATCAATAGGTGTACAAGTTAGATGTTCCAAAAAGCATCCCGTGCCTTTAAAGAACTGCAAAAAATCTTCTACAGATTTAAAATCGCCAAATACCTCACTAAATGCAAGATAAATTGTTCGAAACAGATTAGTATTTCCCAGGTAAAAATGTTTATCGTCACCTCCAGGAGCTTCAGAAACAAAGAGCAGCAGCACTTTAGCTGGCTGATATTGCCTCGAAATTTCGGTAACACTATACATTATAGTTGTAGCTTTTAGCGAAGCGCATAAATAGTTCCGCCAGAGCGTCCTGCTGACCATGAAGCTGAATGAAATGAAACGGCCTTTCGATAACCATATCCTTGATATCTATGATGCGGCATTCATTATTCTTGAGCTCTTTCAATATGGAGTGGATAGATAAAAAAGCCAGGCATTTGCTGTGAATCAAATAGGATTTAATGCTTTCGGTACTACCTAACTGCATTTCTATATTTAAGTCCCCCACCTTTATCTGGTGTGCTTTTAAAGCATATGCAATAACATCTAGTGTACCAGAACCAGGTTCACGAAGTAATAAATCATAATCCTTCAACTCATTCGGTTTGATCATTTCCTTTTTCATGGCATAATTGTGACCAGAACACACCAGCACCAGCTCGTCTTTTAGATATTGTTCGTATTTAATCTGTGGGTTCCGGGAGATGCCTTCAATGATTCCAAAATCTATTTCCTTAGCAATCAAACGCTGCTCTACATCTTCTGTGTTTCCGGTAACCAGTTGAATTTGTATATCCTTAAACTTATTGTGAAACTGTGCCAATACAGGTGGAATGATATATTGTGCCACAGTACTGCTGGCACCAATCCTCAATATTCCTTTATGCTGTTTAGTAAGTAGATTCATATCATATTCCAGTTCCCGGTAAGTTCCAAAAATCTGTTCTGCGTAATGCAACAATAATTCGCCGGCTGGGGTGAGGCTGATTTTTTTGTTTCCACTGCGTTCAAATAATGACATTTTGAACTCCTGCTCTAATTCTTTAATGTGTTTGGTTACAGCAGGCTGACTGATAAATAACTCTGCCGAGGCCTTTGTAAAATTCAGCCTTTTAGCGACAGCATAAAATACTTGCAAACGGAAATCTATCATACACGGTTTTAGTAGATAACCTAAGATACAAACAATTTGTTTCAACGGGTACTGACATCATAACCTTACGTTATCATCAATAACTTTTTATGCTTTTTCTGATGAGTAGAATAAATGCACATTTGTAACAGAAAAATATTGGTTATGAATAAGGAATCAACAGAAAAAGAAATCAGACAAGCACTTATATATACAGCCAGGACAACGGCTATCATTGCGTTTCTATTTGTTGCTTGTGGAACCATTTTCATCTGCACTTTATTTTTTAATGGGCAGCCAGATGTAGTGACAGCAAAAACCAAACAGGATGTGGAAACCGGTATAGCTGCTGTTAACGTCAAAAGCCAGGTTGTACCTGCTGATGCCTGGAAAGCGCCTGATGAAAATACGATTCCGGCGGACACCAAGTACGGCCAGATGATCAGGTATGGCAAAGAATTAATAGCACATACGAGCAAATATTTTGGGCCAAATGGATCCATAGCCCGTATTACAAATGGTATGAATTGTCAGAATTGTCACCTCGAGGGTGGAACCAAACTGTTCGGAAATAATTATGCTGGTTTTATTTCCAGTTTTCCTAAAATGAGTGGCAGATCAGGAAAGGTTGAACCTGCATCGGCACGTATTGCAGAGTGCTTCAATCGAAGTCTTGCAGGCAAAGTACCAGACGAATCTAGTAAAGAGATACAGGCAATGCTGGCTTATATGAAATGGCTTGGAACAGGTGTAAAAAAAGGGGAGAAAGTGTTTGGAACGGGAACCGAAAAATTAAAATTCCTGGATAGGGCAGCGAATGTCAAACATGGAGCGATTTTATATACCAGTAAATGTCAAAGTTGTCATGGTGCAAATGGTGAGGGAATACTCGATGAAGACAAACTAACTTATGTTTATCCGCCATTATGGGGCAAACACAGCTACAATGATGGCGCAGGGATGTATAGACTCAGTAACTTTGCGGGGTTCGTAAAGAACAATATGCCATATGGTGCCAGATATGGAGATGCGCAGTTAAGTGATGAGGAGGCCTGGGATCTCGCTGCTTTTGTGAACTCACAGCCAAGACCACATAAAGATCAGGGAAAAGATTACCCTGATTTGTTAAAAAAACCTTTTGATGCGCCATACGGACCATATGCCGACAAATTTTCTGAAAATCAACATAAGTATGGTCCATTTGCACCAATTGTAACCTCCGAAAAACAAGTAAAACTAACAACTAAATAAATCATCAAAATCTAAAATCATGAAAAAAATAACCTTAATCTGTACATTATTTTTGCTGATCGCAGCAACCTCGGCCACTTTTGCCCAAGCTACACCTGCTAATTTTACAGGGGCAAAAGCCACCCTGAAAAATTATAAGGCACTGTATGTAATCAATAACGGTGATGAGAAAAAGATTGCAGGAACACTTCGAAACCTAAAAAATGCACTCGACGATCCCAGGTTAAAAGGGAAAATCAATGCAGAACTTATTGCCTTTGGAGATGGCGTAGCTGTTTACCAGAAGAACGGATCTTTTGAAAAAACATTGTTAGAACTGCAATCCAGAGGAGTAATTCTTGCACAATGTGAAAATACCGTCAGAGAAAGGAAAATCGAAAAAAATACCTTATTTGATTTTATCAGTTATGTACCCAGCGGCAATGGTGAAATCATCATCCGTCAATATCAGGGATGGGCAGTTGTACATCCTTAAACCAAATAATTAGAAAATCATGAAATATATAAATCACACCTTTTTAGCCACAGTTGCATTTTTATTGCTTTGTGGAAATGTTAAGGCCCAGGATCATCGCTTTGATCCGCCCTGGAATACTCCACCTGAAAGTAAAGTTCAGTTCACAGTACCTGGAGTAGACAATGTGCCTGATCTTTTTGGAGACATTAATGATCCCCAACTGGTGGTTTTCTTTGCCGGTAACCAGTTTATGTGCATTGACGAATTAATTGCAGCCTTTAAAAAGTCATATCCACATTATCAGCGGGTATTTGCCGAAACGCTTCCCCCAGGCATTTTAGCCCAACAAATAAAAACCGGTAGCATTGTGGTGGGCAACATGAGAATTACCTTAAAGCCGGATGTTTATACAGCTGGTAAGAACCGGATAGACATGACCCCTGAATGGTTTAGCAAAACGACTTTATATGCTAGAAACAGGTTGGCAATCATGGTCCAAAAGGGAAATCCGAAGGCATTGAAGTCACTCAAAGATTTAGCAAATAAAGAGCTGAGGATCAGTATGCCCAATCCAGAGAATGAAGGGATCGGTAAACGTATTGAAGAAGCCTATGTGAAAGCTGGAGGGGAAACATTAAAATCTACCATCATGGAAGATAAAGTTAAAGATAAGACTACTTATCTTACCATGATCCATCATCGCCAATCACCAATGAGGATCCTATACAACGAAAGTGACGCCGCTCCAGTATGGTATACTGAGGCCTACTATCAGAAAATGATTGGCCATCCTGTTGAGCTCATTGAAATTCCTGAAAAAGAGAATATCCATGCGCAATATATAGCGGGACAGTTAAAAGATGCGCCACATCCGGCCGCTGCAAAAGATTTTATGGATTTTTTGATCAGTCCGCAGGCTGCTGCCATCTACAAAAAGTTTGGTTTTGATTTACCTTAAACATAAACACAATGAAAAATATATTTTTAACCATATTGTCAGTCGTTGCTGTAGTGACCATTGGGAATGCACAAATCCCAAACGATACTTTATATGTCTATGGTCCCGGTGGGCCGCTCGGACCGATCAATGAATGTGCGAAGGTTTTTGGAAAGCAGCATGATATCGTAATTAAAGTCACTGCCGGGCCAGATAATGAATGGATGCCGGATGCAATGAAACATGCAGATCTGTTCTTTGGAGGAGCAGAATACATGCTTTCAAAATTCATGTCTGACCACCCAAACATGATAGTGGCGAACTCTCGGACAGAGTTATATAAACGTGCGGCAGCGATCCTGGTACGGCCCGGCAATCCTAAAAACATCAAAAATCTGGGCGATCTCTGTAAACCAGGTGTGAAAATTCTTGATGTGAATGGGGCTGGGCAAATGGGGCTTTGGGAAGATTTGGCAGGTCGACAAGATCTGATTGCAAACATACAGCAGCGTATAGCAGGTACATTTGCAAATTCGGCATTGGGTATTGCTGCATGGAAAAATGATCCTCAATATGATGCCTGGATAACATTTGGCTCCTGGCATAACCGTTTACCAGACCTCACCTCAATGGTTAGGATTCCTGTTACACAAACAGTCTATAGAGGTACACCTGTAGTGAGGGGTAGCACTGGTACGCATAAGTCGGAAACTGAGGATTTTATCAAGTTTATGCAATCCGATAAAGGACATCTCATTTTCAAAAAATGGGGTTGGGAATAAATAATGTCTAAAAACTTATCTTCTATAACATGAAGTTATGGAAGATAAGTTTTAATGATTTGATCGGGGTTTATTAGTTATGGATCTTTGAATTAGAAAATAAAGACAATCAAAATTATGACACAAATCAAAGACAATTCAAATTCTTCTAAAATAAAGGCGGGTAACCTGCTAAACTTAAATTTAAACACCCGTAAAATTATCTTCATCCTGGCAGTTTTGCTGTGCCTCTTTCCATTTATGTCGCCTCCTTTAGCCTTATTGCTAGGATTAGTATTGGCGCAACTAATGGAACATCCCTATCTGCATTTAAATCACAAGGCCACAAACCTGCTGCTAAAAATTTCTGTTGTCGGGCTAGGATTTGGAATGAATGTATTCAGTGCAATGAAAGCAGGAAAAGAAGGCGTACTGTTTACCGTAGTTTCTATTTTCGGAGTGCTTATCATTGGTTTTATCCTGGGAAAAGTATTTAAAATAGAACGTAAAACATCTTTTTTGATATCAGCTGGAACGGCGATCTGTGGTGGAAGTGCTATTGCTGCATTGTCGCCTGTAATGAACGCAGAAGAAAAACAGATCTCCGTTGCAATGGGTACTGTTTTTATACTCAACTCGGTGGCCTTATTTCTTTTCCCCGCTATCGGACATGCGCTTAACTTGTCACAGTCACAATTTGGTATGTGGTGTGCCATTGCTATTCACGATACCAGTTCTGTTGTTGGGGCAGCCAGTAAATATGGTGAACAAGCACTACAGATAGCCACAACTGTTAAGTTAGCCAGAGCACTATGGATTGTTCCCGTAGCGTTTGGTACATCTTTCCTGTTCAAAAGCAACAATAGCAAAGTTAGTATACCCTATTTTATAGGGCTATTTATCCTGGCAATGATCGCAAACACCTACTTACCTTTTATTAAGCCTTTTGCGCCCTACTTTGTAGCATTAGCAAAAGCAGGCTTAACTTTAACCTTGTTCCTGATAGGAAGCGGACTCTCATTTACTATCTTGAAAGCAGTGGGGATAATGCCACTGTTACAAGGCGTAATTTTATGGATAGTAATTTCAAGTGCTGCATTATGGGCAGTTATATCTTTGGTTTAAAATACATTAGTTACTGATCATCACCAGCTTTTTTGAAAGATCATCAATAAGAACCACATGTTTATAATCGGCGCCACCTGTTCCTACACTCTTAATTATCCCCGAGGATTGACCGCTAAAAGCTCCTTTTTCATCGGTCTTAAAAGAATTGATGACATAATCTGCGTTAAACGTATCATTTGAGGAGTTGGTTAACGCTAAAGTATACGAAGTATTTGGCTCGAGTTTTTTAAAGTCCTGTTGGACAAGATCAGTCAAGCCTACGCTTCTTACGTTTAGCATGCCTGATGACATTGAATTATCCTTATTCATCAATTTAATCACCTGACTTTTGTCTGCAAGATTAAGCGGGGTTAAATTTTCTTTTGAGGCATTTGCAGGGCTGGCATTAGCGGCGTACAACAATGCTTGCGGACATTGTCCAATAGCAATGGTTTTTACAACGGCCATTTTTACCAGATCAACCACTTGTACCTGGTCATCATTTTCTAATCCGACATATGCAAATTTACCATCTGCCGAAGTCCAGACGCCATGTGGCAATGATCCTGTCGCAACGCTATCAGTAAGCTTGAAATCTTGTGAAACACTAAATACTTTTAAGCTGTTTTCTCCGCCAATGGTTGCCAGCATCACAGGTGAATCATTAACTAAAGTAAAAGTGACATGGTTGGTAATTGGACCTGTATTTAGTACTGTATGTATCGTATTTGTCTCCGTGCTGATGACAGTGATCTTCCCTACATCCTTATGTGTCAATGCAATCCATTTCCCATCAGGACTACAGAATATATTTGGAGAAAATGGACTAACTACTGGAATACGCTTTACAATAGCATAAGAAGTTGCATTCACTACATCCACTTCTGCAGTAAAGCTGGAACAAATATAAGCCCATTTTCCATCTGGAGTAAAAGCAACCATTCCCGGGCCGTCGGCTACTGGAATTTGCTTGATTTCAATCAGTTTATTTGCATCAATTACGCTGATATACGATTCTCCTCTTACCGATATCCATGCCTGTGATCCTGAAGGGTTAAAGGTTGCCTCATGCGGTGAACGTCCGATATAAACAGTTTTTAAAACTTTATTTTTTGCTGTTGAAATAAAGGTTACTGAATTTGATCCAATGGAAACCGCTGCTAGTAATTGCCTTTTAGGGGAATAACCCAGGCCATGAACCAGGGCCTGTCCCTTATATAGAGGACTTAAGATATCAGGTTGGGGTTTACCAAGAACAATATTTCCTAATAGCGTTTGTGTTGAGGGATCTAAGACAGAAACCGTATTAGATATCTGATTGCCTGTATAAACCCTGTCTTGGGCATAGATTGATTGTGCTTTTGATTGTAGGGCAAAACTGAATATTAATAGCGTAAACAAGGATATCTTTTTCATATGTTAATGGGAGTTTGTAAATGTCTTCATTTGTTGGATTTCTATCTGTTCATCTGAGATAATATTCTCGGCCAGTCTTTTTACATTTTTATTTTTTCCATACCGCAACTCAACTTTAGCCATGTCGATGGCAGCCTGATGGTGAGGAAGCATTATCCTTGCAAAGGACAGATCAGTATCAGACAATTGTTTTTCTTCAGGCATTTGTTCCATCATCACTTTCATCATCTTCTGGTTGGCGTTTTGATGTTGGTTGCCTGTAGCGATAAATCCTTCAGGATGGCTGAGCAGGAGTCGCATTTGCTGAATCTGGGTTTGTTGCTCAGCTTTGATACTTTTAGCTAGCTGAATCATTTCTTTATTTTTTCCGGTCTTAATCTCTTCTTCTGCCATATCAATAGCACCCTGGTGATGTGGGATCATCATTTGTATGAAATCTCTGTCTGCAGATGTGGTAGCTGATATTTCATCCATCTTCATCATCATATGAGCCATTTGCCCAAGGAAGACATTTTTTTTAGTTGCCATTTGCATGTGTTCATGTTGTGCTCGTGCAGAGAAACTAGCAAATAGTAGAAGTATAGACGTGAATCTGATCATGGTTTGATGTAGAATATTAATTGTGATAAACTGTTTATGCCAAACAAGCCTTATGCGATAACCGCAAGATCCTGAAATTTGTTCTTATTGAGCTATATTACATCTACATCAATTGGCGAGATAAAATTAACCATGTAAGTTCTTCTGTCTAAATCATGCTCCATGGGTTGCGTTTTGCCATTTTGATCTGTCGCTCTAGCCATTAAACTATATCTTCCAGTCTTAGCAGGAACCACCCATTCAAATTCAAATAGCTGCCAGGCGAAAGGGATAGCAGGACCAATTAATTTTGCTGGTTGCCATGAATTTCCTTTATCCGTGCTTATTTCTACTTTCGATAGGTTACTATCACCTGACCATCCTGCACCCCTTACTTGATAAGGTTTTCCAGCCGGCACCGCTTCAAACAATACCGGCCTTGATATTTCAGACTTAACCAATGTAGTGGTTACGGGCGTCAAGGTAGGTAGTCCTTCAACACGCTTCCAGTAAGCATATTCAATCGTCTGCCAATAGCCATCAAACGGCTTTTCAGATGCAGTAATTTTCATCAGCCATTTCACAGATGCCATACCATACCATCCTGGAATAATTGCCCTTGCCGGGAAACCATGTTCAGCACTCAATGGTTTTCCATTCATTTCATAGGCGATGATGATGTGATCCTGCATTGCTATATTTAACGGAATGCTTCGGGCGAATTTGATTTTTCCTGGTGATTTCGGCTCTTCTGTAATCATCCCCTCATCATTCCCTTCCAAAATAATGTCTACCGTACCCACCTTTATGCCAGCCTTCTTTAACAATACGGATAAAGGTACTCCTGTCCATTCAGCATTGCTGATCCCACCTTGTTCCCATCCTAAACCCTTCACTTTTGGGGCGAGGTTAGCACGTCCGTTTCCGGCACATTCTATAGTAGCCATTACCTTTTTTGCAGGAAGCTTTTTAAGTTCGCTCAGATTGATCTTTATGACATGATTGGTGTTGCCGCCAATCTCTAATTCCCAATTTGTAGCATCAATATTGGGAATATTAAAATGACTCCTGATGAAGAACTGGTTATTTGGAGTAATCCTGTTTTTTAACGTAGGAAATGGAAACTCCATATTTAATGGCTTTTTCTCTCGCGTAATAAGTCCTGGAAAGTCATTGTCTTCTCTGGTTTGTTGAATCTCCTTCGCCGAAGCCCAGGATGGTATTGTTGCGCCAGCTATCACCGGGATAATTCCAGTAACAAAATTACGTCTGTTTAACGTGTAGTTTTGTGATGTTTTGTCGTTTTTCATTTCAATAAATGTAGGTGATTACAATATAGCCAAAAATCTCTCATAGGATAACTTGTATTCTTCCTTTTTCTTGATGGTTGAAAGGAAACAACTGTAGACTTTACTTCATCGCTGGCCTGCTAGAAAAGACACAATAGTTCTATAACTGTTTATCAAATACTCATCTCAATTTCTATCAAAAAACGGTGGAATAATGATAATGAGTTAAACGAGTACCTTCGTTTTTGTGAATCTTGCTGGCATGGAAAAGTAGTGGGAAGATGTTTAACATGCCTCGATTCTTTGTCCATGATGGCAGATAGCTTTGCCATAACTTCGTGAGGAGTCTTGTTCACTTTTAACTCCCGGCCACAGCCTGGTGTTCCATCAATATGTAGAATCTTCCCCAATTGTTGGTAAGCCCATCGATATGGCTATTTGCTATCAGCTTTCCTGAAAGAGTAGTCAGAAAAAACAATAAATC
This sequence comes from Pedobacter anseongensis, assembly GCF_037482965.1. Lineage (NCBI taxonomy): Bacteria > Pseudomonadati > Bacteroidota > Sphingobacteriia > Sphingobacteriales > Sphingobacteriaceae > Pedobacter > Pedobacter anseongensis. The sequence continues at coordinate 381,860 of NZ_JBBHKB010000001.1, read as the reverse complement.
GCAAGTAACCAGGCTTAGAACGAAATTTTACTTATGGCAAAAGTTAAGGAATTGGAAAGCTAGGTGCCGAAAAAAATTCTTACCTTCATAAAAAAAACCGTTACAAATACATTACGGGATTTCTTTTAAGGCTTGTAACTAGTTGATAAACAAATTATTAGAAATGGGTAGCGTCTGTCTGTTAATCAGAGGGTCGCTGGTTCGAGCCCAGCAAAGGGAGCAGATTAAAAGCCTTACTTTAATTAGTTAGGCTTTTCTTTTTTACTCCCCAATTTTTCCGCTTGATCCCTAAGATTGGTGTTTTTTCATATTGCTTTGCAACCTTTATGTGTTAAAATACATCATAATTAAAAGACGCAGATCAGTAATAGGTTTACAATTATGAAAGCTCTGTATAAACCATTAGACTTTATTATTAATTAGATTGATTGAACATAATGATTAAGTATATTTTCTTCCTGTTTTTAATGTCTCCTTTGGTTATATATGGCCAGAAGGATAAAAATTTAGCAAGCACTGAAGTAATTAAACTAAAAAAGGAGATTTTTAAGCTAATTAAAAAGAATTCAATGTTCACCAGTTCCCTTGATTGGAATAAAGTTGCCCGAGAATCTGCTTCTTTGAAATTAAATGGGAATGATAGTACGGATACTAAAATTTTATTCGATTTTTTTACTCACAAACTAAGGAAAGCTGGAGAAAAGCACTCATTTTTTATATCTAAGAAATCCATATCCAAAATTATTGAGACACAGTTGCCAATTCCTCCTCAAGCCGACTATCTAGGTGAGGGGATTGCATGGGTAAAAATTCCCCCATGTTTAACGTTTGATGCCGTAAAGGATAAAGCCTTTGCCAATACGATCCGATCAGAAATAAAAAGAATTGATTCTGGGCAAAAGGTTTCAGGGTGGATTGTGGATCTTCGCCATAACACAGGAGGAAATATGTGGCCTATGCTTGCAGGGCTAAATGCGCTTATTGAGGATGGAACGGTCGGTTACTTCGTGGATCCTAATTCAAATAAAAAACAACCGTGGATCAGCCTAAATGGAAAATTAAACTCCTCAACCATCAATAGTTATAAAATTGAGAATACAAAAGTTAAAATTGCTGTTCTTATTGACTCACTGACGGGAAGCAGTGGAGAAATGACGGCAATCTCCTTTCTTGGACTACCAAATGTGAAAACGTTTGGACAATCCTCGGCGGGTTATACGACAGCCAATCAAACCTATTTTTTATCAAATGGATCGCAATTGCTGCTAGCAGTCCAATTTGTAGCTGACCGAACAGGTAAACCCTACAAGGATATGATTATACCCGATGTAGTGGTGAATGACTTGAATAATACTAAAAGTGATGAGGTAATCTTAACAGCGAAAAAGTGGTTGTTGGAGTAGATAGCTGAAATTTTAGTAACTCAATAAAGTGTTTTCAATTCAAATATAAAGCGTTAATGACTAATTTAATTAATAGCCAGACATTTTAGAATTTGCTAATCGAAATTACATTCTATTAAATTACTCCAAAGATCTTCTCCAATTTTTGAACCAAAGAAGCATATTAAAGCTTGAAGAGGATGGGTGCTTGTGTTACGATAAATTAAACCTTCTATTATCTGATAAATTAAACCCAATTGTTGACACTTCGTTTAAAGCTATAAGTCAAGAAATCTGCCCTTCTTGGCGCCGCTTTTAGAATTCCATTCACCAAAGCAGTGTCTTTTAGAGCTTCGCTATTTACCCACGACTGGATAGGCGTGCCGGCCACACTTGAATTAATAATGCCTATTGGCACCTTATATTTTTGATAAAGCTCTTTTGCAAAAAAGTAAGCAACTGCCGAAAAATCTAACACGGTTGTAGAATCTGCTGCGACCCAGCCTTTTTCACTACCGACATCGGCTAGCGGATTAAATGCCATGGCTCTTTTAACGGTAAACTGCCTGATTTGTGGAAAATTGCTATTTTTGATTATTTGAGTATAATTTGCTTTGATATTTGCTCTGCTCATTACAGCTTCCATGTTAGATTGCCCCGCGCATAGCCAAACATCGCCGATAAGAAGGTCTTGAAGCACAATATTGTTGATTAGCATCTTAAATGGGCCTCCAGCTTGTTGAGGTGGAATTTTTATAGTCCAACGATGATCTGTGCGAGTTTTTGCAATATATGTTTTGTTTTTGAATGTTAAGGAAATCACTTCTCCAGCATCAGCCCAGCCCCAAATCGTAATATTTTGATCCCTTTGTAATAAAACGTTAATCCTAACTTAAGTTAATAGACAGACATTTTTATAGGCAAACAAGTGAAGAGAAGATCTAAAATAAAAAAATAAATTGGCAAGATAGTAATACTATTTTTAAAATAAGTAAAATATTTAATTGCAATACGATGACTATTTATGTTAATTGCTTTGCATTTTTATGTGAGACGAATGATATTTTTGTAAAAAAAATTTTTATGCGTGTGTTATTGAAGTTTAAGATTAATGAAAACCTTTATCTCCGGGATCCCGAAAATACGGAAGTCGGGAAAATAATTGTTGAAAAAGGAATCGAACTCATTCATGAAGTTGGATTTGAACGCTTTACCTTTAAAAAACTAGCAGAGAAGATAAACTCAACTGAAGCGACCATCTATCGTTATTTTGCTTCAAAACATAAGCTTTTAACCTATATATTAAATTGGTATTGGTGCTATTTAGAGTTTATAGCAACAATGAGTTTACAAGAGCAAAACGATCCTGTACTGAAATTAAAATTAATATTGGACATCATTACCCATAACTACGAAAGTAATTCTGAAATTGTTGATTATGATTTAGAAAAGCTTTACGGGATTGTTATTTCAGAAAGTAGCAAGGCATACTTAGTTAAAGAAGTAGACGAAATCAATCAAGAGCTGGTTTTTAGCCCACTAAAAAGTTTATGTCAATTTGTTGGGCAAACCATTTTGCTGATCAACCCCGAATTTGCTTACCCAAATTCGCTGGCAAGCACCTTGCTAGAGTGTGCCCATGACCAACATTTCTTTAGCGAGCACCTTCCAAAACTAACTGATAACAAATCCAAAATTCAACATAAAAAATATGTACTGGATTATTTGAATTTTTTAGCGTTTTCTGTAATCAAATAAGTGAATATGGCACAGGAACAAGATTATAAAAAAAGTAGTAGGGCACTGTTTAAATATATCACCAAGGAAAAGAAAGATGTAACGGCTATTTATATTTATGCAATTTTAAGTGGCTTGGTACAGTTGAGTATTCCTTTAGGCATCCAGGCCATCGTTAGTTTTGTGATGGGTGCTACTATGGTTACCTCACTATACATACTCATCGGTTTTGTGGTTTTGGGCACTTTCCTGGCGGGCTTCTTTAGGGTAAAGGTAATGCAGATCATTGAAAAAATTCAACAGAAGATTTTTGTGGAGTATGCCATTGCATTTGCAGAAAAACTCCCAAAGATTGACTTATCAACCAGTAAAAAATATTACCTACCAGAATTGGTTAACCGTTTCTTTGATACTCAAAATCTTCAAAAGGGTATTTCAAAGATTTTACTAGAAATTCCAACGGCATTGATCCAAATTCTCTTTGGGATACTTTTGTTATCTTTCTATCATCCCTGGTTTTTGGTATTTGGAGTAATCGTAATTGTTATTGTAATCATGATCTTCAGCTTTACCATGGCCTCGGGTATCCAATCTAGCCTAGATGAAAGTACCAGGAAATATCAGGTAGCCTCATGGCTAGAGGATATTGCTGGGGCGATAAAAACATTTAAGATCAACTCGAAAACAGAGATGCACCTGTCAGGAACTGATGAGCGAGTAATGGCCTATCTCGAAAATCGAACCAAGCATTTCAAGGTATTGGTTTTTCAGTATAAAACCATAATCGGTTTCAAGGTGGTAATTACTTTAGTGATGCTCGCCATCGGTACCTACTTATTGGTTAACCAAAAATTAAACATCGGAGCATTCATTGCTACAGAGATTGTGGTATTGAACATCATGACAGCTGTAGAAAAACTGATCAAGAGTTTGGAAAGCTATTATGACGTGGTGGCCTCCTTAGTGAAGCTCGGCAAGGTAACCGAACTAACAGAAGAACATACAGAGAATATTATACTAGAACCTAAGTTGGGGGGAATGGAACTGGCTTTCAAGGACGTTGAATTTTCATTTAATGACCAGAAGCCAATTTTATCAAATATCAACTTCAATATTCTGCCAAATACGATCACCCTGGTAACCGGGAGCCTTGGCGCAGGAAAATCCCTGCTCATAAACATGATGGCAGGGTTTTATGATCCATCGCGCGGTACTGTTCTCTTCGATAAAATTCCATTAAGGAATTTAGAAAAGATGTCTTTGAGAGATCATATTGGCCTATATATGGATGATATGAGAATTATCAAGGGCACATTGCAAGACAACATCCTTCTGGGCAGAAAAGATATCAATACCGAAGACATACTTGAGCTTTCTGAAGCTATTGGTCTTGATAATTTATCGGGAAGCTTCACCAACGGATTTAACACTCAGCTAAGCGAAACCGATACAGAGATTTCCTTTAGCGCTAAAAAGAAAATATTGCTATTAAGAGCACTTTTGGGAGATAATCGGTTATTGTTAATGGAAGATCCTTTAGATGGGATGAATGCAGCGTTTTGTCTTAAAATGGTTAACTTTTTAAAAGAGTTGAAAGAGAGAATTACAATCGTAATCGTTTCAGATGCCCCAGCACTAAAGGCTATTGCAGACCAGAGATTACACCTGCAAAATGGTACAGTTGATAAAATTGAAATTTAGTATTAAATATGAAAGTAAAATCAATAGAGCATATTTATCACATCAACAGAGACTCTAGCGTAAAACAATGGTTTTTTATTTTTTTAGCCCTTTGTGTAGTTGTATTGATCTTGCCTTGGACTCAAAATATTAAAGTAAGAGGTAACGTAAGTACCTTGTACCAAAATCAGCGCCCTCAACAACTTAACTCGCCAATACCTGGGCGGATTATAAAATGGTACGTAAAAAATGGCGATCATGTAAAAAAGGGTGACACGCTACTACAATTGGCTGAAATTAAGGAAGATTACATGGATCCCTTGTTGGTAGAACGTACCCAACAACAGATAAAGGCAAAAATTGGGGTTCGCGAATATTATAGGGCTAAAGTTGGAACAACTGATAATCAACTTAGCGCACTAAATGCCTCAAGAGAGCTAAAGCTAAATCAGCTTAAAGTTAAAATTAGCCAATTAAATAATAAGCTTGTTGGCGAAGAAGCAGAGCTAGTTGCAGCCAATAATGAGTTAAAAATAAGTGAGGACCAGTATAATCGTCAAAAAAAGATGTATGAGGACGGTTTGGTCTCGCTTACCCAGTTTCAACAAAGAAGTGTTTCCTTTCAGAACACATTAGCTAAGAAAACTGCCATTGAAAATAAACTAGCCCAGACAAGGCAGGAAATCGTGACGGTAAATATAGAGCAGGATGCAGCAATACAAGACTATACAGAGAAAGTAAGTAAAACAGAAGGTGAGCGATTTCAAAGTATGGGGCAAATTGAGGGGAGCACCGGCGAGATTGCCAAACTAGAAAATCAAGTGGCTAATTATAAAGCAAGGCAAGGACTTTATTTTTTGTTGGCTTCTCAAGACGGACAGGTGGTATCCATAAACAAAGCCGGTATTGGAGAAATCCTTAAAGACACTGAAAGCATAGGGATTATTGTGCCCAAACAAGTGGATTATGCAGTAGAAATTTATGTAAAACCTGTTGATCTCCCCTTACTCAAAGAAGGTCAAAAGGTAATGTGTATTTTCGATGGCTTCCCTGCCATCGTATTTTCTGGATGGCCAAACTCAAGCTACGGCACCTTTACGGGCAAAGTTGTAGCCATTGAAAGTAATATCAGTGTCAACGGTCTTTTCAAGGCATTGGTTATAGAAGATCCAACGGAGAAACCTTGGCCGCCACAAATAAAAATGGGAGCAGGGGTACAAGGCATAGCTATCTTAAACGATGTGCCTATCTGGTACGAATTATGGCGAAATATAAATGGCTTCCCACCAGATTATTATACAGTTAAAACTAGCAATAATAATGAAAAGGCGAAATAAACTAGGAGTGTTTCTATTTTTGATTGGTTTTGTTCAGTCTGTCAATGCTCAGGATACTTTGAAGCTGTCACATCAGGAGTTTTTAGCGGTGGTAAAACACTATCATCCCCTTGCTTTTCGCTATCGCTTGCAAAATGAGATAGCTAAAGCAGAAATTCGGGGTGCCAGAGGGAATTTCGATCCAACCCTGGCAGCAAAGAAAGGTTCTAAAACCATCGATGGAACCAACTATTATAAAGAAACAAATGTAGAACTCGGTATTCCAACTTGGTACGGTGTAGAGCTAAACGGTAGTTATAACTACATCGATGGACAAAAGCTAAATAATAGTGAAACCAAGGGCGGCTTATATCAATTTGGATTGACCATACCATTGGCCAAGAATTTAGTTTACGATAAACGCAGGGCTTTATTGGAACAAGCAAAGTTTGCCCTGAAAATGACAGAAGCAGAGCAAACCTTGCTAACTAACGAGTTGATGTTGGAAGCAGAAAATGCCTACTGGGAGTGGGTTAAAACTTATGAAGTATTACGGTTACAAAGCAAAGCAGTTAAAATTAATCAAGAAAGGCTGCTGTTCATAAAAAAAACTTTTCAGTATGGCGAGAGGGCGGCCATTGATACGGTAGAAGCGCTTACGCAATTGCAAAGTTTTGAGTTGGAACAAGCAAATGCCTACTTGGAGTTTGTTAAGGCAACCCAGCAGTTGTCGTTGTTTTTATGGCAAGAAAATCAACAACCTTACAACACTTCTAGATTAATCGTCCCATTAGCTTCGTTGGAAGATAACTTGGCTTACCAAAATTATATAACGCTAATTACAGATGTTGATAGCGCCCCGTTAGCCAATCATTTTTCACTTCTATTCTATTTCAGAAAGCAAAATATACTGGAGAGCGAGCGTCGATTAAAATTTCAAAGCCTTTTACCAAAGGTAGATCTTACCTATAATTTCATGAACAAAGAAAATTATCATAGCAATTTTTTTCCCTTGTTTCAAAATAATTATCAATACGGGTTTAAGTTGGAGATCCCAATTTTTCTCAGACAGGCAAGGGCAGATTTTCGCATCTCTAAATTTAAGATTCAGCAAAACCAACTCGATATCGATTACAAGAGGCAAGAAATTAGTATTAAAATTAATACCTATAAAAATGTAGTCATCAATTACAATCAGCAAATTAGCCTCGCATTGCAAAATGCCAAAACCTACCAGCGCTTGTTCCTGGCAGAACAAGTTAAGTATGATAACGGAGAAAGTTCTCTTTTTCTTATCAACAGCCGCGAGAATAAACTCATTGAAATGCAAGAAAAACTATTAGAGCTTAGATTAAAGTTTATTCAAGGCTATAATCAGCTTAAATGGACAAAAGAAAACTTTGGATTATGAAAGTCAACTAATTTTCCATTTTAATGAGTTTTATTCATCTTCGGTCCAACAGCGCAAGCACTTTAATTTTCACCTATTTGAATTTGCAACTTATCAATCAAATCCAACTTCTTGTAGTTTATGTAAATCATTGTCGTCAATTTTGCAATTCTAGTCAAATCATCAAGCAAATTTCTAGAAAAATACACAGTCTCAGGAGCTAAAGCCGTAACGAAAATTGTGGTTTTTTTAACAGATTTATACCTTTTTTAATTTCGAAAGTAACTTTTGTTACCCTGACGGCTTTATGCATCTCATACTTTTGCAGGTAAGAATAAAATAAAAGGGCTATAGCAGTCCACAAAAAAAATCATTTAAATAGCACGATCATGAACTTTTTTAATCAGTTATTCGGCGGTGCAGCACCAGCCGGTTTACAACAAGCCATTGCCGATGGTGCGTTTTTAGTAGATGTTAGAACCTCGGCTGAATTTGCGGGTGGCCAAGTAAAAGGCTCTGTAAACATCCCCCTAGATCAGTTAGCTTCCAATCTTGTCAAATTCAAGAACAAGAAAAATACGGTTGTTTTCTGCCAGAGTGGAGGAAGAAGCCGCCAAGCTAAGCTGATATTGGAACAAAATGGCCTTACTAACATAATCGATGGAGGTTCTTGGAGCCAGGTAAACCAGCTTGTTAAATAAAACTAAGGCCTATCCGTTTGCCGACCAATCAAATGGGTCGGCAATATCTGGGTAAGTAGCAAATGTTACCGACCAAGCTTTCTAACTACTCTACTACCAGGAAGATGTTTTTTTGTCCCCTTGAATTGGTATTAGATTTTGTGGGAGGTAAGAATAAACGGCGCTAAATTTGATCTATATTTGAGCTTATAATTTGGATCACGAACTAAGCATGGATAAGGTTAACAATTTTGGAACTGACTTTGAACCCGGACTATTGCAAGAATTAAAGCAATATGGCGAATTAAAACACTTTAAAGAGGGAGACGTTATTATGGATTACGGCAAATACATCCGTATGATGCCTATTGTAATTAGCGGAACCCTGAAAGTTCTAAGAAGGGATGGTTTTGGCAAGGAGATACTGCTTTATTACTTGTCGAGCAATGAAAGTTGTTCTATGGCGTATAGCTGTTGTATGGAGGCTAGGAAAAGCGAAGTAAAAGCCATAGCCGAGGATGATGTTGAATTGATTGCCATTCCGCATACCAAATTAGATGAGTGGCTCTGTAAATATCCAAGCTGGAAAAACTACATTATGCATAGTTTTAATGAGCGTTTTTTAGAGTTGCTCAAATCCATCGAAAGTATCGCATTCCACAGGCTGGATGATCGCTTAATCGCCTACCTTAAAGAAAAACAAAGACTATTTGGATCGAGTGTGATTAAGGTATCTCACTACGTGATTGCAGATGAATTAGCTACATCCAGGGTAGTAATATCACGGTTGCTTAAACAACTGGAAAACGACGGCAAGATCCTGTTGTATAGAAATGAAATTAAATTGTTGCAGGCCTTTTGACATAGTTTTGAAAACCATTTCTTAATAATGAAATTCGACAAATATTTTCCGACCGAACAATTAAAGCCTTACATTAAATATTTTGTAATGTCGGAGAACGAATTTGAAAATGAATATAAAGTTTTCCCATCTTCTGGCCTTGTTATGGGATTTCAATACAAGGGAAAACTTTCAAGCATAAAAGATAACACCGTAACTAAACTGTCTTCAGCAGGGATAACGGGAATTACAGACGGTTACAAAATCTTCAAAAACTCTGCCCAGATAGGTACACTATTAGTTTATTTTACTGAAATTGGCTTTAGTCATTTTACTTTACATCCTGCTAATGAACTCTTTAATCTGAGCCTTTCGCTTGACTACATTTTCGATAAAACCAGTATAACAGAAATAGAAGAAAAATTGGCGCTAGCCAAAACAGACATACTTCGTATAAAAATCGTTGAGCAGTTTTTAGCATCTCAGCTCAATGATCTTCAAAGAGACAAATTAATTGTTGAAGCGGTTAAGCTTATTTACCAAAGTAATGGAGCTATCCGCATAAAAGAATTGAGCGAAAAGCTATTGATCAGCCAAAGTCCATTTGAAAAGCGGTTTAGAAAGGTAGTTGGAACCACAGCCAAAAAGTTCGCCTCCATTGTTCGTTTCAATACAGTTCTCCACAGCCTGAATGAAAGCAAAACGCTTTCTGAAATCTGCTACGAAAATAATTTCTTCGACCAAGCTCATTTTATCAAACACTTCAAGCAGTTTACTGGCGATACCCCCGAAAAATTCAAAAAATTCTTGTAGTAAAACTATTTTTTACAATTACAGACTTTTTCGCCATCGCACCTTTGCATGGTAATCGTAATGTATTATGGTTCGTGTAATTCAAATACCTCGTTTAACATCGCACTATTAAGTCTATGTAACCGATGGTCATATTAACATCATGGTAAAAACGAGCACAACCGATTTTCTATCCTTCATTAAAATGTGTGCAACCTTTGGTATTGAAAAAACAAATCCCTCACTAATCACAATTTACAACTAAAAGTTAGTTATGTAACTAAATTTTAGTTGTAAAACTGAAATCTAAACTTTACATTTGGCTATGGAAGATCTTACGCGCAATGAGGAACGTATCATGCAAATCCTTTGGAAACTGGAGAAAGCATTTGTAAAAGATATTTTGGTACATATTGAAGAGCAACCCAAACCGCCTTACAATACGGTATCTTCAATTGTTCGCCTACTCGAAAAAAAAGGATATGTTTCGTACAAAGCTTATGGAAAGACGTATGAATATTTCCCCACACTTTCAAAAGAACAATATACAAAAACCAGTTTTTCAAAACTAGTTTCAGGTTATTTTGAGAGTTCGCCTAAAAGGCTTTTATCATATATTCTTAGCGAAGAGTCGCTAAGCGAGGAGGATATAGCAGAAATGAAATGCATGATAGAAAAAACGCACTGATATGGAATTATGGATCTATCTTTTTCAAGTATCGTTATGTTCAGTCGTTCTTTACCTTTTTTATTATTTTTTACTTAAGCGTACAAGCTTTTTTCAGGCAAACCGAAGCTTTTTAATCCTATCGTTAATTATCAGTTTTATCGTTCCCGCAATTGATATTACCCTTGAAAAAACAGTAGCAATTAAAAGTGAACAGGGAGGTTTTGAAACTGAGCGTCATCCTATTGTTAAAACCGATAAGAGTGATGATGTGATCAATGAAAGTTCTTTGGAAATAGAAAGCATTCTAGCGTTGGTCTATACGTTGATAGCATCACTTATTTTTTTGAAGGGTATTTTTGATATCTCACAACTTTTATTTAAGGCAAGGCGAGCAGATGAAAAACAAGGAAGGCTCAAAATCTTCTATGGGTTAAAAGGAATGGGAAACTGCTCGTTTTTTAACTTGGTGTTCATTGAAAGTGAAGGGCTATCGAACTTGCAAAAATCAGTAGTCTTTACTCATGAACGCATTCATGCAGAGAAATGGCACTCTGCAGATAAATTATTTATGCTCCTTTGCAGGTCAGTACTTTGGTTTAATCCACTAGTCTATTTATATGAACAAGAACTAGAAAAGGTACACGAATTTCAGGCAGATATGCTTTCGGCAAGATTTCTGGGAACAGAGCAGTATGCACATAGTTTGGTAGATCTGGCAAGAAAACGACAAAGAATCTATCCTGTCCATTCGCTGAGCACCCATCCGTTAAAGTTAAGAATTGCAATGCTTTTAGCTCCAGCAAGTGTTTATAAGTTACGATGGCGCTATTTGCTCTCCATTCCGCTAGTTTTTGGTTTTATTGTACTTTTTTCTTTAAAGATTGTGTATGCTGTACCGAGTACTACTGATTTTATCCTTGTGGCAGATGCTGCACACGGTGGTCGAGATCTGGGAAGCACTTCAGGAAATGCTAATGAAAAGGAACTCACATTGGATATTGCAAATCGTATTGAACAAAAGGCGGCCTTAGCAGGGATAAAGATTGTACTCACAAGAAATGACGACAGTGAACTCACGTTAAAAGAAAGGGCTAAAAGTAAAGGCAGTCTTTTTATATCCCTGCATATAGATTCTGCGGTGAGGGAACAGCGTGGTATTCGTATACTGATCGGTAATAAACCTGCCAAGATAAAACAGAACGAGGAGCTGTTTACCACAATACTGCAAAAGCAATTATCAACAGGTAACCGAACACTTAAGGTTCACAAAAATATAACCGTATCACCTCAGCTCTATTTACTACGCCAATATGGCGAACCATCAGTTGTTTTGGAACTTGGCAACCTGAACAACGATTCAGACCGGAAACTCCTGCTTACCTCAGCTGGAAGAGATGCTTTAGCGGAAGATATTACAACCGCAGTAGCGAAGTACAAAAGGCAAATCCAGGGTAAATAATAGATGCTATTTAATTAAATAACATAAAAAATGAAGAGAATAGTATCTTCAGCACTGCTTATACTCTGTACATGCGTTTGCTATTGCCAAATTAAGGTAAGTGGAAAATTAAAAGATTCGCTAGGAAAAGCGGTGCCCAGTGCCTCAATTTCAATTGGAAAGGAAACAGCTATACTTTTTTCAACTCAATCGGATAAGGAAGGTGCTTTCTATTTTTCTGGCCTTAAAGCGGCAAATTACCTGTTTAAAATTTCGGCAATAGGATTTAAACCGCAAAAATTTAAGATCCAGCTGACAAGGGATACCAACCTAATTATTCAGGTGGATGATGAAACGAAGGAACTTGAAGGGATAGAGGTGCAGTTTAAAAGATCGCTTATCGAAACGCACACAGACCGCAGGATTTTTAACGCCGAAGGAAGTGCTGCCGCTACAGGTGCCGACGTACTGGAGATGCTAGGAAAAATTCCTGGTGTCCAAGTTAAAAATAATATCGTTTCGTTATCGGGTAAAGGCGCCGCAGGTATAATGGTAGATGGTAGACAGATCTCGCTCTCAGGTGATGATCTGGCTGAATACCTAAAAAGCTTGTCGGCCGCAACTATTTCAAAAGTCGAAATGATCTCAAATCCTCCAGCGGGTTTTGATGCGCAGGGAAGTTCAGGAATTATTAATATTATTTTAAAGAAAAATTCAGATGAAGGCTTTAAAAGCGCCGTTAATACCACGTTTTCAAAAGCCATTTTTCCGACAGTTGCTTTAGGCGGAAATCTGAATTATAAAAAGGGAAACGTAAGTTTAACTGCAGGGATAAATTTTAGGAAAGGCTCGCTGGTTCCGATATCGGAGTCCACCGTATTTTATAAAGACAATAATTGGAATACGATTGATAAAGATAGGAATTACAGAACTGTGCCTTCGGGACTGGCAGACCTATCCTACAATATTTCCCAATCCACAGCTATAGGCGCATCTTTAAGCACTGGTGCTACAGACTTTCATTCTACCGAAGTGATCCGCTCCCGATCTACGCTTTCATCGGGTGAAACGGATGCACTTATCAATTCAGATGCGCAAGCCAAGATAAATTCAAATTATTATGCAGCAGGTGTGTTTTTAAAGCACAAATTTTCAAAAAAAGGCAGTCGTGTTGACTTTAATGCCGACTATTTCAGTTTTAACGATGATAAAAAACGAAATTTTGACAATACAACATTAGATCCAAATGGTAGTCTGGAGCCCTCAGATTATGCCAAGTTTTTATCAGGTAGTGGCCAGCAAATCGATTTGTATACGTTAAGAGCAGATGTAGAACAAATACTATCTCTTTTTAAACTTTCATACGGAGGGAAGCTCAGTTTGATAAGAAATAGTAGTAATATGTTATTTCTTACACTATTAAAGGGTGCTTTTAGTCCTGAACCAGACCAGTATAATAGTTTTTCTTACAAAGAAAATACCAGTGCACTTTACGGCAGTGCAAGTACTAATTTAGGGAAATGGGATGTACAAGTGGGGTTAAGGGCAGAATATACCGCGAATGAGGGGATATCGTTAGGGAATATTAATAAAACAAAGTATATGCAGTTTTTCCCTACTCTGTATCTCAACAGGTCGACCTGGAAGGAGAGTAAAATCTCTTTTTCTTACGGCAGGAGAATAGAGCGTCCTCCATACAGAAAACTTAACCCCTTTAGGTGGTACACCAATCAATTTAGTTTTACGGAAGGAAACCCTTTTCTGTTGCCCTATTACACGAATAACCTAGAACTTTCTCATAATTATAAAGGAGTATGGAATATTGGTCTTTCACTAAGCTTGGCTAGCAATGCTTATGGTGAAGTGAATTTTACGCAACAGGGATCAGTTTTACAAGTAAATAGACCCCTGAATTTTATAGGAAGGAATCAATATAGGGTATCAAACAGTATATCCCTTAGGCCTATAAGTTGGCTCGAATCGGTAAACCAGGTTGATATTTTTTATAATCATTCAACTTCATCCATACAGCAAGTACCGGGTAGAAGTGGCTCAGGTGCGTACCTTTCATCCTCGAACCAGCTTACCTTAACTTCAAAAAAAACTTGGATGGCAGACCTGAGCCTCGACTACTTTTCTCCAACTAGCAACGTGCTTGGTCGAACAAAAGGCAGGGGTGGAGTTGATCTAGGCCTGAGTACATTTTTAGCTGATAAAAAGATTCAAATTGCATTAGTAGCTTCCGATATTTTTAGAACGAGAGGTGAAAATAGGGAGACGGTTATCAATGAAATTGTGCAGCGATATTATAATTATAATGATAATCGGCAGATACGATTAAACCTTCGCTATAGTTTTGGAAATCAAAAGGTTAAGGTTCAAGAGCGCAAAGGTGGAAATGAGGAGGAGCGCAAGAGAAGCAATTAAAATTTTCGCTTTTAAGAAAACAAAATCGCGTATTAAGCGTTATCAATCATGGTAGAAAAAGTACTAGGCGTTATCCTTGGGGGGGGACAAGGCTCAAGATTAGCACCCCTAACACATGCTCGTTCTAAGCCCGCAGTACCTATTGCAGGTAAATATCGATTAGTAGATATTCCAATTTCGAATTGCCTAAATTCGGGGATACACCGTATGTTCGTGTTAACACAGTTTAACTCTGCTTCATTAAATAGGCACATTAAAAATACGTATCACTTTAGTAATTTTAGCAGCGCTTTTGTTGATATTTTGGCAGCAGAACAAACAATGCAAAATGCGAACTGGTTTCAGGGAACAGCAGATGCAGTTAGACAATGTATGCATCATATTGTTAACCACGATTTTGATTATATTTTGATTTTATCTGGCGATCAACTTTATCAAATGGACTTTAAAGATATGCTAGCCGCCCATATCGATAGCAATGCTGAAGTAACAATTGCCACTATCCCTGTAAATGCAAAGGATGCGTCAGACTTCGGGATTTTAAAAGCCGATGAGGGTAATATTATTGGATCATTCATAGAAAAACCTAAAACTGGTTTGCAGGAGTGGGTTTCTGATACAGGTACTGAAATGCAACAAGAGGGTAGAAATTACCTGGCATCAATGGGGATTTATATTTTTAACAGAGAATTCCTTACCAACATATTGGCTAATTACCCTGATGAGAAGGATTTCGGTAAAGAAATTTTGCCAAGAGCCATAAATTCAAGTAAGGTACTAAGCTACCAATATGAAGGGTATTGGACCGATATTGGTAATATTTGCTCTTTTTTTGAAGCTAATTTGGGCTTAACGGATGAATTGCCAAAGTTCAACTTATTCGACAATGCACATTCCATTTTTACGAGAGCAAGAATGCTCCCACCATCAAAAATAACCAATACCTTATTACAAAAGACGGTAATTGCAGAAGGGTGTATCATTCATGCCGAAAAGATTGAACATGCGGTTCTGGGCATCAGATCTAGAATTGGAATAGATACCGTAATTACAAATTCGTATGTGATGGGGGCAGATCGGTATCAGACATTTGATGAAATTAAATCCGCAACCGAAGCAGGAGATTCCTTAATTGGTATCGGAGACAGGTGCCATATTAACAATGCTATCATCGATAAAAATTGTAGAATAGGTAATGATGTTAAAATAAATGGAGGTGCTCATCTGAAAGATGCAGACTATGGGAACTATACTGTTAAAGACGGAATCGTTGTTGTTAAAAAAGGTGCAATTATTTTAAGCGGAACAACAATATAACCTGTCTTAAACCGATTGCTAGCTTCATTAAATTACCATCTAAATATAGTATAAAATAGAGAATGAAAGATAAACACCTATACCAAACCGGAATTATTGGCAATTGTGGGTTTATAGCTCACGTAAATTTAAATACAGATATCTCTTGGCTATGTTGGCCCAGATTTGATAGCTCATTTGTTTTTGGTAGCTTATTAGATAAAGAAAAAGGAGGTGAATTTTCGATCCAACCAGATGGCGAATACAAAACAGATCAGCATTATGTTGAAAATACAAATGTTTTAAGGACTGAAATTTCAACGGTAGAGGGTAAATATCGGATAACGGATTTTGCTCCAAGATTCAGAGATAATAACCAATATTTCAAACCCCTAATGTTGATCAGAAAAATCGAACCCATGGAGGGGAATCCTAGAGTAAGGGTGAGGTGCAAACCTGTTTATGGCTATGGGGAGCATGAAATGAAATCAACTGCTGGCAGTAATCAGATTAATTATGAGGGAGCGGAACAAGAAACGATGCAACTCACTACAAATGTTTCGTTGAACTACATCTTGGAGGAGAAATATTTTGTACTCAATGAAACGAAATACCTCATCTTAACCTATGGGTATAGATTTGAGGGATCAATTGAAAGCACGGTGGAATCTTTCTTGCGAGAAACCATTAGCTACTGGCGGGTATGGATCAAACATTCCTCAATAGCTGGATTTTTTCAACCATTTGTAATCAGATCTGCCCTAGTACTTAAAATACATCAATACGAAGATACAGGAGCAATCATTGCAGCAAGCACCACCAGTTTGCCAGAATTTCCAGGGAGCACGAGAAATTGGGATTATCGCTATTGCTGGCTTAGAGATTCTTTTTATGTCCTTACGTCGCTATCGCATATAGGTCACTTCGAAGAAATGGAGAAATATTTCAGCTATCTGTCAGACATCTCTTTCGCAGATGATAAACGGTACCAGCCACTGTACAGCATTACAGGTGAAAGGAACATTACAGAGTTCGAACTGGAAAATTTAGATGGATATCTAGGCGAAAAACCGGTAAGAATAGGAAATCAGGCTTCAGAACATATTCAGAATGATATTTACGGGCAAGTTCTTATTTCAATGCTGCCACTTTATACCGACCATAGATTTGTGTTTTCCGAACGTAGCGATTCTAAAAAATGGATAGACCATGTCCTTTCAAAGATCGAGCTTACCATTGATGAAAAGGACGCCGGCATCTGGGAGTTCAGAAATATTGCTAATACTCATTGTTATAGTAACCTTTTCCAATGGGCAGGCGCCAAAGCTGCCCTAAAAATGGCAACAACGATAGGAGATGAAGATTTTGAAAATAGGGCGCAAGTACTTATAGATAAGGCAGCTGCCCATATCGAAGCCTGTTATGATCCAGTCAGAAAAGTGTACACCAATGCAGTTGGTAGTCCTTACCTAGATGCCAGTACACTGCAGCTTATTGTAATGAATTACCTCGATCCCACATCGCAAAAAGCAAAAGACCATTTAATAGGATTGGAAAATGACTTAAAAACCGAAGACGGCTTATTCTACCGCTATTTGCATGCCGATGATTTTGGAAAACCTAAAACCACCTTTCTAATCTGCGCCTTTTGGTATGTTGAAGCCCTGGCTTGTGTTGGCCGAACAGCTGATGCGATCAAAGAGTTTGAAAATATCATCAAATATTGCAACCACCTGCTGCTGTTCAGCGAAGATGTAGATGCCAAGACGGGAAGCCAATGGGGTAATTTTCCACAAGCCTATAGCCATGTTGGATTAATGAATGCGGCGTATCGAATAGCCATTAAATTGGATAGGCCAATATTTTTATAAACAAGGGTAAAATTACCCTTAAATAAAATTTTTGTACCTTTGTAAGCGCTCTCCGCCGAGCAGGAAAAATTCTTGCTGCCACTTTTCTTGGCCTTATTCGGTGACTTAACCTGGTTTTACAGGTTCATATTTGAATAAAATTATGCATAAGCGATTAATTGTTATTTCCAACCGTTTACCATTAACGATTGAAACTACCGATCATGGATTTCATACACGACCATCTTCTGGCGGACTTATTTCTGCCGTAGATGCTTATCTAAACACCGGGGGAAAAGATATTTTTTCGGAAAAAATCTGGCTCGGTATGCCTGGCTGTAGTGAAGAGGTATGGGATGGTTTAGATTTGGCAGATAAGTCTTCTGCCTACCAGTATCTTCCTGTCTTTATAGACGAGCAAACGTATGACCAATATTATAATGGTTTTTCTAATTCTATAGTTTGGCCTCTTTTCCATTATTTTCCTTCTTTTGCCGATTATAATGTTTCATTTTTTGAAGCTTATATTAAAGCAAATGAACAATTCTGCAATGTGCTTGCAGCAGAGCTAAAGCCAGGTGATGTACTATGGATACACGATTATCATTTGCTGCCACTTGCAGGCATGCTTAGAAAACAATTTCCAGAACTCACCATCGGCCTGTTTCTTCACATTCCCTTTCCTTCATTCGAACTATTTAGGGTTATCCCTAAAAAATGGCAGAAAGAAATCTTAAACGGGATGTTGGGGGCCGACCTGATTGGTTTTCACACTGCCGATTATGTACTACACTTTCTAAAAACGGTAGAAACGACAATGAATGTAGAAAGGGATAGGCAATATCTAGAATGGGAAAATAGACGTATCAAGGTTGATGCCTTCCCGATAAGTGTAGATTTCGAGCTTTTTAATAACGCTTTAGCAAGCGAGGAGGTGCAGCTGCTCCGTAAAAATTATTTGGAGATTAAGGGAGAAAAAAAGATGCTCTTTTCGGTTGATCGCCTAGACTATACTAAAGGAATCTATAACAGGTTAGAGGCTTACGAAAAATTTATTTTGGATAATCCGCATTATAACGGAAGTGTTGTTTTTGTACTTGTACTTGTACCATCGAGAGATACGATTGCTAAATACAGCGAGAAGAAAAAAATCATTGACGAGTACATTGGAAATATTAACAGTACCCTTGGAGATATTGGGTGGCAGCCGATCATCTATCAATATGGCCATCTTGAATTCAATGAACTCCTGGCGTTATATACCACATGTGATCTTGCGCTAATCACACCATTAAGAGATGGAATGAATCTCGTGGCCAAAGAATTTGTGGCAAGCAGGAGCGATCTGCGCGGGGTACTCGTACTAAGTGAAATGGCTGGTGCTGCCGCAGAACTTTCCGAGAGTTTATTAATTAATCCGAATGATCGGGATGAAATAGCTGAAACGATTAAAAAAGGACTAGAAATGGAAGAAGCTGAACAACAAGCAAGACTTGAGACCATGCGCAAACGGATAAAACGGTATGATGTGAAAGCATGGGCAGTTGATTATTTCACGGAACTGGAAATGGTTAAGTCGCAACAGCTCAAGTTTGAAGTGAAATTTATGGACAGCTTTGTAAAATCCCAGCTCTTAACTTCATATGCGAATGCAAAAAAGAGACTGATGCTGATCGATTATGATGGTACGCTAGTTCCATTTTCAAAGGAGCCGAATATGGCCTATCCAAATAAAAACCTGCTTAGCGTTTTGAGCCAAATACGTCAGCTCGAAAATACCGAATTAAATATCATCAGCGGGCGCGATAGTGAAACACTTGAACAGTGGCTAGGGGCACTTAATATCGGCTTGATAGCTGAACACGGTGCAAAAACCCGTGAATACAATGGCGATTGGAAAAGCGAGGTTACCAATAAGCCAGAAGGATGGAAGGATAAAGTGCACGAGATTATGGAACATTATGTTGGTAAATGCCCAAATTCTTTTATCGAAATAAAGGAGTTCTCGCTTGCTTGGCATTATAGAAAAGCTGATGCCTTCTTGTCGAGCACAAAGGCCGCTGAACTATACGAGGAATTATTAAAATATACGTTACATCTACCTTTAGATGTAATTAATGGTAATAAGGTTATCGAAGTTAGAAACAAGGGTGTAAATAAAGGAAAGGCCGTTGAATTAAAACTTGCTAGAAGTGATTACGACTTTATTCTGTGCATTGGAGATGATAAGACCGATGAAGACATGTTTAGCGTACTTGGAAATAATCCATCTGCATATACAATAAAGGTTGGGCATCAGGCGTCTTTCGCAAAGTATAATTTACACACTCCATATCTCGTTGTAGAACTTCTTCAATCCATTTGCCAATATCCTAAAAGCGTACATTAAAAACTAATTCGCTATCAAATTGAGATCATTAGGTAAGCCTCAATTTGATAGCGAAAAATTCAAGAATTAACCGGTTTTAGTTGAAGATATGGGATTGTCTTTTTCTAAGAAAACGGTTTGCGTTGGATAAGCAAATTCGATTCCTGCCTTTTCGAAGGCTTCAAATATATCGAGGTAAACCGCCTGCTGATTATCCATGTATATCGTATAATCTGGGTTAAGTACATAGTAAACGAATTCGAAATTAAGGCTAAAATCTCCATAACCAGAAAAATGTCCCCTATCAAACATAAGGTCTGTTCTAGAACTTATAATTTTTTTAACCAAATCGGGTATTTCAGAAAGCTGCTGGTGGGTGGTCTGGTAGGTTACGCCAAGGTTGAAGAGAATCCTTCTTCTCTCCATTCTTTTGAAGTTGTGAAGCCTAGAATTGGTAAGGTCTGTATTCGAACAAATAAGCTGTTCGCCGCTTAATGTTTTAATCCGCGTAGTTTTAATGCCTATATATTCGATAACACCGTTTTTATCGCCCACTACAATAAAGTCTCCAATCTCGAAGGGTCGATCAAAGAAAATTACAAAATAGCTGAAAAGATCGCCCAAAACTGCTTGGGCCGCAAGTGCTATCGCAATACCTCCAACACCCAAGCCAGCAATTAACGTGGTTACATTATAGCCCAGATTATCCACAAGGAATATAATTCCCATTATCCAGATCATCACATTTGCTACAACTATCAGTCCGGCTGCCTGTTTCTCTTTGTCCTCGCTATTTTCTTCACGCTGGATAAAGGAATACACAAACTTGCGAAAAGCCGAACTGATGATTTTTAAGATAAAGAAAGTAGTGGTAACCAGATAGGCCACATGTATAATCTGATCAACTTTTTTCGCAAAGGTGAGTGTTGTAAGCGCAAAATAAACTGAACTGATATAAAGCAAAGGAATACCAGATGTTTCTATGATGGAAATGAAAAAGTCGTCCCATTGCGTGTTGGTCTTTTGAACCAGTTTTCTAACTTTACTAAGACCAATTTTTTTTAAAATTTTAATGATGATAAAGAGCACAATAATTATTGCTAATGCAATACACCATTGGTAGATGGTGTTGTTCCAAAATGTTTGATCTAGAATTTTGTTCATTTTAGTGATTTTATCCATGCGTAGAAACCGCTTTCGTAAAGCCTCAAAACGTATGAATGCTAGCTCCTTTAGCTAGCGTAAATAGATTCTCGAAAAGAAAAAGGTCAGATTGGCAATTTACGATACAGCTAGTGTTCAGAGGTTATAATTGCAAGATGGTATGACCGATATAGTTAAAGATACGAAATTATTACCAGAAATAGGCATTTTTAGCGCTAAAACGACAAAATTTTTCATTTAAAGGCCTATCGTTTGATAGAAAAAAGGTATATTGTAGAAATAGCAAAGATTACTATTTTTTTAATGACACACCGGCTAATTGCACTTCGGCCAGATAAGATAAAGACAAGATATGACACAAAAGATCGAAATAAAAAATCTCGAAAGTAGCCATTTTGAGCAACTACTAACAACCATGGAAAAAGCATATGTATCATGGCAAGGGAGTATGTGGAAAAGGGAAACGATAGATTTGCTCATTGAAAAATTTCCGCAGGGGCAATTTGTGATCTTTGCTGATGGAAAAGTGGTGGGCAGTGCATTTTCGATTATTGTCGATTATGAAAAGTTTAATGACCAGCATACTTACAAACAAATTACAGGCAACTACTCCTTTTCTACACACGACGATTTGGGTAACATATTATATGGCGTGGAGGTCTTTGTACACCCAGATTACAGGGGGCTTCGCCTTGGTCGCCGATTATACGATGCCCGCAAGGAACTTTGCGAAAAACTAAACTTGGAAGCCATTATTTTTGGAGGAAGAATACCTAATTATCACCAATATGCTAAAGAGTATGGACCAAAAGAATATATTCAGAAAGTAAAGCTGAAAGAGATTTATGATCCTGTATTAAGTTTCCAGTTAAGCAACGACTTTCATGTTAAAAAAGTTCTAAAGAATTACTTGCCTGAGGATTCACAAAGCCAGGAATTCGCAACTTTATTACAATGGGATAATGTTTATTATACCCCAAAAACCAAAATCAATGAAAAGATAAGAAAAACGGTTAGGATTGGCCTTATTCAGTGGAAAATGCGTGTTTTTAATTCCATTGATGAACTTTTTCAGCAAGTAGAACATTTTGTTGACGCTGTCTCGGCATATAAGGCCGATTTTGCGGTATTTCCAGAATATTTCAATGCTCCTTTGATGCAGGAATTTAATCATCTCAATGAAGCAGATGCTATGAGGGCAATGGCGCAATTTACCGATGCGATCAAAGAGAAATTCTCGCAGTTGGCAGTAAGTTACAATGTGAATATCATTGCAGGTAGCATGCCGTTTTATGAACAAAATAGCTTAAAGAATGTAGGCTACCTATGCCACCGTACCGGAAAAATAGAATCCTATGAAAAAATTCACATCACTCCAGATGAAGTTAAGTATTGGGGACTCGAAGGTGGCAATACGCTAAAAACGTTTGAGACAGATGCTGGAAGAATTGGAATTTTAATATGTTATGATGTGGAATTTCCCGAACTGCCGAGGCTTTTGGCAGATGAGGGCATGCAAATCCTTTTTGTTCCTTTTCTAACTGATACCCAAAATGCTTATATGAGAGTAAGGACGTGTGCTCAGGCAAGGGCAATCGAAAATGAATGCTTTGTTGCCATAACCGGCAGCGTAGGAAATCTTCCCCAAGTAGATAATTTCGACCTAAATTATTCGCAATCGGCAGTGTTTACACCGAGTGATTTTGCCTTCCCGTCTAACGGAATCAAGAGTGAAGCCACTGCAAATACAGAAATGATACTAATTGCTGATGTCGATTTAAAGCTGCTCGACGAATTGCATGCCTATGGGAGTGTAAGGAATTTGAGAGATAGGCGACTTGATTTTTATGCCCTCAAAAGGAAGGGCCAATAAATTAGCGGATAACTAGTGTTCAACAGCCACGCGATAGTTGGGGTCTTCCAATATGTTCACCTCTATTACTTCTTCGGCATTTTTTAATAATAAACGGCAGTCGTTGCTTAAATGTTTGAGATGAAGCTTTTTTCCTGCAGCAGCATATCGCTCTGTGAGTTTGTTCAATGCTTCAATGCCGCTCATATCGGCCACCCTACTTTCTTTAAAATCGATCACCACTTCTTTAGGATCTCCCGCCACATCGAACTTTTCGGTAAAAGCCGTAACTGAAGCAAAGAATAAAGGCCCAAAAATCTCGTAATGTTTGATCCCATTAACATCGATATATTTCTTTGCTCTGATGCGTTTAGCGCTCTCCCAGGCAAAAACCAAAGCAGAGATAATTACTCCGATGAGTACGGCAAGGGCAAGGTTATGCAACAAAACGGTAATCGCCGCAACTAGAATGCCCACAAAAATATCGTGTTTTGGCATCTTATTGATGATTCGAAAACTAGCCCATTCAAAGGTGCCGATAGCCACCATAACCATCACTCCAACCAGTGCTGCCATGGGGAGCTTGCCGATCACAGGGGCGCCATACAGAACAATGATAAGGATGGTAATTGCTGCTACAATTCCTGATAAACGAGATCTAGAACCAGCAGATAGATTTACCAGTGTTTGAGCAATCATTGGACAACCACCCATCCCAAAAAAAAAGCCATTAAGTAGGTTTGCACTGCCCTGGGCAATAGACTCCCTATTCCCATTGCCCTTTGTGCCTGTAATTTCATCCACTAGATTTAAGGTAAGCAACCCTTCTGTTAATCCAACCGAAGCCATAATCAATGCATACGGAAAAATAATTTTTAAGGTTTCAAAATTTAAAGGTATTTGAGGAATATGAAAAGGTGGAAATCCTCCTGCCACAGAAGCAATATCGCTAACAGTTTTGGTAGGAATATTAAAACCCATTACGATCATAAATACCACTATAATGGCAACCAATGATGATGGAACTTTCTTAGTTAATCTTGGTAACAAAACAACAATCGCAATGGTAAGTGCTACTAGGCCTATCATGATATAAAGTGGGGGTCCAGACAACCAATTTGCTGAGCCTTCTGCTTTGAACTGGGAAAATTGAGACATAAAAATGATAATGGCAAGCCCATTTACAAACCCGAACATCACGGGTTGGGGCACAAGCCTGATAAACTTGCCCAGCTTAAAAAGACCCACTATAATCTGTATTATGCCAGCTAGGGCAACTGCAGCAAAAACATAGTCTAAGCCATTAGACTTCATTAGGGCAATCAGTACAATAACCGTTGCGCCCGCACCTCCAGAAACCATCCCCGGCCTTCCACCAAAAACAGCGGTAACAAGACCCATGATAAATGCCGCATACAGGCCGGTAAGGGGAGGGAAGCCGGCTAAGATTGCAAAAGAAAGTGATTCGGGAATCATGGTCATGGCCACAGTAAAGCCCGCTAAAATTTCTGATCTATAATTTACTCTTTGAGAAAAGTCAAACAAATTAACGCGAAAAGCCATAAAAAATTGAAATAGAAAATTTACACCAAAGCTAGGAAAATCTATTCAAGGTCTTGAATAGATTTTATGAAGACTTTTGGTAAGATTCTCGATAGGGTAAAAAGCACTAAAATTTATTTTTGTATTTTGCAATTATGAAGGTAAAAATAGGACTGATAGGATTTGGGAAAACTGGCAAGGCAGTGGCCTCGGTAATTTTGCAGAACAAAGAATTTTCTCTGGAATGGGTTTTTAGGCGCACTACTATACTAGAAAACAGATCGGTACCCGAATTTTTAGGCATCGAAAGCGATGAGCCAGGACTGATCTACTCTAGTGAACATATCAATATAGGTGCACTTTTAGATAAGCATCCGGTAGATATTATCGTAGATTTCTCGTCTTCCGAAAGCATCCATAGTTATGGAGCGGAAGCAGC
The DNA here is from genome assembly GCF_037482965.1 of Pedobacter anseongensis. Taxonomy (NCBI): domain Bacteria; kingdom Pseudomonadati; phylum Bacteroidota; class Sphingobacteriia; order Sphingobacteriales; family Sphingobacteriaceae; genus Pedobacter; species Pedobacter anseongensis. The sequence continues at coordinate 356,996 of NZ_JBBHKB010000001.1, read as the reverse complement.
AATTCGTGGTGTGAAACTGATATCGGCAATTTCGCATTATGGCCAACGAGAACTTGATCTGCTTGATAGACTTTCAGCACAAACTACGGTATTTTGGTCGCCGAACATTACCCTTGGTGTAAACTACTTGCTTTTTTCAGCGCAGTTTCTGCAACGTATTGCACCTGGGATTGACATTGAAATCGTCGAAGAACACTTCAAGCAGAAAGAGGGTGTATCTGGAACCGCTGTAAAAATTGCCCATGCGCTAAAACTCGATGTATCACAGATCAATTCGGTTAGAGCTGGTGGAATAGTTGGAAAGCATGAACTCATCTTCGGGTTTCCCTACCAGACCGTTCGCCTTATCCATGAATCAATTTCAAGGGAAGCATTTGGAAACGGAGCGATTTTCGTTGCCCAGAATCTAATGGACAAGCCCAACGGGCTTTATAATTTCGAGGATATCCTTCGGCCATACTTTAAGCTATAGAAGGCCTTGTTTTTTTAGCCGAAGGCCATCTGCGTAGAGAAGGTATTCTCCTGTTGTGGTATGGTCCTCTGGCGCTTTGGCTTATAGCAAAGCACAGCAAATTCTTTCCGATTTAATAATCGTTGAGTAAAGTTGCCCGCAAAGAACTGCACCAGATTCCTCTTCGTAGAGGCATTGATAATAATCAAATCAGTTTCATAGTGCTCGCCAGCTTCTTTGGTACTGCTTGCCGGGTCGTTACTAACAATTACTCCCGAAACATATGGAATAAGGTCTTCCTCCATAAACTGGCCCAACTGAGCAAGCAGATCTTTTATAGCTCGATCCATTTTTTTTGTAGGCTTGCTCAGCAGACCCATCATTACTACTTTCGCATGGTTGAGTTTGAGTATTGCCCTTGAAAAATTATATTTTCCGACCACATCATTTTTGGTCCTTACCGGAAAAATCACGTTGCCGAAGGAGGCCAACCTTTTTTCGGCGGGAACAGCCAGTACCGAACAATTGGCATTTTTCAGTACCTGATAGGCAGCGCTATCAAAAAGGAAGCCTAAACTGCTTTCCTCATTCTCTGTAGCCACAACCACAAGATCGCAGTCTAATTCACTGGCGGTTTCACAAAGGGTTTGCACGGGAAATCCAATCTTGTGATGACAGGTGCAAGCAATTCCCTTATCTTCATTGATAGAACGCGTTAGTTCCTTAAGCATAAAAATGTCTTTTTCCATTATTTCATCGTTAATATTGGCAATTGGAGCGAGTATGCCCTCTACTGGAAATACCTTGCTCGTTTCAACAACATATAACAAATGAAGTTCTGCCCCATGGCGTTGGCACATTTGTATAGCAGTATGGACTGCGTTGAGCGATTTTTCAGAAAAATCAGTGGTAACGATTATTTTTTTGATCAGACTCATCATAATTTTAGGTTTAAAGTGAGAAATATGAGGCTGGAGAGTTCCAATTGCCTCGAAAATCATAATATACCGAAAATCAAGGATAATTCCAAATCTAAACGGACATTTATACATGCCGTTTCAAGAACTTTCTAGGTTTTTGATTGTTCATTTTGTTTAACCTAACCTTGTTGCCATGAAAATGCCCTACGCTATGTTTGCACTAACATTAATGATTTCTTTTTTTATAATGTACAGTGTAATGTTCCTAAATGTTGATGATGTTGGACACGTTTATTTGAGCCTGACAAGGTTATATATGTCGATTTTGATGATTGCGCCAATGGCTATCTTGATGCTATTAATGATGCCCTCTATGTATTCGAATAAAAAACTAAATAGAATCATCATGGGTTCGGGAATCGTTATCTTTGTAGTTGCCCTTGTATTTCTGCGTAGCCAAGCCTTTATCAGCGATAGACAATACATGAAAGCAATGATTCCACACCATTCTTCAGCCATCTTAACCAGCAAGCGCGCAAACATTACAGATAAAAATGTAAGGAAACTTGCCGATAGCATCATTGTATCCCAACAGGAGGAAATTCGTAGAATGAAATTCCTTTTGGATACCTTGGAAGGAAAGTTTAACTAAACCTAATTCGTTAGAATCAGTTTTAAAGAATCTGTAGCAATCCTATTTTTGAGCCATTTTTCGAGCTTAGTCCTTTCGCTCTTGGTAGGGCCTTTAGTGAAATCTAAGGAAGCAAGTGTTAAGGTGTCATTTCTTTTAGCGATAATGTTTTTAACCACCACGTTACTGATGCTGTAGCTCAACAAGTCTGGATATAACGAGCGAAGTTCCTCACCCAGTTCGGGTATTGGACGGTCGAGCTTGCTAACACTATTTGACTTTTTCAATGTAGAGTCGTTCTGGTACACACTTTCCAGAATGCTGGCCCTGATCTGAGAGAGGTCGAGCTCGTTCTTGGCACTTAACCCCTGCCTAATAACGAGTTTGGTGCTGTCGAGCTTATAAAGAGGCATCTTCCTTTTCAATGATTCGATTTGTACCTCGCTTATTTCGGTCCCCAATAAAAGCAGGTCGATCTCATTGCCATTTCTGCTATATTTAAAATTTTTTGAAATAACTTGTGTATTCTTATAGTTAAGCTCCTTCTGAATAAATGCTTTTGCATTGCTTTCAAAAATACTTTTGTCCACGATACGGTAAGCTAAATACACACTTGGTGCAGAAGTAAGCAACACGATGATTAATATATACCTGCTTACCTTCTTTTCATAGGCCTTGTCCTGAAATTCTTTTTTATGGAACTTGAGGTAGCGAACAATTAAATAAGTTGCTACACAGATAAATATGCTATTGATAAAATAGAGGTACATGGCGCCGAGAAAAAAGTAAAGATTTCCAGATGCAATTCCAAAACCTGCTGTGCAAAGTGGTGGCATTAATGCAGTGGCGATAGCTACCCCGGGAATAACATTACTTTTTATTTTTCTCGTTGCTGCAACTATTCCGGCAAGACCCCCAAATCCAGCAATAAAAACATCCCAGATAGATGGCGATGTTCTTGCCAATAGTTCTGAAGAGGCATCGTGCAATGGGGTAATGTAAAAGTAGAGTGAGGAAGTGGCTACCGCAAAAATTGTGGCAATGGCCAAATTACGGGCACTTTTTTTAACAAGGTCGAAATCATTGGTGCCGATGCCCAATCCAATGCCCATAATCGGACCCATCAGGGGCGATACCAGCATGGCACCGATAATCACAGCTGTAGAATTAAGGTTAAGTCCAATGGAGGCGATAAAGATGGCAAAAATGAGCGTCCAAAGGTTGGCTCCCTTAAATTCAACATTGTTTCTGATGGACTCGGTAGTTTCACTTTCTTCGGCATTGTCGTGCCGCAGGCTGAAGCGATAAGAAATAAAACGGCCAATGGCGCTGAAGATTTCTTTCATGGTCTAATATTTTAGTTTTTTGGCAAGTTTTCCAATCGTAAGGCCCTGTACTAGTATGGAGAATACAACAACGATATAGGTAATCAGCACAAACTCGTCACGGTGCATTGAGGGACTAAGCGAGAGTGCCAAGGCTACGGAAATCCCACCCCGGAGACCTCCCCAGGTTAGCATCAATACGGCATTCTTTTCAAATTTCATTTTAAATCGCAGTAGCGACACTGGGAGGACTACAGAGATCCATCGAGCAAAAAGTATAATTAAAATAGCAATAATGCCTATTATAAATACGGTTTGGTTAATCTTGATAATGAGCATTTCCAATCCTATGAATAGGAATAATATGGCATTGAGAATTTCGTCGATGAGCTCCCAAAACTTGCCCAAATAATCGCGGGTAAGATCTGACATCCCTTCTCGTTTAGATTTATTCCCCGTAATAATACCTGCAATTACCATGGCTAATGGCCCGGAAACATGGAGATGACCAGCAATAAAATATCCGCCCATTACTATGGCAAGGGTAATCATCACCTCCACTTTGTAGTCGTCTATTGAACGCAAGGCCCAGTAGCCGATGTAACCCAAAAGCACCCCGAATAAAAGGCCACCAACTGCTTCTTCAAAAAAGAGCTTCCCAATGGAAAACACAGAAAAATCTCCCGACGTAGATCGGGCTACTTCGGCAAGACTTACAAAGACTACTACGGCTACACCATCATTGAATAGCGACTCGCCAGAAATTTTGAGTTCCAGAGAGGCGGGAATTTTTGCTTTTTTAAGAATTCCAAGCACCGCAATAGGGTCTGTGGGTGAAATCAACGCGCCAAACAATAAACAGTAGATCAACTGAATAGGCATGCCAAAAAGATCGAACAGGCACCATATCAAGGTTCCTACAACAAAAGTTGAGATCAATATACCCACCGTGGCTAGTACAATTACAGGCAGGCGCTCATTTTTAAGTTTAGCGGCATCAATATGAATAGCACCCGCAAAAAGAAGAAAACTCAACATAAAATTCATCAGAACTTCCTGAAAATCTACTGAGCTAGCCAATTGGATTGCTTTTTCAGAAAGTAATGAATTCGAATTACCCAACGTAACTAACAGAATCGAAGAGATGAGTGACAAAGCCATTATTCCAATAGTAGGCGGCCACTTGATAAAACGATGGTTGATGTAGGCAAAAATTGCGGCCACAATAATGGTAATCGAAATGATTTCTTGGATATTCATAATGGGTATATTAGTAATTCTTTTTGTAATGGGCAAATTTTATCGGTTTTTTCAAATCGTAAAGTTGGCGAATGCCCAAAAATAAATTTTGTACCTTTGCCATTCGGTTGCTAAGCAACAAAAATGACCATTTTCGTTTTAACATCGTCTTAGATCGATGCAATTTTTAATCTTTATCAATGGTAAGCAAGTTTACGGTTTATATACGTCTCCATCTCAAGAACGCATTCGACAGGATCCGAAATGAAAAATTAAAGAAGAATATGCTACAGGCGGTTCCCTTTTGGATTGCCTCGATACTTACGGGACTAATTGCGGTAGGTTATGCTAAATTATTCCTGCTCGCTGAAGACGCTGCCATTTGGGTGTTCAATTATAACCTGTGGCTACTTTTTGTGTTTACCCCAATATGTTTTGTTGTGGCTTGGTGGCTAGTGTGGCGATTTGCCTCTTATGGAAAAGGAAGTGGGATACCGCAGGTTATGGCTAGCATTGAGCTTTCGGGTCCAAGAACGGATAAGATGGTGGGTAGCCTGCTCAGTTTGCGAATCATCGTCGTAAAAGTAATTTCGAGTCTGATAATGGCCATGGGCGGGGGTGTAATTGGACGGGAAGGACCTACCATTCAGATTGCTGCCTCGGTGTTTCGTGCAGTGAACAGCCTGCTCCCAGAATGGTGGCCTAAGGTAGCCAAGCGCAATATGATTGTAACAGGTGCAGCTGCAGGACTGGCAGCAGCATTCAATACCCCATTAGGCGGAATCGTTTTTGCTATAGAAGAATTAACCAAAACACATTTCAGTTTTTTTAAAACCGCTATCTTTTCTTCTGTGATCATCGCAGGCCTTACCGCTCAAGCAATTTTAGGTCCGTATCTTTATCTGGGCTATCCCAAAATAGACAATACTTCTGGTTATATCTTTTTCGGAGTATTATTGGTATCACTAATCTCTGGCCTCTTGGGAAGTTCAATGTCTAAACTAATTCTTTTAATTTTAAGATGGAAGGCTAGGCTAAAAACCATGCGTTTAAATATGGTCTATGTAGCCACTTGTGGGGCAGGTCTTGCTGGTTTAATCGTAATTTTTGGCACAGATGCCATTGGCTCTGGTAAACAGGTAATGGAAACGGTACTTTTTACCGCCGATCGCCATTCCGTATGGTATGTTCCATTTCTCCGCATCGCTGGATCGATGTTTTCTTTTACTACTGGAGCTGCGGGAGGTATCTTTGCTCCAGCACTAGCCGCAGGTGCTTCTGTGGGTTCCGTAATTTCAGGTTGGTTCGATCTTTCAGAAACCAATACCAATCTTTTAATATTGGCAGGTATGACGGGTTTTCTTACGGGCGTAACTCGCTCGCCCTTTACCTCAGCAATCTTGGTATTGGAGATGACCAACCGCCAAACGGCTATCTTCAGTTTAATCCTTGCAGGAATGGTAGCTAGCCTCATATCGTTGTTGGTCGACAAACATTCGCTCTACGACCATCTGAAAATTCAGTACATTAGGGAACTGGAAGAAAAGGAACGTATAGAAAAGGAGAACTTAATCTCGGAAAATAAAATAGTCGAACCTTAAAATATGCAGCACCAAAAGAAACTCAGCGAAATTGCCGCAACGGCTATTTGTGGGAATGACATCACTTCTTCTTGTTTGTATGTATCCTCGTTAACCATTTTGTATGCCGGACAATATGCCTGGCTCGCCTTACTTATGGTTGCCGCTGTATTGTTTATTTTCAGGAAAATCTATAGTGAGGTTGTTGGAGCGCTTCCTTTAAATGGTGGCGCCTATAATGTGCTGCTCAATACAACCAGTAAAAGTAATGCTTCGATTGCCGCATGCCTAACCATACTTTCCTATATGACCACTGCCGTGATTTCGGCAAGCGAGGGTATGCACTACCTTCATGGGGTGTTTTCTTCTGTTCCCGTAATGGTTTCAACAATAATACTGATTACGGTATTCCTGTTACTCGTAATGTCGGGTATCAGTGAATCATCGGTGGTTGCCATCGTGATCTTTGTGCTCCATCTATCGGCCATGGTATTGCTTATTGTTAGCGGAGGTATATATGTAGCACAGCACGGGCTCGATATTGGCGCAATGAACTTTCGTGCTCCGTTAAAAGGTAGCTTTGCACTTGCGCTCTTTCTGGGTTTCAGTACAGCCATGCTTGGAATATCTGGTTTTGAGAGTTCTGCAAATTTTGTGGAAGAACAAAAGCAAGGTGTATTCAGAAAAACATTACGTAACATGTGGGTGGCTGTTTCGGTTATCAACCCCCTGATCGCTTTAACTGCCGTGATGGTTCTGCCTCTCGTTGAGGTAGGTCCCAATCAGGAAGCATTGTTATCTCATCTTGGTGCCCGTACCGGCGGCAGTTGGCTAGCAACCTTTATTTCAATTGATGCAGTACTGGTGTTAAGCGGCGCCCTATTAACTTCCTATGTTGGGGTGAATGGACTGATCAAGAGGATGACTCTCGACCGTATCCTGCCTCAGTTTCTGCTAAAGGAGAATAAAAAGGGGAGCTCGCCAAGAATTCTTATCCTATTTTACCTTTTATGTTTATCCGTACTTCTCATTACTAAAGGGAAACTTGGGCCGTTAGCAGGTGTTTATACCATTTCCTTTTTGCTGGTAATGATTTATTTCGGCTTTGGCAATCTGCTGTTAAAGATCAAGAGAGAGCGTTTGCCCAGGCCTGAAAGAGCAACCATCTTTTCGGTTGTTGTTGGAATATTGGCAGTCGCAGCTGCACTTTATGGAAACATTATTATGCACGCCGACTACCTGATTGTATTTTTGCAGTATTTTATTCCTTCGATAATTATTATTTTTCTCTTATTGAGCCGCAACATCATACTCAAGTATTTGCTTGTGATGGTCAATAATTTTTTTGTTTCCCTAAAAAGGATAGCGGCTATCAGCAGATTTCACCTGAATAAGAGCTTAAAAAGACTTACCGAACAGGAATTTGTCTATTTTACAAAAGGCGATGACATCTCGGTGCTTAACAAGGTAATGATCTACGTTCAGGAAAACGAAATTACCAAAAAGCTGAAGATCGTTACCGTTGTGAAAGACGGAAAAGGTCCGCTCGAATCGTTTCTTGCCGACTTAGATGTGCTCGACCGTGCTTATCCCGATATCAAGATCGAATATCTTCAGCTGCAGGGCAGATTTGGGCCTGAATTAATTGCCGAGCTCAGCAAACAATGGGAGATTCCTATTAACTTCATGTTTATTTCATCACCAAGCGATAAATTTTCACATCATATCTCAGAACTTGGTGGGGTAAGGCTAATCATCTGATGTGGTATCAATCTTATAAGCTCATGCTATGAAAACTATGAAATCCCCAATCGAAAAGCTAATTGCTCCTGTAAGTAGGTTCATCCATTTGGAATATACCAGTGGGATTGTGCTCTTGGCCTGTGTAGCTACGGCAATTCTTTGGGCAAACCTTGCTGGTGAAAGTTTTCATCAGGTTTGGGATACGAATTTTTCGGTGTCTTTTGATGGGCATTCTCTCAGCCACCCACTTCATGCATGGATCAATGATGGACTGATGGCCATTTTCTTTTTCGTAATCGGTCTAGAACTTAAACGTGAATTTATGGATGGGGAACTGTCTACTGTTCGCAAAGCAATGTTGCCTATGGGCGCCGCATTGGGAGGAATGGTAGTTCCGGCATTACTTTATTTTGTGATCAATAGAAATTCTGGTGCGGGTCATGGCTGGGGCATACCAATGGCCACTGATATCGCCTTTGCCCTGGCACTGCTTTCTATGGCCGGGAAACATATACCTACATCGGTAAAAGTGTTCCTTTCGGCTCTTGCTGTTGCTGATGATCTTGGTGCAGTGCTTGTTATCGCTTTTTTCTACACCAATGAAGTTAGCTTTGCCGCTTTGAACACTGCAGGAATTTTTCTTGTGGTATTAATGATTGGCAATAAAATGGGCGTTCGCAGTAGCCTTTTTTATCTGTTGCTCGGAATTGGGGTATGGATAGGTTTTCTACTTTCTGGAGTTCACGCGACTATTGCGGGTGTACTGGTGGCCTTTACTATTCCGGCAGTGACACGTGTCGACGAAAATATCTATACAGATAAACTGAAAAAACTCACCAATGAGTTTGAAAAAGAGATACCCAGCAATAGTACCCTTACCACGCCTGCACAGCACCAAACCATCCAACAAGTGAAGTCGTTAAGTTTAGCCGCAGAAACCCCATTACAGAAAATAGAACATAGTCTTCATCCCTGGGTAGCTTTTGCCATTATGCCCCTTTTTGCCCTTGCTAATTCGGGAATACTGATCGGCAGCGATTTTTTTGGCACTGTTATTAACCCAGTTTCAATTGGCGTTGCCACAGGCTTGATAGCTGGTAAATTCGTAGGGATATTGCTTTTCAGCTGGCTAATGGTTAAAATAGGAATGGGAGCTTTGCCCGAAAATGCAAAATGGAGGCATATGATAGGCGTGGCGCTACTTGGAGGGGTAGGTTTTACGATGTCTCTTTTCATCAGTGGACTTGCCTTCAAAGCCCCCATATTTATTGAACAGGCCAAATATGGAATTCTAATCGGATCGGTAATCGCTGGAGTGATGGGAAGTATTGTTCTTCGCAGCCAGAGATAGTATAACCACCCCTAAAATTGACGCATTGGTAAGGGGAGTGTACGCTTTACATTAGTAAAAACTGCCCCGTTTTTTTGGCTTGCATAATAAATTCTCAATTATTATTTTTTTATAATAAATTAATATCGTAATATTGCGATGAATTAAGATGGGAATTACAAAAACAGAAATATTTACCGATGAGCAGAACCAGCTTTCAACACTTTTGAAAGCCATTGCCCATCCTGCAAGAATTGCGATACTACAGCAGATTATATCTGCCAATGCTTGTATTTGTGGAGAGCTTGTCGATGAACTCGGCCTTGCTCAGGCAACGATTTCACAGCATCTTAAAGAATTGAAAAATGCTGGCATCATCCAGGGAACCATAGAAGGAGTAAAGGTATGCTATTGTATAGAACCAAACTCATGGGCTATATTGACAAAGCTTTTTGGAGATTTTATGGGGTCGTATGTTAACCCTAAGGGTTGTTGTTAAGCTTTTTTTTGAGTAAAACCATCGTAAAATTACGATACATAAAACAAAATTATAAACAGATGAAATTATCGCAAATCAAATCGATCTTGGCAACTGCTGAAGCAGTTAATTTTCAACTCGAAAACGGAGAAATCGTGCCCGAACATTTCCACATTACAGAAGTAGGCATCATCACGAAGAACTTTATAGACTGTGGGGGTAAAGTTCGCAATGAGAAGGTGGCAAACTTCCAGTTATGGGATGCAGACGACTATGAGCATCGTTTGAAACCTGGAAAACTATTGAGCATTATTTCACTATCGGAAAAAGTATTGGGCATGGAAGATCTCGAAATAGAAGTTGAATATCAATCGGGCACTATTGGAAAGTATGACCTTGGTTTTGATGGTGCCAATTTCTTGTTGCTTTCGAAGCAGACCGCATGTCTGGCAAAGGATGCCTGTGGAGTCGAGTCAAATCCGAAAAAAGGAATAGTTAACCTGGCAGGGGCTGCGAACAGTTGTACACCTGGTGGCGGTTGCTGTTAATCCATAACGTTTATGAAGAAGATATTAGTGCTATGCACCGGAAATAGTTGCCGAAGCCAGCTCGCTGAAGGATATTTAAGATACTTTGCTGGGGATAAGGCAGAAGTATACAGCGCAGGAATAGAAACGCATGGGGTTAATCCAAGGGCCATTCAGGTTATGGCAGAAGATCATATCGATATTTCAGGCCAAACCTCAAACCATATCGATGACTATAAAGGTATCGATTTTGATGCAGTGATTACCGTTTGTGATAATGCCAATGAGGCATGCCCATTTTTCCCTGGAAAGGTAGACCGTTTCCACCAAAATTTTCCGGATCCTGCAAAAGCGACAGGTGCGCCTCAAGAGGTAATTGAGGAGTTCAGGAGGGTAAGGGATATGATAAAGACCTATTCGGCTAATTTTGTAACCAATTATATTGGTAGATAATGAGTGCAAACACTTGTGCGCCAGCATTAAAGCGAAAAAAACTGGGTTTCATAGACCGTTTTCTTACCCTTTGGATATTCATAGCGATGGCAATGGGAGTGGGCATCGGATATTTTATTCCATCCTCGCCTGGCTTTATCAATTCATTCTCAAGTGGAACTACCAATATTCCACTAGCAATTGGACTAATCTTGATGATGTACCCACCGCTTGCCAAAGTGAGATATGAAAGAATAAGTAACGTATTCCAAGATATTAAAGTACTTACCGTTTCATTGGTGCTGAATTGGGTTATCGGGCCCTTTTTAATGTTTCTTCTAGCCATAACTTTTTTAAGGGATTACCCAGAATATATGGTCGGATTGATTTTGATTGGACTTGCTCGTTGTATTGCCATGGTAGTGGTTTGGAATGAGCTTGCTGAGGGAAATCGCGATTATGCAGCAGCGCTGATTGCGTTGAACAGCATCTTTCAGGTATTGCTTTATAGTGTATTTGCCTATTTTTTCATTACAGTACTCCCACCCTATTTTGGTCTAAAAAGTTTGGAAGTGAACATTACAATTGGTGAAATCGCTAAAAGCGTTGGCATTTATCTTGGACTGCCTTTTGCACTAGGCATAATCAGCAGGTACAGCTTGATTAGGTTAAAAGGGGAGAAATGGTTCCAAGATAAATTTTTGCCAATGATCTCTCCGATTACCTTAATCGCTTTGCTCTTCACTATCGTAATCATGTTTAGCCTTAAAGGGAGCCTAATTGTTCGCATACCAATGGATGTGGTTCGTATTGCGATACCGCTGGTAATCTATTTCTCAATTATGTTCGTCTTCAGTTTTTTTGCGGGTAAGCACTTTGGGGCCGATTATTCGAGGAGCACGTCTATCGCCTTTACGGCAACGGGCAATAATTTTGAACTGGCCATTGCAGTTGCCATTGGCGTGTTCGGAGTAAACTCTGGAGAGGCATTTGCAGGTGTAATTGGGCCGCTCGTGGAAGTCCCAGCATTGATTGCGTTAGTGAACCTTGCCTTTTGGTTTAGAAAAAAGTATTTCGCCGTAGAAGCATAACATTAAGCTAATTTTCACTGATATAGTTCGCTTAACTATCAATAATTTACCATTTCTCGAGTACACGTTCCATCCTCAAAAAACTCAAAAATTGCGTACGCAGGATCAAACTCTTGAAATGCGCCACCCCACCAATTGCCCGAAACAGCGCCATTACAGAAATAGTTGATGTTATGGTAATGCACCTCGTCTTGAAGATGAATGTGCCCACTTAAACAGGTTTTAAGATTAGGGTATTGATTAAATAGCCTTTTTAGCGCAAAAAAATCAGAATGCATCAGGTTTCGCTTAATCAGTAAGTCGCCATTTGGCTCATTTTTGTCAAAAAACAAACCTGAACAAATTGATAAAATAGGAATGTGAGAAACGATGCAGATAAAATGATCTTTCTGAATTTCGGATAGCTTTTTCTTTAACCATTCGAATTGTTGGTCGTCCACTTTTCCAATATAACCGCCGGCAGGATTATTTTGCGTACTATCTAAAACTATGAATTCCCACTTTCCCTTTTGGAAATGATAATACCGATCTGTCATTTTGAGTTCTTTTACCGCCCAATTTTTACCATATAGTGGATTTAATGAATCGGGTGTTTTTTGAAACCAGCCATATACATCATGATTGCCTATGCAGGGATATACAGGCAAACGATTTTCTTTTTCCATAATTTTATGAAAAAGGTCCCATTGCGTTTGTGTCGATTCTTTTGTTGCAGCCAAAGCATCCATAATCGAATCGCCACCGTTAATGATAAAATCAACTTTCGGTTTTAAATGCTGAATATGTTGCAACACCTTAGCCAATCCAGCTTCTGGAACAGCTCCAGGTTTAATATGTATATCAGACATAAAAGCAAAGCGAAGCGATCGTTTTGCAGCAATTGGTTCTGCAGCTAGTGTATTTGGTAATACAGATAATCCCGCCGCCGCAAAACCCGATTTAAGAAATTCTTTTCTTTTCATCTGATTATAATTTTTGTCTTCGATATTGATGTACCTAAATTAAACATTCTTTATGAATAAGAAGTTAAAATTCAATTAAACTATTTTTCCCAATAAAAATTATGTAATAACTTACGTAATTAACAAACTTTAACAATTGATTTATTTATTTAATTTTAAATTTGAAGCTTAAAATGTAACTATTTTATTTTTTTAACATCTAAAACACACAAATCACCCTTATAATTATGAAATCGAAAAAAATTTTTTTGTATTCCTTTTTCTTTTTATTTTACGTAAGTACTTACGTAAATATTGTAAATGCACAAGAAAAACGATCCTTCTCCCTTAGGGGGACAATAACAAGTGAGCAATCGTCAAAATTCGATGGTGTAGCTATTCATTTGCTCAGGGCGAGTGATAAAGTATTAGTTAAACTTGAATCGCCCGGTGCCGACGGTTCCTTTATTTTCGAAAAAATCAAGGAAGGCAATTACCTATTGATTACCCAAAGCATGAATTTTGTAAAGTATGAATCCACACAAATTGTGTTAGATAAGGATATAGATTTGGGTAAGATTTCGCTTCAGGCGATTTTAAAAAATCTGAAGGAGGTTACGGTAACGGCTAGCAAACCCTTTGTACAGCAGCAATTCGATAAAACCGTGCTAAATGTGGCCAATTCTATTACTGCTGTTGGCAATACGGCTTTAGAAGTGTTGGCAAAAGCGCCAGGTATTACGCTCGACCAGAATGATAACATCGCTATGCGCGGTAAGCAAGGTGTTTTGATAATGATTGATGGTAAGCAAGTGCCTGTGTCGGGCCAAGATTTAGCCAATATGCTAAAAAGTATGCAAGCTACCCAAATCGAAAAAATCGACCTCATTACCAATCCATCGGCAAAGTACGACGCAGCCGGGAATGCCGGAATTATCGATATCCGATTAAAAAAAGGAAATAATGTAGGTACAAATGCGAATGTAACCCTAAGCTTTGGGCAAGGTAAATATGCAAAGATAAATCCTTCTGTTAATTTTAATCACCGTACCAAAGTGGCAAATGTTTTTGGCTCCTACAGCTATGGCTTCAACCAAAATTTTAATAAACTCGATATTCTTAGGGATTTTTATTCGCCTACTAATCAGTTAACAGGAACCAATAATTATAATAATTATTTTAAATTTAAATTCGATAACCACAATGCCAGGGTTGGAAGCGATTTTTATGTAAATAAAAATATAGTGATTGGTTTTTCTGCAAATGGAAACTATAGTGCCGGAAATGTGAGCACAAACAGTCTTGCAAATTCTTATAATGGCCTTTCACAAGCAACAGGCTCATTTAAAACGGTTGGAACCAATACCCCTGAAAGAAGCAATAATAGCTTGAATGTAAACTATAGGCATGCTATTGATACCACTGGCAAAGAACTTTCGGCAGATTTTGATGTTGCCAGTTTCAGCTCTAACGAAACTCAGAATAATTTAACTAGTTATGCAAATGTTAACGGTACTTCAGCACAAAGCCCTTATCAACTTCGTGGAAATTTAAGTGGCGATTTAACCATAAAATCATTTAAGATCGATTACCAACAACAAATTAAATGGATAAAAGCTAAAGTCGAACTCGGAGTTAAAAGCAGTTGGGTAAATTCAGATAACGATGTGCAATTTTACAATTTAAGCTCAGGTAGCCCCGTTCTAGATGCTTCGAAAAGTAATCATTTTATATATGATGAGAATATAAATGCGGCGTATCTAAATGCGAATCGATCTTTGAAAAAATTTAGCTTCCAGTTAGGTTTAAGGCTAGAAAACACGAATGCTGGCGGACTCCAGGTAACCGACAATACCACATTCGATCGAAACTATACACAGCTATTCCCAAGCGGGTATGTGGGGTATAAATTTACTGAAAATAGCGATCTGGGGGTATCACTCAGCCGAAGAATAAATCGTCCCTCTTATCGTCAGTTAAATCCATTTAAGGTTTTCTTAGATCCTTTAACGTATTCGACGGGGAATCCCTATCTAAAACCAGAATTAAGCAACTCATTCGAATTAACACACACCTATAAGCAAAAATACATCACTAAGCTAGGTTATAGTAAAACAATAGATAATATTTTAACTATTCTATCGCCCGATGGCCAGCCAAATAGCGTAATCCAAACCAACCGTAATTTGGCCGAATACGACTACTATAACCTTAGCTTTGGTTTTCCAATTAGTATAGGAAACTGGTTAACGAGTACCAATAATGCATTGGCCTACTATGGAAAGTACAGCGGCAATTTGGCCAACACAGACCTTAGTGCAAGTCGCGTTACTTTTAATTTTAATACGAGCAATCAATTAAAGATTAATGCCTCTACAACTGCAGAAGTAATAGGCAGTTATCAAAGTAGAAGCTATTATGGCCCACTCGATATTAAAGGAAATTGGAGTGTAGCGTTGGGTATTCAAAAGCAAGTATTGGATAAGAAAGGTTCGATTAAACTCAATTTTAGTGATATTTTCTACACTTCAAAAACCGATGCTTATACAGCACTAACCGGCTATACCGAACAGTTTTACCAGAGCAGGGATAGTAGAGTAGGTACACTGAGTTTTAGTTACCGTTTTGGCCGATCGCAGGTAGCAAGCTCAAGAAGAGTAGGGGCGGCCGATGAAGAGAAAAGAAGAGCAGGTTAATTTTATGGTAAAATTTCTAACTTAGGTTCAAAAATAGAAAGATGGATTTAGTGAACGAATTAGCAGAATTAGCCGTTGCCACTCGCTTAAAACGATTAAGCGAGCGGCTCTCTATCGATGTAAGCAAGATCTATAAAGAATCTGACGTCGATTTCGAAGCAAGATGGTTCCTTATTTTGTCGCTTTTGGAGCGTAAAAAATTAATGGCTATCACCGAAATCGCCGATTCGCTTCAACTTACTCACCCTGCAATTGTACAGCTTGTTCAAGAATTACAACAAAAAAACTTAATTAAAGCTACGGCCGACAAGCAAGATGGAAGAAAAAGGATGGTATCGTTAACGGCCGGTGGCAAAAAAACCTTAGCGCAAATTGCGCCTATTTTAACAAGTATTAAAGAAGAAAATAAAAAGTGGATCGAACAGGCTAGTGCAAACCTGCTGTGCATTTTAACGGAATTAGAAGCGGCATTAGACGATCAAACGATGTACCATAGGATAAAACTTAATATTCTGCAGCAATAAATTTTTTTATTGTTCTTTCCAATTCCCATAAATCAAATGGTTTTTGGATGTAACTGTCGCAATGTGATTCGCGCAGTAAAATTTCTGAAATCCGATTGGCCGAAAATAAGATTACTGGAATATTTTTAGTTCGCTCATCTTCTTTTAATTCTTTGCAAACTGTAAAACCATCTTTGAAAGGCAAACCATAGTCGATAAGAAACAAATCGGGTAAATAATTAGCCAAATGCAAGGTTAATTGTTCTGGATTGCCAATTAATTGTACACTGAAACTTTCGGATAATGCCGTATCAAGCATATCTAATATCGCCGAGTCATCGTCAATTATTAGGACCGTCTTCTCCATTATTCCTCTTTTTTACTTTTATCTTTATTAAAGGCCTGATCCTCTAAAGCTCCATTTTCAGTGGGCTCTTCTCCAGATTGTGCATATTTAGGTGAATTTCCCTCTCCATTTTGATCGAAACTTGCTTTTCCTTTAGCGTTGCCTGTTTGTTTAGGTGTTTCTTTATCGTTTTGTTGTTTTCCCATGATTTATGTTTTAAATGGTTATTCTGCCTCCGGTTATTGGAATGGTTGCACCGGCAATGTAACTCGCATCCTCACTTGCTAAAAACACATAAGCAGGTGCTACTTCTACAGGCTGACCAGGGCGCCCCATTGGGGTATCTTGTCCAAATATATGAGCATCTGGCATGGTTGATGGTATTAAAGGTGTCCAAATTGGGCCAGGAGCTACGGCATTTACTCTAATTCCTTTGCCTCCCATTAATAGAATTTGGGAAAGGTTTGCCGAAAAATTTTGAATAGCTCCTTTGGTGGCTGCGTAGGGTAACAAACCCGGTGAAGGTGAATAAGCATTTACCGAGGTGGTATTGATAATGCTACTTCCTGGTTTCATGTAGGGTTCTGCTGCTTTGCACAAATAAAACATGGCGTGGATGTTCGTTTCGAAGGTTTTTATCCATTCTTCTGAAGAAATTTCTTCCATCGAATCTCGGGCCATCTGAAAAGCGGCATTGTTTACTAGAATATCAATTTTCCCAAATGTTTTAACGGTTTGGGCTACGATTTTTTTGCAGTGACTTTCTTCTCGAATATCGCCTTTAATTAAAATGGCTTTTCTACCCGAAGCTTCAATATATTTTGCAGTATCTTCTGCGTCCTTAGTTTCCCTATCAGCTAAATAGCTAATTACCACATCTGCACCTTCTCTTGCAAAGGCAATAGCAACTGCTTTCCCAATGCCCGAATCGCCGCCTGTAATAATTGCGGTTTTATCAATTAATTTACCACACCCTTTGTAACTTTCTTCTCCATGATCTGCCAAAGGCTTCATGTTTTTTTCTATTCCTGGCGTATTTTGTTTTTGCTTTGGAAAAGGAGGAATAGGATACTTCTGATCTGGATGTTGTATGTTTTTTAATTTCCCCATGCCCTTGTTTTTTTGATAGAAAAACAGATAGCGTTGAAGAATGTTTTGGAACACTACTATTTTAAACAATAAAGCGTATGGAGAAACAATTACCAGTACACCGTATACAATGCTACTAATAAGCCAACAATGAGTAGTGCACCAACTGTAAAACCTTTACTCGTTTTAAACATACTCGAATCAATTTCCAATCCTTTAGCCACCACACCTCTTTTAGTTTCGAATAGGCTGATGAAATACATTACCACGATGCAGATTAAAAATACAAAGCCCATTCGGTCTAAGAACGGAATTTCGTAAAGCATAGTCCCATTTTTTTGTTGCACCAGTTTCGAGAAGCCTATGGTGTTTAAGAATTCTAGATTCATTAAAAATGGAAGGAATTTTAAGAATACCGATAAGGCAAAACCCCCAATGGTTGCAAACAATGCTGCATTCGAAGTGGTTTTTTTCCAAAAGAAACCTAAAATAAACATAGCGAAAATACCAGGCGAAAAGAAGCCTGTATATTCTTGAATGAATTGAAACCCACCTTTTTTATCAATACCCAATAGTGGAGCAATTAGGATAGCGATTAACATGGCAGCGATTACCGTATATCGTCCAATAACCACTTGCTTATCTTCGTTCGCCTCTTTATTAAGAACTTTTTTATAAATATCTAAGGTAAAAATTGTAGCGATACTATTTGCTTTACCCGCTAATGAAGCGACTACGGCTGCGGTAAGTGCCGCAAATGATAAGCCTTTTAGTCCGGCAGGCAATAAATTCAATAAAACAGGGTAGGCGGTGTCTGGGGCGACTTCGCCACCTTGCATCATACTTGTTTTAAAATCGCCAAACCCTTCTTTGTATAAAACATAAGCTGCAATACCTGGCAATACTACAATAACAGGCATCAATAGTTTTAAGAAAGCAGCAAATAAAATTCCGCTTCTAGCTGTTTTTAAATCTGCTCCTAACGCCCTTTGGGTGATGTATTGATTACAGCCCCAATAGTTTAGGTTTACAATCCACATACCACCAATAAGTACAGTTAAACCAGGTAAATCGATATAATTTTCATTGTCTTTTTTAAAGATCATGTGAAAATGATCGCCTGCTTGCTCTTTCAGGATATTAAACCCACTTAACACCCCGCTTGTGCCAAAATGCGTAGCTACCAAATCTAAAGCAAGATAAGTGGTGGCTAATCCGCCTAAAATTAAAAAGAACACTTGAATGACATCCGTATAACCAATTACTTTCATCCCCCCTAGGGTAATAATGATAGAAAAGGCTGCTAACAGGTACATACAACCGGTAAGGTTAATGCCCGAGATGCTATGGATTGCCAGTGCCCCTAAATAGAGAATAGAGGTTAGGTTTACCACTACATATAATAGCAACCAAAATATAGCCATTATCATTGCAACCGTGCCATTATAGCGCTGATGCAGGAATTGGGGCATGGTATAGATCTTATTTTTTAAATAGACGGGGATGAAAAACACAGCAACGATAACTAGTGTAGCAGCAGCCATCCACTCGTAGGTAGCAATGGCGAGTCCCATTTTAAATCCCGAACCACTCATGCCGATAAACTGCTCTGCAGAAATATTTGAGGCAATTAATGAAGCACCAATGGCCCACCAGGTTAATGAATCTTTTGCAAGGAAGAAGTCTTTTGAATTTTCTTTATCTGCTTTTTTCTTACGGTAAATCCACCAGCCATAAAGCGCAACGATAAGAAAGTAGATTAGAAATACGGCATAATCCAAAGTACCCAGTGTTTTCATAAAAATAGTTGGTTTTAGTTATAGTATTTTAAAAGTAGTGAAAATTGATTAACACTTTATATGTTTAGGCAGCAGATACGCAGATTTTTAATTATTAATTTTTTAATCTTCAAATCTACGGCAACATAAAAAATTAGATATATCGATTAATTAAGTTTTCTAAAAACTCTTGTTTTCCACTTCGCATTTCTGGTTCTCCATTTGCGGCAGCATAATCTCTTAAATCTTCCAAACTCAACTTGCCTTCTTCAAATTCAGCTCCTTTGCCACTATCAAATGAAGCATAACGCTCGGTTCTGATTTTTTTGTAAGCTGATTTTTGTAGAATTGCATCTGCGGTAATCAAAGCACGTGCAAAAACGTCCATTGCTCCCACATGTGCATAAAATAAATCGGCAGCATCGGTAGAGTTGCGACGAATTTTAGCATCAAAATTAACACCTCCGCCTTGTAATCCGCCTCCTTCAAGTATAATCAGCATAGATTCTGTTAATTCATTGATGTCGTTTGGAAATTGATCGGTATCCCATCCATTTTGATAATCACCTCGGTTGGCATCAATAGAACCTAATAAACCATTGTCTACTGCTACCTGAAGTTCGTGTTGAAAGGTATGACCTGCAAGGGTTGCATGGTTAACCTCTAAGTTTAACTTAAAATCGCCCATCAAATCGTATTGTTGCAAGAAACTTCTTACTGTTGCTGCATCATAATCGTATTGGTGTTTAGAGGGCTCACACGGTTTGGGTTCGATTAAAAATGTTCCTTTAAAGCCTTGCTTGCGCGCATAATCTTTAGCCGTATGTAAAAATTTAGCTAAATGTTCTTGTTCGCGCTTCATATTGGTGTTAAGCAAGCTCATGTAACCTTCTCTACCTCCCCAAAAAACATAGTTTTCGCCTCCAAGGGCGATGGTGGCATCGATAGCCGATTTAACCTGTGCAGCCCCATGTGCTAATACATGAAAATCGGGATTAGTAGATGCACCATTCATATAGCGTTTATGGCTAAATAGATTGGCCGTTCCCCACAATAACTTAATTCCCGTTTCGGCCTGTTTTTGCTTCGCATATTCAACCAAAGTTTGAAGTCGAACTTCGTTTTCGGCAACATTATCACCATAATCTACCACATCTACGTCGTGGAAGCAGTAGTAGGGCAATTGCATTTTGCTAATAAATTCGAAAGCGGCATCCATTTTAGCTTTAGCGCGATCAATTACATCTTTTTTTTCGTCCCATGCAAATAAATGCGTGGGGCCACCAAATGGATCTGCACCTGTACCATTAAAGGAGTGCCAATACGCACAAGCAAATTTGAAATGCTCAGTCATTGTTTTGCCTGCAACCATTTTGTTCGCATCGTACCATCTGAATGCGAGGGGATTATCGCTTTCTACTCCTTCGAATTTAATTTGATATATTCCTTTAAAATATTCTTCCATATTTAGTTTACGCTAATTTTTTTAGTGTTTATTTTAACTGAAGTTCGAGCAGTTCTTTCCATTTTTGATACTGTTCTTCTATGTTTTCGTGATTGGGCACAATTAATTGCGGGGGCTTTTTAGTGGTAAAGGCTTCATCGGCAGATTTAAAAATGCCTGCCCCAATACCAGCACCTACTGCCGCTCCATAACTGCCATCATTTTCATACAATTCTACCGGTATTGCTGTAATGTTTACGAAAGATTGGGTAAAAATAGTGCTGAGGAATAGGTTAGATCGGCCCGCTTTAATGATAGAAGGCTGCATGCCATTTTCTCTTAAAATATCTAACCCGTAACGAAAGGCAAATGCAATTCCCTCTTGTAAAGCCCTAAAAATATGTGCTTTAGTGTGTAAATTTAAGTCGATGTTTTGAAAATGCGCGCCCAATATTTTATTATTAAGCATGCGTTCGGCACCATTGCCAAAGGGTAAAACCAAAAGTCCGTTACTGCCTGGAGCGATATTTTTAGCAAGGGCGTTCATGGTTTCATAGTTGATGTTTGATTCGAACAGGCCTTTTGTCCACCTATTCATGCTTCCTGTACCATTAATACAAAGCAACACCCCTAAGCGTTGTTCGTTTAGGGTATGATTTACATGAGCAAAAGTGTTTATTCTCGATTGTTTATCGCTAACTAATTGATCGGTTACGCCATAAATTACGCCCGAAGTACCTGCTGTTGCAGCAACCTCTCCGGGTTTCGTAACATTTAGGGAAAGGGCGTTATTGGGTTGGTCGCCCGCTTTGTACGTTACTGGAATCCCTTCTTTTAATCCTAGTTTTTGCGCCACATTTTTTCTTAATTGCCCGTGTTCTGAGAAAACGGGTTTAAGGGTTGGAATTACCGAAGCATTAAAGCCAAAGTAATTCATAACTTCGTTTGATAGGGAGTTGGTAGCAAAATCCCAAAATATTCCTTCAGATAACGCCGATATGCTGGTGGTTATTTCTCCGGTTAGTTTCATAGAGATATAATCGCCCGGAAGCATCATTTTTGAGATTTTATCATATACTTCAGGTTCATTTTGTTTTACCCAAGCAAGTTTTGAGGCCGTAAAATTGCCTGGCGAGTTAAGCAAATGTGTTAGGGCGAAATCTTCGCCTAAATGGGTTAATGCCTTTTCGCCGATTTTAACTGCCCTGCTATCGCACCAGATAATACTGTTGCGTAAATTTTGTTGATTTTCGTCTACAATAATTAGTCCATGCATCTGATAAGCGATGCCGATGGCGACAATGGATAGGGGGTTGTATTTCTTTTGTGAATGGCAAATTAGGATGGCTCGTTGCACGTGCTCCCACCATAACTCGGGCGATTGTTCGGCCCAACCCTGTTTAGGTGTAAGAATTTCGGCTTCCCTAT
Organism: Pedobacter anseongensis; assembly: GCF_037482965.1. NCBI lineage: Bacteria > Pseudomonadati > Bacteroidota > Sphingobacteriia > Sphingobacteriales > Sphingobacteriaceae > Pedobacter > Pedobacter anseongensis. The sequence goes on along the minus strand of NZ_JBBHKB010000001.1, from coordinate 335,024 downwards.
CAGGATATTGTGCTGTTGAAAGGATGTTGCCTGATCCCGAATCAACTACTGAAACTTTTATAGAAGATGTACCTACATCGATGCCGAGTAACAACATTGCTTTTTTTAATTTTTCTTCAAATACAGAATGGGTTGACGAAAATAAACATATTTTTAATATTCGCAATCGATTGCCGTAAAATTATTTAATAATATTTACTTTTACCAAATAACGCCATAACGTGAAAAATCAGAAAAGGACAACAATCTATGATATTGCAAAGAAGCTAAATGTAAATGCTTCGTCGGTATCGCGGGCATTAAGTAATAATGGTAATGTAAGCGAAGCAACTCGCAATCTGATTTTAAAAACGGCAAAAGAAATGAACTACAAGCAAAACAGCTTGGCTTCTAACTTAAGAAAGGGCGCCAGCCAAACGATCGGGGTAATTGTGCCACGTATAAATCAGAATTTTTTCTCGAATATTATTGCTGGTTTAGAGGAGGTGACTTATCAGAAGGGCTATAATTTAGTTATTTGCCAATCCAACGAATCGTATGCTAGAGAGGTAGAATGTGTAAATACGTTAATCAATCAAGATGTAAGCTGTATCATTATTTCGGTAAGTGCCGATTTTGACAACGATAGCCATTTAAAAAATATAATTGAGCAGGGTATTCAACTTATTCAGTTCGATAGGGTTGCAGATAACTTAGAGACATTTAAAGTGTTAAACGACAATGAGCAGGCATCAATGGAGGCTGTTAGCCATTTAATTGCTGAGGGATATAAACGAATAGCCTTGTTAGAAGGGCCTCAGAACTTAAATATATTTAAGCAAAGAAGAAATGGATATATCACCGCCCTACAAAAGCACGGTTTTGAAGTGCTGCCTGAACTAATGATCGAAAATGCGTGGACTGAAGAATTGGGTGCTTTTGCCACACGGAAATTGCTTAGTTTACCTCATCCACCGGATGCGATATTTGCTTCTACATCCGATTTTTCGGCTTTGGGAGTTTTACAAGTGGCTAATATGATGGGTGTAGGGGTGCCCGATCAATTGGGTATTTGCGGGTATTCGAACGAGTCGTTTACTGAAATTACCACACCTTCAATTACTTCCGTTGATCAATATAGCGTAAGCATGGGTAAAACAATTGCTAATCTTTTTTTCCAGGAAATTAAGCCAGGGAATAGCGAGGTGGTGCCGAAAATTGTAAGTATTAAGCCAAAATTAATCATCAGATCGTCTACCCTTAAGAGATCACGGGAACTTTAAAACCACCTATCAAGTATTTTTATGCAATCGATTGTATAGATTTTTCGGTGCTAATCTCGCCGTTACGATAGCTAAGTAAGGCTGTGAAAACTAACCTTAATTCGCCAATGCTTTCTTAACTTTCTCCAACAGCGCATCGATTTCAAAGGGTTTCGCTAAAAAATCATCAGCGCCAGCTGTTTCTGCCGAACGTTTTAAATCGTTACTGGCAGAGATTAATATAACCGGAATATTTTTGGTTTTTTCGTCGCTTTTTAACCGTTTGCAGAGCTCTCTTCCATCAGAACCCGACATCCAAATATCTAAAATGTACATATCTGGCGCTACGTTTTGTGTAAATATAGTGTTGCCATTTAAGGTCGAATTTACTTCATAACCCTCCATTTCGAGCATCATACCCACGGCATCTAGTATACCCGGATCATCGTCGGCAACCGTAATTCTCTTTTGTTTATCCATCGCATCAAAAAATCAATGCAATTAACAAATTAAATTGCTTTTTCTATATAGAAAATTGAAGTTAAATTTATGTAGTTCTGCCAATATTCATCTTTGCGGATAGCAAACATGGTGCGTTTACGGCAATTTGCTTAGTATGATACGCCTCTTTGCCAAGTTTCCTCAACATACGGTAATGTGAACCCAATGCATTAAGGAAAGTAGGGCTTTCGATATAAGGAAGATCGAACTCTAACGCTGTATCTTTTACAATCTTGCCAATGGCAGGGTAGTGGATATGGCAAATTTTTGGAAACAAGTGATGTTCAATCTGTCTATTTAATCCGCCACAAAAAAAGCCAGCTAATTTACTATTTACCGCAAAATTAGCCGTGGTCATCATCTGGTGTGCAGCCCAAGCCTCTTCAATATTTCCATCTTCATTTGGATGTGGAAAACTTGTTCCTTCCACTACATGTGCCAATTGGAAAACCAAGCCAAGTACCAATCCTTGTGCAAATTGCATCGCTAAGAAGCCAATTAAGAATTGCCACCAGGTAATATCCAATACCATAAAAGGTAAAATGATAAACAAGAAATAGTATAAAAATTTGAAGAAAAATAGATTGAAATATTCAATTTTAGGATGATTGGCTACCTGGCATCCAATTTTAGTTTGAAAAAACTTTTTATAATCCTTTCTAAATACCCACGATAGCATAGCTAAACTGTATAATCCGAAAGCATAAAAATGCTGATAACGCTGAAGTTTATTTACAGGCTCCTTCTCGCAAAAGCGAATTAAACCTGGAGCTACGTCGATATCCTCATCGTGCCCCGAAATATTGGTGTAGGTATGATGTACAATGTTGTGGCAAATGCTCCAAACATAAGCACTGGCACCGATTAGGCTAAATAAAAAACTGAAAGATTGATTAATAATAGGCTTGTCTGAAAATGCTTTATGAATGGCATCGTGACAAATGTTAAAGCCTACAAAAGCACCAAAAATTCCTAATACCATGGCCATCGAAAGCATAAGGGGTGGACTAAAATTGCCCAATAAAATCAATAAATACAAGGTAATAAAGGTTGCCAAAAAGAAAAATGCTTTAAACCACATCGCCCCGTTTGCATGAACACTTAAGTTTTGATCCTCAAAATGGGCATCAACTCGTTTACGTACAGTAGCATAAAAAGTGGATTTATTGACGTTGGTAAACTTGACTTTCTTTGTCATATTTGGTGTAGAGCGTTGTTTAGACGGTTTTTATATTTTAGCTAATGTAGTTTAAATAATGGGTTATATTGCACAATTGTCATATTAATTTCATTTCGCAATTTTTAGGGCCTTTAATGGATAAATGGAGCCTTTGATGAGTTAAAAATGAAACTTTTAAGCTTTCGTGTTCATAAACATTAAAATAACAAACGTAAAATGCTTATTTTCGGATGTGGATAAAGTTTGTCGTCCTCAAATCCGAAAGTCTAAAGTCTGAACGACGAATGGCCCAATAAACCAATGACTATTGAACCAATGAACCGATTTTTGCAAATTATACTTTTATCAGCAATTTCTTTCTCGTCTGTAGCCCAAATTGATACCGTCCAAAAGATAACACCGAATAGAACAAATAGTTTCGAACAACAACAAAAGCCCTATGTAATCTTAATTTCTATCGACGGTTTTCGATGGGATTTGGCCGATAAATACGACGCCAAGCATTTAAAAATGCTAAGAACTGCTGGCGTGCAGGCCGATTACTTAAAACCTTCTTATCCATCATTAACTTTTCCGAATCATTATACCCTTGCAACTGGATTATATCCATCACATCATGGTATTGTAGATAATATTTTTTACGATAAAGACAGAGGACTACTGTATCAAAAATCGGATAAAAAAATGGCAGTCGATAGCTCTTGGTACGGTGGAAAGCCACTTTGGGTGATAGCCGAGCAGCAAAAAATGCTAAGTGCGGTGTTTTATTGGCCAGGTTCTGAGATTTCGATGGACGGCATTAGGCCCACCTATTATTATAATTACAACGAAGTTATTCCGATAGCTAATCGCGTGGCCATTGTGAACAATTGGCTTCATTTGCCCATAGAAAAGCGGCCTCATTTTATAGCGCTTTATTTTCCACAGGTCGACAAAGCTGAGCATAACTTTACTCCCGAATCCGGAGAAACCAAAGCAGCAGTACAACTCGTTGATAATGCCATTGGAAAACTAATCGAAACAGCCAAGGCCACAGGCTTAGCAATTAATTTTATAGTGGTTTCTGATCATGGGATGACTACCATTGATCGTGAACATACGATTCCCTTACCTAAGGCCATTAACTCCGAAAAATTCATTGTGCCGCCAGGCAATTCAATTCTTCATGTGTATGCTAAAGAAAAAAAGGATATTAAACCTGCCTTCAAAGCTTTAAAAGCAGAGGCAGAAGATTACGATGTGTACCTGCTAAAGGATATTCCCAAAGCTTGGCATTACAATAAGAAGGAAGACCAACATAGAAGGGTGGGCGATTTGATTTTGGTTCCACACTTGCCTAAGGTTTTTAACATCACTGGCACAAAACCAGATGGAGGTCAGCATGGTTTCGATCCAGCTATCGAAGATATGCATGCCATTTTCTATGCCTGGGGTCCACAATTTAAAAATACCTTAAAAATCGCAGCTTTCGATAATGTACACATTTATCCATTAATTGCTAAATTGTTAGGCTTAACCTATTCTCAAAAAATCGATGGAAAGATTAATGTTTTATTGCCTATATTGAAATAATTTAAACGCTAAATTATGATTAAAAGAACACTATTTGTCTGCTTAATTTTACTCCTTTCTTTATCGGGCATAGCCCAAACCTATACCCCATCTGCTTCAAATTTAGCAGCTAGAAAGTGGTTTAATGAAGCTAGATTCGGATTGTTTATTCACTGGGGCCCATTTAGCATACCTGGCTCTGGAGAATGGGTAATGAACCAGCGAAAAATTACGGTTTACAATTATACCCGGTTAAAAGATTTCTTTAACCCTACGGCTTTCGATGCGGCAGCTTACGTGGCAATGGCTAAAAATGCGGGCATGAAATATATTACATTGATTACCCGTCACCACGATAGTTTTAGCATGTGGGACACCAAATATTCTGATTTTAACATCATGAATACGCCTTATAAAAAGGATATTGTAAAAATGATGGCCGACGAATGCCATAAGCAGGGAATAAAACTGTTTTTATATTATTCGCTGGTCGACTGGCGCCGTGAAGATTATCCACACGAAACCGGCAGAACTGGTCAATCGAGTGGTCGCAAAGGCAAAGGAAACTACCCTAGTTATTTAAAATTTATGAAAAATCAGCTAACCGAATTGCTCACCAATTATGGCGAGATTGCAGGCATTTGGTTCGATGGGCATTGGGATCAAACTAATCCAGAGGGCGAAAAAGATAGAAGCTCTAGGATAGATTGGAAATACGAAGAAATTTATAGTTTGATCCATAAATTACAGCCGCAATGTTTAATCGGCAACAATCACCACTTAACGCCCTTTGCTGGCGAAGATTTTCAGATGTTCGAAAAGGATTTACCCGGAGAGAATAAATCGGGCTTAAGTTTTCAGGAGGCATCTGATAAATTGCCTTTAGAAACCTGCGAAACCATTAACGGTTCGTGGGGATTTAACTTAACAGATACCACTTATAAATCGAATAAACAACTAATCGATTATTTGGTAAAAGCAGCGTCATTAGGCACAAATTTATTGCTTAACATTGGTCCGATGCCAAACGGAAAAGTACAACCTGAGTTCGAAGAGCGGTTAAGGGCGATGGGCGAGTGGCTTAAAATCTATGGTGAAAGCATTTATGAAACCGAAGCGGGGTATTTAAAACCTCAAACTTGGGGAAGCATTACCAAAAAGGGAGATAAAATGTATGTCCATTTGCTAAATGCAAAAACAAATACCATTGTATTGCCACAGTTTCCAAATAAGAAAATAAAAAAGGCTTATTTATTGAAGGATAATTCTGCAGTGCCAACAAAGTTGATGAATGGAGAGCTAACGCTTACAGTGGGTTCAAGTAATGATGAAGATCGGGTTGTGGTGTTGGAAGTTCAATAGTAAAACGGTCCACAGGGGGTAACATATTTATTCGTATTACGCTTTTCAACTTTTGATATTTCCTCTATAAAACGATATCTTCAGCGGTTGAGGAGAGATCGATAAATTCTTTTTATATGCAACGCAATTATATTGCACATAAAAAGGAATTTATCTAAGTTTATATTTGTATAACCAAAAACAAACTCATGAAGAAAATCTATTTAACACTTATTGCATTAAGCTTTATAGGTCTAACACAAGCTCAACAACGAACACAAGGCCAAAATGGTGGTCAACGCCCCGCAACTGCACCAAATGGTACCGCTGTTAGAGAAGAACCAGCAGCAAAAACACCTTCAACTGCATCACGAACGATCGTTCCTGAAAGTGCTGTAATTACCAATCATACCGTTACCATTAAAGGCAAACAGGTTCAATACAAAGCCACAACAGGTACTTTGCCCGTGTGGGACGAGGAAGGAAAACCGATTGCAGGTTTATTTTATACCTATTATGAACGTACCGATGTGTCGAATAAAGAAACGAGGCCGTTGGTAATTTCATTTAATGGCGGACCAGGCTCTGCATCGGTTTGGATGCACATTGCTTATACGGGGCCTGTTGTATTAAATATTGATGATGAGGGTTACCCGATACAGCCTTATGGATATAAAGATAACAGTGCTTCAATTTTAGATGTTGCCGATATTGTTTATATAGACCCTGTAAATACAGGCTATTCTCGTGCAACCAGTAAAGATGTGCCAACCAGCAAATTTTTTGGGGTGAGAGCCGATATTCGCTATTTGGCGGAATGGTTAAATACGTTTGTAACGCGCAACAACCGTTGGGCTTCACCAAAATATTTAATAGGAGAAAGCTATGGCACTACACGTGTATCGGGCTTAGCGCTAGAATTGCAAAGTAACCAATGGATGTATTTAAATGGTGTTATTTTAGTGTCACCAACAGAACTGGGTATAGAGAGAGGTACAGTGTTGGATGCTGCGTTGCGTTTACCGTATTTCGCCGCAACTGCATGGTATCATAAAATGCAACCGGCTGATTTACAGGGCAAAAAATTGGCAGATATGTTGCCAGAAGTAGAAAATTTTACCGTTAACGAACTTATCCCGGCCATTACCAAAGGTGGATTTTTACCTGCTGCCGAAAAGCAGAAAATTGCAGCTAAAATGGCTCGTTATTCGGGTATTTCTGAAAAAGTTATTCTTCAAAATAATCTCGATGTATCAACTAATTTGTTTTGGAAAGAATTGCTTCGCGATAAAGGATTTACCGTTGGAAGACTGGATTCTCGTTATAAAGGAATTGATAAGGCCGACGCAGGTAACGGCCCTGATTATAACGCCGAATTAACGTCGTGGTTGCATTCATTTACACCCGCAATTAACATGTATATCCGTAATGAACTCAATTACAAAACAGATTTGAAATACAATATGTTCGGCCCAGTAAACCCATGGGATAACTCTGGCGACCGTACAGGCGAGAATTTACGTGCTGCTATGGCGCAAAATCCTTTCCTGCATGTATTGGTGCAGTCGGGTTATTATGATGGCGCTTGTGACTATTTTAATGCAAAGTATAACATGTGGCAAATGGATCCAAGTGGCAAATTAAAAGACAGAATGAGTTGGGAAGGTTACGAAAGCGGACACATGATGTATTTGCGCAAACCAGATTTGGTATTAGGAAACGATCACATTCGTGATTTTATTGAGAAAACCTTACCTAAGAAAGGGGAGCCAGCAAAGTTTTAGTCCACAGCTGATAGTCTGTAGTTCATGAGTATTGGTTAAAAATAGTGTAACAATAAAACAAATCATTATTCTAATCATTAGCCATTAACCATCGACCAAAAAACTGTAACTATGAAACAAATCATCATCCTAATTCGGGTAATCGCAGCGATTATACTCATCACGCTAGGTGCAGATAATGTAAGCGAGCCGTCTAATACTTTAGTAGTGCTTGGTGTTTTCGAAATTTTACTCGGACTAGCCATTGTATTTAGGCCGATTACTTCTTTATTTAAAAAACTTTAAAATGGAACAAGACTATAAAACCTCTATGACGAAGAAAATTATTAAGTATGTGGCAATCCTTGCTGGTGTTCTAGTGCTTTTTGTTGTGCAACCCTTTACTTACGAGAATATTGACGCAGGTAATGTGGGTATAAAAATTAATTTATACGGCTCGGATCGTGGGGTTGATAACATTACTATTGTTACGGGAAGGGTTTGGTATAATACTTGGACGACCAAAATTATTGAGTTCCCAACCTTTACCCAATCGGTAGATTACGATCCTTTTGTGGTAACCACCAAAGATGCGGCCGAATTTAAAGTAGATCCGAAATTAAACTATCACGTAAATCCAGCAATGGTGCCGCAAATTTATAGACAATACCGAAAATCGTTGACTGAAATTGAACAGCAGTTTATGCGCAATACCATTTACGATGCCTACCGTATTGTAGCCAACTCATTTAGTTCCGATTCGGTAATGTCTAATCGCGAGAAATTTGAAGATCGCATTCAAATTATCTTAACCAAAAACCTGAGTAAAGATGGTTTTGTTTACGATCAGTTAACTTCGGCAATTACCCCGCCAGAAAGTTTAAGGCAGATGATTGATGAGAAAAACGCATCGATACAAGCAAGATTGAAAGCAGAAAATCAAGCCAAACAAGCCGATGCAGAGGCAAAAGTTAAGGTGGCAACCGCAACTGGAGAGGCGCAAGCGCTATTGGTAAGGGCGAAATCTGAGGCCGAGGCGAATCGGTTAAGACAAGCATCGCTAACCCCAATGCTGATACAGCAAGAGTGGATTAAAAAATGGGACGGTAAATTGCCAACTACACAGGCTGGCAGTAATACCAGTTTAATGATGCCGATAAAATAAGTTGAATCATCATCCGATGAGTTTTTGCGCCATGCTAATTCTCATCGGATGACGAAAAGTTGAGCATATCTAACAAAGGTTGGAATCAATTAAATTAATTCCGTATTTTTGTTGCCCGCATATGGAACAGATCAAAACATCATTCGATTTCGAAAAACCTTTAGCTGATTTAATGCAGCAAATTGAAAAGGTAAAGCAAGTGGCTGATAAAACTAAAGTAGACATGTCGGCTACCTTAGCAGAACTTGATGAAAAAGTAGCTAAAACAAGCAAAAATCTTTACCATAACCTAACCGGATGGCAAAAAGTGCAAATGTCTCGCCATGCCGAACGGCCGCAAACTTTAGATTATATTGGCCTTATATGCGATGATTTTATTGAAATGCATGGCGACAGAACAGTAAAAGACGATAAAGCCATTGTGGGTGGTTTTGCTACCATTGATGGTCAAACCGTGATGATTATTGGTCACCAAAAAGGAAAAAATACCAAAGAACGTCAGTACCGGAATTTTGGTATGGCTAATCCCGAAGGCTATCGTAAAGCGCTACGTTTAATGCGCTTAGCCGAGAAATTTAATAAACCTGTAATTTCATTTATCGATACCATGGGAGCTTACCCAGGCTTGGAGGCAGAAGAACGCGGACAAGGCGAAGCCATTGCGCGTAATTTGCTAGAAATGTCGGTGCTAAAAGTGCCAATTCTTTGTTTTGTGGTAGGCGAGGGCGCATCAGGCGGAGCCTTAGGCATTGGAATTGGCGATAAAGTATATATGCTAGAGCATACTTGGTATTCGGTAATTTCGCCAGAATCTTGCTCATCAATTTTATGGAGAAGTTGGGATTTTAAAGAAAAGGCGGCCGAATGCTTAAAATTAACATCAGACGATATGTTTAAGAACAAACTCATCGATGGCGTGGTAAAGGAACCACTAGGCGGTGCGCATCAAAATCCAGAATTGATGGCGCAAACCTTAAAAAGGCAAATTTTAAAAGATCTTAAGGAGTTATCAAAAACCAATACCGATAAACTTATTGGTGCACGAATTGATAAATTCTGCAGTATGGGGGTAGTGGTTGAAGGATAGTACATTTTTACACCTCGCAGGTTCGCAACCTGCGAGGTGTAAAATTAATTTTTTAACTTCGCCTTAAATAATTTCTCTAATTTCTCCATTTTTGGTAAAATCACCAACCTGCAATAAGGCGCTTCGCCGTTTTTGAAGAAGTAATCTTGATGGTAATTCTCGGCTACATAAAAGGGTGCGGCCTTTTCAATTGCGGTTACTACCGGTTTCCCGAAAGCATTATCTTTATTAAGAGCAGCCTTATATTTTTCGGCTGTTTCTTTTTGCTCTGCAGTATGATAAAATATTACCGATCGGTATTGCGTACCCTCATCGGCACCTTGTCTGTTTAAGGTAGTTGGATCGTGACTTTTCCAGAAAACCTCCAACAATTCGTCGTAGCTAATTTTTGCTGGATCATATTCCATTTGGGTAACTTCGACATGGTTGGTGGTGCCCGTACAAACTTCCTCATAGGTGGGGTTGGGTACATTGCCTCCTTCGTAACCAGATTTAACATTGCTTACTCCATTTAAACGCTGAAATATAGCTTCTGTACACCAAAAACAGCCCATTCCGAAAGTGGCTTTTTGTAGTTTTTTTTGTTGAGCATTTGAACTCTGTAATGTGAAAAGGATTAAAATTAAGACGGTGATATAGCGCATGTTAGTAAAATTTATATTTTATAAGTATACGTAAAACAACAGCTTATAGTTTGTATTACCTAAAATGCTAACTATTATTTACACTTTATAAACATTAATTTCTAAATTTATACATTAAACAAAAATCAAATACTATGTCTACACCTTATATTCCGTGCCTCGATCTGGGTACTTATATTCATGGAAATGAAGAACAACGCAAAAAATTTTCAGACGAACTTGGAAGAGCTTTTAACGATTCGGGTTTTGTAACCATTACCAATCACGGGGTTAGTCAAGAATTAATTGATAAGTTGTATGCCAACATCAAAGCGGTGTTTAGTTTGCCTGTAGAGGTAAAGCGTAAGTACGAAAAACCAGAGTTGGCCGGTCAAAGGGGCTATACCAGTGCAGGAAAAGAAACGGCTAAAGGTGCAAAAACGGCCGATTTAAAAGAATTCTGGCAGATTGGGCAAGAAGTAAGCGATGGAGATCCGATTAAAAATGAATATCCCGATAATGAAGTGCTCGAAGAAATAGATGGGTTTAACGCAGTTACAAGAGAGATTTATCAAAAACTGGAAGAAAATGGTAAGCATTTGTTGCGTGCCATTGCTACCTATTTAGAGTTACCTATCAATTATTTTGATCAACACGTACATAATGGAAATTCGATTTTAAGGGGGATACACTATTTTCCGATAGACGATCCTGATTCGTTACCTGATGATGCTGTACGGGCTGGTGCACATGAGGATATAAACTTGATTACCTTATTAATTGGTGCAAGTGCCGATGGATTGGAAGTTTTAACCCGTAGTAACGAGTGGTTGCCAATAAAAGCGCATCATACCGATATTGTGGTAAATGTTGGCGATATGCTTCAACGTTTAACCAATAACAAACTCAAATCAACTACTCATCGTGTGGTTAATCCACCTCGTGAATTGATGAAAACTTCACGTTTCTCGGTTCCTTTCTTTTTGCATCCTCGAAGCGATATGGATTTAACAAGTTTGCCTTCAACTATTGATGCCGAACATCCGAAAGCATACAGCGATATGACGGCTGGAGAGTATTTAGATGAAAGGTTGAGAGAGATAGGGTTGAAAAAATAGCTTGTCAGACAAGAAATTTTACGAAGTCTTTAAGACTTCGTAAAATTATCCTTTTTTCAAGAATTCAGTTTTTAATACCACCCGCATTTTATCTGCCTTGCAGTCAACCTCTCTAGGATCATCAGTAAGCTTGATGTTCTTAATCACCATTCCTTTTTTTAAGGTGATAGATGTGCCCTTAACAGGTAAGCTTTTGATGAGGATTACCGAATCGCCATCTTTTAATTGGTTACCGTTACTGTCTTTTACAATTAATTCTTCTTGCATGATTATGGTTTTTGCAAAGGTAGGTTAATTCTTATTTATTTCCTTTTGGGGCTAGCATTAATTTAAGTTCTTCTATTTTGCTGTTCTTTCTTTTTACCTTTTTTCTTCAAGCTCCTCAATTCGTTTTTCTTGTTGAAGAATGATTTTTTGGAGCAATTCATTTTCTGTAAAGGTAATTGGCTATTCTTTTTCGGCAAGGCTTCTATTATCTTGCTCCTTGTTTAGAAATACTTCTAATGGTTTGCCTAGTATATCGGCAATTTGCTTTAGCCTTTCAATAGAAACCTTACTTTCTCCGGCTTCTATTTTTTGATAAGCGCTTTGGCCAATACCCAGTTCGTTAGCCATATAACTCTGTGTTAAGCATTTTTCGTCTCTGTACTTTCTGATTTCATTTCATTTCTGTTTTTGATAATTTATTTCTTTTGAGTGGCATAAATACAAGTTAATTACTTTTTTAGAAAGGCGTAGGAATAAAATTATTCCTAATACTAATAAATTCATTCCCATTTCAGATATATTCATTCCTGAATAATTCTTTACGCCAGTTAACCTACTTTAACTTAGTTGATAATAAATAATCAAAATAAAATTAAAATTTAAAACATGAAAAAAGTAAATTTACTCAGCAGAGCTGAGATGAAAAAAGTATTGGGAGGTACAGAGTTTAATCCCAACTGTGGATTAACGAATCCGTCGGCTGATTACAACTGCTGTTTATCAAACTCTGTTTATCACATAGGTGAGACATACCCATCGCCAAGTAGCCCCGAATTAAGGAAATTGATCAAAGGTTTGTTAAGTGCGGACTAAATTAAATTACTCCAATCCTTTATCCACCGCCTTAATAATCGCATCCTGTATCCTTGGACGGATATTCAATCTTCCTAATTGCTCGCTAACCGTTGGGTTAACACGATTAGATAAGAAGATATAAATCAAGTTTCTCGACGGATCTACCCAAACACCAATACCCGTATACCCAGTGTGTCCAAAGGTTTGTGGTGACGCTAAAGAAGAAGGATATTTTTTCGTCAAGTCTGGATCCCAGCGATCAAAACCTAAACCTCTTCGGCTCACATTAGATTGTTTGCTAGTAAACATTTCTACCGTTTCGGGTTTAAAATACTGCTCGCCACCATAGGTGCCTTTATTTAACATCAGCTGATAATAGATTGCCAAATCGTTCGAACTTGCGAATAAACCTGCATGGCCCGCAACACCACCTTTTAAGGCTGCTCCCTGGTCATGAACATAGCCCTCTAATAATGTCTTTCTAAATACTTTATCATCCTCAGTAGGTACAATTCTATCTTTATCAAAACGGTTTCGCGGTAAATAGCCAGCGGTATGCATTCCTAGTGGGGTATAAAAATTGTCCAATACATACTGGTCTTCAGGCTTTTTGGCAATATGTTCGACAATATCTTGCATTACATACATGCTTATGTCGCTATAAACGTAACTTCCACGCGTTTTTATCGGCGAGTTTAGCATTTTAGGCCACATGAAGTCGTTAAAGAACCCTTTTTTAACATAATAATTATCTGCAACTTTAGTTGGAAAAGCAGCGCTTGAATCTCGGCTATAGTCCCCTTCTTTAATGTAGTTGTGGAAAGGGATGTACGGAATAAATCCTGCCTGATGCAACATTACCTCACGCACATTTATGGCATTCATTGGTGTATTTCTTGCTTTGGCAATGTAAAAACCAATATTCGTATCGAGTTTTAGTTTGTTTTGTTCTACTAAGCGCATCACACTGGGTGTGGTTGCTGTAACTTTAGTAACTGAAGCCATATCGAAAATGTCGGTTACTTTATCCGGTCTTAAATTATCGTAGGTATGGTATCCAAAAGCTTTATTGTAAATTACTTTACCATCTTTGGCTACCAAAACCACCATCCCTGGTGCGGCTTTACCTGCTATACCTTCATTCACGATGTTATCAATTTCTTTCAGTTCTTCGGTATTTACACCAGCATCTTCAGGAACTGAATACTTTAAACGAATAACGTTTGTTCTGTAACCTGCGCCCACTTTGTATGTTGAAGAATAGGATTTGCTTAAGGTTTTTTGAGCCGCTATCCCCCCGAAAATTAGTTGCGGAATAACCATTGCCGATTCGGTATTAATCTGTGAAGTCCAGACAATTGGTATGTTCAATTGATCAAAAACAGCTAAGCTTTTGCCCTCACCAAATAGGGCTACCACTACCTCTTTGCTTTTGGCCATATTGGTAATGAAATGTAAATATTTTCCGCTGGTTGTCATCTCGTCGGTAAGTGCGATCACAACAGTAGTAAAATATTTTAAGTCGTCTTCTAGATCATTTAAGGTAGTGGAGTCTTTATATACACCGGCATCTATCGCTTTTACATCGGCATATTTATTCAATAAACTATCAAATTCTAATTGATAATTAAACCCTAAGTTAACCGAAGCAAACCGCTTATCGGCCAGGCCTGTAATAGGGATTAGCTTTTTTTGATTATTAAGCAACACAGCGCTTTTCGAAATGGCATTAATCGTTTTTAATCTATTTTCATTTTGTTTATGATCCTGAGCGCAAGCACTTAATGTGAATACTAAAATTAGGAATGCGGCAATTATTGTACTCAGTTTATTTATGTTCATATACTTTTTCTCCGTTTACGTATGTTTTTAATACTTTATTATTCAAAATCTGTGCCGAAGTGGCTTTCATGATATCATTTTCGAGCACAATAAAATCGGCAAATTTACCGATTTCAATACTCCCTTTTTCCTTTTCTTCAAAGTTGGCTTTGGCTGCCCAAATCGTCATCCCTCTTAAGGCTTGCTCGGCAGTTAATGCATTTTCCATTTGATATCCTCCAGCTGGATAATCTTTCGCATCTTTTCGAGCCGTTGCAGCAAAAAATGTAAACATGGGGTTAATTTGTTCTACCGGAAAATCGGTGCCTAATGGAATCCATCCATTTTCATTCATCAACTGTTTATAGGCATAGGCACCTTTTACCCTTTGAGGGCCTAAACGATCTTCTGCCCAATACATATCTGAAGTGGCATGGGTAGGTTGCACCGAAGGTATTATACTTGATTTTCCAAACAGTTTAAAATCGGCTGGTGCCACCACTTGAGCATGCTCAATTCTCCATCTTTTATCATTTTTTGCACCTAAAACCTGATTATAAATTTTTAGAATGGTACGATTTGCAGAATCGCCAATGGCGTGGGTACACATCTGAAAATTATGGTCGTTTATTTTTTTTGCCACTTCTTCGAAATGCTTTACTTCGCTTAATAAAAATCCGCTTTTTTGAGGCATATCGCTATAAGGATGCAACAAGCAAGCTCCTCTGGAGCCTAAAGCACCATCTGCATAAACTTTAAAGGCGCGAACATTTAGTCGATCGGTTTTAATAGCACCCCGTTTAAATAAATAATCGAAATTTTTCTCGGTATCAGATAACATCACATATAATCGCATTTTTAGCGTTTTCTGGGCTTGCAATTTCTCGATAAAATCTACCGCCTCGAAATCTAAACCGCAATCGTCTATGGTTGTTAAGCCCACAGCGAAGCAATTTTTTTCAGCATCAAGAAATATTTTTTCCGCTTGTTTTTCATTTGGTGATGGAATTTTATTTTGAACTAACCCAACCGCATTATCAATTAATAAACCAGTTAATTTTCCATTTTTTTCTACAATATCGCCCCCGGTTAAGGCAAAAGATTTACTTATGGCTGCTTCATCTAGTGCTTTTTGGTTAACCAGAGCAGCGTGACCGTCTATTCGTTCCAAAAAAACCGGTCGATCAGGAAATAATTGGTCTAATTTTTCTTTCGTTGGGAATCGTTTATCTGCCCAATCGTTCTGGTCCCAGCCCCTGCCAATTAACCATCCATCGGGATGCGTTTTGGCAAATTCGGTTAAGTGCAATACTACCTCATCCCAACTAGTAGTTTCCTTTAAATCGGCAGCTTGCAAGCTTTGTCCGTAGCCAAAAAAGTGTGCATGAGCATCTATAAAACCAGGATATACAGCCTTTCCGTGTACGTCTACTTCCTCGTTCGCCTTAAATTCTGAGCGAATATCGCTGTTAGTGCCAACGCCAACAATTTTTCCATCCTGAATAGCCATTGCCTCGGCCAAGTCAAACTTCTCGTTAACGGTATAAATTTTTCCATTATAGATAATTAAATCTACTTTTTTCTTGCTGCAACCCATTAAGAGCAGAAGAAATAGGATGAAGAAGGAGAATTGTTTCATTTTTTAAATATATAAAATATAGTCGGAATGTTTGAAAAGCACTAAAAAAATCCTAGTTAAGTCATTTAGTATCAATAATGTAAAAACAGGCTTAACGATAAGGCTAATTTTCGCTAAATTAGCGACCTTACGATAAGAATAAATGTCTGATATTATACAACTTTTACCCGATAGTGTTGCCAATCAAATTGCAGCTGGAGAGGTGGTGCAGCGACCTGCATCGGCGGTAAAAGAATTGCTCGAAAATGCAATTGATGCTGGTGCAGATAAGATTCAATTGATTATAAAAGATGCTGGAAAGGCATTAATTCAAGTGATCGATAATGGTTGTGGTATGACTATAACCGATGCTCGGATGTGCTTTGAGCGTCACGCTACTTCTAAAGTGCGCAAGGCGGAAGATCTATTTGCCATTCGTACCATGGGTTTTAGAGGCGAAGCCATGGCTTCGATTGCTGCTATTGCCCAAGTAGAGTTAAAAACGAAGCGACATGAAGATGAGGTCGGCACCCTAATCCAGATAGAAGGTGCTAATTTTATTAAACAGGAACCGGTTGGCACTCCAAATGGGAGTAGCATTTCGATTAAAAATCTTTTTTATAATACCCCTGCTAGACGTAATTTTTTAAAGAGTAATCCTGCAGAAATGCGTCATATTATTGATGAATTTCAGCGTGTAGCGCTTGCGAAACCTAATATCGCTTTTAGTTTACATCACGATGGCGTGGAAATTTACCGTTTGCCCGCATCGGCACTAAAACAGCGAATTGTTCATTTATTCGGAAATAATTATAATCAAAGATTAATTCCGGTTGAAGAAGAAACCACTATTATTAACCTTAAGGGGTATATTGGTAAGCCAGAATTTGCAAAAAAAACAAGAGGTGAGCAATTCTTCTTTGTGAACGATCGTTTTATCAAGGATGCCTATTTAAATCATGCAGTTAATAAAGCGTACCAAGAACTTTTACCTGATGATAATTTTCCTTTGTACGTATTATTTATCGATATCGATCCAGCAAAGATTGATGTAAATGTGCATCCAACGAAGACAGAGATTAAGTATTTGGACGAAAAATCGATTTATGCCATTATTCATTCGGCAGTGAAAAGATCTTTAGGACGCTTTAACATTACCCCAACTATCGATTTTAATCAAGAAACAGGATTTAACCAGATGATAAGTCCACTTGCCCATGAAGATATTGTACCGCCAAGTATAACATTTAACCCAGAGTTTAATCCATTCGGACAAAGCAAATCGTCTCCGAAAGAACCTGCTTATTTAAGAAATCACGGAAATGCAGGAACCAGTACGCAAAATTGGGGTTCATTATATGAAGTTACGCAAACTAAACCTGCTCAGCAGGTTTCCTTGCACGAAACTTATCAAGAAAATCAATTTGAACCTTCACAGAAACAATTTATGCAGGTGCACAACCGTTACATTGTTTCACAGATTAAATCTGGTGTAATGGTAATTGATCAGCAAGCGGCGCACGAGCGGATTTTGTATGAACGATTTTTACTTCATTTAGAAGACCGGAAAGGGGCTTCTCAACAAAGTTTATTCCCTCAAACGGTAACATTGAGTCCGAACGACTACGAATTGGCAAAAAATTTACTCGATGATATTAAAAGCTTAGGCTTCGAAGTACGTGAATTTGGTAAAAATACGTTAGTAATCGAAGGCATTCCGGTAGATTTGGGGAGTGCAAATATTAATGAAACTCAACTATTTGAACATTTAATTGAAGGATATAAGAACTCACAACAAGAGCTGAAATTAGATAAAAGAGATTCATTAGCAAGAAGTATGGCAAGGAATAGTGCGATTAAAGCGGGTACCTCTTTGGGGCAACAAGAAATGAATACACTAATTGAAGAACTTTTTGCCTGCAAAACCCCTAACTTTAGCATTAATGGAAAACCTGTAATACAAACGATTACTTTGAATGAAATTGCACAGCGATTTAGCTAACAGTCTGGAGACGGGAGTCATTAGTCTTGAGTCTAATTTTGTAAAACTAACCAACTAATAAACGAGAAAATCAAACAACAAAATATGAATAACCTTACGCCAGTTGTAAAGAATCTGCTAATAATTAATGTTATATTCTATTTGGCTACACTATTCTTTCAAAATCAAGGTATAGATTTAGGAAGCATTTTAGGAGCACATTATTTTGACTCACCGAAATTTGGGATATGGCAACCCATTACCTACATGTTTATGCATGGAAGCATAGGTCATATTTTTTTTAATATGTTCAGTCTCTTTATGTTTGGGCCCATTCTCGAAAATCATTGGGGAGCTAAGCGATTCATCAATTTTTATTTACTTACAGGTTTAGGTGCATTAGCATTACAATGGGGGGTGCAGGCATTCGAGCTTTATCAATTAACAGGTCATGTTATAAATCAAGGAAATTTGCCCCTAGATTTGTTTGCTCAAGAAAGGTATAACCCACAACTCTTTTCAGCAGTTGATTCTGGTAAAATAGCTTCTGTCTACTTCAGCACAATGGTTGGTGCTTCGGGAGCTATTTTTGGTATTATGACAGCCTTTGCCGTACTATACCCAAACATGGAACTGTATATTATGTTTCTACCTGTACCCGTAAAAGCTAAATATTTTATTACTGGCTACATCGTTATAGAGTTAATCTCTGGCGTAAGTAGGGTAGAAGGCGATTCGATTGCCCATTTCGCTCATTTGGGTGGGGCATTAGTAGGCTATATTTTGGTTAAGTATTGGCGAAATAAAACAACATATTTCGATTATTATGAATAGAGGATTGTTGCACGATTTGCATCTAAAGTTTTTTAAGTCTGGGAGTCCAGCCATGTTATATATAGGTATTAACGTACTTATATTTATTTTGGCATCTTTGCTTGGCGTTTTTGCCGTATTTGCTGGAAATAGGGGTTGGGCCGATTTTCAAATTCAAACTTACTTTGCATTTCCTGCAGATTTAGATAGTCTACCAACTCGTTTTTATACTCTCTTAACTTATCAATTTTTTCATGATGGCCTTTTCCATATTTTATTCAATATGTTATGGCTATACTGGATTGGGCAGATATTTTTAGATTTCTTAAAACCCCGTCAGTTTCATTTCGTTTATATTGGTGGAGGCATTTTTGGAGCATTGTTTTTTATGTTACTTTTTAATTTTGTTCCAGCATTTTCTGCCCAAAAAGCTACCTTAATTGGTTCTTCGGCAAGTGTAATGGCAATTTTAGGAGCAACTACCACCTTGGTTCCCGATTATAGTTTCAGACTATTATTAATTGGAGAGGTTAAATTAAAATATCTCGCTTTAGCTTATGTTTTTCTCGATATTTTGGGAACAGCAGGTGATAATGCTGGTGGAAGTATTGCTCATCTTGGAGGAGCTTTATTTGGATTTATTTTTATAAAATTGCTGCAAAATGGAAAAGATTGGAGTACGATCTTTAAACGGAAACCCAAACTAAAAGTAGTACGAAATAAAGCGCCAGAAAAAAGCGAGATCTTTGTAAATCAAAAAGATATTGATGCCATTTTAGATAAAATTTCTAAATCGGGCTATGATCAACTAAGCAAAGAAGAAAAGGAGACTTTGTTTAAGGCAAGTAAGAATTAATGAAGACGAAAAGGATAACCATTTTTGATAAATTAATGTTCTTAATTGCTTTGGTAATGGCAGTCGGAATGTTTATGGGAATAAGAGCAGGGGTTAGCGATCCGAGGCAGCATATGGTTTTTGCTTTTTTTGGCCTTGCTTATCCATTTTTTCTTTTAGGTAATATTTTATCGTTAGTTTATTGGATAATACGAACAAAATGGGCAATTGTAGCGGTAACTGTGGTTGTAATTGCTTATGGTGGGCACACCTTAATCGCTACTTTCGGTTTCTTCGGCAATCAGGGTGAACTACGAAAGGAAGATGAGTCTCTGGTTCGAGTAATGACATATAACGTCCACAATTTTACCCCATATGGTGAAGAGTTGTCGCTCTCAATGAAAGAGAAGATGCTAAATGTAGTAGCCGAACAAGCACCAGATATCGTGTGTTTTCAAGAATTTTATACTCGAAAAAAAGGACCTTACGACATTGTTGACAGCTTAAAGCGCTTACTCAATGTGAAGTATTATTATTTCATACCTACTATGAAAAGTGAAAGAGAATCTATCGGAATGGCTATTTTTTCTCGATTTCCAATAAGGGATTCAGGACGAATAGATTTTAAGGGCGTAACTGGAAATATGAGTGTTTTTGTTGATTTACAGATTAGGAACAAAGTAATTAGGGTGTATAACGTGCATTTACAATCGATTTCTTTCGGAAGTGAAGATTATAGCTATATCGATCAGGTTAAAGATATGGACGCCAAAATGGGTTCCTCAAAAAGAATTGCTAGAATGATAAAGGGTGCATTTAAGAAACGTAGCGAACAAGTTGATGTCATGAAAGCACATATGGCCAGTTGCGAAACGCCTTTTATTGTTGCGGGCGATTTTAATGATACTCCTGCATCCTATGTGGTAACAAAAATGACAGATTCATTAAATAATGCATTCATTATGAAAGGCCAAGGATTTGGTAAAACTTATAATGGAAAATTTCCAAACTTTCAGATAGATTATATTGCAACGACCAAAAATATCGACGTAATTAACTATAAGATTATTGAAGCGAAGCTATCCGATCATTTTCCGGTGCGAAGCGATCTTCGACTAAAAAACTAACCATCTAATTAACAAATCATCGAGATTACCATGATACAAAACCTTCAATTATATAATACCATTTCACGGAAAAAGGAAAAATTTGAACCCCTAAATGCACCCCATGTAGGTATGTATGTATGTGGGCCAACGGTTTATAGTGATGTGCATTTAGGTAATTGTAGAACATTTATTTCGTTCGACTTAATTTTTAGATACTTAAAGTTTAGTGGCTATAAAGTTCGCTATGTACGTAACCTAACCGATGCTGGCCATCTGGAGGGCGATCGAGACGAAGGGGATGATAAATTTGCAAAAAGAGCAAAACTTGAACAGCTTGAACCCATGGAAATTGTACAAAAGTACACCCTGGGGTTTCATGAAGTAATGCGGATGTTTAATACGTTACCACCCAGCATTGAACCTACGGCAACGGGGCATATTATTGAGCAAATTGAGATGATAAAAACCATTATAGAAAATGGTTATGGCTATGAAGTAGATGGAACGATTTATTTCGATGTAGAGAAGTATAGTCAGCAATACAATTATACGGTGTTAACCAATCGTAATTTGGAAGATATGCTTGCCAATACTCGTGAGTTGGGCGGACAAGACGATAAGCATGGCCGGTTAGACTTTGCACTATGGATAAAAGCGAAACCAGAAACCTTAATGCAATGGACATCTCCATGGGGTGCTGGATTTCCAGGATGGCATATCGAGTGCTCTGCAATGAGTGCGAAGTATTTAGGTCGAGAGTTCGATATCCATGGCGGTGGATTAGATTTAGCGGCTACGCACCATACCAATGAAATTGCCCAATCAGAAGCCTGCAGCCATCATCAACCTGCTAAATATTGGATGCATACCAATATGTTAACGGTTAACGGTACACGAATGTCTAAATCTGCTGGCAACGGTTTTTTGCCTGGCGAATTGTTCACAGGTAACCATCCTTTGCTGAAAAAAGGATATAGCCCGATGACGGTTAAGTTTTTTATGTTGCAAGCTCATTACCGTAGTACGTTAGACTTTTCGAACGAAGCTTTAGACGCTTCGGAAAAGGGGTTCAGAAGGCTAATGAGCGCAATGAATTTATTGTCAAAATTGGCTCCGAGCGAACAGAGCGATTTCGAGATCGACGCACTTCGTGTAAATTGTATAAATGCAATGAACGATGACTTTAACAGTCCGATAGTTATTGCCGAATTATTTGAAGCAGTTCGCATCATTAACACGGTTTATGATGGCGCCGCAAAGATTTCTGCTGTAGAATTAGATAAATTAAAGGCCTTAATGATTGATTTTGTATACGATGTTTTTGGCCTAAAGGACGAAGAAAGCAGTAATGTTGAACTGAATAGTGTATTAGAAATGGTAATTGCGTTACGAAAAGAAGCGAAAGAAAATAAAGATTATGCAACCTCTGATAAAATCCGTATCGGTTTGCAAGAGATGGGGATACAATTGAAAGATAGTAAAGACGGCACCACTTGGAGTAAAATATGATGAATAAAATGAGTAAAAAATATATCCTTTTTATTGCGATTTTAATCGGCATCGTGCTGGCTTGCAATTCTGATCAAAAGCAAACTTCAACAGACAGCGAAAAACAAAGTACAGTAACCTTAATTTCTCCAGATTTTAATGCCGATAGTGCTTTTGCCTACACAAAGGCCCAGGTTGATTTTGGACCTCGCATCCCTTCTACCTTGGCACATTCGAAATGCGCAACGTATTTACAACAAAAATTGAAGTCTTTTGGTGGTGATGTATTTGTGCAACAGGCTGCCGCACAAACCTACGATGGCAAAACACATCAATTAAAAAATATCATTGCTGCTTTTTATCCCGAAAAAAAACAGCGCATCTTAATTACTGCTCATTGGGATGCTCGTCCTTTTTCTGACCAGGATGCCGATGAACTTAATAGAGATAAACCTTTTGATGCAGCAAATGATGGTGCAAGTGGTGTTGCGATAATTTTAGAAATGGCTCGCCAGATTGAACGTAAACAACCCAACATTGGGGTCGATTTTATTTTATGGGACATTGAAGATTATGGCAAGGCAAATGATGATACACCGCATGAAACTACGTGGTGTATTGGATCTCAGTATTGGGTAAAAAATCCACCCGTAATTGGATATAAACCCCTTTATGCAATTAATTTAGATATGGTTGGGGGCTCAAATGCGCAATTTGCAATGGATGAAGTGTCTAGACACTATGCGCCCACTGTGGTGCAAAAGGTTTGGGGCATTGCCAATGAGATTGGTTTTTCTAAGTACTTTATCAACCAAAATTCCGGTAATCTAATAGACGATCATTATTGGGTAAATCAAGCAGGTATCCCTTGTATCGATATTATCGATTTTACGGACGCAACTGGTTTTTATAAAAATTGGCATACCCAATTCGATAACTTAAACAACATTGATCGTAACACGTTAAAAGCAGTAGGACAAGTTGTATTGGAGACAGTTTATCGCGAAAAACCTGCAGCTTAATGGTATTTGTTGGTATATTCGTTAAATATTTAAAAAATGAAGAAAATTGTTTACACCTTATTTGCATGGTCTATTGGTTTTTCTGGCTATGCCCAAAAATCTGATGGTTCAGCTAAATCGTTAGCTGCTGCTGAACTCGCATTTTCAGCTAGTGCATTAAAGAATGGAACAAATGCAGCATTCACTTCTTTCGCTGCACCAGATGCGGTTGTTTTTAGGCCAAATGCTGTTAATGCGCGTAAATTTTATAGTACTGCGCCCGATATGAAAAATTTATCCTGGAAGCCAAGCTACACGCGAATGTCGAGGAGTAGAGATTGGGGCTTTACCACCGGCGCCTATATGGTAGATGGAGAGCAAAAATCATACGGACAATATGTGTCGGTTTGGAGGGGAAATAATGGGAATTGGGAACTTATTTTAGATATGGGTGCCGAATCTAATAAGCCGTTGAAACAGGTAGTTCCAACGGTGATTGAGCCGAAAGACAAGTTCTCGCCTGTTTTTGCAACCGAAAAAGATCTTAAAACCAAAAGAGATATTATCTATACAACAGAAAAAATATTAAACACTACCTTAAAAACCTACGGACCTACTGCATTTTCTGGCTTTTTGAGTGCCAATTCTCGTTTGTTGTTTCCAGGTACTGAACCTGTTTTAGGTAAAGAAAATATCCAAGCCTTTAATAACAGGATGATCGATAAGATTAATCTAAAGACAGTAGCAGCAGATAAGGCATTGGGCGGAGATCTTGCTTATTCTTATGGTGTAGCTACCATCGATTATAAGACTGATTTACGCGAGAGTTTTAATTATTTGTACATATGGGAACTTCAGCCCGATTTTACTTGGAATATTCTGGTACAAATTTATACGTTGGCAGAGCGTTGAGAAAACTTACACTTTTAATTGTTGCCCTGCTTGTTGCATTTAACAGCTTTGCACAACAAAAATTCGATGTACAGGGCAAGGCAGGTTGTCGTGGTATTATGCCCGAAAATACGATTGCTGGAATGATAAAGGCTATTCAATTAGGGGTTACCACTTTGGAAATGGACGCAGTAATTTCCAAAGATAAGCAGGTGGTGTTGTCGCAAGAACCCTATTTTAATCACGAAATTAGCCTATCTCCCGATGGAAAGCCAATTTCCTTGAAGGACGAAAAAAAGCATAATATCTATAAAATGAATTATGCAGAGATTAAAAAGTTTGATGTTGGCAGTAAAACTCATCCCCGATTTCCAGGACAGCAAAAATTTAAGGCCTATAAACCACTGCTTTCCGAAATGATCGATTCGGTAGAAAATTACATTAAATTGTATCGCTTGGCAAAACCTGATTATAGCATCGAGACAAAATTAATCCCAAAAGGAGATAATGTGTTTCAGCCCGATCCAGCTACTTATGTAGACTTAATTATGACTATCGTAAAGAAGAAGAAAATAGAAAAGAGGGTAATCATTCAATCATTTGATGTACGAACACTTCAATATTTACACGAAAATTATCCTAAAATTAGAACTTCTTTGTTAATTGACGAAAAGGAGAATTTTGAAAATAATCTTAAAGAGCTGGGTTTCAATCCAACAATTTATAGCCCATATTCGGTTTTGGTTGGTAAAACATTGGTTGATAAATGCCATGCTTTGGGCATTAAAATTATTCCATGGACTCTTAACTCAACGAAGGATATTACCTATTTAATGAAATTAGGGATAGATGGGATCATTACCGATTATCCCAATATAATGGGACAGTTAAACTAAAACAAATCCTTAATGATTTGTTCAATGGATAGGCCTTCAGCTTCTGCCCTATAGTTACGTACAATACGGTGACGTAAAATGGCTTCTGCAACGGCTTGTACATCTTCGATATCTGGAGCATATTTACCTGAAATGGCAGCATGGCATTTAGCGCCTAATACTAAAAACTGAGAAGCACGAGGACCAGCACCCCAACTTACATAGTTATTTATTGCTGCCGATGCTAATGGGGTATTTGGGCGAGTTTTAGCAGCTAAGGTAACAGCATATTCTAAAACGTTATCGGTTATAGGAATGCTACGGATAAGTTTCTGAAAATATTGGATTTCGCTTGCGTTAATTACCTTCTCAAGGGTAACCTCACTATTGCTAGTGGTGTTTTTAACAATCGTTAATTCATCAGCAAATGTTGGGTAATCTAAGAAAATGTTGAACATAAAACGATCTAACTGCGCTTCCGGGAGCGGATATGTTCCTTCTTGTTCAATGGGGTTTTGCGTAGCCAACACAAAAAATGGCTGCGGTAAGCTATGCGTTTGACCGGCGGTGGTAACTGCTTTCTCTTGCATGGCTTCTAACAAAGCCGCCTGCGTTTTTGGAGGTGTACGATTAATCTCGTCGGCCAAAATGATATTCGAAAATATGGGTCCTTTTATAAATTTAAGATGACGATCCTCGCCTAAAATTTCGGCTCCGATAATATCGCTCGGCATTAAGTCGGGTGTAAATTGAATACGGTTAAAAGAAAGGTCCAATACACTCGATACAGTTTGCACCAAAAGTGTTTTCGCTAAACCTGGTACGCCTACTAATAGACAGTGGCCGTTACTAAAAATAGCAACTAATACCGATTTAATAACCTCATCTTGGCCAATTACAATTTTGCTGATTTCTGACTGGATTTTCTTGAAAGACTGATGCAGGGCATCAACAGCTTTTACCTCATTTTCGAATTGCATGCAACTTATTTCTTTTCGTTTTTAAACCAAAGTTTCAATTCGTCGCAGGTAGCAAACTCTTCATCAATTTTAATATAGGTAGTTTCTTTGCGTTTTTCGAACCATTCACTTACAATGCGATCTTCTTTTTCTTTCTGCGCACGCTCTTTAAATTTTGGATAATCTTGTTCTAGATTTCCTTTATGAGGTGGAATTTTCGATTTAAGGAAAAAGATTTTGTAACCTTCTTTTCCTTGTTCAGGAGTCGAAAAGGCAACGGGTTTAGAAATTTCTCCAACTTTCATGGTATCAATCACCACAAAAACACTCGGATCTAATTTTTCAACCGGAATAAAGGTTGTTCTAGCCGTAACGTTATCAGCATATAACATCATGCCTCCGTTGTATTGTGTTTCTTTATTGTCTGAAAAGTTGGATGCTGCATAGGCAAAAGGCATTTTATTTACCGTAATGTCTTTATAGATACTATCTGCTTTTAAATGCAATCGGGTTAAACTCTCAGGCGTAGTTTTTGGTCGAATTAGGATGTGACGGGCATGAACTTGCTCTCCCCTGCGTTCGATTACCTGTAGGAAGTGATAACCTGCTTCGGTTTCGAAAACCGGAGATAGTTCTCCTGGTTTTAATTTAAAAGCCCATTGTGTAAATTCTTTAAACATTTGGGAACGATCAAAAAAGCCTAAATCTCCACCTTCAGATGCAGAACCCGGATCTTCTGAATAACTCTTTGCTAAAAACCCAAAATCTTGACCATCTTTAATGCGAGTTCTAATTTCTTCAAGTTTATCGTAATACTTTTGTTTTTCGGCCTTGTTTAATTTAGGATATAAAACAATTTCGCCTACTTCTACCTCAGTACCAATATCGGGCAAACTATCTTTTTGATAGGTTTCGAAATATTTCTTAACCTCTAAAGGCGTAACACTAACGTTTTCTGTAATTTTTGATTGCATCTTGTTTGCAATTAAGCCTTCTTTAACGTCAGGTCTCATTTCGTCTTTATATTGCAAAACAGATTTGTGTAAAAACTGCTCTAATTGCTCTTGACCGCCCATACGTTGGATCTGATAACGCATACGCTTGTCTAATTCATCATCAACTTGGGCTTCTTCAACCACAATCGAGTCGATTTCTGCCTGTTGTTTTAAAAGTTTTTGAATGAGCATTTGCTGCAAATAAATGCATTTAATGCGGTCATCGGCCGGATTACCTTGATTTAAATAAAAGCCATATTGCTGGTTCAATTCAGATAATAGGATAATATTGCTACCTACTACTGCAACTACTTTATCTATCGTTTTCTTTTGTGCTTGTACATTCATAAACAGGCAAATTAATGCAAAGCTTATGTATAGAGATTTCTTCATTCTAATTGTTCAATTGTAATTATTTGCAAAGTTACTATTATTCGTGTAAGTATTTAGCTACAGCTTGGCTAACTTCCTTAACTCATCGTTATTAATCTTTACCGGGTATTTTGTTCTTAATAATTTTATCCATTCGTTTTCTAGATTTTGCTGATAGTCTGCAATTACTTGCCCCCTCACTTCATCAAATCCTTTATTCGCATAATTCGATGCGTTTTCACTGTAATATTCACGTAACTTACTCTCGTTGTCCCAAGCCTTACTCCAGATTTTTCGCTCAGAAACGTTAAACATTAGTACTCCCTCACGGTATTCATTCATAATGTACGCATATTCCAAATTTTTCGGGGATGTTTTTCTTTGTGCTTTTAATGCATTTTCATAGCCATTAATTTCTGCTTTATACGCTGTATCTGCATCTAAGCCCATAGATCTAGCGTCGAGAACTTTTAATTTAAAGTTGACATAAAGTTCTAGGTAAGATGATAACTCAGGATAGGATGCATTTGCTACACCACCATGATTTTTTTTATATACCCACATAAACTCCTTGCTGCTTATCGATTTTCCATTTACTGATGCAACATTTTGTGCAAAAGCAACGAAATTCAAACCACACAAAATAAAAAGGCAACAGACTTTTCTCACAAAAGACAACAGCTATATAGTTTTAATGGATAAAAATAACAATTTAAGGCACTATAATAAGATATTTAACTAATTTTAACAGAAATTTTTTCTGTTATGGACACCCAACTTACAAGTAACGCCGAAGCCTTACGTTTATTTTTTACTGAGGATATTTATTTGGTTACCGAAAGTATAGCGATTGACAAAATAGTTAATGGGTTGGATGTGGTGGAATTTAAATTTTTAGGTAAAAACCAAAAGAATGTTTTAATTCTGGTGAATGATTCCCTAAATGATGTAAGTACCGAACAGGGAAAGAAATTATTAAGGAAATTGCTTAAGGCAATTAATTTAACTAACAATGATTTTGCTTTAGTTAATTATGCAGATTACACCTCAGCAAAATATAAAAAATTAGAGTCTTTCTTTGGCTGTAGAATTATGATTGCATTTGGAGTGGAGCCAATGGAACTTGATTTACCAACCCACCCAATGCATCAACTTGTTACCTACAATGAGGCTAAACATGTATTTGCGAAAAATCTACATGAGTTGGATTCTGATTTAACAAGTAAGAAAATTTTATGGGCAAGCCTGCAACAATTGAAGATATGAAGCAATTAGTTTTTGCTACAAATAATATACACAAAACCGAAGAAGTTAAAGCCTTATTGTGGCCGAAATATCAAGTACTAAATCTTACTGATATTGGTTGCTTAACCGATATTGCAGAAACTGGAACTTGTTTTGCTGAAAATGCAACGCTGAAAAGTAGTTATGTACACCAACATTTTAAGCTAGACTGTTTTGCAGATGATAGCGGTTTAGAAGTGCAAGCGCTAAACAACGAACCTGGCATTTTTTCGGCAAGGTATAGTGGTTCGAGAGGAGACGAACTTAACTTAAACTTTCTATTAACGAAAATGCAGGGCATAACCAATCGTAAAGCTAGATTTAAAACCATAATCTCGCTAATAAAAGATGGAAAGAACTACCTTTTTGAAGGAGTTATCTATGGAGAATTAAGAACTGAACCGATTGGTAAGGAAGGATTTGGCTACGACCCCATTTTTCAGCCCGATGGTTATGCAGAAACTTTTGCGCAAATGACGATGGAGAAAAAAAATGAAATTAGTCATAGGGCTTTAGCCATGAAGAAATTGATTGCGTTCTTGAAGGTTTGAGCATCATTGCGAGTTACGAAGCAATCTACGTACTTAATTATAGGAGATCGCTTCGTGCCTAGCAATGATGCCACGATGAATATTTTAAGCTTTTTTGACAGTCGTCACTGGCTTTTTTGTAGTTGTTTTTTGGGGAACTTTGGGCTTAGGAGACGCCACCTTATCCTTATCTGGTGCTTTAATAGTATTCCCTTTGATAATGTCATTTTTGCTTTTTGGTCGAAGTTCGGGTTTCCAAATAAAACCCGTTAATAATCCTTCTTTTGGTACCTTATTGGGGGGAGAAAATGTACCTTCAATCCCTTTCACCTCCTTGATAATCGAAATTTCTTTATCTTCGAAAGTGATTTTTATCCTAGCGCTAAGGGTTTGATTTTGTTGATATTGCCCATCCTTTTTCTTATCGTAAGAAATGCTTTCGGCATTCCCATCAACATACATATTTCTAATCTCGCCCTTGTTAAAGAAAGCAGTAATAATTTTCCCTTTTATCTGATTGAATTTAGTAGTGTCTGTTTCTTGATCTGCAATAAATGCATTTTGAATAACCTGAGCACTATTTATTTTTTTGTCCTTAAATTGTACATGAATAGTATCTCCCGTTTGTTGAGAACTATCTGCCCATAAAATCGGATTTTTATATAACCTTAATGTAGAATCGGCCGCTGTAAAAAATAGCGAATCGGATTTTGCTTGCAAATTGGTTTTATAAACTCGTACATTGTGATATGCCTTGATGGTTCGAGTTCTTACCGTATCGGCCGGATTAAACGGCAATGAATCTTTAACCGCAATGGGTTTAGTTAAGGATACCGGGGCCTTAGGATTGGTTATTGCGGCTTTATTAGGTGCCACTTTTGAAGTATCTTTTTTGTCAGGAACTTTTTTAGATAAATCGAGCTTTGTTGAATCTTTAATCAATGCCTGTTTACTGGTAAGCAAGCTGTCTTTCGTCAAGCTATCTTTCTTGATCACTATATTTAAATCCAAGCTGGTAGAATCTGCTAAGCGTTTAACGGAATCCAGTTTAGTTTCTAAGCTATCTGGAGGAGGTGCCTTATCTTTTTTTGCTTTTTCTTTTGCCTGGTCTTTTTTACTTTGCTTCGCACTTACTTTTGAAGCAACTTTAGGCGCTGTTGGTTTAGCACTAGAGGATGCCTCTAGGGGTTGTTTATTCGGTGCTAGTGCATCAGTTTTTGGTTTTTCTTCTTCCACGCCAATTTCATCATCTTGTAGCACCGTTGGTTTTTGAATAAGACTTAACGATTTTTGTAGTGACCGCTCTGCTTCGAGTATATCGGCACCAAGCCATAAGGTATCGGGGATAAGTTTCCCATCTACCGTTACAGAATCAGAAGAACCCATGCCTACATAGGCATTAATTTTAACGATAATTCGTTCCCCTTCCTTAAAGTACTCGCCTAATTGACCTTTTAAAAGTAATTTATCTTGCGTGTCGTTATAGGTAATATTCTTAACAGCTTTTCCATATCCTTTTATGCCATCGTAATATAAACTATCGCCTTTTAAACTTTTTGTGCCTTGTGTGTAGAGGTTTTTCTTTCCAAAAAAGGCCTTTTTAGTTTTGGTATTGTATTCACCATTTTCGGTGTAAAGATTATCATTTTTGCCTTTTATATCGGTTGGCCCGTAAAAATAAGTTTGATTGCTAAAGGTATTATAGCGCAATGAATCGGACGTAATCGTAACCGAATCGGTAACCACCTTAACGTTATGCCTGAAATAGGCATCTTTGGTACTCGAGAGGTAATACCCTTTTTTACTGGTTACCGTGGTGCCTTCTTTTCTGTTCTCAATTTTCCCATTGTCCATATAGATCCCTACTTTCGTTGCCATATTGTAATCGAAAACATTGGTAGTGAGTAGGGATGATGGATCAGACATACGCACTTTATTAATCAAATGTGCCATCTTCGCATTTCCATCGTAGTTGAGCAAGTCTGAATAAATATTTATAGTATCTTGGTTGATGTGAACATTTCCAAAAGCCTCAAAATAGTTTAGTTCTTGCCATAAACGGGCACTATCAGAGGTTAATATTGCCCCATCGTGTTCAAAAACTGGTTTTTTAATATGGGTGATCTTACTAATGTTGTCAATTTTTATAAACTCAGATTCCCTAATAATTATTTTCGTCAGCTGTTGCGAATACAACAGACTGGGAAGGAGCATTAAAAGAAAGAAAAAACGTAATTTCTGCACGTTACAAAGTTAGGTTTAATTTTTTTTTATTGATACAGAAACTGTTTAAATTTATGTTGTAAAAATGTTTATCACTTATTTTTTCAGTAGCAATTAGGTTTTTATCTGTCTTCAAGCTTGCTCCGCAGGTTTGTGCGAAATAAGGCGTGTTTTTCGAAGATATAGCGGGGCTTCTACCTCAAGAACGGCCAAGCCCTCTTGAGTACAAATGAAAACAACAGAATTAACGAAAAAAACACAACGAAATTGCAGCCGAAAAGAAGTATAAACAAATTCCTAAATAAATTTTAATAGTTTCTAAGCTTTGCTGGTTTAAATTAAATATTTTTGAGCCATGTTACCTGCATCTGGTTTTATAGCGTATATCAAAAAAAATGCCCTCTTTACACAAGAGGATAACATACTATTGGCCATAAGCGGTGGTAAAGACTCGGTGCTTATGGCTCAGCTATTTAAACTCACAGGTTTTAAATTTAGTATAGCACACTGTAATTTTAATTTGCGAGGGGATGAATCGCAACGCGATGAAGCCTTTGTAAGGTTGTTGGCACATACGCTGGATGTTCCTTTTTATACTACACATTTTGATACTAAAGCCTATGCAAAAGCAAATCATGTTTCGACGCAAATGGCCGCGAGAGATCTGCGTTATCGATGGTTTGAAGAGCTAAGGCTGGCCAATGGATATGATTACATCGCCCTAGCACATCATCAAAACGATTCGATCGAAACCTTGCTACTTAACTTAACCAGAGGAACCGGAATTAGCGGCATGCATGGTATTTTGCCTAAAAGAGATTATCTGGTTCGTCCTTTATTATTTCTGTCGCGACAGCAAATCGAAGCACTCGTAGAAGAGCATAACATCGATTATGTAGAGGACAGCTCAAACCTAACCGATACCTATGCCCGAAACAACATTCGATTGAATGTAATTCCCGTTTTAAAAGAAATAAATCCCAACCTGGAAGAAACTTTTGCAAGGAACTTTATCCGCTTCGCCGAAACTGAAGCGGTGTTGCAACAAGTTGTAGAACAAACTCGACAAAACGTGTGCGAAAAGAGGGGAGACGATATTTATTTTTCTATTGAGAAAATTGTAGCATTATCACCACAAAAATTGCTTTTTTTTGAATTGCTTAAGCCCTATCAGTTTACATCTTCTGTAGTGGATGAGATTTTAAGCTCCCTTGCTAAACAAAGTGGTACTTCATTTTATAGCCCAAATTATCGTGCAACCATTAATAGAACAGATCTAGTTATTTCACCAATTGCTGCCATTAAAGAGGATATTTTTTTTATGCACCCTCATGATGAATATGTAGGGGTAGGCGAGAAAAAACTTCTGCTTTCTTACTCGCATTCGATTAGCATAGATTCGAATGCTAACAAAGCTTTTGTTGATGCCGATAAATTGATATTTCCGCTCGTTATTCGCTTTAAGCAAGATGGAGATAAGTTTATGCCCTTGGGAATGAAGCATTATAAGAAATTGAGCGATTTTTTTATTGACCAAAAGGTTGCAATTCCTCATAAATCGAAAATACCACTTCTTATAAATGGAAATGGCGAAATCATTTGGGTAGTGGGTTTTAGGCAAGACAATAGATATAAAGTAAAGGTAACAACGAAAAAAGTTGCTATATTCGAATGTTAAAATATCATGGAGCAAAAACACGTCTTTATTGAGAAACAGTACATTGGCCGCGACTACATTCGTATTTGTATTCGGCTAATTATGGCGGCTTTTTGCTTTGCAGCGTATGTGTACGAACGAGATCGAGATAATACCGTTGATCTTTTTTTAGTAGTAGGCTTTGGTATTATTGGCGTTTCAATCGCACTTTTATTCCTTATTCAGTATAAAACAATTATTGAAAATAAGAGTGTAATTATTGATGGCTTATGGACGGCAAAAAAAGTTAAAATAGATTTAAACAGTATTGTTAAGGTGCGTAAAGACACCTATAGTAATTATATTTTTAACAATCCCGTTTATAATTTACACCGAAAGGGAAGTATCCGTTTTTATTCGTCGGGCAAAGATGCCGTAGTGTTAACCGATCGCGATGGCTTAGAATATCATATTGGAACGCAACGACCAAACGAAATGTATTTGGTTATTCAAAATGAAATGCGAAGTTAATCTGTACTGAAGCTAAATTCGTATATTTAATTAAATCTATTTTTATGAACGCAAAATTTCCCTACTTCATTGTAGCTATTGTATTGCTGTTTTCTGTAAATGGGAAAGCGCAAACGTATACACCAAATGTATCTAAAGATTCCTTAGGGATTTTAAAAGACAGAGTAACAATTTTAAAAACAACCTTAAAACTTCATGAACTTAAAATAAAGGAATCTGAAGAGGAGGGTGATGTAGAAAAACTTCGAATAAGGTTGCTTGCAGCAAATGCAAGAGCAAAGGAATCGGCGGCTCAAAATAGCAGTGTTTCAAAAAAAATAGCCACAGTAGATGCTAAAGCAATTGAAAGGGCGGCCAAAAATGCTAAAAAAGATATGGACGACGCCCAAAGAGCATTGGATTTGTACAATAAGCAAATTAAGCGTGTAGAATCTATACGAAGCGACATTCGTGTTGAGGAAGGAAAACTTCTGGGCATGAAGCCACTTATAATTTTTAATTATAAGTAATACCATCAATATTATTACCAACAGATAACACAACTTAAATAAGATATAGGTTAATTTGCTTGTAAATAATAAGCGTTAATGAAAATTGGAATTGTTTGTTACCCAACATTTGGCGGAAGTGGTGTTGTTGCTACCGAATTGGGTAAAGCGTTAGCTAATGAAGGTCATCAGGTTCATTTTATAACTTATAGTCAACCCGCAAGACTTGATTTTTTTTCGGCGAATTTATTTTATCACGAGGTTTCAGTAAGGGACTATCCTTTGTTTGATTATGCGCCTTACGAATCGGCCTTAGCCAGTAAACTGGTAGATGTGGTTCGCTTCGAACAATTAGATATTCTGCATGTTCATTACGCTATTCCCCATGCATCAGCAGCCTTTATGGCGAAACAGATTTTAGCTACCTATGGCATCAATATTCCATTTGTAACGACGTTGCATGGAACCGATATTACCTTGGTAGGTAAGGATGCTACCTATAAACCAGTTGTAACCTTTTCGATTAATCAGAGCGATGGAGTAACGACGGTATCTGAAGATTTAAAACAAGACACCTACAAACATTTCGATATTAAAAAGGAGATAAAGGTTATTCACAATTTTATCGATTTTACTCGGTTTAGTTTACAGCCTAAAGACCACTTTAAGAAAGCTATCGCACCCAATAACGAACGTATTTTAATCCATACTTCAAACTTTAGAAAAGTAAAGCGTACTGAAGATGTAATTAAGATGTTTAAGATTGTTCTAGAACGAATTCCGTCAAAATTATTAATGGTGGGTGATGGACCTGAGCGTACAGCAAATGAGGCCTTGTGCAGAGAATTAGGTATAAGTGATCATGTACGGTTTTTGGGTAAACAAGATGCGGTTGAAGAAATTCTATCGGTATCGGATCTATTTATTATGCCTTCTGAGTCAGAAAGTTTTGGTTTGGCGGCATTAGAGGCCATGGCATGTAAAGTGCCCGTTATCACTTCAAATGCTGGAGGTTTACCAGAGCTAAATATCGATGATTTTTGTGGTTACATGTGTAATGTTGGTGATATAGAAGATATGGCTAAAAAGGCGATTACCATTCTAACGAATGAAGAGACTTTGCGTTATTTTAAAGAAAATGCATTTAAAAGGGCGCAGGATTTCGATCTGAAAAAGATTTTACCGATGTATATTGCCTATTATAATGAAGTGCTAAAACAATCATTGGTTCATTAGTGCTCATCCCTGGCACTTACAGATCAAAAACTTTAGGTCTACTTACTAAAGACCAAACAAACGGGAGCGCCAACACTTATTCTTTTACCACTATCGGTGAGTTTGCCACTGGTTTGATTTCGATTAAAAATCACTACATCATTAGTATATTGATGCGCAACCAATAAAAAATTTCCACTTGGATCGATGGCAAAATTTCGAGGCCCTTTTCCTAAAGTGCTTACGCTTTCGATCAATTCTAGCATGCCATCACTATCAATTGCAAATACATTGATGCTGTTGGCGTCGCCTCGGTTGGTTTCGTATAAAAATTTCCCATCAGTTGATACATGAATATCTGCACCATCGATTTTTCCAGTAAAATCTTTACGTGTTGTTTCTATCTCTTGTATTTTAGTTAAATTTCCATCTGAATAAGCAAATGCGGTTATCTTTCCATTAAACTCGTGCACTAAATAAGCAAATTTTCCATCATTACTAAAGGTTAAATGCCTTGGTCCAGAGCCAGGATTGGTTTTGATTATTTTGTGGGGTACTAGCTTCCTGCCGTGCCCTTCACCATATGCGTAAATATAGATTTGATCTTCGCCTAAATCAGTTGCCACGACATATTTCTTGTCTGGAGTTGGTTGTACTTGATGCACGTGAGCACTCAACTGCCTTTTTGGATCTATACTTTTACCAGTGTGTTGTACCACTTGGCTTGCTCCTGTAAAACCGTTTGAAGTTGTCCAAAATGTAGCAATACTTCCACCAGAATAATTAGCTGCCATTATTCTTGGTCCAATCGTAGTTATGTAGCAGGGGTCGGCACCTCCAGATGGTATTTTATTCAGGAATTTTAATGTTCCACTCTTTGATTTGAAATCAAAAGCACTTACCGTACTGCTTTTTCCGTCTTCGTTAACGCAATACACAAATTTTTTATTCGCACTTATAGCTAAATAACTTGGGTTAGTTGTTTTTGTAACACTTTTTAATTTGGTTTCCGCAGTTTTGAGATTATAATCGTAAACATAAATACCCTCACTGGTGCCTTTATTAGTGTACGTTCCAATTAATAGGTTATAATTTTGAGCGTTAGCGTGCATGGTAAAGGCAAGGCATAAAATAAATAGAATTTTTTTTGTCATAGCGATTATTTTAACGCAAAGTACGCAAAGAAATGCAAAGCAAA
The DNA here is from genome assembly GCF_037482965.1 of Pedobacter anseongensis. NCBI lineage: Bacteria > Pseudomonadati > Bacteroidota > Sphingobacteriia > Sphingobacteriales > Sphingobacteriaceae > Pedobacter > Pedobacter anseongensis. The sequence goes on along the minus strand of NZ_JBBHKB010000001.1, from coordinate 298,529 downwards.
ACTAAATTTAAACACTATATTAACAACGAGCTTATCTGCTAAATGCGTTTTTTTAATCGTAGAGTACACTAAGTGGGCAATCAAGGCCGGATAATTTACGGGCCGCTCAAAGAAGTCGATATTACCTTTGAGTACTTCGCTACCTTTGCGATAAATATTGAGGTAAATGTCTGCGAAAACAGAAAGACCACAAAACTGTGGCCTTTTAAATCTAATTATCAAATTACTTTATCAAATGCTTAATCTGAATCAATTCGTGCTCTTCTAAGAAACGCCATCTTCCGCGTGGTAAGTCTTTCTTAGTTAAATTGCCATAGACTACTCGGTCTAATTTTACCACATCGTAGCCTAAGTGTTCGAAAATGCGACGAACGATACGATTTTTTCCGCTGTGTATTTGGATGCCAATCTCTTTTTTGCTTGCTCCTGCAACGTAAGATATATTGTCAGGTTTAATCAATCCGTCTTCGAGCTCTAGGCCAAACTGGATTTTATTGAAATCGCCTTGACTTAAATTCTTACTTAATTCTACATGATAAATTTTGGTAATGCCATTTTTTGGATGTGATAATTTATCCGCAAGTTCTCCATCATTGGTCATTAAAATTAATCCTGTAGTATTTCTATCTAAACGCCCAACGGGATAAATACGCTCTCTGCTCGCTTTTTCTACCAGCTGCATTACGGTTCTACGTTCTTGTGGGTCGTCTGTAGTAGTGATATAATCTTTTGGTTTATTTAATAAAACGTAAACTTTCTTTTCACGTTTTAAAAGTTCGCCATTGTAACGTACTTCGTCTTTATAAGGATCTACCTTGTGCCCTAATTCGGTTACTGGTACATTATTTACGGAAACGACACCTGCGGCAATTAATTCATCCGCCTTGCGACGAGAGCAGATGCCAGAATTAGCGATATACCGGTTTAAGCGAATTAAGCCGTCGTCTTTAGGTTCGGCAATTTTTCTACTTCTTGTAGTGGGCGCTACACGTTCTCCTCTATCATCTTTGATTTTAAAATCACCAGCTTCACGTTTGCGGTAAGGACGGCTATCAGTACTTCTTGATGCTGTTCCCTTTTTATCTGCAAATTTTGATTTATCGCCGTCTGTTATAAAATTGTCTTTCTTAACATAACTGCGTTTTCCTTCGGAAGATTCGTCTCTTGAACTACCTTCTTTATATGCTCTTGGTTTATAGTTAGCATTTCCGCTATCTTTTTTCTCCCATGGCTTAAATCCGCCTTTACTATCGGTTCGAGGTTTATAATCGCCTTCTTTCGAAGCTCTCGGCTTGTATTCTCTCGATTCGCCACCCCGCTCAGTACGTGGTTTAAAATCTTTTCCGCCTGGTAGTCGCGATGGATAAGGTTTTGAATCGCCATCTCTTGAAGGTCTAGATTTAAAATCACCTTCTCTAGCCGCTCTTGGTCTGTATGGAGCTTTTCCATCTGATGCAAAAGTAGCCTTGCGTTTATCTTTATCGTCTTTGTCGGAATTGTTTTTTCCGTCTTTATCACTATATCTTACTTTGGGCTTATCAGTACCAGCAGGTCTTCTGCTTTTACCCGCTTCGCCCGATTTGGACTTGTCATCTCGACTGTTCCTATTATCTTTTTTTATCATGATACGCATTTACTCGCATAGAATATGCGGCTGCAAAAATAAGAAAAATATAATGATCTATTTAGTAAAAATAAGACTAAAATTATCAAAATGAAATCTTGCTTTAAAATAGTTTAAACCTTGATTTTAACGTAAAAATAGCTAAGTGTTTGATAATTAGATTAATAAATCGTACCTTTGTGGAATCAATTATAATTGTTTACCAAAAAAAGGAGGAAGATGATAAAGAAACACCTCATCCCATTCTCAGTAATTATAATCTTACTGGTGATGGCAAAAGTGTTTGCTTACACACTGCCAAATGAAAAAACAACGCTAAAGAATAACAATCTCACTACTATAAAAGAAGATACCGAAGAGCCGGAATTTACAATAGCTCAATTAGAATTTGCCAACGAAACTTTGCCTTTGGGCGATGCTAAAGTAGCTGGTAAAATGAAGCGAATTTTAGCTTCTTATGGTTATCAAAATTTACAAACTAATCGTTTACACCGCAGAGCAGCAGAGTGGTTCCCTATTATTGAACCCATTCTTGCGATGTATGGTATCCCTAACGATTTTAAGTACATGCCCTTGGTTGAATCTGGCTTACAAAGCGGTACATCACCTAAAGGAGCAGCGGGCTTTTGGCAATTTATGCCTGGAACAGCGCGCATGTATGGTTTGAAAGTGAATAGCCGCGTAGATGAGCGTAAGAATTTACGAAAGTCTACCATTGCCGCGTGTAAGTACATGAAAGAGCTTCACAGTATTTTTAACAGTTGGACTTTAGTTGCGGCTGCTTATAATGTTGGTGATGTGCACATGAAGAGGCAGATTAACAAACAAAACCAAGACAATTATTTCAAAATGAAATTAAACCGCGAAACAGGAGGATATGTTTACAAATTAATTTCGATGAAAGAAATTCTTGAAAATCCTGCACGTAATGGTTATGCAAATCAGAAAGCATTAATTGCTTTTGTTGCACCTACAAGCGCAACAGTAGAATAGTATTTCTTTTTTAGCCACAGATGCGCAGATTAATTTTTTAATCTGCGCATCTGTGGCTTATTTTTCATTATTTTGCATAATGTCTTTGCAAAAGCTCCGTGTTATTTCTGTTGCTAAACAACCCACTGAGGTGATTAAGATTGAGTTCGAAATCCTTAATGGTGAGAAGTTAAGCTACAAAGCTGGGCAGTTTTTAACCTTTGTATTTCAAGTTAATGGAAGGGAGTTAAGGCGTTCCTATTCTTTTTGTAGTTCTCCAGACGTGGATGAACCAATTGCCATTGCCGTAAAACTGGTAGAGAACGGGGAAATATCGAGGTTTATCCATCATCAGTTGCAACGCGGCGATGTAGTCGAAATAGCGGAACCTAATGGCCAGTTCATCTATCATCCAGATCCTGAAATGAAACGAACTGTATTTCTGTTTGCTGCCGGGGTGGGGATTACTCCACTTTTCTCTATCTTAAAAACAGTGCTAATTAAAGAGTGGGCTTCGAAAATTGTGCTTGTTTATAGCAGTCGCACGGCGGAAGACACTTTGTTTGCCGATGAAATTGCAAAATGGGAAGCCGCTTATGTTGGCCGGTTAAAGGTTATCCACCTGTATAGCAATTCAAAAAATTTATTACGTGCAAGGTTGAATGGTATTTTAATCAACCAGTTGGTAAAAGAAAATTTAGCATTCGAAAAGAGTGAAGCGGTATTTTTTACCTGTGGGCCGGTTGATTATATGGATGTATGCCGCATTACCTTGCTGAGCTCGGGCATAAAACCGTCTCAAATTAAACGTGAAACTTTTGTTTTGCCCGAGGATGAGCTTGATGAAGATGATGGGACTGAGAAAGTAGTGGATAGAAATACCTACTCGATAGTTTTGCATTTTATGGGGGAGGTACATCATTTGGAAGTTCCCTATCCAAAACGAATATTAGAAGTAGCCCTCGAAAATAAAATCAATTTACCTTACAGTTGTAGTGGAGGAGTTTGTAGTACCTGCACGGCAACTTGTATACGCGGTAAGGTACGGATGGATTACAACGAAGTGTTAACTGATGATGAAGTAGCTCGAGGAAGAGTTTTAGTTTGTACGGGACATCCTATGGAAAACGGGACTACGATAACCTGGGCTTCCGAGTAAGTCGAAACATTATATGGTTTAAAGTTATACCTATCGCTGCTGCGGCAACGGTACAAACTCCGTTTCGCCAGGCACTAGATCAAAACCTTTCGCCAGCCACTTTTCTTTAGCAGCTTCAATTAATTCTTTGCTTGTGGCCACAAAATTCCAGTAAATAAATCGTTCTTCGGCAAAAGGCTCGCCTCCAAAAATGTAAATGGTGGTATTCTCTTGTAGGGTAAATTCACAAAGTGAGCTATCATTTGCGACTAAAAGTTGTTTTGGACCGAACCTATTTTCTTCACTTTCTATTCCCCCTTCGAGAATATAAATTCCACTTTCGCCAAAAAGTTCATGGCCTATTTTAACAGGAGTTTTTGTTGTGCTTTTTAATTCTAGTAAATAAAGTGGACTATAAACCGGAATGGGCGATTGATGACCAAATGCTTTTCCGGCAATAAGTTTATACCGTATGCCTTCATTTTCCCAACTAGGAAGTTCGTCTGCTTCTGCGTGAAAAAATTCGGGTTCCATTTGTTCTAATTGCTTAGGGAGAGCTACCCAAATTTGCAGTCCATGGAGCATTTTATCACTATGGCGAAGATATTCTGGTGTACGTTCTGAATGTGCAATCCCCTTTCCTGCTGTCATCCAGTTTACCTGCCCCGGTTTTATTTCAATAGCCGTGCCCAAACTGTCTTTATGCATTATACTACCCTCGAACAAGTAGGTTAGGGTAGATAAGCCGATATGTGGATGAGGTGGAATGTCGATATTTTGATGGTCATTCATTGCCGCAGGACCCATGTGGTCGATGAACGAAAATGGGCCCACCATTCTCTTTTCGCGAAAAGGTAATAATCGGCCCACCATAAAATTACCAATGTTACTTGGGCGTTCTTCGATAATGAGTTTAATATTCGACATTTGAAATGAAAGAGCTAATTAGAAAATTTGTAGATTAGCCTAGTGGTGCCTCAACCAAACCTGGTACATCAACCATCTCGTTGGCATCTGCCTGATAATCTACTCCAGCAACATCAAAACCAAACAGGTTCAAGAAATCACTTTTATAACCTGCTAAATCACCAATTGACGGTAAATTTTCTGTGGTTGATTGTTCCCATAGCGTTGCAACTCGAACTTGTACATCATCGCGCATTTCCCAGTCGTCTATTCTTATTCTGCCTTTTTCATCAACGGGAACTGCTTCGCCACTGTAAAGTCTATTTTTAAACAACCGTTGAATTTGTTCGATGCAGCCCTCGTGTATGCCTTCTTCTTTCATGATTTTATACAATATCGATATATAGAGTGGAATAACTGGGATCGCCGAGCTCGCTTGTGTAACCAACGCTTTATTAACCGAAACGAAAGCTTTTCCGTTCAACGCCGCCAATTTATCGGCAATCGTAAATGCTGTTGCTTCTAAATGATCTTTTGCGCTGCCAATTGTACCTTTACGATAAACAGGTTCAGTAACCTTAGGCCCTATATACGAGTAAGCAACGGTAGTAAACCCATCAGCCAATAAGTTTTCGGCCTTTAATGCATCAATCCACATTTCCCAATCTTCGCCACCCATTACGGCAATTGTATTTTCAATTTCTTCCTCATTTGCTGGCTCAATAGATACTTCTGATACTATTCCAGTATGAAAATCGACTGTTTTATTCGTATAGGTGCTGCCAATTGGTTTTAAAACCGAACGATGTGTTATCCCTGTATTTGGGTTTGTTCTAACAGGAGACGCCAGGCTATAGATAACTAAATCAATTTGCCCTAAATCTGCCTTAATGAGGTCGATTGTTTGTTGCTTCACTTCGTTAGAAAACGCATCACCATTAATACTTTTTGCATATAATCCCGCTTTTATAGCTTCGGTTTCGAAAGCTGCCGTATTGTACCAGCCCGGAGAGGCGGTTTTTCCTTCTTTTGGAGGTTTCTCGAAGTAAACGCCAATTGTGGCAGCATCTGATCCAAATGCGCTTGTAATTCTAGAGGCTAGTCCGAAGCCTGTTGAAGCACCAATAACTAGCACTTTTTTTGGTCCAGCAATTGGACCTTTTGATTTTATATAATTAATTTGATTGATGATGTTTTGCTCACAGCCTTTAGGATGTGCAGTTAAACATATAAATCCTCGCATTCTTGGTTCAATAATCATAATTTCTAAGCTAATAGTAACTCAATGTTGCCGTTCAAATTTTAACGGCTTTGTTCCTCAAAACTATCCTTAATTTTCTTGCGTTCCAAATATTTGGTTGTTTTGTTGTTTGAGTGTTTGTTCATTGGCTAATAGTTAAACTTGGCGGCTTGTTTAGTAGAAATTTTATTTTTAGGTTGCCGTTATTGGTAGGAGATCACTATTGCCACTTTAACAATCTTTAAAGATTGTCAAAGTGGTAGAAACAGTAGCTTTTTTCCTTAAAATTCGTTATTTTTGCAGGCTGTTTTTTTACACAGACATCCCTGAAATTTATGAGCAAAAAGAATATCGACCTAGGTGAGCAAAAAGATGTAGAAGTGTATGGTGCTCGGGTGCATAATCTTAAAAATATCGATGTTAGTTTTCCTCGAAATAAGCTAGTAGTAATTACAGGTTTAAGTGGAAGTGGGAAGTCGTCGCTTGCTTTCGATACTATTTACGCCGAAGGTCAACGCCGGTATATGGAAACATTTAGTGCCTATTCACGGCAATTTATGGGCGGAATGGAAAGGCCAGATGTAGATAAGGTTTCTGGACTTAGTCCGGTAATTGCTATCGAACAAAAAACAACCAGTAAGAACCCTCGCTCTACCGTAGGTACCATTACTGAGATCTACGATTTTATGCGTTTACTTTATGCGCGTGTGGCAGATGCTTTTTCTTATCATACCGGTGAGAAAATGGAACGCATGAGCGAAGATCAAATCTTAAAAAATATTTATAAGAAATTCGACACCTTACCCGTAAATATCCTTGCACCCATAGTTAAAGGAAGAAAAGGGCATTACCGCGAATTGTTTGAGCAAGTTCGCAAACAAGGGTATGTGAAAGTACGTATAGATGGAGAAATTAAAGATTTAACGGCAAAAATGCAGGTAGATCGCTATAAAATTCACGATATAGAGATTGTAGTTGATCGTTTAATTGTTGATGAAAAAGACCACAAACGCTTATTAGATAGCATTCAAACGGCAATGCGTCTTGGTAAGGGAATTATAAAAATCAGCGACAAAGAAAATAATGTAGCTCATTTCAGTAAGTTTTTAATGTGCCCAACTACAGGCATTTCTTACGATGAGCCTCAACCTAACAGTTTTTCGTTCAATTCGCCCTACGGTGCGTGCGAACGTTGCGATGGCTTAGGCTATATTTTTGTGGTAGATAAGGAATCGGTGATGCCGAACATGAAATTAAACATTTTGAATGGAGGCTTAGCACCATTGGGAGAATACCGCGATGTGTGGATGTTTCAAGTGTTGAAGGCACTAGCAAAAAAATACAATTTTTCGCTTTCTACTCCACTCGAAAAGCTTGGCGACGATAATATTGACATCATTTTAAACGGAACACACGATTTATTAAGTGTGGCGGTCGAATACAACAAATGGAATGTACAGAACTATCAAATTACGTTTGATGGCATTATTAAATTGTTGGAAGAACAGCAGGACAAAAGAAGTGATACAGCGAATGCCGACGATATGGATGCATTCAGAAAGTTAAAAACTTGTCCAGAATGTAATGGTGCTCGATTGAAAAAAGAAAGTCTTCATTTTAAAGTAGATGGTAAAAACATTTTCGAATTGGCAGCAATGGATATCAACAGTTTGAAAATGTGGTTTTCTGCCGTCGAAGATCGATTAAATGAACGCCAAAATATCATCGCCAAAGAAATTCTAAAAGAAATTAGAGCACGAATAGGCTTCTTAACGGATGTGGGCTTAACCTATCTTTCGTTAGACCGAACAGCTCGAACACTTTCTGGTGGCGAAGCCCAGCGGATCCGTTTAGCTACTCAAATTGGTTCTCAGTTGATGAATGTGATGTACATCTTGGATGAACCTAGTATTGGTTTGCATCAACGAGATAATGAACGACTTATCGGTGCTTTAAAAAATCTACGTGATTTGGGAAACACGGTTTTAGTGGTAGAACATGATAAAGACATGATTTTGGAAGCAGATCATGTTATTGATATTGGTCCGGCAGCAGGGGTGCGTGGTGGCGAAGTTGTGGCACAGGGAACTCCAGCTCAAATTTTAAAATCGGGCACCCTTACGGCAGCTTATTTAAACGGAAAAAAAGGAATCGAAATCCCTAAAAAACGAAGAAAGGGAAATGGTCATAAACTTTCGATCATCAAAGCAACTGGTCATAATTTAAAGGAAGTTTCTGTAGATTTTCCTTTGGGAAAATTTATTGCAGTAACAGGTGTTTCTGGAAGTGGGAAATCGAGTTTGATTACAGAAACGTTGTACCCCATTTTAAACCATCACTTTTTTAGAGCCAAGAAACATCCTTTGCCTTACGAGAAAATTAATGGGTTAAAGGAAATCGATAAGGTCATTGAAATTGATCAAGCACCTATCGGACGAACACCTCGCTCTAATCCGTCTACTTATACTGGCGTGTTTTCTGATATTCGTAACCTATTTGTACTCTTGCCTGAGGCGAAAATTCGTGGCTATAAGCCTGGCCGTTTTTCGTTTAACGTAAAGGGGGGGAGGTGCGAAACCTGTCAAGGTGCAGGAATGAAAGTAATTGAAATGAATTTCTTACCCGATGTATCTGTTCCATGTGAAGAGTGTGGAGGAAGAAGATATAATCGTGAAACCTTAGAAGTTCGTTACCGCGGCAAATCCATAAGTGATGTGCTCGATATGAGTATTGAAGAAGCTTGTGTCTTTTTCGAACATATGCCTGCCATTTATCGGAAAATTAAAACCCTAAATGATGTAGGTTTAGGCTACATTAGATTAGGCCAGTCGTCTACTACCTTATCGGGTGGTGAAGCTCAACGAGTAAAATTGGCCACAGAACTCTCAAAAAAAGATACCGGTAAAACTTTTTATATTCTCGACGAACCAACCACTGGTTTACACTTTGAAGATATTAATGTGCTTTTAGGCGTGTTAAATGAATTGGTAGAGAAAGGGAATACCGTTCTGGTAATCGAGCATAATTTGGATGTGGTAAAAGTGGCCGATTGGGTAATCGACTTAGGAGAAGAGGGTGGCGCAGGTGGCGGAAGGATTATCTTCGAAGGTACACCAGAAGGATTAATTCAAAACCCCATTAGTTTAACTGGGAAATTTTTGAAAAAGGAAATGTAAGGTCCACTTATGAAGACTAAAGCATGTAAACAATTGCTACATACTTTCCATGGTGCGAAATTGAGGCAAGACAACTTTCCCCATTTAATTTATTGATAAGATTGGGAATCCCGTTTATATCCTTTTCTAGAAAATAGGCAGGGAATTTACTGTTAAATTCTAAAGCATATTCAGTTTTGTTTGCTGAATAATACGTTTTAATATCCTTCAGCTTTTCCTTTTTTGAAGATGCTATAGTGTGTATTAAATCGTCATTAATTACACTTTTTGTATAATATTTTCGACCTTTAAAATGCACAAGGCCATCGGCGCCACTAAGTTGACACGAAAATTTTGTTGGACTATAAAATCGTTGTAAACACGCTCTATTGGTGATTTTGTAAGTAGACTCTTTCATGCTCCATAACAACCAAATCATTTGATCTGGATGAGTTGCCCTACCTATGTGTTCTTGCTCTTCGGCAGTAAAGATTTTGGCTAAATACCCTTTTCTTCTCCAATTACTTTGAGCTTGCGCACTTTTTAAATCGACAATATCATTCCCCAGCATTATTGGCCAGCTTTTCTTTAATGATAGCAATAGTTGCTTTTACCGTAAGCATTTTCTCCATCGAGTCATTATCGATTTCAATTCCAAATTTCTCTTCAATATCTAAAACCACATCTACCAGATTGGCGGAGTTGATTTTTAAGTCGGCTAGAAAATCTGTTTCTTCAGAAATAGTGGCTAACGCCGCTTTGTTTTCAGCATACGGAGTTATAATTTCTTTTAATTTATCAATTAGCTTGTCGTTATTCACCGGTATATTTTTTAAAGATGATGCAGGCATTTACATCACCGAAGCCAAAATTCGCTTTTGCTAAGATAGAGATTGGCTTATGGATTAATGCAGTTGGAATAGAATTTCTACTTATTATTTTTTCAATTTCTGGGTGCAAATCTTCACAGTTAATATTGGGGAAAATAAATCCGCCTTCTAATTGCAGAACTGAAGCTATACACTCAATACTTCCTGTTGCACTCAAAGAATGACCAATCATACTTTTAATCGAATTTATAAAAGGAAAGTCGTCTCCAAACCGATTTAATGCTGTTGCCCAATTTTCGATTTCTAAAGCATCTTTTGAAGTGGCAGTTAAATGCCCATTAATTGTATCAATGGCATCGGCCTTAATTCCTGCGTTCGCGATCGCCTGGGTTATACATCTTTGCACTGCAATGGGATTGGGTGCAGTCATTGATCCTAGTCCAAGTTGTCCGCCAGAATTAAGATTTCCTCCTAAAACTTCGGCATAAATTTTCGCACCTCTGTTAAGCGCATTTTCAAGCGATTCTAAAACCAATGCGCCCGCTCCCGCACTCGGTACAAAGCCACTCGCAGTGGCGCTCATGGGTCTGCTCCCTTTTTCTGGTTCTGAATTATGCTTATAGGTACACACCTTTATGGCATCAAATCCTCCCCAGATATACGGACCGCTATCGCTCGTACTTCCGGCTAACATAATCGATGCGTAACCATTTTTTATGCGCTCATAGGCCATTAGAATGCTCTCTGTTCCGGTAGTGCAGGCCGAAGAATTGGTGCTAACCTGATTTCCTAAACCTAATTTTCCACTTATGAATGCACTTATGCCGCTTGCCATGGTCTGTATAACCGTTCCACTTCCAATCTTTCTTACTAAACCAAGGTCGATCATTTCTGCTCCGGCTTTAAATTTTTCGAGACCCGAAGTTCCAGCACCAAAAATGGTACCGCGTTCCCAATCAGGTTCAGTTGTCGCAATCTCGAGGCCTGCATCTTTCCATGCATCTAAACCTGCAATTACGCCATATACAATACCAGTGCTATTTAAATTTTTGAGTTCGAGCGCAGAAAAGTATTTCGAAATGTGTGCTTCGGTTAATGTGGGTTCGCCAGAAATCTGGCAAGAAAAATTTAATGCCGCCAATTGCTGGCTATGTTTGATTCCGGAGATACCATTTTTAATGGCATAAGTGAAGTCGGTAAGATTAATTCCATTTGGCGCCACCACACCTAATCCAGTAATCACTACACGATTGTTCAACTTTTCCATATTACCATTGCAATAAAACCCGTTGTGCAGAGAAACCAGGGCCAAAGCTTAACATTAATCCTTTTTCTCCACCTTTAGGATTTGAATCTAAGAATTTTTCTAAAACGTATAAAATGGTGGCGCTAGACATGTTTCCATATAACCGTAAAACTTCTTTGGTATCATCAATATTTTTTCCTAAATCAGAAAATAATTCTTCTACAAGTTGAACGATTTTCTTCCCACCTGGATGAAAAATCAAATGGTCAATATCCTTTATTCCTAGATTATTTTTAGCTAAAAATGGATGAATAATAGCAGGAAAATTTAAAGCTATGGTTTCGGGTACATCTGGATCTAAAACCATTTGCAATCCGGTATTGCCCATTTTAAAACCCATCATGTGCGTAGCTTCGAAAAAATGATACATTTCTTCATCGATTATTTCAGGGCCCTGATCATCATCATTAGCACTCAGCAGCACACAGGCTGCGCCATCACCAAAAATAGCAGCACTAACAATATTTGCCATCGAATAATCATTGAGTTGAAACGTTGCAGTTGGCGATTCTACAGCAATTACGGCAGCTCTTTTACCTGGGTTAGATTTTAAAAAGCTCTTGGCATAGATGATCCCCGAAACCCCCGCTGCGCAACCCATTTCTGTAACAGGTAGCCTTACAATGTCTTGCCTGAGGTTTAATTCGTTAATTAAATAGGCATCTAATGATGGAATCATTATTCCCGTGCAGCTTACCGTAACAATGTAATCTAAATCTTCAGGTTTCCAGTTTGCTTTTTCTAGGGCGGAAGTTAAACACGCTGCTCCATATTTAATTCCTTCTCTACAATAGATGTCATTTCTTTCTTCAAAAGTTAGCTCACTAAATACTTCTTCTGGCGATAAAAAAGAGTAACGTCTGTCTACTGCAGCATTTTCTACAATTTTTATAACTTTCCGTACAAATCGCTCATCTTGTCCGTGCAGCCATGCTTTAAAAAAGGGAATAATTTCGGCAGTGGACCTCGAAAATTTTGGCAATGTCTTAGTTGCTGTTTTTATCCTTACGCTCATTCTATTTTAATAATCCATTGGTAACGGAAAGCCCACTTCCATTTTACAGAGAAGAGCTTTGCTTCCAATGCCTTAGTGTAGGCAAGTAAATCGCCTTTTTTAAACCCTCTAAGTATCGAAATCAGACCATCTTCTCTAGACATTTCATTTAAGTTAAATACAAAACAAAGTGCTTTAAATAAATAGTAGGCCAACGCACTTCTATGTAAATCGTTAATTACTATACCAACCTTTGCTTGTTGCTTAATGTTTGATAATAGTTGTATTATTTCTTTATCCTTAAAATGGTGAAGTGTTAATGTACATAACATAATATCGCAATCAACACTTAAATCTTCAAATATATCTTTGCATGTATAACTAATATTTGGATAGCCTATTGATAACTTCTTGGCATAGGCTATCGTAAAATTGTTTGCATCGATTCCAAGGAGCGAAAAATTCATTCCATTTTTAATCCCATAATTGGCCAAGGCTCTTAGCATGTCTCCATTGCCACACCCTACATCGATAATACGTATTTGTGCTTGTTTTGGTTTGTCTTTAAGCAATAATTTTACGCCATCGATGGTAATTTTATTTCCCCCTAATAACTGATTAATTTTTGCAATTTTATCTAAAGCATCTCTTAATATTTCGCCCTCCATATCGAAATCGTCCATCGTTTCTGGCGCATTGCTTCTATGCGTTGTATTTATCCACATCATTTAATATCGGTTTTCCGTGTGTGTATTTAATCATTTGGCCCATTAACGTTGGAAAATGTGTTAACCCCGTTAGTACAATATTTGAGAGCCTTTCTTTTCTTAACAGGGTAGATAGTAGACTGCCCATCCTTAACCTTGTCTTAAATTCATTATTCCAATAGCTAATATAGGTTTGTTCGAGTGCTCCTCTAGAGGTAAGGATGCCTCTTTTAAATGCTACCAGTAGTTCTGATGCTATTTTGGCACTGTGAATAGCCATCGCCATGCCGTTTCCACAAAGCGGATGAATAAGTCCGGCGCTATCTCCAATCATAAGCATATGATTTTCTACTTTTTGCTTTTCTCCAAAAAAAAGCTGACTAATTACCAATGGTTCTTCGAATAGTGGAGTACATTGTTCGAATATACTTTCTAAATTCTTATTCTGGTAAAGAACATTTTCTTGATAACTAGCAATGTTTTTGTACAGTTGAAAAGAGCTGTAGTCTGCTAAATAACAAATGTTTATTTTATCATTTTCCACTTTAGAAACCCCACAATATCCGCCCTTGAAATGGTGTATTGCAACTACATTTTTTGAAAAATTACCTCTGTAATGCCCTTTAACTGCTAAAAAAGGAGATTTTTTTTGGATAAATGACCGATTTAGCTTCATGTCAATCGCCGAACGTTTCCCATAGGCACCCATAACATGATGAGCGGTTAACACATTACCTAAAAGTAGGGTAACCATAAATTTATCATTATCGAACGCAATGCTTGTTACGGTATCTTCTAAAACATTAACTCCTCGCTTAATTAATTCTTTATAAAGGAAATGGTCTAATTCATATCTGCTAACTCCGAAACCACCAAGGGGTAATTTTGAGACTATACTTTTGTTATTAGCTGTTGTAAAGTGCAGCTGGTTAATAGCGTTCGGATGTAAGGTTTCGATAGCAACATCAAGCCATTTTAAATACGGCAAAACCTCGTTAGAAATGTACTCGCCACAAACTTTATGGCTAGGAAAAGAATTTTTTTCTATTAAGGTAACTTGCAGCCCGCTTTTCTGTAAATGAAGTGCTGCAGTTAAACCCGCTAGTCCGCCACCTATAATTAAAACGTCTACCTCTGCATGCATATTTTAAAAGTACATTATTTTATGCTTCGATGAGAAGAATTTATACGGAGAATTTGTTGATAAAACCATTCTAGTTTTTAATCTTGATTTGTTAACTTTATATTGTTTTACAGCTGCCATTTACCTTGTTAGATCTTAATCAACTTTATCAATTTTCCAAAGGTCATAAATCTCAATTAACAGAGAATAACATCAAAGATTTTAGGCTTGAACAAGCAGAGTAAACTAATAAAGGTAGCTGAATCATTTCATTTATTTTTTTGAAGTTTAAGGTTTCAATTTTGTTGAGATGCTATGAAAAATTTATTAACTGCTACTCAAATGCATGATGCAGATGCGTACACCATTAAACAGCAAGAAATCTCGTCAGTCGACTTAATGGAACATGCGGCTAAGGCATTTGTAAAATTCTTTAAGAAGAAGTTTCCTGATAAGGAGAAGCAGATTTCAATTTTATGTGGAAATGGAAATAACGGCGGAGATGGACTGGCCATTGCACGTTTGTTGCATAACGAAGAATACGAAAACATTTCAGTGTTCTTAATCAATTTCGGCACTCGACAAAGTAAAGACTACACTGAAAATTTAGCACGACTTGCAAAAACTAAACTTAAGCCAATTGTAATCACAGCGGCTGAGCAATTCGAAAATAAGGATGTAGATTTAATTATTGATGCCATTTTAGGTTCAGGGTTAAATAAGCCATTTACAGGTAAATATGTCGAATTGGCTAGTAAATTGAATGCACTGCACAAAACCATACTTTCAGTTGATGTACCCACCGGTTTTCCTGGGGAGGGCTTGATTGATAGAAACTATAAAGGCATTAAGGCCGATTTGGTGATTTGTTTTCAACGCCCGAAAATCAATTTTTTCTTTCCAGAATCAATCGCTGCATTTGATCGGTTTGTAGTGGTGGATATTGGATTGGATGAAGATTATTTGGAGAATGCAAAGGCTGATTGGAAATTAATAGTAAAACCAAGTATTCGACAAAGAAAGAATTTTACGC
The DNA here is from genome assembly GCF_037482965.1 of Pedobacter anseongensis. Taxonomy (NCBI): domain Bacteria; kingdom Pseudomonadati; phylum Bacteroidota; class Sphingobacteriia; order Sphingobacteriales; family Sphingobacteriaceae; genus Pedobacter; species Pedobacter anseongensis. Next base: position 283,501 of record NZ_JBBHKB010000001.1, on the reverse strand, counting down.
ATAAAGGCACTTACGGTCACGCTTTAATTGTGGCCGGAAATACCAGTACCATGGGCGCTGCTTTATTAGCCGCAAGAGCGTGTTTATATGCGGGATCGGGCTTAACAACACTTTGCCTTCCTTCTGGTGGACTAATTGCACTTAATAGCACGTTACCGGAGGTGATGGCCTTGCCTAGGACTGAATATTTAGCGATCGAAGTTTTTGAGAAATTTACGAGCATTGCAATTGGCCCTGGTTTTGGAATAGAAGAAGAAAATGAAGCATTGTTTTCGAAATTGATCGAGCTGAAAAAACCGATGGTTATTGATGCAGATGCGCTTAATATGTTAGCGAAACGAAAAGATTTACTAGACAAATTACCTTGGCAAACGATTTTAACCCCACATGTAAAAGAATTCGATCTACTTTTTGGCGAACATCAAAGCTGGTGGGACCGTGTAGAAACGGCGAGAAAACATGCTAAACAAAGAAAATTAATCATTGTACTTAAAAATCAATACACCTTTGTGTGCTTACCCACAGGTGAAGTATGTATTAATCAAACGGGCAATCCCAGCATGGCGTCGGGAGGGATGGGCGATGTGCTCACGGGAATAATGGTAGGTTTGTTAGCACAATCGTATTCAGCAACGGATGCGGCAACATTAGCGGTTTATGTGCACGGTAAAGCAGGTGATGAATTGGCTGAGAAAAGGTTTACAGTAGGTGCATCGCAAGTTGCGAAGAGGATAGCAAAAATAATGAAAAAGTTAGTGGCCGAATTCTGACTCAAGACTTAGCACTTTGGACTTAAGACTTTGCACTATATAGCTCCCATCACTACCATTTTTTCCATGGTAGGATTTGCACTTCCACCATTTGGCTCGATGGTAACTGCAAATGCTTGAGCTTTTTCTATAGTTTCCATTTGTAGAACCGCTTCTTTAGCGCTTTCATTACTGGTAAATACACCTAAACTAACGGGTTTTCCATCCACTAAGGCCCATAATTGATATTCGTGCGATTGATCTGTTTTAGGCAACTCCATTGCCGAATAGTTAATGAGTATATTTTTATTGGTTTTATTCCAGTACACCAACATCTTAGCTTTCGGAGAATTTTTAACACCTGAGAGTTTAACGGTAGTCCACTCATCAGTTTCTGTCATGGCAATTCTATTTTCCATTCCTGCATTCTCAAACTCTAATTTAGAAGCCGTGCTTGCAAATTTCTCTTTATCTGAACTTAAATTTGCAATTTGGAAGTTAGCATCTTTAAGCTCTTTATGGGCAGAAAATAAAGCGCCTAAGCTTATGGCTAATAAAATGCTACAAGCAACCAAGGCATAACGCAATCTTCTTACTTTACCATCATTAGCATTATCGTATAAAGAAATAATTTTCGTATCAGTTACTATTTGTTCGGTTTCTTTAGGGCTTAGCGCTGCAAATAATTTTTCTTCTGTTTTGGCAGCTGGTTCAATTGCATTTTGGATAGCATAGGTTTCTAAAGCAAGCTCAATCGCTAATATCTCTGCTTTTACCTCAGGATGTTTGCTGGCCATTTCTTCTACTTCACTACATTCTATTGCAGATAACTGCCCTAGAACATAAAGTTCAAGTATGCCTGATTCGATATATGCTTTTGCTTCTTCCACCTCAATTAAAATTTTTCCTTAATTCTAAAATTGCCATTCGAACACGGGTTTTTACAGTGCCCAAAGGTAAGTTTAATTCTTCTGCAGCCTCAACATGCGTATAGCCCTTAAAATAGACCATATCTAACACGCTTTTAAATTCGGGTTTCAGGTTGGTTACCAACTCTTTTAACCCTAAAGTATCTGCATTAAAAACTACCTTCTTTTGCTCGTCAATGAAATCTACGTTATTTTCCAAGTCTTGGTTTTTGGTAGCGTTTTTAAAATCTTTAGACCTCAACTTGTCTATCGATAGATTACGTGCCACATTCATCATCCATGTAAATAACCGCCCTTTTGAAGAATCATAACTCGAAGCAGAATTCCAGATTTTTAAGAAAGTTTCTTGTAAAAGATCTTCCGCAACTTCTGTATGAATTACAATCCTCGATATTACACCAAGCAAAGCACCAGAGTACATATCGTACAGGGCCTTAATAGCAATGGTTTCTTGCCTCTTCAGTGCATTAACCAATTCTTCTTCAGATAGAGATATTTTCTTTGTTGGTGCCAAGACTGCTAATATACAATCAAATTATGATAAAAATACTTTTAATAAAAGATACAACCTCAGGCTCTAAAAATCAAATAAATGTTTTTCTGCATGGTATGAGGAACGAACTAGCGGGCCGCTCTCTACATATCTCAATCCTTTTGCTAAGCCGATTTCTTTGTATTTCGCAAATTGATCGGGATGTATCCAATCTACCACCGGATGATGGTTTTTTGTTGGCTGCAAATATTGCCCTAAGGTTAAGATATGAACCCCATTTTCTACTAAATCGTCTATTGCTTCTAAAACATCACTTTCTGTTTCGCCTAGGCCAAGCATAATGCCAGTTTTGGTTCTTAGCCCAAATTCAGAAATTCTTTTCAGCGCTTCCAAACTGCGATCGTATTTGGCTTGGATACGAACTTGTTTAGTTAACCGTTTTACCGTTTCAACATTATGAGACATTACTTCTGGGCGCTCTTCCAAAACCCGATATAAATTATCCCATTGGCCTTTAAAATCTGGAATTAAGGTTTCTAAAGTAGTATCTGGACTTTCTCTTCTAATTGCTTGCAGGGTTTCGGCCCAAATAATAGAGCCGCCATCTTTTAAATCGTCGCGATCTACTGAAGTAATTACACAATGTTTTACATTCATCAGTTTTACCGAACTGGCGATACGATTGGGCTCATCCACATCAACTGCTAATGGTCGGCCAGTCGCAACCGCACAAAAAGAGCAAGAACGCGTACAAATGTTACCTAAAATCATAAAAGTAGCAGTACCAGCACCCCAGCATTCGCCCATATTAGGGCAATTTCCACTTTCGCAAATGGTATGTAATTTATGGGTGTCAACCAAACTGCGTACCTGTGCATATTCTTTTCCAACAGGTAATTTTACTCTTAACCAATCGGGTTTACGAGGTTTATCTGTAACGGCTGCAACTACAGGAAGTTCAATCATATTACAAAGTTACGAATTAGGAATGTAAATAGTATGGCGTAATGATTATTGCGTATTGAGTTGGAGTGTACTAGGAAACTTTTTGATTTTGAATCATATCTAAATACGCAATACTCCTATCAAAATACGCATAAAAATTACTAATTTTGACTTAAATTTTACAACATGGCAACTTCAAAAATCACGTACACTGGCGATTTAAGAACGAATTCTGTTCATTTAAAATCGGGCGTACAAATTATCACCGATGCACCAATAGATAATCAAGGAAAAGGAGAGGCATTTTCTCCGACCGACTTATTAGCAACTTCATTGGGAAATTGTATGTTAACGATTGTAGGTATTGCAGCGAGAACCCATGGGTTTAACATAGATGGCACTACTGCCGAAATCACAAAAATTATGGGCGAAAATCCTCGCCGCGTAACCGAAATTATCGTAAACCTCCAATTTCCCTCAACTAATTATAGCGAAAAGGAGAAAGAAATTATCGAACGATCGGCAAAAACTTGTCCGGTAGCCTATAGCCTACATCCCGATATTAAGCAGAATATTACGTTTGGGTTTTAGCCTTTTACCATTTCTACTACTTCTTCTGCCGAAATATCACCATGTGAAGCGTCTAGAACACATTCGCCATTTTTAATGAGTAAAAGCTGTGGCGATTCGTGATGCACTTGAAATACTTCGGCTACCGCTGCAGAAATATCTCGGTTACTAATTAAATCTAAAAAATAAAGGTTAATTCCTTCTGGTAAAGCATCCCAGTCTAGCTCGAAGCGCTTTTTTACCATTAAACTTATGGAACAACGTGTGCTGTGTTTAAAAATGAGGTTATAATTCTCATCGTTTTTGATGGCATTTAGCTGTGCTAAATCACTAAGGTTAATCCATTGCATTTTACGGTCTCTTTCTTTTTCCCTCTGGGTACGTACTATAGGCGGGACAAAGACGAGATGAGCATGATTCTAGAACGATAATTGCACAAAATACAACTAATAATAGAATAGCAATTTTCTTCATTTGTATAAAAGTTAAGCCCCTAATGTACTAATAAATATTTTTATCAACTGATGAATAACAAATATGTCTTTAAATTGTTGCTGAAAAATCTGCCATTTTGAGCGCAGTTATCGCAGCTTCATCGCCTTTATTCCCATGTTTACCTCCTGCTCTATCCAGGGCTTGTTGTTCATCATTTGTGGTAAGCACGCCGAAAATAACGGGTTTACTATGTTTAATGCCAACATTTGTAATGCCATTTGCTACTGCATCACAGATAAAGTCGAAATGCTTGGTGTCGCCTTGGATTACACAGCCTAAACAAATTACCGCATCAAGATGGCTTTGTTTGGTTAATAAAATTTCTGCAGCTACCGTAAGTTCAAAACTTCCTGGAACAGCAGCCGTGATGATATTTTCTTCTTTAACCCCGTGCTTTAATAAAGTTTGTAAGGCTCCTTGGTACAATGCTCCAGTAATTTTCGCATTCCATTCGGCCACTACAATTGCTATTTTAAAAGCATGACCATTTGGAATGGTGGTATGCGAAAAGTCTGAAAGATTTTTTAAGTGCGATGCCATAGATTAATTTACTAATTTGCTACTAATTAGCAAATTATTTGATTTGGCCTTGTGCACGAGCGATATAGGCATCGATCATAGCAGCTTCTTGGCTCTCAGGGAATTGCGTTTTGATTTTAGTATACGCTTCTTCAGCTGCCTTAAAATCTTTAAGGTTTTCGTTTACCAAGCCTAGCTTTTTAAGGAACATTGGCGAAGTAAATTTATTGCTCGCTTTATCTGCAGCCTTTTGATAATAAGTTGCTGCTTGCTTATAGTCTTTTAACTCGCTATAGGCATCACCCAATAAACCTAATGCTAATGGATCGGCTACTGGACTTCCTGTTGCCGTATATTTTCCTAATGCTTCTGTTGCTTTTTTATATTCGCCTTTACGTAAATAAATACCGCCTAGATAAAGGTTAGCTAAGTTTGCAGACTTAGTATTATCATATTCTTCAGCAATTTTTGCTAATCCCGGATAACCACCTTCGCCATCAATTGCTTTGTTAGCTAACGAATCTACACCTACATATTGCTCTGCTTTAAACATTTGAGCAGCAGCCTCATTTGCCCGGCCAGGCAAGTAAGAGGCAAAATAATAAAGTGCAATTGCACCCAAAACAACTATTGCAGCTGCTATAAAAAGCAAACTTTTGCCATTCTCTTCAACGAAAGAATTTTTTTTCACAGGTGGTGTTACTGTTTTATCTTTTGTAGACATGTATTTAATCTATTATACGTTCGGTTTAAAAATTGAGATTGCAAAAATACGTTTTTCAACGGAAGTATCAACCCCTTTTTTAAGTATTTGATAATTATTAGTATAGGGTATGCAGTATAGTATACTGTGATTGGCTGCTTTAACGTGTACATGCTATGGAAAATGCCTCAATACGCAATACTCACATCTCAATACGGTCTGAAAAACTTATATTTGAAATCGAATTATGTGGCTAAAAAACATCACCCTTCTTAACTTTAAAAATTACGCTACTGCAGAACTTAGCTTTTCAAAAACGGTAAACGTTTTTGTAGGGAATAATGGGGCTGGGAAAACCAACCTATTGGATGCAATTCACTATTTATGCCTTTGTAAGGGTTATTTTAATCCGATAGATAGTCACCAAATAAAAAGCAATGAAGATCTTTTTTTAGTTCAGGGCGATTTTGAGCGTAAAGAAAAAAATGAAAAAATTACTTGTGGCTTAAAACGTAATCAGAAAAAGCAATTCAAAAGAAACAAGAAAGAATACGATAAACTAGCTAATCATATTGGGCTTTTTCCTTTGGTGATGATTTCTCCATACGATGTAAATATTATTATGGATGGGAGCGAAGAGCGTCGCCGTTTTATCGATAATGTAATTTCGCAAACCGATTCTAATTATTTAGATGAGCTCATTACCTATAATAAACATCTCTTAAACCGCAATGCACTTTTAAAACAAGTTGCCTTAACCAGGAAGTTAGATGTTTCTTTGCTTGAAATTTTTGATGCCCAACTTGTTAACTCGGGCGATAAAATTTTCGAAAAGCGGAAGCAATTTATGGCAGAGTTTATTCCCCTTTTTAATACCTATTATCGTTTCCTTACGGATGATGCCGAAATGGTTGCCTTAACCTACCAATCGCAATTAAATGACCAGGCTTTCGAACAACTGTTAACCAACACTATTGAGCGTGATCGAATTGTAGAACGAACAACAACGGGGATCCATAAAGACGATCTGATTTTTACCATATCAGAAATGCCATTGAAACGTTTTGGCTCGCAGGGACAGCAGAAATCGTTCTTAATTGCCTTAAAATTGGCGCAATATGCTTATCTTCAAAAATTTAAAGGATTTAAGCCGGTTTTGTTGCTGGATGATATTTTTGATAAGTTAGACGACTTGCGTGTGCATAAATTGATGGAAATGGTTTCGCATCACGATTTTGGGCAAATTTTCATCACCGATACCGGTAAAGAAAGAGTATTATCTATTTTTAATGCCATTAACGTTGAGGTAACTTTATTTGAAGTAGAAAGTGGGGTAATTAAACATGCGTAAACCGAACGATATTAGCCTAAAAGATGCCATCACAAAGATGTTATCGGTGTACCGTTTACGTGGTAAATACGACGAAACCGGTGTAGTGGCCCACTGGCCAGAACTCATGGGTACAGCAGTTGCCAATCGAACTACACAGATTTATGTAGCACAGAAGAAACTTTTCGTTAGGATAGAATCTTCTGTGATTAAAAATGAATTATTGATGGTGAGAACAGGTATTATTCAGAAATTGAACGAAAGAGCCGGCTCTGAAGTGATTACGGAGATTGTGTTTTTGTAGGATTAACACGCACTAACTACCCTTTACCTCCAAAAACTTTCGAAACCAACCAAATTACCAAGGCAATAACGAGTACAACTACAATTACCCCCGTCCACATCCCTGCCTTAAAAATGTCGCCAATTAATTCGCAGCTGGTTAATACAGAGCAAACAAGTGCAACCAATGATAATGGAATATATCTTCTCATAAAAAACGATTTAAGTTTGATTTTTCTTAGAACAAACCTAAATCGTTAATGTTTTAATTTTTTAAGGTTTACCGCCAACTTTAATCAGCTCGACTTCAAAGATCAACGTGCTAAAAGGAGGGATTTCTCCGGCTTCTCTACCACCGTACGCTAAATTATAAGGAATAAAAAAACGATATTTTGCACCTTCCTGCATTAATTGCACACCTTCTGTCCACCCAGCGATAACTTCACTTAAACCAAAAGTAATCGGCTCGCCGCGTTTGTACGAACTGTCGAATTCTAAGCCACTTAATAACGTGCCTTTATAATTAACCGTAACTTGATCGCTAGCTACAGGTTTAGCACCAGTACCGGGCATCAACACTTCGTATTGTAAGCCACTTGCTGTAGTTTTAATGTTTGGCTTCGTTTTATTTTGCGCTAAAAATGCCTCTCCCGCTTTAATGGTTGGCATATTTTTTTGTTTCTCTAATTCTTCGTTCTTTTTGGCCATTTCTTCACGTTCCTTACTAAAGCTTTCGAAAAGTGTTTGAATGGCTTCTTGACATTGCTGCTGGGTTAATGTTGGATTAACCCCAGAAAAAGCGTCTTTCATCCCTTTAGTTAAAAGGTCGTAGTTAATCGTTTTTAAACCTCCAGATTTGAAGCTGCTTGCTACATTTATGCCTAAGGCATAGCTAGCCGAATCGAGTTTGGTTTTAAAGACTATGGGTTTAATAACAGGTTTAGGAAGCGGTTTTTTTGTTGAAGCAATAACCGTTTTTTTAGCGGGTGTAGTATTTTTAGCAGGGGTTTGCGCATTTGCAGAAAATCCGATTAGGGAAATTAAGGCGGCTACATATAAATTCTTCATTATAAAATTAAGTTTAAGGTCGAAAGATAATAAAATGTGTAAATAAAAAAGTCATTCCGATAAGCGAAATGACTCTTTATGAACTAAAGATCCCAATGAGCTAGAAGCGCTCAGCAGCAGTAAAGAAAAAATCGCCTTCGATTTGTGCATTTTCGTCAGAATCAGATCCATGAACCGCATTTGCATCAATAGATTTAGCATATTTCTGGCGGATAGTTCCCTCAGCTGCTTCTGCTGGATTGGTAGCGCCAATTAAGGTTCTAAAATCTTCAATTGCATTTTCTTTTTCTAGAATAGCCGCCACAATTGGTCCAGAAGACATAAAGCTAACTAAATCTCCATAAAAAGGACGCGCTTTGTGAACTGCATAAAAATCGCCAGCCGTTTCAGCTGTTAGTTTGGTGTATTTTAATGCAATGATTTTAAATCCTGCATTTGTAATGTCGTTAATAATCGAACCAATGTGGCCATTTGCAACCGCATCAGGCTTTATCATGGTAAATGTTCTATTTGTAGCCATACTATTTTAAGTCATTTTTTTTGCAAAAATACACTTTATATCATTAAAATTATAGCTTCATTAATAAAAGCTACCAATTAAGGCTAAAATTTGTAGCTTTGCAGGCTAAAATTATGGTATCCTTAAGCGAATTAAAAACAATATTGGCTACGCCACAAAAGATTGTAATTACAACCCATCATAAGCCAGATGGAGATGCAATGGGCTCTTCTTTGGGTTTATATGCCTATTTAATTCAAAAGGGCCATCATGTTACGGTAATTACCCCAACCGATTATCCCGATTTTTTGCATTGGTTGCCCAATAATTCGGATGTTGTTATTTTTACAGAGGCGGTTGATAAATCACAGCAATTGGTGAATGAAGCTGCGGTGATATTTTGCCTAGATTTTAATACGTTGAGTAGAATTAATCAACTTGGAGAACATATTCGTGCTTCAAATGCTATAAAAGTGATGATCGATCATCATTTAGAACCCGAAGATTTTGATGACTTTAGGCATTGGAATATTAATGCTTGTGCAGCAGCGCAGTTGGTATACGATTTTATTGTAAATGAACTTAATGATGCTACATTAATCAATAAAGATGTGGCTACTTGTTTATATACAGGAATTATGACCGATTCTGGGTCGTTTCGATTTCCGTCGGCAACCTCTTTAGTGTATCGTATTGGCGCAGATTTAATCGATTTAGGTGCAGAGCACTGGCGTATTCATCAGTTGGTATACGATAATGCTTCAGAAAATAGATTACGTTTTTTAGGACACTGTCTATCTAATAAACTTGAAATCTTAAGAGAGTTTAATACGGCCATTATTTCTGTTGATGCAAATGAGCTAAAAAATTATGATATTGCAACGGGAGATACCGAAGGAATAGTGAATTATGCGCTCTCGATTAACGGAATAAAGCTCGCTGCATTTATTATTGAAAGAACTGATAAAGTTAAATTATCTTTGCGTTCTACTGGCGATTTTCCAGCAAATGAAATATGTAAAAAATATTTTGAAGGAGGAGGGCATAGGAATGCTGCTGGAGGAGTTTCTGAAACGGATTTAGCGCGAACCATCGATACATTTAAATCGATATTGCCAGAGTATAAAACACAATTATTACAATAAAAATATAGAGAATAAATTAATAGTATAATGAAGAAAAGTTTAGTAATTCTTTTAGCTGCCTCGGCAATTCTTGCTGCCTGCAGTAAAGAGCAAAAAGGCAAAGGCGGCCTGTTGTATACCCTTCATAAGGATGCCGGAAAGGCAAAAATTAAAGAAGGTGATTTTGTTAAAATAGACTATATCCAAATGAATGATAGAGATTCTATTATAGATGCAACATACGATCACGATATATCCAGATATTTCCCAGTAGGTAAACGAAATTACCAGGGAGATATGAGCGATGTGTTAACGCTTTTTGGTGAAGGAGATAGCTTAACATTTAAGATAAACATTGATACGCTGGTTTTCTATAGTAAGCAACCTCGTCCTGCAGAACTTAAAGATCAAAAGTACTTAGTGTATTCGGTGAAAATTCAAAAAGTATTACCTAAGAAACCAAATGAAGTTGACTCGGTCTTTCAAAAGAGAGCACAGGCATTTTATGATGCAGATATGAAAGCTACTATTGAAATGAAAAGAAAGATTCAAAGCGCAAGGATGAAAAAGTATGCTGAAGATAATAACCTTAAGGTAACCACATCACCAAGCGGTTTGCAATACGTAATTCAAGAGCCTGGTACTGGTCCAAAACCGATGATGGGCGATACAGCATTGGTAGATTATACAGGCCAGTTAACCTATAAGAAAGTGAGTGGAAAATTGAACATTTTCGATACAAGCATAGAGAAAGTTGCGAAAGAGAATATGCCGCCAAATCCGATGAAAAAATATGGCCCAACACCAATTCCATTATCTGAAGGGATTGCTAAAGGATTTGTAGAAGCGTTGCAGTTAATTGCTAAAGGAGGTAAAATTACAGCGATTTTACCGTATAATTTAGGCTATGGAGAAGAGGGTGGTGGACCAATCCCTCCCAATAATCCAATTGTTTTCGATATCGAAATTAAAGACATTAAAAGAGGAATGCTTGCTCCCCCTCCTCCAGGTGCTTTTCCCGGTCCAGTAACAAAGAAATAGGTAATAAATAGAAACATAAAATCAAATAGAAAAATAAATAGTAATGAAAAAAGGTTTAATAATTCTTTTCGCAGCATCAATTGCTTTAGCTGCATGTAACAAAGAACAAAAAGGTAAAGGAGGGTTGCTGTATACCGTTCATAAGGATGCTGGTAATGCAAAAATTAAGGAAGGTGATTTCATCAAAATAGATTTTATCCAAAAAAATGATAAAGATTCTGTTCTTGATGCAACCTATGATCACGACCAATCGCGGTTTTTCCCTGTTGGTAAAAAAGCATATGCTGGAGATATGAACGATGTATTAACTTTGTTTGGAGAAGGCGATAGTGTTACGTTTAAAATAAATATCGATACGATGGTGTTTTACAACAAACAACCCCGTCCAGAAGAATTTAAAGACCAAAAATATTTAACGTACACCATAAAAATTCAAAAGGTGTTGCCTAAAAAACCAAATGAGGCTGATTCGTTATTCCAAAAAAGAGCAAATGAATTTTACATGGCCGATTTAAAGGCTACCATGGATAAGAAGAAAGCTGCAGAAGCTGGTAAAATGAAGAAATATGTAGAAGACCATAACCTTAAAGTAACGACTACAGCTAGTGGCCTACAATATGTGATTACGGAACCTGGAACCGGTCCGAAGCCCGTTATGGGCGATACTGCAATGGTTGATTATGTTGGTCAGTTAACCTTTGGGAAAGCTAATGGAGACAAAATGAATGTTTTCGATACAAGCATTGAGAAAGTAGCGAAAGAACACATGACACCTAACCCCATGAAACAATTTGGCCCAGCTGCAATTCCATTAGGTGAAGGCATTGCAAAAGGTTTTGTTGAAGCTTTACAACTCATTGCTAAAGGCGGTAAAATCACCGTTATTATGCCTTCTAAGTTGGGTTATGGCGAACAGGGTGGTGGTCCAATCCCTCCATATGCACCTCTAGTGTTTGATATTGAACTTAAGGATATTAAAAAAGGAGTTGCTACCACACCACCTGCACCAGTAGCGCCCGGAGCAGTAGTAAAATAAAAGAAGATAAAAATAGCTAAGACCCCGAATTACATCGGGGTTTTTTTATGCCCTTTTCGTTACTTTTGTATATGATTTTAACCGATACGCATACTCATCTTTATTACGAAACAGATGCCCAAAAGCAGGGGCAATTAATGGAACGTTGCTTTGTTAATAGTGTTGAACGACTTTTTTTGCCTAATGTAGATGTGAAATCGATCGAAATGATTGATAATTTGGTAAATCGCTATCCCGAAAATTGCTATGCGATGTCAGGTTTACATCCCTGTGATGTAAAGGAAGATTATATCACTCAGCTGGCCGCGATTTATAAAAGTATAGCCGATCGTAAAATTTATGCAATTGGCGAAATCGGTATCGATTTGTATTGGGACAAAACTACATTGCAAATTCAACAGGATGCATTTAAGCAACAAATTGCCTGGGCAAAAGCTTTGGCGTTGCCGATTGTTATCCACTGCCGTGAAGCATTTGAGGAGGTTTTTGAGGTTTTAGACTCGGTAAAGGACGAAAAATTAAGAGGCATTTTTCATTGCTTTACAGGAAATTTGGAGCAAGCTAAAAGAGCGATTGATTTGAATTTTTACTTGGGTATTGGGGGGGTAATTACGTATAAAAAGGCGGGACTTGATTTAGTTTTAAAAGAGATTTCTATAGAACATGTTGTGCTCGAAACGGATTCGCCTTATTTGGCACCTGTTCCTTTTCGAGGTAAGCCAAACGAAAGTAGTTACCTTGTTCATATCGCTCAAAAAGTAGCGGATATTTATGGGATAAGTGTTGAAGACGTGGCTGAAGTTACTACGGAGAACTCGAGGAAGGTGTTTGGGATTTAAATATTGATATATTTTTTACCACAGAGGGCACAGAGTTTTACGCAGAGAATAATGAGTGTCAATTTTTAAGCTTTTAATTAGTTAACTATTTGTTTTTCAGTTAGATAGAATTTTTTTGTAGCTTGTCGACATGATAGAAGATTTGTTAACAAAAGAAATTATAGGGTTAGCTATTCAAGTTCATATAGCATTATTACCTGGCTTATTAGAGAGCGTTTATAAGGAATGCTTATATTTTAAATTGGTTAAAGAGGAATTTCAAGTTAAAAAAAAAGCGCATTCCAGTATTTTTTGAAGAAATAAGATAACAAAACCATTTATCTTTGTGTTAACCAAATGACAAAAATTCTCATCATCTACACGGGCGGTACCATCGGAATGGTAAACGATTCTAAAACAGGAAGCTTAATTCCTTTCGATTTTTCACAAATCAAAGAAAATGTACCTGAATTAGCGAGGTTAGACTATCAACTATCAGTTCATTCTTTTAAACCTATTTTAGATTCCTCAAATATGAATCCTGAAATATGGGCAGAGCTTGCCACTTTAATTGAGGCCAAATACGATGATTTCGATGGTTTTGTGATTCTGCATGGATCTGATACCATGTCCTTTACCGCATCTGCCCTGAGTTTTATGTTACAAAATTTGGCCAAACCCGTCGTGCTTACAGGCTCTCAATTACCGATTGGTGAGATTAGAACTGATGCTAAAGAAAATTTAATTACCGCTTTAGAAATTGCAGCAACAAAAAATGGTGATCAGGCCATGGTGCCAGAAGTTTGCATTTACTTCGATTATCAATTATTTAGGGGTAACCGATCAATTAAATACAACTCAGAAAAATTTGAAGCGTTTCAATCCCCCAATTATTCGATTTTAGCAGAAGCAGGGGTAAATTTATCTTTTTACAATAACTATATCCTGCCTTGTTCAGATAAAGAATTTTCCATACATACCCACTTAAACTCCAATATTGGGGTTTTAAAAATGTATCCCGGTATAACTGAATCAGCCGTTAAGGCCATTACCGATTCGAAGGTAGATGCCATTATTCTCGAAGCTTTTGGCTCTGGAAATACCACTACAGCAACCTGGTTTATTAACTGTTTAGAAAATGCTATCACACAAGGCAAAATTATTATCGATATTTCTCAGTGTAAAGGGGGGTCGGTGCACTTAGGGGTATATGAAACCAGTAAGAAGCTCCAAGAAATGGGAGTTGTAAGTGGTTATGATATGACCTTCGAAGCCACTGTTACAAAGTTGATGTTCTTAATGGGTCAGGATTTATCCATTGAAGAAATTAAACACTTAATGGAAGTTTCGATTGCCGGGGAACTTACAAATTAGGAAAATTTGAGAAGCTGGTATTGCAAATAGAGAGGGGATACAGATAAAAAAACAATATTATGATGAAGCTCACATCATTTTTATAGATTAACTCTTATTTTTGTACTGTTTAACCTAGTCTTGATACCTGCCCATCTGGCAGGCGGCTTGTACTCAATACCCATAATATGAAAATTGAACAAATATATACGGGATGCTTAGCAGAGGCGGCTTACTACATAGAGAGTGAGGGAGAGGCTGCAATTATTGATCCATTGCGTGAAGTAACGCCCTATTTAAATAAGGCTGAACACAACGGAGCAATCATTAAATATATATTTGAAACTCATTTTCATGCCGATTTCGTTTCGGGACATATCGATTTAGCCGAAAAATCGGGAGCAACTATAGTTTATGGGCCAACAGCCCAGACTAATTTTAAAGCCCATATCGCTACAGATGGCGAGCAATTTAAAATAGGAAAACTTACGCTTATTGCACTACATACACCCGGACATACCTTAGAATCGACCACTTATTTATTAAATGACGAAAATGGTAAAGCGTATTGTATTTTCAGTGGTGATACACTATTTATTGGGGATGTTGGTAGGCCAGATTTAGCCCAAAAGGGAGATTTAACGATGAATGATCTCGCGGGTTTGTTATATGATTCATTAGCAAAAAAAATTAAACCACTGGCCGATGATGTGATTGTTTATCCCGGCCACGGCGCAGGCTCTGCTTGCGGTAAAAGTATGAGCAAAGAAACTTTCGATACCTTAGGCCACCAAAAAGTGGTAAATTATGCGTTAAAAGCAAGTTCAAAAGAGCAGTTCATAAAAGAAGTAACAGATGGAATTTTGCCGCCCCCACAATATTTTGCTAAAAATGTTGCCATGAATAAAGGTGGTTATGAAAGCATAGACGATGTGTATAAAAAAGGCTTAATTGCATTTGATCCAGCAGCGTTTGAAGATGTGGCTAATTTAACGGGCGCTTTAGTGCTCGATACTCGCGATCCTCAGGTATTTGCAAAAGGGTTTATCCCCAACTCGATTAACATTGGCTTAAATGGTCAATTTGCCCCTTGGGTGGGTGCATTAATTACCGATTTAAAACAAGAAATTCTTTTGGTTACTGATGATGGCAAAGAAGAAGAAACCATAACGCGCTTAGCTCGAGTAGGCTACGACAATACGATTGGCTATCTGCAAGGCGGTATTGCCGCATGGGAGGCCTCAGGTAAAGAGATCGATACGATCAGCTCTATATCAGCGGCTCAATTCGAGGCCGCCGTAGTGGCCGATGAGCACCTCAAAGCCTTAGATGTGCGTAAGCCTGGAGAATATGAATCCGAGCATTTAGAAAATACGTTAACCCGGCCCCTAGATTATATTAACGAGTGGACTGTTGATTTAAATCCGCAAGAGACCTATTATATCCATTGCGCAGGTGGCTATCGCTCAATGATTGCCGCATCCATATTAAAAGCCCGTGGTATCGAAAATGTAATTGATGTTGCAGGGGGTTATAGTGCCCTAAAAGAAACGGGATTAAAACGAACAGATTTTGCTTGTCCGACTAAAGCAATGAAGGTTTAAGGAATCTTTGTATCTTTTAGTCGCTCTGCAATAAATCCATCCATGGCATGTTCAACACCCTCAATGTCTTTTGAAGTAATAGCTGAACCAATAACATGGTTTCCTGCCTTCGGAATCGGAATTTTTTGTTTGTCTTTTGCTGGAGTTCCCAACTCATCAAACATTTTTAACATCGCATCTACCTTTACCACCGGGTCTTGTTCCGTTTCGCTTTTATAATAATACAGCATCAGCACAGGTTGCTTTACTTTTTTGAAAAGTGCTGTCGTCATGCTACTTTCTAACATTTCTTCGAGCTGTACCACCGATTCTAACCTATAATTCGTGTACCAGAACTTTTTGTAGGCCGGACTTCTTCCGTCAACCTTTCGCTCATCACTCCCGGTTACTTTTCTAGCAATTTGTAAGCCCCATGGATTATTTAATAACCACGCTTTATTATCGTTGATGGCGATATTGGGCGACATCAACACTAAACTATTCACTTCTGGGTAAGTTGCAGCTAGTTGTAGCGCTAAACTTCCACCTGTTGAGGTACCCACTAAAATTACCTTTTTGCCTAATTTTTTTCCAATAGCATAGGCTTCTTTGCCACTTTCCCATAAACGATCGGCTGTGAAATATTCCATAGGCGCAATGGTATCAAGTCCGTGATCGGCCAAACGAGCCAAATACATATTCGCTTTTAACGCGTTTGCAAGGTAACTATACGCTGGATTTCCTTCTTCTTTCGAGGCCGAAAAGCCATGTAAATAAACGATTGCATATTCGGTTTGCTCCTTTTTAGAAGTATCAGCCCATACAATTTCAGCTTCATTACCAGGCTTCACCTTAAACTTAGTTTCCTGCAAAGAAACATAGTTGGGCAAGTTTAAAAGTTCTGGAACTTTGGGGAGCCTGGTAGCGTAATTTGGTTTTGCTGGTTTCGGCCCCACAAAATAAAGCACCACCAAAATGGTTAGCAATGCTATAAGTGTTAAAACAAATGATTTCACGTTAATAATTTGATTAAAAATACGCTTTTAATCCCTAAGTTTGCAAACACATTTTTTGCTGAATGCCTGGAATAAATCAGATAAAACTCCCTATCGCTGCCGAAATCGATGCATTTGAAGCTAAATTTAAAGCTTCGATGCAAAGCGATGCTCCACTGCTTAATCGCATTACTCATTATATCGTTAAAAGTAAGGGTAAACAAATGCGCCCAATGTTTGTTTTTTTTGCAGCTAAACTGTGTGGTGGTATTATCGAATCTACCCATCGTGGCGCAGCATTGGTAGAATTATTGCATACTGCAACACTTGTTCACGACGATGTGGTAGACAATGCATACGAACGAAGAGGCTTTTTCTCTATTAATGCCCTATGGAAAAATAAAATTGCTGTTTTAGTGGGCGATTTTTTATTAGCTAAGGGTTTATTACTGTCGGTAAACAACAAAGAATTTGCGCTGTTGAAGATTGTGTCAGAAGCTGTACAACAAATGAGCGAAGGGGAATTGTTGCAAATCGAAAAGGTTAGACGGATGGATATTAGCGAAGCCCTATATTTTGATGTCATACGACAAAAAACGGCATCTTTAATCGCCTCTTGTTGTGCCTGTGGAGCTGCTTCAGCTGGTGCTGATGAAGAAACGATCGAAAAAATGCGCTTATTTGGCGAAAAAGTGGGTATAGCATTTCAAATTAAAGACGATACCTTCGATTTTGGAACGGATGACGTGGGTAAGCCATTGGGTATTGATATTAAAGAAAAGAAAGTTACGTTGCCATTAATTTATGCCTTAAATGGAGTCAATAAAACGGAACGGAAGAGAATTATCAACTTAGTTAAAAATCACCAAGACGATCCCAAAAAAATACAAGAGATCATCGATTTCGTAAATGCTAGGGAAGGTGTTCATTATGCCAATCAAAAAATGCTCGAATATCAACAACAGGCATTCGATATATTGTATACATTTAAAGAAAGCGAAGCTAGAAATGGTCTCGAACAATTAGTTAGATACACTACCGAACGTAAAAAATAATGTCGAACGAACTCTTATTTATTTCTGGTTTTTTGCTTTTCATCGTGCTGATTTTAGCACTTGATTTGGGCTTATTCAGTAAAACTGAAAAGATTGTAAGTTTAAAGCAGGCAGGAATCATGAGTTTTATCATGGTTTTACTTGCACTTGGCTTTTATTTTTTATTGATTTTAGAAGGGCAGGAGCTTCATGGCATTCGAAATTTTGTGCAGCTAGAAAGGGTTGTCGCAGCCCATCAGCATCAAATTACACTTATACCTGGAAATTTTGTAGAGAGCTTGAAGATTTATAACCAAAATCTTGGAATAGAGTTTTTAACGGGTTATGTAATTGAGTATGCGCTTTCTGTTGATAACATCTTTGTAATTGTGCTTATTTTCTCTGCATTCGCTGTTCCTGAGAAATATTATCACCGTGTTTTGTTTTGGGGCATATTAGGTGCTATTGTGATGCGTTTTATCTTTATTTTTGCTGGCGCAGCCTTAATCAACCAATTCTCTTGGATATTATATGTATTTGGTGCATTCTTAATATTTACCGGCTTAAAAATGTTTTTTTCTAAGGATGAAGACGATAAAATTGACCCCGAAAATCATAAAATCGTAAAGATAGCTTCTAAATTTTTTGCTATTCACCCGAAATATGAAGGCAAAAATTTTTTTCATCGCGTAGATGGAAGAAAAATGATCACTCCATTATTCCTCGTGCTGCTAATCGTTGAGTTTACAGATCTCATTTTTGCGGTAGATTCTATACCGGCTATTTTTGCGGTCACCAAAGATGCTTATATCGTGTTTTTCTCAAACATTTTTGCCATTATGGGACTACGATCGATGTTCTTTTTACTTGTTAATATTATTCATAAGTTCCATTACCTAAAAACGGGATTAGCATTTTTGTTAACCTTTATTGGAATTAAAATGTTAGCGCATGATTATTTAAAGTTATGGGGCTTCACTACTGAGCACTCGCTATTGGTAATTCTTTTTATTTTAACGACGAGTATTGTGGCGTCGTTGGTGTTTCCGAAGAAGACAGCGCATAAGGCTTAAAGTTTATAACCACATACCTATGTGTGCTATGTTTCTATTTGGTTAAAAAAACACATAAAGTGTAACTAATCAGTGAAATCACAAAATCTGTGTAATCATCTTCAAAAAAAACCTTATTTTAACGCAAAAAATAACAACAATGAAGAATTTCTTTTTATTAGCGCTCACTAGCCTTTGTTTATCTGCAAGCGCACAAGATAATTTTGAATCAGTTTTTACAAAAATTAATACTGAAGTTCAGGCTAATTCTAAAGCATATAGCACGTTAAAAGATGCGTCATTAACCATCGGTCACCGTTTAACTGGTTCGAAAAATGGTGCTAAGGCGGAAGAATATGCATTCAATTTGCTTAAATCATACGGATGTGACGTTAAGTATCAACCGTTTGAAGTAGAAAGCTGGGATAGAAAAACGCTCGCCGTTAAAATTGGAAGTTCTGCAGGTAGTTTACTCCCAATAAAAGCAGTAACCTTGGCACATTCTCCTGTAACTTCAAATGTAACGGCTAGCTTAATTGATGTAGGCAATGGATTAGAAGCAGACTATCGGGAGTTAGGTGATAAGGTGAAAGGTAAAATTGCATTAATTTACCTTGGTGTTTTGCCCGGTTCTCCACAAGGAACGCGTTCATTGCATCGCTCTGAAAAAACGGCAATCGCCACAAAAAATGGTGCAATTGGTGTAATTATTATAAATACGGTTAAAGATGGTGTATTATTAACTGGAACTGCTTCGGTAACGGGTAAATTAATTCCAATTCCCGCTGTTTGCATCGGATTAGAAAGCGGTATGGAGTTGAAAGAAAAATTAAAAGCCAGTAATCAGATTGCTTCAATTACAATGACCAATTTTTCTGGTCTAATAAAAGCGCGTAATGTTATTGCAACTTTTAAAGGAACGGAATTTCCAAAAGAGAAAATCGTTGTTGGCGGCCACCTAGATAGCTGGGATTTAGCCACTGGTGCAATTGATAATGGGATAGGATCTTTCTCCATTATGGATATGGCACGTACATTTAAAACGTTAAACTTAAGTACCAAAAGAACGGTAGAGTTTGTACTATTTATGGGCGAGGAACAAGGATTATTAGGTTCAAAAGCCTATGTTGATCAGGCTAAAAAAGACAAAACAATAGATCAAATTAGTTACATGTTAAACTACGACATGACAAATGATCCTAAGGGTTTTTCAACTACAAGAAAAGAAATGGAACCCCTGCTTAGAGGTTGGGGAGAACAGATAACTAAAGTCGATACCTCTTATAGAAATTTAATCCAGTCGGGTGCTGGTTTGCACAGTGATCATCAACCCTTTATGTTAGAAGGCATAACTACTGGAGGGGGGGCAGGTGGAAGATTGCCAAACAATTCTGGTCCATACTATCATTCAGATGGCGACTTATTTAAATTGGTAGACGAGCAGGGAATGAAAAATACCGTTCGTTTTTCTGCGATGCAGACCTACGCATTGGCAAATACGCCAAAAATTCCAGTAAGCAAACAGAATGAAGTCGATTTGGAAGCTTTCTTAAGAGCGCAAAACTTAAAAGAGCCCCTAAAGATTGCTGGCGAATGGCGTTGGAAAGACTAACTAGTTACAAGGTTAAGACGTTGCAAGGTTGAAACGTTTATGATTTTTAAGAAATACACTTATGAAATCAGAACATTACAACTTTCAACATTCAAACATTAACTATTAATATAACTCTCTAACTGAGATATGGTTTGCTTTTGATCAGCAATAATAAATTTAACCACATCCCCTATAGAAACCATTCCAATAACGTGGTTTTCGTTTACAACAGGTAGATGCCTGATGTGCTTGTCGGTCATGATTTGCATGCATAATTCAATACTGTCTGTAGAACTTACCGTTATTGGGGCAATGGTCATGGCTTCGCTTATTGGGGTGTCTTTAGACGATTTTCCGTGCAAAATAATCTTCCTTGCATAATCTCGTTCAGTAAAAATGCCCATTAAAATTTCGTTTTCCATAATCAATAACGCACTGATGTTCTTTTCGGTCATCATTTTTAAGCCATCTAAAACAGACGTGGCTGCAGTAACGCTGTAAATTTGCACAGGTTTTGTGCTTAATACTTGTTTTACGGTCTTCATAATGATTTGTTTATAAGCTACTTAAATTTAGCTAAAAGAAATGGGATTTCAAAAAGTTAATTTGAGGATGTGCTGGTTAGCTAATTTAATTCACAAATCAGCAAATCTTAATTCCTAAAGTAGGGCTAAGATTTCATCTACGTACTGCCTATCGTTCGCTAAACGAGGAACTTTATGCTGACCGCCTAACTTGCCACGGTGTTTGAGCCACTTATAAAATGTATCAACTGGTGCATTGTGTACTTTTGGTCTGCGAAGCGCCATATCTTTAAAGCGCTTAGCATCGTAATCTGAATTAATCTCCCTCAAGGTTTGATCCATCACATCTACAAATAAATCGAAATTAGTAGGTTGCGATTCGAATTCTATGATCCATTCGTGCCCCCCAGCTTCCTCTCCTTTGAAGTAAATAGGGCAAGCAGTATAATCTCTCACTTTGGCCGATGTTGCCGCACAAGCCTTTGCAAGCGCCTGTTCAGCGTTGTCGATAATTACTTCTTCACCAAAAGCATTGATAAAATGTTTTGTTCGGCCCGTAATTTTAATCCTAAATGGATGAAGCGACGTAAATTGAACCGTGTCGCCAATTAAATAACGCCACAAGCCAGCATTCGTAGAAATAATAATCGCATAGTTCTTATTTAGTACTACTTGATCTAGCGAAAGTGTTTTAGGCTGCTCATCGGCTAAATTTTCAATTGGCAGAAATTCATAATAAATACCATAATCGAGCATTAACAATAATTCTTCAGAATGATCTCGATCTTGTATACCGAAAAAACCTTCAGAGGCATTATATGTCTCCAAATAGTACATAGTAGAGGAAGGAATAAGTTCTTTAAACTGTTCGCGGTATGGAGCGAAATTTACAGCGCCATGAAAATACAATTCCAAATTTGGCCAAACTTCCAATAAATTTTTCTTTCCTGTAATTTCGAGTACTTTTTTGGCTAGCACGATAGTCCACGTGGGTACGCCGGCAATATTAGTTACGTTCTCTTTGATGGTGGCTTCTGCCATTTTATCCATCTTTTCTTCGTAATTATCCATTAAGGCAATAGAAATATTAGGTGTTCTATAATATTCGGCCCACATGGGTAAATTTTTAATCAGCACAGCTGATAAATCACCGAAATGGATGTCGTCACAAAGTTGATTGATTTGGTGACTCCCGCCTAATACTAAGCCTTTCCCGGTAAACATCTGAGTGTCGGGCCTATTGTTGCAATAGATCGAAATCATATCCTTACCGCCTTTAAAATGGCATTCTTCGAGTGCTTCTTCTGAAACGGGAATAAATTTGCTTCTATCGCTAGTGGTGCCAGACGATTTGGCAAACCATTTTATTTCTGATGGCCATAATACATTTTGTTCACCTTTTAGCATTCGCTCGATGTAAGGCTTTAGCGTATCATAGTTTTGGATCGGAACACGTTCCCGAAATTGAGCAATGGTGAGAATGGATTTGTAGTCGTATTGTTTTCCCCACT
This sequence comes from Pedobacter anseongensis, assembly GCF_037482965.1. Classification (NCBI taxonomy): domain Bacteria; kingdom Pseudomonadati; phylum Bacteroidota; class Sphingobacteriia; order Sphingobacteriales; family Sphingobacteriaceae; genus Pedobacter; species Pedobacter anseongensis. The sequence goes on along the minus strand of NZ_JBBHKB010000001.1, from coordinate 261,254 downwards.
CTGTATTTTGCGCACTTGTAATTAAACTATGCAACCATTCTTCCTGAACATCTAAGGGGTATTTCATAAAAAGCTCAATCTGATGAATGCGCTTTTTCATGTACCATGCAAATATCGAATTAACAATTGCCATTTAATCGAGATTATAGCTTTTTTCTGCGTAATACAAAATTCGAACCTAAATAAACTTTCCTCACCATTTCGTTTGCTGCAAGCACTTCTGGTGTACCCGATTCGAGGATTTTTCCTTCAAATAGCAAATAAGCCCGGTCGGTAATGGATAAGGTTTCTTGCACGTTGTGATCGGTAATGAGGATGCCAATGTTTTTTTCTTTTAAGCGTGCTACAATGGTCTGAATTTCTTCTACCGCAATTGGATCTACCCCTGCGAAAGGTTCATCCAATAAGATAAAATTGGGATTTGCAGCTAAGGCTCTAGCAATTTCAGTACGCCTTCGCTCGCCACCAGAGAGTAAATCGCCTCTGTTTTTTCTAACCTTATGTAAACTAAATTCGTTAATTAACTCTTCGAGCTTGTCTTTTTGTTCCTCCTTGCTCAGCGCAGTCATTTCTAAGATAGCCAAAATGTTATCTTCAACAGTTAGCTTTCTAAAAACACTTGCTTCTTGCGCCAAGTAACCTATTCCTTTTTGTGCGCGACGATACATGGGGTCTTTTGTGATATTTTCTCCTTCTAAAAGGATATTTCCCTCATTTGGTTTTATTAATCCCACAATCATATAAAAAGACGTGGTTTTTCCGGCTCCATTTGGGCCGAGTAAGCCCACAATTTCACCCTGACTTACGTCGAAAGAAACATTGTTCACAACGGTTCTTTGCTTATATTTTTTTACCAGGTTTTCGGCTTTTAAAATCATATCTTTTTTGTCAAACCTCACAGGTTAAAACCCTACGAGATTATGTTAGTTTTATTCCTTTAATATTTAATTGCAATTTCCTCTTTTCTTTCCAAACATTTTCCTCTATGGTATAACATATAGAGAAAAGGGTGTTAGCCTTCAATTTTTCTTCAAAGCTGGCTAGGTTAAAAGCAATGCATTCAAAAATAGCTGAATTTTGTTGCTTTACACTTAATTTTAAATGATTTGTCCCAACAATTTGAGGAAAGCCTGCTAAACTAACACCGTGACTAACAAAAGTTGGGTTCATGTTCTGTGGCCCGAATGGTCCCATCTGCGTTAAAATCCGAAAAAACTTTGCGTCGATCTGTGTTAAGTTAATTTCGGCATCGATAGCAATTTCAGGAATGAGTGCATTCTGACTGATGGTAGCTGCCACTACGCGTTCAAATTTATCAGAAAAAGAAACTAAGTTTTCGGGTTTTAAGGTTAAGCCAGCAGCAAATTTATGTCCGCCAAATTGCTCTAAAAGATCCGAGCATTCGAGTAACGCTTCATAAAGGTCGTAATCTGCAACTGAACGTGCCGACCCCGTATAACTGCCATTAGATTCAGTTAATACAATTGTTGGACGATAGTATTTTTCAGTTAATCGTGAAGCAACAATGCCAATAACGCCTTTATTCCAAGTTTCGTGATAAACTACCGTCGTTTTTCTATTGATGAGCTCTTCACTTTCTTCGATCATGGCCAAAGCTTCAAGGGTAATGGTTTGATCGAACGTTTTACGATCTGTATTTTGTGTGTTAATAAAGGTACTTTGGTCTAGCGCCATGTCAGTTTCACAAAGCAACATTTTTACAGCTTCATTACCATGCGCCATTCGCCCCGCCGCATTAATTCTAGGCGCTAAAATAAACACCACATCGGTAATGGTATAAGAGGTAGTTTTACCCCCCACTGCCATTAGGGCTTTTAAACCAGCACAGGGATTTTCGTTTAATTTTAATAAGCCGAAATGAGCGAGAACCCGATTTTCATCAACAATTGGAACAATATCTGCTGCTATGCTTACCATCGTTAAATCTAAATACTGCTCGTAATTCGAATTTGGTAAATCCATGACCATACAATAGGCCTGAGCTAATTTAAATCCTATTCCGCATCCCGATAATTCTTTAAAAGGATAAGCGCAATCTACTTGTTTAGGATCGAGTACCGCAACAGCTGATGGAATTTCTTCTCCAGGGAGGTGATGATCACAAATGATAAAATCGATGTTTAACGCTGCTGCATAATCTACTTTATCTATTGATCTAATACCGCAATCGAGCGCAATAATCAAGCTAAAACCATTGGTGTTGGCATAATCAATTCCTGCTATGGAGATGCCGTAGCCTTCTTTGTGCCGGTCGGGAATGTAATATTCTATTTTGTTGGTAAATTGTTTGAAAAAGCTAAAGGTAAGTGCAACTGCAGTAGTCCCATCAACGTCGTAATCGCCATAAATTAGTATTTTTTCCTCTTTGTTTAGTGCTAATTTGATCCGTTCAATAGCTTTCTCCATACCTTTCATCAAAAAGGGATCGTGCAATTGGTTCAAATGAGGACGGAAGAAATGACGAGCTTCCTCAAATGTAGAAATGCCTCTTTGCGTTAAAATTTGGGCTAAACTTGGGTCAATATTCAATTCGAGGGCAAGTGCCTCGGTGGTGTTCAGGTTGCCTGTGTTTACCATAGCCCATCTTTTCTCCATTTCCATTCGCTTTTGTACGTATTTTTAATTGGTTAAGCATAGATACAAAAAAGGGATGAATTATTTTGGTTGAATAAATTATTCCTAACTTTATACCATGCAAGTTTTCACCTTACACGAAGGTTCGTACTCCGTAGATTCCACTAAAAAATTTATTCCTTTCGATCCTGCAAAAGATAACCCGAAAGACCGCCCTGCTTCACTATTTATTCACGTCCAGCCCTTTTTAATTCAATTAGATAACGAATTAATTTTATTGGATACCGGTTTGGGTTATAGTGATGAAAATGGTGAACTGCATTTGCATAAAAACATTAAAAAAGCAGGCTTTGATCCACATGATGTAGATTTAGTATTGATGTCGCATTTGCATTTTGATCACTCAGGAGGAATGGTACATCATGTGGGCGATAAAATGGAGTTGAGTTTTCCAAATGCAACCTATGTAATGCAAAGAGGAGAGTGGGAAACCTCTTTTACCAGTACTTCTTCCTCTTACCATACCGAGATCTTCGAATTTTTACAGCGTAATGCGCAATTAAATTTTGTGGAGAATACAGGTCGGCTAAACGATAGAATTAGCTTTGAATTAACAGGAGCACATTGCCCATATCATCAAGTCTTTTTGATTGAAGATGGGGGAGATAAGGTTTTCTTTGGTGGTGATGTACTGCCAGAGCCTGAAGAACTGATTCGGAAGTTTATTGCTAAGTACGATTTTGATGGAAGAAAAGCAATGGAATTGCGTGACGAATTTGGCAAGAAAGCAGCAGCAGAACATTGGAAATGTTTATTTTACCATTCAAAATCTAAATCTCAGGCTTTTGTTGAGCTTGAGGATGATCGATTTAAGATTGTGTAACTTCTACAATTAAAATAAAGGTTTATGCTTTTACCATCTAAGAAATCTTAGAACAGCTTAGCTTTTTCAAGAGCCTTCATTCGTTTTAATCTTGGGCTTTCTTAGATATTTAGGTGGTAAGAACTAAACAATAGGCCTAAGATTTTCTGAGATGTCTTAGATGTTGATAACTAGCCAAATAGCATTAGATGGCGATAAAAAATAGAAAATTTATTATCGTATAGCGTTAACCAATTCAGTTAAACGCTCCATTGAAAGAGGTTTTGAAATAAATCCTTTTACCGCTTTATAGCTTTTGGTTTTTTCGATGTCGTTTTCATAAACAGACGAAGAAAGAATATACATGTCTACCTTCTGCTCAATGCCCAAAGTCTCATAGGCTTCAATAAACTCCCAACCATTCATTACGGGCATGTTAATGTCTATCAAAACCAGCCTGGGTAATTCTTTATTTTGAGAAATAGTTTCGTTTAAATAATCTATAGCTTGTTGACCGTTGTTTCGGGCCACCATCTCGATATTATACCCTGTTTTTTCTACAATCTTTTTTATGATGAATATGTTAATATCGTCATCGTCTATCACTAAAAGGTTCAGCGTATGGTCTAACATGCAATCGGTTGTATAGCCATAAGAAAGCGTTTTCTTATAGTGCTAAAGGTATATATTGCAAATTGAATTCGCAAACGGATTTAAATAAAAAAGGCAATCGCTTTAACAAACGTTTAAAGTTTGTTGAAGTGATTGCCTTTCAAAAAATAAAATGTATTTATTTTTTAACAACTAATTTTACTGCGATGGTAAAATTATCTTCAATCATTTTATCACCTATATCAGAGAATATAGATTTAGATCTATATTGAATGCCGAATTTAGTTCTATCAATTTCAATTTTATCAGCATTTGCTGAAATTGTTTTATCTGCATTCCATGTTAAAGTTGCAGGGAAAGTAATAGAATTGGTAACCCCTTTCATTGTTAAATCGCCAGTTACAGTTACATTAGTGCCGTTACCCGCTACTTTTTTAATTACGAAGCTAGCTCCAGGAAATTTATCTACACCAAAAAAGTCGTCTGATTTTAAATGTCTATCTAATGAAGCATTTGGTCTGCCGTTATCCATAACTCTAAGCGTACTCATACTTGCTGCAAAGTTACCTCCAGTTAATTTTTTACCATTAAATACTAAACTTCCAGCAGTTAAATCTATAAAACCAGTGTGACCACCGGTTAATTTTTTTGCTTCCCAAGAAATAGTAGATTTTGTTAAGTCTACGGTATACGTGTCGGCTTTTGGTGTAAAAGCTAAGAATGATATGCTGGCTAAAACAGCTACTGTTAAAATTGCACTAAGTTTTAATTTCATTTTTATTTTTTTTTGATTAATTAAAGTAAAGGTATCTATTTTAATTGGACGCTTACTTATCCTATGTTAAGAATTAAAAAAAGTAATAAGGTTTAATTGATAAAAATTTTCCACGTTTAATTTACTGCTGCGGACCAAAAAACAAATTAAATCTAGCATATAGCGTATTATATTGGTTCTCTAAATCTTTAGCTAGTTTTGTTTGTTGATATTGTGCTGCAATTTTTGCCATTGGATCTAATCCATATACTAATGCCATCTGTACATTCCTTCCGCCAACTAATATGCCTTTACTCTTCGAAACATCGGCTAAATAGCCAACCTCCTTTTGTATGTAGAGGGCTGATTTTTTGATCAATTCGTTTGCTTTCTCTGTTTCGCCCAAAATATATAAATTTTGTGCCCTTTCAGGAACGCCCATCATGGTTCTAATACCATAGATTTTTGTAGGCATTACTTCATCGTATTTACGAACCACTTTTTTGGCATCTTCCAATCTTCCTGCTTTAATCAAACCTGTAGTTAAGCTGTTAAAAATATTGTTGAATATTGAAATGTCATCAGCGGATTGCGAGTCTAAATAACTTGCCGTTTTTACATTACCCCACTTAAATTTATTCATTACATGGGCATACATGGGATCTAAGTTAATAGGTTGCTCACCGGTACGTTCAGCGCTGTTTAAGCTATCTTGTTTCAAAGGCAATAAACGAAGTGCTAATCCTTCGCTATATAGATAGTTATCAAGTCCGTTAAATTGCGACGAAGGTACCGTACTACAAAAATAAATAGGACGCTTCCAGTTGTTATGTGCTAAAATATCTAAGAAAGCTAGGGTACCCTTAGTTACATAGCCCTTATTAAATTTCCATTCCATTGTAGAGGCAATTTTATCAGCTGCTGCTGCAGGAACCGTTCCCGTTTTAATTACATCTTGTGCATTTACCGTTAATTTTAAATTCTTGGTTGGAATGAAATTAGTTTTGCTACCATCACTTAATGCTAATTTATCCGATTCGCTATCAGAAAGTAACAGATCTACAATTTGTTTAAGCTCTACAGATTCTGCAATTTTATAATCCTGGTAGTACATTACATCGCGAACGCCCGCAACATACTGACTAGGTTTCATGGACAGTGGTAACGCTTCTGATTCGTGAACTTTTCGCTTCATATTGTTGATGTACCAATCGGTATCAAATAAACTTAAATTTACCAAGCGAATATCGGGACGAACATTTTCCACTTCTTGTGCATACCAAAGCGGATACGTATCATTATCTCCATAGGTAAACAAAATAGCGTTAGGAGCACATGATTCGAGGTAACTTACCGCAATATCGTGCGGCACCATTTTGCTAGAACGATCATGATCGTCCCAACCTTGAGCAGCCATAAGTACCGGAGCGCAGGCCATAGCAATAGCTGTAGCACCAATTGCTGCGGTTTTAGCAGTTAATTTCTTTTCTAAAAATTCTTTAATGGCTAATGCTCCTAAACCAATCCAAATGGCAAATGCATAGAACGAACCTACATAAGCATAATCTCTTTCTCTAGGTTCTAAAGGCTTCTGGTTAAGGTAGAGTACGATGGCCATTCCGGTAAAGAAGAATAATAAGCCGATAATGCCTGCGTCTTTTTGGTTACGTTTAAAGTGCCATAAAGCACCTAAAATCCCTAAAATTAAAGGCAAAAAGAAGAATCGATTATACGAGTTGCTTTCTACTATAGATGGAGGTAAATTAGTTTGATCACCCAACAGAATTCCATCTATAGGTTTTATTCCGCTTAGCCATTGCCCTTCGTACACGCTACCTTGACCCTGATCGTCGTTCTGGCGACCAGCGAAATTCCACATAAAGTAACGCATATACATCAAACCAGTTTGGTATTTTAAGAAGAAGCCAAAGTTTTTTCCGAAGCCCGGAACATCCGAATCGCTGAGGTTCATCATGTCTTTATAATAATTTACATGAGCCGCTTCATCGCTATACATTCTAGGGAAAAATACCGTGCCTTGTAATCGTTTTATACTATCTGGAAAGTCTTCATTTACTCCATATACTTGTTCTGTCTTTTTACCAGCGATTTCGTATTTATCAATTCCTTTTCTATAACTAATCCCTGTTTCTTTATAAACGGGGCGACCATTCTCATCATATTTAGGCTGAGAATTATAATTCGGGCCAAATAAAAGTGGTCTATCGCCATATTGTTCACGGTTAAGGTAGCTTAAAAATGAAAAAGCATTATCTGGATCACTATTATTTAAATTAGGTTTAGCCTGCGCCCTAATTACAATCATTGCGAATGAACCGTAACCAAAAATAACCAAGACGGTTGATACAAGTGCAAGGTTTAAAATTCTTTTTTGATGCTTAATTGAATAGCGAATTCCGAACGTAAGGCCAGCAATTAAAAGGAATGCAAAGGCGAGTACACCTGTTCCAAAACCTAATCCGAGTGTGTTTACAAAAAATAAATCGAAATACGCTCCGAACGACACTAGGTACTGAATAATACCATATTGAATAACCGCTAAGATTAAAATCCCGATACCAAATGTTTTTAAAATACCTTTTGTAGTAGCTTGTTTAGTTTTCTTGAAGTAATATACAAATGCGATTGCAGGTATAGTTAGTAAGTTTAATAAGTGAATACCTATTGATAAACCCATAATATAGGCAATAAACAACAACCATTTATCAGCATGAGGTTCATCAGCAATGGCTTCCCATTTTAAAATAGCCCAAAATACGATTGCAGTAAAGAGCGATGAAAGTGCATAAACTTCCGATTCTACAGCAGAGAACCAAAAACTATCTGAAAAAGTATACGCTAAAGCACCTACGGCTCCAGCACCCATTATACTTATCATTTTCGAAGTGGTTACCTCTTCGCCTACTTTAATAAGCGTCTTTTTCGCTAAAGCAGTAATGGTCCAAAACAAAAACAATATCGTAGCACCACTCGCCACTGCCGATCCAACATTCATAAAATACGCTACCTTATTTACATCGCCCATGGCGAAGAGCGAAAAGAAGCGTTGAATCATTAAGAAAAGTGGTGCGCCTGGTTGGTGAACAACTTGCATTTTGAGCGCAGAAGCAATGAACTCTCCGCAATCCCAAAAACTAACCGATGGTTCTAAAGTTAAAATATAGGTTAATGTGGCGATGAAAAAACAAATCCAGCCTATAATGTTGTTCGTTTTTGAATAATTCATTGTATAAATTGATAATTACAAAAATGTTTTGCGCTTAAATGCTGCCGAAAATAAAGAAATAGATTGATATAACTATAAATAATTAATACGTTTAACATTTTTTAAGGGTTTAAAGGGGTGTAAAACGGGGTTTTAAGAAATATTTAATTTTTTTTGAATTCAGACTTGCAGCTAAAAAAAATAAACGTAAATTTGCATTCCATTTCAGAACAACGTTAGGTAATGGAGAATTGTCCGATAGTATAAGGGTAGTACAACGGTTTTTGGTACCGTTTGTCTTGGTTCGAATCCAGGTCGGACAACAAATTTTTTTCGGATTGTGAATAAAACCGCAATCCGATTTTTTTTAACCAGCATTGATACCCGCAAATCATGCCATTGCAATTTAACCCAGTTAAGATTTTTGCCGGAAGCGGTACAAAGGAATTAGCGAATAGAATTGCCGAAGATTACGGCAAGCCTCTAGGAAGCGTAACGTTAAGTCGGTTCAGCGATGGCGAGTTTCAGCCTTCTTTTGACGAATCGATAAGGGGTAGTGATGTTTTCTTAGTCCAATCTACTTATCAGCCTAGCGATAATTTAATGGAACTTCTGTTAATGGTTGATGCAGCAAGAAGAGCATCGGCACATTACATTACCGCAGTTGTTCCGTATTATGGCCTAGCGCGTCAAGATAGAAAAGATAAACCTCGTGTAGCAATAGGAGCAAAGTTGGTTGCTAATTTACTGAAAACTGCAGGAATTCATCGCATCATGACAATGGATTTACATGCTGCACAGATACAAGGTTTCTTTGATATTCCGGTAGATCACTTAGATGGATCGGTTATTTTTGTACCTTATATCAAAAGCTTAGGCTTGAAGAATTTAACAATTGCTTCTCCAGATATGGGTGGGTCTTACCGAGCACGTACTTTTGCGAAGTTTTTTAATGCGGAAGTGGTAATTTGTGATAAACGTCGTTTACGGGCCAACGAAATCGAATCGATGTCGATTATTGGAGATGTAAAAGGCTTAGATGTGGTGTTGATGGATGATATTTGCGATACCGCAGGTACATTAGCCAAAGCTGCTGCATTAATTATGGAAAATGGTGCAAATAGTGTTAGAGCGGTTTGTACACATGCTGTTTTATCAGGTAAGGCCTACGAAACGGTAGAGAACTCTATGTTAGAAGAATTGATCGTAACCGATACTATTCCATTAAAACAAGAGAGCAATAAAATACGAGTGCTTAGCACCGCTCCATTATTTGCAAAGGCCATTGCTAATGTAAATGAGCATGGTTCGATAAGTGACTTATTTCGGGTTTAATTAGCAAATGAGCTAATTAGCCAATTTGCTAATTAATTTAACAATTAAAATAAATATATAACAAGATGAAAACAATCGCAATTAGCGGTTCTCCAAGAGAGAACGTAGGGAAACGCGATGCTAAAGAGCTTCGCTATGAAGGTAAAGTTCCCGCAGTATTGTATGGTGGTAAAGAGCAAGTGCACTTTGCAGTATTAAGAACCGATTTAAACGAAGCTATCTATACTCCAGAAGCTAACTTTTTAGAAATTACTATCGGCGGTACTAAAACTAAAGCTATTATTAAAGAAGTACAATTTCACCCACTAACTGATTTATTATTACACGTAGATTTTCTACAATTATTTGATGATAAAGAAATTGTAATGGAAATTCCTGTTAAACTAACCGGAACATCTCCAGGTGTGAAAATGGGTGGTAAATTGGTTCAAAAATTACGTAAATTACGTGTTAAATCATTGCCTAAAAGCATGCCACAAGTAGTTGAAGTAAGCATTGCCAAAATGGAAGTTGGAAATTTATTCCGCGTACGCGATTTGCAAAAAGGCGACTACGTAGTTACCAATACTCCAGAAGATACGATCGTTTCTGTGGCTATGTCTAGAGCATTAAAACAAGCAGAGACTGAAGCCGCTAAAGGTAAGTAATTACAGGTTTCTTATAAGATTAGGCGGCATAGAATTCATTCTATGCCGTTTTTTTATTTGGGAATATAGTGGAATACAAGATTTCATCAATTCTTAAAGGAGACTCTAGATCCAGAACTTTCGACTGCAAACTTTTTAAATTATCTTTACAAAATGAAATACCTAATTGTTGGCCTTGGTAATATCGGACCAGAATATGCAAATACAAGGCATAATATTGGTTTTAACATTGCCGATGAGTTAGTTAAAGATCTTGGAGGCAATTTTGAACTTTTAAAGCTCGCTTATTACGCCGAAGTTGGTTTTAAAGGCAAAAAGTTGCACGTAATAAAACCCACCACATTCATGAATTTGAGTGGCAAGGCGGTTAATTATTGGATGAAAGAACTTAAAATTCTGCCCGAAAATGTACTGGTTGTTGTAGATGATCTAGCCCTACCTTTAGGTAAATTAAGAATGAAATTGCAGGGAAGTAGTGCTGGACATAACGGGCTAAAAAGTATTGAAGAGCTTTGTGGTGGACAAAATTACGCTCGTCTCCGGTTCGGAATTAGCGATAACTTTAGAAAAGGAATGCAAGCGAATTATGTACTCGGCCCATTTGATAAAGACGAGCAAAAAGAATTGCCCGTTTTAATTAATCGTGGAGTAACGATGATTAAAAGTTTTGTGAGCATTGGCGCCGCCCAAACCATGACCTTATTTAATAAATAGACACTCACTTTTTTACCAGTAACTTACTTTTTTACCAGCTCAATAAATTTATCTTTTTTTAAAAAATTAGCCTACCCGATGTTATTTATTTTAATAAGAATCGACTAATTTTATCATGTAAAAGTTGAGGATCAAACGATTTATTTAAAATATCGTTGGCACCTGCATCCATAGCAACCTGCTTGTCTGCTTCCATTACCGCAGCAGAAAAATTAATAATCGGAATATTTTCTTTACCGAGAACAGCCCCACTTCGAATTAATTTAATCGCATCAAGCCCATTCATAACGGGCATGTATGTATCCATTAGCACTAAATCATACTCGTTTTTATGAAGTTTATCTATCGCATCTTGGCCATTTTCTACCACTTCAACCTCTATATTCCAGCCTTTTAGAATTCGGAGAATTAGAAAGGTATTTATTGGGTTGTCTTCGGCTAGCAGGATTTTAACATTATTAAATGGTTTCAACACGGTACTTTTAATTTTTGCATGATTTTGGTTAGCTGGTGAAGATACAACTTCATACCAATTTGTAAAAGTAAAAAGACTTCCTTTGCCTTCTTCACTTTCCACATTCAACGTGCCACCTTTCAGCTTCGCTAATTTTTTAACAATGGATAAACCTAGTCCAGTTCCGCCAAATTTAACCGTTGTTTGCTCGTCGGCCTGTTCAAATACTTCAAATATTTTATCTATATTTTCTTTGGCAATCCCAATTCCGGTATCGATAACCGAAAATTGAATTTTCAAATTGTTTCCTTTTTTATCTAATACCTCAACTTTTAAGGATACTGAGCCTTTGTCTGTAAACTTGATTGCATTCCCAACCAGGTTCATCAAGATTTGATTTAAACGTAACGAATCGACGATAATTTTTTCGGGCAAGTTAGGGTCTATTGTTATAATTAGATCGATGTTCTTTTCTTTTGCACCGATTTTTAACAAATTGATAACCGCATTGCACAGTTCGATAATTTTTGTTTCGCTTCTATTAATTTTGAATTTACCTGATTCGATTTTTGAAAGATCTAATACATCGTTAATTACGCCCAGTAAAGAAGAAGAAGAAGTTTTTAAAAGGGTTAGCATTTCTGCCTGGTTATCACTTACCTCTGTTTGGGATAGCAAGTTAATAAGACCAATAATCCCATTAATGGGCGTGCGTATTTCGTGGCTCATATTGGCTAGAAAATTCTCTTTAATTCTTTTGCCTTGCTCGGCAAGTTCTTTAGCTTGAATTAACTCTTTTTGATATTTTTCGAGTTGAGTATTTTTCTTTCTGATTTCTCGTTGGTTACGAACAATCTGAATAAAGGAGTCGACTTTAGCCGAGGTTACAAAAGGATTTAGCGGCTTATATAAGTAGTCTACTGCACCAGCATTTAATCCTTTAACAGCATATTTTGTTTCCATTGAAATAGCGGTAACAAAAATTACAAGAATATCTTTTGTGCGCGGGTTGCTTTTTAAAATTTCTACCAGTTCAAATCCATCCATTTCGGGCATTTGAACATCTACCAATGCAATCGCTATATCGTGCTCCCAAGATATCCGAAGAGCTTCATTGGGGAGGGTTGTTGAAATGATATTTACATCATCTCGTTTAATAAGCGCATCGAGTGCAATAATGTTTTCGATTCTATCGTCAACGATTAGAATATTAATTTTTTCCATGTGCCTATTAATCTATTCGTTGGTAGATATTATTCTTTTTATCCACCACTTTAAATCTATTTTTTAAATCGGTATTTCTAATGGTTTCTTTTGAGCCCAAACATAAAAAGCCAAACCTAGCTAAACTATTATAAAATAGTTCAATCACTTTATTTTGGAGCTCCACATTAAAATAAATAAGCACATTTCGACAAGAAATAATCTGAAATTCGTTAAAGATGCCATCCGACACCAGATTGTGTGCTGAAAAAAGCACATTTTTTTTAATAGAGTGTTTAATCGAAACTGCATCGTATTTCGCTGTATAGTATTTTGAAAGTGAATTTAACGCGCCAGATGCACTATAATTCTCAGAATTTTGCTTCATTTTCGTTAATTCATAAATCCCACTTTTCGCGATTTTTAAAACTTCTGTATTAATATCTGTACCATAAAAAAAACTTCTATTGTATAAATTTTCTTCCGAAAACAATATGGCAAAAGAATAGAGTTCCTCTCCGGTAGAACATCCAGCATTCCAAACTTTAATCCGTTGATAAGAACGAAGATAAGGAATAATATGTTCTCTAATCGATTTGTAAAAGAGCGGGTCTCTGAACATTTCGGTAACATTTACAGTTACTTTGCATAGGAAATCCTCAAAATACTCTTCATCATTTATAATGCAATTACGTAAATCAAATACACTTAGTTTTTGCAAGTGCAAAATTTTAGTCACCTGACGTTTAAATGAGGCAGGCGAATAATTACTAAAATCGAATCCATGCACATTTTTTATCAGATGAATTAAATCATCTAGTTGCTCGCTACTAATATGCTCACTTATCATTTGCTTAACCAAACCCTCATCATTGATAATAATTCATCCACATCAACTGGTTTAGAAATATAGTCGCTTGCACCAGCTTCAATGCATTTTTCTCGATCATTTTTCATCGCCTTTGCTGTTAATGCAATAATTGGCAAGTTAGCAAAGCTTTTTTTCTGTCGTATTAGAGTCATCGCTTCATATCCATCCATTTCCGGCATCATAATGTCCATTAACACTAAATCGATATCGTGAATCTTGTCGAGCTTCTCTATCGCTTCTCTTCCATTGTTAGCAATTACAATTTGCATTTCGTAGGACTGCAATGCGGTAGAAAGCGCAAAAATATTTCTCATATCGTCGTCTGTTATTAAGATTTTTTTGCCATACAGCGACTTTTCTGCTACAGAAATTGCAGGACTTTTTGTCTTAGTGTTCTTTTTGTGCTCTATTTTTAGCTTATTCATGAATAAACTAACTTCATCAATTAGTCTATCGTTAGATTTATTAGACTTTAGAACCATGGCTTCCGAATAATGAAGAATTTTATCCATCTGATCTTTATGAAGTTCCATCGCTGTGTTAATTACAACCGGAATAGACTGAAGCTTAGGTTGGGATTTAATTTGGTCTAATAACTCAAATCCAGATATATCTGGTAGGTTAAGGTCGAGAATGATACAATCAAAAGAAGATGTTTTTAAGGCAGCTAAGGCTTCTTCTCCGGTATAGGCTTGTGTAACATTAACGCCTTTGTCTAATAGTTGCTGGGTTAGAATTTTACTTTGAAGTTCTTGATCTTCGATTAGTAAAACGGTATTTAGAATAAAATCGTCTGGGATTTGAGCAAAAAGATGAAATGCAGTCGCCAATTCATCTTCGCCAATTGGTTTTTTTAAGAAACCAATAGCGCCCTCCCTTTTCGCTTTCTCCACTTTTTCGTCGCCTGCCGACATCATATGTACTGGAATATGCTTAGTAATTGGGTTACTCTTCAGCTTTTTTAGAATGGTCCATCCATCCATAATTGGCAACATAATATCCAAAATAATGGCGTTTGGTAAGGTAGTGGTCGCCAAGTCCAAACCTACATCTCCACTATGTGCAAGTATGGGGTTAAATCCTTTCTCGATAGCATAATTTTTTAAAATTTCAGCGAAATTTAAATCGTCTTCAACAATTAATAAGGTGTTTTTATCAGAGTTTAAATTTAAAGGTTGCGCAAAGGTGATGCTTGGCTCATTTAATTCTAAATCGTTAACCCCTTCAAATTCTTCAGTTTCAGTTTTAATTTCTAAATGTTGGGGGATGAATAAAGTAAATGTACTTCCCTTATTTGGCTCGCTTTTGATTTGGATTTCGCCGCCCAAAATATGAGCCAGTTCTTTACTGATCGATAAACCTAAGCCTGTTCCTCCATACTTTCTACTTGTAGACCCATCTGCTTGTTGAAAAGCTTCAAAGATAACAGCTTGTTTATCTTCCGGGATCCCAATTCCTGTGTCTTTAACGGCAATCGAAATAATGGTTTCGGTACTGGTTTTTAAATGGTTGGAATAATAAAATGCATCTTCATTGGCCTTCGCTAAAGTTAAGGTTACACTGCCTTTTTCAGGGGTGAATTTAAAAGCATTTGACAACAAATTCTTAATGATTTGAGCTAAACGCGATAAATCGGTCGTTAAATCAGCAGGTAGGTTAGGTGATAAGTCGACCTCAAATTTTATTTTCTTATTTTTTGCTACTTCCGTAAATAAGGCATCTATATCTCTTTTTACATCTTGAGGTGTCACTTTCTCGATGGTTAAATCAATTTTTCCTGATTCAATTTTCGATAAATCTAGAATGTCGTTAATTAAGTTTAGGAGATCGGTTCCAGCATTTTGAATTACACTAGCATATTTTATCTGGTCTTCATTCAAATTAAAAGGCTTGTTCTCTTTTAAAATCCGAGCAAGGATAAGGATACTATTTAAAGGTGTACGTAATTCATGGCTCATGTTAGCCAAAAACTCTGATTTATATTTGCTTGAGGCTTCTAGTTCCTGTGCTTTTAAGCTAATTGCTTCTCGTGCTTGGCTAATCGAAACATTTTTTTCCTCAAGTAATTGTGCTTTTGCTTCGAGTTCGGCATTAGTTTGTTGCAATTCTTCTTGCTGTACTCTCAACTCTTCTTCCGAAGCTTGTAATTCTTCCGATTTATGAAGTAACTCTTCATTCGTAGCCCTTAGTTCTTCTTGTTGGGTTTCAAGTTCTTCAGCTTGCTGTTGGGTTTGCTCGAATAATTCTCTTAATATAATCCTTGCTAACGCACTATTAATGGAAATACCAATATTTTCGGCAACGCCTTTTAGAAATAAAAGCGTAGATACTTGAGGAGAATCTTTTAAGCCTAGTTCGATCACAGCAATGGTTTCATTTTCGAATAAGATGGGAGTTAGAAGGATAAAATTTGGAGGAGTTTGACCTAAGCCCGAACTTATTTTTACATAGTCACTTGGTACATTACTTAAAAGTTTTTGTTCTTTTTCTAATGCAACTTGTCCCACTAACCCCTCGCCAAAAAGGAAACGTTCTTTTTGTTTCTTTAAAGGATAGGCGTAGGCTCCAGTGAGTGTTAAACTCCTGTCTTTAACATTGCTGAGAAAAATGGCGCCGATTGGGGCATCAACATAAGTGCAAATACTGCTAATAATATGATTAGCTAATTCGTCCATTTCCTGCTCTCCCCTGAGCGATTCATTTACTTTTGCAGCTCCCGATAACAACCAATTTTTTTCCTCATTCTCTGAAGAGAGCATTTTTAATTGAGCATTATTTTCTCTAATTTGAATCTCTGTCTCTTTTTGCTGATCAAAGGTTCGCCTTATATAAGAAAGAAGAAATAAAATTAATCCAAATATGATAACCGAGCTTAAAAGTACAATAAGTGTAGTTTGTTTACTACTTCTTAGGGTTTCTGCTTTTCTTTCTTCCAAAAGCACAGTTTCATCTTTAATCATCTGCTGACTAATTTTTAGCATTTGATCTTTGTAAAACTTACCTTTATCAGTAGAAATTAGACGAGTTGCAGCTTCTTTACCTTGCGTATCGTTAACCGAAACCACCTGTTCCATATTAGCAATTTTCAGTTCTGCATAATACAAGAGCGAATCAGCATTGCTTAATTGAGTTGGATTATCGCTAATAATTAATTTTAATTCATTAATAATAGGCGCAATTTTTTTAGTGCTTTGTATAAATGGAGTAAGATAGCTCTCTTTTTGGGTTAGAATATACCCTCTCATCCCACTTTCTGAATTCAATAGGTGACCTTCAGTTTGCCTTAATTTATCAATTACCTCATAGGTGTGCGTTTGCCAAGCACCATCATCATTTAACTTTTTAATACTTAGATAAGAACTTATTGCAGAAATTAACACAAAAGTTAAAGTAACCGCAAAGCCAGTGAGAACTTGTTGCTTAAAAGAGAGTTTAAACATCTGTTAGTGATTGATAAATCTTAAACAATTATAAACATAATCGGAGATTAATCAATTGCAAATGGGAAAAAAGAAAATACACCTATAATTGCAAGGCTTGAGCATAAGTTGCACCTATTGGAACAACCTTATCGTTGACCCAAACTTGAGAGCGATCGAACTTGGTAATTTTATTCTTAGCTACTATAAATGTTCGATGCACTCTGATAAATTCTTTAGGAGGTAAAAGATCGACGATTTCATTTATTGTTATTCTTGAACTCAGCATTTTACCCTCTTTAAGGTGGAGTTGGGTATAGTTCCCAGACGCCTCAATGTATAGAATATCGTCTAAAAATACTTTTATCTGTTCATAGCCATCTTTGACAAAGATAAAGGCTGGCTTAAATTCGCCAGAGTTGGTGCGTAAGTCAAACAATTCTTTCGCTTTGTGACAAGCTTTTAGAAAACGAGAGAGCGAAAAGGGTTTTAACAGATAGTCTACCGCATCTAATTCAAAACTTTGAACGGCATGTTCGCTATAAGCTGTTGTAAAAATAATCATCGGAGGCCTGCTTAGGGTTTTCACAAAATCAATTCCACTAATATCTGGCATCTTGATATCGAGAAAAATAAGATCTACTTTGTGTTGTTGCAAATAGGTAATGGCATCAAATGCATTGGTAAAACATGCATTTAACTCTACAAAGGGAACTTTTGAGGCATGTGCAGCTACAATATCGAGTGCAATGGGTTCATCATCTATCGCAATGGCAATCATTTTAGTATTACTTCAAGAATTGTTCAATTTGTGTATAAAGTTCTTCTTTTTGACTAGGTCTTTTGGCTTTACTTACCACAAGTTTACCCGCTTTGTCAAATATAAAGTATTGCGGATAATATTCAGCCTTGTCTTCTGCATTTGCCAAAAGTTCTTTCCAGAAAGGAACAATGGTTTGCCTGGTTTTGCGGAGATGCAAACCTTCCATGTTGTTGGTAATGATAAATTCCCTCCACTTAGGATCTAGACTTTCTTCGTCTAAATCTAAATAAACAAAAGCCACCTCTTTACCCTTAAATTTTGCCTTTAAATCGGGAACATACTTTAATTCCTCCTTGCATGGCCCACACCAAGTACCCCATACATCTAATAAAACTACTTTGCCTTTTAAGGGCTTAATGACATCATAGATGGAACGTGTTGTTTCGAAATTGTTAACAATTTGGATGTTCTTGTTCTTCTCATTAATGGCCCATTGTAATTTTAGCTTTGCTATCCGTTTTTTTGCATCCAAAACTAACGCTCCGGTTTTAAATTGCTTGGTATAGGCATCAACTAAAGGTGCTAACAACCGAATATCATTAGAATTATATACATCAATAATTTCTTTATAGGTTAACTGTTCAATTACCTTTAGAGGTAATTGGATATTATTAGCCAGCATCCATCTCAAATAAGGCTTGCCAAATTTGCGCTCAACTACATTTGCACTATCGTAACTAATTTTATAAAAATCGAGAGGCTCCTTGTCCGACAATCCTTTTTTATCTTTATTAGCTATTGTTTTTGGGCCCAAATAACCTAAATAGTATCTTATAAACGCATAATATTGTGGTCCAGCCGGAAAGACTTCAGGTTTAGTTGATAGAGGATCGTACAGATGTAAATAAAAATCATTTGCAATTTTTTTGTCGGGTATAATATATCTTATTTCTTGTAAAATATTAAGAGTATGGTACTTTATTTCAGCTATAATTAAAGATTTGTCTTGATTGGAAATTGAAGAAGATTTTACCAATTCAATATTGCTGTCCCTGATTTTCATCATAGGTTTGATTGCTTTTTCTTCGACTGCAGAAATGCTAGTAAGCGAATCGTTGAAAACCTTTCCTTTTAACATGAAGAAAGGTTGTTCATTAAGGTTTATCTGTGTTAGTAATTGATTTTCTTTTGCCGAGGTCCCCGAGACTGTACTAACGGTGCTATCTTGTGTTTTACATAATACGTGTAAAGACTTCCCTGGCGTTAACAAATACGTATAAAATGTTTTTTCGAAAATGAGGTCGCCAAATTTTTTCTCCTTAATCGGAAGGTCGATGCTGAAATTCCCGTTTTTATCAATGGGAATGTTAATTTCGGTGTCCCCATTATAACCGTAAACAATCGGGATGTTAACTTTTAACGTTTCTTTGCCTGAATAGTTTGCAATTTTTCCGCTCAAATTGAACTGGGCATTGCTCTGAACAGATGCCACCATTAGTAAAACAAATGTGATCATTTTTAAAAGTCTCATACGATTACAATTGCATAGTTAAATGGATAAAGAATTCTTTAGCGCTTTCGCGGATGATTAACTCGTGCTTGCCAGGATATAATAAAGCCAAACGTTGTTTCACATTTTGCAAACCGATGCCACTTTTAAATTTCTCAGGGTCAGTATCGGGCTTGATGTGAATGCTATTATGAACATCAAAATATAGAGTTTTGTCTTTCGTTTGAAGCGTTACTTTAATGTATGATGGGTGTTGTAGACTTATACCATGCTTAAATGCATTTTCTACGAATGGGATTAATAACATAGGGGTTATCTCTAAGTTGTTCAATTGAGGCTCAATTTGAACATCGATAACAATGTCGGCTGAGCGAGAGGTTCTCAATTTTTGCAATGCGATGTAATTTTCAAGGTAGTCTACATCACGTGTAAGCGAAATTCGTTCTTGCACGTTTTCATGTAACATAAAACGCATCATATCGCCAAGCTTTTGTATGCCTTCGCCAGTACGCTCGGCATTTTCTTGCAAAGCAGTTCCATACAAGGTATTAAGGGCATTAAATAAGAAGTGAGGATTAATCTGCGATTGTAGGAAGCTTAAACTTGCGTCAGATTTGCCAAGCTCTTGCTTTAGGTAGCTAATTTCAGATTTGTTTTTTAAGCGATAGTTATAAATTAACCATGTAAATGGAGTGGTAAATAAGCAATGAACGCCCATGTTAAAGGTAAATATGATTGGCCAAGTATCTCCGTCCTGGTAAAGTAGTGTGGCAATTAATGCAATAAAACTAGCGGTTAATGCAATTAATAAAATGCTACGCCATAAATATCCCCAAAAGCCAATATTCATGTTTTTTAAGTCCGGGAGTAGCCTATAAAGAGAATAGCCGTATTGTAAAATTCCAAGTGGAACTACAAAGGCCCAAATAATTGCATAGTCATCTTTCCTGGCTTGTGTAATGAGCAAAAACAAAATAAATAACCATACTACGGCGGCAAATGCACACTCTTGCATGATTTTAGGATATTTATAGTTGAATTCAATGTGCTTTAGTGCGGCCGGAGCATAGGTTTTTACTAAAACATATAATGCAAACATCGCCATTGTATACATAGCAAAGGTATAACCCTTCACAAAAAGGTGGAAATAGGCTTCTGTAATATTGCTATACTCTACCAACAAATACGCCTTACTATAGGTATACCCAATGCTAGTAAAAAGTCCATATAGAAAGAGTACCGAAAACAGTAAAAATACATTTAATAATGTATTCGCTTGCTTAATGAGTGCCGGGATCAAATAAAAATTCAAGAGTAAAAAAACAAAGTAAAATGAAGTGGCATTAATTAATTTTGGAAGAAAGTAATGAGGTAAATACGAAAAATTAATACCAGAATTTCTAAATGGATACATCTGATAAGAATAAAAGTTTCCAGACGACGTATCTTGATCGATATTAACAACCATCAAGAATAGCGTTAATAAGTATATTCCTGTAGCAACCCAAAATTCGATCTTTTGTAAATCTTTACTGTTCATAATTTAGTTTTTGATGATGCAATTTTAAGAAGGATCGTGCTATTAATTTAAAAAATGTGACCAAAGAGTTAAAAAATGTGATAGAATTCTGTTGCGTGTTGCGAGTTACAAGTTGAAAGACCGGATTTTTGAAAAGAATTTTAGGCAAATTCAAGTTGAAACGTTAAACTTGCAAGGTGTTTATGAACCCAGACACGCAACCCCTAACACAATAACCATGAAACTATACGGAATCCCAAATTGCAATACGGTAAAAAAAGCGCAGGATTGGTTAAAGGCAAATTCCATAGCCTTTGAATTCCACGATTTTAAAAAGAAAGGTATTACTGCAGCAAAATTAAACGAATGGTTTAATGCGTTTGGCTGGGAAAAAACCATCAATAAAAATGGATTAACTTTTAAGAAATTAAATAAACATGAACGGTTAGCTATTAACTCTCCAGAAAAGGCAATTTCCTATTTAATAAATAATACCAGTGCTATTAAACGCCCTATTATTGAGATAAATGAACGTCCAATAATCATAGGATTTGACGAAGAGGGGTATCAGAAAGCGCTACAATAAATAGTGATGCCATTCGATTGTGTACTTTTGATTGTTAATAAGGTCTTGATTAATAGCGACTTATGTATTATTATTCTTTAAATGTTAATTCATTGAAAAGTTAATGTTGTAATTAACTTTTCATTATTTATATTTACATCAAACAATATAACGAGCTAAGTGAAATTCAATTTTAGAGATAATTCAACCAAAAAGAAGAAGATATTAATCGTTGAAGACGAACCGATGAGTGTTTTGCTAATACAGCAGATTCTTAAAAGTTATCAATTTGAATTGATTGTTGCTACCAATGGGTTAGATGCGATCGAAAAATTTAAAAATACAGAGATTAGCTTGGTTATTATGGATCTTTATATGCCAGAAATGGATGGCTTTGAGGCTTCTAAGCGAATAAAGGAAATATCGAAAGAAACTCCGATTATAGTAATCTCTACCACCACCATAGCAGAAGACGATCTTAAAAAAGACATTGGTATCGATTATTTTTTAGCAAAACCGCTTAATGTTACAAAATTTAAAGACTTTATCCATATGCTTTTATTGGCTTAGGCGATAAACTTTTTTCTGTTAAATTTTGTTAAAAGAAGATAACGTAAACAAAAGTGCGTTAAATTTGGCTATGTTCAAAAAGGTATTTTTTTTATTTATATTGCTCATTCCAATCGTATCAAATGCCCAAAGCGTATTAACTGGTAACATCTTTGATTATGCAAATCGATCTATTTCCTTAGAAGGTGCCACAGTTAAAAATCTAACATCAAAATCAGTAACCTTAACGGATAAAGATGGCCATTATGTGCTTTCAGCAAAGATTGGCGATTTGGTTTCTTTTGGTATGGTGGGTTACCAAACCGATACGGTATATCTGATTAATTTATTTCCTAAAAATGTGTATCTACGTTTCTCGGTTAATAATTTAAATACCGTAAATATTTCTGGTGCCAAATTATCCAGGTTTTTGGATTTAAAAGACCCAACAGCAATGCCTTCTCGACAGGTAGATTATTCTAAAGAAAGAGGGGGGTTGCGATTAAATTTAGGTTTTGGAAAGTTCAAAAGAGAGCGCGAAAAAGTAAGTGAACTGGAAGAATACGATCAATTTAATGAAGAAATCAGCAGGAACTTTACGGTAGACTTTGTGAAGAATTTGCTAAAAATTGATAGTGCCGATTTAAAGAATTTTATGGGGATGTATAGGCCGACGGTAGCTCAAATTAAATCTGAACGCCCCTTTAATTACGAACTTTATACTGCTCAATGTTATAGTACTTGGATAAAACTCCCGCCAGATCAACGTAAACCTCCTTCATTGCTTAAGGCGAAAGGAGATAATTAGTTCATTCGTTCAGGTGTAAATGAGTTTGGATGTTTAGCTAACTATTAGTTTATTACCAATGACTAATGAATCAATGAAATTTTAACGCGTAACAATCTTAACTAATAATTTGGAAATATTTAATTAGGAATTACCTTTATCAAAAAAACTAACTAACATGTTTAAAACCTATACAAAATTCTTTCTTTGTGCAGTTATGGTGTGTATGTGGAGCTTAACCAGCTTTGCTCAACAAACACCTGCACCATCGTCTACAAATTATAATCCATCAGAGGCTTTTGGTCCTTTATTCTATACTCAAAATGGTAATGAGTTTAGGTCAGCGAATGGAGCACCCGGATCAAAATATTGGCAAAATAGGGTAGATTACAATATTTCAGTTGCATTAGATGATGTTAAAAACACCGTTAGCGGAACAATTACCATTACCTATAAAAATAATAGTCCCGATAAGTTGCCCTATTTATGGTTGCAATTAGATCAAAACTCTTTTAAAGAAACCTCTAGGGGCTATGCCGTAACACCAGCACGTAGTCGCTACGGTGCCCAGGGCGAAAAATTTGACGGGGGTTATAAAATCGAAAACATAAGTGTCTCGCAAAAAGCAGTTCCTGTGAAATTTACATCATTAATTGAAGATACGAGAATGCAAATTCGTTTAGCTAATCCGATGGCAGCAAATGGCGATTTGGTAACCATAAAAATGAATTATTCTTATGTAGTGCCAAAAGAAGGCTCGGATAGAACAGGTCACTTAACCACAAAAAATGGAGAAATCTTTGCCATTGCCCAATGGTTTCCACGTATGTGTGTATACGATGATGTTTTAGGATGGAATACATTGCCTTATTGGGGTGGTGGCGAGTTTTATTGCGAATATGGCGATATCAATTTTGCAGTTACTGCACCAGCAAGCCATATCGTAATGGGGTCTGGAGAATTGTTAAACCCACAAGAAGTATTTACTGCCGAGCAATTAAAAAGATGGAATGCAGCGAAATTAAGTGATGCAACTGTTCATATTCGTTCAGAAGCAGAGGTAACGGATCCAAAATCACGCCCTGCAAAAGATAAGCTAACTTGGAGATTTAAAATTACGAACGCACGTGATGCAGCTTGGACTTCCTCAAAAGCATTTGTGTTAGATGCTGCTCGCATTAATTTGCCGAGTGGTAAAAAATCATTAGCGGTTTCTGCCCATCCCGTAGAAAGCAATGGATTAAATGCATACGGAAGAGGCGTAGAATATGTAAAAACTACTATTGAGCACTATTCGAAGATGTGGTTCGAATACCCATATCCAATGGCTGTAAATGCTGCTACAAATATTGGCGGAATGGAATATCCAGGAATCGTTTTTTGTGGGTGGACTGCCAAAGGAGCTGGAGCATGGGGTGTTATTGATCACGAATTTGGTCACTCATGGTTTCCTATGATTGTAGGTTCTAATGAACGTAAATACGGTTGGATGGATGAAGGTTTTAACACATTCATTAATGGTATTTCGCAGCAAGAATTTAACAAAGGAGAGTACAAACCCCAACGTCCAACAAATTGGCAAAATATTGGGAGAGGTTTAGGTAACCCAGCATTAGAAAATATGATGCTTATGCCCGATGGAATGGCAGAACGTAATATCGGATATAACCTTTACAGCAAGCCAGGAAATGCACTAACACTTTTGAGAGAGCAAATCGTGGGCAAAGACCGATTTGACTATGCATTTAGACAATATATTAAAAATTGGGCGTATAAACACCCAACCCCATTCGATTTCTTTAGATCGATGGACAACGGAACAGGCGAAGATTTATCTTGGTTCTGGAGAAGTTGGTTCTTGAACAGTTGGAAAAATGATCAAGCATTAGGCGAGGTTAAACCTGTGTTAACAGATGGAAAAATATCAGGTTATACCATTCAGGTAAAAAACTTGGAGAAAATGCCAATGCCAATTATCCTTCAAGTTAAAACCAAAAGTGGCAAAACAGAGACCATTAAGATTGGTGTCGATGTGTGGATGAAAAATACCAGTTGGCTGGTTCGCTATCCTACCACAGAAGAAGTGGTAGAGGTAACCATCGATCCAGATAAATTATTGCCCGATGGAAATCCCGATAATAACAAATGGAGTGCAGATGGAGCAACAAAAGTGTCGACTACTCCGCCAGCGAATTTGGATGTTTTTTTAGGTAGCTATTCGAATCCTGAAGCGCCAATTAAAATAACAGTTACTAAGGCTAATGGAGGCTTAATGGTTCAAATGGGTGCTCAACCGGCACTTGCTTTGAAATTTGTAAGCGGTAATAGATTTGCTGTCGAACAACCAGCCTTGGAATTTAATTTTAATCCAACTAAAAACGAAATGACCCTTTCAGCACAAGGACAGGAATTCGTTTTTACAAAAGATAAATAGTCTTTCATTATATTTCAAATAAAAAGGCTCTCCCGATTATCGGGAGAGCCTTTTTCCTTTTAAACCTCTTGCTCTTTGTCATTAAACACCTATCTTTGCATCATGGCACCCCTAGAGCAAAAAAATAATCCATTACATGGCCTAACTTTAGAATTTATCGTTAAACAACTTTTTTTCCATTATGGATGGGAAGAAATGGGTAACTTGGTGAACATTGCTTGTTTTAAAAATAATCCAACCTTAAAGTCGAGCTTAAAGTTCTTGCGCAAAACAGATTGGGCTCGAAAAAAAGTAGAGAAATTGTATTTAAATACATTTCACTAATTAGCTTAATTTTCTTAATCGCTTAATGGTTATTGCCTCCTGAACAAAGAATTTTGCCCTTATTTAATTTCAATTAAATTCACTGGTAAATGAATTATTTATAGGTTAATAAAAAATTAGTATATTTAACAGCTAACACTCACCAATTAAGCCATGTATAAATTGAACATTCAAAAAGCAATACTTCCGTTTTTCTTAATCACAAGTATGTTTTTTGGCTTTACTGCCACTAGAAAGGCTCCATCAAAAATATTAGTTTTCTCTTTAACAAAGGGATTTCGTCACGTATCTATTCTCGACGGTATTAAAGCTATACGAAAATTGGGTGCCGAAAATAATCTCATAGTAGATACGAGCGAAGATGTAAATTCGATTACCGACGAAAATTTAAAGAAATATAAATTATTGGTTTTTTTAAGTCCAACAGGTTCTGATGTATTTAGTCCGGTGCAAAAGCAGGCGCTAAAAGGATATATCAATAATGGGGGTAGTTTTGTGGGCATTCATGCGGCTAGCGATTTTTGTTACGAATGGGAGTGGTACGGGAAAATGGTAGGAGGGTATTTCGAAAGCCACCCCAAAATACAAGAGGTAAAATTAGATATCGTAATGCCAAAGAATATAATGGTAAAAGGTTTACCACAACCATGGATGCATAAAGACGAATGGTATAATTTTAAAACAATGAATCCTGATGTAAAGGTGTTGATTAAGGCCGATGAAAGTTCATATGTAGGAGGCAAGATGCGTAATAATCATCCGATTAGCTGGTACCATAAATTTGAGGGTGGAAAAGTATTTTATACTGCTTTAGGCCACACGAAGGAGTGTTACACGGATACACTGTTCCTTAAACATTTATGGGCAGGCATGACCTGGGCGATGAAATAAAATTATGATTAGAATAAACGACGAAACTCCAACAGCGCAACTTCAAGATATTAAAATTGGCGATTTAGTTACCGATACTTTCAGCAAAACCGGCTTGGTAGAACGAATTGAGATTTCTGATGATGGTCTATATCGGATTTATGAATTTAATCTTGTAACGGGACGGGTAATTGTGGCCAAAAGGTAATTAGTACTTCTTGCTTTTTAATAAACGATCTGCCCAAATAAATAGGCTTCCAAAAAGTAGAAAAGCCACTAACACAAACCCAGCGTTTATAAATACTTTAGCATAACCCAACTCCATAACATTTAAAAACGGGTAGGGGTACCAATCTACAAAATGCCCTCGAATTAAGGAATAAATGAGGTATACGAATGGAAAATAGGCCCAAGCAAATCCGTCTTTCCACTTTAGCGCTCCTTTAGCTGTACAAATAATCCAATAAAGTACATAGAGAAATGGGACAATAACGTGCAGTAAATTATCTGCTACCAACTGCCAGCCCTTAGGCTCCCAAATTCCCCTTAATACCGTATTATATACCAAGCCCACAATAAATATATCAAGCGCAATACCGGTTTGTACAGTTACTAAAGAAAAGTATCTGCCTATTTTAGATCGAGGTGAAGCTACTTTTGCACTCAAACTAAGTGCCACTAACAAATTGCATAAAATGGTAAAATAGCTGATGAAGTTGAAAATGCTATCTTTCAGTATTGCCAATTGTAAGAGAACGGCGAACCATGTAATAAGTAATAGTAAAATTTCAGCTGCTTTTTTTGAGGAGGATGATTCAGCTTGGTTAAATGCGGTCAAGTATTTAAATTTAATTGTTAAAGATTAAACTAAATATAAGAATCTTTATAAATAAAATCAAACTCGGTATACTAAAGAACAATTTTGGAATCGCTGTAACGGTGAGCCTCTTTTTTTCGTATTCGTGAAATAAATAACTTATATCATGTTAAAATTTTTCAGCTTTGCCTGCTTATTGTGTTTATCTCTCCATTTCATTTCATGTGAAAAGGCTAGTGTAGAGAAGGTGGATAATATTGTGTATGGCACTTCATTTGGAATGTGTATTGGGTATTGCGTGAATAATCTTTCGATCAATAATGATGAAGTAACATTCACTAAAAGTAAAAACGGGCAAACACCAGATACCAAAACCTGTACGTCTACAATTTCTACTATGGATTTAAGTGCCATTAAGGGATTAATTGATGCCGATAAGGTGGCAAAATTGCCCGAAATCATTGGCTGTCCAGATTGTGCCGATGGGGGAGCGGAATGGGTATCGATAACTACTGAGGGCAAAACACACAAAGTTATTTTCGAATATGGCAAAGCGCCAGCTGAGCTAGCTGCTGCTGTGGTTAAATTAAGGGAACTAAAAGAAACCTTTAAAAACTGTAATTAATAGTTTGGTCTATTTCTTTTCTGCCACTAAAATATAATGGTTAAATAAAAAACCCTCTTTTACCAAACTGGTTAAAATAATTTCACAGTTAAGTGAGGTAAGCATTTCTTTGTACTCCGCTAAATCGTATTGGTGGGGGTGCAAAATGTCTGCTGGCTGTAAGCGGAACACATGCTTGAAAAATTGTCTGTTATGAGCATCTATCGAAACTATAATTTTACCACCTGTTTTAGCAAACTTATGAAGTGTTAAAAAGGCTTTATCGAGTTCAGAAACATGATTAATCGCATTCATGCAGAAAACAACATCGAACTCATCCGCGCTCTTAAAAGATTCGAGCGTGTCTGTTTTAAACTTTACATCAGGATACATTTCGAATTTGAAATGTTGAAGGGTTTGATGATAGGTGTCCAATAACGGATCAAAAGCAGTTACGTTATGATCTTTTAACGCAATAAATATACCTGCCGGACCACAGCCTGCATCTAAAATATTATCGTTTTGATTAAGTTTAACTGATGATGAAATACTTTCTAATACTTTGTTCCAGTAAATTATTTTGAGCCTTAAGTATTCAGCAACATCCTTTTTAGCTAAGTAATTTTTCCACCAAAGTGATTCGAAAAATTGTGCAGTACGCCATCGTAACGTTTTAATCATCTTCAAAAGTAGGTAAATTTTTTAAACGCTGGCAGTTCGCCATCTGCCATATGATTACAAAATTTCAACATTTTGGCATTCAAGCCCTATTTAAAATATGCTTTTTGCGATTTTCGCCCAAACGTTCCAACATTTTAACTTACAACTTCCGTCTTCCATTTTCCATTTTCCATCTTCCATCCAAAAAAATCTCTCCCAATCGCTTGATAATCAAAAATTAAGTTCGTACTTTTGCAATCCCTTAATGTGGCCTCGTTGTAGGCTGGCCATTAGGGCAGTTTTTAAATTAAAATAGAAAAAGCAAAAAGCAAGAAATGCCAACCATTCAACAATTAGTTAGAAAAGGTAGAGTAGCACTGGAGTTCAAGAGTAAGTCTCCGGCGTTGGACAGCTGTCCACAGCGAAGAGGTGTATGTACACGTGTATATACTACTACCCCTAAAAAACCAAACTCAGCAATGCGTAAAGTTGCACGTGTACGTTTAACCAACGGAAAAGAGGTGAATGCCTACATTCCTGGAGAAGGTCACAACTTACAAGAGCACTCAATCGTGTTAATCCGTGGTGGTCGTGTTAAAGATTTACCAGGTGTACGTTACCACATTATCCGTGGTGCATTAGATACATCAGGTGTAGCTGGTCGTAACCAACGTCGTAGTAAATATGGTACTAAGCGTCCTAAACCAGGGCAAGTAGCTGCAGCACCAACAAAAGGTAAGAAAAAATAATTAGGAGGAAACAGAAATGAGAAAATCAAAACCAAAAAAGAGAATTATTCTTCCTGATCCTAAGTTTAACGATGTTCAGGTTACAAGATTTGTAAATAATATGATGTTCGATGGTAAAAAATCTATCGCTTACGCTATTTTTTACGATGCAGTTGAATTAGCTGAGAAAAAAACTAGTGAGAATGGATTGGAAGTATTTAAACGTGCTTTAGTAAATATCAGTCCCGCTGTAGAGGTTAAATCTCGTAGAGTTGGTGGTGCAAACTTCCAAGTACCTACTGAGGTAAGACCAGACCGTAAAATTGCTTTAGGCATGAAATGGTTAATCACTTATGCTCGTAAACGTGGTGAAAAAACCATGAAAGAAAAATTAGCAGGTGAAATTATTTCAGCAGCTAAGGGCGAAGGTGCAGCAGTTAAAAAGAAAGAAGATACGCATAAAATGGCTGAGGCTAATAAAGCGTTCTCACACTTTAGATTCTAATTAAAGAAGATTACACAGATTATAATGTCAAGAGATTTAAAATTCACAAGAAATATCGGAATCGCTGCTCACATTGATGCGGGTAAAACGACCACAACTGAGCGTATTCTTTATTATTCTGGTGTTAGTCACAAAATTGGTGAGGTACACGAAGGTGCTGCAACGATGGACTGGATGGCACAAGAGCAAGAACGTGGTATTACTATTACTTCTGCTGCAACAACAGTTAATTGGAACTATAGAGGTAGCAAATACCACATTAACATTATTGATACACCTGGACACGTTGATTTTACCGTTGAGGTAAATCGTTCACTACGTGTATTAGATGGTTTAGTGTTTTTGTTTTCAGCTGTTGATGGTGTTGAGCCTCAATCTGAAACTAACTGGCGTTTAGCTAATAACTATAATGTTGCTCGTATCGGTTTTGTTAATAAAATGGACCGCTCTGGAGCAGACTTCTTAAAAGTTGTTAAACAAGTTAAAGATATGTTAGGTAGTAACGCAGTTCCATTGCAACTACCTATCGGTTCTGAAGATTCATTTAAAGGTGTAGTTGATTTGATCAACAACCGTGGTATTGTTTGGAATGAACATGATAAAGGGATGACCTTTACTGAAGTGCCAATTCCAGATGATATGTTAGATGAGGTTGCTGAATGGAGAGAGAAATTACTAGAATCAGTTGCTGATTATGATGAGACTTTGATGGAGAAATTCTTCGAAGATCCAAATTCCATTACTGAGCGTGAAATTTTAGATGCTTTACGTGCAGCGGTACTTGATGCTAAAATTGTTCCTATGGTTTGTGGTTCATCTTTCAAAAACAAAGGTGTACAAACCATGCTTGATTATGTGATGGAATTATTGCCTTCACCATTGGATAGCGAAGGTGTTACAGGTACAAATCCTAACACTGATCAGGAAGTATTATTAAAACCATCAGAAAAAGAGCCATTTGCAGCTTTAGCTTTTAAAATTGCAACAGATCCTTTCGTAGGTCGTTTATGCTTTATACGTGTTTATTCAGGTAACCTCGAAGCAGGTTCTTATGTGTATAATACACGTTCTGAAAACAAGGAGCGTATTTCACGTATTTTCCAAATGCATGCAAATAAGCAAAACCCAATCCCTAACGTAGGTGCTGGTGATATTGCTGCGGTTGTAGGTTTTAAAGATATTAAAACTGGAGATACTCTTTGTGATGAGAAAAACCCAATTATCCTTGAGTCGATGAACTTCCCTGAGCCGGTAATCGGTTTAGCGATTGAGCCCAAAACTCAAGCAGATGTTGATAAATTAGGTATGGCTTTAGGTAAATTAGCTGAAGAAGACCCTACATTTAGAGTTCAAACTGACGAAGAAACAGGACAAACGGTTATCTCAGGTATGGGCGAGCTTCACTTAGATATTTTAATTGATCGTTTAAAACGTGAATTTAAAGTAGAAGTAAACCAAGGTGCGCCACAGGTGGCTTACAAAGAGGCCATTTTCGGCACTACTCAACACCGTGAAACGTATAAAAAACAATCTGGTGGTCGTGGTAAATTCGCAGATATCCAAGTTGTGATTTCACCAATTGATGCAGATTACGAAAAAGGTGGTTTACAGTTTGTGAATGAAATTACAGGTGGTTCAATTCCACGTGAGTTTATCCCGTCTGTAGAGAAAGGTTTTGCAGCGGCAATGGCGAATGGTGTATTGGCAGGTTACCCACTTCCTGATATGAAAGTTCGTTTAATTGATGGTTCATTCCACGCAGTCGATTCAGATGCCTTGTCATTTGAGCTTGCAGCTAGAATGGCTTATCGTGAAGCATTGCCAAAATGTAAACCTACATTGATGGAACCAATCATGAAAATCGAAATCTTAACCCCAGAAGAAAACATGGGTGATGTAATTGGTGACATGAACCGCCGTCGTGGTCAGCTTTTAGGTATGGATACTCGTGCAGGTTCGCAAGTAATTAAAGCAACTGTGCCTCTTTCGGAAATGTTTGGTTATGTAACTCAATTACGTACCATCACTTCTGGTCGTGCAACTTCAACCATGGAATTTGATCACTATGAAGCAGCACCTAAGAACGTACAAGATGAGGTAATTGCCAAATCAAAAGGAAAAGTTAAAACAGAAGATTAGTACATACTCAAAAATAAACCGACCCCTTGTTATTAATAGCTCTAACAAGTAGTCATAATTTAAAATAACATGAGCCAAAGAATTAGAATTAAATTAAAATCATACGATTACAACTTAGTAGATAAATCTGCTGAGAAAATCGTTAAAACTGTAAAACCTACGGGTGCAGTAGTTAGCGGACCAATTCCGTTGCCAACAGAAAAGAAAATTTTCACGGTTTTGCGTTCACCACACGTAAACAAAAAAGCACGTGAGCAATTTCAATTATGCGCCTATAAACGTCTATTAGATATTTATAGTTCAAACTCTAAAACAGTTGACGCCCTGATGAAACTTGAATTGCCTAGCGGCGTTGAAGTTGAAATCAAAGTTTAATGATTTGACGAAAAAGAAACCCTTAGCAGCAATGTTAAGGGTTTTTTGTTTTGTAGTTTTTAACAGATTTAAGACTTATTCTTCAGTTCCTCCACAATATTTCGTTCATCTTGTAGCGCTCTTGCCAATTTTCGCTGCTGCTCGTTCGCTTTGCTTTTGAAAGCTTGATACTCGGCCGTAATCTCATCATAAAGAGCAGTACGATGCTTAGCCTCACTAATGTTTTTGCTCGAACGAGCAATCACTACTACTAAACCAATCGCAAGTAATACGATAATAGACCAAACAATAGTGTGATAAGTTCCTTTTTCGAGCGACATCCCAAGGAATGAAATTTCATTTAGCTTAGCATTCGATGTATTTAAACTGTCTTCTTGTCCATTAATTTGCGCCTGAAGATTAACAATAGTTTTTTCTTGTTCTGCTAATTTGTTTTTTGTGGATTTGAATTCCGTGCGTTCTTTTTTTAAGGTATCTAAAGCGCTTTGCCAAACTCCAGCGAGTCGACCAGGATTAATTAATTTATACCCGTTGATGGTTTTAGATCGAGATAGCATAAATTGATATTGACCATTTAATGAAAAATCTGTGTTTTTTACGGTATCAACCCTATATGCTTTTCGGGTGTAAAGTGGCTTTTTTACAGGGTTTTGAGTTCTTGACGATTTGCTAATAGGAGCTTTTACGGTTGTTTGGGCCCATGTATTTTGAGCGTAAGCCATCATCATTAACGCTGCAATTAAAAGGGAAAGTTTTCGGTTCATCGCAATTTCATTGGTTATATTTAGCAATATTAACAAAAAAATAGCTTGTATTTAGTAAGACATTACCCTTTAACATAATTTTAAAGTCCTTTTTACTAAATAGATAAGTCAGCTTTTAAAGTGATTTGGATCATTTCTGATGTAGCCCTCACACGTAGTTTTGTATCATGAAAATAGGTATTATTGGGTTAGGTGATATGGGTCAGCTTTATGCGCTATCCTTTGCAAGAGCAGGATATGAAGTCTATGGTGCAGATCTCGAAGAATTAAATAACCAGTTAAGAATCGCATTACAACCCCAAAATGTTAATGTGATGGTAAATGGCCATGAAGTAGCAAGGCGTGCCGACTTTCTGATTTTTTGCGTAGAGGCAGAATATATAGCCAGTGTTGTTCAAATCTATGCAAAGTCGATAAAATTCGGCGCAACTGTTTCTGGGCAAACTTCAGTTAAAACACCGGAAATTGAAGCATTCGAAAAATACCTGTCAGACGATGTTCAAATTATTACCTGTCATTCTTTACATGGTCCAGGCTTTAGTCCAGAGGGACAAACGTTAATTGTAATCCGACACCGTGCGAGCAACGAAAGTTATGACAAAGCCTTGGATGTCTACACCTCGCTCAAGTCGAACATTATTGAAATGAATGATTATCAAACGCACGATAAAATAATGGCCGATACCCAAGCCATTACCCACATGGGTTTCGAAAGTATGGGTTCGGCATGGAAAAACGCTGGTTTTTTTCCGTGGGAAAATGGAGCCTATGGCAACGGAATAGACAACGTTAAAATTTTAATAACCTTAAGAATTTTTAGCTATAAATCGCATATTTACGCCGGATTGGCCATCCTAAACCCCTATGCTCGCGAGCAAGTAAGAGCGTATGCGAAAGCCGAAGCCGAATTGTTTAAATTAATGATCTGTGAAAAGGAGAAAGAGTTTAAGGTAATAATTTATGCAGCTAGGGATTTTCTTTTTAACGGTCGAACCGAATTTCTGTTGCTCAACGACGATGTGATGAAAGAATTTAGCCTGTCAAATGCACACCGTCAAGTCAAGGCAAACTCCCACCTAAGTATTTTAAGCATGGTATATGCCTGGTACAAAATGGGGATTAATCCTTATGATAGCCTCATTTGTCAAACACCTCCATTTAGGTTAAGACTTGGTATCGCCGAATATCTTTTTAAGAATGATGAAATGTTAGCGCAATCAATTCAAGCTGCACTTTATGATAAAAGCATCCGAGCCGACGATCTCGAATTTCATACAGCTGTGCATGAATGGGCATCTTTGATTGAGTATGGCGACATGAAAGGGTACAAAGAACATTTTGAAGCAGCAAAATTTTTTTTTTCTGGGCGACTAGAAAAGGGCCTAAAGCAAAGTACAGAAATGATTAAAAAGTTGTTTGATTCGTAATTTCTAGTAGATATATAGACTTTATTTAATTCGGCTTTTGTTTCATTATGCCAACCAGAGTCAGTTATATTTGCAGGGATGACTGTTTTGCTATTTACTACTGTTGTTTTGCTGGGTGCATTTCTAGCTGGCCTTTTAGGTTCTCTTACCGGTTTGGGCGGTGGAGTAATCATTATCCCATTATTAACTTTAGGTTTAGGTGTTGATATTCATTATGCAATTGGGGCATCGATTATATCGGTTATCGCTACTTCTTCGGGTTCTGCGGCCGCGTATGTAAGAGAAGGCATTACCAATGTAAGGATAGGGATGTTCCTTGAGATGGCTACTACTTTGAGCGCTATAGTAGGGGTTATAATTGCTACCTACATTAAAGCAGATTATATTATTGTAATTTTCGGACTTATTTTATTGTTTTCGGCGCTTATGATGCTGAAGAAAAAGGTAGATCACTCTAATAATGAAGAAACGAGTGTATTGGCGAATTACTTTAAATTAAATGGTAGCTATCCAACTGAAGATGGGATGAAGAAATATGCAGTTCACCATGTTATGGGCGGCTTTGCGATGATGTTCGTTGCAGGAACGCTCTCTGGACTGCTTGGCATTGGCTCTGGTGCATTAAAAGTGATTGGTATGGACAACATCATGAAAATACCTTTTAAAGTCTCTACTACCACTAGTAACTTCATGATCGGGGTTACTGCTGCTGCAAGCGCATTGGTGTATTTACATCGTGGGCAGATTGATCCTGCCATTGCAATGCCGGTAACCATAGGGGTAATTCTTGGCGCAACACTTGGCGCAAAAATATTAGTTAGAACTAAAACCGATAAACTTAAAATTGTTTTTGCAATCGTGGTAACCTTTTTGGCGTTGCAGATGATTTATAAAGGATTGGCCGGAATAGCATGAAAAAACAGGTTAAACATTATTTAGCAGATAGAGATGTACAAATATTATTGGGTACACTTTTACGTGTTGGAGTTATCCTTTCTACTAGTATTGTATTAATAGGTGGAATAATTTTTATAGCTAGCCATTCTAACCAAAAAGTTTTTTTTGGGCATTTTAAGCCTGAAGAAGCAAAGTTTTCATCTATAGCTTCCATTTTTAGGGGTTTAAGAACCTTCGATGGACTGGCAATTATCCAATTTGGGGTTTTATTACTCATATTCACGCCAATCGCTCGAGTGGTGTTTTCGATTTTCAGTTTTTTAATGGAAAAGGATTATATGTACGTGCTAATTGGAATAATTGTTTTATGCGTGATAATCACCAGTTTATACCTTGATATTGCTCATTAGCTATATTTTTTACAATTTGGCCCTGTCTTAGAAAAATAATCGCAATTATTTGAAAACCATCTGATTTTGCCTTTAAAGTATCGCATGGGCAATAAAATCATGATCGCTTCATCACCATTGAAAAAAAATTTCATAAATAGATGAAAAATAATCAGCTAACTATTTGAAAATTAAGAAATCTTTCCTATTTTTGCCGTCCCTTAGCGGGGATGTATATCCACCTTGAACGAAGCCCTACTGCTTCGATGGGTGTTAAATTTAAAATAGAAAATGTCAGGTATTATTGGAAAAAAAGTAGGAATGACCAGCATTTTTGACGCCGAAGGAAAGAACATTCCTTGTACGGTGATCGAAGCTGGACCTTGTGTTGTAACACAAGTTAAGACCGAAGAGAAAGATGGTTACGTATCGGTTCAATTAGGATACGACGAAGCCAAAGAAAAAAACACTACACAGCCTTTGAAAGGTCACTTTGCGAAAGCAAATACCACTCCAAAACGCAAGTTGGTAGAATTTGAGCAGTTTGAAGAATCTGTAAGTTTAGGCGATACAGTAACTGTAAACATTTTCAACGAAGGCGATTTTGTTGATGTTGTTGGTACTTCAAAAGGTAAAGGTTTTCAAGGTGTAGTTAAGCGTCATGGTTTTGGCGGTGTGGGTGGTCAAACTCACGGTCAACATAACAGATTGCGTGCGCCAGGTTCATTAGGTGCTGCATCTTATCCGGCTCGTGTATTTAAAGGTATGCGTATGGCTGGAAGAACAGGTGGCGACAGAGTAAAAATTCAAAACTTACAAGTATTGAAAGTTTATGCTGAGCAAAATCTGGTTGTAGTTAGTGGTTCCATTCCAGGAGCTAAGGGTTCTTACGTAATCTTAGATAAGTAAGCAGATGGAAGTTAAAGTAGTAAACATTTCAGGAAAAGAGACAGGTGCCAAGGTGCAACTTTCTGAGTCGGTATTTGGTATCCAACCAAGTGACCATGCGATTTATTTAGATGTAAAGCAATATTTGGCTAACCAACGTCAAGGAACGCACAAGTCTAAACAACGTAACGAAATTGCAGGTTCTACCCGTAAATTATACAAACAAAAAGGTACTGGCGGTGCGCGTGCCGGAAGCATTAAATCTCCATTATTTAATGGCGGTGGTCGTGTTTTTGGTCCACAACCAAGAGATTACAGTTTTAAATTGAATAAAAAATTAAAATCATTGGCTCGTAAATCGGCTTTATCTTATAAAGCAATTGATAACAACGTGGTCGTATTAGAAGATTTTACTTTTGATAGCATTAAAACTAAAAACTATATCGATTTGGTTAATGCATTAAATTTAGCTGGAGAGAAAACATTATTAGTTTTACCTACTCAAAATAACAATATCTATTTATCAAGCAGAAACATTCAGAAAACTAAAGTTATTACTGCAGCAGATTTAAATACATACGATGTATTAAATGCAGGTAAACTTTTATTAACGGCTGATTCGCTTAAAACATTGGAGGAGGCATTTGCCAAGTAATATGGAAATTTTACAAAAACCAATATTAACTGAAAAAGCTTCTGCATTAACTGAAAAAGCTAACCGTTTTACTTTTAGAGTAGATCACAGAGCTAATAAGTTGCAGATTAAAGCTGCCATCGAAAAAATGTATGGCGTTAACATCGTGGCATTGAATACAATGGTAGTTGATGGTAAAGCTAAATCAAGAAACACTAAAGGTGGTTTAGTGTCGGGACGTAGTCCGAAATACAAAAAAGCTATTGTAACCTTGAAAGATGGTGAAACAATAGATTATTACGCAAATATTTAATACGAATATAATTATAACTATGGGCTTAAGAAAATTTAAACCAGTCACTCCCGGAACCCGTTTTAGGGTAGGCGCAAGCTTCACGGAGATTACAGCAACCAAGCCCGAAAAATCATTGGTTGTATCTTCTAAGAAATCGGGAGGTCGTAACAATACAGGAAAGATGACGATGCGCTACATTGGCGGTGGTCATAAAAAATCTTACCGTTTAATTGATTTTAAACGTGATAAGTTTGATATTCCAGCTACTGTAGCTACTATTGAATACGATCCAAACCGTACCGCACGTATTGCACTATTGCATTACGCTGATGGTGAGAAGCGCTACATTATTGCACCTGAGGGATTGCAAGTAGGACAAACATTGCTTTCGGGTGAAAAAGCTACTCCAGAAGTAGGTAACACATTAACGTTGGCAAATATCCCTTTGGGATCTATTGTACACAATTTAGAAATTCATCCTGGTAAAGGTGCTCAATTAGCACGTAGTGCTGGTGCTTATGCACAACTTGCAGCTAGAGATGGTCGATATGCAACCATTAAAATGCCATCAGGCGAAGTAAGATCTATCTTAGTTACCTGTTTAGCAACAATTGGTGCAGTTTCTAATTCAGATCACGCTAATGAAGTATTAGGTAAAGCAGGCCGTAGCCGTTGGTTAGGTCGCCGTCCTAGAACTCGTCCAGTAGCGATGAATCCGGTAGATCACCCAATGGGTGGTGGTGAAGGACGCTCTTCAGGAGGTCAGCCTCGTTCAAGAAACGGAGTTTACGCTAAAGGCTTCAAAACCCGCTCACTTAAAAAATACTCAAATCGTTTCATCATAGAGAAAAGGAAGAAATAATGGCTCGTTCGATAAAAAAAGGACCTTATATTGACCATAACGTAGAGAAAAAAGTTGTCTCTATGAATGATTCAGGCAAAAAGTCTGTGATCAAAACTTGGTCTCGTAGATCAATGATATCACCAGATTTTGTTGGTCATACATTTGCAGTACATAACGGTAATAAATTTATTCCGGTATACGTAACAGAAAACATGGTTGGTCACAAGTTGGGAGAATTTGCTCCAACCAGAACATTTAGGGGTCACTCTGATAAGAAAAAATAATTAAGAGATGGAAGCACTAGCGAAATTAAACAATTGTCCAACCTCACCACGTAAAATGCGTTTGGTTGTAGATCTAATCAGAGGTGAGCGTGTTGAGAAAGCATTAAGCATTTTGAAATTCACCAATAAAGAAGCAGCAATTAGAGTTGAAAAACTTTTGTTATCTGCCATCAAAAATTGGGAAGCTAAAAATGAAGGTTCTCGCCCTGAGGAAAACCAATTATACGTGAAAACGATAATGGTAGGCGGTGGTCGTCAGTTAAAGAGACTTAGACCAGCACCACAAGGTCGTGGTTACAGAATACGTAAGCGTTCAAACCACGTTACCTTAGTAGTAGATAGTAAAAACGTTGAAACACAAACTAATTCATAAACATGGGACAAAAAGCACATCCAATAGGTAACAGGTTAGGAATCATCAGAGGATGGGATTCTAACTGGTTCGGAGGCAACAACTATGCTGATAAATTAGTTGAAGACGAAAAAATAAGAAAATACCTGTCAGCACGTATCGCAAAAGGCGGTGTAGCTAAAGTAGTAATCGAACGTACGTTGAAACGTATCACCGTTACTATCCACACTGCGCGTCCCGGTATCGTAATTGGAAAAGCAGGAGCTGAGGTGGATAAAATCAAAGAAGAGTTAAAGAAATTGACTAAAAAGGAAATTCAAATTAACATTTTTGAGATAAAACGCCCTGAGCTTGATGCGCAATTGGTTGCAGAAGGTGTTGCGAAACAACTAGAGGCTAGAATCTCTTTCCGTAGAGCAATGAAATCTACTATCGCATCAACAATGCGTATGGGTGCAGAAGGTATCAAGATAATGACTTCTGGTCGTTTAGGTGGTGCTGAGATGGCTCGTAACGAACAATATAAAGAAGGAAGAATTCCTTTGCACACCTTCCGTGCAGATATTGATTATGCATTGGCGGAAGCATTAACAACCTATGGGAAAATAGGTGTTAAAGTTTGGATCTGTAAAGGTGAAGTTTACGGTAAACGTGATCTTTCTCCAAACATTGGAGCTGCCAGCAATGCCCCAGGCAAAGGTGGCGACAGACCTCAAGGTGCATTCGGTGGCCGTGATGGCGGTAGAGATAACAGAGGCGGTGGCGACAGAAGGAATGACAAGCGCCCAGGTGGTGCCGGTCGTCCAGGTCAAAATGGCCCAGGAAGAGATAATAAAGGTGGTGGCGCCAATAGAGGCCCACGCAAATAGTTAACAGATCGTTTAACGATAATATTAAAATAAAATGTTACAGCCAAAAAGAACGAAGTTCAGAAAGATGCAAAAGGGCAGAATGAAAGGTTTAGCAACTCGTGGTGCTGAATTGTCATTCGGTTCTTTCGGGATTAAATCTTTAGAGGCCACTTGGATTACAAGTCGCCAGATAGAGGCAGCCCGTATTGCGGTAACTCGTTTCATGAAACGTGAAGGTCAAGTTTGGATTAGAATATTCCCGGATAAACCGGTAACTAAAAAACCAGCTGAAGTACGTATGGGTAAAGGTAAAGGTGCTCCAGAATATTGGGTAGCTGTTGTTAGACCCGGACGTATTATTTTTGAAGCAGAAGGTGTTCCTTTAGAAATTGCTAAAGAAGCATTGAGATTAGCCGCTCAAAAATTACCAATTCAAACAAAATTTGTAGTACGTAGAGATTACGTAGAAGCATAAAAGAGATTTGGGATCAATGTTATAAATAACTTGTTGTTATAACCGCTAGACGCCCCAAACATAAAAATTAATAAAATGAAGAACTCAGAAATCATAGGACTTTCAAAAGAAGACCTAGTAGTTAAAATTGCAGAAGAAAAAGAAAACTTAGTAAAGTTAAAATTTGCTCATACAATTTCGGCTATCGAAAATCCTGCCCGTATCACTAAGGTAAGAAAAGATATCGCAAGATTAACTACTGAATTGACTAAGCTTAAAGCGCAGTCTGCAACTGAAACTAAATAACTTTAGAGTCGAAATGGAAAGACAATTAAGAAAAACAAGAACAGGGTTGGTAGTAAGCAACAAAATGGACAAGTCTGTTGTTGTGGCGGTAGAACGTAAAGTGAAACACCCGATTTATGGTAAGTTTGTTAAGAAAACTACCAAATTTATGGCTCACGACGAGAAAAACGAATGTGGTATCGGTGATACGGTATTGATACAAGAAACTCGTCCGCTAAGCAAAAACAAGAACTGGAGATTGGTACAAATTTTAGAAAGAGCTAAATAAGATGGTACAACAGGAATCACGATTAAACGTAGCCGACAATAGCGGCGCAAAACAAGTATTGGTTATCCGTGTACTTGGTGGGACTGGCAAAAGATATGCTTCTATAGGTGACAAAATTGTTGTTACTGTAAAAAGCGCTTTGCCATCTGGTAACATTAAAAAAGGAACAGTTTCTAAAGCAGTTGTAGTAAGAACTAAAAAAGAAATCAGACGTAAGGACGGTTCTTACATTCGTTTTGACGACAATGCAGCAGTATTGTTAAATGCTCAAGACGAGCCACGTGGTACACGTATTTTTGGCCCGGTAGCTAGAGAACTGCGTGAAAAACAATTCATGAAAATTGTATCATTAGCACCGGAGGTATTATAATATGAAAAATAAAGTAACACAGGCCAAGGCAAAGATCCGTAAAGGAGATTTAGTAAAGGTGATCGCTGGCGATTCAAAAGGCCAACAAGGTAAAGTACAAGAAGTAATTGTTGCGAAAAGCAGAGTTATTGTAGAGGGTATTAATCTTGTTTCAAAACATACAAAACCAAATGCTGCCACTCCAAATGGTGGTATTATTAAAAAAGAAGCTGCTCTTCATATTTCTAACGTACAGTTGGTTGATCCTAAAACTGGTAAAACTACCCGTGTTGGTCGTAAATTAAACGCTGACGGAAAATTAGTTAGAGTTGCTAAAATATCAGGGGAGGAAATCAAATAATGGCATACGTACCAAGATTAAAAAGCAAATATAAAGAGGAAATTGTAACTGCACTTAAAGATAAGTTCAATTACAAAAGCGTAATGCAGGTTCCAAAATTAGAGAAAATTGCCATCAACCAAGGTGTTGGCCGTTATTCTGTAACTGATAAGAAAGTTATGGATAGCTCTATCTTAGAAATGTCGACCATTGCTGGTCAACAAGCTGTAGGTGCAAAATCTAAAAAAGATATCTCAAACTTTAAATTACGTAAAGGCATGCCAGTAGGTGTACGTGTAACTTTACGCGATAATAACATGTATGAGTTTTTAGATCGATTAATTTCCGTAGCTTTGCCGCGTATTAGAGATTTCAAAGGTATCAATGATAAAGGTTTCGATGGAAAAGGTAATTATACATTAGGTATAACTGAGCAAATTATCTTCCCGGAGATTAACATTGACAAAATCAACAAGATTTTAGGTATGGATATTACATTTGTAACTTCTGCTACTAACGATGTTGAAGCATTGGAACTTTTAAAACAATTTGGATTACCGTTTAAAAATCAAAAAACAGAGCAATAATGGCAAAAGAAGGTGTAAAAGCTCGCGAAGTAAAGCGTCAAAAATTAGTTGCTAAATATGCAGACAAGCGTGCAGAATTAAAAGCTGCAGGTGATTTCGAAGGATTAGATAAGTTACCAAAAAACTCATCAGCAGTACGTTTACATAATCGTTGTAAATTAACTGGTCGTCCTCGTGGATACATGCGTACCTTTGGTATCTCT
Source organism: Pedobacter anseongensis (assembly GCF_037482965.1). Lineage (NCBI taxonomy): Bacteria > Pseudomonadati > Bacteroidota > Sphingobacteriia > Sphingobacteriales > Sphingobacteriaceae > Pedobacter > Pedobacter anseongensis. The sequence goes on along the minus strand of NZ_JBBHKB010000001.1, from coordinate 219,281 downwards.
AGGGTTACTTTCCGTGAGATGGCTTTAGCAGGTAAAATACCAGGCGTTAGAAAAGCAAGCTGGTAATAAAGAAGGTATAAGTTTGGAGTTATAAGTTGTAAGTTGTATTTTTGCAGCCCTTACAGCTTATGGCTCTTTAGCGTATAACGTAAAAAAAGATTATTAACCGATAGCAGGTCCAAAAGTCGGGTGACTCCTTGGATACCACTATCACAATTCAACAATAATGAATACAGATCCAATAGCGGATTATCTTACAAGAGTAAGAAATGCCATTAAGGCAAATCACAGAATTGTAGAGATTCCTGCTTCTAACCTAAAAAAAGAAATTACTAAAGTACTTTTCGACAAAGGTTACATTGCAAACTACAAGTTTGAAGACACAACCGTTCAGGGTGTGATTAAAATTGCATTAAAATACAATGCAATTACTAAAATCTCGGCAATTCGTACGTTAACTCGTATCAGCAAACCAGGTTTAAGACAATACGCTGGTGTGGATAACATGCCAAGAGTATTAAATGGTTTAGGTATCGCAATCTTATCTACTTCTAAAGGTGTAATGACCGATAAAGAAGCAGCCAAATTAAACATTGGCGGTGAGGTATTGTGTCACGTTTATTAATTAAAGGAGGATAGCACAATGTCAAGAATAGGAAAAAATCCGATTAATATCCCTGCAGGTGTTACAGTTACTGTATCGAAAGATAATGTGGTAACCGTTAAAGGCCCAAAAGGAGAATTAACTCAAGCGGTAGATAGTGATATTATTATAAGCCAAGAAGAAGGCGTTTTAACTGTTAAACGTCCATCAGAGCAAAAAAGACATAAAGCCTTACATGGTTTATATCGTTCTTTAATCAATAACATGGTTGTTGGAGTAACAGATGGTTTTAAAATCGAGCAAGAATTAGTAGGTGTGGGTTACCGTGCTACTAACCAAGGAAATACTTTGGATTTAGTTTTAGGTTATTCTCACCATTATGTATTCCAATTACCGGAAGAAATTAAAGTAACCACCACATCAGAAAAAGGTCAGACTCCAAAAATCATTTTAGAAAGTATTGACAAGCAATTAATTGGTCAGGTAGCAGCAAAAATCCGCTCGTTACGCGCACCAGAGCCTTACAAAGGAAAAGGTATCAAGTTTGTTGGTGAAGTGTTAAGAAGAAAAGCAGGTAAATCAGCTTCTAAAAAATAATCAAAATGGCAGGAAAAAAATTATCTCGTAGAGATCGTATAAAAAAAGGTATCAGAAAAAGACTTACAGGTTCTGAAAGCCGTCCACGTTTATCCGTTTATAGAAGCAATAAAGGTATTTATGCTCAAATTATTAACGATGTAACTGGTAATACAATAGTTTCAGCATCATCTTTATCTAAAGATTTTACTGGTAAAGGAAACAAATCTGAACAATCAGTAGCTGTAGGCAAATTAGTTGCCGAAAAAGCAATTGCGGCTGGTGTAAAAGAAGTTGTTTTCGACAGAAATGGTTATTTATACCATGGTCGTGTTAAATCGTTGGCAGAAGGTGCCCGCGAAGCTGGTTTAGTATTTTAATCTAAGAAAAGGTAAGATGTCAACTATCAATATAAAAAGAGTTAAGACTAGCGAAATCGAGTTGAAAGATCGATTAGTTAGCATACAACGTGTTGCCAAAGTAACCAAAGGTGGTCGTACTTTCAGCTTTTCAGCTATCGTAGTGGTAGGTGATGAGCAAGGTGTGGTTGGTTATGGTTTAGGTAAAGCGAAAGAGGTTACAGAAGCGATTGCAAAAGGAATTGATGATGCGAAAAAGAATTTGGTAAAAGTTCCAATTTTGCATGGCACGGTTCCTCATGAGCAAATCGGTAAATTTTCTGGTGGTTTCGTTCTAATTAAACCAGCAGCTGTAGGTACCGGTGTAATTGCTGGTGGTGCAATGCGTGCAGTATTAGAGAGTGCTGGTATACATAATGTATTAGCAAAATCAAAAGGTTCATCAAATCCACACAACGTGGTAAAAGCAACAGTAGATGCTTTAACTAAAATGCGTGATGCTTATACGGTAGCTCAGCACCGTGGTGTAGATTTAAACAAAGTTTTTAACGGATAAGATCATGGCTAAAATTAAAATAACCCAAGTAAAAAGCATTATCGATAGAAGCGAACGCCAAAAAAGAACAATGAAAGCATTAGGTTTAACTAAAATGAACCAAAGTGTTGAAGTTGAGGCTAACGCTGCCATTATTGGGATGGTTAGAAAAGTTAATCACTTAATAGCGATTGAAGCTATATAATTTTAAAGGTCTGCTCTTTGCGGAGTAGACCTAATTTTATTTATCGTTGTTTCCTGATTAGTGAAAGCGAAGGGGCAACACAACAAGTTTAAAGAATGAACTTAAGTAATTTAAAACCTGCAAAAGGGTCTGTAAAAAAAGTTAAAAGAATTGGTCGTGGTCAAGGTTCTGGTCGTGGTGGTACATCTACGCGTGGTCATAAAGGAGCTGGTTCACGTTCAGGTCACTCTACTAAAATTGGTTTCGAAGGTGGTCAAATGCCATTGCAACGTCGTGTGCCTAAAGTAGGTTTCAAACCTATTAACCGCACTGAATATGTTGGCGTTAATCTAGATGTACTTCAAAATCTAGCTGAGAAATTTAACTTAACAAGTATCGACTTTGCTGCTATACAAGAGCATGGTTTGGCATCTAAAAACGACTTAGTAAAAATCTTAGGTCGTGGTGAAGTTAAAGCTAAGTTAGAAGTTACAGCTCATGCTTTTTCTGCAACTGCGCAAAAAGCTATCGAAGCTGCTGGAGGCTCAATCGTAAAATTGTAATTAATGAAGAAGCTATTTACTACTTTAAGTAATATTTGGAAAATTCAAGAATTAAAGGAACGTATTTTATTTACGTTAATGATTCTTGTAATTTACAGGTTCGTTTGTCAAGTGGTTCTACCTGGTGTAGATCCTGCTCAGTTAGTTAATACCCAAAAAAGTGGCCTATTAGGTTTATTAGATATGTTTGCTGGTGGTGCTTTCTCGAAAGTGTCAATTCTAGCTTTAGGTGTGATGCCTTATATCTCTGCATCTATTGTGGTTCAGTTATTAGGTATTGCAGTACCTTCTTTCCAAAAAATGCAAAAAGAAGGAGAGAGTGGCAGAAAAAAACTAACTCAAATTACACGTTACCTCACCGTTGCCATTACCGCTGTACAAGCTGTTGGTTACGTGAGAACTCAAGTGCCTGAGACGGCTATCATGATCGATCACACAATGTTTTATGTGTTATCAGGATTTGTATTAACTGCTGGCACCTTGTTTGTAATGTGGTTAGGTGAGAAAATAACGGATAAGGGAATTGGTAATGGTACTTCAATCATTATTATGGTGGGTATTATTGCACGTTTACCAATCGCTTTAAAGCAAGAAATTCAATCGAGATTTACCGGTAACGACGGCGGGTTGATTATGCTTGTATTAGAAACGGTTGCCTTGTTTGCCGTTGTGATGTTCACTATTCTTATTGTTCAGGGCGTACGTAAAGTTCCAGTGCAATACGCGAAACGAATTGTTGGCAACAAACAAGTTGGAGGTGTTAGACAGTACATTCCTTTGAAAGTGAATGCAGCTGGTGTAATGCCAATCATTTTTGCTCAAGCCTTAATGTTTATTCCAAATGCGTTGATTAGTGTAATTCCGTCTTTACAGGATAGTTGGTTGCACCAGTATAGCGATATCACTTCGGTGACATACAGTTTAACATTCGCGTTTTTGATTATTGCATTTACTTTCTTTTATACTGCAATTACAGTTAATCCAACACAAATGGCTGATGATATGAAGAAGAATGGTGGCTTTATCCCAGGCATTAAGCCAGGTTTGGCAACTTCTACTTTTATAGATGACGTAATTTCTAAGATTACCTTCCCAGGTTCGTTATTCTTAGCAATTATTGCGATCCTACCTTCGTTAGCGGTTAAGTTTGGCATTCAGCAAGAATTTGCACACTTTTTTGGTGGTACTTCATTATTAATTTTAGTAGGGGTAGTATTAGATACTTTACAGCAGATCGAGAGTTATCTCTTAATGCGTCACTATGATGGTTTGATGAAAACAGGTAGAGTTACCGGTCGTACAGGAATTCCTGCTGCTGGTGGTAGTCCTGCTCCGTTATAATTAGCTATTATCAAATTTGCTAATTAGCTAATAATTGATATGTCTAAAATTTATTATAAATCTCTGGAAGAGATCGAATTAATAAGAGAAAGTTCTTTACTTGTTTCTAAAACCCTGGCTGAGGTGGCCAAAATCATTAAGCCAGGGGTTACAACGCTTTCGTTAGATAAAATGGCATTTGAATTTATTAAGGATCATGGTGCAATACCTGCTTTTTTAAATTATGGTGGGTTCCCGAATTCACTTTGCATTTCGCCTAATGAGCAAGTGGTACACGGTTTCCCTAACGATCATGTGATTAAAGAGGGAGATTTGATTTCTGTAGATTGTGGAGTAATTAAAAACAACTATTTCGGGGATTCAGCATATACTTTTTCAATTGGAGAAGTGGATTCTGAGAAACAGAAATTAGCTAAAGTAACCCAAGAGTGTTTAAATCTTGCTATTGAAAAAGCAGTAGTAGGAATGAGGATAGGTGATATTGCTTTTGCAGTACAACATCATGCTGAGACAAATGGATTTGGTGTGGTTAGAGAACTGGTAGGACATGGAGTTGGCGTAAAATTGCACGAGAAACCGGAAGTGCCTAATTATGGTAAGAGGGGAAGTGGAATTAAGTTGGAAGAGGGGATGGTGATTGCTATTGAACCGATGATTAATGCAGGTAAAGCTGGAGTGAAATTTTGGTCGGATGGGTGGACGGTTACCACAATTGATAATAAACCATCTGCTCATTTCGAACATACGGTTGCTATCAAAAAGGGAAAAGCAGATGTTTTATCTACATTTTCGTTGATTGAAGAAGTTTTAAAAGACTCGTCTAAATTTAAATGATCATTTAAATTTAGTAAGACTTAACTGGCAATTAAAAGAAATAAAAAAATAACAGATAAAAAAGATAAAAAAGTAAAAATTTTTATTTAATTTTGCAACCCTGTTTAATGGCAGCTAATTAAGTAAAAATCAAGATAATATGGCTAAACAAGCCTCAATTGAGCAAGACGGAGTAATAAGAGAAGCATTATCAAATGCCATGTTTCGGGTTGAACTAGAGAATGGCCATGAGATTATTGCTCATATTTCAGGAAAAATGAGGATGCACTACATCAAAATTTTACCTGGAGATAAAGTTAAATTAGAGATGTCGCCTTACGATTTATCAAAGGGTAGAATCACTTATAGATATAAATAAATATTATAATGAAAGTTAGGTCATCAATTAAAAAACGTAGCGCTGATTGTAAGATTATTCGCCGTAAAGGTAAACTTTACGTAATCAACAAGAAAAATCCGAAGTTTAAGCAACGTCAGGGATAATTAAAAAATTGAACGTATTCGCACAACGGTGGCCCGCCGTTCGATCGTTCTTCTAAACAAAAACACAAATATGGCAAGGATTTCAGGTATTGATTTACCAAGAAACAAAAGAGGAGAGATCGGATTAACTTATATCTTCGGAATAGGTAAAGCAACTGCTCAGAATATTTTAACTGAAGCAGGGATAGATTTCAATAAAAAAGTACAAGATTGGTCTGATGATGAGTTATCAGCAATTCGTACAATTATCAACGATGGTATCAAAGTAGAAGGTGCTTTACGTTCGGAAGTTCAATTGAACATTAAACGTTTAATGGATATTGGATGTTACCGTGGTTTGCGTCACAGAAAAGGATTACCTGTTCGTGGTCAACGTACCAAAAACAACTCTCGTACCCGTAAAGGAAAGAGAAAAACAGTTGCAAACAAGAAAAAAGCTACTAAATAATAACTGATAAGTAATTCTTTTTATAAGAATTACTTGGAATATTAAGATAAAAATTAGGATGTAGAGTGCCGAGGCGGAGAAAGTCTCAAGTCTCACATCTAAAATCTAAAAGAAAAAATGGCTAAAACTAAAAAAGTTACCAAAAAACGTATTGTTGTTATTGAGTCTGTTGGTCAGGCACACATCAATGCTACGTTCAACAACATCATTGTTACCTTAACAAACAACAATGGTCAAACTATTTCGTGGTCTTCAGCAGGTAAAATGGGTTTCAAAGGTTCTAAAAAGAACACTCCATATGCTGCTGGACAAGCGGCCTCTGATTGCGGTAAAGTAGCGTTTGACTTAGGTTTACGTAAAGTAGAAGTATTTGTTAAAGGTCCAGGATCGGGTCGTGAGTCGGCCATCAGAACTTTACAGGTAGCAGGTATCGAAGTAACATCTATTAAAGATATTACTCCACTTCCTCACAACGGATGCCGCCCTCCTAAGAAAAGAAGAGTTTAATCAATTAATTAATTTTTAAAGCTAAGAGTCTCCCGATTTAAGTTGGGATGATACTTTAAAATCACAAACAATGGCAAGATATACCGGACCGAAGTCCAAAATCGCGCGTAAGTTCAGAGAGCCAATTTTTGGCCCTGACAAAGTATTAGATAGAAAAAATTATCCTCCTGGCCAACATGGCGCTTCGAAAAGAAGAGGAAAACAATCTGAGTACGCAGTACAGTTAATGGAAAAGCAAAAAGTAAAATACACTTATGGTGTGTTAGAAAAACAATTCCGTAACTTATTTACCAAAGCGTCATCACGCGAAGGTATTACTGGTGATAATTTATTACAATTATTAGAAGCGCGCTTAGATAATACAGTATACAGATTAGGTATTGCTCCAACCCGTTCAGGTGCTCGTCAATTGGTTAGCCATAAGCACGTAACTGTTAACGGTGAGGTTGTAAATATTCCATCATATCAGTTAAGAGCTGGCGATGTAGTTGCAGTTCGCGAGAAATCTAAAACATTAGAGGCAATTACAAATTCTGTAGCAGGAAGAATGATCAATAAATTTAATTGGTTAGATTGGAATGCTAGCGAGTTATCAGGTAAGTTTTTAACTTATCCTAACCGTGATGAAATCCCAGAAAACATTAAAGAGAACTTAATCGTCGAGCTTTACTCGAAGTAATCAATAAGGTTAAAGCCCTAGTGGCTTTAACTTTTTTACGTTACACAACATTAATTACGATCTAAAAACATTATAAATGGCAATTTTAGCATTTCAGAAACCCGATAAGGTAATCATGCAGAAATCAACTGATTTCGATGGTCAATTTGAATTTCGTCCTTTAGAGCCCGGTTTCGGTGTAACAATTGGTAACGCCCTAAGAAGAATTTTGCTTTCTTCATTAGAAGGTTTTGCCATCACAAGTATTCGTTTTTCTGGCGTTTCTCACGAATTTTCTACCATGAAAGGTGTTGTAGAAGATTTAACAGAAATCATCTTAAACTTAAAACAAGTTCGTTTTAAGAAAGTTGGCGATTCTGGAGATTCAGAAAAAGTATTCATCATTGTTAATGGTCAGGATCAATTCTTGGCTGGCGATATTACTAAATTCTCTAACAATTTCGAGGTGTTGAACCCTGATTTCGTAATTTGTAACATGGAGAAATCTGTTACTTTAGAGGTTGAATTAACCATTAATAAAGGACGTGGTTATGTTCCTGCCGAAGAGAATAAAATTACGGATACTGTAGTTGGTGTAATTGCAATCGATTCGATTTTTACCCCAATGAAAAATGTAAAATACACGATCGAAAACTATCGTGTTGAGCAAAAAACAGATTACGAGAAATTAATCCTAGATATTTCTACTGATGGATCTATCCATCCAGAGGAAGCCTTGAAAGAAGCAGCTAAGATTTTAATCCAGCACTTTATGTTGTTCTCTGATGAGAATTTAGTATTAGAATCGCAAGCTAAAGAAGAAACAAAAGAAGTTGATGAGGAAATTTTACACATGCGTAAAATCCTTAAAACTGAATTGGTTGATTTAGATCTTTCTGTACGTGCGTTAAACTGCTTAAAAGCAGCTGATATTCGTACTTTAGCTGATTTAGTTTCTTACGATGTTGCTGATATGTTAAAATTCAGAAACTTCGGTAAAAAATCGTTAACTGAAATTCAAGAACTAGTTAAATCTAAACAATTATCGTTTGGAATGAACTTGTCTAAATTTAAGTTAGACGAAGAGTAAATACAATCGCTCAGCGCTATGCGCTGGCGTATTTTTTCACTGTGTATAATTCCCTCAGATTAAGTTCAAAGAGACGGTATACACTTTACAAAACAAAAAATGAGACACGGTAAAAAACACAACCATTTAGGCAGAACTACATCACATAGAAAAGCGATGTTGGCTAACATGGCTTCATCACTAATCAAGCACAAGAGAATTTCAACTACTTTAGCGAAAGCAAAAGCTTTACGTGTATATGTTGAGCCAATTATTACAAAATCAAAAAACGATACTACGCACTCTCGTCGTATTGTATTCTCTTACTTACAAGACAAAGAAACAGTTACAGAATTGTTTCGTGATGTAGCTGCAAAAGTTGCCAACCGTCCAGGTGGTTATACTCGTATTATCAAATTAAACAACCGTTTAGGTGATAACGCTGAAATGGCATTAATTGAACTTGTTGATTACAACGAAGTGTATGGTCAAGATACTGCTGCTGCTGAGAAGAAAACTACACGTAGAGGTAGAAGTAAATCGTCAAAAAAAGCTGACGCTCCTGCCGCTGATGCTAAAGCTCCAAAAGCTGAAGCTGTAGTTGAAGATGCAGTTGTAGTTGAAGAAGAAGCTACGCCAGCTGTTGAGGCTGTTGAAGAAACTCCTGCTACTGAAGAAGCTACTCCTGAAGCATCGACTGACGAAGAAGAAGCTCCGAAAGCATAAACTAGGATTGTAAGATTTTAGGATTTAAAACCCTTTAGAAAAATTCTAAAGGGTTTTCTTTTTTATTAGTTTCGGTTTTATCTACCATCGCCATCAAGTAAGTTTCCAAGTCCACCCAATAAACTTCCTTCTTCTTTTCTAGAACCATTAGCAAACTGTAGTATTCTACTTGCTAAACGACTGATGGGTAAGGTTTGTATCCATACTTTTCCTGGGCCACTCAGGGTAGCAAAAAACACACCTTCACCACCAAAAATAGTATTCCTAATTCCCCCTACAAATTGAATATCATAATTAATTTCTCTTGTAAAGGCAACAATACACCCTGTATCCACTCTAATGGTTTCGCCATATTGTAATTGCTTTTCAAAAACGTGGCCACCAGCATGTACAAAGGCCATTCCGTCGCCTTCTAATTTCTCCATAATAAAACCCTCGCCACCGAAAAGCCCCGTACCTAATTTACGCTGAAATTCGATGCTAATTGCCACACCTTTTGCGGCACAGAGAAAAGCGTCTTTCTGACAAATGATCTTGCCGCCTAACATCTGTAAATCGAGTGGAATGATTTTGCCTGGATAGGGTGAGGCAAAACTAACCCGTTTTTTTCCTTGGGCAAGGTTAGTGTAAGCAGTCATAAATAAACTTTCGCCTACCAAGAGCCTCTTTCCAGCGCTAAATAGTTTATTTAATAATCCTTCTTGCTGCTGACTTCCATCTCCAAAAATGGTTTGCATTTGGATACCGTCATCCATCATCATAAATGCACCAGCTTCTGCAATGGCAGTTTCATTGGGGTCGAGTTCTACCTCAACATATTGCATTTCTTCTCCGAAAATTCGATAGTCTATTTCGTGATTACTTATCATTGTTTTTTTTTATATTTTCACACCTTCCATTCCATACTGCCTTAGCACATCAGCCGGTATACCTTCCCATTGATTAGGCGAATTCCCTACATAACCAATATCTTTCACGCCCATTTCAGTAGTGTAAAAACCTGATGCCGTTAAGCTTCTCATTTTGTTAAAGAATGCTACGCCCGCCTGCATTTCTGGTTTCGCTTTTTTAGGATAGGCAATCTCATCAATAATGGAGATTTGTTCGGCAGCAGAAGCATCAATGAAAGACTTCTCATAACGATGATAACAGTGAAGATCTAACCACTTTAATCCGCCACGCATGGGCAATTGATGATCTGGCATATCTTTCACAATAAATTCGATAAATTCTGGTACTTTGGCTTCTGAAGCACTTCCCGAAACGGCATCTTTTGGAATAATAATATCAGCCAAAACGGTTATCGTAGCCATTTCATGCTTGGTGAAAAAAGTTTCCGCTTTTAGTTTGGCATCACGTTCGGTTTCCCATGGCTCACGACCAGCTTCTTTTCCAGCTGCTGCTGTTTCTTCTTTATCACCTGTAGATTTACAGGCGCCAACTAATACAGTTGTACTTAATGCGGTAAGGCCTAATGCCTTTAAAGATTCACGTCTATTCATACTACGCTAAGTTTTGTTTTTTCTTTTCTGCTAAAATATATTCTGCCGTTCTCATGGCCAGTGCTAAAATGGTCCACGTGGCATTTTTATCTCCCTGTTGTACAAATGGGCCTGCATCAACTACAAATAGATTTTTGCAATCGTGTGCCTGACAATATTTGTTTAAGGCCGATTTTTTAGGATCGTCGCCCATGCGGATGGTGCCTACCTCGTGGATGATTTTTCCTGGAGCTAATAAACCATAGTTCGTTTCCGGGCCTTGAATAGTTGAAGTAACAATGCCTCCCATTTCTTTCATGATCGATAAGAAAGTTTCTTGCATGTGCTTTGCTTGGAGGATTTCTTCGTTTGCCCATTTGTAATGGAATCTCAACACTGGAATTCCGAACTTGTCGACCACATTCGGGTCGATTTCGCAATAATTATCTTCTCGGGCAATTGCTGTACCGCGACCAGCCATCCCTACTCCAGTTCCATAAAAGCGACGATAGTCATCTTTCAATGCTGCGCCATACCCTCCTTCATCTTTCATTTTTCCATCTTTACCAGGAACCAACCCATTTATTTTAGGCACATCGCCACCAAATCCGTAAGATGGCATACGCATGCCACCCCCATATTCGATGTGATAACCACGTGGGAAATCTAATTTCTTATTATCAAGCCACCATGGGGAATAAATATGAATACTTCCCAAACCATCTTCATTATAGCGCTTTCTGTCCATAAGTTGAGGTAAAAAGCCCGAAACGCTTGCTCCAGTAGAATCGTGCAGGTATTTACCTACCACTCCACTATTATTTGCCAGGCCGTTTGGATGGGCAGAAGATTTTGAGTTTAGGAGAATTCTAGCCGATTCGCAGGCACTTGCTCCTAAGATTACCAATTTTGCAGTTACTTGGTACTCTTGTAAATCTTTGCGGTTTACATATGAAACACCTTTAGCTGATCCATCTTTATTGGTGATTACTTCCCTTACCATGGCATCGGTGATCACTGTTAGATTACCGGTATTTACTGCCGGGATAACCAAACACGATGATGCCGAAAAATCGCCGTATACCTTACATCCTCTTCCGCACTGACCGCAATAGAAACAAGGTTGACGCTCATTATTTCCTTTAATCGATTCTGTCATCACGGCACCTCTTCCAGCAATTACCGTTACACCTGCCTTTTCAGCTCCTTTTTTAATGAAAAGTTCGTTTAGCCTTGGTTTTGGTGGTTTCATGAAAATGCCATCTGGCTCATTTTTTATCCCTTCAACCGTCCCATATATTCCAATCATCCGATCTACCTTATCGTAAAAGGGTTTCACATCATCATAGGTAATTGGCCAAGCATCTGTTAGACCATCTGTTGGCTTAAAATCATCTGGGCCCATGCGGAGTGATATTCTACCCCAGTGGTTTGTACGGCCACCCAACATACGCGACCTGAACCAGTCGAATTCGGTTTTATCTTTCTTGGTATAAGGTTCGCCCTCTAACTCCCATCCTCCATAAGAGGCATCAAAATCGCCAAATGGACGGGTGGTGCCCGCACCTCTTCTGGGCGATTCCCAAGGCCATTTTAATTGATGTGAGTCAATTTTTGGATCGAAATATTGCCCGGCTTCGAGCATTAACACTTTTTGTCCGGCATTTGCCAACACATAGGCAGCCATCCCGCCACCTGCTCCTGAACCCACAACAATGGCATCATATACAGTAGACGATTTTTTTATTTGAAAATCACTCATTATAAATGGTTAGAATTTTAACGATTACCTAATTTAAAGCTTAATTTTGTGAAATGGAAACGTTAAGCTAGGTATTTTTCAAATGTAGCCTTAATGTTAACTAAATCGATTTATATATATGGGAAACGCTGATATTTTAGCACAGTTCAATGAGCGATTAAAGACAGCTATTGCTAAGAATAACTTTATAAAACTTTCACTTGGTAATTATCAAGGCAACGATAATGAATTGAAAAATATGTATGTAAGAAAGGTTTTAATTAAGCGTAAAGACATGCTTTCCTTTAATTATCGCTATAAAACGAGAGATATTTTTAAAAATTTTGGAATCGAAGATGGTGTGGCTAAGGTAATGCAGTATGTGAGTAACGATTTTAAGGTTTGCACCTTGTTTACTACAGAAGAAGAAACCATCATCGAACACAGTAAAAAAGGAGAGATTTTAATTCGTTCTAAAAAGAATGTTAATGCTTTATCCGTTTCTACTACCCATGATAAGGAAAAAAAGCGCATCATTAAGCCAGTTGGAAATGCCTATTTACGTGCCTTAAAAATTAGCGATGCTGAAGGTAATGTGTTTAAAAACGCGCAAGATAAGTACAAACAGATTAATCAATATATAGAAATTCTAAGTTCTCTGATAAAGGAATTACCTGAAGGAACGATAAAAAATGTGGCAGATATGGGTTCGGGCAAGGGCTACTTAACCTTTGCTTTGTATGATTATTTGCATAAGCAGTTAAATTTAACTGCAAAAGTTACGGGTGTAGAATATCGAGAAGATTTAGTGAATTTGTGCAATGGTATTGCTGCAGAATCTAAATTTGATCAGTTGCATTTCGTACAAGGTACGATAGATGATTATCAGGTTAAAGATATTAATTTGTTGATTGCTCTTCATGCATGCGATACGGCTACTGACGATGCCATTTATAAAGGCATTAAAGCAGGAGCGGAATTAATTGTTGTGGCTCCATGTTGCCATAAACAAATTAGAAGAGAAATCGAAAAGCATAAAGTTAAGAATGATGTTTCTTTTTTAACGAAATATGGAATTTTCTTAGAGCGCCAGGCCGAAATGGTTACGGATGGTATTAGGGCGTTGATTTTGGAGTATTTTGGGTATAAAACGAAGGTGTTTGAGTTTATCTCGGATGCGCATACGCCAAAGAATGTGTTGGTAGTGGGGGTGAAGAAAAGTTTGGAGTCGGGAGTTCGGAGTTTAGAGAGTGAGGCGCAGAAAGAGATTTTACAAAAAATAAAAGACACCAAGGCTTACTTTGGGATTGGGTATCATCATTTGGAGCGGTTAGTGGAACTATAGTTTTTTACAACGGTGAAATTTTATATAATGCAGCGTTTTTAACATTAAGGCATTTAGAGAATTAAGACTGTATTTTATGGTTGTAATGTGTCGGTATGACCAAGAAAAATTTAACTTTATAAGTAATTGAAGGATAGATAAGTTTAGCGAGCTTAAACCTTATGGTAGCGAGCACAAAGTAAAGCGAACAGAAGAGCCGTTATAACCCAAGCCCTACAGACTTTGCTTTTCCAATTGTCTGTCCATTCAAAATGGTAAACTGAAAACCGCCATTCTGCCAACGTGTCAGCGCCAAAACCCTACATTTATCCTATTTTAACAGTCAACCCTCTAGAATTCCTGCCAAAACCTAATTGGCACATTGCTTGTTATTAAGCTTGTAAACAGTAAAATTTAAAAGTAAAATTAAAAATAAAATGGGAAAAATAATTGGTATAGACTTAGGAACAACAAACTCTTGCGTTTCTGTAATGGAAGGTAACGAACCTGTAGTTATAGCCAACAGTGAGGGTAAACGTACAACGCCATCTATTGTTGCTTTTGCAGAAAACGGCGAGCGTAAAGTGGGTGAACCTGCTAAACGTCAGGCGATAACGAACCCTACAAAAACAATTTATTCTATTAAACGCTTTATGGGATCTAGCTTTGCCGAAGTTTCGAAAGAAGTAGGCAGAGTACCTTATAAAGTAATTAAAGGTGACAACAATACGCCTCGTGTAGAAATAGACGATCGTAAATATACTCCACAAGAAATTTCTGCTATGATTTTGCAGAAAATGAAAAAAACGGCTGAAGATTTCTTAGGCCAAGAAGTAACGGAAGCGGTGATTACTGTTCCTGCATATTTTAACGATGCGCAACGTCAAGCAACAAAAGAAGCTGGTGAAATTGCTGGTTTAACGGTTAAACGTATCATCAACGAGCCAACTGCGGCTGCTTTAGCTTATGGTTTAGATAAAGCGCATAAAGACATGAAAATTGTAGTGTTCGATTGCGGTGGTGGTACACACGACGTTTCTGTATTGGAATTAGGCGATGGTGTATTCGAAGTAAAATCTACCGATGGTGATACACACTTAGGTGGTGATGATTTTGACCACATTATTATTGATTGGTTAGCGCAAGAATTCTTAACCGAAAACGGAATGGATTTGAGCAAAGATCCAATGGCGTTACAACGTTTAAAAGAAGCTGCTGAAAAAGCTAAAATTGAGTTATCGAGCACAACTTCTACAGAAATCAACTTGCCCTATATTACTGCCGATGCTAGCGGACCAAAACACTTAGTTAGAACGTTAAGTCGTGCTAAATTTGAACAATTGGCTGGTGATTTAATTAAACGTACCATTGATCCATGTAAATCTGCTTTGAAAAATGCAGGACTAAAAGTGGGTGATATCGATGAAATTATCTTAGTTGGTGGTTCTACGCGTATTCCTGCAATTCAAGAAGCGGTTAAAGCTTTCTTTGGTAAAGAGCCAAGTAAAGGAGTAAACCCTGATGAGGTGGTAGCTATTGGTGCTGCTATTCAAGGTGGTGTATTAACTGGTGAGGTTAAAGATGTATTATTATTAGATGTTACTCCACTTTCTTTAGGTATTGAAACCATGGGTGGTGTAATGACTAAATTAATTGAAGCAAATACAACCATTCCTTCTAAAAAAGCAGAGACTTTCTCTACTGCAGCTGATAACCAGCCATCTGTAGAAATCCATATTTTGCAAGGCGAGCGCCCTATGGCAGCTCAGAACCGCACCATTGGTCGTTTCATTTTAGACGGAATTCCACCAGCACCTCGTGGCGTGCCTCAAGTAGAAGTTGCTTTTGATATCGATGCGAACGGTATTTTACATGTAAGCGCAAAAGATAAAGCGACTGGCAAAGAGCAAAAAATTCGTATCGAAGCTTCATCTGGTTTAACGGATGATGAAATCAAAAAAATGAAAGAAGAAGCAGAAGCAAATGCTGAAGCAGACGCTAAGCAAAAAGAAGAAGCCGATAAAATTAATGGTGCTGATGCGTTAATCTTCTCGACTGAAAAACAATTAAAAGAATTTGGTGATAAGTTATCTGCTGATAAAAAAGCACCAATCGAAGCTGGTTTAGAGAAATTAAAGGCAGCTCACCTTGCGCGTAACTTTGCGGATATCGATGCAGCTCAAGAAGAATTGCAAAATGCTTGGAACGTTGCTTCAGAAGAAATGTACAAAGCTGGTCAAGAGGGTGCCCCTCAAGAAGGTGCTCCACAAGCTGATGCAGGTCAAGGTGGCGATACAGTTACTGATGTTGATTTTGAAGAAGTGAAAGACGAAGACAAGAAATAGTCTTTAATCTTGGAATATAAAAAAGCGTTGTTGATTAAGTTCAGCAACGCTTTTTTTGTTGGTTGTAAACTTGGTCGGTAAAAACCCTATGAGGTTTTTACTCTTTTAGCCGAAGTATTTACTTTTTTCGACTTTGTGGCGTAAACTTTATTTAAAATGGTTAATGCTGGCCAAATAAGCATTGGTAATAGCCTGCTTAACGTTCCTATTTTCGCAGGAAGAACCATAGTAGTTAAAATTCCTAGGATAAAAACCGAAGGTACAATTAAAGTCCTCCACCTTGCCAACTGTCTATTTCTTAATTCATCAAAACCCTCTGCTATTTTACCTCTGTGTTTAATGATGTAGGATAGTAATGCATAATTAGCAAAACCTGTAGCCGCAACATTACAACAATAAAAGTAAAAAGGAATGTTATAACCAAAATGCTCGCTGTAATAGGCCGAACTGAAAGGCATTAAGATAATCGTAAATAGAAATAGAAAATTTAGCCAGATAAGCTTGTCGTTATAGTCTTTTATAAATGAAAATAAGCGATGGTGAGAACGCCAATAAATGGCGATGACAAAAAAACTCACAATAAAGCCAATAAAGAGCTCCGTTAAATCGGATAATTGACTTAAAATTTCATTATTGCTCATACCAGCATGAATATGAGGTGGTTTGATTTCTATCACCAACAAAGTAATTGCAATTGCAAAAACGGCATCAGTAAATAGAATCATCCGTTCTATTTGAAATTCTTTTTTTAATTCATTATGGATTTGAGACATGTTAATTTAAATTATAATGAAGATAAACATTCTTCAATTATATCTTGTAAAATTTTCTCGTTTTCGAACAATTCACTCAACAATTTAAATTGATTTTTAGCCCGATCTAGATTTTGTTCAAGATAAGAAATCGGATAATATATACTACCGTTTAGATAATCGGTTAAAAATCGCAATGCTTGCATGTAAATGATGTATTTACCTGCAAATAAGATTAATTCTTTCTCGGTCGGCGTTAAAATCGATGCCATTTCCGATAAATAGCCTTCAATAGTTGCTCTAAAATAGGGAATTCTGATAGTTATTTTTTGAAGATCTTTTTCATTCTCTGAAAATGCACAAAGGTAGGTACGCATCATATCACCTAAGTCTGAAATGAATTTGCCCGGCATCAAAGTATCTAGGTCAATCACGCAAATCCCATGATGGTTCGCCTTATCTAAAAGTACATTACTAATTTTTGTATCATGATGCATCACCCGGTTGGGGAAATCTTTACGATTTTCGTAAGAATGGTAGTAAGCAACAATGAAATGGTGACGTAAAGCAACATCAATTTCACGTTGAGCATTATTTTTTAATCGATCGGATGTTTTAGTTAACGCTTCAATAAATTGCTCATAGCGCCAAGATAAATCATGAAACCCTGGGATTGTTGGCTTTAGGTGCAAGGTGTTGAAGTGGTTAAGTAGGCGATTAAGCTTCCCAAATTGTTTGGCCGCTTCGTATGCTTGATTAGGTGAGCTAAGGGTATCGAGTGCAACCGTATCCGCTACAAAGGGAAGCAAGCGCCAATATTCTTTGTTGCGATGAACCATTAAATCGCCATGAGCTGTAGAAATAGGTGTAGGGAACAGATAGTCAGGATCAATTTCTCTTAACTCATCAGCTACCGCTTTAATGTTGTTAGCAATGGCCTTGGGGTCTTTAAAAACAGATGTATTGATATTTTGAAGAATGTATTTCTCTCCGGATAAGGTAGAAAGCAAATAGGTTCGGTTAATATGTCCCGAACCTATTTGTTGTATGGTTAGTGTAGTAGCATTAAAGCCATATGCTTTAAAAATTTCTTCATCAAGATTTAGCTCCATAGTTTTTCTGGATAAGCTCCATCTTTGATCAATTGATCGATGCTTGCTTGTACAAAAGGCTTATCTTCTTTGTAGGTAACTCCAAACCATTGATTTGAGGTGGGTACCACCTTAAAACTAGCCGTATTGCTTTTTACTAAATTTTCTCCAATTAATGGAATAAAGAACTCCGCTTTAGGTTTGTCTTTATTTGCCAAAGCAAATTCTTTAAATAATTCTTCGGTAATCTTGAAAACAGCGGGTGTAAACCCCCAAAAATTCATAGAAACAGGTGTTTCAAAAGCTAAAGGATACTTTTTATCGTCTTCTTCGAACACAATGGTTCCATCTTCTTCGTAAACTTTAGTGCGTTCCACAATTTCTTCCAGATTTCCGCTTGCATCTACTTTACACACACCACGAGAAACTGCTCCAAAATCGGATAACGTTTTCCCAATCTGATAGCCGATAATAGAATAATTGCTATCTGTTGCTTCTGTGTTTAAGAAGTCGACCATTTTTTTATAGGCATCGAAGCCATAAAAATCGTCGGCATTGATTACACAGAATGGCTCTTTTACAACTGTTCTGCCCGATAAAATAGCATGTGCAGTGCCCCAAGGTTTTTCCCTGTAGATTTCTTCGTCGATACCGAATTGTTTTAGATCGAAATTCTGAAACACATAATCGGTTTCAATTTTTCCTTTCAATTTAGGGTCGAAAATGGCTTTAAAATTTTCTACAAATTCTTCTTTAATGATAAATACAACTTTGCCAAAACCGGCTTTAATTGCATCATATATGGAGTAATCGATAATGGTTTCCCCATTTGGGCCAAAGCCATCTATCTGTTTCATGCTTCCGTAACGGCTGGCCATTCCTGCAGCCAGAATAAGTAAGGTAGGTTTCATCTTTATTTTTAATATAGAAGGATAATTTTATAATCATTCAAAGGTAAGTTTTAAAAGCCAAAAATGCCACCCCTTCTTGAACGTGGTTTTTTGCCTATTAGCATACCAAAAAGTCCGCGGACAATCTCTTTCCCTATTTGTCGAGTAATGGTTGCACCCATTACTTGTTCTACAATTGTTTTTTCTCCGGCTCGTGGTTGATGTTCTTCTTCGGCAGCTTTTTGTTCGTGCTCTTCGGCCATTTTCTCGTTTATCCGATCGGTAAGCAGTTCAAATGCGCTAATCGGGTCTACAGTTTTTTGGTATTTAGTGTAAAGGAGACTGGCTTGCATCAATTTTTCACAATCTATGGCTGCCATAGGTCCCATTACCGCCTTCGGCGGAGTTAACAGCGTTGCCGCTACTTCTGTGGGAATACCTTTTTCGTTAAGGACCGTTACCAGTGCTTGTCCAGTCCCTAAGCTCGTAAGCACCTTATCAATCTCATAGAAATCGGATTTTGGATAGGTATTTACTGTTTTTTTCAGGGCATCTACATCATTTGGAGTAAAGGCCCTTAAGGCATGTTGTACGCGATTGCCAAGTTGGGCTAGTACCGTTTCTGGTATATCCATTGGCGATTGTGTGCAGAAGAATATCCCAATTCCTTTTGAGCGGATTAGCCTAATAATGGTATTTACCTGTTCTAAAAATGCCTTGGGAGCTTCGTTAAACAGTAAATGGGCTTCATCAAAAAAGAAAACTAATTTGGGTTTATCTAAATCACCAGCCTCTGGCATGGCCTGATAAATTTCGGCCAATAAACTTAATAGAAAAGTAGAATAGAGTTTGGGTTGATTTTGTACATCAGCAATAGTTAATAAACTAATTACACCTTTTCCATCTATTCTATTAAATAAATCTTCAATATCGAAAGAAATCTCGCCAAATAGTCCTGCTAAACCTTGCTGTTCAACGGTTACAATTTTTCGTAAAATAGTGCTGGATGTGGATGTAGAAATAGATCCATAGCTGCTTTTAATTTCGGCAGCTCCCGCACCTTCTGATAAATACCCTAATAATTTTTTTAGGTCATTTAAATCCACAATAGGCATTTTATTATCGTCGGCATATTTAAAAATAACCGATAGCACCCCTGTTTGGGTATCATTAAGTTCGAGTATCTTCGACAACAAAACCGGGCCAAATTCGGTAACTGTTGCACGCATTTGGGTGCCGAGTTTACCACTTAACGAATATAACTCTACGGGGTATCTGGTGGGGGTAAAGGGCTTGTTTAGTTGTTTGGCGCGATCTTCAATTTTAGGATTGCTCGTTCCTTCTTGATAAAGCCCTGAAAGATCGCCTTTCACATCGAGCATAAAAACAGGAACATTGGCATCTGATAATTGTTCGGCTAATAACTGTAGGGTTCTGGTTTTCCCAGTTCCGGTTGCTCCGGCAATTAATCCATGCCTATTCATCATGCGCAACGGTAAATTTACCTCGGCCTCTGCTAATACTTCTCCATTTAATATTCCAGCTCCTAAATAAATAGATGCACCTATTGGTGCATAGGAAGCCTTTATCTTTTCCGTAAAGAGGGTCTTTTGATCGCTCATAAATTACTCGTTTTCGAACCTAAATTACTAAAGTTATGGGATTATTCTTCTTTTAACAATAGTTTAATGTCTTTGATTAACTGATTGGCTTCTAATTCGAGTGTTCCATTATAAATTCCTCGAATGCGCCTCGTTTTGTCTACTAAAACAATATGTTCAGTGTGCAAAAAAGAGGTGCTATCTTTACTATAGCCTAGATCTTCCTCCGCAAAATAATCTTTTCTAGCTAAATTATAGATTTGAGTTTTGTTGCCCGTTAATAAATGCCAGTTTTTCGCTTTTATTTGATTTTCGGTTGCATAATTTTTTAATCGGTCAACATTATCAATCCACGGCATTACACTAAAAGAAAGCATGGCTACCTCCTTGTTATTCCCAAATTCGCTTTGTAATTTTTTCATGTGTTTGGTCATTATAGGGCAAATGCTATTGCAACTGGTGAAAATGAAATTTGCCACATGAATTTTCCCTTCCATCATTTGATCGGTTATTTTATCGCCATGTTGGTCAGTTAAAGAAAATGAACTAATCTTATGATTAATTTTTTTGTCTACATCCGCTTTACTATTTAAAAATACCGCGCTAAAATCTGGCGTATTGTAATAGGGTAACTGATTTTCATTTGATTTATTTATGCAGCCGATAAAGCAGATCATAAATAACCAAAAGCTATTTTTTAGGGATACTGTCTGATACATTGATGCAATTTTTAGTGCCTAACAAACCATAACGGCGGCCATTTACCATCACATAGTTCGACCGTATTTTACCATCGTCGAAAAACATTTTTTGTTCCCCTTCTTCATAGCCTTTGCTGTAATGCATAGATTTAATTAATAAGCCTTCTCTATTCCATTCCTGGCAAAGACCCTCATATTCGTCATTATTAAAAGAATAGGCCAATTTTTTTGTCCCATTTTCCCAATAGGCATTAAGTTTCTCTACTTTTTTCCCATTGCGGTACACCCTTATCTCCTGGAGGGTTTTATTGGGGTAAAATTTTTTCCAAGTACCATGCTCCCTGCCGTTAAGATATCCGTTTATCATAGCCGTATCTGTCTGATTTGGAAAAAGCCTGAAAATAAATCCTGTATAGGGGTTTTGTTTATAAAAAATAATCCCGTTTTGCGAAGTAAAATTTAAATCGGTACCATTTAGCTTGATGATTAAAAGCTGTTCCTTTTCTTGCAAATTGCAGCCAAAAGTGAATACAACCAAGCAGATGAAAATCTTATTGCGTAACCGTACCTGCAGTTCCATAAAATCCAGTTCCGTTTAAATAAGGGTCTGTAATGGTAATGTGATAGTGATAAATGCCATTCGGATAGTCGGACGTTACACTTGTATGGCCATGGTAGGCATCTAATTGTGCATTGGTTACGGTTGTGCCGTTTTCTTCGGGTCCATACACTGGAAATCCATCTAGAAGGAAACCCAATAAGGCCGACTTAGAAGCCTTTACGGTAGTAAGGTAGAGCGGTTCTGCATGGTAGTGGTATTGTCCAGTTTGCTGTGGATGCCCCCAGTACTTATCGAAACTAGTAACTTCATTAGTTAGTGGAGCCCCCATAGCGGCATATTGATTAAAAAATGGAACGCCATTTATAGAAACGCCAATTGGGCCCAATGGGGTTGATGCATGGATGGATGCTTGTTTAGGATCAGCTGGAATTTTAAAGGTTAACGATTGTGACGTTATGGAGTTCGGATTTTTATTAAAAGTAGTGTTGCCAAAAGTAGTTCCGCTAAAATTCTCATACAGGGCATTTGAAGTAGGGTAGTATACGCTTTTATGGTCGGGTAACCCATTGGTTTTAATGGTGATGTAAGTGCCGTCTGAGGTTATGCTCAGGGCACCATATATTTTTTTATAGATTGCCGGAACCTCTGCTGTTCCCATGGGATTTGTAACTTCGGCAGTGTTATTTTTCTTGCAGGTTACAAAAGTAGAAATCACCATTAGAGAAGCGGTTAAGAGTTGTGCTAATTTCTTCATGATAGAGTTATATTGGGTTACATAAAGTTAATGGTTTTTACCACAAAATGGAATAGCGCATCTAGTTAGGCCTTAAATTTATCGACGAACTGCCTATATGAATGGCTGAACTGATTAATTATCCATTAAGCAATTTATTTCTTTTAATTTCTTTGCCTTTACGAAGTTGTAATGCATGATAAAATGTAGGCACATCATTAGTCCATTTTTTAATAGCGACTATAATGCATATAATTTCTAAACGAGTAATCAGGCCAATCCAAAAACATAAATTAAACAGTAAAATAGATTGGCACTGAAATATAACTTCTACAAGGGTAGCAAATAAAAAGAGAGTCCATATTTTAGCTCCTATAGAATGGGTTGCGATTTCCTTTTTAAATTTAAAATAGCTAATGGTATAGGTCAGCGCTTCAAAAGCTAGTAATATCCATACCTTGGTTGCATTAGCTGTAAAAAAGACGGAACATTGGAGGTAAGTTGCAATGGAAATACTTAAGAAAAATACAACATCAATTGTTGAATCTAACCTGCGTAACTTAGGTGTGGAGATGTTAAATTTTCTGGCGATAATGCCGTCAAAAACATCGGTAAGAAAGCCCAAAGTTAATATTCCGAAAGCGATAAAAGGATAATTCTTAATGTTTAGCGCACTTAATAGAATGGCAAGGAGCCCAAGGAATAATCTGCTGTATATTAAAATAATTGGGATTTTGTACCTTTTCAAAATTTCGCGTCAATTAACGTACGCAGAAAACCTCCGTCTGATACGAATTGCTCATAGGTAGTTACATTTAACGCTTTTCTTTTTTTGAGGTAACTGCTGAAATCAGTCTCAGATTTCACTTTTGAATGCGCAATTTTAGGGCGTGCGTTAGGAAAGGAAGACATTATTTGCTAGATTTCTGTGTATTTTGAACGTTTTTCGGCCAATTCTTTATGGTGTTTTAGGGTATTCATATAAAAAACGATGCTTAACATAACAGCAACAATAAGATTGCTAGGGGTGAAAGCGTGGTTCATCCATTCATTTAAAACCGGAACATCCCCATTAACACTCTGTTTAATATTCACCCAGTTATTAATTGTGAAAAATATAACGAGCATTCCCACAATCTTGATGAGCGTAATCATTAAGATTTTTTTGTGATTAATTTTTTCCATTTTTGTAGTTTTTAATACAGTGGCCACTGAGGGTTTCACAGAGGGTATGAGTTTTTTCTAGATTTTTTAACCGCAGAGGGCGCAAAGAACGCAAAGGTATTTCCTTGTTGTTCTTTGCACTTGGTCTTACGAACTTTCTGACTTTCCGTTTTTCCCCTTAAGAAAACTCTCTAAAATCTTGATCAGCTTTAATGTTTAGTAAACTCTCATAAATTAAGCTAATTACATTGTCTACGTCTTCTTTGTGTACCATTTCTACAGTGGTATGCATGTAGCGTAAAGGTAATGAAATCAAAGCAGAGGGTACTCCACCATTCGAATAGGCAAAGGCATCGGTATCTGTTCCGGTAGAGCGTGATGAGGCCTGACGTTGAAAAGGAATGTCGTTTTTCTCAGCAACCTTGATCAGCAGTTTATTTAAATTGGTTTGTACCGCAGGTGCATAAGAAACAACGGGTCCCTTACCGCAGGCTAAATCACCTTGGGTAATTTTGCTGATCATAGGCGTAGTGGTATCGTGGGTTACATCCGTTACGATGGCTACATTTGGTTTAATGCGTTGAGCAATCATTTCTGCTCCACGTAAACCAATCTCTTCTTGAACCGAATTCACGATATATAAACCGAAAGGTAATTTTTTCTTGTTTTCTTTTAATAAACGGGCAACTTCGGCAATCATGAAGCCACCAGCACGGTTATCTAGTGCGCGTCCAACATAATATCGATCGTTTAAAATCATAAATTCATCTTCGTAGGTGATAACACAGCCCACATGAATACCTAGTTTTTCTACTTCTTCTTTGCTCGTGCAGCCACAATCTAAAAAGATATTTTTTATCTGAGGTGCTTCTTCTTTTTCCCCGTGGCGCGTGTGTATTGCTGGCCAGCCAAATACGGCCTTAACTAACCCTTTTTCGGTGTGGATGTTTACCCGCTTAGATGGAGCAATTTGATGATCTGATCCGCCATTGCGAATAACATAAATTAAGCCGTCGCTAGTTATATAGTTTACATACCACGAAATTTCATCGGCATGCGCTTCAATTACTACTTTATAACTTGCTTTTGGATTAATTACGCCAACTGCAGTGCCATAATTATCGATAAAACTTTCGTCGATATAAGGTTTCAAATAATCTAACCACAATTTTTGCCCTTCCCATTCGTAACCTGTGGGTGCGGCGTTATTGATATATTTTTCGAAAAACTGTACTGATTTTTTGTTTACTACAGGTACGTGCTTTTTCTTGTTTTCCTGCGCTTTCGGCAGGCTATCTTCTTGTTTCTTCTTTGCCATTTTTAAATTTTTAAGTTGAACGTCCTTTCGAATGAGCTTGTCGCGAAGAGAAATCTATTTAATTGTTTCTATAGTTTTCTCGTTTCGTCGAAATGACGATCTTGTATTTCTAGTTCCATCTTAACAAAATCGAAGCCTGCTGCGGAGTAGGTTTGATTGGTTTCGTGGAAGCCAAATTTAGTATAAAATTCTTTTGAATTTACTCTTGCATTGCACCAAAGTTTTGTCAGTTTTTGCACCTTACAAAAGTCGATTAAATAAAGCATCAGTTGCGAGCCTAAACCACTACTTTGTGCCTCTGGTAATATCGCTAATTTGCGAAACTGACCAATTCCATCATCCATAAAAAGTGAGACTACGCCGGTTAACTCATGGTTCACATAGATCCCAAAATGTATGCCTTCAAAATCATGTTCTAGCTTTACAAAATCGAACGGTTGATCTGGGTACATGGTAATGTGCCTAATGCGCCAAGTTAAGGATGGGAAGATTTGTTCTACGACTGCCATTTTGAAGAGTTAAGTCTATTTTCCATTACAATGGAATATTTCCATGCTTCTTTCTTGGCATATTTACGACTTTATTTTCGAGCATTTTAAATGCTTTTATCAATTTTGCTCTAGTTTGCGAGGGCTCAATTACCTCATCTACAAACCCTCGTTCGGCCGCCCGATAAGGGTTAGCAAAAATATCTGAATATAGTTTTTCTTTTTCTAGCCATTTTTCTTCAGGATTTTCAGCAGCACTAATTTCTCTCTTAAAGATAATTTCTGCAGCACCTTTGGCACCCATTACGGCAATTTCGGCACTTGGCCAAGCATAATTCATATCGGCCCCAATGTGCTTAGAATTCATCACATCGTAAGCACCTCCATAAGCCTTTCTGGTAATTACAGTTATTCTTGGCACTGTGGCTTCACTAAATGCAAATAATAATTTTGCACCATTGGTAATAATTCCATTCCATTCTTGATCTGTGCCAGGTAAGAAACCAGGTACATCTTCGAATACTAATAATGGAATATTAAAGCAGTCGCAAAAGCGGACAAAACGAGCGGCTTTTGTGGATGAATTGCTATCGAGTACCCCAGCTAAATAAGCAGGTTGGTTGGCCACAATGCCAATACTTCTGCCTGCTAATCGTGCAAATCCCACAACAATATTTTCGGCATAGGCGGCATGAACTTCTAAAAAGCTCTCTTCATCAACAACGGTGTTAATAATTTCACGAATATCGTAAGGTTGAGAGGCATTTTGAGGCATCAAATCATTAAGTGAAGGACGATTTTCATCTCCCGACTCATAAGGAAAAGCACTGGCGGTTTCTTCGCAATTTTGCGGCATGTAGCTCAATAGCTTTTTCACATGGTTGATGGCATCGAGTTCGTTTGCACACGCAAAATGCGTAACACCCGATTTGGTTGCATGGGTAGTTGCGCCACCTAGCTCTTCAGAAGTTACAATTTCATGCGTCACCGTTTTCACCACATTCGGTCCAGTAACGAACATATAAGAGGTGTTTTCTACCATTAAGATGAAATCGGTTATGGCGGGTGAATAAACTGCGCCGCCTGCACATGGCCCCATAATGGCCGAAAGTTGAGGGATTACACCCGATGCTTGTACATTGCGATAAAAAATATCCGCATAACCGCCTAATGAGACTACACCTTCTTGAATACGAGCGCCTCCACTATCATTTAACCCTATTAATGGCGCACCGTTCTTCATAGCCATCTCCATTAATTTGCAAATTTTTTCAGCGTGTGTTTCTGATAATGATCCCCCAAAAACAGTAAAATCTTGAGAAAAAACATAGGTTAGGCGACCATTTACGGTTCCATAGCCAGTTACCACGCCATCACCTAAATATTTTTCACGCTCCATCCCAAAATCAGTGCTGCGGTGAGTTACTAACATGCCTATTTCTTCAAAACTGCCTTCATCTAATAAAAAATGAATGCGCTCACGGGCTGTAAGTTTACCTTTTTTATGCTGACTCTCAATTCTGGCCTCGCCACCACCTAAGTTGGCTTCTTTTATTTTGTTTTGGAGGGTTTCTATTTTATTCTTCATCGAATTTCGGTTTCAATTTTTTGGTTTGATGTGTTGGAGGCAAAAGGTTCTCTCCAGTTACCACATTTTTTCCAGTTTTTGCTTCCAAAGCAAATCTAGCATTTTTTGCGATAGCGCCGCCTTTCTTGCTTGCTTTAGCATTCTCAACAACTCATTTAGCCTCATCTGTTTCTGCTATTTGTCTTGTCGAAAGTTCGGCTAAAGCAGTAAAAATTAGCTCGGCTTCAGACATGTGGTCGCTTAGGTTATGAGATTTTAAACCTTTTTCATGTATGATGTTAGTTAATGCAAATTCATTATTTTTTGCGACCCCATTATCTTTCCAATAATCAGTAAGTTTATTTCGAGCTTCTTGTCCAGTCATTCTTTGTTAAATCCATTTTTGACTGCGACCTAGCTTTTGCCAATTCTCTCTGGCACGTGCTAAGCTTTGTTCTGGATTTGCAATCTCTTGCATTCGTTCGTAAACGACTTTCGCCAACCATTGTTTAAAGGGTCCGGCTTTTGGGCTTTGGATAGATTGGATAATTCGGAGTAATATTGCTGTATTTGCGACATCGGTTTCCCTGCTTTTTCCATCTTCTGCAAGCATTTTCAACCGTACGATTTTATCGTACACTTCACTTCCTTCTAATGCAAGCTTCTTTTTTAAATCACTCCAATACCTTTTCGGAATTGTACTCCCAGTTAACACCTCAACCACATCAATAACAGAAAAATACCATTGCTCTTCTTTTTCATCCCGATAACTTCGCACCTGTTTTTGCTCAAAAAGTTTAATATTGCCCATCACATCCTTATTTAAATAAAGATAAATTTAAAGAGTCACTTATTGTGTAATGGTTGATAACTTTACCATCTGTATTGCAAACGTGTTGTAAAAACATCGTCTTTTAAATCACTTGTATAATTACTAAGCTGTGTCGCTTTATTCGTTACATTTTCATTATACAAAGTTAGCTTAAGCCTAGCATTTATACCATAGGTAATTCCATAACCAAGCGTACTAAATTTTATATCTCCTGCCGTAGTGTTGTTGCTTAGTATTCCGATCTCATCTTCCTCTACATCTGTATTTGGATCATAAACATCATAGGCTATTAATGCGGTAAACTTTGTTTTAGCGATACGTTGTGTTAGCCAAAAGTAATAGCCATTAAAGTTTCGTAAATACAAATTTCCAGTGGGTTGTGTATTAAAACTCGTACTTGCCGCTGGTCCTGTGATGCTTGCAGATGCACCAACTCCCGGTTGTTTGCCATAAATGTATTCGGTTTTGAATGCGGTGATGCCCCAAGGGCTATCGTATTCGATTTGAAAATTTGCACCGTAATAATCGCGCCTCACGTGGCTATTTTCATTTTTGGCTGATGTATTTACATCAAAACCATCATTTTTGGGAGTGTAATAAGTTTTGGTATTGCTTCGAACCGTGCCATTATAAAAGGATACGCCAAAGCCTAGTTGTAGTTTTTTGTTGGCAAGGCTATCAAATTTAAAATTCAGATTACCTATAAAATCTTTACCCGAATCGTAGTCTTTTGCACTTAAACCACTACCGTTTACCATCGCCAGCTCTGCAGTTAAAAATTTGGCGATTTTTTTCGGCTGAAAGCTAATCATTGCACCTAAGTCTCTTTCTCTGGGCATGAGGGTTTGAAAGACTCTTGCACGCTCAGGAAAATCTCGATAACCCGAAGAATAAACAATGGAATAACCAAAAGGTCGATTAAATAATCCAGCAGTAAAGCGGAAATCCGGAAGTGTTGGCGCATGAAGTTGGATAAAAGCATCCATTAATCGTACCCCATCTTGTGTACCATCTAATTGAAAAACAATACTCGAAAATTTATCAACTCTATCTATTTTTAATCGGCCACGTCTAATCATAAAGCGATTATCTGCATTTTTGTCGAAATCGCCCCCAGACCAAGAGGAAATGCCTGGAGATTGTGCTTTTTGGAACTGAGTTTGTAAGTAGCCAGTTATTTTAATATCGTGCACATCGTAAGATGAAGGTGCATTATTATTTTGGGCACAGACTAAAATAGGGCACGTTAGGAATAAAAAAGATAGAAGTTTTCTCATCATATTTACAGGATTGAACGGCTAAATTACAGTTAAGAAAATCCTTTTTTGTAAAAAATCCGTTTTATATTACATTTTTATTACTTAAAAATTTGTCATTCTGATTGTTTTGGAACTACTTTTGAAGAATTGAAGAAAACCGACTAACAAAAATGTTTCTAAGAAAATATCGAGTACTTATTGTATTAGCCTTCATGGGCATCTTTACTGCAAAGATGGTAATTTCTGGTGCACCGGTATTTTTTGCCCATTTGGATAAGAATTTGATGAATGCTGTCATTATGCAGCTCGAAAACGAAAACAGTGGAGACGATACCAGTAAAGCAAGTGTTAAGTTTGGTGATCAAAAATTAATGTTTCAACGCTATGATTTAAGCTATATTCCCTTACTCATTTCAAAAGGAATAACCAATAGCTTTATCAATCATTCAAGACGGTACGTAGATCCCTATCATCCTTCTGTACCCACACCTCCACCCAACTTTTCATAATTTTTTATTTCCATCAGTATCAAGTAGGTTTTAATCAGTGATGAACATATCATAAGTTCATCATTACGATTTTAGCAAAATACTTGTGATGGTTACGTCGTTTATTCGGGGTTTTTTTCGAAGCGATGTAGTATTTTAAGAAATAGCGATGTAGCTTACTGGTAGTATACCTAGTTGCATTGCGTAGTCAATATAACAGGTAAAACAAACTTACCTTCATATTAATTAGCAAAATTTAACGCATGTTTTATGGAAAGTGGAAAGTCGAATACATCTAGGTTCGAAGTGAAAAAATATATATTAAAAAAGAATTTAAAGCGCGATCTACCCTCGAGTATTGTTGTATTCTTGGTAGCATTACCACTATGTTTAGGAATTGCATTGGCGTCTGGTGCACCTTTATTTGCAGGGTTAATTGCGGGTATAGTAGGCGGAATAGTTGTAGGCTTTCTGAGTGGCTCGCAATTAAGTGTGAGTGGTCCGGCAGCTGGCTTAACCGTTATTGTATTGGGTGCAATTGCCCAGTTGGGGAGTTACCCCACCTTTTTACTTGCTGTGGTTTTGGCGGGTGCGTTTCAATTGGTGCTCGGCCTTATTAAGGCCGGCACTATTGGAAATTATTTTCCCTCGAGTGTAATCGAAGGCATGTTAGCGGCAATTGGATTAATTCTAATTTTAAAACAATTGCCTCATGCTTTAGGTGTGGATAGTGATTTCTTGGGAGATGAAGAATTTTTTCAAGGCGATGATCAAAATACATTCTCAGCAATTGGGAATGCATTAAGCCATTTCAGCATAGCAGCTATAGTGATCAGCCTAATGGCTATTTTAATCCTTGTGTTTTGGCCAAAAGTTAAAAAGCTAAATGTAGTTCCTGCTCCATTAGTGGTGGTCGTGCTTGGTGTTGTGTTAAGTTTAGTATTTCAAGGCACACCTTATGCCTTAAAACCAGAGCAAATGGTAGCTATTCCTGTGGTGAATAGTTGGAGTGAGTTTTCGAGCCTATTTAGTATGCCCGATTTTAACGCGATAGGGAATAAGGAGGTGTGGATTATAGGCGGAACAATTGCTATTGTGGCGAGTTTAGAAACCCTGCTCGGTGTGGAGGCTGTAGATAAAATTGACCCTATTAAACGGGTAACCCCTACAAATAGGGAGCTAATTGCACAAGGGATAGGAAATATTACGAGCGGTATGTTGGGTGGTTTGCCTATGACCTCTGTGATTGTGAGAAGCTCGGCAAACGTAAATTCTGGAGCAAGAACAAAAATGTCGGCGGTTTATCATGGTTTAATGCTCTTGCTGTCGTTGTTGTTTATTCCAACGCTAATTAATATGATTCCACTTGCCTGTCTAGCCGCCATACTTTTGGTTACAGGTTATAAATTAACAAGAATATCGCTGTTTAAACACATGTATCATAAAGGATGGAACCAGTTTATTCCATTTGTGTTAACGGTAGTGGCAGTGGTATTTACCGATTTATTAAAAGGTGTTGCAGTAGGGATGTTAGTTTCTATTTTTTACTTGCTTCGTACCAATATGCGAAATCCATATTTTTATAAAATACAGGAAGAAGGAAATAAAAAGAACCTCAGAATTAAACTTGCAGAAGAAGTCTCATTCTTAAACAAGGCGGCAATACAGGTATTGCTAACTGGAATACCTGCCGAAACGAATGTAGTTATAGATGGATCTAATTCACGATACATAGATCCTGATGTTTTAGAAACTATATTTAATTACAAACATAATGCGTATACCAAAGGCATTATTGTAACTTTAGAGCATATTAAAAGCCATTACAATGTGCCTAAATTAAATAACAAGATTGTAGAAGAAATTAATAATTAAGAAAAATGAAGGCACATACCTCAGAAACGCAAGCAACAATTACCCCAGAAAGAGCATTTGAAATATTAAAGGAGGGTAATGCTAGGTTTGTACAAAATTTAAAAGCTAACAGAGATTTATTAGCTCAAGTAAATGATACTAGAGCAGGGCAATGGCCCTTCGCAGTAATATTGAGTTGCATTGATAGTCGTACCTCAGCAGAATTGATTTTTGACCAAGGCTTAGGTGATATTTTTAGTGTGAGAATTGCTGGGAATTTTGTAAACCAAGATATTTTGGGTTCAATGGAATTTGGGTGTAACGTAGCAGGGTCTAAATTAGTTGTTGTTTTAGGGCACTCAAAATGCGGTGCTTTAAAAGGAGGATTAGATGCTGCTGCCATTCGCGAAACAGGAATGGAAAATCTAAAGCATTTAGTAGATCATTTTAACCCAATTATTGAAAAAATTATCACAGAAGGAGAGGAGCGCTCATCTAAAAATGATGAGTTGTTGGAGCGGTTGAACGTGCATAATGTTAAGCAAACCATTGCAGATATTCGTAGCCAAAGTACCACTTTAAATCAATTGGAAAAAGATGGGAAGATAAAGATAGTGGGTGCCAATTACGATGTTGAAACAGGTATTGTAAGTTGGTTATAGCATTAATGACGAAGATATTTGATTGTTGCTAAATATATTAAATGGTTAATAAGTAAATTATGTGCGCAAAAACAATAGAAACTAAAGATATTACCTATAAAAGTTTATTACAAGGCAATGTAGACTGGGTTGAGGATATGATTAAATCAGACCCTAACTATTTCGATAAATTATCAGCTGGTCAGAATCCACCAGTATTGTGGATAGGCTGTTCTGATAGTCGTGTACCAGCAAATCAAATTACGAATACTTTGCCTGGAGACATTTTTGTTCACCGAAATATTGCCAATGTAGTGGTTCATACAGACATGAATATGTTGAGCGTATTGGATTACTCGGTTAATGTTTTAAAAGTAAAACATGTAATTGTTTGCGGACATTATGGCTGTGGAGGTGTAAATGCGGCTTTAGGCAATAAGCAAGTGGGTATTATTGATAACTGGTTAAGGAATATCAGAGATGTTTATCGCATGCACGAGCGAGAAATGGGAACAATTAAAGATCCTGAAGCAAGATCGAATAGATTGGTAGAATTAAATGCTATAGAAGGTGCAGCCAATGTAGTTAATACCTCTATTGTGCAAAATGCGTGGGCAAACGGACAAGAATTGGCTGTTCATGCATGGGTCTATAGCTTAAAAACAGGCTTAATTAAAGATTTAAAGGTAAGCAGTTATAGTGGTGATGATGTTTCTCCAGCGTTTAAGGTAAGTTTGTAAAAAAAAATTTTAATTAGCTAATTAGCACATCCGCTAATTAGCTAATTAAACTTTACTCTGCCAAAAATGGATATCTATAGTCTTTTGGTGGATCAAAAGTTTCTTTAATGGTACGAGGTGAAACCCAACGTAATAAATTAATCATCGAGCCTGCTTTATCGTTAGTTCCACTTCCTCTAGCACCACCGAATGGCTGCTGACCAACTACTGCTCCAGTACATTTATCATTAATATAGAAGTTACCCGCTGCATTACGTAAGCGTTGTGTAGCTTTTTCTATGGCATAACGATCTTGAGCAATTACAGCGCCTGTTAAAGCATATATAGAAGTAGTATCAATAATGTCTAATGTTTTATCGAAGTCTTTATCATCATATACAAAAACGGTTAACACTGGTCCGAACAGCTCTTCGCACATGGTGGTGTATTTAGGATCATCGACCACTAATACCGTAGGTTCGATAAAATATCCTTTGCTATTATCGTAATTGCCACCTGCAATAATTTCTACGCCTTTATCTTTTTTGGCGGCATCGATATATTTAGTTAAGCTGTTGAACGATTTTTCGTCGATAACTGCATTAATGAAGTTGCTAAAATCTTCAGTTCCACCCATTTTAAAGGTCGCTAAATCGCGAAGCATGTATTCTTTAATTTTTGGCCATACGCTTTTGGCGATATAAGTTCTTGACGCTGCCGAACATTTTTGTCCTTGGTACTCAAAAGCGCCACGAATAATGGCTGTGCTTGAAATTTCTGGATCAGCAGAGCCATGTATTAAAATAAAATCTTTTCCGCCGGTTTCGCCTACAATACGAGGGTAAGTTTTGTATTTATGGATGTTATTGCCAATGGTTTTCCATATATCTTGGAATACACCAGTTGAGCCTGTAAAGTGGATACCTGCAAAATCTGGATGAGAAAAAATCACATCACCGGCATCTGGACCAGATACATATACTAAATTAATTACACCATCTGGCAAACCTGCTTCTCTAAAAATTTGCATCAATACATTGGCTGCAAAAATTTGCGTGTTAGCTGGTTTCCAAACCACTACATTGCCCATCATGGCACAAGAAGTAGGCAAGTTACCTGCAATTGCGGTGAAGTTAAATGGTGTTAAGGCAAAGATAAATCCTTCTAGCGGACGTTGCTCAACTCTGTTCCAGCTGCCTTTTGGCGAAACTGGAGGTTGTTGTTTGTAGATTTCAGACATATAACTTACGTTGAAACGTAGAAAATCTATTAATTCACACGCTGAGTCGATTTCTGCCTGATAAGCATTTTTGCTCTGACCAAGCATGGTGGCAGCATTCAATTTATAACGGTATGGGCCAGCTATTAAATCGGCAGCCTTTAAGAAAATCGCAGCGCGATGTTCCCATGCTAAATTTTCCCAATCTGC
Source organism: Pedobacter anseongensis (assembly GCF_037482965.1). NCBI lineage: Bacteria > Pseudomonadati > Bacteroidota > Sphingobacteriia > Sphingobacteriales > Sphingobacteriaceae > Pedobacter > Pedobacter anseongensis. The sequence goes on along the minus strand of NZ_JBBHKB010000001.1, from coordinate 185,414 downwards.
TTTTGCGGCTAAAGCTGCATCAATTGCTTGAGTAACATGACTTTTATTTCCTTTGCTAAAATGAGCCAACACATGTTGATGGTCGTGAGGGGGGGTAACTTTACCTTTTTGCTCGGTATGAACCTCCTCTGCTCCAATATACATCGGGATATCAATTACAGTTGCACGTGCATCAGCTAATGCAGTTTTTAACAATTCTCGCTCTTTACTTCCAGGTGCATAACCTAAAATTGGTTCGTTGATAGGGGTTGGTACGTTGAAAAATCCTTTAAGCATAAAAATTAATTTGGATACAAAGATAAGGACTAGGATTTTAAGATTATAGGATTTATAGTTTTATCCCTACTTTTGAGCGCAGATATGATTTCTATTTTACGCTATTTCCTATTTCCTATTTCCATTATTTATGGTTTCATTACTCAAATAAGGAACAAGCTGTATGATTGGGGTTTTTTTAAATCCACATCGTTCGATATTCCGATTATTTGTATTGGCAATTTGGTGATTGGTGGAGCTGGAAAAACGCCTACAACCGAGTACCTGGTTAGATTGTTAGCTGATTATAAAGTTGCGATTTTAAGTCGTGGTTATGGTCGTAAAACAAAGGGTTTTGGTTTGGCCGATCAACATTCTACAGCACAAACCGTGGGTGATGAGCCTTTGCAATACTATCATAAGTTTAAAAATGTAACGGTAGCCGTTTGTGAAGACAGAGTGTATGGAATTAATCAATTAATAAGCACCCATGATGTGATTTTACTGGATGATGCGTACCAACACCGGGCTGTAAAAGCAGGATTTAATTTAGTATTGTTCGAGTTCGATAAATTGTTTAGATGGCAATTTTTATTGCCAACCGGCAATTTGCGCGAATCTTTTTCAGGATATAATCGGGCTAATGCTGTTTTGGTAACTAAGAGTCCAGTACCGGTTAATATTGTAGACCAGATTGCTATTCGTAAAAAAATCGATTTAACAATAGAGCAAAGAATCTCTTTTTCTTCAATACGATATGGACAACTCGTGGGGGTGATGGATCATCAAATTGGACCAGAAGTTAACGGTCAGGTTATATTTTTGCTTACAGGAATTGCGAATCCAAAACCGCTGCTTGATCATTTGAAACAACTTTCCGATCAAATTATTTCCTTCCGATATCCAGATCACCATCAATTTACGAGCGATAATATAAAAGGTTTGGTTAATGCTTTTCGTGCACATCCTGCAAAGGAAAAAACCATCATCACAACAGAAAAGGATAGTAAGCGTTTATTAGATGTTAATTTAAGAGATTTACTGTTAAATTTGCCAATATTCTACTTGCCAATTGAAATTGAACTGGCCAAAAAGGATAAATTTACCTTTGATAAAAATATATTAGACTATGTTGCAAGCGCTAAACGAATCGATTGAATACTTAAAGCGTAAAATAGGCGATTTTGAGCCAGAAGTTGGAATTGTATTGGGTACTGGCCTTGGCGGTTTGGTGAGGGAGATTAAAGTTTCGCATAGTATTATGTATTCGAGTATTCCGAATTTTCCAATTTCGACCTTAGAATTTCATTCTGGGAAATTGATTTTTGGAGAATTAGAAGGGAAAAAAGTAGTAGCGATGCAAGGAAGGCTTCATTATTACGAAGGTTATAGTATGAAGCAAATTACCTTCCCAATTCGTGTGTTAAAATCTTTAGGAATAAAACATCTATTGGTTTCAAATGCTGCGGGCTCATTAAATCCGCAGTTTAAGAAAGGAGATTTAATGATTATAAACGATCATATTAACCTCCAACCTGAAAGTCCACTTCGCGGAATAAACGATTCGGATCTTGGTCCGCGTTTTCCAGATATGAGCGAACCTTATAATCGAAAATTAATTAACGAAGGGTTAAAAATTGCAAAGGATCAAAACATTACCTGTCACCAAGGTGTTTATGTAGCCGTTACTGGCCCGAATTTAGAAACAAAAGCAGAGTATAAGTATTTAAGAATTATTGGTGGGGATGCTGTAGGAATGAGTACGGTACCCGAAATTATCGTTGCTAATCACATGAACTTGCCAGTTTTTGCCATTTCGGTTTTAACCGATGAGGGTTTTCCAGAAATTTTATTGCCTGTTAGTTTAGAAGAAATAATAGAAACGGCAGCAAAGGCAGAGCCTAAAATGACTACGATTTTGAGCAAATTAATCTCCGTTTTATAATGCGTAAGATAACAGCTATATTTAGTTTTTTAGGACTATTTGTTTGCTTTTCGACTGCTTTTTCGCAGGACTTAAAGACTACGATTAATGCAAATAGAAAAGTGCAAGATTCGTTGCGTAAAGTAGTAGATGGCGAAAAAGACTCGATTGTATTTAATTCAAAGTACATTCGCTACACTACCTTAAAATTAACAAAAGATAGTATCCAAACTCTTCCGATCGATACCAGTTTAGTTGGTGTACAAAATTTTAGTCCGCTGGTTCAACCCAGAAGCCCAACTGTGGGTACAGGCAATTTAGGCCTAGCTGCAAAATCCCTTTTGTTCGACCCTCCTAAAACCATAGGTTTCGACGCTGGTTTTCACTCGTTTGATTATTATGTGCTAAATCACGAAGACGTTCGTTTCTACAAAGCAAGAACACAATTTACCAGTGTATTTTATCTAAGTGGTGGAGATAAAGAGCAAATGTTGAAGCTTATCCACACCCAAAATATCAAGAAAAACTGGAATGCTGGAGCGAATTATAATCGCATCGGTGCAAATGGGGTGTATAATCATCAGCGGGGTGACCACTTAAATGCTTCGTTCTTTACCTGGTATGAATCGCCAAATAACCGATATAATTTATGGGTAGATGGCGTTTTCAATACATTAAAAGCGCAAGAAAACGGCTCCATTATTAATCAAGAAATTTTCTCGCCAGGCGGCAATCAACTGGTAGATAAACTAGCCGAATCAGTTCGCCTTTATACTGCAAAGCAGTTTTGGAAAAAGAATTCTTTCTTAATAAAGCAAAGCTATTTTGTGGGCCGAATAGATAGTACAGGAAAAAATACCGCACAGAATATTTTACCAACGAATAAAATTTCGCATACATTTATTTACGACAATAGCGCTTACTCTTTTAAAAAGGATGAAACTGAATCGGATGTAGTCAGAGTTTTACCTGTAGCAACGCTATATGATCCGGTTTTCACAAACGACTCCACGAGTGTAAAGCATATTCAAAACGAGTTTATCTATAGTTTTTTTCTGCGTGCAAAAGGGAATTCGATCATTAAGAACGAACTTAAAATTGATGCTGGAATTAAACACGATTTGTACTATTATGCTCAATTCGGTGTAAAAAGAGATATGACAAATTTCTTTGATGAATATGATACTTTTCAAAATGTAACTTTGTTGGGCGATTTAACTTATCGTTTCAGCAACAAAGTAGATCTTGATTTAAACGTACAACAGATTTTCCAAGGCAGAAATATAGGCGATTTTATGTATGAGGCAAAAAGTAATTTGCTCCTTAGTAAAAAAGCAGGGCGAATTGTAATGGGTGCCTATGTTCAAAATAAATCTCCAGAAGAAATTTTTAACGAGTATAAAGGTAATCATTACCAATGGAATGAACGAAATAATTTGGATCGTACTAAAATTGTAAATTTATCTTTTGCCTATGTAAACGACGCATTAAAATTTGATGCAAGTGCAGGGTATTATTTGATTGATAACTATTTATATTTTGGCCAGGGAGCTACCGACAAAAGTATTATCCCAATGCAAGAAAGTTCACCAATTAATCTGTTAAAAGTTAGTGTTGGTAAAAGATTTACCTTTAGAAGCTATCACCTCGATGGTTATGTGGTTTATCAAAAAACCGATAGCGAAAACCTATTAAGAACACCAGAAGTGTATACCTTTAACAGTTTATATAAGGATCAAACCTTTTTTAAGGTGTTGAAAACGCAAATTGGTTTCGATGTAAGATACAATACGATGTATACTGCTTTGTCTTATTCGCCAGCAGCAAGCCAGTTTTATAATGGCCCCTCTGTTCGTTTTAGTTCGAAGCCCGTTATAGATGTTTGGGTAAAAGCCAGCTTACGTAGAGCAAATTTGTTTATTAAATATGATTATGCCAACCAAAAGTTATTTTCTAACGGATATTATACTGTTAACGATTATCCCATGCAAGATAAGTTATTTAAGTTTGGGTTAACTTGGAATTTTTATGACTAGGAAGGGGATCTTGAGTCGTCAGTCTGGAGTGTATATCAAGAGGTAAAATTGACTTAAGACGTATGACTACAGACTTAAGATTACATAAAGACTACGTCTTCTGCGGCTTCTTCTTTGCGGCAGGAAACAATACATTATTTAAAATTAAACGATAACCAGGAGAGTTGGGGTGTAAACTTAGATCTGTAGGGGGGTCGCTTACTTGATGTTGATAATCTTCGGGATCGTGACCGCCGTAAAATGTAAATTGTCCTTTGCCAATTTCTCCATGCAAATAGCGTACTTCGGCACCGCCTTTATTTTCGCCTAAAACCGTGATACTTGGCTTAATTAAGCTCTTTTTAAATGCTGTAGTTTGTCCCATAAAGCCTTTGATTACCTTTTCGTGATTTTGGGTTAGCATAGTAGGTACTAAATCCCATTTCGCAGAGAAATCGAATAGCGTAAAAAAGTCGTTCGATTCATTAAAATTACGTGATCGGGTGACATCGATATCGGAAAATTCATATTGCTCAGGATTCATTTCCAATCTAAAATCTTTAAAAGCAACACTTTTATTGTAATCTACTTTCTGTTGTGCATTTTGGTCAGTTCCGTCACCATCGAACATACTTTCACAAATATCTACGCCTTCGGCAGCCAGAGCAATGTCGAAGCTATCCGTTCCAGAGCACATGGCGAAGAGAAACCCTCCTCCGGCGCAAAATTCTTTGATATGCTTTGCTACGGAAAGTTTCATCTCAGAAACCTTTTTAAATCCATTCCGTTTTGCTGCTGCTTCTTGATACTTTACATCATCTTGATACCAGGAGGCATTTCTATAATTCGTCCAAAAACGGCCATATTGCCCAGTAAAATCTTCATGGTGTAAATGTAGCCAATCGTATGAGGTTAGCTTATCTCTTAAAATCTCATCATCGTAGATAATATCGTACGGTATTTCGGCATACGTAAGTACTAAAGTTACCGCATCGTCCCATGGCAATTTGCTTTTTGGAGAGTATACGGCAATTTTAGGCTCTTTTTCTAACTTCACCATCTCCATGTTCACATCTGGATTACTGATTTCGTTTAGTATTGCATTTGTTTTGCCGTCGGCAAGAACCTCGTAAGAAACCCCACGTATTTTACACTCATCTTCTACTGCTTTTACATATTTCACTAAAAAGCTGCCCCCACGATAATTAAGTAGCCAATCTACCTCAACTTTTTGCTTTATGCTCCAATAGGCAATTCCATAAGCCTTTAAATGGTTTTTCTGGCCCTCGTCCATATAAATTAGAATAGAAGATGCCCGCGCCACAAAAAAGAAAAGCGTAAATAACAGTAAAAGATTAAATTTCTTCAAGTTCATCATATGAAATCCCAAACGAATGTAAATTTTTTGCAGTCCATTTTAAAATTATATTGCTTTTAAAACGTTAAAATACACTATTCTATATGAATTTAACTTTCTTAACAGGATTTATACACGAATAGTGTAGCTAATCGTTTCTATTTACTAAATTTGCCGCTCACAAATAGATTTATGAGTAAAGCAATAATTAAAACCGAAAAGGGCAATATGACGGTTGAGTTTTATGAAAATGATGCTCCAAAAGCCGTTGCAAATTTTAAAAAGCTAGCTAGTGAAGGCTTTTATGATGGTATTTCTTTTCATCGTGTAATTCCAAATTTTATGGTACAAGGTGGATGCCCGAATTCGAAAGATCCTGCAAAAGCACATTTGGCGGGAACTGGTGGCCCAGGGTATAAGATAGATTGTGAGTTGGATGGCGAAAATCAATATCACGATCGCGGTGTGTTATCAATGGCTCATGCAGGTAGAAATACTGGTGGATCGCAGTTTTTTATCTGCCATAGCAGAGCAAATACAGCACATTTAGACCGTAATCATACCTGTTTTGGCAAGGTTGTTGAGAATGTTGACATTGTAGACGAGATTAGACAAGGCGATAAGATTACGAGTATTGAACTTATAGAAGACTAAATAGTAATGAGTGTAGCGTATTGCGTGCTGAGATCAGTCGCACTACGAAATACTCACTACGCTATACTAATAAATATGAACTTAAGAGGAATTGTAGCAGTATCGGGTAGGCCTGGATTATTTAAACTAATTGGTCAGAACAAAGGCGGTTATGTTTTAGAAGGCTTAGATGCACAAAAATTAAAAATTGTTGCAAACGTTTCGACAACGAAATTGGCTTCATTAGAAGATATTACCATTTACGGTGAAGAACAAGAAATAAAATTAATTGATGTACTTGCTAAAATTGCAGGTCATAAAAATGTTCCCGACGCTAAAGTTGATGGAAATGCATTAAAGGCATTTTTTGACGAGGTTGCCCCAGGGTACGACAAAGAAAAAGTATATTCTTCAGATATGAAGAAAATAATAGTATGGTATAATTTGTTAAAGGATTTACCCTTATTTACTGAAGCTGCACCAAGTTTAGAAGAAGAAGCAGTAAACGTAGAAGATAAGATAGATTTGAAACCAAAAGCTACTATAAAAGCTAAACCTAATAACGCAAAAGCTCCAACCGCAAAATCGTCGGCACCGCCGAAAAAGGCGAGCATGACAAGTAAGAAAGGCGTTTAATTTTCTTGATTAGCTAATTAGCAAATTTGCTAATTAGTTAATCAAATACCACAAGATCATCAACACGATAAGCGTAACCCAAATCGCTATATTGAAGTACCTTCTCTCTTTAGACGTATTCGTTCTGAATTTATATTTTCTTTTATAATCGCTAGGTAACATAGATTCTTTTTTAAGAATGATGTTTAAATTGTTTTGATTCCATACTTACGCATGGTGATAGGGCTCATTTTTTAAAATCGTAAACGCCCGGTATAATTGCTCCACAAAAAATAACCGTACCATTTGATGTGAAAATGTCATATCCGATAAAGAAATAGTCGCGTTTGCTCGTTTGTAAATGCTCTCGTCGAAACCATAAGGGCCACCAATAGTAAACACTAAATGTTGCACACTGCCAACCATTTGCTTGTTTAAATAATTCGCAAAGGAAACCGAACTGTGCTTTTTACCTTTCTCATCCATTAATACCACAACATCACTATTTGTAATTTGTTTAAGAATGGCTTCGGCTTCTTTGTTTTTCTGCTGTGCTTCGGTTAAATTTTTTGTGTTTTTAACATCAGGAATAATTACCAAGTTAAAATTTATATAGTGTTTTAATCGATTAAGGTATTTTTCAATCCCCTCAATTAAATATTTGTCTTCGGTTTTACCTATGGCAATTAACGTAATCTTCATTTTAGTTTAATAGCTATCTTTACCAAATAATCTTCCCAAATATAATGTTTAAAACTCAGCAAGAAATATTAACCAAATACGAAAGTTTATTATCAGATACTAAAATCAATATCACGGCAGTTAAGGCAAAAATCGATCGCTTTTCTTTTATTAGAGTTGCGTTATTGATCGTAGAAATAGCTTTATTTATTGGGTTTGTAAGTTCCGATAGTGATACAATAACATTTATTTTAGGGATTTCTTTAGCTATACCAATTGCAGTTTTTGTAGTGGTTGTTAAAAATCAGAATGTATTAAGCAAACACGAAACGTATTTGAAAAATTTGTTATGGATTTATCAAAACGAAATACTTGTAATAAATGGAAAAGAAAATGGCTATTCCAATGGTGGTGATTTTGCAGACAACAATCATCCATACGAATCAGATTTAGATATTTTTGGGAACTCATCCTTATACGAACTAATTAATCGTTGCACCACAAAAAGGGGCCTCGAGGAATTGGCACGCCACCTGAGTAAAGAAATGGATAAACATACCATTTTGGACAGGCAAGCTGCGGTAAAAGAAATTTTAACCGAAATTGATACTACTTTTAAGTTTAGAGCAAATTTAAAAGGACACAATGTTAGTAAGATCGAAGAGCTAAAATATAAATTGAAAGAGCAATTGGCTAAGCAGTTACTTTTTACCCAAAACAAACTTTTGAGGATGTATGTAAAATTACTCCCAATCCTTACTATTTCTTTGTTGGTTTTAGCGGTTTTATTTGGCGGAAAACTATGGGGATTTTTGTCGTTGGTGGCCTTAATTCATGCATCTATCATGTATTATTACACAAAATGGATTAATGCAGTGTATTATGGTTTTAGCGGAAGTGCTTTGGTGTTGAACGATTATGCAGAGGCTATTGGCTGGACAGAAGCAAAAGCATGGGAAAGCCCTTACATAAAAAATCTTTTTGAATCGAGTGATAAAGTAAGCGAAGAGATTAAAAAGTTAGCCAAAATTATCCAAGCTTTTGATGCTAGGTTAAATATTTTACTAGGTGCATTATTAAATTTTTTCTTTTTATGGGATTTAAGGTGCTGTATTAAAATAGATCAATGGCATAAAGCGGCCGCGTCAAAAGTTGAGAATGGTTTAGATCGTATTGGCAGTTTTGAAGAACTGATTGCCATTAGCACGTTAACACATAACCATCCAAATTGGACATTTCCAGTTATCGAAGATGATTTTTTCTTCTCTGCACAGGCACTTGGCCACCCACTCATTCCCTCCATAAAAAGAGTAGACAATAACTTTGATGTATCTGCTTCACCAACTGTCGATATCATAACCGGCTCGAACATGGCTGGCAAAAGTACATTTCTGCGTACGGTAGGTATTAATATGGTTTTAGCTTACCTTGGCGCACCTGTTTGTGCTGAACGAATGCAACTTTCTATTTTTAAGTTGCTAACCTATATGCGAATTAAAGATTCGTTAAATGAGAATACGTCGACCTTTAAAGCCGAGTTAAATCGATTAAAAATGATATTAACCCAAGTTGCTCTGCATGAAAATGCTTTCGTTTTAATTGACGAAATGTTGCGAGGTACCAATAGTAGGGATAAATTTATGGGTTCGAAGGTGTTTATTGAACGATTAATCTACTTAAAAACCTCAACGCTATTTGCAACGCACGATTTACAATTGTCGGAGTTAAAAGACCTATATGATCGAAGTATCCGTAATTTTCATTTTGATATACAGATTAACCAAGGCGAAATGGAGTTCGACTATAAATTAAAGGGTGGGCCGTGTACCATTTTTAATGCGGCGATTTTATTGAAAGAGATTGGGTTATCGCTGGAATAAATATCGTTTACACTGAGAATGGGGTGTAAACCTCTTTTTTCACTGAGTTAACTCTTGTTCTCGGTGGTTAAAGCGTATGATACCAATCACTTAACACTAAGTTAATAATAGATCACCACCTTAGTTAATTAAATCTCATGATAAAAGCTACTGATTTTGGGGATCATTTTTTGTGGGGAATTGCGACGGCAGCTGCTCAGATAGAAGGTGCAGCAAATACGGATGGAAGGGGCCAATCAATTTGGGATACGTTTTCTAAGCGTAAGGGCAAAATAAAAAAGGGTCACCATCCTGAAATGGCATGCGATTTTTATCATCAATACCGAGCAGACCTTGCTTTAGTAAAAACGTTAGGATTTAAAATATTTCGTTTCTCGATAGCCTGGTCTAGGGTTTTACCTACGGGTACAGGAGAGGTTAATCAAGATGGCATACTATTTTATCATCAGGTTATTGATGAGTGTTTATCGTTAGGATTAACACCTTATATCACCTTGTACCATTGGGATTTGCCTGAGGCACTTTCTAGAGAGGGGGGGTGGACTTCCTTTAGCATCAATGCTTATTTTAATGAGTTTGTATTACTTTGTGCAAAAACATATGGCGATAAAGTTAAAAATTGGATCATCATTAATGAACCTTTTGGCTTTACCTCATTAGGCTATATGCTAGGCATTCATGCACCTGGCGAAACAGGCTTGCATAATTTCCTTGCTGCGGTACAACATACCGCCATTGCACAGGCCGATGGAGGTAGGGTAATAAGAGCAGAAGTTAACGGCGCAAACATAGGAACTACTTTTTCGTGCTCAGAAATTATTCCGTACACCGAGGGTTTGGCTGATGCACTCGCTGCAAAACGAGTAGACTGCCTAATAAATAGATTATTTATTGAACCTACATTGGGTATGGGATTTCCAGATGCCGAATGGGATGTGCTCGAGAAGTTTAACATCGGCAACTCTACTTGGCGACATAAAGAGCGCATGACTTTCGATTTTGATTTTATCGGTCTACAAAACTATTTTCCGTTAGTTATAAAGTTTAATGCGTTTGTGCCCATTATCCAAGCTTGGGAAGTAAAGGCAAAAAGCCGAAAAAAACCACATACCGCTATGGGCTGGGAAATTAATGCCGATAGTTTCTATACAAGTATTAAACAATTTGCGGCCTACCCGGGGGTAAAGAATATCATGATAACCGAAAACGGAGCTGCTTTTCACGATAGGTTGGTTGATGGGATAATTAACGATCAAGAACGAATTGCTTATTTTGAAGCGTATCTAACCGCTTTACTCAGGGCTAAAAATGAAGGCATTGCTGTTACAGGTTACATGGCGTGGACCCTTATGGATAATTTCGAATGGGCCGAGGGATATGAAACAAGATTTGGGCTAGTTCATAATGATTTTAAGACGCAGAAGAGAACAATTAAAGAATCAGGCTATTGGTGGCAGCGGTTTTTGAAGAGCTAGTTGCAAGTACCTAAAATGAATGTCACATTTTTAAACTAAATTTCGTTTTACTATAAACAAAGATGATGAAACCTTTTTTAGTCCTACCCATTTTGCTACTTCTTTGCTTAGCCGCATGCGAAAAAGGAGTTTTTTCAAGTTCAAAACAAAAAGATTTAGAAGAATTGGCCAATCTGAAAAAGGATATTGATGAATGGTCGTCGAAAGTTGAATGTACCAATGCAGCTGATTGGAAGTTCACCCCTCTTGGCGATAAAGCTTGTGGCGGGCCAACGGGTTATGTAGCTTATTCAACGAAAATAGATGAAGCCGAATTTCTGAAAAAAGTTAAAGATTATACCGATAAACAAAAGGCTTTTAACCTGAAATGGGACATGGTGTCAGATTGCATGTTCATGGTTCCACCTAAAAGTATTGAATGTGTTGATGGTAAACCAAAGTTAGTTTACTAACTTAGCCCTATGAAAGATAAAATTGTCGTTTACAAAACATTCGAAAATCCAATTGAAGCAAATATTATTCTAACGCGTTTAAAAGATGCGGGTTTTGGTTGTTTTTTATCTGGAGAAACAACAGCAAGTTTAAGGCCTCTGTTCGACGCCTCTATTAGTGGAATCCAGTTGCATGTTTTTGAGAATGAGGTAGAAGCAATTACAAAATTATTGGCAGAAGAAAGCGAGCTTTAGTACGTATTAAGGTAGAAAAAAAATAGTGTTTGCAGCACCTACGATAATCCGACAGAGGCAAATATTAAATAAGCTTTTTTAACAATAAGCTTATTTCTTTCACTTTTCCATCAACGCCTTTAGCGGCTATTTTTATCGTTTTTCCTTCCTGTTGAATTAATTTTCTCATTACTTCCATATCATTTCCAGTATAGCCATCAACCGATACGATATGGTCGTCTTTTTTTAATCCAAGTTTTTCGGCTTCAGTACCTACAACCACATATGCAATCTGGATCTGATTTTTAACTTTTTTAAAGCGTACTCCACTCAGCATGTATTCGAAAGGTAAACCGAAATTCTTATTTGGCTTAAAATAAATTACTTTGGTCGAGTAATCTATGATTACGTTAAAACGATTAATGACCTTATTTCCCAAAATGCCCAAATAGTAAGAGAATGAATTTACGCCTGCTTTTGTACTCGTTAGCGTAACCGGTAAATTATCGAACATATAAGTTCCCATTTGTATCGATTTTATACCACCTTGTTCTAACTTGTTTTCCTTGAACAAATCTTGGCCTTGATAAGTAATGGTTTTTCCAATTTTATTTGCGATTTGATTTTTTTCTTTAAAAGGTGTGTTCACCATCAAAGTAGCTGCTGCACCACTATCAAATAATATTGGTCCAGTAAATTTCTCTCCATTATTTAACGTGAAGGAAACATCGAATTGGGGAATTGGAATGCCGTTGTTAAAATTAAAAGATATAGAAGTATAGGTTCTTGTTTCGGTTTTGTTTAACTGAGTGTAGAGTGAAATGGTTTGTGCCTCATAATCTATTTTAGTGATATAATTCTTTAAGATATCGTAGCCAATAATGCCAACGAACTCCGCACCAACCAACTCTTGTAAGGAGTTAAGATTGGTGAAAATTATTTTCTTACAAATAATTTCATTTTCTTTGTTAAGGCTTATTTTTTGATTACTGATATAGTTAAAATTCGCCGAGCCTCCCGTACTTGAATTGCGATTTGTACCCTCTGCTTTTAAGCCTAACTTCGTTGCAACAGCCGAGTCGAGTACGGTATTAGATGCCCCGGTGTCGAATATAAACTCACCTTTCAAATTATTGATACTCAAATTAACCACCACTAAATCCCCTTTCTCGATAAATGGAAGAACGATCTGAGCTTTGCTAATGGTCGAAAGAGCAATGAATAGCAAAAAGGAGAAAATTTTTAAAGATTGAATGAAACTAGGCATAGTTAAAACTAAGCAATTTTTTCCAGATCAACTAAAAAATTCGTTTAAAATAAAAAACCCCATTGTGATGTTACTCACAATGGGGTTTTAGCCTATTATCTTCATCAGATGACGAAAAAATCTATAGTCCTGCTGCCTTCAATGCCGCTTCTTTTCTTATAATATTTAACGCACCACCGGCTTTGAACCATTCTATTTGTTGAGCATTGTAGCTATGGTTTACTACGATGCTTTCTTTGGTGCCATCAGCATGATGTAAAACTACTTCTAAAGGTACATTGGGTGCAAAGCTGGTTAAACCAAGTATATCGATAGTATCGTCTTCTAAAATTTTGTTATAATCGTCTTTATCGGCGAATGTTAAGCCTAACATCCCTTGCTTTTTAAGGTTGGTTTCGTGAATGCGGGCAAAAGATTTAACTAACACGGCACGAACACCCAGGTGACGAGGCTCCATGGCTGCGTGTTCACGAGATGAGCCTTCGCCATAGTTTTCATCACCCACCACTACAGAACCTAATCCTTCGGCTTTGTAATCGCGCTGTGTAGCAGGAACAGGGCCATACTCGCCAGTTAATGCGTTTTTAACCTCGTCTGTTTTATCGTTAAAGTAGTTTACCGCACCAATTAACATGTTGTTAGAGATGTTATCGAGGTGACCACGGAATTTTAACCACGGACCAGCCATCGAAATATGATCGGTTGTGCATTTACCTTTCGCTTTAATTAGAAGTTTTAATCCTTTTAAGTCGGTGCCTTCCCAAGCTTTAAATGGATCTAATAATTGTAAACGGTGAGAAGTAGGAGAAACGATTACTTGTACACCAGAACCATCTTCGGCTGGCGCCTGAAAACCAGCATCTTCAACAGCATAACCATTTAATGGTAATTCATCACCAAGAGGTGGATCTAATTTAACCTGCTCGCCTTTATCATTCGTCAGGGTATCTGTTAACGGATTAAATCCGAGATTTCCGGCAATCGCAATGGCAGCTACAATTTCTGGTGAAGTTACAAAGGCGAAAGTATTCGGATTCCCATCGGCACGTTTCGCAAAATTTCTGTTAAACGAGTGAACGATGGTGTTTTTTTCCGCTTTTTCTGCGCCAGTACGGTCCCACATTCCGATACAAGGGCCGCAGGCATTCGTAAAGATGGTAGCGTTTAAATCTTCGAATGTGCCTAATAAACCATCGCGATTAGCAGTATAACGCACTTGCTCAGAACCTGGATTAATACCGAATTCGGCTTTGATACCTAAACCTTTATCTATTGCTTGTTTTGCAATTGAAGCTGCGCGTGATAAATCTTCGTAAGAAGAATTAGTACATGACCCAATTAACCCCCATTCTACTTTTAGTGGCCAGCCATTTGCTTCGGCCGCTGCTTTCATTTGAGAGATAGGCGTTGCTAAATCTGGTGTAAAAGGGCCATTCAAATACGGCTCTAATTCGTTGAGGTTAATTTCGATTAACTGATCGAAATAACGTTCTGGATTTGCATATACCTCGGCATCGCCTGTTAAGTGCTCGGCAATTTCGTTCGCTGCATCTGCCACATCAGCACGATTAGTAGCACGTAAATAGCGCTCCATGCTTGCGTCGTACCCAAAGGTAGAGGTTGTAGCGCCAATTTCGGCACCCATGTTACAAATGGTTCCTTTTCCAGTACAGCTTAAGTTTTCGGCTCCATCGCCAAAATATTCAACAATAGCACCAGTACCACCTTTTACAGTTAAAATACCTGCCACTTTTAAAATTACATCTTTTGCAGAGGCCCAGCCATTTAACTTTCCAGTTAATTTTACCCCAATTAATTTCGGGAATTTTAGCTCCCAAGGTAAACCTGCCATTACATCGCAAGCATCGGCACCGCCAACCCCAATAGCAACCATCCCTAAACCGCCGGCATTTACCGTATGACTATCGGTACCAATCATCATCCCACCAGGGAAAGCATAGTTTTCTAACACTACTTGGTGAATAATACCCGCGCCAGGTTTCCAAAATCCTATTCCATATTTGTTAGAAACCGAAGCTAAGAAATCGAATACTTCTTTACTTTCTGTATTGGCATGAGGTAAATCGATATCCGCACCGAATTTAGCAGTGATTAAGTGATCGCAATGCACAGTAGAGGGTACGGCAACTTGCGGGCGGCCGGCTTGCATAAATTGCAATAATGCCATTTGAGCCGTTGCATCTTGCATAGCTACTCTATCGGGTGCGAAATCTACATAATCTGTTCCGCGAACGAAAGCTGTTTTTGCATTCCCATCCCAAAGGTGGGTGTATAATATTTTCTCTGAAAGGGTTAAAGGTCTGCCCACAATTTTGCGAGCCGCTTCTACACGACTGCTAAAATTAGCATACACTTTTTTGATCATTTCTATGTCAAATGCCATCTATATTCTGAATTAGTTAATCTATTCTTCAATTAAGTAGCGAATTTACAAAAAAATAAGGCGTAACGCTATCATCTGTATCTCATTATCTTATTTAGAGAGATTCTAAAGAAGGTACGAATAGACTAAATGTTAAATACCTATGAAAAATTATACTTTTGTTTATGATGAACCGACTAATTACCTTTCTACTCTCCTTAAGTATCATTGCTGTAAAAGCACAATCCTTGCCTACCGATAAACTTTGGTATCAGCAACCTGCTGAAAAATGGGAATCGGAAGCGTTGCCTATTGGTAACGGACGAATGGGCGCAATGTTCTATGGGGGCATTAAAACAGAACGTATTCAATTTAACGAGCAAAGTCTTTGGTCGGGCGATAACAATTGGGACGGTGCATATGAGACTGGCGATCGTGGATTCGGTTCTTACCGTAATTTCGGGGAGTTTATCTTCGATTTTGATGGGCTAGAAGGGGCAAAAATATACCATAGAGAATTGGATGTTCGAACCGGCATTCATACTACTACTTTCGAAGTAAATGGTGCAACGTTTACGCGTGAAGCATTTGCCAGTTATCCAGATCAAGTTATCGTTTTTAAGTATAAGGCTACTAAGAAGGCAGTTTTATCGGGCAAGCTTTCGATGCGGTCGGCACAAGGCGCGTTAAGTACTGCAAGTACAGATGGATTGAGTTTTAGTGGAGAAATGCCCAATCAATTAAAATATGCGGCAAAACTGGTATTCGTTAAAGAGGGCGGTTTGGTAAGGGTTGAAGGTAATGTTATCCACTTTAAAAACTGCAACTCCATTACATTATATCTAGATGCACGCACCAATTACAAGGCCGATTATGCTTCGCGCTGGAGAGGAGAAGATCCAATGCCAAGGATGGATAAGGAGTTAAAAGCTGCAAAAAAATTAGGTTATGTTAACTTAAAAAGTCGTCACCTACAAGATATTACCAAACTCACACAGGCTGCTACGATCGACGTTGGAAAAACAGAGCCATCGCAGCTAATCCTTCCCATCGATGCCAGATTAAAGCAATATGCACAAGGTGCTAAAGATCCGGATCTTGAAGAATTGCTTTTCCAATACGGTCGTTATCTTTTGGTAAGCTCTTCGCGACCAGGCGGTTTACCTGCAAATCTGCAAGGTTTATGGAACAATAGCAATACACCTGCATGGGCAAGCGATTATCACAATAACATCAATATTCAGATGAATTATTGGGCAGCTGAGACTACTAATTTGTCTGAATGTCATCTACCCTTAATCGATTTTATTGTGGCAGCGCAAGAGCCTTGCCGCATAGCTACACGGAAGGCCTTTGGCGAGCATACGCGAGGGTGGACCGCCAGAACAAGCCAAAGCATTTTTGGAGGTAACGGATGGGAATGGAATATTCCCTCTAGTGCTTGGTACACCCAACATGTATTTGAACATTGGGATTTTACGAGAGATAAATCGTATTTAAAAGATACCGCGTATCCTATTTTGAAAGAAATTTGCCAGTTTTGGGAAGATCGCTTAAAGCTAAGTAAAGAAGGCACATTAATGGTGCCCAATGGCTGGTCGCCCGAGCATGGCCCCCGAGAAGATGGTGTAATGCACGACCAGCAGTTGGTATGGGATTTATTTCAAAATTACCTCATAGCCGCCAAAGAACTTGGTATAGATACGGCTTATCAAAGAAAAATAGCCTCAATGCAGCAAAAACTTGCGCCAAATAAAATTGGCAAGTGGGGGCAACTGCAAGAGTGGCAAGAAGATCGCGACGACCCTAACGATCAGCATCGGCATACTTCGCAGCTTTTTGCTGTTTTTCCAGGTCGTGAAATTAGCATAAGCACTACACCAGCCTTGGCAAATGCAGCAATCGTAACCTTAAGAAGCCGGAGTGGTAATTATGGTAAAAATATAGACAAACCTTTTACGGTCGAATCGACTATTGGCGATAGCCGTCGTTCTTGGACTTGGCCATGGAGAGCTGCTTTATGGGCACGATTGGGCGACGGCCAAAAAGCAGGAATGATGATTAGAGGGCTACTTACCTATAATACCTTGCCCAACTTATTTGCCAATCATCCTCCTTTTCAATTGGATGGAAATTTTGGAATTAGTGCGGCAATAGCCGAAATGCTCTTGCAAAGCCATGCTGGCGAAATCCAATTATTGCCTTCTATACCAGAAACTTGGGCTAAACAAGGGTCATTTAAAGGCCTGAAAGCAAGGGGAGGATATGCTGTTAACTGCACATGGAAAAATGGTAAAGTTCTCAGTTATCAGATTTATGGTAAGCAAGTTGAGAAAGTAAAAGTTCGTGTTAATGGGGAGTTAAAGGAAGAGGTAACTACCGTTCAAAAAAAACCGTGAAAATGCAATCGACTGGCACCTACAAGAGTACTGGCCATTTTCGAACACTTTTGTACAATAACGAACAGTTTCTGGTATAAATTTTCGTCTAAAAATTTGATAATTAGTATGTTGATTAATAAATCTAACTTGGCACTATGTTAGTATAATAGGCGATAAATTAGAGTATGCCAAATTGGTATCCTTCATTAATCAGGAATTCAATGGCTTTGGGAAGTGTAAACTTCAATCTTTCAAATGCCTTTAAACTATCGTGAAAAACAATGATGGAGCCATTTTCGGTATGTTTAATTACATTGTGATAACATTTTTTGGGAGAAAGGTTGGTGTCGAAGTCGCCGCTGAGCACATCCCACATGATGATATGGAGTTGTGAGTTGTGAGTTGCCAGTTGTGAGTTAGGCTGAAGATCGAAAAATTTTGACTGCAGACTGTGAACCTGACTCTTTTTGATCCTCCCAAAAGGCGGGCGAAAAAGATTAGACTGAGTAAGTTCTTGGCATTTTAATATATTGTTGAGGTAGGTTTCGTCGTCGGTTTTCCAGCCGTTAAGATGGTTAAATGTGTGGTTGCCAATAGCGTGACCTTCATTTTTAAGTCGCTCGAAGACTTCGGGATGTTTGATGATGTTATCGCCAATGCAAAAAAAAGTAGCCTTTATATTAAAGGTTTTTAAAGTATTTAAAACAAATTCTGTAACATTGGGTATAGGTCCATCGTCAAAGGTTAAATAAACAATCTTTTCTGAGCGGGATTTGTTCCATGTTAAAGCGGAATAGAGCCATTTTAGTAAAAGTGGAGATTTAACGAGGTACATACCCAAAAGTAATATTTAGGTTGCACTTACGAAATTTAAAAATTCAATTGATTGTTTATTTAATATTGCGAAACAAATTTTTATGAGACAAGTTACCAATACCAGCTTTTTAAAAAAGCTAACGTTTATTTTCTCTACCGTTTTTCTAACAGGCTTTAGTATACTAAGCTCGGCGCAGGAAGTAATTACCATACAACAAGCTATCGATAAAACCTTAACCAATAACTTACAAGTTAAGCAATCTAAGCTAAGCGAAAGTTTATCGGAAGAGAATTTAAAGTTATCTAAGTACGATTTATATCCTTCCTTAAATTCTGGCGTTAGTCAAAATATGAACTGGGGAAGAAATCAAAGTGCTTCGGGTTTATTCGAAAATACGCAACGTTACAGTTTAAGTGCGAACTTAAGTACGGGTATCGATGTTTTTGGTGGTTTTGCTAAGATTAATCAGATTAAACAAAACAGAATTTTATTAGATGCGAATAAAACCAATACGGAGAAGGTTAAAAATGATCTTATCTTACAAGTAGTAACTTCGTATTTACAGATTTTATACAACAAAGATTTTTTAAAGGCAGCGCAAGATCAATTAACCGTTGCTAAACAATTAACCAATCAACAGCAACAATTGCTCGACGAAGGAAATAAAACCCTTGCCGATTTATCTCAGGCTAAATCGCAGGTAGCTACCGCCGAGTTAAATGTAACGAATGCTGAGAATGCCTTATCAATTTCTTATTTAACCTTAGCGCAATTGATGGATATTCCCTCATCAACAGTTTACGATGTACAATTGCCTACGGTAAATAGTTTTACTAATCCAAATACAGCGGTTAATCCTGAGCAAATTTATAGTGATGCATTAAGCACTTATCCTGATATTAAATTGGCAGCCTTAAATACTGCTGCATCAAAAATTGGCGTTGAGGTAGCAAAAGGAAGTTTGTATCCTCGATTATCATTAAATGGAAGTTATGGTACGAGCTATTTTTATAGCTACAATTCTTTGGTGCCAAATCAAACATTGAGCGATCAATTTCAAAATAACTTAGGAAAGGGTGTTTCGCTTAGCTTGCAAATTCCTATTTTTAACGGGTTACAAGCTAGAGGTGGCGTAAATCGTGCTAAGATTAATTTGATGCAGACAGAAACACAAGAGCAATTAGCCAAGAACAATTTAAGTAAGATTATTTATCAGTCCGTTGCCGATTTAAAGGCAGCAGAAGCGCGTTACCAGTCGACCACCAATGCATTTTTAGCTCAAAAAGATGCGTATTATGTAATTGAAGAGCGATATAAAGTAGGTTTGGTAAATTCATTAGAATATAGTACGGCGCAAACGAATAGAAACAAAGCAGAAATTGATATGATACAAGCGAAATACGATTTATTATTCAGAGCGAAAGTTATTGATTATTATTTGGGAAAACAGATTACTTTTTAAGACGAGGCGATTATATTACAACATTTAACAATACAACATTAAAACAAGATAAAAAGAAAACAAATGAAACTTAAACACATATTAATTGGCATTGGGGTATTAATCATTATCGGCTTTGGTGCAAAATTTGCCGGTTTAATCGGTGGTGATAAACCTGAAAAGGTTACTATTGATAAAGCTGGCGAAAAAAAGGTAATTGAAACCGTAACTGCTAGTGGTAAAATACAGCCCGAAACAGAAGTGAAATTAAGTTCTGAGGTTTCTGGAGAGGTTACCGAACTTTTGGTAAAAGAGGGTGATGTGGTTAAAAGGGGTCAATTGCTTTGTAAGGTTAGGCCAGATGTTTTGCAATCGGGCTATGAGCGTGCGGTAGCTTCTTATAATGCGCAAAAATCTAGCGTTGCAGCCTCAGAGCAGCAGTTAATTCAATCTCAAGCTAATTTTGTAAATGCAGATGCAACTTATAAACGAAATGTGGCATTATTTAATAAAAAAGTAATTTCTGCATCTGAATTTGATGCGGCTAAAGCGGCTTATTTAACAGCTAAATCAAATTTAGCAAGTGCAAAAGAGAACGTAACCGGCGCAAAATTCGGATTGGAGCAATCTGGTGCTAACGTAAAGGAAGCAGGTGCAAACTTAGCTAAAACAACTATTTATGCTCCAGTAGACGGGGTAGTTTCGAAGTTGTCGATTGAATTGGGCGACCGTATTTTAGGTACTTCGCAAATGGCCGGTACCGAAATTATGCGTATTTCTAATTTAACAACCATGGAAGTAAATGTGGAAGTTAACGAAAACGATATTAATCGTGTTAATGTTGGCGATAGTGCGAATATCGAGGTGGATGCATTTGCAGACAAGAAATTTAAAGGCATCGTTACTGAAATTGCGAGTTCATCAACCAGCGTTGGCGCAGCAACTTCTTCAGTTGATCAAGTAACGAATTTCTCAGTTAAAGTTCGTTTAATAGCTGAAAATAATGCTGATAAAGGAACTTCGACATTTAAACCAGGGTTATCGGCTACTGTTGATATCGAAAGTGAGTCGTTAACAGGTTTATCGGTACCAATACAGTCGGTATTTACAGGTGATGCAGGTGATAAAGGTAAAGATGATAAAGGGCCGTCAGCAGGAAACGACGAAAACATGAATAAGCAAAAAAGTAAACTAAACGATAAGAAAATCAAACAATATGTTTATTTATTTGATAGTAAATCATCAACAGTTAAAAAAGTTGAGGTAACTACAGGTATCCAAGACGATCAGTTTATTATTGTTAAAACAGGTATAAAAGCAGGACAAGAAGTTGTTAGCGGTCCGTACTCTGCCATCCAAAATAAATTAAAAGATGGTATGAAAGTGGAAAAAACCACGAAGGATAAGCTTTTTAGCTCGGATACTAAAAAGTAGTTGGCTTCAAATCATAATATTTAAGTATTTTTGTACGTAAGGTTTAAGTGAAATGTTCATTGGGCATTTTACTTAAGCCTTTTGCTTTTTAGATCGTTTTTAATAATATAAACTATGGTGGCTAAGGTTGCAATGATAGGGGGCGGAAGTTGGGCAACAGCAATTATCAAGATGCTGTCTGATAATGTTTCGCAAAAGGAAATTTATTGGTGGATGCGGAATGAAGAGGCCATTTCACACATTAAGACATTTAAGCACAATCCCAATTATTTAAGTTCTGTAGAGATTAAGTTATCTGAAGACCATATTTCATCCGATATTAGGTGGATCATAAAACAGGCAGATTATGTAGTTTTAAATGTGCCCGCAGCTTTTTTAACTGAAACCTTAAAAGGGATAAGTGCGGCTGATTTAAGCGGTAAAAGAATAGTATCGGCAATTAAAGGAATTGTGCCTGATGAAAATTTAATTATTGGTGAATTTTTAAATCAGAAATACGACGTTGCCTTAGAAGATATTTTGGTAATAAGCGGTCCTTGTCATGCTGAGGAAGTCGCCTTAGAAAAACTATCTTATTTAACTATTGCAGGTACCGACGTGACATCAGCGGCTTATTTTGCTAATCTTTTAGCTACTCGATATATAAAGACCAACATATCTGACGATATTTTTGGAACAGAGTATGCTGCGGTTTTAAAGAATATTTATGCTGTAGCTAGCGGAATTTGTCACGGGGTGGGTTATGGAGATAATTTTCAAGCGGTTCTCATTTCTAACGCCATTCGAGAAATAAAGAATTTTGTGGATGCGGTTCATCCTATCGATCGAGATATTAACGAATCGGCGTATTTGGGCGATTTAATGGTTACTGCTTATTCTCAATTTAGTCGGAACCGTACGTTTGGGAATATGATAGGCAAGGGCTATACGGTAAAGTCGGCGCAACTTGAAATGAATATGATTGCGGAGGGTTTTTATGCCGCGAGTTGCATGCATCATATTAATCAGAAATACAAGATAGAAATGCCAATTAGCGAGGCGGTTTATCATATTTTATATGAGAATGCCTCTCCAGTCAGAGAAATGAGAATATTAACGGATAAGTTGAACTAGCTATGGAAAATATTCACATTTTTAAACATAGTTGCTCATAGAACTAGCGAGAGCTAAGGGGAGCTGCTTTTTGTGGTCATATAAAGACTCTTTAAATTACGTTTCTTAATTGATCAAGATTCAGTTGACTATACGAAAAGACAAGTTTTTAAAATAAGAAAGCCGACTAGATCTTCTAATCGGCTTTTTGAATTTTTAGGAGAAAAAGGCCTTAAAATTCTTTAATCTCAACGTGCTGTTAAGATCTGCGTCTTCTTTCGCCGCCGCCACCTTCACGTCTTCCACTTCCACCGGCATTTCCACCTTTATCGTCACGGCTACGGCCTGAAAAATCTCTAAAACCACCTCCGGAATTTCCGCCTTCGCGTCTTCCGCTTCCACCGCCTGAGCTCCTTCTATCTCCGCCACTGCTTCTTCCGCCGCCAAAGCCACCGCCTCTTCGCTCACCACCACCGCTTCTGCTACCACCGCTTCTGCCTCCACCTCCACTTCTTCTCTCGCCATCGCCACCACGGCTACCAACTGGGGCATCACCGCTTTTTTCGATGCGCACTTCGCGACCATTAAATTTAACGTCTTTGAAGTTGGTAAATAATGATTCAACGGTATCGTTTTCAACTTCAATAAAAGAATAAACTCCTTTTAAATCGATTTTACCAACCGCTTTACCACTAATTTTACCATTATTACAAACAAAACCTAATAAATCACCTCTAGTAAATTCGTCAACAGAACCAACATTAATGAATAGACGAGTATAATCGCTGTTGTTAAAGCTTCTTGCGCCACGTTCGCCCCTATCGCCACGTTCGCCACCTCTATCACCACGATCGTCGGCACTCGCATTTAAATCAGGTGCATTCGAATAATAATCTAAGAAACGATTGAATTCTAGTGATGCAAAGCGTTTAATTACTTCTTCCTTGCTTAGTTCGGCAAATTCATCCATAATCCGAGGGATATATTGATCAATTTGCTCAGTATTTACTTCTACGTTGTGAACTTTATGAACTAAAGCGAACAATTGTTTCTCGCAAACATCGAAACCAGTAGGTAATTCTGCTTTAGTAAATTGTTTGCCGATAATTCTTTCGATCTGACGAATTTTACCAGTTTCTTTAGCATTAATGATACAGATTGAGACACCCGTTTTACCAGCACGGCCAGTACGACCACTACGGTGGGTATAACTTTCGATTTCATCAGGTAGTGAATAGTTGATAACGTGCGTTACGTTATTTACATCAATACCACGCGCTGCAACATCAGTAGCAATTAGCAACTGCATGTTACGATCGCGAAAACGTTGCATAACTTTATCACGTTGTTGTTGTGATAAATCGCCATGTAATGAATCTGCATTGTAACCATCTTTAATCAAATGCTCGGCAACATCCTGGGTATCCATTTTGGTTTTACAGAATACTACGGCAAAGATTTCAGGATTATAATCGACAATCCGTTTTAAGGCAGCATATTTATCGCGTGCACGAACAATATAGTATTCGTGTTCGATGTTTACGTTACCTGTATTTTTTGTGCCCATGGTTAATTCTACAGGGTTTTCCATGTAGTTTCTAGCGATGCGGCGAACTTCAGGAGGCATCGTTGCAGAGAATAACCAGGTTTTTTTATCGTCTGGTGTAGTCGATAAAATGTCGTTAATGTCTTCTTGGAAGCCCATGTTTAACATTTCATCAGCCTCATCTAAGACTACATATTTAACGCTAGAGAAATCAATGGCTTTGCGACCAATAATGTCTAACATACGGCCGGGCGTGGCCACTACAATTTGTACGCCATTGCGTATTTCGCGTAGTTGTTGCATAATGTTTGCGCCACCGTAAACGGCAACCACATGTGCATTAGGCGTGTTTTTTGAGAAATTCTTGATGTCGTTTGTAATCTGTAGACAAAGTTCGCGCGTTGGGCACAGAATTAGTGCTTGCGGCTTATTTACTTTAAAGTCTATTAATTCTAACAGCGGCAAACCAAATGCGGCTGTTTTTCCTGTTCCTGTTTGGGCCAAACCAACGAAATCGTTATTGCCTTCTAACAGTACAGGAATAGATTGCTCCTGAATAGGCGTAGGGTTTTCAAAACCTAGCTCTTTTACGGCACTAACAACGTCATCACTTATCCCCAATTTACTAAATGGGTTTATCATTATAACATTTTTAATTAAGCCGCAAAGGTACGGATAATTTTCGGTATTTCACAGGGAATCAGGTAAATAGTTTTTATTCTGAAAGGTTAGCAAATTATTGAGAATTAATGGGTTAATTTATCCAGCTGTAATGCGTCTTTGCTTTTTTTGAGACCTATTATCATCTTGTTTATAAAGGATCAATTCATCTTCGCCACATCGATAGCCATAATAGAAGCTATAAAAAATGCAATATTGGTTATTTTTAAGAAAATTGGCGCAGAGAAAGAAGCAAGGGCTTCCAATTTTTTTTCAAAAGTAGGTCTGCATTAGCTTTTTGCTCTTGCACTGAATTTCCAAGTAATAGGTGTGTTTTTACTGCATCTTTCTGAGTATATGCATAATAGAAAAGGGAGAGCACGATGAGTAAACGGATGATTATCTACTAGTTAGATTCCATTGATCCCTTTAAGCATATGACTTAAAATAGGCTCGCATTTTTCTTTACAGGGTGCATAAAAGTGCCCATGTTTCCACGTTGCCGATTTTGGCGATTTCCCCCACCAAAATTCGGTTAAAGCAAGTGGTCTTAGCTGATGTTGAAATGCGTATTGCAAGAGCTTTGGCGCAGCGCATTCCCCGGCTCCCGCTGGCGGGTTTTTATAGCCTGCCTCCTTAAAAAGTTGAATTAAACTTTTTTCATCTCCTTCTTGATTAAGGAAATGATAACTTTCGAAGAGTCGATGTTGTAAAGCGACCGAAAATTTTCGTCGTTCTTTCTGGAGAGATTGCACCTGCTTTTCATAACCATCAAACTGTTGTTCTTTTAAGTTCTCGATTTTTAGGCCCATTTCACTAAGCCTTTTCATTCCTGCGCTTAGAAAACTATTTTGGCATAAGGTATCAAAAACTGGAGGAACAAATCGGATAAATAGATTTCGGTCGGCTAATTTTCCAGAAAATGCCCATAAATATTCGATTTTTTTTTGAGGAGTTTCGACTACTAAAACGCCAAACATTTTGCCGATTATGTTTCCTTCTTGACGGTCATCTAGGCCGAAATTATGCACCCATTGTTGTTGCGTACGAAGGTATTCTTGTAATTCTTCTACAGCTAACAAACAAAGTGGATGAGGTTTAACGGTCACTATCTAGTCAACCAAGAATCAGAAATTTCTTTTGCGCAATATGCAATTGTTCTGGTATCATTAGGAAGTCATTAGCTATCTCAACCGATCTGCACTTCTCAGTAATGCTTCATCGCGATTAATTCCTCTAATTGCTAATAGACAAAATGCAATGGCTAGAGGCGGTAAAAACATACCGGTATCGTAATTTGCAGTTTCTAGTCCGCCCGGGATTTTTTTAGCATAAACGCTGCACCAAAAAGAAAGCCCAATAATTAAAGCAATGCTCACATAGGCGAGTTGCTTCTGCAATTTTCTCTTCTTGAAGTTAAAAATATTAAAGAAACACATAATGGCAACGGCCGTAACACTGATGAGGAGGGGTAAAAAACTGTCGACTTTTTTGGTTACCTCTCCAAGTTGTTGATATAAACCACCAGCAATGATATAAAATTTCATCCCTATTAAATCTGTAGTGGTAACAATTGGAAGGAATAATAAGCAGCTAATGCTTAAAGCGGCTAGGAATAGCCATATCGATTGTATTCTTTGGATCATGATATTTAAATATGAACAAAAATAGTAAAAGATTATGTAGTTGTAAGTATTTTTGTAGTTCGTGAGCAGCAAAAGATACTTTATTGAAATCAGTTATAATGGAACAAATTTTCATGGTTGGCAAACACAGCCAAACGCATTAACTGTGCAGGAATGTTTAAATAAGGCATTATCGGTTTATTTTAGGCAAGATGTGGTAACGTTGGGATGTGGACGAACAGATGCAGGTGTTCATGCGACTCAATTTTTTGCGCATTTTGATTTACTAGATCTTGCTACTGATGCAATGGTAAAAGCAGTAACTGGAATTAATTCCTTACTTCCCTATGCTATTGCGGTGAAAAGGATTTTTGCAGTTGCAGATGATGCCCATGCTCGCTTTGATGCTACTTTACGAGCCTATCAATATCATATTCATTTCGAAAAAGACCCTTTTAAACTCGATCGATCATGGTTGTATAAAGGCGAATTAGATGTGGTGGAAATGAATAAAGCAGCGGCTATTTTGTTAAATTTTACTGATTTTTCGTGTTTTAGCAAGTCAAACACCCAAACATTTACAAACAACTGCAAAATTACGAGTGCTTATTTTGATGTGCAAAAAGAGGGCTCACTGATTTTTAACATTTCTGCAGATCGGTTTCTGCGTAATATGGTGAGGGCAATTGTGGGTACCGTAGTTTTGGTTGGAAAAGGCGAAATTACAGTCAACGACTTAGCAACTATTATAGAAAGTAAAAACCGAAGCAATGCTGGGCAATCGGTACCTGCTTGTGGGTTGTATTTAGTGAAAGTGGAATATCTGTATGTTAAGACTTCGCAGGATTTTAAAACCTTCGAGGTATAATAAAAACAAATTAAATAAATGTCTAAAATAACAGGAGATACCTTTAATGTAGGCCTTCTTAAACGAGTTTTTGAGTATGTAAAGCCTTATCGCACTACGTTTATATGGTCTGTTGTACTAACTTTATCGCTTGCAGCCATTACTCCGGTTCGGCCTTGGCTAATTGGTTATACATTGGATCATTTTATCCTAGAAGGAAATTACTTTGGATTGGTAGAAATGACGATTTTAATGGTGGTGTTATTGGTGATTCAATCTATTATTCAATACAGCCAGACCTTGTTAACCAATACGATAGGTCAATCGGCCATTCGCGATTTGCGGATTAATGTTTTTAATCATATCAGCAGATTAAGGTTAAAATATTTCGATCAAACGCCGATCGGTCAACTCATCACCCGTACGGTATCGGATTTGGAAACTATTGCTGATATATTTTCTGAAGGGTTAATTGCTATGATTGGCGATTTACTACAAGTTATTGTAATTACTTGTGTAATGTTTTATATCGATTGGGAGTTAACGCTAATTGTTTTATTGCCCATTCCTTTTTTGGTGATTGCTACACGTATTTTTCAAAAATCTATAAAAGTTGCTTTTCAGGAAATAAGGACCGAAGTTGCCAATTTAAATACCTATTTGCAAGAACACATTAGTGGCATTTCGATTATTCAATATTTTGCAAGGGAAGAGCAAGAATATGCAAAGTTTAAGAAAATTAATTCTCGTTACCGGGATGCCAACATACGTTCGAACTGGTATTACTCGATCTTTTTTCCTGTTGTTGAGCTTATTTCAGCGCTTTCTTTGGGCTTATTGATTTGGTATGGTTCGAAAAGTATATTGGCAAAACCATTAGATGTACAGCCCGGAACCATTACTTCATTTATCTTGTTTATTAATATGTTGTTTAGGCCTATTCGTGAACTGGCGGATAAATTTAATACCTTACAGATGGGTATGGTAGGTGCCGAACGCGTGTTTAAAGTATTGGACACGCAAGAAACTACGGAAAATACGGGGACTTTTGCACCCTTAAAATTGCAGGGAGCCATTCGCTTTGATCAGGTATGGTTTAGTTATAATCAAGATGGAGAAGTTACAGAGGAGCAATATGTGCTTAAGGATATTTCGTTTGAAGTAAAAGCTGGGCAAACGGTTGCTTTGGTAGGCGCTACAGGGGCTGGTAAATCATCAACCATAAATATATTAAATCGGTTTTATGAAACTCAAAAAGGAACGATACAAATAGATGGGGTTGGTATTAAAACCTATGAATTGAGTTATTTACGAAGTAGGATTGCTACGGTTTTACAGGATGTTTTTCTTTTTTCAGATACTATTTTCAACAATATAACACTTAATAATCCAGCTATAGCATTAGACGAGGTGGTTGATGCAGCGAAAAAAGTTGGAGCCCATGAGTTTATAGAGCGCTTACCTGGAGGTTATCATTATAATGTTATGGAACGTGGGTCTACTCTTTCATCGGGACAGGCGCAGCTTATTTCTTTCATTAGGGCTTTGGTGTATAATCCAACTATTTTAGTACTTGATGAAGCTACTTCATCCGTTGATACAGAAACCGAAATACTCATCCAAAAAGCAATTGAGCAATTGATGCAGGGCAGAACATCAATCGTTATTGCCCACCGTTTGTCGACTATTCAAAAGGCAGATCTAATTCTGGTGTTAGATAAGGGAGAAATTAAAGAAAAGGGCACGCATCAGCAACTGCTTAAGATGAATGGCTATTATAAGCGTTTATACGATTTGCAATTCTCGTCGGTAGGGATAGCCAAAAATTGATTATTTAATTAACTGCTGTTCTTTATAATAGCTATAGGTATCTAACCCTATTTTTTCGGTTTTCTCCTGCGTTAAAATAATGCTTTTTAAACGTAAGAATTTTATGTTCCAGGTACCGATTGAATCTCTGCTGTATGTGATGTTATCGCCTGTGGCATCGATGGTATAATTAAGCGTATCTACGTTTTTCTGAATATACTTGCCTTCTGCAGTAAACTGAACGGTATCTAGCTTTAAAACTACATTTGGGCTATCTAAACCATAAATTACCGTGTCATTTTTTGTGATTGTTCCGTTTTTACGGTTTATATAAATCATGGCTTTAAATGGCCATTTGCCTACAATATAATTCTGTACAAATTGCTGATTATTTATTTCTTCTTCTTTGCAGGCATTGAATATAATGGATGCTAAGGCAAAAAGAAAAATTAACCTAGGTATTTTCTTCATAAGGTCAAAGATAAGAATAATGGCTGATAGTCAATAGCTAATAGTCCATAGCTTGGATTCATAAATTTCCAGAGTATGGGCCATTAACTAAAAGTTAACGATAGTATTTTATCCAATAACAATGCTATTTCTTAAAAACGCCAGTTAAAGCATAAAATTTTATATCTTCAAATTATGAAGACCATTTTATCTAATTTAACCTTTCAAGTTTTAGTAGCCATTGCCTTAGGTGTTTTGGTGGGTGTGTTCTATCCAGGCTTTGCATCTTACGCAGAGTTAATTAGCAAGAGTTTTATCAACATGATTAGTATGCTAATTGCGCCAATCATCTTTTTTACCATTGTATTAGGGATTGCCCATATGGGCGACATGAAAAAAGTGGGAAGAGTCGGGGGCAAAGCTTTACTCTATTTTGAGATTGTTACCACATTAGCCATTATCATTGGCATGCTTGTGGCTAATTTGCTTAAACCTGGAATTAATGTAAATGTTCCAGCTGGAGATGTGGCTAAAATAGAAACGTATACTGCACAAGCTGGAGAAATTAATTGGTTAGAGTTTGTTGCGCACATTATTCCAAAAAACATTTTTGAAGCATTCACAAAGGGCGATATTCTGCAAATTTTATTTTTTGCTATTCTCTTCGGATATGGATTAAGTAAGATGGGAGAGAAGGGGCACTCCTTAATCGGTACATTTGATAAAATTTCAAAAGTGCTTTTCAACATCATGAAAGTGGTGATGCGTGTGGCTCCTATTGGAGCATTTGGTGGAATGGCGTTTAGTGTTGGAAAATATGGTCTGGGTACATTGTTGCCTATGGCAAAATTAATGGGCTCCGTATACTTAACCTGTTTTCTTTTTATTTTTGTGGTGTTAAATGCTATTTGCCGCTATTATAAATTCAGTCTTTGGCAATATTTAAAATACATCCGCCAAGAAATATTAATTGTATTGGGTACCTCATCGTCTGAATCGGTGTTGCCAAGTATGATGAAAAAAATGGAAGATATTGGCTGCGATAAGTCGGTTGTAGGTTTAGTAATCCCAACGGGTTATTCATTTAACCTAGATGGTACGGCTATTTATTTAGCGATGGCAGTTATCTTTTTAACCCAGGTTTTTAATATTGATTTAAGTGTTGGTGAGCAAATTTCGGTTATGGCGGTGCTGATGGTTACCTCGAAGGGAGCAGCAGGTGTTACCGGGAGCGGGTTTATAGTATTGGCCAGTACACTTACTGCGTTAAAAATTATGCCTGTAGAGCACATTGCGATATTATTGGGCGTAGATCGTTTTATGAGCGAGGCGAGAGCGATAACAAATATGATTGGAAATGGAATTGCTACCATTGTAATTGCCAAAAGCGAAAACGAATTTGACCAGCAGAAATATTTACGAGCCATTAAGCCAGCGGCGATTGAGAGGGCAGAGGAGGATCATTTTTAGTCTTGTGTTTTAAGTCGCTAGTCCAGACTCTAATTTTTGTTCGAGAATTAGAGTTTGGACTGAGTACTGCAGACTCTGCACTTTTTTCACAAATCTGTCTTTAGCATTTGACAATCCCTTGCATTTAGCTTAAGTTTGCACAAAAAATAGATAGAATGAGTGTTTTAGTAAATAAAGATTCAAAAGTAATTGTTCAGGGTTTTACCGGAAACGAAGGTACATACCATGCTGAGCAAATGATAGCTTACGGTACAAACGTTGTTGGTGGGGTAACTCCTGGTAAAGGCGGTCAAACACACCTTGATAAACCTGTGTTTAATACAGTTAAGGATGCAGTGGATAAAGCTGGAGCTAACGTGTCTATTATTTTTGTGCCACCAGCATTTGCTGCCGATGCAATTATGGAAGCTGCTGAGGCAGGGATTAAAGTAATTGTATGTATTACAGAAGGCATTCCTACAAAGGATATGATTGCTGTTAAATCATATATCGCTGATAAAGATTGCCGTTTAATTGGTCCGAATTGTCCGGGTATCATTACGGCCGATGAAGCTAAAATCGGTATTATGCCAGGTTTTATCTTTAAAAGAGGCACTGTGGGCGTAGTTTCTAAATCGGGTACACTAACCTACGAAGCAGTAGATCAGGTGGTAAAAGCAGGTTTAGGTATTACTACAGCTATTGGTATCGGTGGTGATCCAATTATTGGTACTACTACAAAACAAGCAGTTGAGTTATTAATGAACGATCCAGAAACTGAAGGTATCATTATGATTGGTGAGATTGGCGGTGGAATGGAAGCCGAAGCAGCCCTTTGGGTCAAAGCAAATGGCACCAAACCTGTTGTTGGGTTCATCGCTGGTCAAACTGCGCCTCCGGGACGTAGAATGGGGCATGCAGGGGCAATTGTTGGCGGGGCTGATGATACTGCTGCAGCAAAAATGAAAATTATGGCTGAATGCGGAATTACGGTAGTAGAAAGCCCGGCTGAAATTGGTGCTGCAATGGCGGCGTTGTTAAAAAAGTAAGAGATTTAATATAAGTTAAGAACGCTTCATGGAAACATGAGGCGTTTTTGTTTTGAGCTTTTTTTAACGTAGAGAAAAGGAGTTTTACACAGAGTTAGATGAGGTTTTTCGCCTAGTCTTTCGGTGTTTCAGGCCTTTGGTTTTTTATCAACCGCGAAACGCGCAAAGAAATGAAAAGGTTTTCTCTGTGTCTCTGTGAAATCTCGCTGTGCACGCTCTGTTAAGAAAATCAATTATATTTGTAAATAGCTGTAAGCAAAATCCAATTTGCGCGACAAAGCGTATAT
The DNA here is from genome assembly GCF_037482965.1 of Pedobacter anseongensis. Taxonomy (NCBI): domain Bacteria; kingdom Pseudomonadati; phylum Bacteroidota; class Sphingobacteriia; order Sphingobacteriales; family Sphingobacteriaceae; genus Pedobacter; species Pedobacter anseongensis. Next base: position 153,377 of record NZ_JBBHKB010000001.1, on the reverse strand, counting down.
TATGATATAAAACAACATACAATGAACCCGACATGATTAAAATAATTATTAAACACACCTAGTAATGATCATTTTAATCATCACAGGCTCCATCTAACAATTAAACCGAGCTTGCGAGCTCATTGAAACCATTGAAAACAAAATGAACTTCAATAAAACAAATTTATAAAAAGATGAAAACGACAATACATAAAACGATAATGGTAATAAGCGTGTTATTAATTACATCATTAACTGCTTGCGCCCAAAAGGAAGAAAAAAAAGCTACACCTTCTAAAACAACAAAAAACATGGAGTGGAATAAATTAACAAAAGAAGAAGAAGATATTATTGTACGAAAAGGAACAGAGTATCCTGGTACTGGAAAATACGATAAGTTTTATGAAAAGGGCACCTATATCTGCAAAAGATGTAATGCGCCACTTTATAAATCAGATTCGAAGTTCGATGCACATTGTGGCTGGCCAGCTTTTGATGATGAGATTAAAGGGGCGGTGAAACGTATTCCTGATGCAGATGGACAGCGTGTTGAGATTGTGTGTGCGAATTGCGCAGCACATTTGGGTCACGTTTTTACAGGTGAAGGGTTTACGAAAACCAATACTCGCCATTGTGTAAATTCGGTTTCGATGATTTTTGTGCCTGAGAAAAAGAAGTAATATAACACTTTAGCCTAGTGCTTAAAAAAGCCGCCTTGATTTTTTTATCAAAGCGGCTTTTTTTATTTGAGCCTAGCTTGCATTTCGCTGATTACATCTTTGTAGGTATTGAGTAATCGCTCCCACTCTTTAAACTTTTCATCGTCTTTTGCCCCTGTATTTGCCTCGCCAGAAGATTCGCTTTGTATTTTTACCACATATTGCAAGGTGCCTGTATTCCCAGGTTTAACAATTACACGTGTACGGATCGTGTTATTCGGAAAATTTTTCATCGACCAAGCGGTACGTATGTAAGAGGTTTCTTTATCAGCCATTTCAATTACGTCGAAATAATTGGTTACAATGCCATTGATAATTTTCCATGCATCTTCTGGAGTTCTGGTTTCGCCTACTGCTATGGTAAAGTTTACGTTGGCTTGATCGCTTTGTATAGATGAGGTGTAAGCTTCGTCTGTTTTTAAGGCAATATGTTCGTTTACCGGTGGAACTTGCATATTGCTTTGGTTACAGAAGTTTTTAAGAATGGACACATAGCCTGCTCGTTCTATAATTACTTCAACACAGGCGCCCTCTACTACTTTAATGCTATATTCTCCAGTAGCAACCGGTTTACCATCTACTTTAATGGTGGCATCGGTTGGCGTGGTATTTACTCTTACTACCCTATCTTTTAAGCTAATGGTTTCGAATAAAGGAGTTTGAGGCATTCCTTCTTTGTTATAATAGGTGCGTTCTACCGGAACATAGCCTTCTTTTCTATATTCTACTGCTACATTGGTTTTGCTTGGGACGATGATTTCATCTGAATTGTCTGGTAGTTTTTTACCATCAACAAAAATTTGTGCATCGTTAGGAAACAGCTTTACCTTAACGGCCTTGTCTTCTAAAACAATAATATCATCAACTGGAGATAAATCTCTGCCAGGTTGATTGTAATACGTCTTGCTCTTTTTGTAATATCCCGGTTTTTTTACTTCAACCGTTGTTGAGCTGTTATCGGCTATATATACATATATTTTTCGGGTTCCGATTTCTACTCCATTTACAAAAATCTTTGCATCATAGGGCTCTGCAGTTATGGTAACCATGCGTTCTTTTAATTCAACAAGATCTTCTTTTTTAACGTCTACACCCTTTATTCTTTGATAGGTTTTAGTGAAGGGTTTAAACCCAGGTTTTTTAAAAATTACTTGAGTTGGAAAGTCTTTGTTGATTTTAATCTCGGCCGAGCCTGTTCCGATTAGTTCTTCTAAACCACCTGTTTTTACCTCATAGATGGTGGCATCGGCGGGAAGAACACTAATTTTTATTTTTTGAGCATGCGCAATGGTCGATAGTAACATTGCCAGAGCAAGTAAGTAATTATGTAATTTCATGAAGCTTTAATTTATTGCAATATCAAAAAAATAAATAATTTATTCAAATAGTACAGGACAATATACCCACCAAAGGGTGTGCGGAAGATGATTAAATATAGTTTTGTATATTTGCCCTCCGCTTTAAGGCGCTAAATACTAAATGATGTTGAGGATTAAACTTTTACTGTTCTTGTGCTTTTTGGCTTTTGGAGTGCAAGCTCAGGTGATGCCGGTTAAAGATCCCGACACGGTGGTTAAAACAATTTTTACCACTTACTACGCCAAAAAGTTTGAAGGCAGAAAAACAACAAGCGGCGAACGCTATAGGGCGGCCAAATTAACCGCTGCGCATCGAAAACTACCTTTTGGAACAATAATACAGGTTCGAAATCTACATAATGGTAAAGTTGTTGAAGTAAGGGTTAACGACCGCGGGCCATTCAGTAAAAAATTTGAACTTGATTTATCAGAAAGTGCAGCTAAAGCACTGGGTATCTATAGGCTAGGCTATGCTAAAGTAGAAATTTCGTATGTATTAAAATAGCATTAAAGTAGTTAATGTTACACCCTATTTTTTAAAATTATTAACACTCGTTTTGATTCTGTAAGTGCTTAAAAAGAAATAATTAGCTTTTTTCTATATCGTTTCTGACCGTATTTTGATGAAAACTAAGCCCTGTTTCGTTAAGATGTTAACAACTTTGTAAGGCAAAAAATCCCTCAACTTCTATATTTGTTAAACAAAGTTCTTTAAAAGAATCCACTCATAATATTATTTAAGTACTTAACATTTAGTTGATTAAAAACGATTGAAATTTGAACGTTTTTAAACTATACCAAGCTGAATAGTTTTTGTTGGCGGATTGATTTTGATAGAGTTTTAAAAGTTAAATTAAATGATATGCCGCAGGAAGAAGAATTATTGCTAAAGGAAAATAAGGACCGTTTTGTGCTTTTGCCTATTAAGTATCCCGCTATTTGGGAAATGTATAAAAAAACTGAAGCAAGTTTTTGGACAGCAGAAGAAATTGACTTATCTGATGATCAAAAGCATTGGGATAATTTAAATGACGGCGAAAGACATTTCATTTCTCATATCCTTGCTTTTTTCTCTGCTAGTGATGGTATTGTGAACGAAAACCTAGCGGTGAACTTTATGAGCGAAGTTCAATTGCCTGAAGCACGTTGCTTTTATGGTTTCCAAATTATGATGGAGAATATCCATGCCGAAACCTATGCGTTGTTGATCGATACGTATATTAAGGATCCGGATGAGAAAGATAGATTATTCCACGCCATTGATACCGTACCTGCAGTAAAAAGAAAAGCAGAGTGGGCCTTAAGGTGGATAGAAAATGGAACATTTGCAGAACGCTTGGTTGCTTTTGCGGCAGTAGAGGGAATTTTCTTTAGCGGAAGTTTCTGCTCCATTTTTTGGCTGAAGAAACGTGGCTTAATGCCCGGCTTAACCTTTAGCAACGAGTTAATCTCGCGAGACGAGGGTTCGCATTGCGAATTTGCTTGTTTATTATATAGTATGCTAAGTAATAAATTAAGTCAAGAACAAGTGCACGGTATCATTAAAGATGCGGTAGAGATTGAAAAAGAATTTATAACCGATGCATTACCTGTAGCCTTAATAGGCATGAACGCTAAATTAATGAGTCAATATATAGAATTTGTGGCGGATAGATGGTTACTGGAATTGGGTTACGCAAAAATTTACAATTCGACCAATCCATTCGATTTTATGGAAATGATTTCATTGCAAGGTAAAACCAATTTCTTCGAGAAGAGAGTTGGAGATTACCAAAAAAGCGGAGTGCTAACTTCTACTGAAGATAAAGCGGCAGCATTTTCGTTAGACGACGATTTTTAAAAAAAGGTAGTTAGTAGAAATAAAGATGGAAGGTTAGGGCTCCAGTCTTAATTACTCGATACTAACTAATTGATACTAATAAATATATTTTAAAACCTGGTGCCGCTATGCTAAATATGCACCAAAATACTTGTAAAGGATGTTTGTACTAAAAAGAGATGGCCGCAAAGAAGCGGTAAAGTTTGATAAGATAACCGCTCGTATTGAGAAGTTGTGTTATGGTTTTAATGCGGAGTTGGTAGATCCAATTGATGTTGCCAAAAAGGTAATCGAAGGGTTGTACGATGGTGTTACAACCTCAGAACTTGATAATCTTGCCGCAGAAACAGCAGCATCCCTAACTACAAAACATCCTGATTATGCGTTGTTAGCATCACGTATTGCCGTTTCTAACCTGCATAAGAATACCGTAAAATCGTTTTCAAAAACGATGGAAATGTTATACACTTATGTAGACCCTAAAACTGAAAAACCATCGTCGTTAATCGCCGATGATGTTTGGGAAGTAATAAAAGAAAATGCTGATATTTTAGATAGTACAATCATTTACGATAGAGATTTTGGTTTCGATTATTTCGGGTTCAAGACCTTAGAAAAATCGTATTTATTAAAAGTAAATGGTCAGATTGTAGAACGCCCTCAGCACTTATTTATGCGTGTTTCAGTGGGTATTCACAAGGGAGATATTGATAGTGTAATTAAAACCTATAACTTAATGAGTGAGCGTTGGTTTACTCATGCTACACCAACATTATTCAACGCAGCTACCCCAAAACCCCAAATGTCGTCGTGTTTTTTGCTAACCATGCAAGACGATAGCATTGAAGGTATTTACGATACACTAAAGCAAACCGCTAAGATCTCTCAAAGTGCGGGTGGTATCGGATTAAGTATCCACAATATTCGTGCAACAGGGGCGTACATTGGAGGTACAAATGGTACAAGCAACGGTATTGTGCCAATGTTAAAGGTATTTAACGATACGGCCCGCTATGTAGATCAAGGAGGAGGTAAGCGCAAAGGTGCATTTGCCATTTATATTGAGCCATGGCATGCAGACATTTTCGCCTTTTTAGATTTACGTAAAAATCATGGTAAGGAAGAAATGCGTGCACGCGATTTGTTCTATGCACTTTGGATTTGCGATTTATTTATGCAACGTGTAGAAGACAATGGCGATTGGAGTTTGTTTTCGCCAGATGAAGCCCCTGGCTTGTCTGATTGCCATAGCGAAGAATTTAACGCATTATATACGCGCTATGAACAAGAAGGAAGAGCCCGTAAAACCATTAAAGCTCAAGAATTATGGTTTGCTATTTTAGATGCTCAAATTGAAACAGGCACCCCTTATTTGCTGTATAAAGATGCAGCGAATAGCAAATCGAACCAACAGAACCTAGGCACCATAAAAAGTTCGAACCTTTGTACCGAAATTATCGAGTATACTTCGAAAGACGAAGTTGCGGTATGTAATTTAGCTTCATTAGCACTACCACGCTTTGTAATTAATGGCGAATTTGATCATCAAAAATTATATGATGTAACGTATCAGGCTACTTTAAACCTAAATAAAATCATCGATCATAATTATTACCCAGTAATCGAAGCTCAAAATTCTAACTTCCGTCACCGTCCAGTTGGTTTAGGTGTACAAGGCTTAGCAGATGCATTTATCTTAATGCGCTTGCCTTTCGAAAGCGATGCAGCGAAGGATTTAAATACCGATATTTTCGAAACTATTTATTTTGCTGCAATGACTGCATCAGCTGATTTAGCGGTGAAACACGGAGCTTATGAAACCTTTAAAGGCTCTCCATTATCGAAAGGTAAATTCCAATTCGATCTTTGGAATGTAACACCAAAAAGCAAAAGATGGGACTGGGATAGTTTGCGTAAACGCATTGTAAAAACTGGAGTTTATAACTCGCTGTTAGTTGCACCGATGCCAACTGCTTCTACCTCGCAAATTCTAGGGAATAATGAATGTTTTGAACCTTATACTTCAAATATTTATACTAGAAGAGTGTTAAGTGGAGAGTTTGTAGTGGTAAACAAACATTTATTGAAAGACTTAGTTTCCTTAGGTTTGTGGAGCCCTGCTATGAAAGACAGAATTATTTTAGCGAATGGCTCAATCCAAGACATTGCAGAAATACCTGATTATATTAAAGAATTGTATAAAACCGTTTGGGAGATTAAAATGCGTAACATCATCGATATGGCTGCCGATAGAGGAGCATATATTTGTCAGTCGCAATCCCTAAACCTATTTATTAATGCGCCAAATACTTCGAAATTAACCTCAATGCACTTTTATGCTTGGAAGAAGGGCTTAAAGACAGGTATGTATTATCTGCGTACTCAAGCTGCATCACAAGCGGTTAAGTTTACCGTCGAAAACCAAGGAGGTAAAGCTATTGAAGCCGTAATACCTGATGTAATTGCACAAGATCAAGTGGCTGAAGAGATTACCGATGGACCAGTTTGCTCAATGGAAGATGGTTGCATTAGTTGCTCTGGCTAGTTTTTAGTTTTACCATAAGTACGGAGGAGTAAGGTGGAAACATCGTACTCCTTTTTTGTGCTAGGATTTTTAGGATTATAGGATTACCAAGTTTAATAAGGCCGAAAGTTATTAGTTCGAAAGCCCGTTGTCTTGCAGTTCCCCAACTTCCCGACTTCCCAATTAAACCCCTAACTTTGCATACATGACAAAGCACGAAGTTATTCCTTGTGAACGCTGTAATACAGCAATTGAATGTAAAGCAAATTCGTTTACGAAATGTCAATGTAGTGAGGTACAATTAAGCATCAATGAAGTACAACATATTAGCGAGTTATACGACGGATGTTTATGTGCAAAGTGCCTAACCGAACTTCAACACGAATACCGCGAAGATTTAGGAGGTTAATTTTCTCACTTTATATGCGAATTCAAAAATGTCAAATATGGTGGTTTTTTGACACGCTAATATGCGATTTCGGGAAATGTCAAGTATAGATCGTGTTTTTCTGAAAATCGCTCTTAAATGGTCTTTAAGGGCTTAAAATCAAAAAAATTATAGGGTCGAAATAGTTGTAAAATGTTGTAACAATGCATTTTATTTGATGTCAATATTGGGCTTGATAAATGAATTATCACGTATAAAAACATTAAATAAATACAATTATGGAAGCGCTCATTTTTAATTACTGGGGGATTTTGGTGGCACTGATGTGCATCGTTTTATACAAATATATTTTACGTTTCTTTTTTGGGATGGTTATTGTTCCAGAAGACAAAATTGGTTTAATTACAAAGAAATTCGTGCTATTTGGTGCAGATAAAGAACTGCCAGATGGGCGTATTATTGCTCTTAAGGGCGAAGCAGGTTTTCAAGGTAAAACCTTAGCGCCTGGATTGTACTTTGGAATGTGGTTTTGGCAATATAGCGTAACGATGGAGCAGTTTACCATTATTCCTGAGGGACAAATTGGTTTAATAATGGCTAAAGATGGTGCTGAAATACCAACAGGAAATATATTAGGGCAGTGGGTAGATTCTGATAATTTTCAAGACGCAGTTAAATTCTTAGAAAATGGAGGACAACGAGGTCGTCAAACTTCCTATATCACTTCAGGTTCGTATCGTATTAATACCATGTTGTTCCAAGTTTCTTTAACCAATATGGTCCGCATCCAAGAAAGCATGGTGGGTATCATAACCACATTAGATGGTTTGCCAATTGAGGCCAATCAGATAGCAGGAAAGCTAATTGATGGGCACAATAATTTCCAAGATTTTGATGCCTTTATACAAAGAGGTGGTAATAGAGGCTTGCAACCACAGGTTGTTTTGGCGGGTTCCTATAACCTAAATCCGTGGGCAATTCAGATGGAAGAAATACCGATGACCGAAATTGCTATTGGTTATGTTGGGGTAGTGATTTCTTTTATCGGTAGCGATGGAAACGATTTAACAGGTGCAGATTTTAAGCATGGTAATATTGTGGCTAAAGGATCAAAAGGAGTTTGGCTTGAGCCGCTTGGCCCTGGTAAATACCCAATTAATAAGTACATTATGAAGGTAGAACTTGTGCCAACCACAAATTTGGTTTTAAATTGGGCATCAGCCCGAAGCGAAGCTCATAATTTAGATAAAAACCTTTCTACCATAACCGTTCGTTCAAAAGATGGTTTCCCTTTTAATTTAGATGTGGCTCAAATTATTCATGTGCCAACTACCGAAGCGCCTAAAGTAATTGCTCGTTTTGGAAATATGGTTAATTTAGTTTCACAGGTTTTAGAGCCAACCATAGGTAACTATTTCAGAAATTCTGCTCAAGATAGCGATGTGATTGCCTTTTTAAGCACTCGTAAAGAACGCCAAGAATCTGCAAAGGAACACATTCGTAAAGTTCTTGATGAGTACAATGTGAATGCTGTTGACACATTAATAGGTGATATTGTACCACCAGAAGCATTAATGAAAACGTTAACAGATAGGAAAATTGCTGAGGAAGAGCAAAAAACGTATCAAACGCAAAAAATGGCACAAGAGCAACGTCAAGGTGTGGAAAAAGAAACTGCTATTGCCGATATGCAGAAAGATATTGTTAAAGCCCAACAAAGTGTTGAGATTGCAGAACGAACAGCGAGTGCTACAGTTAAAAAATCTGAAGGTGATGCTGCTGGCGTAAAATTGGCTGTTGGAGCAGAAGCAGAAGCCACAAAAATGAGAGCACATGCTGAGGCAGAAGCTACAAAAGCCAGGGCACAGGCAGATTCAGAGGCCATTAAGTTAAAAGCATCGGCGCAAGCCGAGCAAATTTCGCTAACAGGTTCGGCCGAGGCAGGTAAAATTTTAGCGGTTGGTAAATCCACTGCAGAAGCGTATGAGTTGGCGGTTAAAGCTTTGGGTGGCGAAAACTTTACCCGTTATAAAATTACGGAGGAACTATCTAAAGGTAATGTTAAATTAATTCCAGACGTATTAATTGGTGGTAGTAATACTGGTGGCTCGGCTATGGATGGACTTTTAGGTTTGAAATTAATGGAATTAATGGATCCTGAAAAAAAGAAAGGAGAGATGAAAGCTATTGAAATTATAGAGAAACCAAAATCCAAATAGCATGATTAAAATTAACCTGCCAACTATTTTGGCAGGTTTTTATTTAATTAGCCTGGGATATGTATCGCTACTAACGTACCCTTTCCCGGAGCCGTATCAAAATCTATTGTACCTTTTAAGAATTCTACTCTAGAATACATATTAGCGATGCCAATACCAGATTTAAGAGCGATTTTGGTTTTGTCGAAACCTTTGCCATTATCTTCTACGGTGGCAGAAATGCCATCACTATCTTTAATTACGGTAATGTTTAGTTTGCTAGCACCCGAATGCTTAATCACATTATTAACCGTTTCTTGAATCATGCGGTAGATTACAGTTTCAGTTTGCTCATCTAAACGCTGGTTTAGTCCAACAGTTTCTAAATTGATTTTGAGAATGTCTTTATCTATCTTATTTAAAAACTCTTTAATAGCAGAAGCTAAGCCTGCTTTGATTAGCGCATTTGGCATCATTTGATGCGAAATACTGCGCATTTCGTCGTAGCAATCGTTTACCAAACCGAGTGTGTGTTCGGCCTGTAAACTATTTTCTCCTGTTAATTTTAATTTTTGGAATAGACCATTAAGATTAATTAATGCCGCAGATAACATTTGCCCAACACCATCATGTAAATCGCCAGCAATTCTTCTTCTTTCTCGCTCTTCGGCATCTAAAACTGCTCTGGCTGCAAGATCCTGCTGTTTGTTTACTTCTTCCTGTAGTTGAGATTTTGCTTTCAGTTTTCTTCGATTATATACAAAGTAGGCTAATATGATCACCATAAAAAGAATTATTACTAAGGCAATAAGCTGTATATTTCTTTTTTGGACTTTGAGTTTCTGATTGGCTATTTCTACTTCATTCTTTTTAAGAAGTAAATTTTTCTTGTCGACTTCATATTTCGTTTTAAGCTCTTCAACAATTTTGTTTTTGCTTAAATTTAGGATTGAATCTCCTACTTCTGCCGATTTTTTTAAATGTTCATATGCAATTTTGTACTGATTGTGGCCCGCTTTAATTTCTGACAATTTTTCGTAAGCGTTTTTTAAAATCACCTTTTCACTAACTTCGTTTGCAAGCTTAATTGCTTTATCAAGCCATTTTATAGCATTAGTCGTATCTTTTAACTGCTTGTGTACTATACCAATGTTATAATAACTATGACTGATGAATTTTCGATCACCACTTTTGGTATAGGCAACTAAGCTTTTAGAAAAATAACTAAGCGCATTCTTGTAATCTCTTTTCTCATTGTAAATGCTTCCAATGTTTTCATAATTAGTTCCTAAACCAGTAATATTGCCCTTTCTTTGATGTATTTGAGATGAAAGTTTAAGGTAATGAATTGCAGAATCGAGTTGATTAAGTTTTTGAAAAGTACTACCTATGTTATTATAACTCGTTGCAATTTCTATTGAGTCTTTTGCCTTCTTTGCTAAAGCATTGTAATTTTTAAAATATTTTAGGGCTTCTTTGTAATCTTCCTGAGCAGAAGCGCTAATGCCGAGTAAGTTTAAAACCCTGCCACTCCCATTGTCTTCGTTTAGCTCTTCAAATATTTTTAATGCTTTTAAGGCAAATTGTATGCTGTTCACAAAATCGTGCTGACTGTTATAAGAGGTAGCAATGTTTAAGTTAGCTTTTCCAATTTCTAAAGGAATATTTAGCTCCGTAAAAATCGATAAACTTTGCTTATAGAGCAAAATTGCTTTTGGAAAATTACTTTTTCTATGCTCATATATTCCTTTTAATTTTAACGAAACAGCTTCGCCATTTTTATAATTCCCAGTTTTGGCTAAATCATAGGCTTTATTGGCGTATATAATTAATGAATCTGGCTTTATCAAGAATTTCATTCCCGTCGCATTTAACTGGTCTACTTTTTCTTTGAGATGTGCATCTTGAGAAAATACAGTTTGATGGAGGAAAAGAATAAGAAGTATAATCAGTGTTTTGCGGTAATCTTTCATGTAATTAAATGAGCCAAATTCGAATTAAATTTAAGGAGTGAAAAGTATTTTTCATATCCGTACTATTACGTATTTTCAGCATTAGATCTAATACTAATTTTAGTATTAAATTACTATATTTATTTTTACTACACTACTAAATTAATAATTATGAAGATCCTCTTGGTTGATGATCATGCGATAGTTTCTGATGGATTACAAGCCCTTTTGCTTGCAGTAGACGGCCTTAAAGTCGTAAGTAAAATCACCTCGGGAGATTTTGCCCTGGCTTACCTTAAACAGCATGAGGTTGATTTGTTGATTACCGATTATTCGATGCCGGATATGGATGGTATCACATTGGTAAAAAAGGCAAAACAAATTAAGCCTGAATTAAAAATTATCGTGCTAAGTATGCATGACGAGGTGGTAATGATTCGCGAAATGCTTTCGGCGGGTGTAGATGGTTATGTGCTTAAAAAATATGCGCAACAAGAATTAGTTAATGCCATCCAAATGGTAAGCAACGGTAGGCAATATTGGAGTGCAGAAGTGAATAAGGCGTTATTGAGCTCGTTATTGCCTCAAGAAATGCCAGAGAACCAAATCACCGATAGAGAACTCGAAGTGTTACGTTTGTTGGCTCAGGAATTAACGAGTAAACAAATAGCCGATAAATTGTTCATTAGTGAAAGAACGGTAGAAACCCATCGCAAAAATTTAATGAGAAAAACAGGTGCGAATAATGGCATCGGCTTGATGCGTTATGCATATAGCAAAAAGCTACTTTAGGGTATCGGCTTTTTCCTTAACTTTGCAATATAATTTCTAAAGATGAGCAAAGTAAATATTGGTCTAGTGCAAATGAGTTGCACGAAGGATAAACAAGAAAATTTAGATAAAGCGATTGTACAAGTGAGGGAAGCCGCTGCAAAAGGAGCGCAAATTATTTGCTTGCAAGAGCTTTTTACTTCTCTATATTTCTGCGATGTTGAAGATTACGACAATTTTGATTTAGCAGAGAAAATTCCTGGTCCTTCTACAGATGCCTTACAACGAGTAGCAAAGGAGCTAAGTGTAGTAATTATTGCCTCGCTATTTGAGAAACGAGCCGAGGGTTTATATCATAATACTACAGCCGTTCTTGATGCCGATGGTTCGTATTTAGGTAAGTATCGTAAAATGCATATTCCAGACGATCCTGCTTTTTACGAGAAATTTTATTTTACACCGGGTGATTTAGGTTATAAAGTTTTTGAAACCAAATTTGCCAAAATTGGAATCTTAATTTGTTGGGACCAATGGTATCCAGAAGCTTCTCGTATTACAGCTTTAATGGGTGCCGATATTCTATTTTATCCCACCGCTATAGGTTGGGCAACCGATCAAGACGAAGAGACCAATCAAGATCAATACAATGCTTGGCAAACCATACAGCGCTCGCATGCTGTAGCTAATGGTGTTCCCGTAGTAAGTGTAAATCGTGTTGGCTTTGAGCAAGATGGTGCCATGAAGTTTTGGGGCGGAAGTTTTGCCACCAATGCTCAGGGAAAACTGCTTTATCTGGCCTCGCATGATAAAGAAGAAACCGAAGTGGTAGAACTCGATTTAAATCAAAGTGATTTTATGCGTAAACATTGGCCATTTTTAAGAGATCGTAGAATTGATTCTTATCAGCCGATTACAAAAAGGTATTTAGATGGGGATTGATTAGTTTGAAAGTCCGAAATACTGAGGCCAAAGTTTAAAAGAAAGTTTGTAAGTTAGCAATGCAAAGTTATCCCGGTCTAAAATATAGATGCGGCTTTTAAATTTGAAAAACTTACAGTATGGCAGAGCGCTTTAGCCTTGGCCGATAACATAAACTTACAAACAAAATCTTTTCCTAAAGATGAAATTTTTGGGCTAACCTCCCAAATGGGAAGGGCAGCAGACTCTGTTGGTTTGAATAATGCAGAATACATAATTTTTTCGCTATAAATTATTTGTTAAAGGAACATTTTTCGAGGACCTATATGCCAATTGCGAGCAGATTTTAGTAATGATAAATGGCCTAATAAAATTTTTATACCATGCAAGAACACCATAAAAATACCCGCCCTAATCCATCCAACTTTCCGACTTCCGGACTTTCGGAGATTAATACCCCAAAAAAGCTAGGGTATTCTTTTCCTGCTGAATGGGCAAAACATGAAGCCACCTGGTTAAGTTGGCCGCATAAAGAAGAATCGTGGCCTGGTAAAATTGAAACTATTTACGAGCCATATTGCCAATTTATTAAAATTGTTGCTACGGGAGAAAAAGTTAGAATAAATGTGAGGGATGAGCAGATGAAATTATTCGCCCTTGCGCATTTGGAAAAAGCAGGAGCCGATTTAAATCAAATTGAATTTTATTTTAACGAAAGTAATGATGCGTGGTGCCGCGATCATGGTCCAGCTTTTGTAATTCGAGGAAATGAAAAGGCAGTGATAGACTGGGGTTATAATGCTTGGGGTGGCAAGTATCCACCATTTGATTTGGATGATGTAATTCCGACTAAAATTGCTAGACATTTTAACTTGCCTTTGTTTACACCCGATATAGTAATGGAGGGGGGCTCAGTTGAATTTAATGGTGCCGGAACCATTTTAACCAGCACTGCATGTTTGTTAAACGAAAATCGAAATCCACATCTTAGTAAAGAGCAAATTGAAACCTATTTGAAGGAGTTTTATGGTGCTGAACAGATTTTGTGGGTAGGAGATGGTATTGTTGGTGATGATACCGACGGACATATCGACGATATTACCCGTTTCGTAAATGAAGACACCGTTCTTACGGTAGTGGAAAGTAATCCGCTAGACGAAAATTATTTATTGTTGCAAGAGAATTTGGTTGCTTTAAGAGCAATGCGCTTAGTCGATGGCCGACCGTTAAATATCATTAAATTACCGATGCCCTCGCCAGTAATACATGAAGACACACGTTTGCCAGCATCTTATGCTAATTTTTATATTGCTAATGCTGCAGTAATTGTGCCTACTTTTAGAGATGTAAACGATAAAATTGCTTTAGAAATTATTAAAAAAGCTTTTCCAGATCGAGAAGTTGTTGGAATAGATTCTACAGACATTATTTGGGGATTGGGCAGTTTTCATTGTTTAAGCCAGCAAGAACCTTTTTGTTAGTCTTGAGTCTATTGATAGTAAAAATTAATAGTTTAATTTGATTAGTAACTAAGTAAACCAATTAACCAATTAAAACAGTTCAACAGTTAACCAATTAGTATTAACTTTACCATTATAAACATTTAAAAATGAAGTTACTCGAAGGAAAAACGGCACTGGTAACCGGTGCATCTAAAGGAATAGGTCGCAAAATAGCCGAAAAATTTGCAGAGCAAGGTGCGAATGTCGCTTTTACCTATTTATCATCTGTAGAAAAAGGTGAGGCTTTAGAAAAAGAATTACAAAGCTTTGGCACTAAAGTTAAAGGATATCGTTCTGATGCCTCTAAATTTGATCAAGCTGAACAATTAATTAACGATATTGTGGCAGAATTTGGCGCAATTGATATCGTTGTGAATAATGCTGGCATTACAAAAGATGGTTTGTTGATGCGTATGAGCGAGGAGAACTGGGACGATGTAATTAACGTGAACTTAAAGTCGGTTTTCAACATCACCAAAGCCGCCTCAAAACCAATGATGAAAGCGCGTAAAGGTGTTTTCATTAACATGAGTTCAGTAGTTGGTGTAACTGGTAATGCTGGGCAAGCAAACTATGCCGCCTCGAAAGCAGGCATTGTAGGCTTTACTAAATCAATTGCAAAAGAACTAGGCTCAAGAAATATACGTGCAAATGTGGTTGCTCCAGGCTTTATCCGTACCGAAATGACCGAAGTGTTAGATCCTAAAGTTGTTGAAGGTTGGGAAGCGGGCATTCCGCTAAAGCGTGCAGGTGAAACTGAAGATATTGCCAATGTATGTGTGTTTTTAGCCTCAGATATGAGCGCGTATGTAACTGGGCAAACCTTATCGGTTTGTGGCGGAATGCTATAAGCTGTAAGAAATTTCCTCATCCCATGAGTATCGACAGGATACAAATACTCATCGGATGAGGGAAATAATTTAGTACATGATAAATTTTTTCACCTTCTCTTCTGTAGTTTCTTTTTTAGCCTGCTTAGCATTAGGTGTCTTATGTGCTTGGCTTTTATATGGTAAACTTGCACATCTACCCCTACCGTTAAGAATAGTTTTAAGCGCCTTACGCATAATTGCCGTAAGCTTAATTAGTTGGATGCTCTTTGCGCCACTTTTCAAAAAAATAGCCTACACTCCCGAAAAGCCCATCATTATTTTAGCACACGATAACTCCCTTTCGGTTGCTCAAATTAAACCTGTAGGCTTTGATGAAAAGGCCTATCAAAGAGATATGAACGAATTAGTTGCCAAACTTTCTTCGAAGTACGAGGTAAAAACCTATAGCTTTAGCGATAGCGTTAAATCGGGCTTAGCGTTTTCGGGAACTGGAAAATTAAGTAATGGCGCTGTGCTAATCGAACAGCTTAAAGACGAGGTGTTAAACCGAAATTTGGGTGCGGTAATTATTGCTAGTGACGGTATTTTTAATCGAGGTGGTAATCCACTATACGATTTAAAGGAATTAAATGCACCAGTTTATACGATAGCTATGGGCGATACCATCCCCAAAAAAGACGTATTAATTGCCGATGTAAGTTATAATAACCTCGTATATCTAGATAATGAATTTACACTGGATATTGAAGTTCAGGGATATCAAGCCCAGGGAGAAAACACAAAGTTAACAGTTGCCGAAAATGGGGTAAAGGTAAAAGAAGAAAATGTTGCAGTAAATTCCGTAGAATTTATAAAAAACATTTCGATTAAGCTTAAAGCAAATAAAGTTGGTATTCAGAAATATAGCATTAGCGTTTCAAATCTAAAAAACGAAATCACCACCAAAAACAATACTCAAACCATTTTTGTAGAAGTGATTGATGCACGACAGAAAATCTTGCTGGTTGCAGGAAGTGCTCATCCCGACATTTCAACTCTAAAGCAAGCAATTGAACTAAATAAACACTACGAAGTAACCGTGGCTTTGCCTGACGATCTAAATCAGTTCGACTTAAACACCTTTAGTTTGGCCATCCTCTACCAATTCCCTGGTCAAACTACGGCGAATCAAGATTTTGTTAATCAGTTAAGCGGGAGTAAAATGCCCATGTGGTTTATATTGGGAGCACAGAGCAATGTTAGCGGTTTTAACCAGGTACAGCGATTGGTGAAACTAAATAGAGCAAGTGGATCGATGCAAGAAATATTCCCGCTTTCGGAGCCAAATTTTACGCTGTTTACGATAGATCCGAATGCGATGAAACAGTTGATAGATTACGATCCCCTGCAATCGCCCTTTGCCAATTTGGCTATTAATGGGAGCTATTCTGCTATTTTAAACCAAAAAATCGGAAGAATAAATACACAATCGCCCTTATTATTTTTTATGGATGATCAGGGGAGAAAAATGGGATTTTTGTTAGGAGAAGGGATTTGGAAATGGAAATTGGAAGAAGCAAAAGATGTCAAAAACTTACCTTTAGTAAACGAATTAGTTTCGAAAACGATCCAGTACCTTTCTGTGAAAGATGATAAAAGAAAATTCAAAGTATCTTCCAGTAAGCCAACATTCGATGAAAACGAGCATGTTATTTTAAATGCTACTTTATACAACGATGCTTACGAGGCTGTAAACACATCAGATGTTACCGTTCAACTTAAACCCGAAAATGGAAAAATATTTAACTATACATTTTCGAAGTTTGGAGCTGCTTATCGTTTAGATGCAGGTAGTTTACCTGAGGGTAATTATACTTACTTTGCAAGTACAACTTTAGGAAGTCAGAAATATACGGCCACCGGTTCCTTCTATGTAAATACATTAATTACTGAATTCCAACAAACTACAGCTAACCATCAATTGCTTTATACCATGGCACAACAGAATGGCGGAAAAATGGTTATGCCAGCACAATTATTAAGCATAGCTGATGAATTGAGTAAAAATGAGAATATAAAAACCATTAGTTACGAAGACCGGAAATACGAAGAACTCATTAACTTTAAATGGTTATTCGCCTTTATTATGGTACTATTAAGTATAGAATGGTTTTTGCGAAAACGTAATGGAGAAGTATAATGGAAATTACTACCACTTATGCCATTGAAACACTAGGGACAATAGCATTTGCTATTTCTGGCTCATTTGCGGCGATGCAACGTAGGTTAGATCCTTTTGGGGTGTTGATTATTGCCTTTGTTACTTCTATTGGTGGGGGTACTGTACGCGATTTATTATTGGGCGATACACCAGTAGCCTGGATGAGAGATGTAAATTATTGTCTTCTCATTTTGGTTACTTCCCTGTTAACCATTTTCTTTAAAAGCTATATTAAAAAGTTTAAAGTCACACTTTTTTTATTCGACTCTTTAGGTTTAGGTCTATTTACCTTAGTTGGCGTTCAAAAGGGAATTATTTTTGGCTTAAGTCCTGGTATTTGCGTTGCATTAGGTACAATTACGGGATGTTTTGGAGGAATAATTAGGGACACCCTGCTAAATACCATTCCGCTGATCTTCAGAAGAGAAATTTATGCCACTGCTTGTATTTTAGGTGGTGTGCTGTATTTTGCATTGGTGCGTTTTAACCTCGAGGCCGATGTAGCTAAGGTTATTGTAATCTCATTTATTTTTACGCTAAGAATTGTGGTAGTGAGGTATAAATTGGCTTTGCCGAAATTTGGATATTAAAAAAAATGGAAGATGTAAAAGGTAAAATGGAAGAGGGCTTGGTCTACTCGTATATATCTTGTTTCAAGAAGGTTTCTAGCTTTCCTGTTTTATAAGAATCAACGAGTTGCCAAAGTTCTTTGGACCACGTTTTTTTGTTTTCTTGTTTATCAAGATAGGGCAGAACAAGTTGCATAGCCCCTAAAATTTTTTCTTTTTGGTTAGTGATCAACTTATTTTCTAAAGCAAACTTGGTGAGTGCAGCCATGTACATCATCATTAATTCAGTATCCGTATTAAAAAAATTAGTTTCTTTCTCTTCTAGCACAAAGGTATCAAATGGCGTATCGTTCATCCAGCGAAGTAAGAATTGTCCTGCTTCTTTTCTATAAGCATTTTTATGATTAATTGGAGTGGCAAATAAATAATCAGTTACTTTAAGGACTACGGGCTCTATTTCTTTATAATGTACCTTTTTGGTGAGTTTAATATGTTTTAAATTAGGTAGTTCTTGAGCGGAAGAAGAACCAATGGCAATTAAGAAAAAGAAAGAAAAGAATACACTATTCTTCATTGCTACATTATTTTTTTACGATCACAAAAACGTCTTCGTTGTCTTTTTTCATGAAGTACTTTTCTCGCGCAAATTTTTCTACCATATTTAAATTACTGTCGAGTTCATTAAGATCTTTTTTAACAGCAGCAGTTTGCTCAACGTAGAACTCTTTCTCTTGTTTCAGTTTACTCACCTTTGTGCTGTAACCATATTGAGAAACCATATCGTTTTTATCGAAAAACAACATCCACACCGCAAAAATAATAATCGCTAAAAAATATTTATTCTTTAGGAGATTTAATAAGTGTTTCATAACGGCGTTTTAAGATACTTTGACAAACTTCTAAAGTTTGTCAAAGTTTTCGGTGTTTACAAATTAGTTTTTCAACTTGTTAACAGTACATTATTTCTTGGCGTATTTGAAATTTTTGCCGATAAAACGTGCTGCATTTCCCAACTCTTCTTCTATACGTAACAATTGATTGTATTTTGCTATCCTATCAGAACGAGAAGCCGATCCGGTTTTTATTTGACCACAGTTTAACGCAACTGCCAAATCTGCAATGGTCGTATCTTCAGTTTCACCACTACGGTGGCTCATTACCGAAGTATAACCATTGGTTTGGGCCAAACTTACTGCATTAATCGTTTCAGTTAATGAACCAATTTGATTAACTTTTACTAAAATCGAATTAGCAGTATGGGTATCTATTCCGGTTTGCAAACGTTTTACATTGGTTACAAATAAATCGTCGCCCACTAATTGAACTTTGTTGCCAATTTTTTCAGTTAATGTTTTCCATCCAGCCCAATCGTTCTCGTCCATGCCGTCTTCAATGGAAATGATTGGATATTTTACAGATAGTTCTGCTAAATACTGCGCTTGTTCTTCGCTAGAGCGAATGGCGCCTTTATCGCCTTCAAATTTAGTATAATCGTATTTTCCATCTTTATAAAACTCAGATGAAGCACAATCTAAAGCTAAATAGATATCTGAACCTGGTTTGTATCCTGCTTTTTCGATTGCTTTTAACACGGTTTCAATGGCATCTTCTGTGCCTTCAAAAGTAGGAGCAAAACCACCCTCATCGCCAACCGCAGTTGATAAACCTCTACTGTGTAAAATTGCTTTTAAGTTATGGAACACTTCAGTTCCCCAGCGTAAGGCCTCGGAGAAAGAAGGAGCGCCAACTGGCATAATCATAAACTCTTGGAAAGCAATTGGTGCATCAGAGTGTGATCCGCCATTGATGATATTCATCATTGGAATAGGAAGCGTATTTGCATTTACGCCACCAATGTAACGGTATAAAGGCTGCCTGCTTTCTTGTGCGGCCGCTTTAGCAACCGCTAATGAAACGCCCAATATTGCATTTGCACCTAATTTTCCTTTATTTTCTGTACCATCAAGATCAATCATTAACTGATCGATTAAATTTTGCTCAAACACATCAACACCCTGCAAAGCCTTGGCAATAGTTGTATTTACGTTCTCTACAGCCTTTAATACACCCTTTCCCATATAGGTTTTTTTGTCGCCGTCGCGAAGCTCTACTGCTTCGTGTTGACCAGTGCTTGCTCCAGATGGAACAGCCGCACGACCTAAATTGCCATTTTCTGTGATTACTTCAACCTCTATTGTTGGATTACCTCTCGAATCGAGGATCTGCCTTGCATGCACATCGATTATTAAACTCATTTTATTTTGGTTTTGATTAAAAATTACCCTTAGTGTAAAAAGTACAATTAGCTAGGGGTTTTCCAAAGTTAAAATAATTTTTAAATTATAAGGAGATATGTTGCTTTTTTTTAATGCATACGTTCCTGTTTTTGTTTAGCTTCCATCCACCAGATTAGCTCTTTAATGAAATTAGATGCTTTTCTTTTCGTCGTTTCAGGATCACTAGGTTGTCCGGTTTCATCGAACATTTTGTCGACTGTGGGGATGGGAAACATTGCTGGGATCACTAAAGCTCCAATCTTCCATAAACTAAATTGCAGCGAAGTAATTACCTGTGTGCCTCCAAACCCTCCTTCAGAAACAGTGCTAATGGCAATGGGCTTCCTTTTCCACTCTGTGTAAAGCAAATCAATTACATTTTTTAAACTTGCCGGATAACCGCCATTGTATTCCGGAGTTACAATTATAATGCCATCAGCCGCAGTAATTTTCTTTGTAAAATCTAACACTTCTTCTGTTGGATTGGGGATAAGTCTCAATCGTTCTTCAAAAATCGGAAAATTGTAATGAGCGAGGTCAATAATATTAACTTCTGCCAAATTGTTTTCTTCTAAGTAATTTTTTAGAAATAAGGCAACTCGGTGACTTTTTCGGCCCAGTCTAACGCTTGAGGAAAGGATACTGATTGTATTCATATTGGAATTTATAGGATAATAGGATTTTAATGTTAACCGTTATGCAATATAATCCTAAAATCCTAAAATCCTGGCATTCTAGGCTATTCCCATTTAAAGGTTTTAACCGCAATGCCATAAATCACGATTCCCCAAATAAGTATAATCAACATCTGATGTTTAACATCCCATAAACCTGCCCCTTCGAAGGCAACTTTTCGCATTGCATCGTTTAAATAAGTTAGGGGTAATGCTCTGCTTATGGGCTGAAGCCAAGTTGGAAAGGCATCGATGCTAAAAAAGGTGCCAGATAATAGAAATTGAGGCAAAGTGATAATATTCGAAATAGGGGGGATTGTACTTTCACTTTTTGCGATACCGGAAACTACGAAACCAAAGCCCATGAAGACGATAACGCCCATGGTTGCTAAAATAAGCATATTTGCTACAGTCGTAAACCCATTTACCAAGGTAAAATTAAAACAAAAATGCCCAATTAGGATAATAAATAGGGCACCCAATAAGGCGAAGCCAATTCTAGCAATCCCTTCACCTAAAACAATGCTCGAACGTTTTACAGGGGTAGCAAAGAAACGTTTAATCACCAGATTTTGGCGTAAGCTAAAGAAAACGAAAGCAGTACCAAAAACCCCTGTACTCAATAGGGAAAACCCAAGCTGACCAGGTAATATAAAGTCGATCGTGCGATATAATCGCCCATTTACCATACTGGATCTAATTTCTGTAACCGTTGGTTTAATGTTTTGTGTGTTCAGATTGTAGCTAAGTTCATTAAGGATAGATTTTAAGATATTTCCTTTATCTAATGATGCTGAAGTGTATTTAACCGTTGTGAAATAAGCCGGTACCCCATTTTTATTTTTTTCGACCGTAATTAAAGCATCGTAATTTCCTTTTTCTAAGTTTTTGTTAATGTTGTCGAAATTATCATTTTTTGTTAACCGAATAATTGGCATTTTCTCAAGAGACGCAACGATAGGATTTTGCAAATCGGAATTAGGTGCGATAGCGACGTCCAATTTAGTGCCTCCCCCTCCTAAAAAACCAAATACCAAAATAAATATTAAGGGGAACGCTAAAGTAAAAACTACTGCAGAGGGACTGCGCATAATTGATCTGAAACTTGCTTTAGCCAGTGCTAGTGTTGCTTTGGTGTGACTGTATGGTGTTTGCATTTTTATTTGCGTTGAAAAGTGTTAAGGGTGAAAAGTTTGAATGTTTAGGTGATTAGCCTATCCTTCGCGCCATTCTTTTCCTGTTAAATTGATGAATACATCCTCTAGATTTGCCTTCTTTACCTCTTTTTTTCGTTCAAAACCACCTGCAAGTAAATTATCAATTAATTTATCAGGTGTGTCCAAAGCAATAATTTGCCCACGTTCTACAAAAGCAACGCGATCGCATAATTGTTCAGCTTCGTCCATATAATGTGTGGTAAGCACAACTGTTGTCCCATTGCCACGTATTTCGGTAATTAAATCCCATAAATTTCTACGTGCTTGAGGGTCGAGCCCCGTAGTAGGTTCGTCTAAGAAGATAATTTTTGGCGAATTAATTAAAGTAGTCGCAATAGAAAAGCGCTGTTTTTGTCCGCCCGATAAAGCTTTATATTTTGCTTTTGCTTTATCTTGCAAATTTACCTTTTCGAGCATTTCCATAGGCTTTACTTCAACGCCGTATAACCCGGAGAAAAGCTCTAATAATTCTACTAAATTCAGATTAGGGTAATACCCTGCTGCTTGTAATTGAACCCCAATAATGCGTTTTATAGCACTAGAATCATGGTCGATAGAAAAGCCGTCTACCGTTACTTCTCCTGAAGTTTTTTGTCGGAGTGTTTCAATAATTTCTAAGGTTGTGGTTTTTCCTGCGCCATTCGGGCCTAATAAACCAAATATCTCATTTTCATACACATCAAAGCTTAGGCCTTGCACGGCCTTAAAATCATCGTAGTTTTTTACTAGATTTTTTACACTTATGATTACATTACTATTCTTCATGCCCTAAATGTAAGAAGGTTTAGCGCAATAGAAAATCAATTTTAGCTAAATGGCAGTAAAATGTCGATAAACTGTCGAAATTTAGCGATGAACCGGACTAGGATTAATACGATTACAATATTATAAAATTACCAAACAAGGTCGCCTTTAACTAAATTAACAAAATCATCGAATAGGTAACGCGAGTCGTGCGGCCCAGGAGAAGATTCAGGGTGATATTGAACTGAAAAAGCTTTTTTTCCTTTTACGCGAATTCCTTCAATAGAATTGTCGTTTAAGTTAACATGTGTTATTTCAACTTTATCAGATTTCCTTACTTCTTCAGGAATAACACCAAAACCATGATTTTGCGAGGTTACCTCACAATGGTTTTTAATGATATTTTTGACAGGGTGATTCAACCCTCTGTGACCGTTAAACATTTTCATGGTACCAATACCATTTGCTTCTGCTAATAACTGATGCCCTAGGCAAATTCCAAATAATGGCTTATCTGCGTTGAGAATAGATTTAACCGTTTCGATAGCGTAAGGCATAGCTGCTGGATCACCAGGGCCATTTGAAATAAAATACCCATTTGCTCCCCATTTATCCATTTCTTCGAATGTAGTTTTAGCTGGATAAACTTTTACGTAAATGTCTCTATCGTCGAAGTTTTTTAAGATATTTTTCTTAATCCCTAAATCCAATGCGGCAATTTTGTAATTGGCATCAGGGTTACCATAATAATAAGGGGTGGTAGTAGATACTTGAGAAGAAAGCTCTAATCCATCCATTGCTGGAACTTCTGCTAATTTCTTTTTTAATTCTTGCAGATCTGTAATTTCTGAAGAAATAATAGCGTTCATAGCTCCTTTATTTCTGATGTGACGTACCAATGCACGAGTGTCGATTTCAGAAATGCCAACAATGTTTTCGTTCTGAAAATTATCTTGTATAGATTCGGTTGCTTCTTTTCTGCTATAAATGATGTTGTAATTTTTACAAACCAAACCTGCAATTTTTATAGACTCCGATTCGACTTCTTCTTTATGCATCCCATAATTACCAATATGAGCATTGGTAGTTACCATAATTTGTCCAAAATAAGAAGGGTCTGTAAATACTTCTTGATAGCCCGTCATCCCAGTATTGAAACAAATTTCGCCTGTTGTGGTTCCGATTTTTCCAGCCGCTTTGCCATAAAAAACGGTGCCGTCGGCCAATAACAAAATTGCAGGTAACTTGGTGTAGTTAGTCATGTGTTGTACGATAAAAATTTAGTGTAAATACTCTTTTCTCAGGGCTGAATAAATTCAATAAAAAATGGAAATTCTTGACGGTTTGACCGTTTTGATTGGGAGAAAAGTAAATCTGATTGAACTCATTCATTTCAGGATACAAAGGTAGTTTTTTCGAAGAATAAAACCTAATTTTGTTTTCAAATCATAGACCATGTCTGTAAATAAGGAAATAAAACGAGTAACCACCCACATCTTACAAGAGATGAAGCAGCGTGGGGAAAAAATTGCAATGTTAACGGCTTACGATTATTCGATGGCTACCATTTTGGATGACGCTGGCTTAGATGTTTTATTGGTAGGCGATTCGGCCTCTAATGTAATGGCAGGTCACGAAACTACCTTGCCCATTACCTTAGATCAAATGATTTATCATGCTCAAGGCGTAGTTCGAGGGGCAAATCGTGCTTTTGTGGTGGTCGATTTGCCTTTTGGTTCGTACCAAGGAAATTCTAAAGAAGCACTAAATTCTGCTATTCGTATTATGAAAGAATCTGGTGCTCATGGTGTTAAGCTGGAGGGAGGAGCAGAAGTAGCCGAATCCGTTCAACGTATTATTACAGCAGGTATCCCTGTAATGGGCCATTTAGGTTTAACACCTCAATCTATCTATAAATTTGGTACCTATACGGTTAGGGCAAAAGATGAGGAAGAAGCGAATAAGTTAAAAACAGATATAATTGCTTTACAAGAAGCAGGTTGCTTTGCTGTGGTTTTAGAGAAAATTCCAGCAAAATTAGCCAAGGAAGTTACAGCAAGTATACATATCCCAACCATAGGTATTGGGGCAGGACCCGATTGTGATGGACAGGTTTTAGTTGTGAATGACATGATTGGGTTAACCAAGGGTTTCAAGCCTCGTTTTTTGCGCCAATATATTAATTTATACGATGGGATATTAGCTGCAGCAAAAGACTACATCACCGATGTAAAGGCAAATGATTTTCCTAATGAAAAGGAGCAGTATTAATTAGCAGATTAGTTAATTAGCTAATTTGCAAATTTACCAATCAACCAATTTATCGATGCCAATAACCGAAACAGACATCTTATACGAAGACAATCACCTAATTGCCGTTAATAAACGATCTGGAGACATTGTGCAAATTGATGAAACGGGCGATGAGCCTTTAGATGAGCAGGTGAAAAAGTACATCGCAGTAAAATACAAAAAGCCAAATGGTGCTTTTTTAGGGGTAGTTCATCGATTAGATAGGCCAGTTAGTGGAGTAATTCTTTTTGCGAAAACCAGTAAGGCCCTAGAACGGATGAATGCTATTTTTAAAAACCGAGAGGTTCGTAAAACCTATTTTGCGGTTGTTCGGCATAAACCTGCTTTGCCCGAAGGAAAGTTGGTACATTGGTTAATTAAAAATCCTCAAAAAAATGTAGTAACTGCATTTAATAAGGAAATGGTTGGAAGTCAGCGGTCTGAACTCGACTATAAATTGATAGGGGAATTGGGAGGTTTTTATTTATTGCAAGTTAATCCCTTAACGGGCAGATCACATCAAATACGGGTTCAACTTTCTACAATGAACTGTCCAATTGTGGGTGATAATAAATATGGCTATCCACGCGGGAGTAAAAAAGGAAGCATTTGTCTGCACGCCAGGAGATTGGAATTTATCCATCCTGTTCAGAAAGAGCCGATTACTATTTTTGCCCCCTTGCCAGTAGATGGTTTTTGGGAAAGATTTGAAAATTTTTAATTGCAAAGCTACAACACATTATTTCTACGAATTTTAGTATTTTTACAAAAAAAAATCAGGAAGTGTATCGTTATGATGATTTTAATCGTTTACGGTGCAGTTTATTGATTTATCAACCAAAAAAAACAGATTTAAATAAATGAAACCGCCATGATTTTCAAAATCACAAAGTGGAATGATTAAGTCATGGCAGCTTCATTGCAAATGAAAACAAAATTTAAACAAATGAAACCGCCATGATTTTCAAATCAAAAAGTGGAATGATTAAGTCATGGCAGCTTCATTACAAATGAAAACAAAATTTAAACAAATGAAAACAGTATTATTTTCACTAGTAGCAGTGAGCTTACTTGCTACAACACTAATTTCTTGCCAGAGTAATCAAAAAGGTACAGCAGAGGGCGGCGATGATACAACAACTACAACAAAGGCAACTTCAGCCTCAACTACAACTAAACCGTCAGGGCCTTCAATTGCTGCAACAGGGAGCCCAATATTAGACGTTTCACCAGCTATAAAGGTAAAAGCGCCACAATTTTCGAATGAGGATGTAAATGCAGGCTTTGCTAAGTTTGAACCTTTAAAGGAAGAATATAGTAAAGCCATAGCCAGTAACGATGCAGCAAAAATCAAAGAGGTAACTGCAAAATACAATGCATGGGTACTGGAGGCTTCCAAATGGGGAAGTAAATTGCCAAGTAGTGAGAATCAAATCTATATTGACCACTATACTACATTAACGACCCAGTGGGATAAATTATCGTTAAAAGTAAAAAAATAGACTACAGGTCAACACCTTGACAAATTATATAACTTTTCAAGGTGTTGACCGTTTTTACCTCAGTTACAATTAACTTTTGTAAATTCAATAGCATTTCCAAATTTTAAGTCTGATAATGCTTTAAAAACTGTTTTTCCGTCTTTTTCAATTACATCGCCAAAACCTTCAAGTAATTTTCCGTCTTTTTTAAGAAAGGCTACTTGTCTTGTCGACTGCATTCCTTCAGAATCAAAGGAATAATCAGCAATTAAAGTGTCGCCTCTCATTTCGCCTTTAATAACACCGTTATTACTATCTTTTTCAAAGAGTTGATAATTTAGCTGTCCCGTTACAATAGTGCCACTACTGATTAACATTAGCGAAGCCGTATCGTTGTTTTTTGTATACCTATAACACGTTTGTTCTGTTGGGATCTTCGTGTTTGATTCTTCGTTTTTTTGGGATTGCTGATTGTTTTGGCAGGCCATAAAGAAGATTGCTGCGAGTATGAAGAAATAATGCGGTAATTTCATCTGTTTATAATTTTTGTTTTAGTGGCAAAATTTTCTTTCCCATGATGATTTAACAATGGACGGTTCGTGTAAGAAAACAAAAAAATAGGATAGATGTTTTGCACTTTTTTACCAAACATAAGTTCCAGCAGCGCCCCCAGGTAAACTCGTTGTTACGATTTTTCCATTGTGCTTAATGTTAAACAGCTGAGTATCCGAACTGGTATTCATTACAATCAATACACGTTTGCCATCAGGTGTCTTAAAGGCAACGTTACTTAGCGTGCCAACAACATTTGAACCAATGCGAACCGACCCTGGGCGAACAAACTTAGATGCATGACCGATTACGTAATAAGCAACATTTCTACTTACGGCAGGTGCGACTGTAATTGCACCTAAACAAGTGGTACATCCTCCATCTGGGGTATGTGGGTTATAGTTTGCATCTGCTGCCAAGTTCCATTCAAGCACATTTCTACTCCAATTTCTAGTGGCACCAATAATTAAGGTAGAAATGTGCCATTTTAAATCCTCCGCGAAATTACC
The DNA here is from genome assembly GCF_037482965.1 of Pedobacter anseongensis. Classification (NCBI taxonomy): domain Bacteria; kingdom Pseudomonadati; phylum Bacteroidota; class Sphingobacteriia; order Sphingobacteriales; family Sphingobacteriaceae; genus Pedobacter; species Pedobacter anseongensis. The sequence goes on along the minus strand of NZ_JBBHKB010000001.1, from coordinate 125,902 downwards.
TGGTCCACCTACCCATTGCTCGGTAAAATAGACGTGTTTACTTGGATAAGCATCATGCACGGTAGATAATGCAGAAATTTTTCCTCCGTATAAGTGAAAAGCCGAACCATCTACATAAGGATTTGCTTCAGCATCTGCTAAAATAGACATAGGGTAATCTGGTCTATCGGCATTATGATCGTACACGATAATTTTTGTAGCAATGCCAGCAGCTTTAAAAGCGGGTCCTAATGCTGTTTTTATAAAAATGGCCTGATCTGCTGCTTCCATGTACATACTTGGCGTATTGCCAGGGTGTAAGGGTTCATTCTGAATGGTAATGGCATCAATGGGTATTCCTTGCGCTTTCATTGCCTGAATGTATTTTACGAAGTATTTTGCATACGATTGATAATATTCAGGCAATAAGCTCCCGCCTTTGTAGGCTTTATTCGTTTTCATCCAAGTTGGGGCCGTCCACGGTGAACCCAAAATTTTAAGGGATGGATTTATGGCTAAAATTTTCTTTAAAACAGGAACTAAATCGGTCATTTCTGCAGCTAGAGAGAAATTATCCTGATTGATGTCGGTTTGTCCTGTAGGTCTTTCGTTATAGGTAAAAACATTTGCGCTTAAATCGGATGCACCTATGCTTATGCGTAAATAACTTACCCCAATTGCGTCGCCTTTTGTAGAAAAAAGTTCATTAATTAGCGCATCCTTTTCAACTGCACCTAAGTTATTTATCAATGTCGCACTACCCCCAGTTAACGTATAGCCAAATCCATCGATAGTTTGAAAAACTTGGCTTTCATCAACCTCTATTGTAGTATTGCCATTTATTATTGACGAAAAATTCAGCGTTACATTTTGTTTTTCTAAAAGGGCTGATCGATCTCCAGTAGTTAACCAAAAGCTAACATCGCTAGCTAAAACAGGCGCTACAACCGGAGGAGTTGAAGTTGAAGGATCGGCTGTAGTTCCTTTTTTACATGCACAAGAAATCGAAAGTACCGCAACGGCATAGAAAATTAGTTTCATTTTATTGTTCGTAGTTAAATTTGATACGTTTATCGGCCAGTTGAATAGAAAATTTACCAGGCTCAGTTATCCATTTACCATCGGGATTTACGTAAGCAATGTTTTCGGGCTTTATTTTAAAATTAACTGTTTTTGTTTCACCCACTTTTAAGTCGATTTTTTCAAAACCTCGCAATCTTTTGGCATCAGGGCTTATTGTACTTGCTACCAAATCAGAAATATATAGCAATACCGCTTCTTTTCCGGCAAATTTCCCCGTGTTGGTTACCTCTACGCTAATGGTTAATGTTTCACCCTTTTTTAAGGTCGTGCTGCTTAACTTTATATCGCCATACTTAAAAGTGGTATAGCTTAATCCATGTCCAAATAGGTATTGTGGATTATAATCAGCATTATAATTATATACCCCTTCTGTAGTTTCTCTTGCTTCCGAAGGTTTATGATAGTAGGTAAATAACGCATTCGGAAATTGAGGATAGGTATAGGGTAAGCGACCCGAAGGATTTACATCGCCATATAAAATATCTGCCAATGCATTACCGCCAAAATTGCCTGGTAAATAGGTTTGTACAACCGCACTCATTTTGTTTTCAAATTTGCTAATAATTCTTGGGCGCCCTTCGTTTAAGATTAAAATAATTGTTTTTCCGGTAGCCGCAAGTTTTTGTGCTAGTTCGGTTTGTAAATCACTTAAATAAAGATCACTCAAATTGCCTGGTGTTTCGGTGTAAGAATTTTCGCCCAAACACAGAAGCACCACATCAACATTTTTAGCAGCTGCAACTGCTTCTTCCATTTTATCGGCATATTCTTCCCAATACTTACCGTTCATTTTATAGCTCACTCCTGGTACGTAGTTTACATTTTCTTTGCCTATTTTATTTTGAATAGCCTCTACTATGGTGTTGTACTGACCAGCAAATTCCTCCACTTTTTCGCCTTGCCACGAATACGTCCACGCCCCATTTAGCGTTCTCATCGAATTTGCATTAGGACCCGTTATTAAGATTTTTGATGATTTTGTGAGGGGTAACACATGATTAGTGTTCTTTAATAAAGTGATCGATTCTGCTGCGGTATTTTGAGCCGCTTGTTCAAAAGCCTTACTTCCAAATTCAGGATAATCTTTACTATTTGTTGTGGGATGATCAAATAGGTCGAGTTCAAATTTCACGTTTAAAATCCTTCTTACTGCATCATCAATACGCGCTTGCTTTACTTTTCCTTCTTTAACCAAGGCAATTAAATTATCGCAAAATGGTTCGTAGTTGTAAGCAATCATACTCATGTCTATTCCTGCATTAATGGCAATCATTACCGCCTCTTTATTGTCTTTGGCCACGTGATCACGCTTTTCTAGGTTTTCTATATCTCCCCAATCGGTAACCACTAAACCTTTAAACCCAAGTTCTTCTTTTAAAAGTTTAGTTAATATTTTGTAGTTTGAGTGTACAGGAACGCCATTAATTAATCCAGAATTAATCATAATGGTCTTCGCGCCAGCTTCAATTGCGGCCTTAAACGATGGTAAATGATATTCTTTTAAAGCCTGGTCAGAAATCACTGCTGGCGTTCTGTCTTTTCCAGAAACGGGAACTTGATAGCCTAAAAAATGTTTTATTGAAGAGGCCACTTTAAACGGATTAGCCACATCATTTTTTTCGCCTTCAAAGCCTTTTACCATCTGTACCCCCATTTGTGTAACTAAATAAGGATCTTCCCCAAAACTTTCCCACTGACGAGGGAAACGAGGGTCGGCACCTAAATCTAATAGGGGTGAAAATGCCCAAGGAATAGAACTTGCACGGGTTTCGTAAGCAGTAATTTCGGCACCTTTACGGACTAAAGCGCGGTTAAATGTTGCAGCTTGACCAATTTGTTGAGGAAACATCGTTGCTCCAGCAGTATAGGTTTCGCCATGAATGGCATCAATGCCATATAAAACGGGAATGCCATTTTTATTTTGGGTCATCGCTGTTTGCTGAATCTTGCTTATAATGTCGAACCAAACTTGAGGTGTTCTGGCTCTGTTGTTAGAGGTATTTAATACAGATCCTAATTTGTATTGAACCAACGCCTTGTGCATTTCTTTTTCATCTAGCGAGAAGGGTTCATCGCTCGAAAAACGATCTTTTCCTTTGCCAATAACATCGAGTGTTACCTGTGCCATCTGACCAACTTTTTCTTCAAGTGTCATTTTGGAAAGCAATTCATTAACTTTTTGTTGTATAGGGGAGAGTTTTGGTTTTTGCTGTGCAGAAATTTGGAAGCTCGTAAAAATAAGCAATAGCGCAAGGCTATAGTTTCTAGTGTTCATGATCAATTAAGTATTTGGGTTTTAGAATCCCTAAAATACTTTGATTTTGTCTTAAAATCTAACGTTGATGGAAATTTTCTTATTTATAATTATTTGATTTTTAATTGATTATATGTTTTTTGATACGCTTAATTCGCAAGCGTAATACCCTGTTAAGTGTTGATAATGAGCTGCTAAGCATTTTTACGTAGTGAAATTGAAATGCAGATGTAATCCGAATAAGTAACAGCCGTTTGTTGTGGTAAAATGCAGGTGTTTTTTTAAAAAAATTAAACCAAATGTTTAGTGTTTTTAAAATTTATGCGCTATAAAATTGTCTCCTCCTCCATATTTCGTTTAACTTATTTTCTTTAATAGGTTTTCTTTAATACCATTTTCCCATTCCTCTTTTAAAATGCTAAGTATAATACTATCTCTACGGGTGCCATCGGGTTTTAAACCATGGTTCCGTAAAATGCCCTCCACTTTACAACCAATACTTTTCATGGCCGCAATGCTTCGTTCATTTGCATTATCTGCACGAAACTCTACCCTTTCCATATTCATTTTTTCGAAAGCATATTCGAGTAAAAGCAATTTGCAGTGTTTATTTAATCCGGTACCCTGAAACTCACTTCCATACCAAGTAAAACCCAATTGTAAACTCTGATTAGTTAATTGAATATCATAGAAACGAGTACTACCAGCATACTTGTTTTTTAACTTATCGAACACAATAAAAGGATATTCTTTTTTTTCTTCCCTAGATTTTAGTGCGATGTCGATGTATTTTTTTAAATTATCTTCCCCATCTGCTCGAATTAATGAATATTTCCAGATGGCGGGTTCGTTTAGCGAAAAATAAAGCAAATTTTCTACATCTGGTGATGCTAAAGGACGGAGTAAGACACGTTGGTTTTCTAACGTGATATCGTTTGAAAATTCAAAAAGAGACATTTAAGGTTTTTTTATATGAATACAATAAATATAAGATAATCAATTTAGAAATGATTTCTTGTGACCAAGTTTTTTTTATAGCAAATGATGTAATAGTGATAAAACAAGAGGTAACAAAAACGAGGTCATTGAAATGGGATCTCGTGTTAAATTGAGGTTAATTTAAAATCTTTCTAAATTAGCCTAAATTACAGCCTAATGACAGTGATATGGATGTGCGTTGTTACTTTTGTTACGCAAAAAATAACAGGCTGTACCGATTTTGGAATATTTAAAGATTATTGCATTTACGCATAAACAAATTGACCTAAAAGCATTAGGGAAGTTGGTAATATGTGATCAAACGCTAGATGATAGGTTGAGGAATATACAATCTAAGTTAAATATTAAGGAAATATTTTACGTGGGTACCTGCAATCGTGTCGAATTTGTTTTTACATCTGCTGATGAGGTTGATAAGGCATTTATCACCCAGTTTTTAACTGTTTTAGATATGGGGTTGCCCCAAGAATATATGGAGCAGTTTGTAGAAAATGTTTCTACGTATGAAAAGACAGCGGCCTTTAATCACTTGTTGCGTACTTCATGCTCATTAGAGAGCCTGGTGGTAGGGGAGAAAGAGATTTTAGCTCAAGTTCGCAAGGCTTATGAAGCGTGTAGGATTGCGGGTTTTACTGGCGATTATATGCGAATGATTATGAATCGTGTTGTTAAAACAGCCAAGGAAGTATACACCCATACCAATATTTCAAAAAATCCGGTTTCTATCGTTTCTTTAGCCTATCGTAAACTTAGGCAGTTAAATATGAGTCCCAATTCCCGCTTATTGATTATAGGTGCAGGGGAAACGAATAAAAATATTGCTCAATATTTAAAAAAACATAAATACGCAAATTTTTCTATTTTTAACAGAACCTTAGAAAAGGGCGAATGTTTAGCCAAAGAGCTAAATGGTAAAGCGTATCCATTAGCAGATTTAGCCACCTATAACAAGGGATTTGACGTAATCATTACTTGTACCGGAGCAATCGATCCTATTCTTACTGAAGAAGTTTATGCTAAATTATTAAACGGAGAAACTGGTAAAAAGGTAATCGTTGATTTGGCTATTCCAAACGATACTGCCATCGAGGTGATACAAAATTTCCCTGTTCATTATATCGAAGTGGAGACCTTGAAAGAGATTGCTCGAAAAAATATTCAAGAACGCTACGACGAGCTTATCAATGCCGAGCATATTATCGATGCCAACATCAAAGATTTTGAACTGGTATTGCGTCAACGTAAAATAGAAATCGCGATGAGCGATGTCCCTAAAAAAATAAAAGAGATTAGGCATACGGCCATTAATGGTGTTTTTGCCGATGAGATTAACACATTGGACGAGAATTCTAGAGCAGTTTTGGAGCGGGTGATGGATTATATGGAAAAGAAATGCATTAGTGTGCCTATGGTAATGGCGAAGGAGATCTTGGTTAAAAACAGCTAAACTCTTGGATTTGAGTAGTGAGATATGAGATTTGAGACAGATCGCAATAGCTATATCGTTGCTTTGCGCACTTTGCGTCCTTTGCAGTTAAAAAAGTCGATGTCCAATTAAAAAAAGATTAAATTTGCTGAAAAAACTAGAACAAGGTGAAAAGACTAATTATCGGTACACGCGGAAGCGATTTGGCATTATGGCAAGCTAACTATACTAAAGATAGGCTAGCCGAAATTGGAGTTGATGCAGAATTAAAAATCATAAAAACGCAGGGCGATAAAATATTAAATCTTCGCCTTGATAAATTAGAAGGTAAAGGCTTTTTTACTAAAGAGTTAGAAGAAGAATTGTTGAATGGGAGTATTGATATTGCGGTTCATTCGCATAAAGATTTACCAACAACAAATCCCCAGGGATTAATTATTGCTGCCGTTAGTGAACGCGAAGACCCTTCAGAGCTTTTGCTAATTCTTAAAGATTGTGTAGATGTAAGTCAGAAATTATCCTTAAAAATAGGCGCAATGGTAGGTACATCATCTAATCGACGAAAAGCACAGTTGCTTGCTTTGCGTGCCGATTTAAACATCGAAGATCTTCGTGGTAATGTACCTACACGCATTCAAAAGTTACGCGATGAAGATTATGACGCCATTTTGCTTGCCAAAGCAGGTGTAAATCGGTTGAATATCGATTTATCTGAATTTCATGTCGAAGTGGTCGATACGACAGCGCTTGTTCCGGCACCGGCGCAAGGGGCACTAGCTTTTCAAATTCGCGAAAACGATAATGAATTGTTTAACGTTTTACAACAAATTAATCATCAGGCAACTGCCGATGAAATAGCAGTAGAACGTAAAGTGTTAAATTTATTTGAAGGGGGGTGCCACATGCCACTGGGCTGTTATTGCAAAAAGGAAAATGGACTTTTCGAGGTGTGGACATCGAAGGCCGAAACGGATGAAGATTTTCCGGATCGATTATTTTTAAGGGCTTCGGATACAGAAGGTTTGGCCGAGAAAATAGTTGAGAAGTTTAGCAAAGAACGGAAAATGCCAGCTAAAGTTTTCATTTCTAGAGAAATTGGCGAGCATAGTTATTTTAGAAAAGCTTTGGCTAAGCATGAAATAGAAATAGACGGAAGATCACTAATTCGTACCTTTCCTATTGTAAATATTTTAGACCCTTTTTATTTAAAGAATATTGATTGGATTTTCTTTAGCAGCAGAAATGGTGTGGAATATTTTTTTAAATTAAATCCAGTTTTAGCGAAAAAAGTAAAATTCGGCGTAGTTGGAAGGGGTTCTGAAGATACACTTCGAAAATTTGGTCACCTGGCCGATTTTGTTGGCGAAAGTGGAGATATTACTGAAGTTGCGGAAGAATTTGCAAAGTTGGTTACGGAACAAACGGTTTTATTCCCAAGAGCACAAGATTCGCTTTTGAGTATCCAGAAGTCATTAAAAACTGATACTAAAGTAGTCGATTTGCCAATCTACGAAACCGTAGTGGCCGATAATATTGATGGAACGGGAGCAGAAATTTTAATTTTTACCAGTCCATCGAACGTGGATGCTTATTTTGCAGAAAATTTATTGGAACCTGAGCAAAAAGTTATCGCCATTGGCAATTCCACCGGCAAAAAATTTGAAGAAATGGGCGTAAAATATACCTTGCCCTACTCACCAGACGAAATAGGATTGGCGGAAGCGGTATTTGGAATATAAAAGTTGTGAGTTGTGAGTTGCGGGTTGCAAGTCATGATTCATAACGTTGAGTTTAATAGAGGGTTTTAGACCCGCAACACACAACCCGCAACTTGTAACATTATGCAGAGACCTCGTAGGTTAAGAAAAAATCCAGTTGTAAGAGAGATGATTGCCGAAACGCGATTAGCTAAAGATATGTTTATCTATCCGTATTTTGTAGTGCCAGGGTCGGGTGTAACGAAAGCAATTGATGCAATGCCAGGTATAAATCATTTCTCTACAGATAACTTAATAAAAGATGTAGAAAAGGGATTAAAATTAGGCGTAAATAAAATTATGCTTTTTGGTGTAGGTGATGAAAAAAGTGAAGATGCACGTTCGGCATATGATCCGAATTCTTTGGTGCCTGTAGCGGTGAGCGCACTTAAGAAAAATTTTGGTGATGATTTATATATTGTAACTGATGTTTGTGTGTGTTCATATACTACCCATGGCCATTGTGGGATTATGAAAGATAACTATATCCAAAACGATTTATCGGTAGCATTAATTGCGAAAATGGCTTTAAATCATGCCGAGGCGGGGGCAGATATGTTGGCACCTTCTGATATGATGGATGGAAGGGTGGCTGCCATAAGAACACAACTGGATGCGAATAATTTTGTAAATACGGCTATCATGTCGCACGCTACAAAATTCGCCTCTGCTTATTATGGTCCGTTTAGAGAGGCGGCAGACTGTGCTCCTAATAAAGGCGACAGAAAGGCTTATCAAATGGATTTTAGAAATGGTAATGAAGCGATAAGAGAGGCCATGCTGGATGAAAGCGAAGGAGCAGATGTGTTAATGGTTAAACCTGCTCTGGCTTATTTGGATGTAATTTCTAACCTGAAACAACATGCAGATTTACCCATCGCATGCTATAATGTTTCGGGGGAGTACTCGATGATTAAAGCTGCGGCACAAAAGGGATGGATTGACGAACAAAAGGTGGTAATGGAGACGATGCATGCCTTTGCAAGAGCAGGAGCAAGTATTATCACTACCTACCATATAAGAGATATTGTAGAGAATAATTGGATGTAAAAGATGCTAGGATCAATAAAAAAAATATTTTCCTCAAATGAATTAGAAATGCCAGTTAATACCAGCAGTAAGCCGGATATTAGTAGGGCAAAATCTGCTGAATTATACGAGAAGTCAAAATCTTTTTTCCCTGGAGGAGTAAATTCTCCGGTTAGGGCGTTTAAATCGGTATATGGTACCCCACTTTTTATCCAAAAAGGGGATGGGTGTATGATTTGGGATGCAGATGGCAATCAATTTATCGATTTTTGTGCAAGTTGGGGTCCATTAATTTTGGGCCATAATAATCCCAAAATAAAGGAAAAAGTAATCGAGGTAATGCAAAATGGGATGAGTTTTGGAGCGCCTACTGCACTCGAAAATGAATTGGCCGAATTAATTATAAAAAACAATAAATACGTAGAAAAAATACGTTTTACCAGCTCAGGAACTGAAGCGGTAATGTCGGCTATTCGCCTTGCTAGAGGATATACTAAACGTGATAAAATTATTAAATTTGAAGGCTGTTATCACGGCCATAGCGATTCACTTTTAGTTAAAGCAGGTTCTGGCTTAGTTACTTTTGGCGAAACTTCATCGGCAGGTGTACCTAAATCTTTTGCTGAAGAAACTATAGTAATTGCTTTAAACGATAAGGATGCAATTACTAAAGCCTTTGCACAATTTAAAGACCAAGTGGCGGCTGTAATTATAGAAGGTATCCCAGCAAATAACGGATTGCTTATACAAGATCAAGACTATATTGAATTTTTACGCACTGCTTGTACCGAGAATGGTGCATTGCTTATTTTCGATGAGGTAATCACTGGTTTTAGGGTGGGCATTGAAGGAGCTGCCGCCTTTTATGGCGTTAAGCCTGATATCTTAACTTACGGTAAAATAATCGGTGGTGGAATGCCAGTAGGTATGTACGGGGCATCAGCAGAAATTATGGGGCATATATCGCCCGATGGCGGTGTTTACCAGGCCGGAACACTTTCTGGTAATCCAGTGGCCATGGCCGCTGGTATTGCAACGTTAACAGAGCTCTTAAAATCTGGATTTTATAAAGATTTATCGGTAAAGACTCAAGAATTTACAGATAGCATTCAACGTTTTGCAACCGCAAGAAACTATAAGTTTAAAGTATTTACTGTAGGTTCTATATTTTGGTTTGCGTTTACAGATGCCGAAAAGATTCAAACTGCCGAAGCAATTGATCCTTCGAGTATGGAGAAATTTAAAATCATGCATAGGGAGTTGTTAAATCGGGGGATTTACCTAGGTCCTTCAGGTTACGAAGTAGGCTTTGTTTCAGCAGCTCATACCAAAATAGAATTGGAAAAGGCAAAAAGAGCTATATTTGATGCTTTAGATTTAGTTTTTAAAAAATAGGGTTTCAACGCTATGTCTAAGCCAAAAAAATGAAAAAATCACTTTTAATCTTCTACTTCCTCCTGCTTTACGCATTGCTCGAAATGTTTTGGTGGGGAACTGTGGTGATTGATCTTGACCCAGCACGTATGGCTATGGTAATGGGAGAAGGTTCTGTTTTTCTCTTTTTATTATGTGTTGGTGCCTATTTTATTCATGCCTCTATTAAAAAGGAGGATAAATTGCATGAAAGGCAACAAAACTTTTTGCTTTCGGTTACCCATGAGTTAAAATCGCCCTTGGCGGCAATTAAACTTTCTTTACAAACTATTGTAAAAAGAGATTTAGAAAAGCAAATGCAACTTTCGCTATTAAATAATTCATTGAAAGATATCGAGCGATTAGACGATTTAGTGGAAAATATGCTGTTGGCCACTAAGATTGAAAGCCGTACCTATTCCTTTCCAAAAGAAGAATTCGATTTCTCTGAATTGGTTACAAAAATTACAGATCGTTTGCAGGTACATTCGTGTGGGAACGAGCAATTAATTAAAACTAACATCCAATCTGGGATTAAAGTGGTGGGCGATCGCTTTGCACTCTCATCTGTTGTCACCAATTTGGTCGAAAATGCAGTTAAATACTCAGGGCCTTGTGCCGAAGTTGCAGTAAACCTCTGTCAAAATGACGGTAAGTGCGTTTTAACCGTTTCTGATAAAGGTCTGGGCATTCCAGACGATGAAAAAATGCTCATTTTCGATAAATTTTATCGTGTTGGGGATGAAAATGTACGTAAATCTAAAGGTACTGGACTTGGCTTGTTTATTGTTAAAGAAGTATTACAAAACCACGACGCTGATATTAGCGTTAAAGATAACGTACCACAAGGTGCAATTTTTGAAGTAACATTTAACTGATATGCCACAAAAATTAAGAATACTCTTGGTTGAAGACGAAGATCATTTGTTGGATGCCATTAAATTAAACCTAGAGTTAGAGGGTTATAAAGTTCATGCCGTTAAAGACGGAAAAACCGCACTCAAAGTTTTCAAGGAAGAACGCTTTAACCTCATTATTTTAGATGTAATGCTGCCAGAAATGGATGGATTTCAAGTTTGTGAAACCATTCGTTTAGAAAATACAGAAGTCCCAATTTTGTTTTTAACGGCTAAAAATACTAGCGAAGATCGTGTAATGGGCCTTAAAAAAGGAGCAGACGATTACTTAGTTAAACCATTTAACTTAGAAGAACTAATTCTTCGTGTAGGGATTTTGGTGAAGCGCAGCTTAAAATCGGATGATCTAAAGGAATTAAATTCATATAAAATTGGTGATAAAACCATTTATTTTAATTCGTTTGAATTAAAGCAAGATGATGGTGTGGTTGTACCTTTAACTAAAAAGGAAACTATGTTGTTAAAATTATTAATCGAGCGTAAAAATGAAGCGGTTTCTCGTGAGCAAATTTTAGAAACCGTTTGGAATTACGATGTATATCCTTCAACAAGAACAATAGATAACTTTATCTTAACCTTCCGTAAATATTTTGAACCGGATCAAAAAAATCCTGTTTATTTTCATTCGATTAGAGGTGTAGGTTATAAATTCACAGATAGTAACGGTTAATGTATAACGCAAAAGGCAGATATGCATTGATGGCGGTTTTTGCTATTTCTGCATTGGTAAGTTTATTTTTTGTACAATATCAGCTGGCAGCAATTGCCGGCTTTCTCTTTGCCTTTGTTTTGTACACCCATTACAAACATAGTTCGGTACTGTTAGCCTCTAAGTATTTTAAAGATGCGGATTACGACAGAGCGGAAAAAATTTTAACAGAAATAGGTAATCCAGATCGCTTGGCAAGAAATAGGAGAGGTTACTACGAATTTATGCGGGCAAATATTGCTTTGCAGCGCGATGATTTTGAAACGGCAGAGTTTCATTTTCAGATTGCAAGCCGTTTCCCGCTGGGTGGAAAAAATGATAAGGCTTTCGTGTTAATTCATCTTGCCAATTTAGCCTTGCGCAAGAAAGATGGGGAACGCGCAAAAGCCTATGTCGAAAAAGCCAAAGAACTAGCAACAAGTTCACGAGCAAAAGAAATTATAAAAATTATAGAGAAAGAAGCAAATGGCTTCGCCTAATATCAGATGAACAACAATTTATTTTTAGACGCTGCATTTTCAAAAGCTACAGAACGCCCACCCGTTTGGATGATGCGCCAAGCCGGCCGTTTTATGCCTCAATACTGGGAAATTAAAAACAAATATTCGTTTTTAGAGATGTGCAAAACTCCAGAAATTGCGGCAGACGTAACGATGTTGCCGGTTGATTTATTGGGAATTGATGCTGCCATCTTATTTTGTGATATCCTAGTAACTGGAGAAGCTATGGGTGGCGATTTAAGTTTTACACAAGGTATAGGGCCAAAATTTGCTAATCCTGTTAGAAATGCTCAAGATATTGACCGTTTGGAGACTGATGTTGTAGATCGCTTGCAATACGTAGCTGATGCGATTAAAGTTATTCAGCAACGTTTAAATGGTGCTATTCCCTTAATTGGTTTTGCTGGAGCACCCTTTACCGTGATGAGTTATTTAGTAGAGGGTGGGTCGTCTAAAGATTTTAAGCTAACTAAATTGTTGATGCATAATCACCCTGAGTTGGCTCATCGCTTGTTAGCAAAAATAGCCACGGTAACTACAGATTATTTGAATTTACAAATTGCTGCGGGTGTAAATGCGGTTCAACTTTTTGACAGTTGGGCCTTATCGCTATCGTGGAATGATTATCAAGAATTTTCTCATCACTATAACCAACAGATTATTGCGGGGTTAAATAGAACAAATATTCCAGTTGTCTCTTTTTGCAAAGGAAGTTCTGTTTTTGCGCCAATTATGGCAGAGGCTAAACCCGATGTAATTTCGGTCGACTGGAATGCGGATTTGTTGAACATTAAAAAGGCTTTGCCAGATGGTATTGCCGTTCAAGGGAATTTAGATCCGCATATTTTGTATGCAGATCAACCTGTAATAAAAAAACACATTTTGCAGTTGTTTGAACGGATGCGTGGTGAGAAAGGTTTTATATTTAACTTAGGTCATGGTATTATGCCTGATATTCCTTTTGATAACGTGAAATACGCGATTGATGTGGTGAAGGAATTTAGGTATTAAATTAAATCATTTTCGTATATTAGCTAAATAATCATTGTTATGACTGTCAAATCTCTGAAAGACGAAGATAAACTCCCGATTAAGCAAATTATTAAAGCTATAAATAAAAAAATGGCCGATGTGATCAGGGTTGTTGATGCACTGAATTTGGGTAGAACTGAAGTCAAAGCTGATGGCGTATATCGAACTTTTAATGACGGAAAAGTAGTCTTAATTGCTGCCGGTACATTTAAAAAGAGACGCGTCCCTAATAAAAGAATAAAATTGTTTTAAATGCCCAGCCAACCGAAGCTTCGGATCTTCGCAGGCCCGAATGGTTCTGGTAAAACTACATTATTCGATTCCATTACATCCGAGTACTTCTCTACAAAGCTATTCGTGAATGCAGATTTTTTAGAAGAAGCGTTCAAAAAGAACGGATTTATAAATTTATCTGATTTTACTATAGACGTTAACCAAGAAGATCTTGAAGAATGTTGCAGTAAGAGTGGACTCTTTAAAAAAGCAGGATTTGATGAAATGGGTTGGGGATTATTCGTTAAGGAAAATGTAATTGTTAAGCTTGAGCAGGCTGAAGAAACAACTTATAATTCTTATCACTTCGCAATAATTGCCGATTTTATAAGACAGGAATTAATTCGAAATAAGATTTCGTTCTCTTTTGAAACTGTTTTTTCACATCCTTCCAAACTAGATCTTATTGATTTAGCACAACTAAATGGTTATAAAGTTTATCTGTATTTTATTGGTACCGAAACACCAATTATGAATTTGGAAAGGGTGAAAGATAGAGTGAAAAAAGGTGGGCATCCAGTTGAAGAAGAAAAAATTCGAGGGCGCTATTTTTTGACAATGGAATTGCTTGTTGAAATGATAAAAAAGGCTAATGAAACTTATCTTTGGGATAATTCTGGCATTAAACATCAATACATCGGAAATGTTAAAAAAGGAATCATTGAATTTGAACAAGCTACTATCCCTAGTTGGATTTATACATTTATACTTGATAAATTAAAATTGTAGATGGAAGACTATTACCTTTATTCTAAAGCCGTTCACATCATCTTCGTTGTAAGTTGGATGGCTGGCTTATTTTATAGTGTTCGATTATTCATTTATCATACGGAAGCCAATGATCGCCCTGAGGTAGAAAAAAACATCCTCCAAAAAGAATTCGAAAAAATAGAAGGGCGGTTGTGGAACATTATCACGATACCGGCAATGGTGCTTACGGTCTTGGCGGGAGCTACAATGCTTTATTTAAATCCAGATTTGCTATCCGTAAGTTGGATGCATGTAAAACTTGGATTCGTGGTTTTACTACTCATTTATCATTTTATTTGCCAAAATATAATGAAGCAATTGCGAAGAGGAGTGTTCAAATACTCTTCCAATCAGCTACGCTTATGGAATGAAGTGGCCACTATTTTATTAGTAGCCATTGTATTTACCGTTATTTTAAAAAGCGCGGTAGATTGGGCATATGGTTTAGTTGGATTACTTGCTTTTTCGGTAATTATTATGACTGCCGTTAAAATTTACAAACGCTATCGGGAAAAGAAATAGCCATAACTTGTAGATTTAAGTATACGTTCGCATAAAGAAATTCCTGCTAAAAAAAAAGTTGACTGGTTATGGACGCAATGCAGTTCAGGTGCGAATGGACAAAATAAATCTTGTACTTTTACGAGATATTTAATCAAATGAAGAAAGCTTTACTTCTCCTTGTGCTATTTTCACTGCCATTATTTTCGGTAGCGCAGTTTAATAATAAGGATATTTATAATCGTATCCGACCTTCAGATAGTTTATCCAAAGAACTACACTTCAATTTCTACAATTTTAATTATGTAAGGAATTACGAATATTCGAATAAATTTCATGATGGATATACCCTTTATGGAACGCAATTGGAGCCACAATTAGTGTATTATGCTAATCCAAATTTGGCGATTACCGCAGGTGCTTATTTACGAAAGGATTTTGGAAATGAAGGCATTTATGATTCAAAGCCCTTATTTAACTTAAAATATCATAAGCGAAATTTCACGTTAGTATTTGGCTCCCTAGAGGCAAATATCCAACACAACTATATCGAGCCGATTTATAATTTTGAGCGTAAGATTACTTCTCCAATTGAATACGGCACACAAATATTGGTTGAGCGAGAAAATTTTAAGCTAGACAGTTGGATTGCCTGGCAGAAGATGATTTATAAAGGTGATGATGCTAAAGAAGAAATTGTAGGGGGGTTAATTACCGAGATGACGGTGTTAAAATCAGGTTACTGGAAACTTAGCGTTCCTGCACAGTTCTTGGCTTATCATCAAGGAGGTCAAATTGATGTATTAAAACAAACTCCAATTAGCACGCTATTTAATGGTGCAACTGGATTAAAATTGAACACGCAAATTGGATTAAACGTTAAAGAATTCTTTACCGAAAACTATATCGCTGTTTATAAAGATTTCTCACCAACAAAGGTGAGAGCCTATCAGGGTGGTTTTGGCTTGTGGTTAAATGCAGGGGTAAATACAAAATGGGGTAATTTAGTAGCCTCGTATTGGAAGGGGAATAATTTCATCACTATAAAAGGAATGCCACTTTACGAATCGGTATCTGAAACACTATATGATCAAGGTTTTAAGCAAAGCAATAGAAATATTTTAGCCGTACGGTATAACTATCAGAAAGAGCTTATTCCAAATTTATATCTTGATATTCGTTTTGAGCCACATTTTGATTTAAATGAGCCGGCTAAGAATTTACAATTTAATCATTCGCTATTTTTAACATATAAAGAGAATTTTAAGCTTTTCAATTTTAAAAATTAGTTCGCTATTTTCCTTACTATTAAGAAGTTAAGTTTATTAAGTCAGCTTAATTTTTCTTAATTCCATAATGTTGTAATTTTGCAAATTAAAAATGTTAAACTTTTTTGCAACCACATGCAACCTTTTACCTCTAGGGCTCATCTACCCTATACAAACAAACAATGAAGGTGACTAAAACATATACGATCGACGATTTGATGGAGGGCTGCAAGGCAGGCAATCGACAAATGCAGGAAATGCTTTATAAGCAAACTGCATCCAAGATGATGGCCGTTTGTATGCGCTACGCCAAAGATAGGATGGAAGCCGAAGATGTATTACAAATGGGATATGTTAAGATTTTTCAAAAAGTGAAGGAATACAGAGGCGATGGTTCTTTTGAGGGATGGATTCGTAGAATTATGGTAAATACGGCAATAGAAAGCTATCGTAAAAATTTGCGTATGCTTAATGTAGTGCCAATAGAAGACGCTTACGAACAACCATCACAAGGATTTGATTTCAGTAGCCTTGGCATGCAAGACTTAATGAAAGTAATACAGAAATTGGCCGATGGCTATCGGATGGTGTTTAACATGTACATCATAGAAGGATATTCGCACAAAGAAATAGCAGAAACATTAGGCATCTCAGAAGGTGCCAGTAAATCTCAGCTATCGAGAGCGAGAGCAATATTGCAACAAGAAATTTTAAAAATGGAGGGCTTTGGTTATGCAACACATGCCGGATAAAGATTTTGATAATTTGTTTAGAGACAAATTTATAGACGCAGAAATTGAACCGTCTGCAAACCTATGGGCTAAGATTGAAGATCAGTTGGAACCTAAACGCAAACGTACTTTTCCCATCTATTGGATGGCAGCTGCGAGTGTAGCGGTAGTATTTACAGCAATGCTGGTTTTTCAAAAATCGGAGAGAATACAATTACACCCTGATGAAGTGACGGCAGTAGTTACTAGTCCGTTGGAAGTTCCAAGCACCACCGAAGAAGCTGTTTCTACTCCAACGCAAAAAGTGGTAGTTGAACCCAATTATTCTTCTGTTAAAGTAAATGCGGCTGCTGCTAAAATGGTTTCAAATGTCATTTCAGAAACTACTTTAAAAAATAATGAAATAGCGATGCAACCAAATGAAACAATGCCTCGTCTTGATATTAAACGAGTGGAACCGAAACCAATAGATGTATTACCTATTGAACAAGTTGAAAACCCAATTGTTATTGCTCAAGTAATAACGCCACAAAATAATGCCAATGATGTTATTACTGAGCTAGATAATACTACAGAACGCAAAGGGATTAGAAATGTAGGTGACCTTGTGAATTATGTAGTAGATAAAGTAGATAAACGAGATAAAAAGCTAGTACGATTTAATACGGACGATGACGATAACTCATCGATAATTGGAATAAATATTGGCTTTTTGAAACTGAATAAGAAGAATCGCTAGGGTTCTTAAGATTAACAGGATTATAGGATTAATAACGACTTAACCAACCAAACAACGAAAAAAACTAATAAACCAATAAACACACACAATATGAAATCAATATTAACAGCAGTTTTGGTAAGCGGACTTACCTTTCTGGCAGGCTCAAGTGCAGGTGCACAACAAGATACTACAAAAAGTAATAAAATTAACTACGGTAAAAGTATAACGATAGGACCAATGGTGGTTACTACTCATAATCGCGATACCGTTATCAGAAAAGATCCAAATAGAGCACGTTTTATAGGCGGACTTACCTTTACCCGCTTAGACATTGGCTTCTCGAAATTGATAGACAACGGTCAGTTCGATCTAACTCCTGCAAACGATTTCTTAGATTACAGGTCAGGGAAAACGAGCAATGTATCGTTTGATATCATGCAATTCGGATACCGATTTGGTTCTAATTTTAAGATCTATATTGCAGGTGGTTTTGATTGGACCTTAATTCGCTTGAAAAAAGACATCACCATGCAAAAAAATACTGCCGATTTAAGCTACATTAATGAACCTATACATTTCAGCAAAAATCGTTTCTCGAGTAGCTATGTACACGTACCACTGAACTTTGAGTTTAGAACGAGTGGAGGAAAAAAAGACAATCGTTTTTACTTCGTTGTTGGTCCAGAAGTAGGGTTCTTACTAAACGGAAAAGTAAAACAAATTAGTGATGAACGCGGAAAGGAAAAATTCAAAGATGATTATAATTTTGCTCCTTTCCGAGCTGGAGGAACCGTTAGAGTAGGATGGAACAGTTTAGCCTTCTTTGCGAAATATTACACTACTGATATGTTCGATAGTGCTCCACAAAAAGGATTAAAAAATATGGCCTTTGGTTTAACCTTCGGACTTAACTAATTCGAGAATCAGCAAATTTGTCCATTCGTAAATTGCAGATGAACTAGCAAAATCAACTAATGAACTACTGAACAAACAAACACAAACACAAACACAAATGAAGACCAGATCCTTCCTGAGAAATCGGGAGGGATTTTTTGTGTTTGTTGTAAAGTTGTAATGTTTGAAGGTTTAAAAGTTCGTAGCACTTTGCCTAACCTTACAACCTTTCAACTTAAACCTTTCAACCTTTTTAACTACCTTTACAAGGTGAATGAGCAAATAATCACGGTAAATAACCTGTCTAAGCAATATCAACAAACACAAGTTTCAGGTATTCGAAATATCAGTTTCTCTATAGATGGCGGAGCTATTGTAGCTATTATTGGTGAAAGTGGAAGTGGGAAGTCGACTTTATTAAAATGTATTTATGGCTTAATTAAACCAGATTCTGGCGAAATTAGCTTTAACGGAGAACGTGTGAAGGGACCAGATGAGAAATTGATACCCGGCCATGCCGAAATGAAAATGGTAACACAAGATTTTTCACTTAATATTTATGCCAAAGTGTACGATAACATTGCCTCAATGCTATCGAATACAGATATCGCCGCAAAACAATCGAAAACAATGGAGATGATGGAGCGTTTACACATCACCAAATTAAAAGATAAAAAAGTAATTGAGTTAAGTGGGGGAGAACAACAACGGGTTGCCATTGCAAAGGCTTTAATTAGCAATACTAAAGTTTTATTGTTGGATGAGCCCTTTAGCCAGGTAGATTCATTGCTTAAAAATGAATTAAGAGCAGATATTAAACGCTTGGCAAAGGAAACCGGATTAACTATAATTTTGGTTTCGCACGACCCAACGGACGGCCTTTTTTTAGCAGATCAATTGTTGATTTTGAAGGATGGGAAATTAGTGCAATACGATACGCCCGAAAATATCTATCAACATCCATCATCCATTTATACGGCCAAAATTTTAGGCAATGCAATCGTATTAACGGGTGCAGAAGCTGAACAATTGGGCATTAAAACAACTAAGGACCATGTTGTTTTTTATCCAGAATGGGTAGAACTTAAGAACAGCTGGAATAGCAGACGATTTGAAGTAAAGGAAGTTTACTACAAAGGTTTTTTTGATGAATTACTTTTAGAACGTAATGGTGTTCATATTCGTGCACTACAACTAAATAGTGGCGAGCATAAAAAAAACGACCATGTTCAAGCGAACATTGGTCGTTTTTTGGAGTTTTAATTCAATTAATTAAGAAATGTTATCTGCAGCTATTAACACAACTTTAACTCTGACATTCCCGCTTGGTTTTATTGGTTGGGTATCTTGATTATCAGAACTTTGAATATCAATTTGAACCTTACCCTTGCTAATTACGGTGCTGTATGCATCCACATTGTAAACAAATGGTATTTGTAAATAGGTTGCGCCATTGTCATAAGAAATGTAAACCAATACAGCTTCGTTATCAAGCGAAAATTGATCAATTTCAGGGATGTTTACAATTGCAGAATAGGTAAAGCCACTGCTGCTTAATACCCAAGCATTAGAAGCAACATTTACTACAACTGTTCTGTTTGGTGTAGTTTGGTTAATAATAGTGTCTTTTTTGCAAGACGCCAAACCTAGTGAGGCGATGCAAAGGATGAGTAAAGTTAGATTTTTCATGTTGTGTGTGTGTTTGCAAATTATAATGCAAATCTTTTGCCAATTTTTCCTCGTCGGATGAAGCAAGAAGATATACTACAAAAAATCTTCTCTTGCTGGATTAAAAACATCAATAAGTAATCCTTCTTCTAAACAAACCACGCCATGGATAATATTCGATTTGGCAAAGAAAACATCACCTTTGGTTAATGTCTTTACACTATCGCCCATGGTTACTTTGAAACTCCCTTCCGCAACATAGCTCATCTGCAAATGAGGATGTTGATGCAATACGCCAATTGCGCCTTTTTCGAAAGCAACTTTAACCAGCATGAGCTGATCATCGTGCGCCATAATTTTACGTTTTATCCCGTTTCCCAAATCTTCCCACGTTAAATCGTTATCAGCTATTAGTGCGTTCTCGGGCAAATTGATATCATTCATTCTTTTAAACTAAATATTCGAATAGCGTTTGATCCTGATTAAGTTCGATAATGTCAAATTTAAACGCTTTCATGCGTTCTACCAGACTTGTATAATCTTCTGGACTTTTGAGTTCAATGCCTACCAAAGCTGGGCCGCTTTCTCTTTCGGTTTTTTTGATAAACTCGAAGCGGGTTATATCATCAGTTTTTCCTAAAACCTCATTTACAAAAAGTTTTAATGCTCCTGGTCGTTGCGGAAAACGAACAATAAAATAGTGCTTTAAGCCTTCGAACAATAAAGATTTCTCCTTAATTTCTTGCATCCGCTCGATATCGTTATTGCCGCCGCTAACAATGCACACTACTTTTTTACCTTTAATTTGTGCGGCACACAGATCCAGTGACGCCACGGCAAGTGCACCCGCAGGTTCGGCAACGATGGCCTCTTCATTATATAACTTTAAAATCGTAGTGCATACTTTGCCTTCTGGTATTAATAAAATTTCGTCTAACACCTCTCTACAAATCGGATAAGTTAAGAGACCGACCGATTTAACTGCTGCTCCGTCAATAAATCGATTAATCTGGTCCAGTTTTATCGGTCGCCCCGCCTTAAAAGCGGCATCCATAGAAGGCGCTCCCTCGGGTTCTACTCCAATTAGCAGGATATTGGGATTGGTTTGCTTAAAATAGGTCCCAGCGCCAGAAGCCAAGCCACCCCCACCGATGGGCATGATCACTACTTCAGTAGCTGGTAAATCTTCTAAAACCTCTACACCCACTGTTCCTTGGCCTTCAATTACATGTAGATTGTCGAAAGGAGGAACAAAGGTCATCTTATTTTCAGCTGTAAACCGTAAGGCTTCGGCAAGGCAATCGTCGAAAGTATCTCCAACCAAAACAATATTTATCCAGCCATTCCCAAACAAGGTGGTTTGATTAATTTTCTGCTTTGGGGTAATTTCGGGCATAAAAATGGTGCCCTTAATCTTTAATTTTTTACAAGAGTAAGCTACTCCTTGGGCGTGATTACCTGCACTAGCGCAAACTACTCCATTCTGGATAAGATCTGCAGGAATTTGGCTAATCATATTATATGCGCCCCGTAACTTATACGAACGAACAATTTGTTTGTCTTCCCGTTTCAAATATATCTCGGCTTCATATTTTGCCGAAAGTCTTCCGTTATATTCTAACGGCGTATGAGATACCGTACCCTTTAGGCGTTCTGCTGCTTTTAAAAAATCGAACATATTTGGATTCATCTTTTTGGTTGTTTGGGTGTTTGGTTTGTTGGTTTTTTAGTTTATTGGCCGAACCAACTAACAACGAACCATGCAAAAAACCACCTTATAAAAATTTGTTAATTGCATCTAAATAGGCATTAGCTGAAGCCTTAACGATATCTGTACTAAATCCGTAACCCATATACGATTTACCCTCATAACTTACCCGCATATTTACCTTGCTCACGTCATCACTTCCGCCGTGCATAGCCTGAATAGTAAATTCTTTAAGGTTAATTTCTTTGCCAATGATGCTCGTAATTGCTTTAATAGTTGCATCTACCGGACCATTACCTTCTGCATGGGCTTCTTTTTCGATCCCATCGTGCTGTAGTTTAATGGTTGCCGATGGATTTAAATGATCACCACACACTACTTGTAATAGGTTAAGTTTATATCCGTTTTTATACGATTCTTCTTCACCATCGCTCATTAGGAACAATAGGTCGTCGTCTGAAATTTCTTTCTTTTCGTCTGCTAAAACTAAAAAACGTTGGTAAACTTCATCAAGGTTAAGCTTTTCAATTTGATAACCTAATCTTTCTAGGTGATGTTTTAATGCATGTCGCCCACTCCGTGCGGTTAAGATGATCCCAGCCTCTATTAATCCCACATCTTCAGGATTCATGATTTCATAGTTTTCGCGATGTTTCAAAAATCCATCTTGGTGAATACCCGAGCTATGTGCAAACGCATTTTTGCCAACAATTGCTTTATTAGGTTGTACGGGCATGCGCATCATTCTACTCACCATGTTGCTAATTTCGGTAAAATGCTTACTGTTAATTTGTGTATGAAGGTTTAAGGCATGATGCGTTTTTAAGATCATGGCTACCTCCTCTAATGCGGTGTTTCCGGCGCGCTCGCCAATTCCGTTAATTGTACATTCGATCTGACGGGCACCGTTTACAATGCCTGCTATGGTATTTGCTGTAGCAAGGCCTAAATCGTTATGACAGTGTACGGCGATGATGGCTTGATCTATATTTTTAACATTTTCTTTTAAGTAAAGAATTTTTGCTCCGTATTGTTCAGGTAGGCAATACCCATTAGTATCAGGGATATTTACAACAGTTGCTCCTGCCGCGATTACCGCTTCTACCATTTGTGCTAAAAATTCATCATCTGCTCTTCCAGCATCTTCAGCATAAAATTCGATGTCTTCTACAAACTTTTTAGCGTACTTAACGGCATCTACTGCACGCGCTAAGATCTCTTCCCGGGTACTGTTAAATTTATACCTAATGTGCATATCAGAAGAACCGATTCCGGTATGAATTCGAGGGTGTTTCGCATATTGTAGGGCGGCAACGGCCGAATCAATATCGCCTTTATTGGCTCGTGTTAATGCACAAATAATTGGGTCTTTTACGGCTTTCGACAGTTCGACCACGCTTTGGAAATCGCCAGGACTGGATATGGGAAAGCCAGCTTCTATTACATCTACACCAAGTAGTTCGAGGGCCTTTGCAATTTCTATCTTCTCAGGGGTTGATAACTGGCAGCCGGGTACTTGCTCCCCATCGCGTAAGGTGGTGTCGAAAACGTAAACTCTGTTTGGATCGTGTAACATCTTTTATGATTTAATTGAAGTGGATTGTGATAAGAATTTTAAAACTAATTTGCCCATTTCGGCAGTTCCTAGTACTTTGTATCGGTTGGTAGTGCTATCGGCAATATCGTTTGTTCTGAAACCTTCTTTTAGCACCTTATCCACAGCATCTACCATAGCTTTGGCTTCCTCTTTTAATCCGAAACTAATTTCAAGCATCAATGCAGCTGATAAAATTGATGCTAACGGGTTTGCGAGGTCTTTACCGGTGATATCGTGTGCTGAACCATGGATTGGTTCAAAAAATCCTGTTCCGTCGCCTATAGAGGCTGAAGCGAGCATTCCCATCGAGCCCGCAATTTGCGAAGCTTCATCGGTTAAGATATCTCCAAATAAATTGGCAGTTAACACAACGTCAAATTGTTTTGGATCTTTAATAAGCTGCATAGCTGCATTGTCTATAAACATGTGTTCTGTTTGTACATCTGGATATTGTTTAGCGATTTCTTGAACAGTTTCTCGCCATAAGCGAGAACTTTCTAGCACATTTGCTTTATCAACCGAGCATAATTTTTTACGACGTAGACGAGCCGCTTCGTACGCTTTATGTGCAATTCGTTCGACTTCATATTTATGATAAATCATTAAATCGGAGGCGGTATTTCGATCTTCGGAGCGGGTTTTCTCACCAAAATAAACATCACCCGTTAGTTCTCTGAAAAACAAAATATCGGTTCCTTTTAAAATCGTTGCTTTGATGCTAGAGGCATGTAGAAGTTCATCAAACAATAAAATAGGGCGTAGATTGGCGTATAATCCTAGCTCTTTTCTAATTTTCAATAATCCCTGTTCTGGTCTAACTTTTAAAGAGGGGTCGTTATCGTATTTTGCGTGACCAACGGCGCCGAATAAAATGGCATCACTTTGTTTTGCTTTAGTTAAGGTTTCGTCTGGCAAAGGGTTACCTGTTGCTTCGATGGCTGCGTGACCCATTAAGGCTTCATCGAACGAAAATTTGTGGTCGTACGCTGTGGCAATATATTGTAAGGCTGCTTTTCCCCAATGGGTAACTTCTGGTCCAATTCCATCTCCAGGAATAACTAATATGTGTTTGGTCATGATGCTAATTCTTTTTGGTGTACGTGT
The DNA here is from genome assembly GCF_037482965.1 of Pedobacter anseongensis. Taxonomy (NCBI): domain Bacteria; kingdom Pseudomonadati; phylum Bacteroidota; class Sphingobacteriia; order Sphingobacteriales; family Sphingobacteriaceae; genus Pedobacter; species Pedobacter anseongensis. The sequence continues at coordinate 101,589 of NZ_JBBHKB010000001.1, read as the reverse complement.
ATTTTTGTATTTGTTTGTACTTCGCCTTGGCTTAATGTTAAGCGATGGGTTAAACTACTTGGTAACTGCGATTCCAAATGTCCCACATAAACTAAGGTTAATCCATTACTACACAATTCATCAACGAGTTCGTTAAAGTGAACTGTTTGTTGTAGATCTAAACCTTGACAAGGTTCGTCTAATATTAATAATTCTGGGTTTTTAATAATCGTTCTGGCGAGCAGCGCCAGTCGTTGCTTTCCGAGAGGTAAGGTGCCTAATTGCTCGTTTTTGTATGCTGTTAATCCGAAATATTCTATCAATTCATCTATTTGGTGGCCTTTTGTGTATGGGATTTGCTGAAACAAGCCCACGGTGTCGAAAAAACCAGAGGCAATGCTTTCCCAAACGGTTGATGTGGCATCGAAATACCAATGGAATTCGGGAGAGATTAAGCCAATGTGCTGTTTGATTTCCCATATACTTTCGCCACTACCACGTCTGTTACCAAATAAATAAAGTTCATTTGCGTAAGATTGGGGATGATCGCCGTTAATTAAGCTTAACAGGGTCGATTTTCCGCAGCCATTATGACCTTGAAGTAGCCATCTTTCGCCTGCGTTTACTTCCCAGTTAATATTTTTTAACACCTGTTTATCGCCATAGTTAATATTTACCTGAACCATTTTAACGATTTGGCGAGAAGAATAAGCCTGACGTGCTTTTAGGAAATCAGGAACTTCTGTGGTAGGTTTTTCGGGTTTTATGAATGAGGTTGGTAAAGCATCAATTTCCATTAATTTACCATCTTTTAAAGATGCAAACCGATTAATGGCTGTAGGTAACTCAGTATCGTTGCCGATTAGAATAATATGTACCCCTTTAGAAGCAACATTGTCTAATAAAAGATTAAGATTTTTTCTCGATGAATAATCTAAACCCGTATAAGGTTGATCAATAATTAACAATTGAGGCTTTAACCATAACGCCTTAATCAATTGCAATTTTTTATGTTCTCCGCTCGACAATTCGATAAGTTGAGCATTTGAAAATGATAAAAAAGAGAACGCTTTTAAAATTGGGTTTAATTCGTTAACTTGAAGTCTGTTTTCATTGCCATAAGCACTTAATTCGGCACCAACTGTGATAATTTCTTTCACTTGGTTACTGGTATAGCGTTGTTGATAATAAAAATTTGCCGCACCTTCTAAGTTTTTAAATTGATACCAGCTTTCTACAAATAAGACTTGAGCAGGCAATTGACTTTTTTTGTTGAAATTAATTTTTACGTTGCCGATCGCATTTTGCTTTCCAGTGATGATTTTTGCTAGTGTAGTTTTCCCACTTCCACTTATTCCACTCAACAACCAATTTTCGCCGCTATTTATTACCCAATTCAAATCTTCTAGCACCACTTTTTTGGGGTACTTTAAGGTTAAATTATGGATGCTGACGAAACTTTCTTTCATTTTTGCTTTACTTTTTTAATTTGTTTTAAACATTTTACCCTGTTCAAATTCTTCAATTAATTGTTTTTGATTTAAGATAAAATCGATATCATCATAACCATTAATTAAACATGATTTTTTATAGGGATTGATATCGAAGCTTTCTTTTTTTCCGTTGTTCAATAACGTGATGGTTTGCTTTTCCAAGTCGACTTCCACTAGCGTTTTATTATTTTTTGCGATATTTTCGAACATTTCAACTAAAAACTCGTCGCTTACTTGCACAGGTAGTAAACCATTGTTTAGTGCATTTCCTTTAAAAATATCGGCAAAAAAGCTACTTACTACTACATCAAAACCAGCATCTTGTATCGCCCAAGCAGCATGTTCTCTACTGCTTCCGCAACCGAAATTTTTTCCTGCAACGAGAATTTTTCCACTATAAGTTGGATCGTTTAGTACAAAATCCTTTTTGGGTTCACGATTTTGATCGTATCGCCAATCGCAGAACAAGTTTTCGCCAAACCCTACCCTTGTTGTAGCCTTTAAAAAACGAGCAGGAATAATCTGGTCGGTATCGATATTTTCTATGTTTAGTGGAACAAAACCGGATGTTAATTTTTCGAATTTTTTCATACCAGGATTAATAGGATTATAGGATGATTAGTATTATCAAGATTATTTACGACTTCCATATTACTTTTTATCTTTTTATAGCTTTCACTCTTAATCGCCTATAGTCGGCCAGCCACTGATTATTTAAATAATTAGTAGCGCTGAGTTTGCTAACTGCTAAATTTTTGATCTTTTCTGCTTGTTCTTTATCTAGGTTTTTAAATGCATGTTGTGCAAATTGATTAATCCAATCGTACATTCCATTTTCGCCATTTAATTTTGTCGGTCTATCGAAAAGCCAGATCTGTTCAACTTCGAAACCATATGATTCGAGTAAGGCACTATAGGTGCTTATTGAAGGAAAAAACCAAAAATTACTGATGATTTTATGTTCTAATTCTAATTCTTTGGCGGCCGATGAAATAGCATCTGTAATACTTTTTATATTTCTTTTGCCTCCAAATTCGGCAACTAATCGCCCCCCAGGTTTTAAACTTGTATACAGCCCTTTTATTAAAGATTCCTGATTTTCGATCCAATGGAAAGTCGCATTACTAAAAATAGCATCAAAATCTTCTTTATAGGGTAATTTGGTGGCATCCATCACCTCAAAATTCAAGTCTGAGTGCGATATCTTTGCAGTAGCAATCATGTCGGGAGATGCATCAATGCCATATACAATGGCTTCACTTTCTGCTATCTGAGAAGCCAGTGCTCCGGTGCCACATCCTACGTCTAAAACATGCTCGCCTTGTTGAGGTGCTAGCCATTGCAAAACATCTGCTCCATAATCGGATACAAAATGATGTTGTTTGTTGTACAATTTACTGTCCCAATTTATTTCTGGCATAACTTAATTTTTTGGTTGTTTTGTTTTTGGTTTGTTTGCAGGGCATTATCGTTATCCGATGAGTATTTGCATCGTGCTTATAGGCATCGGATGAGGACTCATCTATACTAGCATTTCCCTCACATCTGTAATTTTTCCAGATACAGCTGCGGCGGCGGCGGTTAGTGGGCTTGCCAATAATGTTCTTGCATTTTGTCCTTGTCGGCCTTCAAAATTTCGATTAGAGGTAGAAACGCAATATTTTCCTGCCGGAATTTTATCTTCATTCATACCCAAACAAGCACTGCAGCCTGGTTCACGTAATTGGAAGCCTGCTTTTTCAAAAATTTTGTCTAAACCTTCGCTAATTGCCTGTTGTTCTACTTGTTTAGATCCAGGAACAATCCACACGGTAACATGATCTGCCTTGCGTTTTCCTTCAACAAAACGAGCAACCTCACGTAAGTCTTCAATCCTCGAATTGGTACAGCTCCCGATAAATACATAATCTACCGGCTTATCAATTAATGATGAGTCATCATCAAAGCCCATATAATTTAATGCTTTTTGATACGAGAGCTGTTCTTTTTCTAATTGCGTAGCAGTTGCAGGGATGTGTTCTTGTATTCCCATTCCCATACCTGGGTTGGTACCATAGGTAATCATAGGTGCAATATCTGAAGCATCGAAAGTTAAAATGCTATCGAATTTTGCATCATCATCGCTGTATAATGTTTTCCAATAGGTTAAGGCTTTATCCCATTCTTGTGCTTTTGGGGCAAATTCTCTCCCTTTAATGTAATCAAAAGTGATTTGATCTGGTGCAATTAATCCACCACGAGCACCCATTTCAATACTCATGTTGCATATGGTCATTCTCGCCTCCATGCTTAGCGCTTCAATTGTTGAACCTGCATATTCTATGAAATAACCTGTTCCGCCTGCGGCCGAGATTTTTGAGATGATATATAAGATAATATCTTTTGCACCTACGCCTAGACCTAACTTACCGTTGACCTCGATTTTCATGGTTTTCGGTTTTTGCTGCAATAAACATTGAGTTGCAAATACCTGTTCTACTTGTGAAGTGCCAATACCAAAAGCGATGGCTCCAAAAGCGCCATGAGTTGAGGTATGACTATCGCCACAAACTATTGTTTTACCGGGTAGAGTAATGCCTAATTCTGGGCCGATAACATGAACTATACCTTGAAAGGGGTGGCCTAAGCCATACAATTCGACACCAAATTCGGCACAATTTTTCGTTAGCATATCAACTTGATAGCGCGAAAGCTCTTCTTTTATCGGTAATAGTTGATTAAGGGTGGGCACATTGTGATCAGCAGTTGCCACCGTTTGTTTTGGACGTAAAACGGGTAAACCTCTTTTCCTCAAACCATCGAAAGCTTGAGGGGAAGTTACCTCGTGAATTAAATGGGTATCGATGTATAAAATATCAGGGAAACCTGCTTCACTTTTTACAACGTGTGCATCCCAAATTTTCTCTACTAGTGTTTTTGGCATATTTTTTATTTTAGACCTCGCAGGTTCCGAACCTGCGAGGTTGAATTTTAATTAAGCGGTTTTAATAGACTTCATGGCTGTCATTGCTTTTCTCAATTCGGCACCAATAATTTCTACCTCATGGGTACGGATGGCATGGTTTACAGCAATTAGTGTTCTATTATCTACTCCGCCATCTTTACCTTCATTAAAGTTCGAACCTACGAGGTTGGTATCTATTTTTTTCATGAAATCGGCCAATAGTGGCTTACACGCTTGATCAAATAAATAACAACCATACTCAGCTGTATCAGAAATTACGCGGTTCATTTCGAATAATTTTTTACGAGCTATAGTGTTTGCAATTAGGGGTGTTTCGTGTAATGATTCATAATAAGCTGATTCAGGTTTAATCCCTGCTTGAACCATAGTTTCGAAGGCTAATTCTACACCAGCTCTTACAAATGCAACCATCAAGGTATAGTTATCGAAATATTCCTGTTCAGCAATTTTTACATCACCGGCAGGCGTTTTTTCGAATGCAGTTTCGCCAGTTGCTGCGCGCCATGCTAATAAATTTTTATCACCGTTTGCCCAGTCTTCCATCATGATGCGACTAAATTCGCCGCTCATAATATCATCTTGGTGTTTCTGAAATAATGGTAGCATAATATCTTTTAATTCTTCCGAAATTTCGAAAGCTTTAATTTTAGCTGGATTACTTAATCTATCCATCATTGCGGTAATTCCACCCTGTTTTAACGCTTCGGTAATTACTTCTACGCCATATTGAACCAATTTAGAAGCATATCCTTTATCGATTCCTTTTTCGGCCATTTTGTCGAATGATAAGATTGATCCAGTTTGCAATAAACCACATAAAATAGTTTGCTCGCCCATTAAATCAGACTTTACTTCGGCTACAAAAGAAGATTTTAGAACACCCGCTTTATGTCCACCAGTACCTACACAATATGCTTTTGCTTGCGCTAAACCTTTACCTTGAGGGTCGTTTTCTGGGTGTACGGCGATTAATGTTGGTACGCCAAAGCCTCTAACATATTCGGCTCTAACCTCGCTGCCGGGACATTTTGGAGCAACCATAATTACGGTAAGGTCTTTACGGATTTGCATCCCTTCTTCAACAATATTAAATCCGTGCGAATACGACAAAGTAGCACCCTGTTTCATTAAAGGCATAATTGCATTTACAACAGCCGTATGTTGTTTATCTGGGGTAAGATTAATTACTACATCTGCATTTGGAATTAACTCTTCGTATGTTCCTACAGTGAAATTGTTTTCAGTAGCGTTTTTCCATGAGTCTCTTTTGCCTTCAATTGCTTCTTTTCGTAAGGCATAGGAAACATCTAAACCACTATCTCTTAAGTTTAATCCCTGATTTAGGCCTTGTGCACCGCAACCTACGATTACTAGTTTTTTTCCTTTTAATGCATTTACGCCGTCTAAAAATTCAGCGCTGTCCATAAAGTCGCACACACCCAATTGGTTAAGTTTTTCTCTGAGTGATAGTGTGTTAAAATAATTTGCCATTTTGTGTTGGTTTTTTCGTTGTTCTTTTTTTGGTTTTTTCGTTGTTGGTTTTTAGTCTTTCACTTCTAATCCATCAGCTTCACTGCGCTCTTCATTGAAGATAATTTTATTGTAAAAGGGATCATTTACAGTTACAGCCCATGTTCCATAAAATGTTTTTTCTAGGCCTGGGCGATTATATTTGTATTTCTTATTAATTAATGTTTCATGGTAAGCTTTCAATTCTTCGCATTCGACAAAAACGCTTGATCCGGGCGAACAATCGCCGTGATGTTCGCTCAGATGAAGCACCATGTTATTTAGAGAAATTCGCATATAAATAGGGGCGTTGTCTTCAAATCGATGTTCCCAATCTATTGTAAATCCCAACCAATTCACGTAGAATTCGATGGCTTTTTCATAATCGAATATTCTTAGTACTGGGATGACTTTGCTAATGTTCATTTTCGTTCTATTTATTTGCTTTCAGTTTTATCACATCGTAAATATCTTATCCCCTTTTTCTAAAAACTCGTTTTCTACAAGTTCTTCACCTGGTTCAAAAGCTTCGAATTCTTTTAATTTTTCGTGGAAACCCGCACTATCTTTAATGATGGCTACTCTTGCGCTTCGAACGAATTCAATTAATTCGTAAGGTTCCAATGCTTTTACTAGCGCATCTGTTTCTTCTCTATGCCCAGTAACTGCAAAAACAGTATAATCTTTTCGAATAACTACTGCACTGGCACCATATTGTCTTAACAACCGCTCAACAGTTACTTTTTCAGCAATTTCGTCGGTAGATACTTTATATAAAGCTAGTTCTTGCCAAATAATTTCATCTGCAGTATTAAAATATACTTTTAAGACCTCAACTTGTTTTTCAATTTGCCTGGCCAGTTTACGAACTACTTCATAACTTTCGTTTATCACAATGTTAAAGCGGTGTATGCCTTCGATTTCGGAAGGAGAGGTGTTAAGGCTCTCGATATTAATTTTCCTTTTCGAAAATATAATTGCAATACGATTTAATAATCCGATGCGATTTTCTGCATAAAGGATAATGTTATATTCCTGTTTGCCTTCATAATCTTTGTTAGCAGGGCGATGTGATATGGTATCTACGGTCATATTGATTAATTTTTTTGGTGTTTTCCGTCATCCGATGAGCAGGATGGCTTTGTTCATCGGGTGAGTGCTTGATAATTATTTCAATCTAATTTCACTTACGCTACAGCCTTGTGGAACCATTGGAAATACGTTATTTTCTCGTCCTACCATTACTTCGAGTAGGTAAGACCCTTTGTGATTGATCATGGTTTCTAGTGCGGTTCTTAGGTTGGCACGTGCATCTACCCTTTGCGCGTCGATATAATAGGCTTTTGCCAAGGCTACAAAATCGGGGCTGGTAATGTTTACAAAAGAATAGCGTTTATCGTGAAATAATTGTTGCCATTGGCGAACCATGCCTAAGAATCGATTATTAAGAATTAAAATTTTAACAGCTGCTCCGAATTGCATTATTGTACCCAATTCTTGAGGTGTCATTTGAAACCCTCCATCACCTATAATTGCGATTACCGTTTTGTCTGGGGCGCCATATTTTGCGCCAATGGCTGCAGGAAGGCCAAAGCCCATCGTGCCCAAGCCCCCGGAAGTAACGTTGCTACGGGTATGATTAAATTTGGCGTATCTACATGCAACCATTTGGTGTTGACCAACATCGGTTACGATAATGGCATCACCCCCGCAAATTTCGTTAATGTTCCTCAATACTTCGCCCATGGTTATTTCATCACCAGTTGGATAGAGTTCGGGTGTAATAACTTGATCTATTTCTTGTTGGTTATACGCTCTAAACTGTGCTAACCATTCGTCGTGTTTATTTGATTGAACAAGATTGGTGAGTAGGGGAAGGGTTTCCTTGCAATCGCCCCAAATCCCAACGTCTGCTTTTACATTTTTGTCGATTTCTGCTGGATCTATATCGAGATGGATAACTTTGGCTTGTTTAGCATATTTATCTAATCGGCCTGTTACGCGATCGTCGAACCGCATACCAATGGCTATCAATACATCACATTCGTTGGTTAATACATTGGGACCGTAGTTTCCATGCATCCCTAACATCCCAACATTTAAGGAGTGATCTGTAGGAATTGCGCCTTCTCCCAAGATGGTCCAAGCTGAAGGAATACCTGTTTTTTCGATAAACGCTTTGAATTCTTTTTCAGCACCGCCTAAGATTACACCCTGACCAAATAAAACAAATGGCTTTTTAGCAGTATTGATTAACTCTGCTGCTTGTTCGATGTACTGAATCCTAACCTTTGGTTTTGGTCGGTAGCTACGAATGTGATTACATTTTACATAAGCTGGAAACTCATCAATTTGCAATTGTGCGTTTTTGGTGATGTCTATTAAAACTGGCCCAGGTCTTCCACTTTTGGCGATATAAAATGCCTTGGCTAAAACTTCGGGAATTTCTTTAGCATCGGTAACTTGATAATTCCATTTGGTAACGGGGGTGGTGATGTTAATTACATCGGTCTCTTGAAAGGCATCTGTACCTAAAAGATGTGCAAAAACTTGTCCAGTGATGCAAACTAAAGGCGTGCTATCAATTTGAGCATCGGCTAAACCGGTTACCAAATTCGTTGCTCCCGGACCACTTGTTGCAAATACCACACCCACTTCGCCACTCGTACGGGCAAAACCTTGAGCGGCATGTATACCCCCTTGTTCATGGCGAACTAGGATATGCGTTAATTTATCAGCATAATCGTACAAGGCATCATAAATTGGCATAATTGCACCGCCCGGGTAACCAAAAATAGTGTGCACGCCTTCTTCTATTAGTCCGTTCAATAAAACTTGTGACCCTGTTCCTTTAAAAAGTTTTTCAGTCTGCGCTGTTTTCGCTTCTGCTACTATCGTTTCTTGTGTCATATCCTTAACGTTTAGGTTTCGTCGGTATATTTTTTGTTTTTTATTGGTGATGAAGCTATCACGAGCATTCTTCATTTTGGTTTATGTAATGTTAGCGCGTGATGGTTTCGTCGGTTACACAGCCTTCGGCTGCTGTTGTTACTGTTTTTGCGTATTTGTAGAGCACACCTTTTTTAACTTTTAGTTCAGGTTGTTGCCATTTTAATTTTCGTTGTGCTATAATTTCATCACTTACCTTTAAGTTAATGCTATTGGTTTTTGCACTAATTTCTATTCGATCTTCGTCTTCTACAAAGGCAATTAATCCGCCATCGAAATACTCTGGAGTGATATGGCCTACCACAAAACCATGCGTGCCACCGCTAAATCTCCCGTCGGTTATAAGGGCTACGCTGCTACCCAAGCCAGCACCATATATTGCTGAGGTTGGTTTAAGCATTTCGGGCATTCCAGGAGCACCTTTAGGGCCAACATCGCGGATAACAACTACATCACCAGGCCTAACTTTTCCGCTCGAAATGCCAGCGATTAATTCGTATTCACCATTGAAAACTCTTGCTGGACCTTCAAAGAATTCGCCTTCTTTGCCGCTAATTTTAGCTACGCTACCCCCTTCGGCGAGGTTACCATATAAAATTTGTAAGTGACCTGTTGTTTTTATCGGGTTTTCTGAAGGGAAAATTATTTTCTGTTCATCGAAGTTTAAATCTGGAATTTCTGCCAAATTTTCGGCAATTGTTTTACCGGTAACGGTAAGGCAATCGCCATGTAACCATCCTTTTTTCAAAAGGTATTTCATTACTGCTGGTACACCTCCAATTTTATGAAGGTCTTCCATCATGTATTTCCCACTAGGTTTCATATCGGCCAAAACAGGAATGCGGTTGCTAATGGTTTGGAAGTCGTCTTGGCTTAGCGGTACATCAACACTTTTTGCCATTGCAATTAAGTGCAACACTGCATTTGTTGATCCACCTAACACCATAATGGTTACGATTGCATTTTCAAAAGCCTTACGTGTCATGATATCACTAGGCTTAATATCTTTTTCTAATAAAATTTTGATGGCTTTACCAGCTGCTAAGCATTCTTCTTGTTTTTCTGGACTTAGGGCGGGGTTTGATGAGGAAAAAGGTAAGCTCATCCCTAAAGCTTCGACAGCGGCAGCCATGGTGTTTGCTGTATAAATTCCGCCACAAGCTCCTGCACCTGGACACGCATGCTTAATAATTTCTTTGAAATCTATTTCATCCATTTGGCCAGCAATTTTTTTTCCTAAAGCTTCAAATGCAGATACAATATTTAAATCTTCGCCCTTGTAATGGCCAGGTTTAATTGTTCCTCCATACACCATAATAGATGGACGATTTAAACGACCCATTGCCATTACAGAGCCAGGCATATTTTTATCGCAACCAGGAATGGTGATTAAGCCATCGTAATATTGCCCGCCGCATACTGCTTCAATTGAATCAGCAATGATATCGCGGCTCACTAAAGAATAGCGCATTCCGGGTGTACCGTTGCTCATTCCATCACTAACGCCAATGGTATTAAAAATTAGTCCGACTAAATCATTTTCCCAAACTCCTTTTTTAACTACTTGCGCTAGATCATTTAAGTGCATGTTGCAGGTATTGCCATCGTATCCCATACTGGCGATGCCAACTTGTGCTTTTTCCATATCAGCATCAGTTAATCCAATTCCGTAAAGCATTGCTTGTGCTGCAGGTTGGGTAGGGTCTTGGGTAAAGGTTTTACTGTATTTGTTCAATTCCATTTTTGGTTGGTTCGTTTTTTGGTTGGATACTAAATAATCACTTCATAATTTACTCTCTCTAGCACTAAATTTTTATAGGCTCTTTGTATGGTAGCGCCAATGCTGTCGTTCCATCGTTGTTTAAAAACAGTGTCATCTATGGTATGAATACCGATGATTTCTGCGGCTGTACCGCAGAAGAAAACACTATCCGCATTTTTTAATTCATCAACTGAGATGGTTTTCTCGATAATTTCGATATCTAATACTTTACATAGGTCAATTACAGTTGCCCTGGTTATACCGGCTAAGATGTTCCCCAATGCAGGGGTATATAATTTACCGTCCTTTTCGATAAATACATTGGCTCCAGATCCTTCGGCAACATTCTCGTTCATGTCAAGTAATAGAGCTTCGTCATATCCTTTACTTTTTGCATCGGTAGTGGCAAGGATAGAATTTACATAGTGGCCACTTATCTTTGCTTCTACGAAAGTCGATTTTGGATTTGGGCGCTGAAAAGGTGAAATGCAGATTTTTAACTGCTTATTGCCCAAGTAAGCTCCCCATTCCCAAGCGCAGATGGCTATGGAAACATCGGTAGGTGCAATCAACGTCATGTTGGGTTCGCTATATACAATGGGACGGATATAGGCGTCTTTTAAATTATTTAATGCTAAAAGTCGATACGTTTGCTTGATTAATTCATTATTATCCCAAGGGTATGGAATATTAACCAATTCACAAGAGCGCTGTAATCTTTCATAATGTTCTCTTACTTTGAAAATGCGCGTATCGTTATGTGTTTTATATGCCCTAATACCTTCAAATGCAGCCAAACCATAGTGTAAAGACTGTCCGTATAAATCGGTTTTAGCATCTTGTGCTTTTACAAATTCGCCGTTTAGGTAAATTACTGTATTTGAATTATAGTATTGCATTGCTCTTTATTTAAAAAAAGCGTCCCGATGTTGTCGGGACGCTTTAGGTTATATCTTGAGTATTAAATATTCATTTTATAGCGACCCTTGCTGCTTATCTAGCAGCAGAATAATAGCAATAAGAATGACATTTAATTGAGTGCTCATGTTGTTGTTTTTTGTTAAAACCAATTTAGTTTTTGATTGATAAACTATCAATAGCAAATGAAAAATAGTTGAAAAAAAATTTAATTCCGTTTTTCTAAAATTATTAAAATTTAATTTTAATAATTGTGCAATATTCAGTTAATAAATTAGTGATAAGTAGACTAAATATGATTTCGGTATTCGGTATGTTTATTATGCGTGCATTATAATTTCCCTATTTTCGGCGTAAAATTGGGAAACTGCTCAATAAATTGGTTAAAAAAGCGAATTCGACAAGGCTATTTTTTGGCTTTTATTTCTTTTCTTTTTTTGTTGATTCGATAAGCTGCGAGCATGAATACAAATATCCAAAAGATAGCGTATTCTTTATCTTGGGCATTAGGTATAATAAGGTAGGTGATATAGGCTAAAATTGCGATAGCAACCATTGCTGCCAGAGATAAAATTCGTTTTCTCAGACTAACCTTTTGTTCGGTATTGTCTACTTTGATGATGATTCCCTTTGATCTGTTTAGAATATAATCGTGTAGAAGCAATTGAGAAGCCATGCATAAAATGATGATGATGAAATAGGTGAGAGGCGGTAATAGTGTTCCATTTCCCGACATTACTATTGAAGCGCCAAAGGGAAATAATCCTATAAAGAATAAGAAAACTAGGTTTCGGATGACTAGCCCCTTATCGTAATCTTTTAAAATGCTAAATATTTGTAGATGTTTATACCACATTTGGCCAATGAAGAAAAAGCTTAAGGCGTAGCCAAAAAACATGGGCAAAAGATGTTTTAACGCATTTAAAAAAGCTACGTCGGTATATCTTTGATGTTCTGGAAGTTCAGGTAAGTGTATTTCGATTGCCATTAACGTGATCACAATGGCAAATACAGCATCGCTGAATAATATCATTCGTTCGAGCTGAAATTCTTTTTTTATTTCTTCTTTGGTAATTTCTTCGTTTTCTTTTTTCATGATTTAGAGCGGTTTATTGTAAAAATAAGAAAGGAATTGAGAATATCAAGTTCCTTATCCGATGAGGTCATGGGATGAGGGAGAATTTTTCGCATAAAAAAGGCTGATGTTTATACACCAGCCCTTAATATTTTGTATTGATTTAAACGTAATTATGCGAGTACTGCTTCAGCTAAGACAATAATTTTATTATCTAGAACTTCTACAACACCCCCTTTAATCGAAAAGGTATTTTCGCCAGTAGCACTTTTAATAATTACAGGGCCATCTTCCAGTGTAGAAATAATTGGAGCGTGGCCTTTTAAAATTTGAAAAGAACCCAAGGTTCCTGGAACGGTAACTGAGGTTACTTCGCCTTCGAAAACTTTTTTATCTGGTGTTAATATTTCTAAAGTCATTCTTTTAGTAGTTAGTATTTAGTAGTTAGTAGTTATACCAATTTACTAAATGAATTAAAGAGTCGGTACTTAGTTGGCTAGAGCATATTAGCTAAATACTAAGTACTAACTACTATATACTAATTAGATTCTGCCAATAATTTTTTCCCTTTTTCGATAGCTTCTTCTATGCTACCAACTAAGTTAAATGCAGCTTCTGGATATTCATCAACTTCTCCATCCATGATCATGTTAAATCCTTTGATGGTGTCTTTAATATCAACCAAAACACCTTTTAAGCCTGTAAATTGCTCAGCTACGTGGAAGGGTTGAGATAAGAAACGTTGCACACGACGAGCACGGGACACCACTAATTTATCCTCCTCAGATAATTCGTCCATGCCCAAAATCGCAATAATATCTTGTAATTCTTTATAACGTTGTAGTGTTTCTTTCACACGTTGAGCGGTGTTATAATGCTCATCGCCTAATACTGCTGGCGAAAGGATACGTGAGGTAGAATCTAGTGGATCTACCGCAGGATAAATACCTAACTCAGCAATTTTACGAGAAAGTACTGTTGTAGCATCTAAGTGGGCAAATGTTGTAGCCGGAGCAGGGTCAGTTAAATCATCCGCTGGTACGTAAACTGCTTGAACAGAAGTAATTGAACCACGTTTAGTTGAGGTAATACGCTCTTGCATTAAACCCATCTCTGTTGCTAAAGTTGGTTGATAACCTACGGCAGAAGGCATACGACCTAATAGCGCAGATACTTCTGAACCAGCTTGTGTAAAACGGAAAATGTTATCAACGAAGAAAAGAATGTCTTTACCAGCGCCTTCACCATCTCCGTCGCGGAAATATTCAGCAACTGTTAATCCTGATAATGCCACGCGAGCACGTGCACCAGGAGGCTCGTTCATTTGACCGAATACCAATGTTGCTTTTGATTCTTTTAATTTTTCTGTATCTACAGCTGCTAAATCCCATCCACCCTTTTCCATTGAGTGTAAGAATTCATCACCATAGTTAATTACACCCGACTCGATAAACTCACGAAGTAAATCGTTACCCTCACGAGTACGCTCACCTACACCAGCGAATACAGATAAACCAGCATACGCTTTAGCGATGTTGTTTACCAACTCCATAATTAGTACCGTTTTACCTACACCAGCACCACCAAACAAACCAATTTTACCCCCTTTTGCATAGGGCTCTAATAAATCGATTACTTTAATACCTGTAAAAAGTACTTCAGTTTCTGTTGATAGGTCTTCGAAACGAGGAGGAGCATTGTGAATTGGGCGACCGCCAGTTTTATCCACTGCAGAAATCCCATCAATTGCTTCTCCAACTACGTTAAATAAACGGCCCTTAATTTGATCTCCAACAGGCATTTTAATGGGCGAACCCGTATCTAATGCTTTCATGCCGCGCACTAAACCATCTGTTGAGTCCATCGCAATTGCGCGAACACGGTCTTCACCAAGGTGTTGTTGAACTTCAAGAACAATTGTTTGTCCGTTTTCTTTAGTAATCTCTAATGCAGAGAAAATTTTAGGTAAATGAGCATCGTTAGCAAAACTTACGTCAACTACCGGGCCTATAATCTGCGCTATTTTTCCAATGTTAGGCATATATTGTTTTTGATAAAATTATAAAAACCAATCCCGATAACTATCGGGAGTTGCAAGCCCATTTAGGCGGCCGCAATTCGGTTTGCAAAGTTAAGATTTTCCTGCTTAAATTTTACATATAAATAAAAAATTTTTCAACAGGTATTTATTGCCTATTTTAGTGGGTATGAACCCAACAGGATTAAGTTAGATAATTTCATCATCAAAGGTTCCATCTGACAATTGAAAAACGCCTATATAAATAGATGAAAACCATATTAGTAACTGGCAGTAATGGCCTTTTAGGACAGAAAATTACCGAAAAAATTCTTAAAGAAGGTGGTGTAAATTTAGTTGCAACTGCTAAAGGAGTTAATCGGTTCCCGGTAAAAAAGGGATATGAATATGCTGAGATGGATATTTCAGATGCTGAAGCGGTACGTACTGTGGTTGAAAAATATAAACCGGATGCCATTATACATACTGCTGCGGTAACGAATGTTGATATTGCGGAAGCAAATAAGGAATTGGCATTTAAATTAAACGTTGAGGCAGTATTAACATTGATTGCCGTTTGTGAGAAAAATGATGTGCAATTCGTTCACTTGTCGACCGACTTTGTTTTTGACGGTGAAGACGGGCCATATGCCGAAGAAGCAGCGCCAAATCCTTTAAGTTATTATGGTGAAACCAAATTGCTGGCAGAAGAAGCGATAAAAAAATCGAATTGCCGGTGGACAATACTACGTACTATTTTAGTATATGGCGTTGTAAATGATATGAGCCGTAGTAATATTGTGCTTTGGGCAAAAGGGGCGTTAGAGAAAGGTAGTCCGTTAAATGTGGTGAACGACCAGTGGCGAATGCCTACGCTAGCAGAGGATTTGGCAGATGGCTGTTTGCTAGCAATAGCGCAAGATGCTCAAGGAGTGTATCATTTATCCGGTAAAGACATGATGAGCATTTCTGAGTTGGTGGTAAAAGTGGCTGATTTTTGGGACTTGGATAAAGGTTTGATTAATGAGATTAGCGGAGCAACGTTAAACCAGGTTGCCAAGCGCCCAGGTAAAACTGGTTTTATTTTAGACAAATCAATGACCGAATTAAATTATTATCCGCATAGCTTTGAGGAGGGATTGAAGATTTTAGATGAGCAGCTTAAAAGAAGCCTGCAGTCTTGAGTCATTAGTCTTGAGTCTATTCACAGCAAACCAAAAAAAAGAGAAAATATGTCATTAAAAGTAGGCGATAAAGCCCCAGATTTTAAATTATTTAGTTCAGAATTAAAAGAGATTTCCTTAAATGATTATTCTGGAAAGAAATTAGTGGTTCATTTTTTTCCAATGGCATTTACGGGTACATGCACTACGCAGTTGTGTACGATGAGAGATAGCTTTGGGTATTATGAAGGCATGAATGCAGATGTTGTCGGAATATCTGTTGATTCGCCATTTACCTTGGCTAAATTTAAGGAAGATCAACACTATCAATTTCCATTATTATCTGATTTTAATAAAGAGGCTTCTCAAGCTTATGGTGCTTTTTACGAAGAATTTGTTTTTAATTTAAAGGGCGTTTCTAAACGTGCAGCTTTTGTAATTGATGAGCAAGGCTTAATCACTTATGCAGAAGTATTAGAATCGGCAGGAGATTTACCTGATTTTGAAGCGATTCGTGGGGCTGTAAGTAAATAAATGCTATTTCGTCATCCGATAAAGATCGGCATTTAGCCCAGTGTTATCCGATGACGGTTAAAATTATATTATAAAAAAATTGTTAAATTGAATTTCAAGCGTTACTTTTGCAATCCGTTAGCGACAAGATAATAGTTAACAATCGCATTTGTAGCTCAACTGGATAGAGCACCTCACTACGGATGAGGAGGTTTGGGGTTCGAATCCCTACAAGTGCACAATTTTTACATGAAGCCTTGCAGCCAACAGGCGGTAAGGCTTTTTAAATTTTAAAGCCAACCTTAATGCTGAATTTTGTTCTCTTTGGCCCTCCTGGTGCAGGTAAAGGCACCCAGTCTGAAAAACTGATTACTAAATATCAGTTGGTACACATCTCTACTGGAGATCTTTTTAGAGCACATATTAAAAACCAAACTGCGTTAGGTAAAAAAGTAAGTAAGCTTATTGCCAATGGAGAATTGGTGCCAGATAAGATCACAATCGATATGTTGGAGGAAGAAATTAATAAAAATCCAAATGCAAAGGGTTTTGTATTTGATGGGTTTCCAAGAACAATTCCCCAAGCAGCAGAATTAGATCATTTTTTAGAGGGTAAAGGAAGCAAGATTGCTGGAGTAATTGCCTTAGATGTTGATAAAGATGAATTGGTTAAACGTGTAGCGTTGCGCCAATTGGAAACAGGAAGGGTTGATGATCAAGCTGATAAATCGCAAAAACGAATCGATGAGTATTTTAATAAAATCATCTTGGTTTTGCCATACTACGAAGCACAAAACAAGCTCACAAAAATTAACGGTATCGGAAACATTGATGATATTTTTAATCAATTGTGTGCGGTTATCGATAAATTCTAATTAGCCAATTAGCTAATTAGCCAATTAGCTAATTAAAGAATGTCACAAGGATCAAATTTTGTAGATTATGTAAAGATATGCTGTCGCTCGGGTAAGGGTGGAGCTGGATCTGCACATTTGCATCGCGATAAACTTACTTCAACTGGTGGCCCCGATGGTGGCGATGGAGGAAGGGGAGGTCACATCATCTTAAAAGGTAATGCTCAGTTTTGGACCTTGCTTCACTTAAAATACCGTAAGCATATTATTGCCGAGGATGGCATGAGTGGTGGAAGTGGCCAGAAATCGGGTAAAACAGGCAGCGACGAAATCTTAGAAGTTCCACTGGGTACCATTGCCAGAAATGCTGAAACTGGAGAAATTATATTCGAGATAACGGAAGATGGAGAAACAAAGATTTTAACTGCGGGTGGTCGCGGGGGTTTAGGCAACTGGCATTTCAAAACACCCACACTTCAAACACCTCGTTTTGCACAACCAGGTGAAGCGGGAAAGGAAGAGTGGATGATTCTGGAACTAAAGGTATTGGCTGATGTAGGCTTGGTAGGTTTTCCTAATGCAGGGAAATCGACGCTTCTATCTGTTTTATCTGCCGCCAAACCTGAGATTGCCGACTACCCTTTTACTACACTGGTACCTAATCTTGGAATTGTATCCTATCGAGGAGGAAAATCTTTTGTAATGGCCGATATACCAGGAATTATCGAAGGTGCATCCAAAGGAAAAGGCTTAGGCTTTAGATTTTTACGCCATATAGAACGTAATTCAGTTTTACTTTTTATGGTTCCGGCTGATACGAGTAGAAGCATAAAGGAAGAGTACGAAATTTTAAAAAATGAATTACAGCAATATAATTCAGAGTTGATGCAGAAACCACATCTTTTAGCGATTACCAAAGCCGACATGCTCGACGACGAATTAATAGCAGAAATGAAAAAGGAACTCCCAAAAGTTCCTTCTATATTTATTTCATCTGTTGCTCAACAAGGCATAATGGAATTAAAGGATATGCTTTGGAAAGCGATTAATGAGGAATAAAGTTATTTACCTTGTTAAAATAATATTTTCCAATACCAACATATCCATTTGTGTGCGCAAAAAACAATCTAATGCTTCTTGTGGTGTGTTTACAATGGGCTCATTTTCATTGAATGATGTATTTAATAAGATAGGTACCTCTGTTTTATCGTAAAATGCTTTAATTAAAGCATGGTACCTCGGTTCTACTTTTTGATGAACGGTTTGCAATCTACCCGTACCATCAACATGGGTAACTGCAGGAATAACCTTTCTTTTTTCTGGTTTAATGAGAAATACTTTTTCCATGAAAGGAACATCCTCAACTCGTTCGAAAAAATCGGCCGTATGATCCATTAAAATAGATGGCGCAAAGGGTCTAAATGATTCGCGACGTTTGATTTTGGTGTTTAAGATTTCTTTTGCATCTGTTCTACGTGGATCGGCAAGAATAGAACGGTGGCCTAATGCACGTGGCCCAAATTCGGCCCTGCCTTGAAACCATCCAACCACACCACCGCCGATTAAACAATCGGTAACTTCGTTGTACAAGTCGACGTCTGATAATTTGCGATAAGGAACATTTCGTTCTTTTAAAATCGCTTCAATTTCGTCATTACTAAATTTACTACCAAAATAGCCATGTAGCATGGGTTCAGTGCGAGGTTGTTTTAACACTTGATTATATACCCAAAGCGCAGCGCCAATGGCTGTACCGGCATCATGTCCAGCAGGGGGGATATATAGCTTTTTAAAGGGAGTATTTTGCAATATTTTGCCATTTGCAACTGAGTTTTGAGCAACACCACCTGCGATGCATACCGAATCTAACCCTGTTTTTTTATATAGTGCATTAAGCATGTGAAAAATAACCTCTTCGGTTATTCGTTGTACAGATGCTGCCATATCGAAATGGTATTCACTAAGTTTTTCATCAGCTGTGCGAACAGCACCAAAAACCTCCACTAATTTTTCGGTAAATAAACTATCAACAGCAGGAATGCCACCTTCCCAAACCATATTTACACCCTTTTGAGGGTGGTTAAAGTAAGATAAATTTAGTTCGAAAAGTCCATTGTCTTTAAAAACCAATACATCTCTTAATTTATCTGTGTATTTTGGCTTACCATAAGGGGCTAGTCCCATTACCTTATATTCATCACCATAGTGAGGAAAGCCTAACCATTGCGTAAAGGTGGTATAGAATATACCGATCGAATGTGGATAAGATACGGTATCCATTACAGTAATGTCGTTTCCACTTCCCGTACCTATCATTGTACTGGTAAAATCGCCCATTCCATCTATCGAAATTAACGCAGATTTTTCGAATGGTGAAGCAAAAAATGCACTTGCTAAATGACTTCTATGATGCTCAACATTGATAATTTGTGCTTTTAATGTGCCTTTTTCTAGGTTAAAGTACTCAATAAATTCATCTTCAATCGATGCAGCTTTTTTTAGATTTTTTGCACGGCTGATGATGTTCGATATGCTCAATTTATTTTTTATTGCCGTTCCTACTTTTTTTAGGAAATTTGCTTTTGGATCTCTAGAAATGGCAATATAATCTACCTCTTGAATAGAAATTCCAGCTTCTTTTAGGCAAAATTCGATGGCTTGAGTTGGGAAGCCGGCCCAGTGCTTAATTCTACGAAAGCGCTCTTCTTCAGTTGCGGCTATGATAGTGCCATCTTTATAGATGCAGGCAGAAGAATCTCCATGATAGGCATTAATTCCCAGTATGTACATTGTTATCGGTTGATTTTTTTAAGAAATTAGTTTGCTTTGTATTTTTCTTGATCCAGTAATAAAGGAGTAAAAATATACAGATATATACAATAATGTTAAATACTTCGTGATGATAAGTAAAATTATCTCGCTGTGATTTAAAAAAGCCCAATAGCACACCTAAACCAGCAATACGAAAGACATTGAGGATATAAATCATTAACATACCAATGATAAACAACTTAATTTTAGCTTTAAGTTTAGCTGGAAAAGCAAAAACAAATGCCGCAAAAAAACTCATTACGCCTAAGCCGATACAGGCATAATTAATTCGGAGATAGGGACCATCAACCACCATTACATCCATTTCGTTATGAATTGCGTAAAAACCAAATAGTTTAATGATCCAGGTGCCCGGAATAATTAGTGATGATTTAAGCCATTGGATGTAGTTAAAATGTTCGGTAATGTAGGCATTATAAAACCGACCACCAGAACTGGTTACACTATTCATAAATAGGTTTCCCTGGCTAAAAAGAAAATATAATGCCACTAAAAGTACAACAAAGCGTAGAGCGGCTTTATTTGCTCTTTTTTTAGCTTCGTTGGTTGATAAATTATCCATATCTTAAAATTTGTTACTATTGCTTTTTTTTAGGGCGGATATTTTCTTGTCGATTAACTTCCTAAACCAAAGTGCGTGCAAATAGTGGAATTGTCTACCTTTTGCTCCGTCTAAGATACCAAGTTTAAATAACATTCGATAGCTAAAATACAAATAGGGGCGAAGGCCTAAGGGTAATTTCCACCAAAACCTTTTTAGCCATGCGGTTCTCTCATCAGGGTTTCCAAATAAATTTGGATGTAGGGTTTGCGATCGTGTTCCTTTTAAACGGTCGAACTCTTCTTCGGCTACACGGTCGCTATAGCGTTTGTGTTTTTCTATCCAAAAATTAATGTCGTTTTCTTTTAAATTTTCTTCAATTAGAAAACCATTTTTCCAAATTACAGATTTTCCAGGAGCTATAAAACGGTGATCCATATTTTCATTTAGGTCAGAAAATCCAATTCCAGTTCTAAACATTTTTAGCATATAAAAAGGAAAATAGCCACCATGCTTAATCCAAGTGCCTTGAAAATAGTTTTTCCGATTAAAATAAATACTATTTACTCCTTTAAAATCTTTATCGTTGAAGTTTAGAAGGAGTTGAAAGAGTTCAGCCGAAACAATTTGGTCTGCATCTAGCCCGATGATCCATGGCGTATCAATCTCGAAGTTATTTAAGGCAAAGTTCCATTGTTTTGGGTGATTTTCGAATGCATTTGCTTTAACTTCTGCATTAAATTTATTAGCAATTTGCAGGGTGCTATCAGTGCTCCCACTGTCTAAAATGTAAATTTTAGCACGTAATTCTTCTATGGATGAAAGCAACCTTGGGAGATGAATCTCTTCGTTGTAAGTAAGGATAATGAAAGAGAAATCAGGATTCACGATTAAATTTTTGCCTTAATAATCATCGATTTCCAAACATAGGGTAATCTTCCGCACCCAATGAAATCTGTGACGGTAAAACCTTGCTCAATAACTAGCTGACTTAAAGTCTTTCTTGACCATAATTTAATATGACCTCCATCCCAAAGTGGGTTAGCATGGGTATCCCATTTTCCAAAAATAGATAATAATATATTTTTTAAGTAGCCATGGTAAGGTGTGCTTAAAATTAATTCCCCACCTCCATTTTTTATTAATATCTTTTTACAAAAAGTAATAAATTTTCGTGGATCATAAAGGTGCTCTATTACCTCTGTAGATATAATAATATTAAAATTAATGTGACTAAACTTTTCTGGTAATTCTTCTTGAGAGAGGTCTTGTAAAGCGAAACGATTTGGATGTAGTCTTGATGCAATTTTGATTCCCATTTCTGAAGCATCAGTTCCATACGCATCAAAACCTCTATCAATTAATCCATTAACCAATGCGCCATTTCCACATCCTAAATCTAAAATTGTAAGTTTATCATTCTGGTTTAGTAAGTTTAGAATCGATTCAGTAATGTACTGGTGCGCATAAGTAGATTTTGAATCATGATATCCGTAATCTTTATAGTCAGACATAGCTTAGAGATAAAGTGTTATATAGAAAAATCATACTTTGTCGAGATTTTGTTGATAGATCATTAAATATTTTTTAATAAGTACCTCATCATTAAAATCTCTTTCAATGATCCTTGGTGCAACTAATCGAATTTGATTTCTTTTGTTAAAATCTAGGTAGGCTTCTTGAAGCTTGGCTGAAATTTGAATTATATCCAAATTTGTAATAAATCCTAAATCATTGTCATTTACATACCTGCTTAAGCCAACATTTGAACTTAAAAATACAGGTGTGCCCACACTCAAGCTCTCTATAACTACATTAGCAAAGTTTTCAGTATGTGAAGTTAATATCATTAAATCGTGTTTAGCTAACAATTTGAATTTCTCGTCGTTATTAACATGTCCAACCCAACTAATTTTACCATTTATTTGCAATTTTTCGGCCTGTGTTTTTAATAGTTGAAGATAGCTATCGTTACCTGTACCAGCGATAGTTAGGTTCCATGGGAAATTTAAGGTGGCTAGTGAATTAAATAAAATGTCAAGGCCTTTTACCTCCTGTATTCTACTTAAGAAAATTAAGCTAAAAACATCATTTTGAGTGTGTTCTATTAACCCAAAGTTCTTAGGTATTTTTACTAGATTAGGAATAACAGAGATGTTTTTTTCTGGGAAATACTGTAAGATATTTTCTTTTTCCAGTTCAGTTGAGGCAATGATATGACAATATTTCAATAAGGATTTGCCAATACTTAGATGGAGCGCAGATTTTAGAATAGAATTTCTATTGGTTTGAGTGTAATCTGTAATCATTCCTCTAGGAGATAAAATAACAGGGATTCGGTACAACTTAGCAATAAAACAACTGAAGACGGCAACCAAATTCCACCAAGAATGAATATGTATAATGAGACTTTTTGGGGTAAGTGTTTTTTGTTTCCTGATTTTTTTATGAAGTGCGAAGAGCAATGCTGGCGAAAAATGAGTATGATCTTTTGTTATTCTTTTAAAATAGGTAACCGGAACCCCATCAACTATAACTTGCTTTCCCACTTCAACATTTAATTCTTCTGGTCCATTAGCTGTAGTAGTAAATACTTCAAAATCGAATAAATTTTGTCCCCTGCTCTTTAAATTTTTATCAACTAGAGCTTCACACAATTGTGCTACCGACATGGTTGGGCCACCATAAATGAATGCGGGTTTGTAAGAAGGTGTAATTTGGATAATTTTCAAAAGACTTTAGTTAATATTCCACGAGCCTTAAAAATCGAGTAAATAATATACATCGTGATAAAGCTCCAGAAAATAGAATTAAACATAAACTCAAAACTATTTCCTCTCCAGAAAATCTGGAAAAGACCAGCAAACATTACTGCCGTTCCTAAAAAATAGCCACCGAAAAGAGTTTCAGCTTTAATTGAAATCCATTGCGCAATGTAGCCATATAGAAAAAGACCTATAATTATTCCAATTATTCCTCTTGAAAGATAGGAGTCGACAATAAAAGCAGGTTTTGCTGATACATTGGCATCTCTACTCACCACACCAGCTGTATAGGTGCGTTGCATTACCTGCACTTCAATATCAGGTTTGCTTTTCCACATTACTCTCGGTATTAAACTTTTAAAAGATTGTTGTACCAATGTTAGGTTATAAAATGGGACGTAATAGGGGGTAGAGTTTACATATTTAATAAACATATCCATTTCGGATAGACGAAGGGTTAAAAATGCCCAGTTATTTTCCTTAAGCTCGCTTTCAATATTATCATTTTCAAAAAAAACATCGATACTCTGGTCTCTTGCATCTTCAGCCGAGATACCAGACATTGACAGTGCCCTGAAATTTCCAATAAATGTGGGGAGAACAAAAAATAGACCTAACATTAATATACCAAAAACAGGTACTACCTTTTTCCCATAAATTGGGAACAAATATACCCCCAATAATAATACTGAGATTATAATAGGTTCTTTAAATCCAGAGCCGAGAGATTGTAATAGATTAATTCCAAATAAAGCCCCGCTTAAAATTATATTCATTCTCTTTTTTTCTCGAATAGCGAAGGCCAGTGCAATGGTACCTGCTACAAAACTTAACCCACTTAGCTGAATACTAAACTGGTTTAACCCTCCAATCTTACTAAATACGGAACTAAGAGGTAAACAAGTGATAGAAACCGCGAGCAATAAATTACTCATCGAAGCTACGTATACAGTATGCCTGTTTTCTATTGGATAC
Source organism: Pedobacter anseongensis (assembly GCF_037482965.1). NCBI lineage: Bacteria > Pseudomonadati > Bacteroidota > Sphingobacteriia > Sphingobacteriales > Sphingobacteriaceae > Pedobacter > Pedobacter anseongensis. Next base: position 77,279 of record NZ_JBBHKB010000001.1, on the reverse strand, counting down.
CGCATGGCTGCTAAAATACCGGTAACCAAAGCAGCATGACCTAAAACATAATAGGATTGGATTTTAGCAATCGATCCGTAAATAATGTCACCTCTAAAAAATTTAGAGCCAATGTAATCTCCGTATTGGTATCCGATGGCATTTAGATAATAAAATATAGAGGTACAGCACATATACCCTGCAAAAATAATTTGCATTAAAAATATTGGGCGTAACAGTTGCTCAGTGTAAGGTAAATCGTTAGGTAGTTTCTTTATAAATCCGCTATAGCATAAATAGAAAATAAAATATGACCCAACATAGGCAATTATATAAGCAATATGGGGTTGACTTTCGAAAAGCCAAGCAAGAAAAAATGGAATATATAGAAGGAGATAGCGAAGTGGGTTAGTTGATTCCATTTAATTCATTTACAATAATTTGTGATTGTTTTTCTATGGTCCATTTTTCAATTATTTTAGATGACTGTGCTCCCATTTTAGTTAATACAGTTTGATTATTTGTCAATTCTTCCAATTTTTCCACAAGATCATCTTTATTTTCAGCTTCAAATATATAACCATTTGTTCCATTTTTAACCAGGTCTTTTGAGCAACCCACTTTACTTGACACTAAAACAGCTTTACCAGCAGCCATAGCTTCATTAACGGCTAAGCCCCATGTTTCTCCAGGTCCTTTAGAAGGTAAGCAAAATAAGTCGCAAGCCTGGTAAATGACAGGCATTTGTGTTTGATTCTGAAAATCCATAAAATGAACTCTTTCTTTGATGGACGTCGGAAAAGAATTTACTTTAGCTTCTAAGGTCGTTTTCAACTCTCCATTGCCAACAAAAAGTAAATGCACATCTGATTTTTTTTGTTCTTTAAATGCGGACAATAAAAGTTCAGGGTCTTTTTTATGTTCAAATTTTCCAGCGAATGTAATTAAAACCTCAGTGTCTTTAATGTCCAAATTGTTCCTTAATTTATGTACTTCGGCTAATCTGAAAGCTTTAAATCTATCATTATCTATGGCGTGCGGGGCAAATACGAGTTGTGTCTGTTTTAACCCAAATGCTTCATAATAGGCTTTATTTGCTGTACCCACATAAAAAGCCTTATCTATATGTGTGTACAGCCATTTCAAAAACAGGTGTCTCAGCTGTTTTTTTAAAGCAGATTTCTCATCTAACAAATTCGAGTCCCCCCTAAACCAAATAGGTATCTTACCCTTAAAATGACGCATTGCTTTTAGGTGGCTTTTATACGACCAACCATAAATCAATATTGCATCCGGTTTAAAAGCTTTTACTTTATAGATCAATGTGGGGTTATCAATCCCTTTAAAATGATGGCTGCCTGGCTGCTTTGCGTTGTTTTCTAAAAATTCAAATTCATAACCTTCTAGTAAAGGAAGGTCCCACTCAATCGTGCGTTTAAAACCAAGATCATAATTTTTTTGCTCACCTAATGTATATAATACCAGTAAATTGCATTGTTTAGCTAACAATTCAAATACTGGTGAATTGTATTGAATAGGGTGACTTGTAATAATAACTAACTTCTTCAAGTTTTTAATTTATAGGTTCGGCAATAATTTCGGCACCTTGAATGGAGTCATTATAAATAAAGGGTGTTTTACAACTGTAGCCATCTATGCTAAAAAACTGATAATTTTTTTTGGCTAAAAAAGTGAAGATAGCATTTGGATCGTCAATATTTTTTAATTGATAACCTCGATCATATTCGAAATTTATAATTGGGCGAGATTTGTTAATGGTATTTTCCAATCCCTTCAGCACTTCAAATTCATAACCTTCTACATCAATTTTCATAAAATGTACATGATCAACGCCAAGTTTCTTTAAAAAGTCGTCTCCTTTTTCACATGCTATCACATAATTTTTTTCTCCTTTTGCTAATAAGCTGTAAGCACCTGGATTTTTTGCATCTTGATCAAGATATATACTAATTCTTGCATTTTCATTTCCAAGCGCAATGTTGCTTGGGAAAATTTGAGGAAAATTATTTAATGCTAAGTTTTCTTTTAACGCATCAAAATTTCCTTGGATCGGTTCAAATGAGAATACTTTTCCGTTTTGACCAGTTAGTTCTGCAAAATATAAGCTATGAAACCCAATGTTAGCGCCGATATCTAAAATAATATCTCCTGGATTTATAAGCTTTTTATAATGCATTTTCAAATAAGATTCATAATCTCCAGTGTAGTATATACAAGATTCTATAAAATTCTTAGTATTTAAATGCAGTTTAAAATTGCCAATTACAGGTTTACCAATCGTTTTAATCTTTAAAAGTAAGTTGTGTTTTAATAGCCATGAAAATAATCTAAATTGGCCTTTAAAGAGTTTTCTTTTTAGGACAAACCTAAATGATCTGGTTATCATTAATTATACAGGAAATTAAGATTGTCTTCATTTCTTAACTTAGTTTTCTTCTTCATTATATTTGCACATGAGCATGTGAGGTATATGGTCGAGGGTTAACAATTCATTGTAATCTTTATACCATGTTTTTGGCTCTGGAAAATCATAAACATTAGCCGCTTTGTAGTGATACTTTTTTAAAAATTTTCCAGCAGCTTCATACGAAGCTTCGCCGTGTATTTCCAGCAATAATATTGGTTTTTTTATGCTAAATAATTGGTCTCCATTTTTTAGCGCATAAATTTCGGCAGTTTCTAAATCAAATTTTATAAAATCTGGTGTTTTAGCTAGGCCCATCGCAATAATTTCATCAACGCCACGACATTCGACTTCAATAACGTCTACATTTTTATCAAAGGTTTTATCCATACCTACAGGTCCATTTGATCCATTTAAGTTGTCGCTAAAACGTATAACAGAATTTTCTAGACCAACGGCGATGTTTATTACCTTGACATTTGTCCATTTATTAAGTCGAGGAACCTCCTTAACAATTTTATAATTCGTTGAAGATGCTTCGAAGGCAAACACTTCACCAGAAGTGCCCACACATCTCCTAAATAATGCTGAATAGTAACCAATGTAAGCGCCGCAATCCCAAGCAATCATACCTGGTTTAATATACTTTGATAAATCAATTCTATCCAAGATCCATTTATCATAAGTTCCTAAAAAATAGGATCCTTCTTTTCTGATGTCGATTCGAAGTTTCACCCCCTTTGCTTGTCCACTTAAGACCCGTAAATCTGCATGGTTTTTGTTTCCGGATAGAACCTTGAATAAAATATTTTTGATAATTGACTTAATATTCATGAGCGAGAATTAGATGATAGGTAAAGATAGGGGAATTCATTAAATTTTATCGAATAACGCACACTGCTTTTTTGTCATCTCTTCTGCCGTATACCTGTTAAATTTTTCCCAATTAATACTTGGAGGTTTAAGACTCTCGGCTAATTTTTTTAGCTGTATATAGGTTTCATCAATGGCTGTTTTTTCATCAGTTTTCAGTGAAATTACGTAGCCCGCATTGCATTCTTTAATAATTTTTGATGCACTACTCAAAGGATGAAAAAAGCTTAAAATAGGTCGCTTTGCTAAAATATAAGGGTAAATTTTTGATGCAGTATATTGTATATCATTTGATCCCAATATGATAAGTACATCTGATGCTAATAAAGTGTGCATAGTTTGATAAAAAGAAATTCTATCGGTTTTTTCAGTGACAAATTTTTCAATAGCAAAGGTTTTTGCATAGGTACTAATTGTGGGTATTCCTTCTCCTGCAGGTGCATAACTGGTGCCAATAAAGTGAAATTTAATTCGCGAAAATAGTGCTGTATCGTTTATTAAACCCGTTTTAAAGGCTTTAAAAAGGAGATTTAGTGCTTCTCTCATGTCATATCCACCTCTACCAACATACACAAAATTTATATGGTGTTTATCATTTGGAAAAGATACGTTTAATTGATCCTTATATTTTTCTGCAATAAGAAAATCTTTATCAAAGGCACCAAAAGTAATTACTTCTTTTGGAATGTTCTTAACGCCTGGATACCGATCCATCAAGGTTTCCAAATATGCATTCGAAACGCTAATTAGTCCGTCAACATTTTTCATTGCAATAGGTTCCAGGTATTTATTAAGTCGATATGAAAACCAGTATTTTTTTGGTCGTTCCTCTTTTGGTTTATCTTCATAATACTCGCTATGCCATGGGTCTTGCATATCGATAACATAGGGAATTTTATATTTATTTTTCCAATATGAACCAAGGATCATTACCGGAAATTGTGTAGTCGAAAAATAGATGAGATCGAAATGTTCTTTGTTTAATAATTGATTAACATATTGTTTATAGAACCATAAAGAGCGTATGGCTAAGCTTCCTAATCCGAATTTACTCGTCCATTTTTTTGAGAATGCTTTTACTTTATGGATTTTTATATGTTGAGGAACACTTTCTACTAATAATTTATCCATAACGATGTCTACGAACGAAGAATCTACCGTTACAACCTGTGGTTCCCATCCAAAATTCTCGAAATAAGGTAAGCTCATTCTCACACGTTGCATATCTGCCGCATTTGCAGGTGGAAAATAAGGTGAAATGATTAAGACTTTTTTCATTACCTGTTTTTATTTTTCGCTGTTAAAAATTTGGAAAGTCTGCAGGCTAAGGCCAATAATGTTAATGTAGGATTTGAATGCGAACTCGTGGGGAAAACTGAAGAACTGCAAATAAAGGCGTTCTCATAATCCCATAATTTTAGATCTGTATTAACAACTCCATTCTCTATTTTATTTCCCATTTTTGTACCGCCCATGTGGTGATTTACGCCGGAGAAATATTCATTAACATTAGTAGCATTTTCATTTAGAAAGGGATAAATAATAGCCTCTCCTAAATTATTTTCTTTGAATACTTTCTCGGTACTGCGTGCTCCTTCCAAGAATGTTTTCCAGGTAAGATCACTTATTCTCCAGTCAATTGCTGCTTTTTGTTTGCCAAATTGATCTAATTCGTTGGATAAAAAAATTCTACTTTCGCTGGTAGCTTCTTGCTCTAACATCATGTTAAGCTTAGGAATAGATTTGGGTTTATATAAAAAATCATTAACAAGATAGCTACATAAGGTGGAAACCATATACCCGCTGCTTTTTAGCACTTTGGATAATTTTGTCACTTTTGGTTCTTTAAGAAAAAACTTAATCTCTTGATATGGGTTCAATCCGGTTTCTGGGTATTCGAACAGAAGGCTGACAGAAGCATTTAAAATTTCTTTACTTTTTTGATGTTTTTCCGATAAACTTAAGCGTAAAGATTGCTTTTGGCCTTTGTAGAAGTGTGTATTAAACAAACGTTGAAGGTGATAAGGCCTATAGTTCTGCACCACACCAAATTCTATACAGGGATGCTCCATGAAACCTAAGCCTAATGATTTACTAGTAGAAAGGGAGGAGAGTTGCAAAATTCTAACGCTTTCAATTCCTCCAGCAGCAATAATCAAGGTGTTTACAGTAAGTTTAAATTCTTTCGCTTTAAAATTATTGAGCTGTATTGCGGTAATACGATCACCTTTTTTTTCGATTTGCGTAAGCTGCGCATTGTAATATATATCTACATCTCGATGGAGTTTTTTCTTGTAGAGGTCATAAAGGTTTGGGGTTTTTGTCCATTTAGAAACATGATAAATTAATTCTTCTCCAACAGGCTTTGCCTTGAGAAGCCCTATTTTTTCAAGCATGGAATCATAATATTCATCTGATTCGATTCCCATAAAGCGATTAGCTTCAGGATAATATTTTGCAACTTCTTCAAAAGTTATTGGCCATCCACTATTTGTTATCCAATCTCTTTTTTCAAAATCAAGTTTAGAAAAAGGTAAAGATTGACCTCCCCAAGCTATTGTAGTGCCCCCAAGTGCTCTTTTTCTCCCCCAAACAGCTGTGTTTAAGTATTTGCTTTTATGGATAATTTCATTTAAAGATTGTCGTTCATCATCTTCAAAGAAATGTCCACTTTCAACAATGTTTATTTTGAAACCCTGTTCACTTAGCTTAACCGCAAGTAAGATCCCTGCGGCTCCAGCACCAATGACGGTAAAATCGTATTGTTTAGGAGATAGGTTTTCTAATTGATTTAAATCGAATAAGGGCATTTAGAGATTTACTGTTTGATAAATATCACTCGCATCGGTTAGATTTTTAATAATGTTTTGGCATTTCGAAGAAGAGAATAATACTTTTGCTTCTGGGAATTTGACTAGCTGTTTGGCTATCAGTTCGCCTGCATTATGATTGGTCTGAACATTTTTAAGCACCGTATGGTGTATGTGTTCTTTATCCTGAAAATCTTCATAAATCTTCCCGGTATTTAGTTGATAGTTATTTTCATATTGTAAGATGTCCCAATTAATTAACTGCTTAGGGTTTATGTCTTCTAAATTTTTATGGCAAACACCTAATCCGATTTTTCTTACTAATCCTTTTTCCTTTAGTTCAAAAACGAATTCAAGTGCTTCGTCTGTTAAAAAATCGGGTGTTCCTTCATGTAGTAAATAGGTGTCTATGTAACTCGTTTGAAGCCGTTTTAACGAAGAATAAAAATCAAATTTTACTTGCTCTTTGGAAATTTCTCGCCTCGGTACCTTAACATAATTGTGTTCTACAGGTTGTTGTGGTGATTGAATTAGTTTTTTCCGAAGATAATTTAGAGGCAAAGCAACGATTGGCTGTATTGTTGGCATTTTAACATTTCCTAATCCAAACTTTGTGGTGATTGCTAATTTGCTTCTTTTGTTTTTGGAAAATTTACCTAAAATAAGTTCTGAATATCCTTGCCCATAAATAGGCGCAGTATCGAAGGCAGTGATGCCATTTTCATAGGCACAAGATAATATATTTAATGCATGTTTAACAGAAGGTTGGGTAGTAAGCCCCACACAACCAAACCCTATTCTATCTTTGAAGTCCATTTATGTTCTTATCTAGCTATTCGGTTTACAACCTTATTTTTATCATCGTAATTTGCATTAACTGCTTCAATTACTTTTATAAAATCATTAGACCACAAATTGTTTTGAGCGAAATTTGTAGCATTCTTACTTAAATAGGTATACTCCGTATTATTTTGATGTAAATAATCTATTCGATCTGCAAGTTCCTCGGCAGTTTCATATAAATATCCAACCTGATGTGGTTCAATTGTTTCAATCAACCCTGGCATTTTTGTTGCGATTACTGGAAGGCCAGCGTGTAAATAATCAAATAATTTATTAGATGAAGTATAAAGTTGGTTCGTATTTTCTGCTTGCTCTCCTATTAATCCAATATCGTAAACCAATAAAGATTTTACAATTTCGCCTACCGGGGCTGCAGGTTTAAAGCTTATAAGATGCTTATGGTCGTCCCCAATATAAGTATATATTTTGTCCTGCTCTTTTTCTGAAATTTGACCTTGTAAGGTAAGCAGTACATTTGTTTTACACAGTTTAATTCCATCGATCAACAAATTAACACCTCTTGAATTTAAATATATAGCATAGCCATGCCAAATCAGGTTTAATACTGCTTTTGGACTTTTTGGTACAATTTTTTCTAATTTATTTGGTAAGTTCCGAACCGTAATTACTTCAGTAATGCTGGGATATTTTAATTTAATTTGTTCAGCCATTACATTTGTAGTAGACAAGACGATATCTGCCTTGGTCATGTATTCACTTTCCGAGTTGTTCACCCAATCGAACAACTCTCCAGAATTTTGATGCTGACCAGTAAATAATTCTTGCGAATCGAAGCAAAATACGGAGTTGTATCTTTTCGCAATTTTGTAGGAAAAAGGTAAAGTATCAATAACATTGGTGTATACAGCATCAGGTTTAAATTTAATTTTAAATCCAAACAAGCCTTTACTCATATAATAATTATAGCCTACCTTAATCTTGAATTTATCCCAGCAAAACTTGCCAATTTTACTTACGATGCTGCAAATAAAGAGATTTATTTTACCTACTAAAGTATTTCGCGAGATGTCAAATGATATTACTTGCCAAGGTTTTTTATTGATAAAGAGTTGAAAATCATTTTTACTAATATTTCCCAACAAAATATTCCATACTACAACCTCAAATCCGTTTTTGCTAAATTCATCAGCAGCTTTAATTAATCTGGGATTGTGATATATTTCCGAGGAAGATATAATCAAAATGGTTTTTTTAAGCCTGGTCATTAATTATGCTGACAATGTTTTTTGCAATCGAGCCCTCCCCAAACGGATTACTTCCTTTAATCATTTCTTCTCTTTTTTTGCTGTCGTTAATTAACTCAGCAGTTTTATTAACTAAAATATCCTCATCTGTTCCACATAAAATTCCAAAACCGCTTGTCACTACTTCAGGTCTTTCTGTAACGTTCCTCAAAATTAAAACAGGTTTCATCAAAGATGGCACCTCTTCTTGTATACCTCCAGAATCAGTCCATATTAAATAGCAGCTAGCCATCAATTCGATAAGTTTATTGTATCCAAGTGGCTCAATTAAACTCACATTAGTTAGACCAACTAATTTTTCTTTTACAATTTTGTAGACGTTTGGATTGGGATGGAGCGGCCAAATAAAGGTAAAATCGGGATATTGCTTACTCAATTTGCTTACCGCATTACAGATTTTCAATAAAGGTTGGCCATGGTTTTCGCGACGGTGTGCAGTTATTAAAATTATTTTTTGTGTAGTTATTGCAATGTCAAATTTTCTTTTAATATAAGTCAATGCATCAATAACGGTGTTTCCTGTAACCCAGATACTATTCTCGGCCACACCTTCCTTCAATAGATTTTCTTTGGCAGTTAGTGTTGGAGCGAAATGATAGTGAGAACATGTTGTAGCAATTTTTCTATTTAGTTCTTCCGGAAAAGGCTCTCTGAGATTAAATGATCTCAAGCCAGCCTCTATGTGACCAACTTTAATTCCCAGATTAAAAGAGGTGAGAGCAACGGCCATAACAGTAGTCGTATCACCTTGTATCAGCACCAAATCTGGTTTTAACTTGTTTAATAGGGTGTTTGACTTTTTAATGATTTCAGCTAAATTATAGTTTAGGCCCCTATTCACAAAGGATAGCCTATAATCAACTTTAATGTTAAAAATATCTTCTAATTCTAAGGTAAGTTCCTTATGTTGGCCAGTGTGGCAAACTATAGTCTTAATATTTTTATGTTTGTTTAGCTCATGTATAATGGGTGCAACCTTAATAACTTCTGGCCTAGTACCATAGAAAATTACTACACGTGTTAATTTATTCATCGACTAGAGATAAGTATTAAAATGGATTTCATTTATTAATAAGCTGAGATTAGTTTCTGATATAAACTCAAATATTGATTTACTATTACTTCCGAAGAAAATCGTTCTTTGGCATCAGCTCTTACTTGCTTACGATCAATATTTTTTATTAAATTGACAGCATTGATCATTTCTTGTAAGGTGGTGCATTGATATCCGTTATAACCATTAATAACTACTTCAGGTACAGAGCCCCTATTAAATGCAATTACAGGGGTACCACATGCCATCGCTTCGGCCATTACAATTCCAAAAGGTTCGTTCCACTCTATAGGCATTAAAAAGGCTAGTGCACTACCTAATAAGTCATTTTTTTGAACGTCATTTACTGGACCCATATATGTAATTTGCTCATCTAAATGAGGCTTAATTTGTTCACTGAAATAAGATTGGTATTCAGCTGGTACATTTCCAGCAATTACCAGTTTTTTGCCAACCTTTTTTGCTACTTCAATGGCGATGTGTGTGCCTTTTATGGGTTCTATCCTCCCTAAAAAAACTAGGGGAGCATCAGGTGCTACCTGTTCGCTAAATTGATAGGTAGTTAACTCTACACCATTAAAAATGGGATAGGAAGGTGCATAAGGTGCGATTTGTTCACTGATATATGCACTACAACCTGTAAAAGACAACGTGTTTTTTTTTGCGATCTTTACCGCTTTTTTAATTTGAGAAATTGTAGGTTCTCTTTGATAACTCATTACTTTAGGAATACTCAATGGCATTTGAGGCAATAGGTATAAAAGTCTACCAAAGCTATGCACAATATCGTAGGAGTTGGAGAATAATTCTTGATTAATAAGCCAAGAATTTTTGATAATATCTAATTTATTATTGCTACTTTTCCCTTTGTATGGAAATAATTTTGCTGGAGTAACAGAGTCTACATGAGCAAATAAACTTACTTCATGTCCTAACCGAACATAACCATCAATTAACATACTTATAATCCGTTCTATGCCTCCATATAACAGTGGAGGTACTGGAAGTTCAGGATCGGCGATGATTGATATTTTAAGTTTTCTATTGCTCATTTTGAAGTAGTATATCTTTTTTAATATATAGATTATTTGAATAAGAAATTCTTCTTTTATCATTTAAATTTCTCATAATTTCATAGACGCCACATAATTGAAAATTGTATTTTTCCAGATAAATTTCAACATCAGAAAAATGGACTTTTGTGGGTTCACGTTCATAACCTACTTCTAATAAAATACAGTCTATATTCCCTTTCAATAAATTTCCACAACCTTCTAATACTTCAAATTCAAACCCTTCAACGTCAATTTTCAAAATCCCAATTCGACTTATGTTTTCCGTTTCAGCAAACTCATCAAGTCTTATAACTTTAATTTCTTCACTTCCAGAATAATTATCGGGATTGTAATTTTGGCCTTTTATTGAATTGATGGTATTTTCCTTATTAATCAATATTTCCATATTTTCTTTAATCGAACCTAGGGCACAATGGAAAGACTTAATGTTATTGTTGAGCTTTGTGTTGTCTTTTAGAAGTGTAAAAGTGCTATTTATTGGTTCAAAAGCAAATATTGTACTATTTGGAAAATAATAACTTAGTTCTTTTGAGACAGAACCAATATTAGCTCCAACATCAATTATGTTAATAGTATCTTTATTTAATATTCTTTTTAGGTCAAAAATCCAATTGCGGCCAAATGGAAAATGCTTTTTCACAAAGGAACTATCGAATCTTGTCAATTTTTCCTCTATGCCATTCATATATTTTCCAATCAAGTATTTCCAATTCATTTTATGTCGAATATTATTTTTAATCGCTTTGTTAATTTCCAGCCTATAATTTTTGACAGAAATCTTGTTTTTCCGCCTACTGGAAATTTGAAATCTGCTCCACCAAGTGATTTTATCTTCGCATTTGCCGCTGCTAATAGATCAGGTTGATAAGGATAAATCTCGTATATAAAATTTTGTAAAAGGTTAGCGCATCCTAACTGTATTTTTTCGTGATTTGGAAACTTTTCTTCAGCAATTTTTACTCCTTTTAGTAGAGAATTATAGAACGAGTAGTAGCCACTTTTACTTTTTAAAGCAGATAAACCATTTATTCCCGATCGATAATAAAACAAGGTATTACCATTAAAATGGATTAAATTGCTTTTCGAAAATATGCTTGTAAAAAAGCTGAAATCATCATTTAAACTCAAATCTTCATCCCATAAGCCAGATTCTTCTATTAATATTTTAGGGATTAAAAAACGCCCAGGACAAGTCATATGAGAAACCGATGTCCAATAGTGAATAATCCATTCTTCAAATGTAAAGTCAGCTTGAATTTGAAAAGTAGGATTAATGTTCGAAAGGTCATCGTTATAAAATCTAATCCACTTACTTGCTACAATTTCTCGATTTGATTTTAAACATTTTATTTGAGTTTCAATAAAGTTACTAGGTATCCAATCATCAGCATCAAAAAAAATAATTTGATCACCTTTACTTAACTGGTATGCTTGATTTCTTGCTGCAGAAGCCCCTTTTTTGCGAGCGATTTCGAATACAATGCGACTATCTTTCTTCGCAAATTCCTGAATAATTTCGATACTATTATCCGTTGAGTTGTCGTCAATTATAATAATTTCTAGATTGGAATAGCTTTGATTTAACAAAGCGGTTAAGGTAACATGTAAATAGTTGGAACAATTATAACAAGGAATACACACCGAAATCAAAGAAAACTGATCCATTCAAATTTAATAAATACGTTTACTCATTTATTTTACGTAGTTCAGGTTTAATAAGTCTAATCAACTTTTCCCTTATCCAGTAAGACAGCATTGGATTAATGAAAGATAATAATTTTACGATTGTGCTCTGATTTTCTGGAATTCTCCCATTTAATTTAGTAGCGAGAGCAATGTTTTGTTTAACTAGCTTCCAGTCTTGATAAGAAGCCGCTGATGTAGCATTATCCCATAAACCATTTGCCAGATCTTTTGGATATACCTTTCCAAGTGAATTAGCAATCTTCAGGGATACATTATAGTAGGCTTTTAAACACTTTAGTTGATTATTACTAGACATGCTTTGAGCGTATTTATAATTAATACAAGTGATTACCGGTTCATAATCGAAAGTTAGGTTGTGCATAACAGCATTAACATAAAATGCTCGGTCTTCGTTAAAAAGGACATCTGGATGAAGGTCAAAACCACCCATTTTCACAAAGCTTGCCTTTTTGCAGATTGCAAAATTTACAATTTTATTCTGAAGAACAAATTGAGGGGTATTTCTAAGCAATTTTTCTCTATCATAATCAGCAATTGCAATTATTTGCTTGGTATTAAAATCTATATATTCAAAATTCAGTAAGATGATGTCTTTTTCTTTTTCTAGCCATTTTTGTGCAACGTCCATGAAATTAGGCAGTAACTCATCATCTGCATCATGGAAATGGATCCATTCGGATACCGCTATTTCAGCTAAAGCATTTTTACCAAATGAGCAGCCTTTATTTTCAATTCCATTGATAACTTTGGCCCCATATTTTTCTGCAACTGCTGCGGTATCATCAGTGCTGCAATCATTATACACCAATATTTCATCGAATGGAATGGATTGCTTTTTTGCTGACTCTAGCAATCTCGGTAGGCACCAAGCAGCATTGTAGGCCGGTATACATAAGGCAATAGTATTCATTCCTTTCGATTTGTTTTTAAAGTGGTGCTTTTTGCTGTGCAAGTGTTTGATTAACTACTTCAAGCAATTTAACTTGCTCTTCTTCCCAATTTAATTTTTCTTCCGCATAACATGAGCAATTTAGTTTCGTTTCTAATAACAATTGTCGATCATGATCATAAGCATCTATGATATTTGACAATATTTCAATATTCCCAAGCGGGTATGACATACCGCTTTTGGGATAATGCTCTAGAAAGTCTTTTTGTGCTTGTGTTTCTGAAGCTACAATAGCTAATCCAGCGGTCAAATAGGTGAATATCTTATTTGTTAAGCAAATGTCGCGATTTAAAGGGATTGCTTGCTCAAGTGCTAGTCCAATGTCGTATTGTGCTGCTAGTGCAAAAATTTCACTTGCCGCAATTGGAGGAATAAAATTTAGTTGATTTTTACCAAGTCCAGAATCATTGGCTAAACTTAAAAAATAAGCTTGGCTAGCCCCATCAATATTTCCTAATAAGGATAAAGTGATATGCTTTTTTTTCAAAAGTGATATTGCCTTTATGGCGTCTTCAATTCCTCTACCTTTTCCAATGGTTTGAGAGAACCAAAAAAGTTTGAGTTCTTTTCTTTCTACTGGAATCACCTTTTGAAGCAACGTTTTTGAGAAAACATTATTAATAATAGCTGGCTTTGGTGTGGGATAAATTTCATGATAGGCTTTGCCAATGTGTGGACTTGCCGCGGTTAGATAATTAACAGCTGGTAGATATTTATCCTCTATAAGTTTTACGATTTGAAATGCTTTGGAATTCCGATCATCGGTTACTTCCTGCCGATGGAAGTCTTCGGCATCAAAACCACATTTCGCCTTATTCTTTTTACTGGCTAAAACTGCTGCCGGTAATGCTCCTAAGTTGTGTGCAATATATAGTGAAGCAGGTATACTTTTGGCTTTAGCAATCAGAGCATTCGTGCTTCTGCTCAGTGCCATTTCTACCAATAGCCCTTTTGAGCCAAAGTAAGTGATTAAAAACCTAGCCATACGATAGATGATTCTACTTCTTAGGTAGGTAAAGTATCCCTCTTTTGGTCCTCCTCCCACTCTGATGGCCTTCCAATTTTTGTCTTTCAGTAACTCATAATCTAAGGATGTAGCCCACTCACTTAAATATTGATAAATAACCGTTACTTTAAAGCCATTTGATGCCAATGCATCCGCTTCTTTAACTAGTCTAGGGTTTAAACTTGGTTGTCCGGATGTGATTATAACAATTTTTAGCATTTTACTATTTAGATCGATCTAAAAAACCGAGCTTTAATTTTTTAGCCAATTTCCAGCCTAAAATATTAACAAGAATCTTAGTTTTTCCTCCAGTGGGAAATTTTAATTTAGAGCCTCCCAATTTTTTTACCCACGCTCTGCTCTGATGATATAACTCTATTTCTGATGGATAAAACTCATAACTCCAAAGTTGAAATACGTTTGCGCAAACCTCTCTAGTTCTACTCGAATTTTCAGATTTCAATATATGTTTTACCCCTAGTTCTGTAGAGGTGTATGCGGATTGATAGGCAGCCTTAGATTTAGTTCCAGATAATGAATTGCTAATCCCAGAGCGATAATACAAAATTGCATCTTCGGTAAACAAAATCTCTTCACTTTCTAACAACACTCTTATGAAAAACTCGAAATCATTGATAAGGGTAAGCTCTTCATTCCAAGGCCCCGACTTTTCTAAAATCTGGCGTGGAATTAACCACAACCCACATTGCATCATACTGGAGCCATTGATAGAGCCGATGATCCATTCTAGGGGAGACATATCCTTCCAAATTTTCTCCGTGTTTAATGAAAATGTGTTGATGTCATCATCATAAAATCGACCCCATGATGCTGAAGCGATCGCATTCGTTCGACCGTTTAATCGCAAAACCTGGTTCTCTATAAAGTTATCTGAAAGAATATCATCGGCATCAAAAAATTTTATATATGAGCCTTTTGACGCCTCAAGGGCAGCATTTGCAGCCGCACATTGTCCTTTATTGGTTTGATTAATAATTATTATTCTTGGGTCTGTGAAACCTTTTAAGATTGCACTGGTATTGTCGGTTGATCCGTCATTAACAATAATTATTTCGATGTTTTGATAGGATTGATTGACTATACAATCTATACTGGCCCCGATATACTCTTCGGCATTGTAAACAGGAATGCACACGGAGACCAAGGGATTAACCATTTGGTCGTAATTTTGGTTTTAGTAGTCTAATCATTTTTTCTCTAAACTTAATGGCGAAATATGGATTAAAAAATGAAAGGAGCTTGATCATTAAGTTCTCTTTTCTAGGCGTGCTAGGGTCTAGTTTTACAGCGAGATCTACGGCTTTTTTGGCAGTATGCCAATCTGATAAAACTCCAAGAACTACCGCATTTGACCATAATTTCTGTGCGATTTCTTTGCCATACATATTTCCCACTTTTTTTGCGTTTATACTCATCACTTCGAAATGAGCTTGGGCACATTTTATTTGATTTGCATTTGACATGGAGTTTTTAATTCGGTAATTAATAATGCTAACTTCCTTTTCGGCAGAAAAACTTAGCCCAGCCATTGCTAATTTGCAGTGAAAGGCCACATCTTCGTTGTAAAGAATTTTTTCATCAATATCGTAACCACCGATTTTTCTTAATTTATCAGATCTATATAAACCACAAAATGGATTAATTTGATGTAGGATGGTATATTTAATCGGATCCTTTTCCAATTCTAATGAGTCGAAACTAGATTTTGATAGCAACTCGTGTGTATCGTTATCTCTATATTCATAATCAAAAATCACCACATCTGGGGTATTTTCTTTGTTAATCCATTTATGAGCAAGAGTGGTGAAATTAGGTAACAACTCATCATCCGCATCGTGAAAATGAATCCATTCAGAGACTGCTATTTCTGCTAAAGTATTTTTTCCAAACGAACAGCCTTGATTAGTAGTTCCGTTGATAACTTTGGCTCCATATTTTTCTGCAACTGCTGCGGTATCATCAGTACTACAATCATTATAAACTAATATTTCATCGAATGGAATGGATTGTTTTTTTGCAGATTCTAGCAATCTTGGCAAGCACCAAGAGGCATTATAAGCAGGTATGCATAAGGCAATGGTGCTCATCGTTTCGACATGTATTTTTTTATTCTTTTTAACAAGTAGTTGAAAACCAGTTTCATTGGTAGATCGTCTAATATTTCATTAATTGAAGACCCCTTTTGTGAAGGTGAAAAAACAGTTTTTAGATATCGATTTGATGATGTTTTGTGGTGGCGTTCTATTGTCGCTGAAAAAATTGCTAAGTTCTGAGGTATAACTATTTCAGGAGATAAGAACTGGTCGATAAGATGATATCCTTCCATAACCATCTGTTTATATTGAGTTGCAGAAAGAGCGATCATTTTTTCTATACATAAGGCTAATTCTTTAGGGCTATTGTTCGCATAAACAAAGCCATTAACACCATGGGTTATTAGATAAGCAGCTCCAGCATTCGAAGAGCAAATCAAGGGAGTGCCATTGCTCAAATACTCTAAGCAGGTAAAGTTAAACATATCCCAAGTTGAGGGAACAATACCAAACAGCGCTTTTTTTTGAATTTCCAGTAATTCTACATGTGGTAATGGGGGGTGTAACGAGATTGTTTCGCCCCATAATTTTGGATATAGGTTTTTAAGTATGGTGGATTTACTGGCTGTGGAATCATAATTTGTATCACGTCCATACCATCTTATGGAAATCGATGTATTCTTTAAATAATTAAAAGCCTCGCATAATACATCTGGCCCTTTCCATTGCTGTATTCGTCCAGACACCATCCCAAATTTTTGTTTTTCTTCATACGGTAAATTTTTCTCTCTTTCCTGAAGATATATAGGATTTAGTAGTTCGATTTTTTTGCCAGGCAATAGTTCTTGCCAAAATGTCTTATTGTTTAGACTGTGCGTAATTAAAGCATCTGATTTTGACAGCAATGAGAGTTCAGTTAACCTATAAAAGTTACCGATGAATTCTGTGTTGGCTCCAAGTTCATTTAATTCAACTTGTCCATAGCTTCCATGTAATCTGGTAATGACAGGCTTAGTATGATGGGTTAACCAGGGGATAAATCCTAATCCAAAATCAGTGCATTCTATTATGTCATAACCTTGTCCCTCATTACTTTGCTCCCACATTGCCCATGCGGCTGCAATATTTTTTTGAAA
Source organism: Pedobacter anseongensis (assembly GCF_037482965.1). Lineage (NCBI taxonomy): Bacteria > Pseudomonadati > Bacteroidota > Sphingobacteriia > Sphingobacteriales > Sphingobacteriaceae > Pedobacter > Pedobacter anseongensis. The sequence continues at coordinate 60,102 of NZ_JBBHKB010000001.1, read as the reverse complement.
CCCTGGCAGTATCTCATAGCTATTGAATTTTGAGAGATATTTTTTATAAATGACTGGTTTTAAGTAGTCAACTTCTACATTATCAATATTGAAGCTATTATTCTCTTGTGTATACCCACTGCCTACGATAACTTTAATTTTTTCACAAACTGGAGCAAGACTTTTTAGAAGATGAATGTAATAGGTGCTTATTCCACCTCCCGAATGTGGATAATATTCGGGTAAAATGAACAGGATTTTCAATGCAGTTTTACTCATCAAAAACTATATTTTTACATGTTCAGTTTTCATATTTAGATTAAATATACCCTCATCTGCCTTGTGAAAGTTTTCTGTCCAAATATCTTCTATTTTAAAATTGGTGATGTCAACTCCCCACGACCATAATGTGGCGTTATTTCCCCAACCACCTATTGCCAAATTATAAATCGCAGGTCTCAATGTAAATTTTTCAATGGTAAAAATAGCTTTATATTTTTCGCCCACCTTTGGTTTGCCGGCCAATGCATTCCTTTTAGAAAAAAGTCGATAGCCTTCATTGAATAGGGAAAGTAAAATAATTACATCGTTTAACTCTTCTTTTACAAGATAAGAAATCTCGATAGTAATATCTTCATTCGGATAGAATTCAAGTTTTGTACTAGACTTTCCATTTATCTTAACCTCATAAAATTCTATTAGGGCATTTAAGGGACCACCAAAACTTAATATAATTTTTGATGCATTACTATAGTTGTTATAGTAATTTATGGCTTGAGAAATGTCGGTATTGGAAACCAATTCTCCATTTGCCAAGACAAACCCCTTGTTACAGAGGCTTTTTATACTCCCCATATTATGACTTACAAAAAGCACGGTCCTTCCATCACCCTTACTAACCTCACCCATTTTCCCCAAACACTTTTTCTGAAATTCGATATCTCCAACGGCTAAAACTTCGTCTACAATTAAAATCTCGCTTTCTAAATGCGCAGCAACGGCAAAAGCCAAGCGTACGTACATTCCTGAACTATATCTTTTAACTGGGGTATCTATATATCGTTCAATTCCTGCGAAATCTACAATCTCATCAAACTTACGCGCAATTTCTTTTTTACGCATACCTAAAATGGCGCCATTTAAAAAAATGTTTTCACGGCCGCTTAATTCTGGATGAAAACCTGTTCCTACTTCCAATAGACTAGCAATTCGGCCATTCCCACTAATTTTGCCAGTAGTAGGAGCAGTAACCTTGCTCAAAATCTTTAACAAGGTGCTTTTCCCTGCACCGTTACGTCCAATAATACCTACCGCATCACCCTGTTCGATTTCAAAATTTAAATCTCTCAAACTCCAGACGATATCACTTTCGCCTTTTACGCTTCGGTCGTTCGTTTCGCCGATTTGTAAAAAAGGATCTTCTTTGCCACGCATGCGTGCATACCATCGTTCGAGATCACGACTTATTGTTCCTGTACCAATTTGCCCGAGTTGATAGGCCTTACCTAAGTTTTCTACTTTTATTGCAATGTTCGACATGCGCGTTTTCTAAACAGTATCTACAAATGTTTTCTCAACTTTGTTAAATATTATAATTCCAAAAATTAAAAAGATGAAAGTCATGCCTGTAGCATAACTTAAGCTACCCCAACTAAAACTCCCGTCTCCTAAAAATCCATACCTAAAGGTTTCAATTATCGGGGTCATAGGGTTGTACTCAATAATCCAGCTATAAGCAGGATATTTCTCGATAGCAGCTGATAAAGGATAGATAACTGTGGTGGCATACATTAACAACTGCACACCAAAAGTTACTAAAAAAGCCAAATCTCTATATTTAGTGGTCATCGCAGAGATGATCATTCCTAAGCCAAGCCCTAATAATGCCATTAAAATAACAATTAGCGGAAAGAGTGCGATTGCCCAAGTAACAACGAACTGCGCACCAGTAAAGTAATAATAGGCAATCAACAATAAAAAGAGGATCATCTGAACCCCAAATCTGACTAAATTACTCATCACAATACTTAAGGGCATAATTAACCGTGGAAAATAAACTTTACCGAAAATCGCCGAATTATCTTTAAAAACGGTTGAGGTTTTAGTTAAGCAATCTGCGAAGTAATTCCATGCAGTAATCCCCGCCATATAGAAAAGCGGTTTAGGTAAACCATCTGTAGAAATTTCAGCTAGATTTCCGAAGATGAAGGTGTAGATAATGGTGGTAAATAAAGGCTGAATGAAAAACCATAATGGGCCTAAAACGGTTTGCTTATAAAAAGATACGAAATCTCTTCGGACTAATAGCCCTAAAAGATCGCGATACGCCCAAAGTTCCTTTAACTTAAGATCGAATACGGCGCTTTTTGCCTCTATAGTCCATGTATGATTTTCTTTTAACATAAAATTAATTTTTTTAACTTGTCGGCATATTTTGCATGGCTAAAATGGCTTATACACAACTCTTGCAATGCGAGGGGGTCTTTTTTGTGAGACAAGTTGTCTTTAATCGCCATTGTGATTTCTTCAACTTTATTTGGATCAATTAAGCTACCAAGTTTACCGTTTAATAAGGCATCTGCACTTCCATCTATATTTCCTCCAATACACGGCGTACCACAAGCAGCAGCTTCGATAAACACAATACCAAAGCCTTCTTGTGTACTAGGCATTATAAAAACATCACCTAAGCAAAAATAATTGGTTAATTCTTCATCCTTGATAAATCCGGCTAAAGTTACATGCATTTTCAAATTTAACTTATCAATTAAATTTTGCACTCTTTCTTTTTCAATATGATCTGCTTTTCCAGCTAAGATATAGTGTAAATTAGGAAATTTATTTAAAAGTGTAGGAATCGACATCAGTACGTTATCGTAGCCCTTGTAAGTTTCTTGAGAAGATAATCTTGTTAACGTGAAAAGTACCGGCTGATCAATGGTTAAATTATATCTTTGTAATAAGTGTGTCGGTTTTTTGAACGTTTTGGGTAGCACAAAGTAAGGGTCTAAACAATTATTCAAGATTTTTATAGAATCAGCCTTTAATTGATGGATTTCTACCAATTTTGAAGCAGTAAATGCACTCACTGCCCAAATTTCTACGCTTTGTTGAAGAAATATTTTTTTCCATTTCGGAATTTCTCTCCATAGTTCTATACCATGTGCAAAAACGATGATTTTTGTACCTGGAGAAAACAATTTAATAAGCCTGGCAAAAAGCAAAAGATTAATGTGGCTTAGAATTACCTGATTAGAACGAATACCTTGCAAAAGCGACAAAATGCCAAATTTAATAGCCCCCCCTCGAAACCCTTTAAAGTACCGATTGAGTAAATACTTTTCATTCACATCCGAGTTTCCATCGTGCAAAGAAAACAACTTAAACGAAAGATCGCCATGCCCTTGTAAATCAGAAAGTACTTTTGCAACACACCTACCTACTTTTTCTATTCCGCCAGTTAAGCTAAAGGTGTTAAGAGTAAGGAAAAGAATTTTCTGTGCTTTCATTAATTTTTAAAAACCTGATATAATGCATATGCTTTAGACCAATGTAGCTTTCCAGCTTTAAATCTTTTAATTAAGGCAGTAGTAAATTCGCTTTCTTTATAAAGTTCTGGATCAGTTATCTTTTTATTCTCCCTTAACCAACCTTGTAATGGAAAGGTAAATCCCATTTTAGGTCTATTCCAAATTGCTTCTGGTAAAATATCTTTAAAGCTATTCACTAATAGGCCTTTAGGGATATCTGTTTTGAATTTTATTTCACTAGAAATCTTATAGATTGCCTTCAATAACTCTTGATCGAGAAACGGAACTCTCACTTCGATAGCATGGGTCATGCTCATGAAGTCGGTGTCTTTTAATAACTGGTTCTTCATAAAAAGATTGGTTTCCATCCATGAAGCTCTATCTCCATCTTTAAGTGCATTCACTTCTGGATCAATTGGAAAACTTTCAAGCAACTGATCAATATCGTTTTTCGGAAGTTGAAGTATTTTTGATACTGCTGCTGGTGTAAAAAAGCCTCTTAGAAATAAATATTCGCCAATAGGGTTTTCGTAACTCAAGAAGTAAATGCGTTTTAATTTCTCTGATGGCAATTTATCCGCTAGGCGCAGGATAAATTTTGGAAAGCGTTTCAGTGCTCTTATCCATCCCATTCTTTTAAAAGATGGATATCCCCCAAACAGTTCATCGGCACCTATACCCGATAATACGGCTTTTAACCCATTTTCTTTAGCACATTTATTCACAAACCAAGAGTTGATGGCGTCGTTACTAGGTTGGTCCATTGCCATTAAGATCTCATCAAGGTGCTGTTCTAGATCATTTTTTGTAACTAGGTAAGAGGTGTGATTCCCAGAGGTTTTATCAGCAACAATACGCTGATATTGTTCTTCAGAATAGGCTTGTTCTGCAAAGTTAATAGATAGGGTTTTTAGGTTTTTACCAACAAATTTATTTGCAATTAAAGTTAGTAAACTCGAGTCGATCCCTCCACTTAAAAAAACACCCACAGGCGCATCGGCAATGAGGTGGGCCTTTACAGCTTTTTCTAGACGCTCATGAATCAGGCTATTGGCTTCATAGTTGTCTACAATTGTTACGTTCCGATTTACCTTACTAAAGGGTTCAATCTGGAAAATTGCCTGCTTGTGATCCCATTTTAAGAAGCATGAATTCGGTAACGAAAATACGTCTTTAAGGGTTGTAAAGGGGTGTGGGATATGTCCAAATGATAAAAAATAGGCTTTCCAGTTTTTGTCCTCATTAAATAGGTAATCAGTTGCTTTAAACGCTTTAACTTCGGAAGCAAAGATTAGTTTTCCGTTCTGCGTACTGTAATATAGGGGCTTGATCCCAGATTGATCTCTTACGAGGTAAGTAGAATTGATAGCTTTATCATGAAGCGCAAAGGCAAACATGCCTTCAAGCTTGCCAAATATTTCGACCCCCCAGGTCGAATATCCAGCTAATATAACCTCCGTATCTGTTGCAGTCGTAAAGCTAGCTCCCAATGCTATAAGTTCCTCTTTTAACTCCAGATAATTGTAGATTTCGCCATTAAAAATGATGGATAAATCTTTATAATACATGGGTTGGTGCCCCGCTTCAGTTAAATCGATTAATGCTAACCTTCGGTGCCCAAATACAAAATCTTCGTTCTCGTTATTGCTAATGCCTTCGTCATCCGGACCGCCATGAGCCATATCATTACACATAGCCAGCACATTTTGGTAGATCGAAATGAATTCATCTTTTTTGCTAATAATTCCGGCTATACGGCACATTGTGGGTTATTTATTTATTGAAGGTTTTATATGGCTTCGCCCTCTCAGTCACACTTTTAGGATGTAAACTGTTAAAAATTAGACACTTAATTTACTCTTTCAACGTAAGCCAAAGAGGTATTTATTGTAATCGAATAACCAAGATTTTGTAATCTTAATATTATTTTTTTGTTACTCTTTAAAGATACTAATTCTGCAAGAATTCCCTTAAAGGGTCCAGCTTTTATTAAAACTTTTTCGCCAGGCGATACATCAATTTCATTTATCTCCAAATCTTCTTCAATGGCAAGTAACAATTTTAGGTCATCTATTTGCTTGTCGGGAATTGAGGTAACTATTCCTGAAAAATAGATAAAACGACTAAACCCATGGGTATTTATCACATCGTTGTACTCTTTAGCTGAAATGTAGATGAAAAGATAAGATTTGAGTAAGGGTTCAAGTATAATTTTTTTTCGATCGCTCCATTGCTTCTGCACTTTTCTTAAAGGTAGATAACTAATAATATTCTTTTTCTCTAATGCTAATTGTGTTTTTTTTTCAGCCCTTGATCGTGTGTAAATGGGATACCATTTGTAGGTTTTATCTATCATACCCGATTAACCATTCAACTACTTTTTCTTCCAAAATTCCCACCATTTTTTAGGATCGTTGTCGTAGTAACCTGATCCTGCATAGCCTGAGTAGTCAGAATAATAATACGTACTATTTCCGCCTCCTCTAGAATAATCAGTAGTATAATAATTGGCATGAAGCGAGTCGTCTCCGAAAGCATTTAATACAATTGCCAGATTGCTCAGGCCATACTCACGTGATAAACGTTCGGGAATAGCTGCAGCTCTAAATTGTGATTTTCCGGAGCGAAGCACAAAGAGATTTACATCAGACTGGCGGATGAGGGGAATGGCATCAGATACTAAACCTACTGGCGCAGTATCAACTAGAACGTAATCATATCTGGGGGTTAGGATAGCCAGTAACTCCTTCATTTTGTCGGTATGCAAAAGTTCGGATGGGTTTGGCGGCACTGGCCCAGACGGCATGAAATCAATATTATGAACTTCATCATGTATAATAATATCCGTTAGTTCAGCTTGACCAGATAAATAACTGCTTAAACCAACTTTATTATTACTTCCAAAGGCTTTGTGAAGTTTTGATTTTCTTAAGTCGGCCGCAATTAGAATTACTTTCTTATCAATTAATGCCAAAGTTCCTGCAAGGTTTACAGTTACGAAAGATTTTCCTTCGCCAGAAACTTCAGAAGTTATACAAATTGTTTTACTTTTCTTATGGCTTGCCATAAAGCTTAAGTTGGTTCTTACGGAGCGAACCGACTCGGCGAAAACAGATTTAGGTTTGGAAAGCGATAAAGCTTGACGATTGTTTTTATCGATGTATTCTGGAAATTTGCGAATTACGCCAATGATAGGCGTCCGGGTGAGTGCTTCTACTGTTTCTTTATCATAAATATATGGGTTGATAAATCTAACGAGTAAAATCAGACCAATGCCTACTGCGAAACCAAAAAACAAGGCAGCGATATAGGTGTTTTGGGCATCATTCCCAGTTGGGATAGTATTTTCATAAGCCATATTTACTATTTCAGCCCCTGCAACAACAGCAGCTGTATTCATCTCCGCTTCTAATTGCCTTTCTTTGAGGTACGTACGTACTTTGTTATTAACCTCGTAGGTGCTTTCTAGTTTAATAAAGCTCTGTTCTTTACCTGGAAGGGTAGTGAGCTGCTGATTATATTTCTCAATTTCATTATCAATAATTTGTTGCGTTTTTTTATTCAGTTCAGCTAGAGCGTATATGCTTTTTCTAATACTTTCTTTAGTGGCAGCTATTTTAGCATCCAGCAACTGAATAGGTTCCGAACCGCTTCCATAGGTTTTTATGTTATTTTCTCTCGAATCAATAAGTGAGTTAAAGGTTGTAATGGATGCTAATAAAGTGCCCGATGTTGGCCCTGATATATTATTGTTGGGCACCAGTTTTTCGGTATTGTTATTAAGTTGATCTAGTAATAGCGAAATCCCAACATTTTCCATAACCGCTATTTTCTTCCTTGACTGAGCGTCCGCAAGGTTAGCCGAAATTTCTGTTGTGGCGCTTCTAATATCGACAATATTGTTTTTTATTTTATAGTTCCGTAGATCGCTTCCAGACGAATCTACTTGATCGGTAATATAATCTAATTGCTTCTTTATGTAGGCTACCATTTGGTTTGCCGATTTTTGCTTGTCAATAATATCATTTGTTACATATTCTTTCATAACAGCATTTAACGCATCAGCTGCAAAGGCAGAATTTTGATCAGTTTGACTAACACTCATTACATTTGTAAAGCGGGCAGCTTCGGTGGCAGAAAGCCCGCTTGTAATTCTCCCAATCAGTTCAGCTTCAGAATTGAATTTGAAATAATAGATTTGAGGAACTTTCGAGTTAATGCTAAAAATCATTTGCCCAGCATGAATGGGCTGACCATATCTATAAATGGTAGATTTACCTTTAGCATCTTCTGGAGTTTTTAAGCTAAAGGTTCTGGCATTTATGGGTTGAATTTGATATTCGCCAGTATTAAAATTTACCGAATCTTGTTTAATTATATTTATTTTAAATGGGATGTTCGGGTAAGCTTCAAAACGTCCCCATCGCAAATCGTAATAGTAGGCAATTTTATAGTTTAATGCTTTAACCGCTTTCGAAACTACAGCTTGCGATTTTATTACAAAGCTTTCAGCTTGTATTTTATCGGTATAATTATATACCTGAGAAGCAGCTGCTGAACTAGTTGAGCTAAGCATAGGATTGGTTTCCTTTAGCCTTAACTGTCCAGAGGTTTGATAGTAAGGAACAGTATAGAGTAGGTTTATTTTAGCGATGAGCATAGCAACAATGACACAACCTAAAATCCAATACCAACGACTTAAAAAAACCTTAAAGATTTTATAAAAATCAATAGTTTGGGATACCGCTTTGTGCTCTACTACTTTATTATCTTTTATTTCCATTATTTACTTAAGGTGAAAACGAGTATCACAAGATTAACTACAACTAAAATAGGTTGTATCACGTTATTAAATCTTTGAATTTTTTCCCCGTCTAGTGCGTTTTTATTGAGGTCAACCGTAACTACATCGCCATTTTGCATAATTAATTTAGAGTTTCCAATAATTCGATCATTGGTAAGGTTAACATAAATGGTTTCTTTCCCACGTAAAATTCTTACTGTTCTTGGGTCTGCAGTTTTACTAAGTCCGCCAGCCTGGGAAAGAATTTCGATTAAAGTTGTATTGTCTTTAGTAAGTGGATATTCTCCGGGCGAAGCAAATTCACCTAGCAAATGGACCTTTAAATTCACAATATTTAATTCAATGATGGGGTCAGGCAATAAGCCCCCTTTGCCGTTTCCGGTTATATATAAATCTTCTATTTTCTGTCGGGCCTCGGTTCTGGTTAACCCTGAAATTTTCACTTTTTCTTTTAACGCTGGAAGCCTTACTTGGCCATATTTATCAACAATATAACTTACGGCGGCTTGATCTACAGTATTTGTTGTTGCAACGCTGTTTTGAGAGACTGAAGATGTTGGTTGGGATAGACTGCCGCCCCAATATATATCCTGAAGATTTCTAATCGAAATTACATCACCTTCTTTTATTCGGTAATAAAGCTCGCCTGGTCCTTGATCATTTACTACATAAATATCCTTAACCATCTCAGGATTTACTCCATTTTGAGACTTAAATAGCGCTTCATTATTTGTTGTGCTACATGAATTTAAGAGGAAGACTGCAACAAAAGCCAGTAAATAGGAGAACTTCACATACTTATAATTTGTCATTACGTCTAAATTAATTTGGATAAAGGTCTTTATAAAAAAGAGATAATCAAATACAGGTTGACCTTAAATTTATCCACATTTTGGGCTAAAATGGGCGAAATGTGGATAATTAGCCTTCATGAATTAGCGTCAGTTTAATCTTTAACTGTAGCGAAAAAATAAATAATTTTCTTCTTGGTTTATGCAGATGAGAGTAACTTGTTCCCCAATTCGGGGAAATTTTGTGATTTTTATCTCTTTTATGTGTGACCCAAATCGTATAGTAATTTCATGTTAAATATTCTACTTTTAAGTTAAAACCATTTAGGAAGCATTATTAGGGCAGTTTTTTACGATTTTGTATAATCTACTTAGAGCATGGCACGTGTTTGGGAATAGGGCGTTTAAAGAAAGATTAAATGTTAAAATACGTGAAGAATTTAAGAGTCGGTTTTAGTAGGGTAATGAGTATACGTGAATTTAGAATATTATGGTTAGTAATAATATTGATGGGTTTCACTAAAATGGGGTATTCGCAATCGTACACAATTATTGGATGTGTATCAGACGATACAGGCTATTTATACACTGGCCCCGCAGGAGTGAATAGCCCACGTGGTTATGGCCCTGCATACGAAACAACGCCAGTAGTAACTTCGGGGCAAATAGGTACAGGTATTTATTGTTCACCCGTGGTTTTAGGAAATTGTGTAATCAGGGCTAGAAGCAGATGTACAGAATGTACAGGCCCATATGATTATCAATCAGGAAAAGGAACGGATTACTGGTATGAGCAAGCAGGTAAATTAAAAGGATTTACGAACTGCCCCCTAGATGATTATGTTGGCTTAATGATGCTTGTAGTTGGTAGTGCGGGATTTGTGATGATTAGGAGAAATTTTCTCTAAAATTAAGCCTTCATATTAAAATATGTTAATTTGTGGTTAAGGGCATTAAATTTGTTCTTACACAAAGATGCGCTTCATTTATTTCATTTCGCTTTTTGTAGTTTTTTTAATAGGAGTAGTAGAATGCAGGGCTGAAACGGTAACTGGTTGTAAGATTGGAAACGATGAATTTCTTTATACAGGCTATCAAGGCCAACAACCGTATCCCGTTAGTCAGTGGTATATACCTACTTTTCCTACCTATACGCTTCCTAAGAAAGATTTTTTACAGGCATGGTACAACAACTATTCGAGTTGCCCACAGTTTGTTGGTAATCCGAGCTATGGAGCGCAATGTGCTGTACAAGGCATCACAATTGTATCGAATGGACAGGTGAAGAATTTAGGCAATACCATTACCTACACCATCACCTATAATTGTCCACTAGATAGATATGTAGTCGTTTTGTTCTTTGCCATTAGTGCTTCTTCGGTATTTTATATTCGAAAAATCTCGGCTTATTCCTCTTAAATCTCAACGGCATGGCAATTGCTTACCGCTTTTCAAATTCTAAAATTTGAGATTGTAGTGAAAAAAGAGTATTTAATCGTTGTTTTAACATTTGTTTTAGTAGTTATTGGGAATACCAATCTTTTTGCGCACTATCCGCCTAGTTGCAATCAAACTGATTGTGGATTAATAGTAGGTAGTAAATTTTATTCATCATATTATACCCCAGGTAATCCAGATGGTACACCTGTAAGTGCCGGAAACGGAACATGGACAAGGACTTCAAATTCAGCTTGTGGTACCTATAGGTATAACCGTGTGAATTATACTTTATATCCTCATAAATTCATTTGTTCTACTGCTTTAGATACAAATCTTTATTATTTAATTGCGGGAGTAGGACTAGTTGGATATTTTGCTGTAAGGAAGAAAGCCCATCTTTTTTTTCCCATTTAATTAGCTGATTTTTTCAAGATTGTAAAATGTTAAGTAAAAGGATACACTTTTTAACAAATTTTAAGATGAGCAAAACTGGGGAAATACGAGTATTTTTTTTCTCAAAATTCCACGCATTTAAGTATCAAATTTTTTTAATTGTAAAGAAATTCATATTATAATATAAACGGAAGATAATATACCTTGTCTAGGCAATTTTTAAAACCTAAAGGAATTATTTTTCTTAAAAATTACAATTAAGGGTATTTTATTTAAAATATTTTATCTTTAAAATCGTCATATTTGTAATTAATGTTTTAATATTCATCTTAATTGCTTATTTAGAAAAAAATTAAAGGCATTAAGTTTGATAAATCTAATGCATAGTTGCCGTATCCAAATGAAGAAATTGCTCGTCCTATTGATATTAACGTGTTGCACTACACTTGCCATTGCAGATATTTCAGGCAATGGATGTAAAATTGGTCACGATTATGTGTATACGCAATATTTAGGCACGGCGCCAGCGTACAATGGTACACCGCCAATAATTTATTACAAAAGCAACGGTCCCAAAATTCCTATTTATTGGGGTTATGGCTTTAATGAACATCAGGGATATAGATGCGGATACATTAATGTGTACGGGGCAAGTAGTTATTACGACTACGAAAAAAAGCAAAATGTGCCAATCCCAGCCGAAAATGAATTTAACTACTTAGGGAAGCAATGTGTTATTGCACCATACTTAGGCGCCCCTCCCGTAGCAACAGATAGTTACGTTTCTTATTCTTATATGAAAACGGATAAATGTAATCCAGTTCCAACCCCATTAGATAACTATACATGGTTTATCTTAATTGGAACCGCTATATTAGGTACGGTTTTCTTGAAAGTGAAATCTTTAAAATAAAATGTTAATTTACACTAAAATTTAGTTCTTACATTCCAATTTCTATTTTTACTTAAACGAAGATGCCTAATCAATGCTATTGAAATGAAGATATCTATAATTACTGTAGTATATAACGGCGAAGCTTTTCTCGAAGATTGTATTAAATCTGTAATCGCTCAAGATTATGCAACTATTGAATACATTGTTGTTGATGGAGGCTCAAAGGATGGAAGTTTAAAAATTATTGATCGGTATAAAGAACACATTAGTCAATTCATTTCTGAAAGGGATAATGGAATGTATGATGCTTTAAACAAAGGGATAAGAATGGCAACTGGTGAGGTAATAGGAGTATTGCATGCCGACGATATGTTTGCTTCATCTGATGTAATCCGCTCGGTTGCAAACTGTTTTATTTCTCAAAATCCAGATGCTCTATATGGAAATTTGAATTATGTTGATCCACTTAATACCCATAAAATAATTAGAAAGTGGATTTCTAAACCCTATACAAATAGAAGGATATTTTTGGGCTGGATGCCAGCTCATCCTACGTTTTATGCAAAAAAAACGCTATTTGAAGCCTTTGGGAATTACTCCTTAAATTATGATAGTGCGGCAGATTATGAGTTAATGGTTAGATTTTTATTTAAGTATCATGTAAAAGCTGTGTTTTTAAATAAACTTATTGTTAATATGAGAACAGGTGGAATGAGTAATGCGACACTAAAGCATCGATATAAAGGTTTGGTTAATGATTATAAAGCACTTGTTGCCAATAAGGTTCCATTTGCTGCCATCACCATTGTGTTAAAAAAATTAAGTAAAATAACACAGTTTGTTCATTAAAATAATTAACTTACACTACCAATAATTGTTAACTACCATTGATTTTTAATTAACCTTCTCTACATTTTGGAATTATTAGCAGGGAATCTACTTTACTATGTTGCCATCGTTGGTTTAGCTTTTCTTTTAGCTTTATCGGGCATCCCTTCTATTATTCAAATTGCTTTGAAGTATAGATTGTTTGACAGTGCCGAAAGTCATAGAAAATCGCATCGTTTGCAGATATCTAGATTAGGCGGCGTTGCTATCTTCTGTAGCTTTACCATTACCATTTTATTATTTGCCACAACTGTTAAATATCAAGAAGCAAATTTTTTAATAACATCATGTATTATTCTTTTTGGCTTAGGTTTAAAAGACGACCTGTATGGCGTAGGGCCAAGTACCAAATTCTTAATGCAGATGATTGTAGCTATCATTTTAGTCGTATTGGGCGGTTTTAGGTTAAGTAGCTTATATGGCGTGTTTTTTCTTTGGGAGGTAAATGCGCTTTGGGGAGGGCTTTTTTCTATTGTACTTATTATTTTTGTAAATAATGCTTTTAACTTAATCGATGGTATCGACGGACTTGCAGGTACGATTGGGGTGATCTCAGCTCTGAGTTTTGGGGTATTTTTTGCCATTGGAAACGAGATACCCTATGCTTTCATTGCTTTCGCTATGACTGGCGCAATTGCCGGATTTTTAGTCTTCAATTATTCGCCAGCAAAAATTTTTATGGGCGATACTGGTGCCCTTTTAATTGGACTTGTTTCCGTAATTTTAGCGATTAAATTTATCGAACTTAATAAAATCGGAGATGTTCCAAATCCAAATTTTTATTCGGCACCTGCTATTGCAGTTGCCGTTTTAATCGTTCCTGTATTCGATTCATTACGTATATTTTTTATCCGGATTTTACATAAAAAATCGCCTTTTAAGGGAGATAGAAATCATTTACATCATCGATTGCAACAATTAGGCTTTAGTACAAAAAAAATATTAATTAGCCTCTCAATATTTAATTTGGGCATGATTTTCTTCGCAGTAGCACTCCAAAATCTAGGGAATTTTGTATTGATATCGCTATTATTCGGTATTTCTGTAGTGCTTAACTCGATAATAACTTACAGCTTAGGCAAGAAAAATAATCCTCAATATCAATTGAGAGACATTCTATTTACCGATACTTTTAATCGGAAAAGTGCGGAGATATAGGTAGTTTTGCGGTATGAACATCGCAATAAATGGTTTTGGCAGAATTGGTCGCACTTTTTTACGTACTGCCGTAGAACGTGGATTAAATGTTGTTGCTATTAACGACTTAACCACCCCATCTACATTAGCTCATCTTTTTAAATACGATTCGGTTCACGGGCAGTTTAAAGGGGATATACATTTTAATGAGGATCATTTAATAATTAATGGTAATGAAATTAAAATTTACAACTACTCGAATCCAGCTGAATTACCATGGTCATCCTTAGCAATTGATCTTGTAATCGAAGCCACAGGAAAGTTTGCCAATTTAAATGGCGCATCGCAACACTTAACTGCAGGAGCAAAGCAAGTGCTGATTTCGGCGCCTGCTGCAGAGAAAGAAATTCCTATGGTAGTGATAGGGGTAAATGACCATCTTATCGACTTAACAGCCAAAGTGCTGTCAAATGCATCGTGTACTACAAATAATGTGGCTCCAATGGTGAAAATTCTAGATGATAATTGGGGAATTAAGGATGGATACATCACCACTGTTCATTCTATGACCGGCGATCAGAGCCTACACGATGCGCCACACAAAGATCTGAGGAGAGCAAGGGCAGCCTCTGCTTCTATCATTCCAACGAGTACGGGGGCTGCAAAAGCGATCACGAATATTTTCCCACATTTGGAGGGGAAATTGGGCGGAGCTGGGATTCGTGTTCCCGTTTTAAATGGCTCGCTAACGGATTTTACCTGCACTTTAAAAAAGAAAACAACCATAGAAGAAATTAATGTAGCTTTTAAAAAAGAAGCTGAAGGAGGTATGAAATCCATTGTACAATACACAATTGATCCAATTGTTTCTGTCGATATCATAAATAATACGCATTCTTGTATATTTGATGCTCAACTTACCTCTATTGTTGGCGATTTGGTGAAAGTAGTAGGCTGGTACGATAACGAATCAGGTTACTCGAACAGATTAGTAGATTTAGTAGAAAAAATAGCTTTAGCAAATGGTTAGATTTATTTCGGCGCAGGAAACTTTAGATCTAAGAAGTAAAATATTGCGAAATGGACTTTCTTTGGCAGATTGTATTTTTCCAACCGATCAAATTGAGGGTGCGTTTCATTTAGGTTGTTTTGTAGACGAGTTGTTAGTTTCTGTCGCTTCTTTTTTTCCAAATCATTACCAAGACAGAAAAGGGCTTGGCTATCAGTTACGTGGAATGGCAACAGCGAAAGCTTTTGCGGGCAAAGGGTATGGCGCCGAATTAATAGATTTTGCAATTATCCAACTTAACGCTGCTAAAGCTAACTATTTATGGTGCAATGCCCGCTCAAGTGCCATCGAATTTTATAAAAAAAAGGGCTTTGAGCTCAGCTCCGATGAGTTTGAGATTGAAGGTGTTGGGCCACATTATGAGATGATTATTAATTTAAAGTAAATATGAACACAATAGATCAGTATAATTTCAGGGATAAAAAAGCATTGGTTAGGGTCGATTTTAACGTGCCATTAGACAAAGATTTTAATGTTACCGACGATAAAAGAATGCGAGCCGCATTACCGACGATCACTAAAATATTAAATGATGGCGGCGCAGTAATCTTAATGTCGCATTTAGGTAGGCCAAAAGGTGGTCCTGAAGAAAAATATTCACTAAAGCACATTTTGGGCGATTTATCGAGAATGTTCGATTTTTCGGTGAAATTTGCCAACGATTGTGTGGGCGAGGATGCAGAAATGAAAGCAAAAAATCTCTTTCCTGGAGAGGTTTTGCTTTTAGAAAATCTACGTTTTCATCCTGAAGAAGAAAAGGGTGATTTACGGTTTGCAGAGCAATTGGCACTGCTAGGTGATGTGTATGTAAATGACGCCTTTGGAACTGCACACCGTGCACATGCATCGACTACTATTGTTGCTCAATTTTTTCCGAAGGCAAAATATTTTGGTTACCTGATGGCGGAGGAGTTGAAAAATGCAGAAAAGGTAAATCATGGTGCCACAAAGCCATTTACTGCAATTATGGGTGGGGCTAAAGTATCGGATAAGATTTTATTAATCGAGAGTTTATTAGACAAAGTCGATAACCTAATTATAGGCGGTGGAATGGCTTATACCTTTGCGAAAGCGCAAGGCGGAAATATCGGCACGTCTTTGCTAGAAGAAGATCGTATGGCCCTATGTTTAGAATTGATAGCAAAAGCAAAAGCAAAGGGAGTGAATTTGGTATTGCCTGTTGATACCATTATTGCCGATAAGTTTGATAATGAGGCAGCTAAAGACCAAGTAGATAGCGGCAAAATTCCTGATGGATGGATGGGTTTAGACATTGGTCCTAAAACAATAGCCCTATTTACCGATGTGGTAAAAAATTCTAAAACACTTTTATGGAACGGGCCAATGGGTGTTTTTGAAATGGAAAATTTTCTAAAAGGAACAAAAGCCATAGCCGAAGCTGTAGTTGCAGCAACTAAAGATGGTGCATTTTCTTTAATTGGTGGAGGCGATTCTGCCGCTGCTATTGCAAAATTTGGTTTAGAAGACGAGGTTAGTTACGTTTCTACCGGTGGTGGAGCACTGCTCGAATACATGGAAGGCAAAGAATTGCCAGGCGTAAAAGCTATTCAAGACTAATTTTCGTTTAAATAAGTCGCTAGTTTTAGGCGGTGTTAGACTATTTATAGTTTGATACCGCTTTTTTTTGCTAGCATTATCACAATTGCTAGTAGCGTGCTTCCTTCGCTTGAGTTAAGAATACAATCAGAATCCCCCGAATTTTAATCGGGTATGGAGCATATTTGGCGATTAAACCGAGGGCTTGAGGAGATCATTAATGCCGATAGGCAATGAAATGCGGATCAGAAAATGCCTAAATATCGATTGAAATACTTTTTCTGCAATGGCAATGTGGGATATTTTTTACAAAAAACAGTTAAAAAGAACATGAAAATGCAGATTTAAAATGTTGAAAACTTTTTTGTGGTAGAAAGTGGTAAATTGTGGTAGAAGTATTTATTTTTACACTACATAAAATGTGTAGGTGGTAAAATGATACAGCTATTAGGAGAATTTGATTGTAAGTTAGATGCGAAAGGACGCCTTATGGTGCCGTCGAGTCTAAAAAAACAATTGCCTAATGTTGAGAAAGAAGGCTTGGTGATTAACCGCGGCTTCGAGAAGCACCTGGTTATCTATCCAAAAAAAGTTTGGGAAGGTATTGTAGCTGAGTTAAGTAAGTTAAATCAGTACGAGAAAAAAACGCGTGAGTTTATTCGCTTCTTCACCCGTGGTGCTACAGAATTAAACGTAGACCAAACTGGAAGAGTGTTATTGCCTAAATCATTATTAGAATTTGCGGGTATTAATGGCGATGTGGTTTTAGCTTGCCAGTTCGATAAAATCGAGGTGTGGTCTAAAACGGCTTACGATAGTTTGCTCGATAACGAACCTGAGAATTTTGCAAATCTGGCCGAAGAAGTAATGGGTGGTAAAAATAGGAGGGATGAAGATGGGGAATAATTACCACGTACCTGTATTGTTAAATGAATGTATCGAAGGCTTGGCCATTAAACCTTCGGGTGTATATGTAGATGTAACCTTTGGGGGAGGTGGTCATTCGAGAGCGATCTTAGATAAACTAGATAAGAACGGAACCTTAATCGCGTTTGATCAAGATCCAGATGCGCAACAAAATAAGATAAACGACTCGCGTTTCATTTTTGTAGACCAGAATTTCGGATACCTCAAGAATAACCTTAGGTTATTAGGCTATAAAAAAGTGGATGGTATTCTGGCCGATCTAGGTGTTTCGTCGCATCAATTTAATGAGCCCTCGAGAGGGTTCTCTACCCGATTTGAGGCCGATTTAGATATGCGGATGGACAAGCAACGTCCATTAACCGCTGCGGTAGTGCTAAATACCTATACCGAAGATAAACTACATAAGATTTTTGGAATTTACGGTGAGGTTAAGAACGCAAAATCGTTAGCTAAAACAATAACTACTTCTCGTTTAGAGCAGCCAATTTTAACCTTGGCCGATTTTAAGAAAGTCATAGCTCAGCATATACCCAAGGGGAAAGAAAATAAATACATGGCGCAGGTTTTTCAAGCACTACGTATTGAAGTGAATGCGGAAATAGAAGTTTTAGAAAATTTTTTAACTCAAACTGCAGATGTTTTAAATCCAGGTGGTCGTTTAGTGGTGATGTCTTATCATTCTTTAGAAGATCGTCCGGTTAAAAGTTTTATCGCAAAAGGAAAATTTAGAGGTGAGGTAGAGAAAGATTTTTTCGGAAACGAACAAAAGCCTTTTCAGGCCATTACCCGAAAAGCAATTGTAGCAAATGCGAAAGAACTAGAGGTAAATAGCAGATCGAGAAGTGCAAAATTGAGAATTGGGGAACGACTTTAAACCGAGGCAGATGAATAACCAATTCAAGAAAAATAGAGAAGAGGAAGAACTAGCGCTTCTTGAAGCAGAAGAGAAGGAGGTGCAAAAACCAGTACAACCTGAGGGTAATACCATGGTTTTCTTCAGGAAACTTTTTACCGAAGGAGTAGTAAGCAAAGAAGCTGCAACGGAAGTGCTCCCATTTTTGGTGTTTTTGTGTGTGTTAGGGATGATTTATATTGGCAATAGCCATATGGCGATAACCAATATTAGAAATATAGATAAGTTAAAAAAGGAAGTTACAGAATTAGGATACGAATACAAATCGCTAAAAGCCGAGTTAATGTTTAAAAGTAAATTAACAGAGGTAGCGAAAAAAGTAGATACGCTAGGTATAAAGGAACTGATTGAGCCGCCTAAAAAGATTATGGTAGAACGATGAACATTAGAGCAAACATATTATTAAGAGTGTATTTGGCATTTGGCCTTATTGTACTTTTTGCCTTTGCTGTACTGTTGAAGTTGGGGGATGTGCAATTTATTCAAGGTGCGAAATGGCGTGCTATGGCCGATAGCTTGTCGGTAAAGGAATTTGATATCGAAGCCGCCAAGGGAAATATTTATTCGAACGACGGAAGTTTATTGGCCACTTCAATTCCAGAATACGAATTACGTATGGATATGTTAGCTGGGGGAATTCAAGATAAAGAGGTGTTTTATAGCAAGGTCGATTCTTTGGCCATGAAATTAGCCCAGTTTTTTAAAGATAAAAGTGCGAAAGACTATTCAAGAATTTTAAGAAATGCAAGAGAAGAGAAAGCAAGATACCTGCTCATTAAACGTAAAGTCTCTTATCAAGATTTGAAAGTTGTGCGGACTTTCCCGTTATATAACATCGGAAAACGTGGGGGTGGATTGATAGCTATTCAACAAAATAAACGTATTCATCCTTTTAAATCTTTAGCATTCAGAACTATCGGTTATAATAACGAAAATGTTAAAAATCCAGTGGGTTTAGAGGGCGCTTTTGGTGAATATATTAATGGAGAAAGCGGAAAGCAGTTAATGCAGCGTATCTCTGGGGGAGTTTGGGTTCCAATAGATAATGAACTAGAAATTGCACCGAAAGATGGAGCTGATATTATTTCGACCATCGATATTAATATGCAAGATTTAGCGCAAAGTGCATTAGAACAACGTCTTAAAGAAACCAATGCTCATCATGGAGTGGTCATCATTATGGAAGTGGCAACGGGAGAAGTAAGAGCGGTGGCTAATTTTACCGATGTTGGAGAGGGTGTTTATAAAGAGCAATTTAACTATGCCATCGCAGGAAATCAAGATCCAGGGTCGACATTTAAGCTCGCCTCTTACATGGCTTTGCTAGATGATAAGCTGGTTGATACGAATTCGATGATCCAAACCGGTTACTATCCTGTTCCAGGAAACAGAAAGGTAATTACAGATTCGCATCCTAAAGTAGAAACGGTGACGGTTAAAAGTGCATTCGAGAGTTCATCGAATGCTGCTATTGCAAAATTGATTAATGAACATTATGGTGCAAACCCAAAACGATTTACCGATCATTTATACGATTGGCATTTAAATGTGAAAACTGGCCTTCAAATTCCTGGCGAAGCAAAACCTGTAGTGAAAAATCCAGAAACATTCAGGAGTTGGAACAAATACCTTACGCTTCCGCAAATGGCATATGGCTATGAAATGATGTTAACACCATTAAAGATGCTAACCTTATATAATGCCATTGCGAATAATGGAAAAATGGTAGCGCCAATTTTTGTAAAAGAAATTAGACGGTTAGGTAATCCAATTAAACAATTTACCGCACCTGTGTTAAACGATAAGGTTTGTTCTGAAGAAACTCTAGGAAAGCTTAAAAAAATGATGGAGGGTGTGGTTGAAAATAAAGGAGGAAGTGGCCATAACGTGGTGTATAATCCACTTTACAGAATTGCTGGTAAAACAGGAACCGCACAAGTAGCAGATGATAATTTGGGTTATAAGGCTAAAAAACAATACCAATCTTCATTTGTGGGTTATTTTCCAGCAGATAAGCCAAAATACTCGATGATTGTGGTGATTAACGATCCAAAGAATGGGGAATATTATGGAGCTGCTGTTTCGGGTCCCGTATTTAGAAAGGTTGCAGACCGAATTTTTGCAAGTGACCCCACTATGTATGGAAATGTGCCTCAAAACTTGGCAGGCAATACGGTAGCTCCAGAAGCCAAGGCGGGTCATAGCAGAGCTACCCGTAAGGTATACAACGCTTTTGGTATAAAAACTTTATATGCAGCGAAATCCGACTATTTCAATACACTAGATACTACAAATGGTATTATTTATCAAGAAAATACCCCAGTAAAAGGAGTAATGCCGAACGTAAATGGCATGGGTTTAAAAGATGCGATGTATTTACTAGGCAACGCTGGTTTAAAAACAAGGGTAAAAGGAAGTGGAAAGGTAGTGCTACAATCGATACAGGCTGGTAGTTCGATTGGCAAGGGAACGTTAGTACAAATAGAATTACAGTGATAATTTGTGAATTAGTTAATTAACAAATTGGGAAAACCAGCAACTAAAAAACCAACAAACGAACAACGAAATAAATGATTTTGCAAGATATTTTATATGGTGTAGCAATTAAAAGCATTGTCGGAAAACCCGACAGTGTGGTTGATGCAATAACTTTCGATTCGAGAGAAATTGTTTCAAACACTTTGTTTATTGCCATTAAAGGTACGCAAACAGATGGTCACCACTATATCGCTCAAACTATAGAAGCTGGTGCAAAAGTAATTGTTTGTGAAGTGATGCCCATCGATACACCAGATCAAGTTACTTTTGTTCAGGTAGACCATTCGGCCATCGCGCTTGGAGTAATTGCAAGTAATTTTTACGATAATCCATCTGCAAACATCAAATTAATCGGAATTACGGGTACAAATGGGAAAACCACCATTGCCACCTTGCTTTTTCAACTTTTTAGAAAGTTAAGTTTTAACGTTGGCTTAATTTCTACGGTTCAAAATCAAATTAACGAAGAAATTATTCCTGCAACACATACTACGCCTAATCCGATTGCTTTAAATTTACTTTTAAAACAAATGGTTGATGCAGGCTGTGAATATTGCTTTATGGAAGTAAGTTCTCACGCTGTAGTGCAACATCGCATTTCGGGCTTGGTTTTTACAGGCGGGGTGTTCTCGAATATTACACACGACCATTTAGATTTCCATCATACGTTCGAAAATTATTTAAAGGCGAAGAAAGAATTTTTCGACACACTTCCTAAATCGGCCTTTGCCTTAACCAATATCGATGATAAAAATGGATTGGTAATGTTGCAAAATACCAATGCATATAAAAAAACCTATGCGCTTAAACAAATGGCCGATTTTAATGCCAAGATAATCGAGAATAAGTTTAGCGGTTTAAATTTAACTATCGAGCAAATCGATGTATTCTTTAAAATGGTGGGCTCATTTAATGCCTATAATTTATTGGCAGCGTATGCTACGGCTATCCTTTTAGAACAAGATAAATTAAAAGTACTTACCATTTTAAGTGGTTTAACAGGTGCCGAAGGCAGGTTTGATTATACCGTTTCAAAAAATGGTATAATTGGTATTGTAGATTATGCCCACACCCCCGATGCCGTACAGAATGTGCTAAGTACCATAGCAAACATTAGAAAAGGTAACGAACAGGTGATCACCATTATTGGCTGTGGTGGCGATAGAGATCGTAGTAAACGACCGATTATGGCCAAAGTTGCTTGCGATTGGAGCGATAAAGTAATTTTAACGTCCGACAACCCCAGAACAGAAGACCCGAAGGCAATTATTGAAGAGATGGAAAAGGGCATTTCGCCAACTAATCAGCGCAAAACCATTTCAATTTTAGACCGTAAAGAAGCGATAAAAACGGCTTGTCACGTTGCAAGACCGGGAGACATCATTCTTGTAGCCGGTAAAGGACACGAGAAATATCAAGAAATAAATAAGGTGCGTTATCATTTTGATGATAAAGAAGTGTTGATCGATCAATTAAACTTAATAAGCTAATGTTATACTTATTATTTGAATATCTACAAAAGCATTACGATTTTCCGGGATTAAGGTTGTTCCAATACCTTACCTTCCGGGCTTCGCTATCGATCATATTATCGCTATTTATCACCACCGTTTACGGTCGTCGCATTATCGATTATCTACATCGCAAACAAGTAGGTGAAACGGTTAGAAACTTAGGTTTAGAGGGTCAGATGCAAAAGCAAGGTACGCCAACCATGGGTGGGATTATGATTTTGCTAGGCATACTTATTCCAACGCTACTTTTCGCAAACATTGCCAATATCTATGTGATTCTAATGATCGTTACTACCGTATGGATGGGGGCTATTGGTTTTGTGGATGACTATATTAAGGTTTTTAAGAAAAATAAGGAAGGTTTAGCCGGGCGTTTTAAAGTAGTTGGACAAGTTGGTTTAGCCATTATAGTCGGCCTAACGATGTTTTATCACCCGAACATTGTAGTTCGTCAAACGGTTGATGAGACCGCCATTTCGCAAAGTGCAGCGCCAATGGTTTTGCGCAAAAAGGGCGAAAGCTATTATTATACCCAAGATGTAAAGTCGACCGTAACCAATGTGCCTTTCTATAAAAATAATGAGTTTGATTACGCAAAGGTGCTTAAGTTTTTGGGTAGGGATTATAAAAAATACGCTTTAATTGTATTCCTGTTTTTTGTAATCACTATCGTAACGGCCGTTTCGAATGGTGCAAATTTAACCGATGGTATAGATGGTTTGGCCACGGGAACTTCGGCAATCATTGGAATTACGTTAGGTATTTTAGCCTATGTTTCGGGAAATACGGTAATTGCCGATTACCTCAACATCATGTATATTCCTAATTCGGGGGAGCTTATCATCTTTGCAGGAGCCTTTGTAGGTGCTTGTGTGGGTTTTTTATGGTACAATTCTTATCCGGCTCAAATTTTCATGGGCGATACCGGGAGTTTAACCATCGGCGGTATTATTGCTGTTTTTGCCATTATGATTCGTAAAGAATTATTGATACCTATTTTGTGCGGAGTATTTCTAATCGAAGTGTTATCGGTTACCCTGCAGGTTTCTTATTTTAAATACACGAAGAAGCGCTTCGGCGAAGGCAGAAGAATCTTCTTGATGTCGCCATTACATCATCACTATCAGAAAAAGGGATATCATGAATCTAAAATTGTAATCCGTTTCTGGATTATCGGAATCATGTTGGCTGTTATCACGTTTGTAACCTTAAAACTGCGCTAATGGAAAAGAAACGTATAGTTATTTTGGGAGCAGGCGAAAGTGGTGTTGGTGCAGCAATGTTAGCTAAGAAGCAGGGCTTTGATGTATTTGTGTCTGATTTCGGTCCAATTGCCGATCGTTATAAAAGCAAACTTGAAGAATTAGAGGTGTTGTTCGAAGAGAAACAGCATACTGATGATTGGATTTTAAATGCCAACGAGGTGATAAAAAGTCCGGGTATACCCAACACAGCACCCATTGTTAAAGCCCTTGCCAAACAAAAGATTTCGGTTATTTCTGAGATTGAATTTGCGAAACGCTATACGTCTGCAAAAACAATATGCATTACAGGGTCGAATGGTAAATCGACCACTACACTCTTAACGTATCATATTTTAAAGAACGCCGGTGTTCGCGTTGGATTGGGAGGTAACATCGGACAAAGTTTTGCTGCTCAAGTAGCCTCCGAAGAAGCATTTGATTGGTATGTTTTAGAAATTTCGAGTTTTATGCTCGATGATATGTTCGAATTTAAAGCAGATGTATCGGTCCTATTAAACATTACGCCCGACCATCTAGACCGCTATGAATATAAATTCGAAAAGTATGCGGACTCAAAGATGCGGATTATTCAAAATCAGACAGAGAACGATGTATTTGTTTATTGTGCTGATGATGAACAAACTCAAAAAATACTTAAAAAGATAACGCTCAAACCAAAACAATATCCATTTTCTATTCGTAAAAAAATAGAAGTGGGCGCCTATTTAAATGGCGATACGCTACATATCAATACTAACCCACAAGAACCATTAACTATGTCAATTTCAGAATTAGCCCTACAAGGAAAGCACAACATTTATAACTCTATGGCTTCGGGCATAGTGGCAAAAGTATTAGAGTTGCGCAATGAAACCATTCGTGAAAGCATGGGGAACTTCAAAAATATCGAGCATCGATTAGAGTTTGTAGCTAAAATTTCGGATGTAACCTACATTAACGATTCGAAAGCAACCAATGTAAACTCTACGTGGTACGCCTTAGAAAGTGTAGGAAACGATGTGGTATTAATTTTGGGCGGGGTTGATAAAGGAAACGATTATGGGATGCTTAAAGATTTAGTACGTAGTAAAGTAAGGGCCATTGTGTGCCTTGGTAAAGATAATAAACGTATTCATGAAGCTTTTGAAGACGATGTAGAGGTTATTGTAAACACTTTTTCGGCGCACGAAGCCGTGCAAGTTGCCTATCATTTAGCGAAGAAAGGAAATACGGTATTGTTGTCTCCAGCCTGTGCGAGTTTCGACTTGTTTAAAAACTATGAGGATAGAGGAAATCAGTTTAAAGCGGCAGTTAAAGAATTATAAGTCATGTTTAGTATTAACGCACTTTTAGAACGAACAAAAGGAGATCGCTGGATTTGGTTGATCATCATTATTCTTTCTATGATTTCGATCATGGCAGTTTATAGTGCAACAGGAACATTGGCCTATAAGCGAGGTGAAACAGTTGAAAGATTATTGCTTACCAAGCACATCATTTTTGTGCTATTGGGCATTTTTATGATTTACATCTCGCATTTACTCGATTACAAGTACTATGCTGGTATTTCTAAAGTGCTGATGATCATTACGATCCCTTTATTGGTTTATACGTTAATTTTTGGAGCTAATTTGAATGAAGCATCCCGTTGGGTTAAAATACCATTAATTGGATTAACTTTTCAAACTTCGGATTTAGCGAAATTGGCGCTGATTACGTTCCTAGCAAGAATGTTAACCAAAAAGCAAGAAAATATTAAAGATGTAAAAAATTCATTTGTTCCCATTATGGGCTCCGTGGTTATTGTTTTTGGATTAATCGCCAAAGCGAATTTATCTACTGGGTTAATGCTTTTTGGGGTAAGTATTTTGTTGCTAATTGTTGGAAGAGTGAGTATCAAGCAAATTTCTATTGTTTGCGCTGGGGGCGTGGTGATGATGTTCTTTTTATTTCTAACTACAGAACGAGCCGGGACTTGGAAATCGAGGGTCGATACGTTTATGAATCCAGAAAATCAACATTCAGATAAAACTTATCAATCTGATCATTCTAAAATAGCGCTAGCAACTGGGGGCGTATTTGGTAAGGGACCCGGAAATAGTACCGAAAGAAACTATCTGCCACATCCATATTCTGATTTTATTTTTGCCATAATAATTGAGGAGTATGGAACCATTGGCGGAGTGTTCGTGATGATGTTATACTTGGTTTTACTTTATCGATGCGTACGAATCGTTACACGAAGTCCAAAAGCCTTTGGTGCCTTATTGGCTGCTGGACTTAGCTTCAGTTTAACCATTCAAGCGTTTGCAAATATGGCAGTAGCTGTGGGGCTCGGACCGGTAACTGGTGTGCCTTTGCCCTTGGTAAGCATGGGGGGTACATCGATGATTTTTACCAGTATAGCTTTCGGGATTATTTTGAGTGTGAGTAAAGATGTGGAAGAACAGAGTACAAAGAAAGAAAAGGTAATTGTTGGTGAAATTCCGGCAATGGCATAAAACACTAACCGTCATCGGATGACGGAGGAGTTAAAAATTTAGCCGTCATCCGATGACGGAGAAGAAACAAAATAAAAAATGAATAATTTCCCAAGAATTATCATATCAGGTGGTGGCACTGGCGGGCATATTTTTCCCGCTATTGCTATTGCTAATGCCTTAAAGAGATTGGTTCCGAACTGCGAGCTACTTTTTGTTGGGGCAGAGGGGCGCATGGAGATGGAAAAAGTTCCAGCTGCCGGATATAAGATAGTGGGGTTAAATATAAGTGGAATACAAAGAGGTTCGATTCTTAAAAATTTGGGATTGCCTTTTAAGCTAATTTCGAGTGTGGGTAAAGCGATGAAATTAATAGACACCTTTAAGCCAAATGCCGTTGTAGGTGTAGGAGGCTATGCTTCTGGCCCATTATTGTATGCCGCATCTTTGAAAGGAATACCTTACTTAATTCAAGAACAAAACTCCTATGCCGGGGTAACAAATAAGTGGCTTGGAAAAAAAGCAGCTAAAATATGCGTTGCTTTTGATGATATGGATCAATTTTTTCCCGCTGCTGCACTTCTTAAAACAGGAAACCCGGTACGAGAGGATGTGGTTAATATTAAAGATAAGCATCATGCAGGAGCAGAACTTTTAAGTATAGATCCATTAAAGAAAACAATTTTAGTTACTGGTGGTAGTTTAGGTGCAGGATCGTTAAATAAAAGTATAGAAAAACATCTACAAGAGTTTATCGATCTAGATGTTCAGGTAATTTGGCAAACAGGAAAATTCTATTATAAAGGGATTATGGAGCGATTGGGCCCAAATGTTCATCCCAATATAAGAGTATTGGAGTTTTTAAATAAAATGGATTTAGCTTATGCTGCGGCAGATTTGATTATTTCGAGAGCGGGTGCAGGAACGATTGCTGAGCTTTGCTTAATTAAAAAGCCAGTTATATTGGTTCCATCTCCAAACGTTGCCGAAGATCATCAAACGAAAAATGCAATGGCATTAGTTAAAAACGACGCAGCAATATTAATTAACGATCGCTCGGCTGAAGATACGCTGGTACAAGAAGCCTTAAAATTATTAGTAAATACAGCGCGCTGTAAAGTGCTTAGTGAAAATATTGGTAAAATGGCATTGCAAGATGCCGATATTATGATAGCAGAAGAAGTATTAAAATTGGTTAAAAGTTAGAAGTATAAAGTATCAAGAAAGGGAGCAAGGAGCAAACAGCAAGGGATGTAACCCAGCTTTGCAGACTTAGCAGACTTTGCAGTTAAAAAAAAAGAAAAAATGGAATTAAGCAAAATTAACAGAGTGTATTTTATCGGTATTGGTGGTATCGGAATGAGTGCGCTTGCCCGTTATTTTGTGAAGCGTGGGTGCGTAGTATGTGGTTACGATAAAACAAGAACCACTTTAACTATCTCATTAGAGAACGAGGGGATTTTAATATCTTATTTGGATGATGAATCGGTGGTTCCGGTTTGTTTTATGGAAAATCATCCAGATACACTCGTTGTTTATACGCCCGCAATCCCTAAAAATGCTCAGATTTTAAATCATTTTAAAGAAAATGGTTTTAGTTTAAAGAAACGATCAGAGGTTTTAGGTATTATAAGTAGAGGGATGTTTTGTATTGCGGTAGCGGGCACGCATGGCAAAACAACCACCTCATCAATGGTGGCGCATATTTTAACCGATACCGGTTTTGGCTGCACCGCTTTTTTGGGAGGAATAACGAGCAATTATAATTCAAACGTACTCTTCGGCAAAAACAACGTGGTGGTTGTGGAAGCCGATGAGTACGACCGCTCGTTCTTAACCTTACATCCCGATGTAGCAGTAATTACCTCTATGGATGCCGATCATTTAGATATTTATGGCGATGAGTTCCACTTGCACGAGTCGTTTCATTTATTTGCCGATCAGCTAAAAGAAGAAGGTAAGCTATTTATAAAAGATGGATTGCCAATTTATGGGATAACCTATAGCGCTTCGAAAGATTCGCAGCTGAAAGCCACTAACATTCGTGTAGAAAATGGCAATTTTGTGTTCGATTTTGAAGACGGATATACTACCATTAAGGGCCTTAGCTTAGCTATGGCAGGTAAGCATAATGTAGAAAATGCAATTGCAGCTATTGGTGTAGCCCTTAGCTTGGGCATCAATCCTAAAAGCATAAAGGCAGCAATAGCAAACTTTAAAGGCGTAAAGCGGAGGTTTGAAAAAATAGTAAATAATGAGCAGCATATCTATATCGACGATTATGCACATCACCCCGAAGAGTTAAAAGCCTGTTTCGATGCAGTTAGGCAATTGTATCCTACTAAAAAAATGACGGTCATCTTTCAACCCCATCTTTTTAGCAGAACAAGAGACTTTGCCGATGAATTTGCAAAAGTATTGAGCACAGCTGATGAACTTATTTTACTCGATATCTACCCAGCACGAGAATTGCCAATTGAGGGCGTAACGAGTAGGTGGTTGATGGATAAAATGAGTTTGGAACACGTAACATTATGTGGAAAAGAATCTGTTTTAGAACACATTAAAAGTAAAAATCCTGAACTACTTTTGACAGTAGGCGCTGGAGACATCGATACACTTGTTGAACCTTTAAAAAACCTATTAAGTTATGCTTAAGCGAATAAACTGGAAAGCGATAGGGAAAGGATGTGCATGGGCGATTTGCCTTAGCGGAATAATTGTGCTGATGAGCTTCATCGAAATAAAGAAGC
The DNA here is from genome assembly GCF_037482965.1 of Pedobacter anseongensis. Lineage (NCBI taxonomy): Bacteria > Pseudomonadati > Bacteroidota > Sphingobacteriia > Sphingobacteriales > Sphingobacteriaceae > Pedobacter > Pedobacter anseongensis. The sequence goes on along the minus strand of NZ_JBBHKB010000001.1, from coordinate 31,250 downwards.
AAGAGGTAAAATGCACCAATGTTAAAATCATAATCCCAGGTGCCGATAATTTTATCGAAAGAGAAGAAATTGATGCTATTTTGGAGCAAAATCAGGGTAATTTGGTAGGGAAATCACTAGAAGATATTAATACCCACGAAATAGAAGCTGCGTTAAAATCCAACCCATATATTGCCTATGCTAAGGTATATGCCGACATGGATGGCGTAATTAACATTTTAGTTAAGCAAAGACAACCTGTATTAAGGATTATTAATGCAGGTGGACAAGACTATTATATTGATAGAGATGGATTAAAAATGCCGATGTCGCCCAATTTCACAGCAAATGTATTGGTGGCTACAGGTAATATTTTTGAAGGTTTTTCGGGTAGAATAGATACCTTAATTAGTCCCTTAGTTGCCGATTTATATAAAACTGCATTGTTCTTAAAACAAGATACCTTATGGGATTCACAGATTGAGCAAATCTTCGTAAACGGTAAAAATGATATCGAGTTGATACCAAGGGTAGGTAACCAACGTATTATATTAGGTAATGCGGATTCATTAGCTGTTAAAATGAGTAATCTGTTGGCGTTTTATAAGCAAGCCATGCCACAAGTAGGGTGGGATGCCTATAAAACCATTAATGTAAAATATATCAATCAAATTGTGTGCGAAAAAAATGCGTATGATTCTACCGCAGTAAAGAAACATGTGGTGATAGATAGCGCATTAGTGGTTAAACAGCTGATTGATTCGGCGGTTAAAACTACGATAAAGGAAGAGGTTAAAACAGCAGCGGTGGTTAAAATTGATGCGGAAAAAACTACGGTGAAAAAAGTAATACCGCCATCGCCTACCCCAAAAGAGAGTAAATCAGCAGTTACTGATAAATCAGCAGTTACTAGTAAACCGATAGTTGCTGGCGAACCTAAAAAGACAGCAACCAAAGAAGTAACCACAAAAGAAAGAAAAGATTCAACTACGCCGTCAACGCTTTACAAACCGCCAGCAAAACCTGCGCCAGAAAAAGCGAAAACTCCTGTAGTTAAGAAAGAAAAAACAGATACAAAGAACCCGAAATGATTAAAATAATCAAAGGCTCCATCTAAACGGTGAAGCAAAATAATTTACCAGATGAACAACAATAAATAAACTCAACAAAAGAATAAAGTTATGGGCAAAGAAAAATCTACCATTCAATCTCCAATTGTAGTAGGATTAGATATCGGTACTACAAAAATTTGTGTTATTGTTGGCCGCAGAACACAACACGATAAAATTGAAGTATTGGGCATTGGAAAAGCAGAATCGGCAGGTGTAACACGTGGTGTGGTTTCTAACATCCAAAAAACCGTACAAGGTATTGCATCAGCAGTAGAATTGGCAAGCGCACAGTCGAATGTAGAAATTCGTGTGGTAAACGTAGGAATCGCTGGTCAACACATTAAAAGCTTGCAACATCGTGGAATTTTAACGCGACGGGAGTTAAACAATGAAATCAGTAAAAAAGATATCGATAAATTGGTAGACGATATGTTTAAATTGGTGATGCCTCCAGGAGAAGAAATTATCCATGTTCTGCCTCAAGAATTTACTATCGATAACGAGCCTGGAATTAAGGATCCGATCGGTATGGCCGGCGTTCGTTTGGAAGCAAATTTTCATATCATCTCCGGTCAGGTTACTGCCGTAAAAAATATTATGCGATGCGTAACCAATGCAGGTTTACAAACACAGGAACTTATTTTAGAGCCCCTGGCCTCGTCTGAATCGGTGTTGAGCGATGAAGAAAAGGAAGCAGGTGTTTGCCTAGTAGATATTGGTGGTGGTACCACAGATATTGCGATCTTCCACGAAGGCATTATTCGCCACACCGCAGTAATCCCATTTGGTGGAAATAGCGTTACAGAAGACATTAGAGAAGGTTGTTCGGTAATGCGTAACCAGGCAGAATTATTAAAAACACGCTTCGGTTCAGCGCTTGCCGAAGAAAATAAAGAGAACGAAATTATTTGTGTGCCAGGATTACGTGGTAGAGAACCTAAGGAAATCTCGGTAAAAAACTTAGCTTATGTAATCCAAGCCCGTATGGAAGAGATAGTTGAGCATGTTTACTATGAGATTAAATCTTCAGGCTATGAGAAAAAGTTGATCGGCGGTGTAGTAATTACCGGTGGTGGAGCGTTATTAAAGCACCTGAACCAATTGGTTGAGTATGTTACTGGTTTAGATTGTAGGGTGGGTTATCCGAACGAGCATTTGTCGAAATACGAAGATATGCCTAAAACCATATACGACGATTTAAAAAGTCCGATGTATGCAACCAGTATTGGTTTATTAATTAAAGGAATACAAAAAGCAGAAGAATTACTTGAAGAAATGAAACAACCTGGGGTGTTTGTAGAAAAACCGCTCGACTCTAAAAAACCGAAAAGTAGCGCTGGTTTGTTTGATAAATTGTTAGGAAAGGCTAAAATATTCATCAACGATGATATGGATGTGAGTGATGAAGACTATATAAAACCGTAATATTTTTCCACAAAAGATGATTTTTCCACATTATTAACACTTGTGGAAAACGCCTGTTAAAAAAGTGTTAATATTACAAGTAGAGATGAACAGAAAATATAATTTTTAAATCCCTGATTCATAACAATATGAAGTTCGAAATGTTAAAAGATAAGTCGTCTATCATCAAAGTTATTGGTGTTGGAGGCGGTGGAGGTAATGCGGTAAACCATATGTACCGTCAAGGTATTACGGGCGTAGACTTTATTATTTGTAATACGGATGCGCAAGCATTAGAGTTTAGTCCAATCCCAAATAAAGTACAGTTAGGCTCTAGCTTAACCGAAGGGATGGGAGCGGGCTCTATACCCGAAGTTGGTAAAAATTCAGCGATAGAAAACATCGACGATATTAAAGCCATGTTGGGCAACACCACTAAAATGCTCTTTATTACTGCAGGCATGGGTGGTGGCACGGGTACAGGCGCAAGTCCGATTATCGCAAAAGCTGCAAAAGAAATGGACATTTTAACCGTCGCCATTATTACTACTCCTTTTGCTTTTGAAGGTAAACGTCGTAAAATGCAGGCCGATGACGGGATGGATGAACTTAAAAAGTACGTAGATTCTTATCTTGTTATTTCGAACGACAGGTTAAGGGAGATCTTTGGTAACTTAACTCTAGGTTCAGCATTTGCTCAAGCCGACGATATTTTAACTACAGCCGCTAAGGGAATTGCGGAAATCATTACGGTACCAGGTTACATAAACGTTGATTTTAAAGATGTACGTACGGTAATGAAAGATAGTGGCGTATCCATTATGGGTAGTTACTCAGCTGAGGGCGAAAATCGTGCATTGGCTGCTGTAGAAGGTGCATTGGCATCACCACTACTAAAAGATAATGAAATAGAAGGAGCAAGATATATTTTATTGAATATTAGTTCAGGTTTACGTGAAGTAACCATGGATGAAGTAACCATCATTACCGATTTTATTCAAGAAAAAGCTGGTTTATCTGCCGATTTAATTTGGGGTAATTGTATTGATGAAAGTCTTGAAGACAAATTATCTGTTACCATAATTGCTACAGGTTTCCAAACCACAGAACAAAGAGCAAAAGATAAAGAAAACGTTAAAAAGATTTCGCTTTTAACGCCAGACGAGGCTCCTTTAGTTAGGCCAATTGAGCCAGTTAATTCATTTATTGAAGCGAAACCTGAACCTGTGAGTTACGAGCCTGTATTAAAAGTGCAGGAAGAAACTAAGCAGCCTGATTTGTTTGGCGATTTGTTTAACCCCACTACTGTTGTTCATCAATTGGCAAATGAAGAAGTTCAAGTTAATGAAGAACAACAAGAAGGAGGATTAGATCCGATAGCAGTTGGGTTTGAGGTAAAAGTTTCGGAAACTGATTTCGTATTTGAAACCCCAGTAGCAACTTTTGATTTTGAAGAAGAGGTAGTCGCTCCCGAACCTAAAGCTGAACTAGAAGTTTCTGGCGCCGACGATGATAAAAACGACGAATCGATCGAAGATCAATTAAAGAAATCGAAAGAACGTATTTTAAGGCTTAAAGATTTGAGCATGAAATTACGAACCACGAATGGATTACAAGAGTTAGAAAATGAGCCAGCTTACAAACGCAAGCAAATGCAATTGCAACAAATTCAACATTCATCTGAATCGCAAGTTTCTCGATTTACCTTAAGCAATGATGAAGATGGAGCAACTGAAATTAGACCCAATAACTCTTTTTTACATGATAACGTTGATTAAAAAGGGAAATAGATAAGATAATTGCCTTAGTAATGAAGATTGCTAAGGCTTTTTTATAGAAGTAGTTTTTTAAATTTAATTGATATTGTCAAATACGTATATGCCTTGCTAAATACGTATTTTAAGCGTAAATTTGCAGAAAAAGTAACATTAAAAAATATAGCATTGGATATTTTCGATAAATTAACAAAACGAATGGGGCCAATTGGAGAGCATTTCAAATGGTCTCATGGATATTTCTCTTTTCCAAAATTAGAAGGGGAGATAGCACCACATATGAATTTTAGAGGTAAAGAGCATTTGGTTTGGAGTTTAAATAATTATTTAGGCTTAGCAAACCATCCAGAGGTTAGAAAAGCAGACGAACAAGGAGCTGCAGATTTTGGTATGGCTTATCCTATGGGTGCCCGTATGATGTCGGGAAATTCTAAATATCATGAACAATTAGAGCAAGAATTAGCTGCATTTGTAGGTAAGGAAGATGCATTTGTATTGAACTACGGTTATCAGGGCATGGTTTCTATTATCGATGCTTTGGTAGATCGGAATGATGTAGTGGTATACGATGGTGAATCGCATGCCTGCATTATTGATGGTTTGCGTTTGCACATGGGTAAACGTTTTGTATATAAGCATAATAATATTGATGATTGCAAAAAGCAATTAGAAAGAGCTACTAAATTGGTTGCTCAAACTGGAGGTGGTATTTTAGTAATCACCGAAGGCGTATTCGGTATGTCAGGCGCTCAAGGTAAATTAAAAGAGATTATTGACTTAAAAAAAGACTTTAGTTTCAGGTTACTGATTGATGATGCACATGGATTTGGTACCATGGGCCCAACTGGTGCAGGTACTCATGAAGCTCAAAATTGCATCGACGGTGTTGATGTTTATTTTGCAACATTTGCCAAGTCGATGGCTGGTATTGGTGGCTTTGTAGCATCAACGGTAGATTTAACGAATTACTTTAGATATAACTTACGTTCTCAAACCTATGCAAAGGCATTGCCAATGCCAATGGTAATTGGGTTGTTGAAACGGTTAGCGTTGCTAAAAAATAATCCAGAGCTGAGAGAAAAGCTTTGGTTAATTGCAACAACCTTACAAAAGGGCCTTCGTGCACGTGGTTTTGATTTAGGTGTAACAGACACAGTGGTTACCCCAGTATTCCTAAAGGGAGAACTTTTTGAAGCAACAGCGTTAACCATGGATTTACGTGAGAATTACGGCATCTTCTGTTCTATTGTGGTTTATCCGGTAATTCCAAAAGGAATGATTGAGTTGAGACTAATTCCAACTGCTGCACATTCTTTAGAGGATGTAGAAAGAACACTTGATGCGTTTAGCGAAGTGGCTGAAAAGTTGAAAATTGGGCAGTATGCACAAGCTAAAATACCAACAACAGTATAAATAATAAAAAACGCCCTCAGTATACACTAGAGGGCGTTTTTGTTTTAAATATAGTCTTAAATAGCTGAAAATCAGTCCTTAATACTTATTTTTTCGTTATCTACTTGTTTATAAACCCCTTAAATGTGGAAAAAAACAGGGATTCAAGCTGTTTTTTATTGTTGCAAAAATTTTTTTATTAAAATAAACATCTTACTTTAGTATTAGAGTATTAATCAAAACCTTAAAAAAAACTAAAAAGGAGTAATTTAAAAATGAAAAAATTTAACGACGTAAAAGCGCTAGTTGCAGCTTTAGAAGCTGATGCAGACAAATTCTACAACAAGGCTAACAGCGCAGCTGGAACTCGTGTACGTAAAGGTATGCAAGATTTAAAAAACTTGGCTCAAGCCATTCGTTTAGAAATTCAAGAAACTAAAAACAAAGGATAATTAAACCTTGTTTTAAAAAGCGATTTGCCTGCTTACAGGCATAAAAAAAGCGCCCTTTACCAAGGCGCATTTTTTTTATTTTAAACTTAAGAAGTCTTTAAGGATTAGTTTAAACCAGCATTGCCAATTGTTCAGATAAGGCGGTATTGAGCGCTTCTGAAGCCTTAACTAAAGGTAGACGAACCACGTCGTTGCAAATGCCTAATTGCTTTAATGCAGCTTTAACTCCTGCCGGGTTACCCTCTGCAAACATCAGTTTTGTAATTTCAAGTAAGCTTAAATGCGCAGGTAATGCTGCGGCATAATCACCTTTTAAACATAAATTAATCATAGTTGATAATTGTTTTGGTAATGCATTCCCAATAACCGAAATTACGCCAACCGCACCAATTGAAATCATAGGTAACGCGATAGGATCATCGCCAGAAATTAACAGAAAATCTTCTGGTTTATCCCTCATGATCTGATTAAACTGATCGAAACTTCCAGAAGCCTCCTTTGTACCAATAATGTTTTTAAAATCGTTCGCCAATCTGCAGGTGGTTTCAGCGCTCATGTTGCTTCCCGTTCTGCCAGGTACATTATATAATAGCAAAGGCAATTCGCTTAATTCGCTTAAATATTTATAATGTTGATATATCCCCTCTTGAGTAGGTTTGCTATAATATGGGCTTACCGATAAAATTGCACTATACTGGTTGCTGTTAAAATTCTTAATCTGCTCACCAATTACTCGCGTATCGTTGCCGCCAATGCCAGCTACAAGCGGTAGTCGGCCATTATTAATTTCAGCCGTAAATTCCCATACCTTCTTCTTCTCGTCCTTGCTCAATGTGGCCGTTTCGCCTGTTGTACCTAGGGATACAAGGTAATCTATACCTCCATCAACCAAGTGATTAATCAGATTTTTTAAACCTGGATAATCTACCGTTCCGTCTGTGTTAAAAGGTGTAACTAATGCTACACCCGTACCGTGAAATTTATTCATTGCTTATTAATATTCATGTAAAAGTAAGTAAATATTGGCAAAATATCGCTTTAAACCATCTAAAGCAATATTTACTTCTAATTACTTCAAATTTTTAGCATTTCCAACAACTCATCCTCGCTAATTAAAGGGATATTAAGTTTAGTTGCTTTATCTAATTTAGAAGGTCCCATGTTATCTCCGGCCACTAAAAAATCAAGTTTTGCAGAAATTCCACTTAAAATTTTACCCCCGTTTTCTTCAATTAAGGATTTGAGTTCCTCTCTGCTATGTTTTTCGAATGTACCAGAGATGACGAACGATTTTCCCACCAATGTATCGCTCTGTAATACCACTTCAGTTTCTACCACTTCAAACTGTAATCCAGCCAGTTTTAAGAGTTCAATTTGTTTTAAATGTTCTGGTTTTGCGAAATACTCTTGAATGCTTTCAGCGATCCGTATGCCGATTTCGTCGATCGCTGTAAGCTGTTCGACGGTTGCTTGTGCTAAGTTATCGATGTTTTTAACTCCTCTAGCCAGTTTTTTGGCTACTGTTTCGCCCACATAGCGAATGCCTAAACCAAAAAGAAGCTTCTCAAAAGGCATTTTTTTAGAATCTTCGATGCCTTTCAGCATATTTTCAATTGATTTCTCCCCGAAACGCTCAATCTTCTTTAATTCTTCTGCTTTAGCTTGTAATTCATATAAATCGCTGATATGCGCAACCAATCCTCTTTGATAAAAAGCTTCAATCGTTTCATCACCTAATCCATCAATGTTCATCGCTTTTCGACCAATAAAATGCTGAATTTTACCCACAATTTGTGGTGCGCAGCCCTCATCATTCGGACAGTAAAAAGCAACTTCGCCCTCTTTTCTAATTAAAGGAGTGTTACAAATGGGGCATTTCGTTACATATTTTATGGGAACCGGATTTGCACCTCTTAATGCTTCATTAACTCGTATAATCTTCGGGATAATTTCTCCTCCTTTTTCTACAAAAACGGTATCATGTTCGCACAAGCCTAAACGCTCAATTTCATCAGCATTGTGTAAGGTTGCACGTTTAACTGTGGTACCCGCTAATAAAACAGGCTTCAAGTTTGCAACAGGTGTAACGGCTCCGGTTCTACCTACTTGGTAAGTAACCTTTTCTAAAACCGTTTGAACTTCGGCTGCTTTATATTTATACGAAATGGCCCATCGTGGGGATTTAGCAGTAAAGCCCAATTCTTGTTGCTGAGCATAGGTATTTACTTTAATTACAATCCCATCAATGTCATAGCTTAATTTAAAGCGTCGTTCTTCCCAATGGGCAATAAAAGCAAATACATCATTAATGTCGTTACTTAATTTTGTATGCTCGCAGACATTAAAGCCCCAATTTTTAACTGCTTGTAAACTTTCCCAATGGGTTGCAAATAATTGCTTCTCGCTATATAAACCATATAAAAAACAATCTAGTGGGCGCTTAGCAACCTCTTTTGAGTCTTGCATTTTTACCGTACCCGATGCAAAGTTTCGTGGGTTAGCATACGGTACTTCTCCTAATTCTTCACGTTCTCTATTTAGTCGCTCGAAAGCTGCCCTGTGCATAAAAACCTCTCCTCTGATTTCAAAAAGCTGAGGGATGCCTTCGCCTTTAACCTGATGAGGAATGGTGTGTATCGTTTTAATATTGTTGGTTACCTCATCACCTTGTGTACCATCACCACGGGTAACCGCTCTTATTAATTTGCCGTTTTCATAGGTTAAGCTGATTGATAAGCCATCGAATTTAAGCTCGCAAACGTATTCGAAATCTTCTCCAATTGCTTTTTTAACACGTTCATCGAAATCTCTTAAATCTTGCTCATTATAGGTATTTCCTAAAGAAAGCATAGGCCATTTATGCTTTACCGTGGTAAAATTTTTGGTAATATCGCCACCAACTTTTTGAGTAGGAGAGTTGGGGTCTGCAAACTCAGGATATTCTTTTTCGAGTTGAGCAAGCTTTTCTAGTTTTTGGTCAAATTCGTAATCAGCAATGGTAGGCATCGCTAGCACGTAATAATTATACGTATGCTGGTTTAATTCGTTAACCAATGCATCAATCTGGTCTTTTACGGTAAAAATGGACATGAAACAAAGATAATTGTTTGTTGAAATGTTAAACTGCTAAATTGTTAAATTGTTAAATTGATTCGTGCAAACTAAATTGGACATCGTGTTCACTTTACAAATTGATGCTCAATCTTCTCAAAAATCTCCATGTAATCTAGCTCTAATTCCTCCTTATAAAACGCAAGCTTTTCAGTTAAAAGTAAAACCGTTTTCTCATCAAAAGGATGGGCCCATATTCGCATGCAAATTCGCTGTAAAGCGTAGCTAATGTTCTCAATTTTCTGATAACTTAATAAGTACCTGCTCGATTTAAAGCCATTAAAGAATTTAAAAAAATGATCGGTATCTGTTGCTCCACATTTTTTTAAAAATGAACTCAATTTATCATCATCAACCCTGTTTAAATGATGATAAAAGGAGTTGATATCTATTTTTTCATTTATCACCAATAGATGATCCAAAAGTAATTCGACCCCAATATGTGCTAAAAAGGAGGGACGTACTGGACTATCTTCTAAAATAGGCACAATAACGTGTTTAAGTTGTGCGGTATGTCTATTAAAGAAATCAGACGAATGAAACAACATATCTACTTCCAAATGCCTTTTCCAGCCTATCAAGAAAGAAATTAGTTTCTTATCGGTTAAGAAAAATTCTTCATTTTTTTGAGGATGGAAGTTCCAGTCCTTATGCGCATTTTTAACCAAATCGGGTAATACCGTCCCAATAATTCGATTGTGGTCTTGGTTTTTGCGCTCAAAATAATAGTGGGAAAGGAAGTTCATGTTTGTAAATATAGTCCGAAAAGTCGGGAAGTCCGAAAGTCGGAGGATAAATTGGCTAGATAATTCACAGACTTCCGGTTTAAAAACTTTCAGACTAAACTATTATCTTTGCCAACCTAAATTAAGAACTTATGAAGAACTTTGTAGAAGAATTACGTTGGAGAGGGATGTTGCACGATATTATGCCCAATACGGAAGAGAAGTTAAAAGAGGGCATGACATCAGGATATATTGGCTTCGACCCAACTGCCGATTCTTTACATATTGGTCACCTCACTCAAATTATGACCTTGATTCACTTCCAAAATGCAGGGCATAAACCTTTTGCATTGGTGGGAGGAGCTACAGGTATGGTGGGCGATCCTTCTGGTAAGTCCGACGAGCGAAATCTTCAAACAGAAGATATGGTGGCGCATAATTTAGCAGGAATGAAAACTCAATTGGCAAAATTTTTAACTTTTGATGATGCTGGTAATGGTGCGGTAATGGTTAACAATGCCGATTGGTTTAAAAACATGAATTTTCTAGATTTTATTCGTGATGTAGGAAAACACATTACGGTAAACTATATGATGGCTAAGGATAGTGTGAAGAAGCGTTTAGATGGCGATACGGGAATGTCATTTACAGAATTTAGTTATCAATTGGTTCAAGGGTATGATTTCTACTATTTGTGGAAACATTATAATTGCATGGTGCAAATGGGCGGTTCCGATCAATGGGGAAATATTGTAACCGGTACCGAATTAATTAGAAGGAAAGATGCAGGTACGGCCTATGCTATCACTACCCAGCTGATCAAAAAAGCTGATGGTACGAAGTTTGGTAAGACCGAAAGTGGTGCAGTTTGGCTTAACGCCGATAAGACCTCACCCTATAAATATTATCAATTTTGGTTAAACGCATCAGATGATGATGTGAAGAAGTGGATTCGAATTTTCACGTTGAAAACGCAAGACGAGATCGAAAATCTAGAAAGGGAACACGATACGGCACCTCATCTACGCATTTTACAAAAGGCGTTAGCTGAAGATATCACCATTAGAACACATTCTCAAGAAGCCCTAGATACTGCAATTAAAACGTCTGAGTTTTTGTTTGGGAATGGAGCCTTAGAATTTTTGCAAACCTTAGATGCGAAAAGTGTATTCGAGATTTTTGAAGGTGTTCCACAGTTTACCATCGCTAAGTCGGAGTTAGCTATTGGTATTGATATCGCCACGCTCTTAGCAGAAAAAACTTCGGTATTCCCCTCAAAAGGAGAGGTGAAGAAGACTATACAAGGTGGAGGATTAAGCATCAATAAGACCAAAGTAGCCGAGATGATGGCTACCTTTTCTGATGCTGATTTAATTAATGACCAATTCATTATTGTGCAAAAAGGAAAGAAAAATTATTTTTTAATCATTGCAGAATAATTCACTAGGGGGAAATAAACTACTGAACTAACAAATTACACCCTCTAATATCGGCATTATCAAACCTACCGAGTACCTCAAAACTTCCATCTTTGTAAAGTTTACCTAGATCTTGTGTTGCGATAAATGCGCAAGAATTAACATTTGCTAAATCAATTACGTTTATGCCACCCGTTTGCTTGTTGCCTACTAATGTAAGCGGGTCGTAGGTATCTCTTAGTAAAATTCTCATCCAAGGGGGGCAATTAAAGATGCCATCCCCATAAGAATAAGCTTGCGAAAGCAATTCAGTCATCCCATATTCGCTATGGATTTTAGCTACCCCAAAGCCTTTACACAAAAGTTGATGTAATTCTTCTCTAACCAGCTCTTTTCGTTTACCTTTCATGCCTCCGGTTTCCATCACCATCAATTCTGGAAAGTGGAGTTGAAATTGCTCTACAAAATCTAATAATGCATAGGTTACTCCAATTAGAATGGTCTTTTGTCTGGTTTTCTGCAATGTTTTAAGTGTTTGATAAAGCTTTGCCAAATCATGTAAAAAATAGCCACTCTTTGGATGCTCGCTTTGTTTTAGCAGCGAATCGACCATATAAATTAATGAAGAACCATTGCGTTCTAAATAGGAGGGTAATAAGGCTAGCAAACAGGTATCTTTAATCGAGCCATAAAACTGTTCGAAAGCCTGATTAAAACTTCGTTCATAGAGGTGAATATCTGTAACTAAATGTTTGCTTTGTATTTGTCCACCAGTACCCGAACTGCTAAAGATAATTTCGGGCGGGGCAGTATTGCTCACTACTTCATGGCTTTTAAAAAAATTGATCGGTAAGAACGGAATTTTTCGATAAGAAGTGATCTCATTAGGGTTAACACCCAGGTGATGAATAAATTGGTTATAAACCTTACAATTTTTTGCTTGATGATAAAATGTTGCTAAAGCTGCTTTCTCGAAGGCAGCATCATCTTTTAGGTTGAAAAAATGCTCGGTTTTAATACTCACAGTGCAAAAGTACGGCAATTTTCTGTTTCACTAAAGCGTTTTTTACCATAGGTACATATACACATAACTAGCGTATAAAACTTTGGTTAGTTATTTTTATCCATTGCTTTTCTTCAAAATTACCGCTTTCCTGAAATGATATCCACAAATGCCGCTGAGCCCCGCGGTTACAGCTCCCAAACCACCGGTAATGATTAATACCAAGTACCATAATTTAACACCAAGCATTTCGGCTACCCGAGTGGCCAACACATTACTATTTGGCAAGCTTTTAAACAATGCCACACCTAACCATAGTACTAAAATAGCGAAAAATGGATGCCAAAAAGCAATTTTAGCCGTTTTTCCAATCAGCCCGCAAGTGGCAAAAGAAAGAACGATAACTATCCACCAAGGCAGCACCATTTGGAGGAAAAAAGAAGCAATTAAGATAACTAAAAAAACCATAGCCTATTTTTTTGAGATTTTTAAACGTGAAATAACTTTACCTGATTTATCGTCTTGCGATTGCATAAAAAATAAATCGTACAATTTTCCTTGCGCCCAGGTATCCACCATGTTATCGTAATATGGACTTCCCGGATTTCCTGATTGTCCACCAGGATAAACGCCATGACCCTTTGGCATTTTGCCAAGCTCGATAACCATGCGCCATGATGGACCATTGGTTTCGCTCAGGGCATTAACTGTACTTTTACCTCCACCAATATCGAGTTTTTTTGAACCGAAGCCCGGAATTTTTGCTAAATGCGGAACATTGCTTCCTTTAACATTCCCCCAGTGCCAGTTTTTGCCTATGGATCCGTATTTTTTTTCTAAACTATCACAGGTATACTTAAACGATTCGTTTACTAAATCGTTCAACGTTTCTTTGTTTTTGGTATTGATGTTATCGAACCATACCGAATTGGGTTCTTTTTGAATAAGTTCTATAGTTCGATCACGATTTGGGTAACGCATGGGGATGTCTTTAATTGTAAATTCATCATTCCAGATGTTGTAGAATAATCGTTTGGTCCACAGGTCAAAGATGCTCGCTCCAATTTCTTTTGCTTCGAAAAATTTATTCCACTTTGCAATAGCGTTAAAGGCTTCTTTTTGAGTTGCGTTTAGCTTTGATTGATTAATTGAAGGCAAGATATAAGGGAGTAGATTTTGTGCGGCAATGCTGTACGTGTCCATTTGTAAATTTCGCATGCTATCTACATTGGCTCCCTTCATTACCATTAATCGGTCGTTAATTCGTTTTCCTCTTTCGTAAGGAGAAAACTCCCAATTGATGTAATAAGGGTAGTTTGGATCTGTTGAAGATTGATTGGCTGAGCTTACAAAGTTAAGTGGCGGATTTTTTACCGTAGGGTTTTGTGCTGCAGGAATCCAGCCTTGCCAATCGTTCTTTGGGTCTGAACCATCCAAAATAAACTTGCCTTGGTCTTTCCATTTTAAGGGAAACTTACCATTTGGGGTAATCGCAATGTCGTTTTGATTACTTGCAAAAACAAAATTTTGCGCTGGAGCAGTATAAAAAGTTAAAGCTTTTCGATAATCATCATAATTTTTTCCTCTATTTAAGTAATAGAATGTCATCAACTCGTTCGATTTATCGTGGGCAATCCACCTTAATGCATTACCAATAGGGACGTTATTTGCTCTACTATAGTTGGCTTTTTCAAGATAAACAACTGGGCCTTGATGTGTATAGTAAACGGTATCGATTTCGGTTTTTCCACCAAGTATTTTAATTTGCTCTATTCTTTTGGTGGTATTTTCCCAAGTGTTATTGTACCAATATTGTTGATGCGAATTATCCTTAAATTTAATTTGATAAAAATCGAGCACATCGGCAGCTACATTAGTTACTCCCCAGGCAATATCTTTATTATAGCCAATAATTATTCCGGGTGCACCAGGAAGAGATACACCGTAAGCATTCATTCCAGGCGCATGAAGTTGGATTTGATACCATATAGAAGGTAATGTTAAATCCAAATGTGGGTCGTTCGCTAATATTGGAAATCCCGACGCTGTTTTTGCTCCAGAAACCGCCCAATTGTTGCTTCCAATTCCTTCAACCTTCTGTTTTGTTTCGATGGTAGTACTCATCATTTCGGTAAAGGCTTTTGGCGCTTCTGGAATTGGAAGTGGTTTAAAATCCCATTTGGTGCCTACGGGAATAATAGGGTCTTCTTTAAACGGATAATCAGGAAATAAATTTTTCGTAATTTCTGGCCCAAATTTTTTCAAGATATTAGTCATATAAAATTCATCAGACCCCATGGCGAGTACGGCCGACATTTGTTTTAACAGTAATGCACATTTAATTGGAGTCCAATCTTCTGGCTTAAAGTCGAGAATTTTATATTCAATTGGGTAATTTGCTCTCGATAACGAATGGATATAATCATTGATGCCCTCGGTATAGGCTAAAATCATTTCTCTAGCTTTTGGGTCTTCCATCATCCCTCGTAAAGAATTTTCAGCACCATAAACCATTCCCATTCTACGTTGGTACCGATCTACTTCGATGGCTTTTTCACCTACAACTTCAGAAATCCTTCCGGCCGCAAAACGCGTTTGAAAATCCATTTGCCACAAGCGGTGCATGGCGGTTACATAACCCTGTGCATAATATACATCGTAATCGTTTTTAGCAAAAACATGGGGAATCATACGGTCGTCGAAAATAATATCGATTTCTGCTTTGGCTCCTTTTAGCGCGATCTTGCCATTGGCCTTAAGCTTATTGCTCTCTGCATTTTGCCAAAAACCCGTAAATGGATTTAAAAATCTTAGGATAGGGGGGGTACTGCCAAATTTAGTGTTGAGTGCATAAGCTAATAAAATAGGTATAAGTATGCATAAAAGGGCTTTAACTCTATTCATCAGGTTGAAGTGTTAATTTGGTTTATTTCTGCAATTTACTATAAAATTAATTTTTAATGTAATGAACCGCTAATGATAAAATAATTATTTATCATTTAAAGTTCCATATGCCTATTAAAAAAATAAAGATATACAGATGAAATAAGATTTTGTAAATTAATTTTTAAACAGAATAGAATTTGTTAGTATCGAAATTTGTATTTAAGTTTATATTCAAATAAACAAATATAAACGACTAACGTATGAACAAAATCTTTACAAAAATCATTTTTATGCTTTTTGTGCTCTCCGCGACTGGGATCGCTGCTTATGCACAAAGTATTGTAGTTAGCGGTACCATAACCGACAAATTAACTAAAGAGGCCATTTCGGGAGTAAGTGTAACCATAAAAGGGAAAACAATTGGAACGGCTACAAACGACCGAGGCCAATTTACTTTTAGCACCACAGAGAAGGCACCTTTTACCATTGTTGTTTCTTATTTGGGCTA
This sequence comes from Pedobacter anseongensis, assembly GCF_037482965.1. Taxonomy (NCBI): domain Bacteria; kingdom Pseudomonadati; phylum Bacteroidota; class Sphingobacteriia; order Sphingobacteriales; family Sphingobacteriaceae; genus Pedobacter; species Pedobacter anseongensis. The sequence continues at coordinate 15,485 of NZ_JBBHKB010000001.1, read as the reverse complement.
TGTTCCGGTAGAGAGATCAATTTCAGGTAATACTAATAATTTGGCTATTGAACTCGAAATAGGCGCTATTTTGGGTCAAGAGGTAGTAATCTCTGCCTCAAGAACACCTGAGCGTATTTTAGAATCGCCAGTAAGTATTGAGCGCATTAGTAATGCTGCATTAAAAGAGCTTCCTGCACCTTCGTTCTACGATGCCTTAAACAATTTAAAGGGGGTAGAGATGAGCACGCAAAGTTTAACGTTTAAATCGGTAAATACACGTGGTTTTAATGCAAATGGCAATACTCGTTTTAATCAATATATTGATGGAATGGATAATCAAGCACCAGGTTTAAATTTCTCGGTAGGTAATATTGTGGGTATTTCTGATCTTGATGTGGATAATGTGGAGCTACTTCCAGGCGCTGCCTCAGCATTATATGGAGCAGGTGGAATTAATGGTACGTTATTGATGACTTCTAAAAACCCATTCCAATATCAAGGGGTAAGTATGCAATATAAAGGCGGTATTAATCACGCTGGCGATAAAACCAATACAGATGGCATACAAGAATACAAACAATTCGACATTCGTTTGGCTAAATCTTGGAATGATAAATGGGGATTCAAAACGTCATTTTCATTCTTACAAGCTAAAGATTGGGCAGCCACCGATACTAGAAATTTCGATAGAACCATTCGTGAGCTAAAAGGTGGAGATCGTAATTCTGACCCCAATTACGATGGGATTAACGTGTATGGCGATGAAATTAGCCAGAATATGATCAACGTAGCACAGAGTGTGCAAAATCAAACGATTTTAGGTATAGCTGCTGCTACAGGAGGTGCAATTCCAAACATTAAATCGATGATTGATGCTACTTTTGGCTCCGTTATCCCAAATGCAGCACAACAATCTGCATTTTTAGCTGGTTTACCAGCTGCATTAAGACCAGCTGTTGGGAATTATTTTCCTTTTTATGTAGGTTTAAAGGCAGGTTTAATTCCTAATCAATTTGTATCTAGAACGGGTTATGCAGAAACTGATTTAGTTGATTATGATACAAAATCATTAAAAACATCAACTTCATTGCACTATAAATTTAGCAATGCAGTTGAAGCGATTGCACAAGCAAATTGGGGAACAGGTACTTCGGTTTACACTGGAACAGATCGCTATTCGTTAAGAAATTTCAGCATTGGTCAGTATAAACTGGAATTAAAAGGAAAGGATTTTTTCTTAAGGGGATACACTACTCAAGAGCGTTCTGGAGAAGCATATAATGCTACTATATTAGGAACATTCATTAATGAAGCTTGGAAAGCAAGCACAACTTGGTTCCCTCAATACATTGCAAATTATGTAGGTGCAAGAGCAAGTGGACAAGCAGATGCTGCTGCACAATCTTTTGCGCGTTCGCAAGCAGATATTGGGCGCTTAGTTCCAGGCTCTGCTGGTTTCGAAACGGCCAAGAGCGCAATTGCATCAAAAACTATAGGCCCAGCAAATGGCGCTAAGTTTAACGATAAAACAAACCTATTCCATTACGAGGGGATGTATAACTTCTCAAACGCTTTAAATAATGTGGTAGATTTACAAGTAGGTGCGTCTTATCGCGATTATTTCTTACATTCTGATGGTACTATTTTCGACGATGCTACACGCGACATCACCATTGGTGAGTATGGAGCATTTGTTCAAGTTGGTAAAAAGTTAACCGACAAATTTAAAATGACAGTTGCTGGTCGCTACGATAAAAGCCAAAATTTCGAAGGCCGTTTAACCCCTCGTATTACAGGTGTGTACACGATTGCTCCTAATAATAACTTGAGGATGTCGTATCAAACGGGATATCGTAACCCAACTACACAAGATCAATATATCGATTTAGCCGTAGGTGGAGGTTCAACTCGTTTAATTGGCGGTTTACCAGAATCGATTAACAAGTATGGTTTGAATAGCAATAAGGGGGTATTAGCCTCTAGCTATAAAGCCTTTCTAGCGTCTGTTGCTGCAGGTACTCCAAATCCTGCGTTATTAACACCTTATACCTTTGATGCAGGGGGCCTTCGTCCAGAAAGTGTTCAGTCTTTTGAGTTTGGGTACAAGGGCTTGGCAACATCAAGATTATTGATTGATGCCTATGCTTACTATAATATCTATAAGGACTTTATTGGTGGGGTCGATTTATACCAAAATCCAACAACTACTGCGGTTAAATTTAGCGTTCCAGTTAACCTTGCCGGAAATGTGAAATCGTATGGTGGTGCATTCGGATTAGATTACCTATCTGGAAAATGGACTTACAATGCAAATGCTTCGTACAATAAAATTGGTGATACACCAACTAGTTTCGACAATAACTTTAATACCCCAGAGTGGAGATTTAATGCAGGGGTTGGTAATAAAGAAATCGCTAAAAACGTTGGCTTTAACATCCAGTACCGCTGGCAAGATAAGTTCTTATGGAACTCTACCTTTGCAAGAGGAATTGTGCCTTCTTATTCAACATTCGACGCGCAGGTTAACTTAAGAGTGCCAGCTGTTAAATCGATGATTAAATTGGGTGGTTCTAATATCTTAAATAAATACTACGCAACCTCATTCGGAAATCCGATGGTTGGTGCAATTTATTATGTAGGGCTAACGTATAATCCTTAATTAGTCTTGAGCCTGAAGTCCTAAGTCTTGGGCGCATAAAGAGTTCTCCGAAATAATCGGGGAGCTCTTTATTTTTTAACTGCATTTTTACCCAAACGCATACAAAAATTTAGCTCATAACCTGTAGCCTCATTATCTTAATATTAGCTCTGTTTTGCATCTTGCATTCAATCTTGGCAATGGTTTTGATGATAATTTAAAAAGCTAAACTATGGCAGTTCTAAAAGCATGGCAGATTAGTCAATTCGCTAGGTTCAGCTTAATGTCCGAACAAAATGAAGAATGGAAGGGTATAAGATGTTAAATAAAAACCATAAAATCATCATCTATCAAATGTTTGTGCGTTATTTTGGAAATAGAAATACCACGAATACCTATAATGGTTCGATTGAAGAAAATGGAAGTGGAAAATTTAATGATATAAACGAAAGGGCGTTAACTGCACTAAAAGAATTGGGGATAGATTACATATGGTATACGGGCGTAATTGAACATGCAACCACAACCGATTATACCGCTTTCGGCATAAAGAATGATAACCCGGGCATTATAAAGGGCAGGGCAGGCTCTCCTTTTGCGATAAAAGATTATTACGATGTTGCTCCTGATCTTGCGATGGATGTAAACAAGCGAATGGCCGAATATGAAGCTTTAATTAAACGAACACACGCATTAGGCATGAAGGTTTTGATGGATTTTGTACCTAATCATGTGGCAAGGTCATATTATTCTGATGTTAAATCCCCTACTATTAAAAATTTTGGTGAAAATGATGATGTAAATTGCCGTTTTGATCCAAAAAATGATTTTTATTATATCCCAAATGAAAAGTTTATTGCACCAATAGGGGATTTTGATGAATTCCCTGCTAAAGCGACAGGTAATAATGTATTTAGTGCCACACCAAGTATAAACGATTGGTTCGAAACCATTAAGTTAAATTATGGTGTAGATATGCAGAATAAGACGAAAAATTTTTTCCCACAACCGCCCGTATGGAAAAAAATGCGAGATATATTAGCTTTTTGGGCAGCCAAGGGTGTAAATGGTTTTCGATGCGACATGGCCGAATTTGTTCCTGTCGAATTTTGGAACTGGGTAATCACCGATCTTAAAAAGAAATATCCTCATTTAATTTTTATTGGTGAGGCCTATGAAAGAAAGGGGTACAGAAATTTTATTTTCAACGGAAAATTCAGTTATTTATACGATAAAGTAGGCTTATACGATAGCTTAAAGCGGTTAATTCGAGCAGATCAACATGCAGATGTTAACGAAATTACTTACGTTTGGAAGCACGAAAGCAATGGCTTTTCTGATCACATGCTTCGCTTTCTAGAAAACCATGATGAAACCCGTATCGCTTCGAAAGATTTTGCCGGTAATCCATGGTATGCTGTGCCTGGAATGGTGATTACTGCAACGTTAGCAGGTGGGCCTGTAATGATTTTTAATGGACAAGAAGTTGGAGAACCTGCTTTAGGTAGCGAAGGGTTTAGTGGAGATGATGGTCGTACAACTATTTTCGACTACTGGGGAATGCCGCAACATCAGAAATGGATGAATAACGGTGCTTTTGATGGCGGCCAGTTAAGCGAAGAAGATAAAAATCTTCGAGCTTTTTATGCAAAACTGCTCAATATAGCTAAAACAAATGAAGCGATTTCGCATGGAGATTTTCATGAGATTTTAGCAGGACAGAATGTATATGCTTTTGTGCGGTATACTTCAGAAAAACGTGTATTAATTATAAGTAATTTTAACCGATCTGCTATTTCATTAACCCTTAAATTTCCGACTCCGATATTAATTAAACTTAATATTAACAAAAACACAATTTCGTTTACCGATCTTTTAACAGAAACAGTTCTTGTAGCTAAAGATATTAACGAAGGGTTAAACATTAACATGCCAGCTAGCGGGGCTGGAATATTTGAGTTTTAAGGTTTTATCCACAGATGATTTTTTTAACACAGAAAGAGGAGTTTTATTTTTTAACCGCAAATAACACGTAGTGCGCATAGTTTATGAGGCCATGTTAAAAATACATTCTGATCAATAAACGGTATAAGGAGCGCATAAGGTCTGGCGTCCAACATATATCGTATTCCGTTTCTTATATGGTAAAAAACAAACCCTCGGTGTTTTCTGTGAAAATCACTCTGTGCGCGCTGTGTTAAAAATCAAAAAAAACCTCTTTTTATATAGATTTTTTAATATGTTTATTTTATGGAAGACGAAATCAATAACGAAAACATCGAAATAGCAAAAATAGATCCTATTGAAGAAGATATTATTCAGCATTTAAATAATCCGGTAGCTAACCTCAAACCCATAGTTAAAGAATATTTAACAGAAGTTAAAAAGGTAAAGAAAGAAAATAACAGATTTTATTTTTCGGATGGCAATGCCAAAGTAGAAGTTAGGGTGGTTAGCGACGAAATTATTAGAGTTCGATTGGCTCCACATGGTGTTTTTCTAGACGATTTTTCTTATGCTGTTCAGCAGGTAGATCAAAAAGTAACTACTTTTAGTTTTAAGGAAAGCGACGATTTTTACGCCATTTCTACCAATACCATAACCTGTAAAATTAATAAAGCCGATTTTTTCATTTCTTTTTCTGATAATTTAACCGGAAAAGTAATGAGCAAAGACGCATCGGCCATGCATTGGGAAGAGAATGTAGAATTTGGAGGCTACTATGTTTACGCTACAAAGGAATGTTTGTCTGAAGAGAATTTCTTTGGCCTCGGCGATAAGTCGGGCAATATGAACTTGCGAGGACGTAAATTCCAGAATTGGAATACGGATGCCTATTCTTTTGGCTGGGATCAAGACCCCTTATACCGTACCATCCCATTCTATATTGGAATTCACGAAGCTGCTGCATATGGAATTTTCTTCGATAATACCTTCCGCTCGTATTTCGATTTTGGAAAAGAAAATAATGTAAAAACCAGCTTTTGGGCCGATGGAGGAGAGCTTCAATATTATTATATCCATGGGCCACACATGATGGATGTGGTTAAGCGGTATCAGACTTTAACTGGAACGCATCAATTGCCGCCAAAATGGGCTTTGGGTTTTCATCAATGCCGATGGAGTTATTATCCAGAAACAAAGGTGAGGGAAATTGCTCAAGGGTTTAGAGATTACAAAATCCCATGCGATGCCATTTATCTCGATATCGATTATATGGATGGCTACCGCTGTTTTACCTGGAATAAAAAATACTTCCCGGATCCTAAAGGCATGATCAAAGATTTGGCCAATATGGGGATGAAAACCGTAGTGATGATCGACCCTGGAATTAAGGTAGACGATAATTATTGGGTATTTAAAGAAGGGAAAGAAAATAATTATTTCTGTCGCCGAAGCGACGATTACTTTATGGAAGGTCATGTTTGGCCGGGCCGTTGCCAGTTTCCAGATTTTACCAACCCAAAAGTAAGAGAGTGGTGGGGTGGCTTGTATAAGGAATTAATCGATATTGGCGTTGCTGGATTTTGGAACGATATGAATGAGCCTGCCGTTTTTGGTGCTGGTACTTTTCCTAACGATGTACGCCATAATTACGATGGTTATCGCGGCTCTCATCGGAAAGCACATAATATTTATGGTATGCAGATGGTGCGTTCTACTTACGATGGGTTAAAAAAATTAATGCGGAATAAGCGTCCTTTTACCATTACAAGAGCTGGCTATTCGGGCGTACAACGCTATGCGTGTGTGTGGACGGGTGATAATGTTGCCACTTGGGAACATTTAAAATTAGGGAATATCCAATGTCAACGTATGTCGGTTTCGGGTGTGCCTTTTGTAGGTACCGATATAGGAGGCTTTAGTGGAGAACCAGATGGCGAATTATTTACGAGATGGATACAATTAGGCACATTCTCGCCATTTATGCGTGCACATTCTGCCGGAGATACTTCTGAAAGAGAGCCGTGGAGCTTTGGTGAGCCTTTTACAAGCATTAATCGAAAGTTTATAGAATTAAGGTATCAATTAATGCCTTATATTTATTCTGTATTTTGGGAGCATCATCGCTATGGTTTTCCAATTTTAAGACCCTTGGCGATGCTTGAACAAGAACATATTAGCAACCATTTCCGTCAAGATGAATTTACCTTTGGCGATAAAATTTTGGTTTGCCCGGTTTTAGAACAAGGCGCTATTTCTAGGTTGGTGTATTTGCCTCGTGGACAATGGTATAATTTCTGGACGCACGAATTGTTGAACGGAGAGAACGAATATACTGTATCGGCTCCGCTCGAAGATATGCCATTATTTGTACGTGCTGGTTCGGTTATCCCTGAATATCCAATCATGCAATATGTTGGTGAAAAACCAATTGATGAGGTTTGGTTAAATATTTATTATGCAGGGTATGAGGTAAATTCGTTCTTGTTCGAAGATCATGGCGATACATTTGCCTATGAACAAGACATTTACCTGGAAAAAAAATTCAGTGTGAAAGGAGATGGCAAAAATCTGTTTATCGAGCAAAGAACTGAAGGTTTATATACCCCAAATTACGAGTTGTACGATTACAATGTAATTGGTTTGCCTTTTGCAGTGAGTAAGATCTTTGTTGATGATAAAGAAGTGAGCGATTTTACAATTGATGAACGCAAGCGACTGAAATTTAAGTCGAACAAGAATTTTGTTCAGATTAAGATTATTGGGGTGTAGTTTTACCAACGAGTACTATAATTCGAGAAAACGGACCCTAAAATAGGAAAACCGATATATTTTTGTTAAAAAACTATGAAAGCAAAACCCCAAACGCCAGTTGCCACTCGCTTAACCCAACCGGTTTGGGAGCATAGTTTATTTACCACATTCGACATCGACTTATTCCTCTTAGGAAAACATTTTCGTTTATACGAAAAAATGGGTGCCCATTTATGTCAGCTTCATAAAGTTAACGGCACTTATTTTGCCGTTTGGGCGCCCAATGCTCAAGCAGTTACGGTAATTGGTAATTTTAACAATTGGAGCCGAAACACCCATTACCTCAATAAAAGGCAAGACCACTCGGGTATTTGGGAAGGTTTTATCCCTAATATAAGTAAAGGAGAGGTTTATAAATACTACATCAAAGGTTTTGAGGGCAGCGACATCGAAAAAGGAGATCCCTATGCATTGCGTTGGGAGCATCCGCCTCAAAAGGCATCTATAGTTTGGGATACGAATTACACGTGGAAAGATAAATCGTGGCTTACTAAACGCCCAAAATTAAACGCCTTAAACAAACCCATTTCGGTCTACGAAATTCATTTAGGCTCTTGGCAACGCGATCCGGCTAATCCAGAGCGGGTATTAAGCTATGGAGAAATTGCAAACACATTGGTGCCCTACGTTTTAGAAATGGGCTTTACCCATGTAGAGTTTATGCCCATCATGGAATATCCCTATTACCCATCCTGGGGATATCAGATTACGGGCTATTTTGCGGCAAGTTCTCGACATGGCCATCCACAAGATTTAATGTTTTTGATTGAGGAATTGCACAAAAACAACATTGCGGTAATCTTAGACTGGGTACCTTCTCATTTTCCAGGTGATGCCAATGGATTGTTCCAGTTCGATGGGACACATTTATATGAGCATGCCGATATGCGCAAGGGTTTTCATCCCGATTGGAAATCGTACATATTTAACTATGATCGAAATGAAGTGCGTTCTTTCCTAATCAGTAATGCCTTGTTTTGGATCGATCAGTTTCATGCGGATGGATTAAGAGTGGACGCCGTAGCTTCTATGCTTTATTTCGATTTTTCGCGTACGCCAGAAGAAGCAGGTACGAATGAGTTTGGGGGAAGCGAAAACTTAGGGGCAATTACTTTTCTTAAAGATTTAAATGAAGCCATATATGGCAATTATAAAGGCGTACATACCATTGCAGAAGAAAGTAGCACCTTTGATGGGGTAACTCGTCCGGTATATGCGGGCGGACTAGGTTTTGGCATGAAATGGATGATGGGGTGGATGAACGATACGTTGAAGTATTTCAAAACGGATCCGATTGGACGGAAATTTAATCACCATCAATTAACTTTTAGCATAACTTATGCCTTTACCGAAAATTTTATGCTTCCTTTTTCGCATGATGAAGTGGTGCACGGTAAATCGTCAATGATTTATAAAATGCCAGGCGATGAATGGCAGAAGTTTGCGAATTTAAGAACGCTGTATGCCTATATGTTTACCCATCCGGGTACAAAACTCTTATTTATGGGCAATGAATTTGCGCAAACTACAGAATGGAATTTTACTGAATCATTAAATTGGGATTTATTGCAATATCCGCCTCATTCAGGCATGCAACAAATGGTAAAGGCACTAAATCAACTGTATAAAAGTGAACCAGCATTGTACCATTATAACTTTTCTTACGATGGTTTCGATTGGATAAATGCCGATGATGTTGAAAATTCAGTATATAGCTATGCGCGTAAATCGGATAAGGCAAAGGATACTTTATTGGTGATAATTAATGTTACCCCTGTTTATCGCGAAAACTACCGAATTGGGGTGCCAAGCAAAGGCAAGTGGAAAGAGGTTTTTAATACCGATGCAGCTGAGTTTTTTGGGAGTGGAAAACGAAATGAAGAGGTTTTAGTTGCCGAAACAGTTGAATATAATGGGCAGAAACAATCTATCTTAATTAATGTGCCACCTTTGGGGGTTACGATTTTTAAAAAGGGTATTAATTAGCTAATTTGAGGATTTGTTAATGAGTATGCCCTACCGTCATTCGAAGGTCGGCCCACCGAGCGATTGGTGTAAGATGATTTATGTTAAGCTTATTTTTGTTTAATCAATTTTACTATATTTATGATTCAAAATTATTTAAAAGTTAACTTTCACCAAGCAATATTTTGTTGACGCGCTCAGAGATAGTAAAAAGAATAAACAGAACCGCAAATTGGTTTTTAACAAAGCCAAAGATGACTGGGTTCTTGTTTTTTTTCTTTTTACTTCTCTTCATTATATTGTTTGTTATGCAGCGGTATGAGTTGTTTAAGGAGAACAAAAATCGTGAGATTTCGTCAATATTAAATCAAGTTGAAGAAAATATAGAGCAATCACTAAAAAATAATTATACCGTATCACTTACCCTTGCGCTAACCATTGGCGAAAAGGGCGAGCCGAGAAATTTTAACTCGGTAGCCGAAAAGTTAATTCGTTCTAATCCTCAATTACAAGCAGTACAGTTGGTTCCCGATGGGGTTATAAAGTATATTTATCCTTTAAAAGGGAACGAAAAAGCATTAAATCTAGACCTTTTTAAAAGTGTTCCGGAAACAGTTTCTGAGGTAACTAAAGCCATTAAGAGCAAAAAAATGTATTACCAAGGGCCGGTAGTGCTTAATCAGGGCGGAACCGGACTAGTAGGTAGATTGCCTGTTTTCATTAATAATAAATTTTGGGGCTTTTCTGCAATAGTAATCAAACTAGATACTTTTTTTAAATCTGCCGGAATTGATAATACGAAATATAAAGATTATCAGTTCCGATTTTCTAAACAGAATTCGACCACTAAGAAGGAAGAATTTTTCCTTGATTTTGAGGATCCAAGTAAATTCCAACAATCGAAATCTATAGTTTTTCCCGATGGCGATTGGAAACTGTATGTTATCTATGTAAATCGTTTCGATGTTTGGTTTCAGCTTATTTCGACTGTCGTTTTTGGATTGAGCTTAGCTATACTTTCGAGTTATTTGTTAACTCGTTTAATCATTAAACAGGCCGACTTGCAGCAAATGTTTAAGCAGCAGGGCAAGCTTTTAATCAATACAGAGAGCAAGTTTAAGGGTATTTTCGATAACGCAGCAATTGGTATTGCAAGAGTTAATTCGAAAACAGGGGAATTATTAGAGGTAAATAAATATTTGTGCGAATTTTTGGGCTTCACGGCCGAGGAGTTGATTAATAAAAAGATAAAAACGTTAATACATCCCGATGATGTGGAAGAAGAATCGAGGCTTTTTAAACTGTTTATCAATGGTGAAATACGACAGATTAACGATGAAAAACGTTACGTAAGTAAAACGGGTGACGTAAAATGGGGCAGTGTTATCATTACACCGCTTTGGAAAACTGGTGAAGAACCTACCAATCATATTATTATTTTGGAAGATTCAAGTGCGCGAAAGGCTGCTGCACAAGTTTTAGTTGAGTCGCAACATCGAATTCAATCGCTAATTAACACGATTGATGGTATTGTATGGGAAAGTTACATTGAACCATACGAATCAATCTTTATCAGTAAAAAGGTAGAAGATATTTTAGGGTATTCCGTAAAACAATGGAAAAGCAGTCCGACTTTTTGGATAGACCACTTGTATCCAGAAGATAGAGATATGATGGTTGAGTACCTGAACAACAATATCATCAAGAAAAAACAATTGGATGCAGAGTATAGAATTTTTGCAAAGGACGGCTCAATTGTATGGATTCGCGATATTGTTTCGGTAATTGAAGAGCATGGGCAGCCCGTAAAGCTAAGGGGTATTATGATCGATATTACCACGCAAAAGCAGGCTGAAGTGGCATTAAATCATTCGTTTAACTTGGTAACCGAGCAAAACAAGCGATTATTGAACTTTTCGTATATCGTTTCTCATAATTTACGATCGCATGCTAGTAATATTCAAGGTATTACCGAGCTCATTGAGAACGCGGCATCAGCGAAAGAGCGTAAAGAGATGATTCAACTATTAAAAACGGTGGCCGAAAACCTGAACGAAACCCTGCTTAACCTTAATAATGTGGTGAATATTCAAAGCAGCATCGATATTGTGTTAGAACCTTTGAATCTGAACGATTACATACAACGAACATTATCTACACTTAACGCTCAAATTTTAAATCGAAAAGTAGCTATTATCAATAAAGTAAACGAAAACGTCTTGATCAATTATAACCGGGCTTACTTAGAAAGCATTTTATTGAATTTAATTTCGAACGCTATTCGGTATAGTCATGCCGATCGCGATCCAGTGATTTCTTTAACCTGTTTTGAAGAGAATGGTCAACAAGTGCTTAGGGTATCTGACAATGGAATTGGTATCGATCTAAAAAAATATGGCGAGAAAATGTTTGGGATGTATCAAACCTTTAATGGTAATGCCGATGCTAGGGGCTATGGATTATTCATCACTAAAAACCAGATCGAAGCTATGGGTGGTAAGATTGAAGTAGAAAGTCAAGTTAACAAAGGGACTACTTTTAAGATTTATTTTAAGAGCTAGCCTGTTGGCCAAACAACTCAGCGCTCTAATCTTTACGATTATTTATTACCGTTTATAGATAAATTGCACAGATTTGAATACTAACTTGAACATTGAAGCAGACGTTGCTGCTATTGGTAGCATAGATGTGGTAAGCGCACTCTTAGAGGTGGTTTGTCGTACCACGGGGATGGGTTTCGCCGCAATTGCACGGGTAACAGAAGAGCGATGGGTGGCCTGTGCGGTTAGAGACGAAATACAATTTGGTCTATTGCCTGGGGGTGAATTAAAAGTCGAAACTACCCTTTGTCACGAAATCCGTCAGCATAAAATGCCTATTGTTATTAATAATGTGGCAAAGGATGAGGTTTACGCCAATCACCATACCCCAAAACTATACGGATTGCAGAGCTATATTTCTATACCCATTACTACCAAAAGTGGCGTGTTTTTTGGTACACTTTGTGCAATAGACCCCAATCCTGCCGATATTAACAAGGCCGAAATTATAAACATGTTTGTGCTTTTTGCCGATTTAATTGCTTTTCATTTGCATGCCATTAATGAATTGGAGTTAAAAGAAGCGCAATTGGTTGAAGCTAAAAAAACGGCAGAATTAAGAGATAAATTTATTGCCATTTTGGGTCACGATTTGCGTAATCCGGTTGGTGCTATTTTAAATGTATCAGAACTTTTATTACGCATGCCGGTAGAAGATCGGGTAAAACGGATGGCTACGATTGTGCAAACCTCTACACAGCGAATGAGGAGTTTAATAGAAAATATCCTCGATTTTGCTAGAGGCCATTTAGGTGAGGGCATAAAACTAAATTTAAGTAATGATGAACAATTAGAAGCCACACTTTTACACATTGTGGAAGAACTTCGACTGGTTTCACCAGATTATATTATTGAAACAAAATTTACTTTAGAACAAAATTTTAATTGCGATGGAAAACGCATGGCACAACTTTTATCTAATTTGCTTGGCAATGCTTTAACGCATGGCAAAAGTGGTGCTCCCGTACAGGTGGTGGTTTCTGCCATTGGCGATGAATTTTTATTAAGTGTAACTAACGAAGGAAATAGAATTGATGAGCGTGTGATGGAGCGATTATTTCAACCCTTTTATAAAGGCGATATCGAACCTACTCAGCGTGGTTTAGGATTGGGCTTGTATATTGCTGCAGAAATTGCAAAAGCCCATAAAGGTAAGCTCGAAGTACACTCTACAGATGAATTTACTTGCTTTACGTTTAAAATGGTTATTTAGTTTATGGGGTGTTGGTTTTTTGGTCACTACGATGTTCCCATTCTTCGGCTTTCTTATGCTCTTCTATGGCATAATCATTCGCTTCTTCGTGTAAGGGTGGAAGAAATTCTTTTTGCCCCTTTGCATTAACGCTATTGGGCATCATATCTAGATTTTCTGCTGCGGGCTTTGCCTCACTTTGTTTTTTGGCAATATCGTTTTCATGCGCTTCTTGATCATGATTTTTGCCTAATCCTGCGATATTTTCGTTGATATCCATTGCTGTAGCTTTTTAGTTCGAAAGGAATAACAAGGCTGATGGAAAAAGGTTTGTGAAAAAAAATAGTTATCTTGTGATACGCTAATCTTAATATCATGCTGCGAGAAATTAGTAATAAGAATCTGCTTTATGGAAGTTGTTTATTGACGGCTTTTTTTGGCTTTTTGCTTCTAGATACCTTTGTTCTGCATTTAACATTTGTGTTAATAGGTGTTTTTCGACAGCTATTAACTATTCCTGCGCTGGTGCTCTTGCTTTTTATGCTGGTGCTAACTTCCATTAGATGGGTTAAAGCGAAATTTAAGATAAACGGTTATTTATTTTGGTCGCTTAGTCTTTTGTTGATTATCGCTACCACGCTAGCGTTGGTAACGGTTTTTGAATGAAGCTTAAATTTCGCCTACTAAAGTTAGTACCGAATTAGCGAAACCATTTAGTCCTAGCCTTGCTCCCTTAGGCTTAGGTTCAACTGGTAGAACCGTTGCAAATAACCTAATTGAACAGCTTGCCATGAAAGAAATTATGTCAAATCCTCATGTTGGAACTATGGTCAGTCTTCCGCCCCTTGCTGACTCAAGATGGTTTGGTTGGAGGAAGATGACAAATACAAATGCACATGGCGTGGAAATACACGATGTAGAAAAATTCGAGAATGGCGTAATTGTCGCAGTTGATGACTTTAAATTTAAATAGTAATGACGCAAATCGGAGAAGTAATAACATTGGAAACTAATAGTGTTTCAGAAAGTCTATTCTTTAATGTTGATTATTTAGTTGAAGATTACTTCACTATTAAAGTCTCAGTTATTTCAAATGGGTTTTCAGGAGCTTCAAACTTTTGTTTTAATCGTATAGATATATTAACATTTGTTGACCAGCTATCAAGAATGTATGATTTATTGGACGGAACTGCTACAATTAGAGATACAGATTCCGATGGTTTTTTAGAATTTAAAGCTAATGATTTAGGTAGAATAATGGTTTCTGGACAAATTGGTGGAACTCATAACGTGCAATATATAAGATTTGGTTTTTCAACTGACCAAACTGCTTAACCTAAATTTATTTCAAGCTTAACTACCTTAACTAGCCATAAAGATTTATAAAAATATCAAGTTATGGCAACATCCTAAATCCATTCCTCTCTCCAAATGGTGGCTTAAGCGGAGAAAGAAGCTAGTTCGATTATCCTAGCGCATAACCACCCAAGCGGAAATATCAATTCAAGTTTGGTAGACACACATAACTAAGAAGCTTAGACAGGCAGGAGAATTACTAGATATAAAAGTATGTGATCACATGATTATCACGAAAGATGGTTTTATAGCTATGCTGATGATGGAATGATGTAAAATTACGGAGACGAGAGATATAATTTTTTGCTAGTACGGGGACGAGAAGTAAATAAATAGGGACGAGAACATAGCAAATGATAATCCAAACCCTTAGATTTGAAAAGAAATTACTAACATATTAATAAACGACTTAAACTATAACCTGCCTTGGTTGGTAATTAAAGCGCATAAAACAACCCTAAAACAAGAAAAGAGATAATCCATCCAGACTTATCTCTTTTTCTAACCAAATATAAACCTGTATGAACGGGTTATTTTTTTATTCCTGTTATGGAATGTAATTTCTTTTTTTGTAGCTGTTAAAATCCTTTAGCAACTAATGATGATACAAATATAGAAATAATTTTTAATGGTGTATAATTTACACTAAGTATTTTTTAATTTATTTATATTTCATGTTATTTCTATGACAAAACTGCTTTTTCAGTATCGATAACTAAGATGTATAACGCAAAATTAGAATAATTGTTTTGCATTTTTTGATATTTAATGTTAAATATTTGTTAAATAAGCGTTGAATTGACGATCATTAAAGGCTTAGCTACTAATTTTTCAGAATATTGATAGGTGAATAATTAATTTACTGGTAAATATTTTTTAACTATAGAAACTCCCAGTAATTAATAACCGCTGTATTAGTGGGGCTTTAATCTGCATGGTTTTACCCAACTGTTGAATGTGATTTTATTATGCAATAAAAAAGCCGCAAGTCATT